>NZ_CAXAOE010000003.1:0-568150 GCF_963970595.1 Pseudomonas sp. RL_15y_Pfl2_60 | reverse complement strand
CACGCAAAGCCGTTTGGGGCCTGCTGCTGATGGTGGTGATTCTCGGCGGTATCTACTCGGGCATGTTCACCCCGACTGAAGCTGCTGCGGTGGCTGCGGTGTACGCCGGTTTTGTCGCGCTGTTCGTTTACAAAGACCTGACTTTCCGTGACTGCCCGAAAGTGCTGCTCGACTCCGGCAAGCTGACCATCATGCTGATGTTCATCATCGCCAACGCCATGTTGTTCGCCCATGTACTGACCACCGAGCAGATCCCGCAGACCATCACCGCCTGGGTGATCGAAGCTGGCCTGCAGCCTTGGCAGTTCCTGCTGGTGGTGAACATCGTGCTGCTGGTCGCTGGTGCATTCATGGAGCCCTCGGCCATCATCCTGATTCTGGCGCCGATCCTGTTCCCGATCGCGGTGCAACTCGGCATCGACCCGATCCATTTGGGCATCATCATGGTGGTCAACATGGAGATCGGCTTGATAACCCCACCGGTTGGCCTGAACCTGTTCGTCACCTCGGCGGTGACCGGCATGCCGCTGACCCAGGTAATCCGCGCCGCCTGGCCTTGGCTGATGCTGCTGCTCGGCTTCCTGATGGTGATTACCTACATCCCAGCCGTTTCAATGGCACTGCCAAACTGGTTGGGGATGAACTAGGTCAAACGTATCGATTGCAACTCTTCAGCCCGGCCTCGCGCCGGGCTTTTTTATCCCCTCAACAACCTGAAACATGCAACTAAACCGATTTCGGCAAGTTGCGTGCTTGTTCGCGCAGCACAAATTTCTGCACCTTGCCGGTGGAGGTTTTTGGCAGTTCACAGAACACCACTTTGCCCGGCACCTTGAAGCGCGCCATATGGGCCTGGCAAAACCGCAGCATAGACTCCTCGGTTGATTCCATGCCCGGCTTCAAGGTGATAAAGGCGCAAGGCGTCTCGCCCCATTTCTCACTGTCCATGGCGACCACCGCCGCCTCCAGCACATGGGGGTGGCGATACAAGATGCCTTCGAGTTCAATCGATGAGATGTTCTCACCGCCGGAGATGATGATGTCTTTTGAGCGATCCTTGATCTCGACATAGCCATCCGCGTGCCACACAGCCAAGTCCCCGGAATGAAACCAGCCACCGGCAAAGGCTTCAGCTGTTGCAGTAGGGTTTTTCAGGTAGCCCTTCATCACCACATTACCGCGCATGAAGATTTCGCCGATGGTTTCACCATCTTTGGGCACCGGTTGCAGGGTTTCGGGGTCGGCCACCATTAATTCATCCAGCAATGGCGCACGCACGCCCTGGCGCGATTTCAGCTTGGCGCGCTCCTCAGGCGACGCCTCGTCCCACTCGGATTTCCACTCACAGGCAACGCTTGGGCCATAGGTTTCAGTCAGGCCGTATACGTGGGTGACCTTGAAATCGAGCGCCTCCATGGCCTCAATCACCGCCGCCGGAGGTGCTGCGCCAGCAGTCAAGACTTTCACTGGCCGTGTCTTCAACGCCTTCAGTTCAGCCGATGCATTGGCGAGCATGTTCAACACAATCGGCGCACCACAAAAATGATCAACCCCATGTTCGGCGAGCGCCGGGTAGATGGCATCGGCACGAACATGACGCAAACATACGCTGGTACCGATATAGGCGGCCAACGCCCAGGGAAAACACCAGCCATTGCAATGGAACATCGGCAGCGTCCACAGGTACACCGGAAAACGGGTCATGTCCCAGCACATGGCGTTCGACAGCGCATTGAGGTGCGCGCCACGGTGATGATAAACCACACCCTTGGGATTGCCCGTGGTGCCCGAGGTGTAATTGAGGGCAATGGCTTGCCACTCATCCGCTGGCAGGCTCCAGGCATAGTCCGGGTCGCCCTCAGCCAGCAGGGCTTGGTAATCGAGCTCGCCAATCAACGAGCCCTCAAGATATTCGGCGTCATCAATGCCTATAACCAAGGGGCGTTCAGCCATTTGACCCAGCGCACGCTGTACCGTCTCGCTGAACTCTTTATCGACCAGCAGCACTTTTGCCTCGCCATGCTGGAGGATGAACGCTATGGTTTCAGCATCGAGCCGGGTGTTGATCGCATTGAGCACGGCGCCGCACATAGGCACCGCAAAATGCGCCTCGAACATGGCTTGGCCGTTAGGTGCAATAACCGCGACCGTATCACCCAGGCCAACGCCACGCTGCGCCAATGCGGAGGCAAAACGCACGCAGCGATTGTAAGTTTCACCCCAGGTTTGACGCAGTGCGCCATTAATCAAGGCGAGCTTGTTCGGGTACACGAAAGCGGCACGCTCAAGAAAACTCAACGGACTCAATGCTTGAAAATTGGCCGCATCGCGCGGCATGCCGAACTCATAAGGATTGCTGCTGTTCATTATTGTTCTCCAGCGAAACCAGAAATAGTGTCTATCACAAAGGCGTGCGGCACCCATACCATTGCCTGTACGAACCCTCTGAAAAAGCCAGCAAGCGACCACAGGACAACCAACGCCAGTAACAGCCAAGCCAGGCCCCTAACATCTAGCGCAGTGCTTTTCAGAATTCCCGTAGTATGAAAACCTTAACCCTAGCAGGGGCAAGTCGCTGGTGAACCGCGACCTTGGTCGAAACAGTGACTTACAAGTCACCAAATGCGTCAGCATAGGCATCCGAAAATTTTAAGTACGGCTGCGCGTTCTCCGCGCATTCAAGACAGGCTTCATTGATTCAGCTATGCCGGTCTTGATTTACCTATTCAAGGAGTTATCTGCGCCATGTCTCGCTTACCCGTTATTGTTGGTTTTGGTGGTTATAACGCAGCAGGACGCAGCTCGTTCCACCACGGTTTCCGCCGCACGGTGATCGAGTCGATGGACCTTGCCAGCCGCCAGGCGACCATTGCCGGACTGGCGGTATTGATGAAGCTGATCAAGGTGGTTGACGGCCAATACCAATCCCTTGAAGGTGAAGAGTTGAGCCTTGGTCAGATTGACGAGCAATTCTCGACGTACATCTTTGCCTCGACATTGGTGCGCCGCATCGAGAAAAAGTACCTCGATGTCGATGCCGCCCATTGGCAAAAAAGCATCACCATTGATGCCACCGCCGGCAACCCGTTGAGCTTCATCACCTTGCGCAAGCAATTGCCCGAGCCGCTGCCGTCGGACTGGGCAGTTGAAGACCTGAGTCCAAGTGAAGTGCGAGTCACGCTTTACGATAGCTGTGATTTTAAAATCGACAGCTACCGCGCCTTGCCCGTGAAATCGGCCGGTCAATTACCCAATGGCTTCGAGCCAAGCGAACTCTACAACGCACGTTTTCATCCGCGCGGGCTGGCGATGACTGTCGTCGGCGCAACCGATGCGCTGCGCTCGACCGGCATTGATTGGAAAATCATCAGCCAGCATGTCGCGCCTGACGAAGTCGCAGTGTTTTCTGGCAGCATCATGAGCCAACTCGATGAAAACGGTTACGGTGGCCTGATGCAGTCCCGCCTCAAGGGCGGCCGAGTGACCGCCAAACAGCTGCCGCTGGGCTTCAATAGCATGCCGACCGACTTTATCAACGCCTACGTATTGGGCAGCGTTGGCACCACCGGCAGCATCACCGGCGCCTGTGCAACTTTCCTCTACAACTTGCAAAAAGGCATTGAACACATCCAGTCGGGCAAGGCGCGAGTCGCGTTGATCGGCAACAGCGAAGCCCCCATTACCCAAGAATGCATCGAAGGCTACGGCGCCATGGGCGCATTGGCTACCGAAGAAGGCCTGCGCCAGATCCAAGGCACTGACGATGTCGACTTCCAGCGTGCCAGCCGACCTTTTGGCAAGAACTGTGGTTTCACCCTCGCGGAGTCGTGCCAGTACGTCATGCTGATGGATGATGAGTTGGCGCTGGAGTTGGGCGCCGACATTCACGGCGCCGTGCCGGACGTTTTTATCAATGCCGACGGCTTCAAGAAATCCATTTCAGCACCTGGCCCAGGCAATTACCTGACCATGGCCAAGGCTGTCGCCAGCGCCAGCCAGTTGCTCGGTAGCGAGGCAGTGCAAAAGCGCAGCTTCGTCCATGCGCACGGCTCCAGCACACCCGCCAACCGCACCACCGAGTCCGACTTGCTCAACCGCATCGCCACCGCCTTCGGCATCGAAAGCTGGCCGATCACTGCAGTCAAAGCCTTTGTTGGCCACTCGCTGGCAACCGCCAGCGGCGACCAGGTGATTTCAGCACTGGGCACCTTCAAGTATGGAATTTTGCCAGGCATCAAAACCATCGACGAAGTGGCTGAGGATGTACATCAGCAGCACCTGAGCATCGCCACCCAAGACCGCGATCTGGGCCAAGAGTCGATGGATGTGTGCTTTATCAACTCCAAGGGTTTTGGCGGCAACAACGCCAGCGGTGTGCTGTTGGCGCCCCATGTTGCCGAGCGCATGATGCGTAAGCGTCATGGCGAAGCAGCGTTCAATGCCTACTTGCAGCGTCGCGAAAAAACCCGCGCTGCCGCTGCCGATTACGACCGCAACGCCCTGCTTGGCCAACTGGATATCATCTACAACTTCGGCAAAGACCTGATCGACGACAGCGAAATTGAGATCGGCACCGAGCAAATCATCATTCCCGGCTTCGAACAGCCGCTGACCTTCAAAAAAGACGATCGCTACAGCGATATGCTCGACTAGGCAGCCAACGGGCGGATGATTTTCATCCACCCGTTTGTAGCGCTATGCGCAGGCTCAGCTCAGCTTACGGGCCAGGCTCAGCAATTGGCCGCGCCACTGCGCAGAAGCAGGCAAGGCGAGAAAGAACGGGTTGAGCAGCGACTCGCGCGCCTCGTAAGTCAGCGCATCGCCTTGCAGGGTCAACACCTCGCCACCGGCACCTTCGAGTACGCCCTGAGCGGCTGCGGTATCCCACTGCGAGGTTGGTGCCAGCCGTGGATAACAATCGGCAAGCCCTTCGGCCAGCTGGCAAAACTTCAGCGAGCTGCCGACATTCACCAACTGCAAATCACCAACCTGCTCAGCCAGACCGGCCAGCAGGCTTTCTTGCTCCGGACTGGAGTGGCGGCGACTGGCAACTACAGTAAAGGCGCTGACTGGCGCCACGCGCACATGGATGGCTTGGGCCTCGCCCCGAGCATCTTCGCGCCAGGCGCCAAGCCCCGAACCGCCGTATAAACAAGTGTCGTTGACCGGCATGCCGACCACGCCAAACACCACTTCACCCTTTTCAATCAGGGCGACGTTAACCGTAAACTCTTCACTACCAGCAATAAATTCCTTGGTGCCATCAAGCGGATCAACCAGCCACCAACGGGTCCACTGCGAACGCTCGCCAAGGGCGATATTCGCCGCTTCCTCTGACAGCACGGGGATGTTTGGTTCCAGCGCCTGCAAACCATCATTGAGAATATGGTGAGCAGCCAGGTCCGCCGCAGTGACTGGCGAAGCATCGGCCTTTTCAGTGACCTCGACACCTGCGCGCCAATGCGGCAAGGTCGCCTTTCCAGCCTCACGCACCAGCTTAACCACCGCTGCAATCAACGCATCATTCATTGGGTAAAGTCCCCGCGCTGACTTAGAATATCGCGCGCCAGATACAACGCAGCCAGTGCCCGCCCTTCGCTGAACAGCGGATGCTGGATCAAACTCGACAGCTCGCGCAGGCTGACTTTATCCACCCGCATGGGCTCGGGCTCATCACCGGGTAGGCGCTCTTCATAGAGGTCGCTGGCCAGCACCACCTGGATTTTCTGGCTCATGTAGCCAGGCGACAGGCTGAGCTCGGCAAGCAACTCAAGCTTTCGTGCACCATAACCGGCTTCCTCTTTAAGCTCACGATTGGCGGCATCCAGCACATCTTCACCAGGCTCAATCAAGCCTTTGGGCAGCGACACCTGATAATCATCGGTGCCGCCGCAATATTCCTCGACCAACACCGCATGCTCGTTATCAAGCATGGCCACAATCATCACCGCGCCATAACCCACGCCTTTGCCGACCAGCCGCTCGTAGGTACGCTCGACGCCATTACTGAAACGCAGTTGCAGTTCTTCAACACGGAACAAGCGACTGCTGGCGACGATTTCACTGGCGAGTACGGTAGGCTTCTGACGCATGAAGACAGCTCCTTAACTATTCTTGCAAGTTATCATACCGCGCTTGCCCGGATTATCAGCCGCGAAGATTGCGCAATTACGACCCCGGCCATCCCAAACTCACCGACCGACGATAAACCGCATATGACTGCACTGCCTTGGCGCGAAATCGACACCGTCCTGCTGGATATGGACGGCACCCTGCTCGACCTGCATTTCGACAACCACTTCTGGCTGGAACACCTGCCACAACGGTACGCCGAGCATCACAAGATCAGTCGTGAGCTTGCCGATGCCGAGTTGATGCCGCTGTTCAAGGAACATGCCGGGCAACTTAACTGGTATTGCACCGATTTTTGGAGCCGTGAGCTGAAGCTGTCGATTCGCGATCTTAAACGCGAGGTTGCCGATCTGATCGCCCTGCGTCCGGACGCCGATACGTTCTTGGAAGCCGTTCGTGCAGCCGGTAAAAGAGTGGTGCTGATCACCAACGCCCACCGTGATTCATTATCGCTGAAGCTTGAGCGCATCGAATTGGCAGGCTATTTCGAGCGCATGATCAGCTCCCACGATTATGGGTTTGCCAAAGAGAACCAACAGTTCTGGTTCGCCCTCAAGCAAGATCTGATATTTGACCCGGCACGTAGCCTGTTTATTGACGACAGCTTGTCAGTGCTGCGCAGCGCCGCCCAGTTTGGCATCGCCCACCTACTCGCCGTCCGCGAGCCAGACAGCCGTCAAGGGCCACGAGATACCGGGGAGTTTGCCGCTGTAGAGGATTACCGGACGATATTGCAGGGTTTACAGCCTAGCGCGCAGGGAGGGGCCTGATGACTGGTCAGAACCGACCCTGCGCTTTAAGGCTCAAACGCACAAACTAGAGCGGCCAGGCATAATAATCTGGCCGTCGATGCCTGTTATTCCTGAGGAATACGCAGCACCTGACCCGGATAGATTTTGTCCGGATGGCTGAGCATTGGCTTGTTAGCCTCAAAAATCTTGTTGTAGGCGTTGGCATTGCCGTATTCAGCTTTGGCAATGGCACTGAGCGTGTCGCCTTTCTTGACCGTCACAAAGCGTGCTTCAGGCGCTGGCGTAGCAACAGTGATCTTGTCTTCAACTTCAGAAACGCCTTCAACGTTGCCCAGAGCCAAGAGAATTTTTTCTTTCTCTTCCTGACTGGCAACTTCACCGCTGGCAATGACCTTTTCCCCTTCAACACTCAGTTGAATCGCGGGATTGCCCAAACCAACCTTTGCCACATGCGCTTGCAACGACTCAGCAGCTTGCGCCTCCTGGCCGACCACTGATTCCCAGAGTTTTACCCCGGCTTCTTTGACGAAACTGAAAATACTCATCGCTATTCCTCTTAATTCCTTGGAAAATTTCCGAGCTAAAAATGCCCAGAAGCTCCAGTCTAGCCTGAAATCAGCACGGACATGACCCGCTGATCTGAAGAATTATGAAGCTTGCCCAACCGCCGGCACTGCGAATGCGGTTTGATTGAACGCCACGCCAACGCACAGAATCGAAAGCCAGACAGAGGCCTGCGCATGGATATAAAACAACTCAAATTCCTTATCGCCCTGGATGAGACCCGGCACTTTGGCCAGGCCGCTGCACGCTGCCACATCACCCAGCCGACCCTATCCATGCGCCTGCGCAACCTGGAGCAAGAACTGGGCCTTGAACTGGTGCAGCGCGGCCAACGCTTTGAGGGCTTCAGCGAGGATGGCAAGCGGATTCTGGCCTGGGCTCGCACAGTCATTGCCGCCCATGACGGGCTCTATGCAGAAGCCGCTGCCTGTCGCGGCCAGTTGGTCGGTACGCTTCGCCTGGGAGTGGTGCCGCTTGCAGGCTTTGACCCGATGCGCCTGATCAAACTCTTCGCCAAACAGCATCCTGGCTTGCGCTTCCAACTGTTTTCACTGAGCAGCGAACAGATACTGGAGCGCTTGAGCAGCAACCAGATTGACCTGGGCCTGTCGTATGTCGAACGCCTCGATCGCGAGCATTACCAGAGCCTCGAACTTGCCGAGTCGCGCATGGGACTGCTGTATGACCGTCGCCACTTTCAACTGCCAGATCAACAGTTGAAATGGGAAGCACTGGCGGAGCTGCCTCTGGGCCTGCTGTCGAGCGGCATGCACTTTCGCCAGTCCATCGACCACAATCTGCGCTCACGCGGGATCACCCCGCATCCACGACTCGAAACAGACGCCGTCCACCAGTTGCTGCACGCAGTCAGCGCGGGTATCTGCTGCGCGGTAATGCCACTCAATAGCGGCTTGAGTGATTTCACTGAAAACCTGGCCTTAACACCGATAGAGGGCGCCCATACCCTTGCTCCTCTTGGCCTGATAATGCGCGCCAACGGGCAGCGATCAGCCTTGGCTCAAGCCTGCTTTGATGAAGCTAAAGACTTGTTATCTAAGATATAAACTCGATTTACAAGCGCATGATAGAGCGCATCGATCACGGCATTGGCCATAGCGATTAGACTCATCCTGCTTAAAACAATAGGCTTGGCTTAAACCAACGCGCATCAGGGGAACCCCCATGCCCCGTCCTGACAGGGTAAAGCCTGCCCAGCACACCGACTACAGCTACACCGAACTGACCGCCGCCTGCGCCAGCGATGCGGTGACCCTGGCCGACGAGTGCGCGCTGGCCATCAGTTACAACGGCATCAACCATGCGGTGATGATGGTTTCCCCATCCTTCGTTGAAGACTTTATTGCAGGCTTCAGCCTGAGCAATGCGCTCATAGACAGCGTTGACGAAATTTATGACATCCAGCTTGAACGCACAGGTGACGCCCTAAACGCCCAAGTAACCCTGAGTAATCGTGCATTTTGGGCGCTGAAAGAGCAGCGCCGGCAACTGGCCGGCACCAGCGGTTGCGGCCTGTGTGGCGTAGAAGCATTGGATCAGGCACTCCCCGCACTCAAGCCATTGCCTGTAAGTCCATTACCGCCAGCCGAGCACCTTTTTGAGCTACGCCAGCGCATCAGCGAGCAACAGCAACTGGCTCGCACCAGCGGCGCACTGCATGCAGCCTTGCTGGTTGATACCCAGGGCGCAATAAGCCTGTGCCGCGAAGATATCGGCCGCCACAATGCGCTGGATAAACTGATCGGTGCCTTGCATAACAACACGGCTGATGGGCATCACGGCTTCGCGGTAATCACCAGCCGCTGCAGCCTGGAACTTATCCAGAAAGCCATTCGCGCTGGCCTGCAAACGCTGGTCAGCCTCTCGGCCCCGACCGCACTCAGCGTGCAGTGGGCGCGACAGCACAACCTCAATCTTATCCACCTGCCGCACCACAGTGCCCCAAGGGTTTTCAGCCCAGCACCGACAAGGTCATCCAGCCAATGAATATGCATGTTGCCCCGCCACGCTACAAACCTTACACAGGCCCCGCAGCGGGCTGGGGCGCATTGCGCAGCGTGACACGCTTCTGGCTGGACAGTAAGCAACCGCTGAAGAACCTGCGCGCCCTGCTCAAGACCAACCAGAACGGTGGCTTCGATTGCCCTGGCTGCGCCTGGGGCGACTCCCCGGAAAGCGGCGCGGTGAAGTTCTGCGAAAACGGCGCCAAGGCGGTTAACTGGGAAGCCACCAGCCGCGCGGTCAACGCCGCATTCTTCAAGCGCTACAGCCTCAGCCAACTGCGTGAACAAAGTGACTATTGGCTGGAATACCAAGGCCGCCTGACCGAACCGATGCGTTACGACGCCGCCACCGATCACTACGTGCCCATTGCCTGGGACGATGCCTTCAAGTTGGTTGCCAAGCACCTCAATGGACTCGACACCCCGAACCAGGCTGACTTCTACACCTCGGGCCGCGCCAGCAACGAGGCCGCCTTTCTTTATCAACTGTTTGGCCGCGCGTTCGGCACCAACAATTTCCCCGACTGCTCGAACATGTGCCACGAGGCCAGCGGCGTTGCCTTGGGCCAAAGTATCGGTATTGGCAAAGGCACAGTCACCTTTGATGATTTTGACAAGGCCGATGCCATTTTCGTGTTGGGCCAGAACCCAGGCACCAATCACCCACGCATGCTCGAACCGCTACGTGAGGCAGTCAAGCGCGGCGCCCAAGTGGTTTGCTTTAACCCGTTGAAGGAACGCGGGCTTGAGCGGTTTCAGCACCCGCAGCATCCCATCGAGATGCTCACCAACGGCTCTGAGCCGCTGAATACCAGCTTCTTCCGCCCTGCGCTTGGCGGCGACATGGCAGCCCTGCGCGCCATTGCCAAATTCCTGTTGCAGTGGGAGCGCGAAGCCGCAGACAACAATTTGCCAGCAGTCTTCGACCATGCCTTCATCGAAGCGCATACCCAAGGAATTGAAGACTATATTGCGCTGCTCGACGCTAGCGCCTGGCCATCATTGGTTGCGCAGTCTGGCTTGAGCCTGCAAGAGCTGGAACACGCAGCGCGCCTTTACCGTCAGGCTGACCGGGTGATTATGTGCTGGGCCATGGGCATCACTCAGCACCGTCATTCGGTTGCAATCATTCAGGAAATCACCAACCTGCAACTGCTGCGCGGCAACATTGGCCGTCCTGGCGCGGGGTTATGCCCGGTACGCGGCCACAGCAACGTTCAAGGCGACCGCACCATGGGCATCGACGAGCGCCCGTCCGCCGCGCTGCTTGATGCATTGGAGCAGCGCTTCAAGTTCAGCGCGCCCCGTGAAGAAGGTCATAACGTGGTTGCCGCAATCAACGCCATGCTCGCAGGCGAGACGCGAGTATTTATCGCCCTGGGCGGTAACTTTGCCCAGGCAACGCCCGACAGCCCGCAGAGCCACAAAGCCCTGCAAAACTGCGAGTTGACCGTGCAAATCAGCACCAAGCTCAACCGCAGCCACCTGACCATTGGCAAGCAGGCACTGATTCTGCCGTGCCTGGGCCGCACCGATATCGACCAACAAACCAGCGGCCCGCAGGCGGTTACGGTCGAAGACTCATTCAGCATGATCCATGCATCTTATGGACAATTAACCCCTTTATCGACTCAGATGCGCTCGGAGCCCGCAATTATCGCGGGCATTGCCAAGGCCACGCTGGGTGACAATCCCGTCAACTGGGATGAGCTGATTGCTGATTACCGGGAAATTCGCAAGTTGATCGCCGACACCATTCCCGGCTTCACAGATTTCAATCAGCGCCTGCAACAGCCTGGCGGCTTCTATCTGGGCAACTCAGCGGCGCGGCGCCAATGGCAAACGCCCTCGGGCAAAGCCAGTTTCAAGGCCAACCCGTTACTTGAGGATTTGATTCCAGAGCAAGCCAAGCGCAGTGGTCAGCAGGCTGACCTGATCATGCAGACCTTGCGCTCCCATGATCAGTACAACACCACCATTTATGGTCTGGATGACCGCTATCGCGGCGTCAGCGGTCAACGCAAAGTCATCTTTGCCAACCAAGCAGATATCATCCGCCTGGGCTTCAAGCCGGGGCAGAAAGTCGATGCGATGACGCTCTGGGATGACAATATCGAACGCAAGATTGTGGGCTTCACCCTGCTTGCTTTTGATATTCCTGCGGGCCAAGCTGCCGCCTATTACCCGGAAGCCAACCCCTTGGTACCGTTGCAGAGCTACGGCAGCGGCAGCTTCACCCCGACCTCGAAATTTATCGCCATCCGCTTGTTTGCCAGCGCCGCCGATAAGCACATGATCGAAGCTAAAAGCGCCTGATAAAGAAGACTTCTAATCTGCACGAGCAAGCAGGCAACCAGCCCGCGATAGTGGCAAATTGACCTGCGAAACAGGCTGAAAACAGCAGAAATCGAGCCTGGGCAATCAGGCTCAGACCACTCCGAAAATCAAAAAGTTCTCCTTAAAAAACATATATTTATCATATGTGCAAAACACAGGTTATTGGTCGGATTTAACTTGCGCAGTTAGTTGCACAGCAAGAGGATCGCGACATCAACATCCATTGAGTGATTGTCGTATGAAGTACTCCTCAATTATTTTTCTGACCCTGAGCATGAGCAGTGCCAGCGCTTTCGCAGGTGGCACCGAAGCTGGAATCGGCGGTGCACTGGGCGGCTTGCTGGGCGCGGCAGTCGGCGAACAATTTGGTGGCAGCACCGGCGCCGCGATTGGCGCGGGTGTCGGCGGCGCAGCGGGCAGTGCAGCCGGTGCAGATCGACGCAACCGCACCGAAGCAGCCATTGGCGGCGGCCTTGGCGGCGCAGGTGGCAACGTTGCCGGACGCAGTGTCGGTGGCAGTAGCGGCGGCCTGATTGGCGCTGCCTTGGGTGGCGGAGCTGGTGGTGCGCTGGGCAACTATTACGGCAACGAAAGTCGCTCCGATGACCACGATGGCTATCGTCGCGACCATCATCACCGTGATCGCGATCGGCGCGGCTGGAAACATGACAAACATCGCCATAAAAAGCACTGGAACCGCGGCTGGCGCCGTCGCTAGCATCTCAAGGCAAGTCTCGCCATCAGGAACTTTAGTGCCATTTAGTCATCGAATACCTCACTGATGCTGTGTCCAAGCGCATTGAAGCGAGTGGTCACAGCCAATGCCCTGCGTTTTTGGGGCGTCTGGATGACGAGGTTTTTATGCGCAAGTTAATCATTGCAGTTGCCATTGGCGCACTGGCTACCCCCATGGCTTTCGCCGATGATGGCAAAGTTGCTGTCGGCAGTGGCGTCGGTGGTGCACTGGGTAACGTTATCGGCCAGCAGGTTGGCGGTAGCACTGGCGCAGCGGTAGGTGCTGGCCTAGGCGGCGCGGCCGGTGGTGCCATGAGTTCACGCGACGGTAACAAAACCGAGTCGGCGCTGGGTGGCGGCTTGGGCGCAGCTGGCGGCTCAGTACTGGGCAATCAGATCGGCGGCAGCACCGGCTCAGCCATAGGCGCAGGCTTGGGCGGCGCAGCGGGTGGCGCACTGGGTAATAACCTGGCGGACGACAACGACGGCCATGACGGCCACGGCAAGCACAAACACAAGAAGCACAAAAAGCATCACTGAAATCCGCACCCCGCTTAACGGCTGCAAAGCAAAGCCCGCATTATCGCGGGCTTTTGTGTGTTTGGACCTTGGTCGAGCAAAAGTTGCTTTATTGCTCGACCAGAAGCCCAGCCAAGGCACTGCGCAACTGATCAGGAATGGGCACCGGGCGATTACTTTGGCGGTCAACAAATACATGCACAAAGCGCCCTGCCGCGCAGGCAAGCTCTTCACCCTGCTTGAACACGGCCAGCTCGTATTGCACCGAGCTGTTGCCCAGCTTGCCAACGCGCAGCCCGAGCTCGATCTGGTCTGGGAAGGCAATAGAGGCAAAGTAATCGCAACTTGAGCTGACCACGAAACCGACTACTTCGCCACTGTGAATATCCAAGCCGCCCACCTCAATCAGGTAACGATTCACAGCGCTGTCAAAGTAGCTGTAATAGGTGACGTTGTTGACGTGACCATAGATGTCATTGTCGTGCCAGCGCGTGGTGACAGCTTGAAAATGCCGGTAATCGTTTCGCAGGTGTTGAGCTTGGTTCATGCAAGTTCCTAATCAGAAGTGGTCATGCGCGGCGCTCAATCAATACGCCGACTGATAAATCGCCAAGGCATGCTGCTCGGTCATCTCACGCGGGTTATTGACCAGCAAACGCTGTTGCAGCATCGCGTCGCGCGCCAGTTGCTCCAACATATCTTGCCCAACCCCGGCATCACGCAGTCGAGTTGGCAGGCCACTGCGTTCGCTGAAATCTGCCAACTCCATGATGAACTGCTCGGTTTGATCGACCGCCGCGCCCGTGCGTAGTTTTTCGCCCAGCACCAGCGGCGCCAGCTCCGCATACAAAGGCGCCGCAACGCTGGCATTGAAGCCCAGCACATGGGGCAGAACCAATGCGTTACTCAAACCGTGGGGAATGTGAAAGTGCCCGCCCAGCGGATACGCCAGCGCATGCACCGCCGCAACCGGCGAATTGGCGAACGCCTGACCAGCCAGACAAGCCCCCAGCAACATTGCCTGACGCGCTTCGCGGTTACTGCCGTTGTGCACCACCTCATCGAGATTAGCCGCCAACAGACGCAGGGCTTCACGCGCCAACATATCCGACAGCGGGTTTTTCTTGTGCACGCTGGTATAGGCTTCGATCGCATGCACCATGGCGTCAATGCCCGTCGCTGCAGTCACTGCCGGCGGTAAGCCCAAGGTCAACTCAGCATCAAGCAGGGCCAAATCCGGGAGCAACAGTGGCGAAACAGCACCCATCTTGGTGGTTTCACCGGTGGTAACAATCGCCACGGGGGTGACTTCTGAACCCGTGCCAGCGGTGGTTGGCACCTGAATCAGCGGCAAACGCTGGCCAGTCGCATTACCAACGCCATAGATATCCGCCAACTGTTGAGTGCTTTGCGGATGAGCAAGCAAGGCAATCAGCTTGGCAACATCCATCGAACTGCCGCCACCAAAGCCCACAATCAATTCGGCCTTGAGTTCACGCGCCTGGGCAAGGGCTGCGTCAACTATTGCTTCTGGCGGGTCGGCAACAACCTGATCAAACACCTCGAAGGCGACCTGTTCGCTGGCGAACCCCGGCAGCACCGGACTCAACAGGCCAAGTTTGGTGATACCGGGATCGGTGACGATCAGCACACGTCTGGCACCACGCTCGCGGCAGAGCGCTGCCAGTCGATTGGAAGAGCCTGACTCGCAGATAATCTGTGCGGTTGTCGCAAAGCTGAATGGGCGCATGATCCATGTCCTCTTATTATCTGTTCTAGCGTGCAATGCCGCGCCAATTGGCGACGCTGCACGGCTTTAGCCATTAAAACGCAAAACTGCTCTCAGGCATGGCCATCAGACAGTCGGCACCACCCAATATCGCTTCACGGTGCATGCTGGCGCGCGGCAAAACACGCTGCAGATAAAAGTTCGCGCTGTGCAATTTGGCCTGATAGAACTCAGCATCCGTATCACCGGCATCAAGCTGGTCTTGCGCGCGAGCGGCTGCCTGCAACCAAAAGCCTGCCAACAACACATAGGCGCAATACTGCAAGAAGTCCACCGAGCAGGCGCCAATCTCCTGCGGGTTACGCTGGCATGCAGCTATGACTTGCGCGGTCAATTCACCACACTCAACAACACGCGACTGCACTGTGGCGGCCATGGCTTGCAAGGCGGGGCGCTGTGCCTGCGCAGCACACAACTGGCTGAACTCGTCACATAGCTCGGTCAACTGCTGACCACCATCACCCAGCAGCTTGCGGCGAATGTAATCCAGCGCCTGAATACCGTTGGTGCCTTCATAGAGTTGAGTGATGCGACTGTCACGCATCAACTGCTCGATGCCCCACTCACGGATGTAACCGTGCCCACCGTATACCTGCACGGCATGGCTGGCGACCTCCTGGCCCATGTCGGTAAAGAATGCCTTAACGATAGGAATCAGCAGCGCCACGCGCTTGCCAGCAGCCTTGCGTGCTGTGGCATCCGGATGCGCATGTTCCAGATCGAGCAAACGCGCGGTGTAGGCGGCCAGCATGCGCGAGCCTTCGACCAGGGTCTTCTGGGTCAACAACATGCGCCTTACATCCGGATGCACGATGATCGGGTCAGCGGCCTTTTCAGGCGCAGCCGGGCCGGTCAATGCGCGTGACTGCAAGCGCTCGCGGGCATAGCGCAGCGCCCCTTGATAAGCGGCTTCGGCAACACCCAGGCCCTGCAAACCCACCTGAAAACGGGCGTCATTCATCATGGTGAACATGCCCGCCAGACCTTGATTGGCTTCACCAACCAACCAGCCGGTGGCGCCATCAAAATTCATCACGCAGGTGGCCGCGCCCTTGATCCCCATCTTGTGCTCAAGTGCGCCACAGCTTAGCGCATTACGCTGACCAAGACTGCCATCGGCATTAGCGATGAATTTGGGCACCAACAGCAAACTGATGCCTTTGACCCCAGCAGGCGCATCAGGCAGGCGGGCCAGGACCAGATGGACGATATTCTCGCTGAGATCCTGCTCACCGCCGCTGATAAAAATCTTATTTCCGCTAACCCGGTAACTACCGTCAGCCTGGGGTTCGGCCTTGGTCCGCAGCAACGCCAGGTCAGTGCCCGCCTGCGGCTCGGTCAGGCACATGGTGCCGGTCCATTCACCGCTGACCAGCTTGTGCAGATAGGCCTGCTTGAGTTCGTCACTGCCGTGCACATTGAGCGCCAGTACCGCACCCTCGGTCAGCCCCGAATAAATCCGGAACGATAAACTCGCGCCCATCAACATTTCATGAAAGTTGCAGGCCAGCAGCTGCGGCAGCGCCTGCCCGCCAAAGTCAGCTGGGCCGGTCATGCTCGCCCAGCCGTTATCCACATATTGCTGGTAAGCCTCACTGAAGCCATCCGGCGTAGTCACCTTGCCATCAACCAGGCTTGCACCCTGCTCGTCACTGTTGCGATTGAGCGGTGCAACAACCTCGCTGGCGTAGCGCGCCGCTTCCTCAAGCACACCATCAATCAACTCGCGATCAAGGCCGTTACCCAAAGTTTGGCAGTGTGCGCTGATATCAAATAACTCATGCATGACAAAACGCATATCACGCAGCGGCGCCTGATAACTCATAGCGAGCCCTCCTGCACATCCGCGAAGCCTTTGCCGCTGGCAGCCAGTTGCGAAATCAACTGTGCGGGCCGCCAATGCTCGCCACGGTTTTCCTGCAAATAGCGCAGACGCGCCTGAATATCTGCCACGCCCTGGTTATCGGCCCAGCTCATTGGCCCGCCTTTATCAGCGGGGAAGCCATAACCGTTGAGATAGACCAGGTCGATGTCTTGGCTGTTGGCGGCGATATTTTCCTGAAGAATTTTCGCACCTTCATTGACCAGCGCCAGCAGGCACCGCTCAAGGATTTCATCGGGACCGATATCACGGCGCCTGAAGCCAAGTCGCTCGGAAACGCCGAGTACCAATGCATCCACTTCAGGATCATGCTCAGCCTGACGGCTGCCTTCGGCGTAACGGTAATAACCCATGCCCGCCTTCTGCCCGAAACGGCCCAGTTCACAAAGGCGATTGTCCACTTGCACCTCTGGCGCATCCTGGCCCTTGCCCGCCAACTCACGGGCGCGCCATTCGAGATCAATACCGACCACGTCGTACATGCGGAACGGCCCCATGGCAAAGCCAAAGCCTTGCAGGGCTGCGTCGACCTGATGCGGATAAGCGCCTTCAAGCAGCATCATCCGCGCTTCTCGCACGTAGGTATGGAGCATGCGATTGCCAATAAATCCATTGCAGTTTCCAGCCACCACACTGACTTTGCCAATGCGCTTGCCCAGCGCCAGGGCCGCATCCAGCACAGCTTTCGAGGTTTTTTCACCGCGCACGATTTCCAGCAGCTTCATGATGTGCGCAGGGCTGAAAAAGTGCAGGCCCAACACATGATCCGGGCGTTGGGTGACAGCAGCGATTGCATCAATATCCAATGCCGAAGTATTGCTCGCCAGAATCGCGCCCGGCTTGAGGGTGGCATCCAGAGTGCGAAAGATTTGCTGTTTGAGCTCAAGGCTCTCGTACACCGCCTCGATCACCAGATCGGCATCGGCCAGCGCGGCGTAATCTGCAACCGGGGTGATACAGGCATAGCGCGCAGCCGACTGTTCAGCGCTAATGCGCTCCAATTTGACGTTGTGTTCGTTGGTCTTGGCGACCACAGCCAGCGCCTGTTCCAGCATTTGCGCGTTATTGTCGAGCCACAGAACCTGGATGCCGGCATTGGCCAGGCTCATGACAATCCCACGGCCCATGGTCCCGGCGCCAATAACGGCGGCACACTGAATATCAAAAACACTGCTCATGGTTATCCCTCTTGTAATTGAGCGGGCAAAAGATCGCCCATCACCATAAGCAACCGGCTACTATTATTGAAATTTAGTATTGTGATACATACTATTCAGCCGATGAATATACTCAGTTTCGACCTCAATCTACTGCGCGTGCTTGATGCACTCATGCGCGAAAAAAATGTATCGCGCGCCGCTGAGCGCCTTGCCTTGAGCCAGCCAGCGGTGAGCAATGCACTTAATCGCTTGCGGGTATTACTTGATGATCCGCTATTGGTCCGCACGGGTAGAACCATGCAGCCAACACCCCGCGCACAGGCACTTGCAGGGCCAATTCGCATGGCCTTGCAGCAAATCGAGCAAAGCTTGAGCGCGGGACAAACCTTTGATCCCGCCAGCAGCAACCAACACTTCAATATTGCGCTGACCGACTATGTCGAATTGATTTGCATGCCACAGCTGATGCGCAAGCTCAGTGACACAGCGCCGGGCATCCGCATTGATATTCATCACCTGAATCCACGCTTACCCATTGAGGCGCTGGATAATGGTGATCTGGACCTGGTTCTGGGTCGCTTCCTGGATATTCCTGCACGCTTCAACCGCCAGCACTGGGCCAGCGAGACCTTGCAACTGGCGGTGCGCAGAGACCACCCATTGGTTAGCCAAGGTGTTGATCTTGAGCTGTTCCTCAAGCTGCGCCAGTTGTGGGTACACGGCGGGCAAACTCGCGGCATGGTCGATCAATGGCTCAATGAGCAAGGGTTGCAGCGCGAAGTGGTCTACACCACTCCCAATTATCTGCAAGCGGCGCATATTGTTGCCAGCAGCGACCTGGGCGCAGTGCTGCCAGACCAGTTGGCGCGGCACTTTGCAGCATTGCTACCGTTGCAATTGTTTGATTTACCCTTCGAGCTGGAAGCCTTCCACCTCGAAGTGGTAAGCCTCAGCCAGCGTCAACGCGACCCGGCACTGCAATGGCTGATCGAGCAATTACTGAGCATTGCCGCTGACTCGTACTAGCCAGCTTCAAACATTCAATACAACTGAATAATCGCTACGCACAAGCCAGTCCCTGCGGCTAGGCTTTGAAAGAATCCGATAAAACCACGCCCCAGCCAGACACACCGTAAATGGAGCTACCTGAATGAAACCGATCAAACATCTGTATCTGTACTTCCAGGACGGCCAGCGCCTGGCGATGCGCTTCCCCCAGCAAAGCTCGGATCCGGTCGAGGTTGCGCGGGGAATTCGCAAGCAACTTGAGTCACCCTTTCTATCCATCGAAGTCGATGGCGACTTGCTGATGATTCCGCGTGAGAGCATCAAGTACCTGCAAATCTCACCGGCGCCGGTCTCTCTACCAGACCCCGTCATTTCCGGCGCCGAGATGATTGACTAGCCCCGCTACTCGAACGTCCTGCCGTCATGCTTGAGCCAGCCATCAACATGACGGCGTCCGGGGTCACGGTGCGTCCAGTGCACGACGCCACCTTTGGCGTTCCACTCGTATTCGCCGTAGAACTCAACGCTGTCACCGGCGCGCAAGCCATCAATGCGTGGCGCAAGATCGATATTGTGGGCGACCAATACGCTGGGACCGCCTGCAATCTTGAGAATAAATTTCTGATGCCGCGAACCTTTTAGATCATCACGCAACACCTTGACCACAACCCCAGAGCCTTGAACCTGAACATCACTCTGCTGGCGGCTGTAGGCCTGCAAGAGCTCGGAGTTTGCAGCCGGGGCCGTGTCGCTGATCCCCGGGATCGAGATGCCCTGCTCCCTGGCAAAACCGTAAGCCAGCACCAGCGCCACAATCAGGTAAGCAAGTTTCTTCATCTCGATTTCCAGTCCATGCGTTGTGTCGCACCTGGCGACTGTCCCTTGTAGAGGCTGCGATTCTAGCCCAGTGCCCAAGGCGCTGCACAAACAGCCTTATTCAGTTACAGCAGTGCAAAGTTTGCTACTGTTGCCAGCAAAGCGAGCAGGCTAGACTGGACCCATGACGACAGCCCCCTTTATTGACGCGCTTCAATTAGACCGCAAGGATGCAGGTTCTGGCTTGCGCGTTGGCGGCGATTGGACATTGGCGCATTTCGCGACGCTCGAGCCACAAGTCATGCGCGCACGCGAAGCAGTGGCTGCTGATGCGACCATTGAACTCAACGATATCAACCAACTGGATACCGCAGGCGCGGCCCTGCTTGTCGACCTACTCGGCGAAGCGCGACTCGAGTCCCTTGAAGCCAGCTCACCGCAGCTAAGCGCCGAGCGGCGCCAACTGCTGCAAAGCGTGGGTCATGCCATCACGGAATCGAGAAGAACGCCCCCAGCGCCACGCCCTTCCGCCATCACTGAATTTTTTGGCCACATCGGCATTGCTGTTGACGATTTCTTATGCAAGGCCCGCGAGCTGATCGGTTTTTTTGGATTAACCGTCTGCACCATGCTCAGCGTCATGTTCAAGCCCAGCCGCTGGCGTATTACCTCGCTGACATCCCACCTCCAACAAACCGGGCTCAACGCGGTGCCAATTGTGGCGCTACTGACCTTTCTGGTCGGCGCGGTCGTGGCGTTTTTAGGTGCCACAATCCTGGCCGACTTCGGCGCCAGCATCTACACCATCAACCTGGTCGCGTTCTCCTTCCTTCGCGAGTTTGGCGTGCTGCTCACGGCAATCTTGATGGCCGGGCGCACAGCCAGCGCCTTCACCGCGCAAATTGGCTCGATGAAGGCCAATGAAGAAATCGATGCCATCCGCACCCTCGGCCTCAGTCCGATTGAGCTGCTGGTGGTGCCGCGGGTGTACGCCATGCTGATTGCCCTGCCCGTGCTGACCTTTATCGCAATGATTTGCGGCATCATCGGCGGTGCCATGGTCTGTGCATTGACCTTGGATATCTCGGTCACCAGCTTTATCAGCATCTTCCACGAAAGCATCGAGCTGAAGCATTTTCTGGTGGGCATGGTCAAAGCACCTATCTTTGCCTTCCTGATTGCAATCATCGGCTGCCTGGAAGGCTTCAAAGTCACCGGCAGCGCCCAGTCGGTGGGTGAACGCACAACCTCCAGCGTGGTCCAGTCAATCTTCGTGGTGATCCTGCTCGACGCCATTTTCGCGTTATTCATGGTGGAGATGGGCTGGTGACCAAGGATGCAGTGATTGAAGTGCGCGGGCTCTGTAATCGCTTTGGCGCGCAGAGCGTGCATGAAAATCTCGACCTCGATTTATACCGTGGCGAAGTGCTCGGTGTCGTCGGCGGCTCTGGTACCGGCAAATCGGTGCTACTGCGCTCAATCGTCGGCTTGCGCGCGCCCAACGAAGGCCGCATCAACGTGTTTGGGCAAACCCTGCTGGAGCTGGACGAACACCAGCGCTCATTGATCGAACGCCGCTTTGGTGTGCTTTATCAGCGCGGTGCGCTGTTCTCGTCGCTGACCGTGACCGAGAACATCGCGCTGCCACTGATCGAGCACGCCAAACTTAGCCGCGCCTCGGCTGAACGTCTGGCACGGGTCAAGCTGGCCTTGGTCGGGCTGCCCTGCCTGACTGGCGACAAATACCCGTCGGAGCTGTCGGGCGGCATGATCAAGCGCGCAGCCCTGGCCCGCGCCTTGGCTCTGGAGCCCGACATCCTGTTTCTCGACGAACCCACTGCAGGTCTCGACCCCATTGGCGCCGCTGATTTCGACCAACTGATTCTGACCCTGCGTGACGCACTCGGCCTCAGCGTATTTTTGGTCACCCATGACCTCGACACGCTCTACACCATTTGTGACCGCATTGCCGTGCTCTCGCAGAAGCGTGTGCTGGTGGCCGACACCCTGGAAAAGGTCGCGGCAACTGACGACCCATGGATTCAGCAGTATTTTCACGGCCCGCGTGGACGCGCGGCCAAGCAGGCAGCGGACAACGCGCCACGGAGAGCTTAATGGAACCTCGCGCACATCATGTTTTGATCGGCCTGTTTACCGTGCTGGTGGTTAGCGCGGCGCTGGTCTTTGCGATCTGGTTGAGCAAGCACTCCGCCGACCAGCAATACAACGAATACAGCGTGGTATTCAACGAGACCGTGAGCGGCCTGTCACGGGGCAGCGCCGTGCAGTACAGCGGCATCACCATCGGCGACGTGCAGCGCCTGTTCCTTGACCCCAAGGACCCGCGCAAGGTCATCGCCTGGATTCGTATTACCAGCAGCACACCGATCAAAACCGACACCCGCGCCCGCTTGTCGATAACCGGCATCACCGGCACTGCGGTCATCCAGATGCACGGCGGCACACCGAAAAGCCCGGCGCTGCTCAGCGAAGATGGCGAACGGCCAAAAATCTTGGCTGATCGCTCTCCCCTGTCCAAATTGCTCGCCAATGGCGATGACTTGGTGGTCAACGTCAATCACTTGATCAACCAAGCCAACCACCTGCTCAACGACGAGAACCTGACACAGGTTTCCAAGACGCTGAAAAATCTTAAAGCGGTCACTGCAATGGTCGCCGAACAGCGCGATACGCTGAACAACACCGCCAGGGAAATCAGCGTCGCCAGCACTGAAACCGCCAAGCTGATGCGCAGTGCCAACAGCCTGCTCAATGACTCCGGGCGCAAAAGCTTTGCCAACATCGAGCGCATCAGCGCATCACTGGAGCGCAGCAGCAGCAATATCGAGCGCATTCTCAACGAGAACCGAGACGCGCTACGCCAGGGCATGCAGGGTGTGAGCAACCTGGGTCCGGCAATCAATGACCTGCGCGACACCCTGAGCACTATTCGCTCTTTCTCACGCCGCGTTGAAGACGACCCGGCCTACCTGCTGCGCAGCGATACCATCAAGGAGTTTCAGCCATGAGCCGGTTTATCCGCATCAGTGCCCTCGCATTCAGCGCGCTCGTGCTCAGCGCCTGCTCGATCTTGCCCGAGCCCGAGCAGTTGCATGTCTATCGCTTGCCAAGTACTGCGCCGAGCGCCAGCACACAGGCAACGCCCAGCTCTATGACCTTGCAGGTCAACCGCCCGAGCAGCAGCCAGATTCTCGATAGCTCACGGATTGTTGTGCTGCCCGATGGCAACCAGATCAGCACCTATCAAGGCGTGCGCTGGAGTGATCGGGCACCGACCATGCTCCGTGATCGTTTAATCGACCGCTTTATCAATGCCAATAGCTTTGCCGCCGTGAGCAGTGATGACAATCACCTGCAAACCGACTTGCAGCTGGTCAGCAGCCTGCGCGCCTTTCAGAGCGAATACCGTAATGGCGCACCACAGGCACAGGTTCAACTCGATGTGCAGCTCGTCAACAGCCAGCAACAGATCATCGCCAGCAGACGCTTCAGCGCCAGCCAAGCGGCAACAGACACCTCTGTGGAGCATGTTGTCGAAGCCTTCGGTGGCGCGGTCGATAGTCTGTCGGCCCAGCTGCTGCAATGGACGCTAAGCCAGGCGCACAGACAACCTTAAGCCGTTATGCGCTCGCCTCGACCCACTCACGCACCTCGGCGTAGGGGTAATCCTGCAGGGCGGCGAATCCCGCCAGGTTGCGCGCCTTTAACTTGGTCAGCAACGGCACGCTGATACCGCAGAAGAAGCGGGTCAGGCATTCGTCACTCGGCTTGCCCCCCTTTAAACCTTGGTAACGCTGGATAAATTCGCCACCCAAGGCGCTAACCGACTGCTGATTGAGTGGCGCCAGGGCGGGCGGGCTGGGCAAGCGCGCAACCTGCCCCCGGCACACCGAACAATGCCCACACTGCAACGGCGCCTGCTCATCACCAAAGTAACGGGCTAGCCGCTGGCTCAGGCAGGTATCACTGGCAAACAAGTCGAGCATGGCGTGAATACGTTTGATCTCACTGTGCTCTTGTTGCTTGAAATAGCGATGCAGTTCTGCGCTGAGCTGGGCGAGGTCAAACGCAGCATCTAGCACAGTGTAGACCTCGGTCATTTGCTTGCTTTCAAGCTCGATCCAGGCATTTTCCTGAAAGTAATCCAGTGCTTTTACCACTCGGTTACGCTCAGCCTGGTGCTGCTGGTAAAGCTGATCGAAGTCGACAGTGCACCAGGTTCGCGCGCGTTTCGATGACGCCACCAAGGCCTCGACAAACGCTCGGCGCTCACCGTCGAACTTGGCGATCAACTGTTCAGGCTCAATCGAATATTTGAAGCGATATTCGGCGAAATAGGCATATTTAGGCGCGATAATGCCTCTTAGTTCCAACTGCACCAACAGTGTTTTCAAGGCCAGCAAACGGATATTGCTTTGCTCGGAGAGCGCATTGAATGTCAGTTCCCACTGCCCGTCCGCGCCACTGGCGAGCAGCTCATCGAGCACATGAGCAATGCCCTCCAGCTCGGGCGTGTCGCCGTAGACGAAGTTTTCCAGCACATTGAGGCTGTCGCGGTTGGCCATGACCCAACAATCCGAAGGCTGGCCATCACGCCCGGCGCGGCCGATTTCCTGGCTGTAGTTCTCCACCGACTTTGGCAGGTCGTAATGCACTACATTGCGGATATCACTTTTATCGATGCCCATGCCAAAGGCGATGGTGGCGACGATGCAGTTCAACTGACCGCCCATAAACTGGCACTGGATCGACTCACGCCGCTCATGCGGCATTCCGGCATGATAAGCACTGGCAGGAAAACCTTTGGCCTCCAGCAAATCAGCCACCTGCTCAGCGGTTTTCTGCTGGGTCACATAGACAATACTGGGCTGCCCGGCCTTGGCCGATAACCATTCGACCAAGCGCCGCTGCTTGTCAGAACCGGCAACGGGCTCGACCCACAAGTTAAGATTGGGCCGATAAAAGCCGGTGGTCACCACATCCGCCTCGGCTATCTCGAATTTCTGCTGCATGTCGGCGATGACCGGCGGGGTTGCCGTCGCGGTAAGCAGCAAGACCTGGGCAATGTTGAACTGGCGTCGATACTCCGGCAGTTTCAGGTAGTCGGGGCGGAAATTATGCCCCCATTCAGAGATGCAGTGCGCCTCGTCAACCACCAGCAGCGAGATCGGCACTTGCTGGATAAAGTTGCGAAAGCGCTCATTCTTCAAGCGCTCGACCGAAATCATCAAGACCTTGAGCTCGCCACTCTTGGCCTCGCGCATCACTTGGGCGGTTTGCTCTCGACTTTGGGCTGAATCGATACTGGCCGCCTTGATCGAATGGCGCTGCAAAAACGCCAACTGGTCCTGCATCAAGGCCAGTAGCGGCGAGACCACCAAGGTCAGGTGGGGCAAGTGCATGGCTGGCAACTGATAACACATCGACTTGCCGGAGCCGGTCGGAAATATTGCCGCGACCGAACGACCAGCCATCACCGCCTTGATCGCGGCCTCCTGGCCAGGACGAAATTGCTGGTAGCCAAAGGTGCGTTGCAAGCTGTCGTAAATCAACAATCTATCCTCGTGGATGCCGTGCTTGATGTCTAAGCAGGCAGGAATGTGACAGCTTGAAGGGCCAGTGAACACCGTCACGACGATTGGTCGACTGCAAATACCCCTATCAACTCAAGCGCATCGCCCGTGGGCTCTGGCCTTCAGATCAGTACCCGCTGTTAAGGGAATATCAATCAGCTGGCTATGACCAATCCATCTAACGCCACCCGCCGCCTTGGAGTAGATTAAATCCATGAACAGTTGCACAGGAGCTTTATATGAAGGAATCGGTTTTTACGGCAGCTTGTCTGCTTTGAGCTGAACCATCAACAAAGCGGGCCGAACATCCTACGCACCTTATGCCCTTGCCAAGCAAGAGCCGGTACACGAGGCCAACGACCTTGCCACTGGTTGAGTATCAAAACCCTCAAGTTAGCCGACAACTGGGCCTGGAAACTCCACGTAGCGTAGCCAGCTCAAGGTTCAGCACCAACAGTTTGTAGCAGCAAACCAGCATAGGTCGGATGACCACCAGCAAATCTGGAGTTGGCAGCGCTCAGACCCGTTGGACCTACTGCAGAACTGTGAATGACAACGTTGCTAAGCATTCAGAGCACAGCACATAGGCAAGACTTAT
Source organism: Pseudomonas sp. RL_15y_Pfl2_60 (assembly GCF_963970595.1). Lineage (NCBI taxonomy): Bacteria > Pseudomonadati > Pseudomonadota > Gammaproteobacteria > Pseudomonadales > Pseudomonadaceae > Pseudomonas > Pseudomonas sp. RL_15y_Pfl2_60. The sequence continues at coordinate 542,243 of NZ_CAXAOE010000003.1, read as the reverse complement.
AGCCGTGATGAGCGGCCCCTGTTTCACCTGTATCTCCGTAGCTCCATCCGCGTAACGTGTTAGAACTGTATCAGCAGTCACACACAAAAAGCCGCCCTAAGGCGGCTTTTCCGCGTCTGAATGGCGCATTTACGGCCTTAGTTGCCCGAACGACGCAGCGCTTGCGGCGTGAAATCACGTGGGGTCAGGCCCGCATTGAAGTTGTACATCGGCTCATTGTTATCCAGCCCATCGACAAAATAACGTTCGCCCTTGAAGTCGTAGATCGTTTCCAGGGTGCTGCCAAACATCGGCACATCGTAGTAGCTGATCGGATGGCTTTCTTGCAGGCCACTCAACTCGCCATCCTTGTTGTAGAGATCAACCGCAAGGATTTGCCAGCTGTCTTCATCAATGTAGAAGCGCCGTTTAGCATAAGGATGGCTAAAGCCCTTGCGCAAATCCGCCTCGACAATCCACACCCGGTGCAACTCGTAGCGCAGCAAGTCAGGGTTGACCGTGTTGCGCTTCAGAATGGTCTCGTAGGGAATACCTTTCTGGTGCACTGCGTAGCTGTTGTAAGGCACTAGCATTTCCTGCTTGCCCAACAACTTCCACTCATAGCGATTGGGTGCACCATTGTAGGAGTCGACAACGTCCGCCGTGGCCATGCCATTGGTGTCGGGCTGCAGGGTGTCGTACGCCAGCATTGGCAAACGACGCACACGGCGCTCACCACGGTTGAAGCGCCAGGCCTTGCGAATTGCCAATACTTGGTCAAGCGTCTCCTGCACAACCAGCGCCGACCCCGCCAGCTTGGACGGTGCAACCACCTTGTATTTGTAATAGAACAAGGTGTTATCCAGGTCCTTCGGCGTTACCCCCTCACGGCCATACAGAAAGTACACATCGCGCTCGAGCTTGAGCAGGTTGTAGGCGCCATTTGAGAGCACGGCGGCCTGGTTTGTCACAAAGCTGATCTGGTCGCCACGGTAACGCATGATGTGGTTCCAGATGGCTTCCTGGCCGTTTTGCGGAAGCGGAAATGGAATGCCCGATGCCACGCCTTCCACACCGTTACCACCGGATATCAGCTGGGCGTTGAGCGCATTGTAGCGAGTCGCGTCGTAGATACGTTGCGGTGCAGCAGCGCTACGATGGGTCGGAAACACACGCAGGTGATAATCTGGATTCTTTTCCAGCAAAACTTTCAAACCCGCAGGCAGCTTGGCCTTGTACTGGCTCATGTTTTGGCTGTTGACCTGATACAGAGGCTTCTCGCCCGCGTATGGATCCGGGTGATGCATACCCGGTGAATAGTTGGCTGGCGGCGTTGCCAGTCCGCCTTCCCAGCGCGGGATGGTGCCTGCGGCATTGCCCGCCATTTCACCACCCAGAGGCGTCAGGTCCTGACCGAGCCGGACAGCTTGCGCCTCATCAACCTTGGCTTGAGCCTGCAGCGCCCCAGCAGCCAACAACAGAATCGAAAGTTTTCGCAACACAGTACTCTCTCCCACAGCGCAGACTTCTTTCATGCACCGCTGTTTTTTTATGCACAAGCAAGGGCTTGGCTTTATTGGTCAGTCTTGGTGAGAAGCCATCCTGGCGCCGGATTTCCCGGCCTAGCACTCCATCCTTGAAGTTGATGATTTAGCTGTTTGATTAACCCCAATCGCCAGTGCTAAAGGCAGGCACATGGGACTCAAGGGCTAAAATCCGGGCGCAGTTTACCTGTTCAAACAAGCATTTGCTTTGGATACCTCATAAATTCATGGGCCACCCTGGAGCTAATGCAGCTGCATGGCACACAGGGCTTGAATCACGAGGGCTGGCGCTAACCAGTGGAATTGCAAATTTTTGTAAACACTAAGGTTTAGCGGGGGACGTTGAACGTTTTGTCGAGGCTGATGAGTCGTCAGCTCACCAGCCTCAGGCACTCAGTTCTGGCGTTCGAACTTTAGATCCCAGACGCCATGGCCAAGTCGTTCGCCACGGCGTTCAAACTTGGTAATGGGCCGTTCGGCAGGGCGTGGAACGTATTGGCCATCAGCAGCCAGGTTTTGATAGCCAGGCGCCGCGCTCATCACTTCCAGCATGTACTCGGCATAGGGCTGCCAGTCGGTTGCCATGTGCAGCACACCGCCCACTTTGAGTTTTTGCCGTACAAGCTCGGCAAATTCGAGTTGAACAATGCGGCGCTTGTGATGCCGGGCCTTGTGCCACGGATCAGGGAAAAACAACATCAGCCGGTCAAGGCTGTTGTCGGCCACACAGTTACGCAGCACTTCCAATGCATCGCAGCTATAAACGCGCACGTTGCTGAGATTCTGGGTGAGCAATCCATTGAGCAAGGCACCCACACCGGGGCGGTGCACCTCGACGCCGATAAAGTCATGCTCAGGCGCCGCGGCAGCCATCTCAAGCAAGGAATGGCCCATGCCGAAACCGATCTCGAAGGTGCGTGGTGCCTGGCGACCGAACACCGCATCAAAATCCTGCGGGCCGTCCTCAAGCTTCAAGCCAAACTTGCTCAGCCCCTGATCCAGCCCCCGCTGCTGCCCTTCAGTCATGCGCCCAGCACGCATAACAAAGCTCTTGATGGTGCGCAGCTTGGGCGAGGTTTCAGGCGTGGCCTGTGGGGAATCAGTCATTTCGTACTCTTTAATTCGATCGTACTACGCCATCCGGGGCCAAGAATCTGGCCAATGCCGGATGACAAATAATTAAGAAAATGAAACACGAAAACCCTAGCGCAGTAGTTTTCCCGTGATTAATCAGCGAATCATACCCTCAAGCGGCGACGATGCACTGGCATAAAGTTTCTTCGGCATACGCCCTGCCAAATAGGCAAGACGGCCAGCTTCAATGGCGTACTTCATGGCTTCAGCCATCATCACCGGGTTCTGCGCATGGGCAATGGCACTGTTCATCAGCACCGCCTCGCAACCCAGTTCCATGGCGATGGTGGCATCTGATGCAGTACCCACACCGGCATCAACCAACACCGGCACCGTGGCCTCTTCGAGGATGATGCGCAGGTTATAAGGGTTGCAAATACCCAGGCCAGTACCAATCAAACCCGCCAGTGGCATTACCGCGATGCAGCCCATCTCGGCCAGTTGGCGGGCGATAATCGGGTCGTCGCTGGTATAAACCATCACATCAAAGCCATCCTTGATCAGGATTTCGGCTGCCTTGATGGTTTCGATAACGTTGGGAAACAGGGTTTTCTGATCGGCCAACACTTCAAGCTTGACCAGATTGTGACCATCAAGCAGTTCGCGAGCCAGACGACAGGTACGCACAGCCTCGGCAGCGTCATAGCAGCCCGCAGTGTTGGGCAGGATGGTGTAGCGATCAGGCGAAATCACATCAAGCAGGTTTGGCTCACCCGGCGTCTGGCCGATGTTAGTGCGGCGCACCGCTACGGTAACGATCTCGGCGCCAGAAGCTTCAATGGCAACCCGGGTCTGCTCCATATCTTGGTACTTTCCGGTACCAACCAGCAAACGTGATTGATAGGTACGACCGGCGAGCGTAAAAGGCTTGTCGTTACGAACTTGGCTCATCGAAAACTCCTCGTGCGGGTTGCGCGCTTTAAGCCAAGCGCCGCGCATGGGCGGCGTAACTTAGAGCACCTGGCAAAAATGAATCGACAGGATGCGGGACGAACTCAGCCGCCACCAATGGCATGGACGACTTCAACCCGATCACCATCAGCTAACACAGTATTGGCGTGCTGGCTGCGCGGCACGATATCCAAGTTGAGCTCGACCGCAACGCGGCGGCCCGTCAGGTCTAGCTGAGCAATCAGCCCGGCGACGGTTTGGCCATCGGCAAGCTCAAGTGGCTCGCCATTCAATTGAATGCGCATGACGTAACGGTCACAAATCTAGAGGGGCCAGCATTCTAGCCCGATCAAACGCGATGACCAAGGCTAAACAGCTTCATTTGATCTGTTTTCTGACGCACGAGTCAATTTAGAGGCTAACCCAAATCGTTCAGTTCGGCGTTATGCGCCAGGCAGCTACGCCCAAGCACAGCCAACCCAGCAGAAAAGCCAGGCCACCAAACGGAGTGATAATTCCCAACTTACCAATTCCGCTCAGACTCAACGCATACAAGCTACCGGAAAACAGCACTATACCTGCGGTAAAGAATGCCCCCGCCAAAGTGACCCAGCGCCCCGGCACATGAAGCGCAAGCAGCCCAACCCCGAACAGCGCCAACGCATGGATCAGCTGGTAATGGGTGCCCGTTTGAAACACCGCTAAATAGTCGCTGCTGAGGGTTTTCTTCAAGCCGTGGGCAGCAAATGCACCGAGACCCACGCCGCTGAATCCAGCAACGGCTGACAAGATTATCCACAAACGCGCCATCAATCACTCCAGACAAGGCCAGTACGATCGTTATAATGGCTCGCAAACTCCGCCGGGCCAAGCACGCATGTTGCAAACCATCCGCCGCATCCTGATTAAATCCCTGCTCTGGTTCATGGCCGGTTCGGCCTTGCTGGTCCTGGTTTTACGCTGGGTGCCACCGCCGGGCAGCGCGCTGATGGTCGAGCGCAAGGTGCAGTCCTGGATGGATGGCACGCCAATCGACCTGCAGCGTACCTGGCGACCATGGGCAGCGTTGCCCGACGATTTGAAAGTCGCGGTCATCGCCGGTGAAGACCAGAAGTTTGCCGATCACTGGGGTTTTGATATTGCCGCGATCCGCGCAGCCATCGAGCACAATCAAGAAGGCGGCAACGTGCGCGGCGCCAGCACCCTTAGCCAGCAAGTCGCCAAGAACCTGTTTCTCTGGTCGGGACGTAGCTGGCTGCGCAAGGGCATCGAGGTCTGGTTCACTGGCCTGATCGAGCTGTTCTGGCCGAAACAACGTATTCTCGAAGTGTATTTGAACAGCGTCGAATGGGGCGTTGGCGTATTCGGGGCACAGGCTGCGGCAGAGCACCACTTCGGCGTTGGCGCGCCTTATTTGTCGGCCCATCAGGCGAGTCTGCTGGCGGCAGTGCTGCCCAACCCTCGCAAATGGAGCGCCAGCAAACCGACCGCCTATATCAACCGCCGAGCAAGTTGGATTCGGCGGCAAATGCGCCAACTTGGCGGCAGTCATTACCTGGATCAACTCAGCCCATCAAAGCCGCAATGGTTAGCCGCCGCGCTAGGCAAGTAGCTCGCGCAGCACTAGGGTGCAAGCAAGCGCTGCGGCACCACAAACAGCAGGTCAACGTCGTCATCAAGGGTATGCGCGGTCAAACCGAACTGGGGAAAGACCAGGGCTTGGCCTCCTTCCTTGAGCTCCAGGCGTAGCTTGGGCTGACCCAGACTGCTGATGATCTGCGCCGAGCTGACATCGTCCAATGGCTTGAGGCTCAGGTAGATAATTTCATAATGCCCCAGTTGCCTGACCAACTGCGCACTCAGCGGCTGCTCCTCGCCTGTCTCGTCGACACCAGCTGCCGCCATCAGACTGACCAACTCATCATCGTCCAGGAAAATCCGGGCTTCGACGCTCCAGACTTGATCATCGGCCTGCAACTCGCCCCGATACAACAACCGAGAACCGTCAAGACGCGGTTGCAGCCATAATTCCCCGCCCTCCTCGACCTGATCACTCAGACGCTCAAGTGTCAGTTGGTCGCCCGCCAGCGGGGCAAAGATATCGGTCTGCCACTTCTGTAGCCAGGCCAGCGGCTCGACCACTTGCGGACCGCGCATCAACCACGCGCCCCAGCTAAAAAAGATCAGCGCAACACCGGCAAAAATTAACCAGTGCTGAACTCGCAACGGCGGCAACTTCATACTTTTCCTCAGACAGAAAAAAGCCGCACATCAGTGCGGCTTCTTGAATCGCTACGCTCAGGCAGCAATCGAACCTTTGAGCTTGCTCATTGCGTTCTTCTCTAACTGGCGGATTCGCTCAGCAGAGACATTGTACTTGGCGGCCAGATCATGCAGCGTAGCCTTCTCTTCAGACAACCAGCGCTGATAGAGAATGTCGCGACTGCGTTCGTCCAGGCCGTCCAGCGCTTCATGCAGGTTCGCCGTAGAGCTGTCGCTCCAGTCAGCGTCCTCAAGCTGCACCGCAGGATCGTAGCGGTGATCCTCAAGGTACTGCGCTGGCGTCTGGAAGGCACGATCATCATCGTCATCCGCTGCAGGGTCGAAAGCCATGTCGTGACCTGTCAGACGGCTCTCCATCTCACGCACTTCACGTGGTTCGACGCCAAGGCTTTCAGCCACTGCGTTGACTTCGTCATTGTTCAACCAGGCCAGACGCTTCTTTTGGCTGCGCAGGTTAAAGAACAGCTTGCGCTGGGCTTTTGTGGTCGCCACTTTGACGATGCGCCAGTTACGCAGGATAAACTCGTGGATCTCTGCACGAATCCAGTGCACCGCGAACGACACCAAGCGCACGCCCATTTCTGGGTTGAATCGTTTTACCGCCTTCATCAGGCCGACGTTGCCTTCCTGGATCAGGTCGGCTTGCGCAAGACCATAACCCGAATAGCTACGCGCGATATGCACGACAAAGCGCAGGTGAGCGAGCACCATTTGCCGAGCAGACTCTAAATTCTGTTGGTAGAAGAGGCTTTCGGCCAGCTCGCGCTCCTGCTCTGGAGTCAGCAGCGGAATGCTGTTGACCGCATGCACATAAGCCTCCAGGTTGGCGCCTGGAACTAACGCATGAACAGGTTGCAAGGAAGTGGACATTTGTATCCTCCGAACGACTTAAACAGGTGCAGTCTAGCACTGCTCAATATGACTTATAACGTCTTTACGAGTTCCGTTACTAATAGTCAATATCAATCAAATCAATAACTTGTCACTTGGGAGCCAGCTCGCGCAAATGTCGCGCTACCGCTAGCCAAGCGCCAATATAACCGAGCAGCACCGCGCCGAGTAGTAGTGACAGACCATCGGCTACCGCAACCCCGCCCAAACTGAAGTCGCTGCCATACAAATCGGCCAGGCGCACCACAGCGCCATCGAGCCAGTGCAGGCCGTATGCGAGCACCAGCCAAGCCAGGACACCAGCGCCCAGGCCATAGAGTGCGCCCATGTACAGGAAAGGCCTGCGCACGTAGCTGTCCGTGCCGCCGACCAGCTTGATAACCTCGATTTCCGTTCGCCGGTTCTCAATGTGCAAGCGGATGGTATTACCAATCACCAGCAACAGCGCCATGATCAGCAACAAGGTGAGACCAAAGATAAAGCGCTCGCCCAGTTTGAGAATGGCGGTCAACCGCTCAACCCAAAGCAAGTCCAGTTGCGCCTGCTGCACCTTGGGCAATGCCGCAAGCCGCGTTCGCAGCGCCTCAAGCGCCACCTTATCGACCTCTTTTGGGGTGACCAGCACCACGCCAGGCAATGGGTTTTCAGGCAACTCTTTGAGCGCCTGGCCCAGGCCGGATTGCTCCTGGAACTCTGCCAAAGCTTGCTCGCGGCTGACCCAATCGGTCTCTGCCACATCATCCATCTTGCCGATTTGTTCGCGCAGCGCCTGGCCATCCGCGTCGCTTGCGTCAATCTGCAGAAACAATGAGATCTGCGCCGCACGCTGCCATGAGCCGCCAAGGCGTTCGACATTATTGAGCAACAATGACAAACCCATCGGCAAGCTCAGAGCAACTGCCATCACCAAGCAGGTAAAGAAGCTGCCAATCGGCTGCTTGGCCAGTCGACGAATGCTGTCAGCCAGGCTGGCGCGGTGGTTCTCCAACCAGGAATGCAACTGGGTCTTGAAATCCGGGCCATCATCAAGGCTGTTGTGTTCCGCTTTTTTCGGCGCAGCACCAACACGTTGTGCAGGCTGCGGTGGGGGCATACGAGTCGCACTCATTAGACAGCGTCTCCATCACCAATCAAACGGCCGCGCTGCAATGTCAGCATTCGATGACGCATGCGCGCGATCAACGCCAGATCGTGACTCGCAATCAGCACGCTGGTGCCCAGGCGGTTAATGTCTTCAAACACGCCCATGATTTCTGCGGCCAAGCGTGGGTCCAGGTTGCCGGTTGGCTCATCCGCCAAGAGCAACGCCGGGCGGTGGACAATGGCGCGGGCAATGCCGACACGCTGTTGCTGGCCCGTGGAAAGGTCGCCCGGGAACTGCTCGGCCTTGTCCGACAAAGCCACACGTTCAAGGGCCGAGCCAACCCGCTCGCCGATCTCGGCCTTGGACAAGCCAAGGATCTGCAGCGGCAAGGCCACGTTGTCGAAAACGCTGCGGTCAAACAGCAATTGATGATTCTGGAACACCACCCCGATCTGTCGACGCAGGAACGGAATCTGCGCATTGGTGATTTGCCCCAGGTCCTGCCCGGCCAGCAACAACTTGCCGCTGGTTGGTCGTTCCATCGCCAAAATCAGGCGCAACAAGGTGCTTTTGCCCGCGCCGGAATGGCCGGTGACGAATAAAAATTCACCCCGGCGCACACGAAAGCTGAGTTCGTGGAGCCCGACATGTCCATTCGGATAACGCTTACCGACCTGCTCGAATCGAATCATCGAGGGTGTGTCCTAATCAAAAACAAGTGAGAACCTTTCGAACCGCAACTGTGCTTTTCGAAAGATCCTAGGCAGTAAACTAACGCTCGGCAAACAGTGCCTTGACGAAGTCATCTGCAACAAAAGTACGCAAATCATCGATCCCCTCGCCAACGCCGATATAGCGAATCGGCAAGCCAAACTGCTTGGCCAGGGCGAAGATCACGCCACCTTTAGCGGTACCATCCAGCTTGGTCAAGACTAAACCACTCAAGTTCACCGTCTGGTTGAATTGTTTAGCCTGGTTGATCGCGTTCTGCCCGGTACCAGCATCCAGCACCAACAGAACCTCGTGCGGAGCGGTGTCGTCGAGCTTACCCATGACCCGACGGACTTTTTTCAGCTCTTCCATCAGGTTGTCTTTGGTGTGCAGGCGGCCAGCGGTATCCGCGATCAATACATCCACGCCACGGGACTTGGCGGCTTGTACCGCATCAAAAATCACCGAGGCCGAGTCAGCGCCAGTGTGCTGGGCGATGACCGGAATATTGTTGCGTTCTCCCCAGACCTGCAATTGCTCAACAGCCGCCGCGCGGAAGGTGTCGCCCGCAGCCAACATGACTTTCTTGCCATCTTGCTGCAGTTTTTTCGCGATTTTACCGATAGTCGTGGTTTTGCCCGCGCCGTTGACCCCGACCACCAGGATTACATAAGGGGTCTTGCTGCTGTCGATCTTCAGCGGCTGCTCGACCGGCTTGAGCAGCGCCGCCAGCTCGTCTTGCAAGGACTTGTACAGCGCATTGACGTTGGTCAGTTGCTTGCGCGCGACCTTCTGGGTCAGGTTCTCGATAATCAGCGTAGTCGCCTCGACGCCAACGTCGGCCACCAGCAATCGTGTTTCAATTTCGTCGATCAGGTCGTCATCGATGGTTTTCTGGCCGAGAAACAAACTGGCCATGCCTTCACCGAGGCCAGCGCTGGTCTTCGACAAACCTTGCTTGAGGCGATTAAACCAACCGCCCTGGTTACCGGGCTTTTCTTGCTCGACAGGCGATGAGGCAACCGCCTCAGTGACAGCGCCAGCACTTGGCTGGGCTGGCGCAACTACAGGCGCGGCCGGTGCAACAGCGGGCTCAGGGCTTGCGTCTTGCGGCGCTTCAACCACGTTGACAGTCGGCAGCTCATCAGGCTTAGCGGCAGGTGCGCTCGGCTCAGCGGGCGCAAGGGGTTCGGCCGGAACAGCTGTTGGTTCTGGCGCTTTCTTGCGCAACCAGCCAAACAGGCCTTTCTTCTCGGCAGTTGTATCAGCAGTTTGCACGGGCGTATCCGTGTCAGACGCTGCTGGGGTCTTCTTTTCGTCGTTGGAACCAAACATGGAGGCCGGCTATCTCAAAGAAGCGACATGCCAGTATCCACGCTAAAAACCCAGGCGGCGCAGGACAAATAGTCGCAGCAAACCTTCTGATGGTAGTTTTTAGTCACGTTTACAGGCATGGTCGTCAGTAAAACGGATGAGTATCCTAGCATCTCAGTACCGGCAGACGCTAAGCCCTCGCGCATCAGACTGACCAGTCGCTGCTCGCGGCTGTATTAATGAATGCTTCGTATGTGATGATCTGCCAAGACGCCGGATTGAGCTGGAGAAGAATCACTTGTTGGCCTATCAACCTCAAACGCTTCAGGCGCGCCGATTTGCGCCCCACCACCCTTACCTGGCGAACCCTTATCTTCGGTGACCACCTCCTTATGAATACCATTGCCCGCCGCGCTACCGGCCTGCTGATTGGCATGCTTTGCATTCCGCTTACAGCATTCGCCGCCGAGCCCCAAGCTACTCATGAGTTCAGCCTCGACAATGGCCTCAAGGTCATTGTCCGTGAGGATCATCGCGCCCCCGTGGTGGTTTCCCAGCTCTGGTACAAAGTGGGCTCCAGCTTTGAAACCCCAGGGCGCACCGGCCTTTCCCACGCCCTTGAACACATGATGTTCAAAGGCAGCAGCAAACTCGGGCCTGGCGAGGCATCGCATGTACTGCGCGACCTCGGCGCTGAAGAAAACGCCTTCACCAGCGATGACTACACCGCTTACTACCAGGTGCTTGCCCGCGACCGCCTGAGCGTGGCGATGGAGCTCGAAGCCGACCGCATGGCCACGCTGAAGCTGCCTGCCGAGGAGTTCAAGCGCGAAATCGAAGTGATCAAAGAAGAACGGCGCTTGCGCACGGACGACAAACCGACCAGCCTGGCCTACGAACGTTTCAAGGCAATGGCCTATCCCGCCAGCGGCTACCACAACCCAACCATCGGTTGGATGGCGGATCTGCAGCGCATGAGCATCGATGAACTGCGCGACTGGTATCAAGCCTGGTACGCACCAAACAATGCCACGCTGGTGGTTGTTGGTGATGTCAGTGAAGCCGAAGTCAAAAAACTTGCACAGAAGTACTTTGGCGCTATCCCCAAGCGTGCCGTGCCAGCGGTCAAGATCCCCAAGGATCTCGACGAGCCGGGCGAGCGCCGCCTGACCCTGCACCTCAAGACCCAACTGCCAAGCCTGATGATGGGGTTTAACGTACCGGGCCTGGCCACAGCCGAAAAACCCCGCAACGTTCACGCCCTGCGCCTGATCGCGGCCCTGCTTGACGGCGGCTACAGCGCACGCCTGCCGACTCATCTTGAGCGTGAGCAAGAGTTGGTTTCTGGCGCATCAGCCTGGTATGACCCCTACCCGCGTGGCGATAGCCTGTTCATGCTCACGGCCACGCCAAACACGCAAAAAGGCAAAACCATCGAGCAGACCGAGGCAGGACTGTGGAAGGAATTGAAAGACCTGCAAAACAACCCACCCTCGGCTGAAGAAGTTGCCCGCGTACGTGCGCAGGTGATCGCCGGCCTGGTTTACGAGCGCGACTCGATAACCAGCCAGGCTACCTCGATTGGCCAACTGGAAACGGTCGGCTTGTCCTGGACGCTAATGGATAAGGAACTCAGTGAACTTGAAGCCGTGACCCCTGCGGACATCCAGGCAGCTGCCAAGAAATTCTTTACCCGCGAGCGCCTCAGCGTCGCTTATGTTCTACCAGAGGAGAAGAGCGATGAATAAGCGCAATTACCTGCGCCCTGGCCTGTTGAGCCTGGCCCTGCTGTCGACTCTCTCGCTCGCCAGCCTCGTTGCCAACGCAGAAACTGCCGAGGTCAAAAGCGGCGGCAAACTGCAATCGCTCAGCGAAATGAGCGAGACGGTCAGCCACCGCAAGCTGGACATCCAGACCTGGAAAACCAGCGAAGGCGCAAAGGTGTTGTTCGTCGAGGCTCACGAGTTGCCGATGTTCGACCTGCGCCTGACCTTTGCCGCTGGCAGCAGTCAGGATGGCGACGCTCACGGTCTGGCGATGCTGACCAACGCCATGCTCAACGAAGGCGTGCCAGGCAAGGATGTCAGCCAGATTGCAGCCGGTTTTGAAGACCTCGGCGCCGACTTCAGCAATGGCTCATACCGTGACATGGCGGTTACAGGCCTGCGCAGCCTGAGCGCAAAAAAGGAGCGCGAGCCAGCTTTGGCCCTGTTCAATCAGGTCATCGGCGAGCCGACGTTCCCGCAAGATTCTTTCATTCGCATCAAGAACCAGGTTCTGGCCGGCTTCGAATACCAGAAGCAAAACCCTGGCAGCCTTGCCGGTATAGAACTGTTTGAGAAGCTGTACGGCCAGCACCCCTACGCGCACCCAAGTGACGGCACCGAGGAATCAATCCCCGGGATCACGATCGAGCAGCTTAAAGCCTTCCATAAAAAAGCCTATACCGCTGGAAACACAGTGATTGCCCTGGTTGGCGACCTGAGCCGCAGCGAAGCCGAGGCGATTACCGCCAAAGTCTCCGCGGCGCTGCCAAAAGGCCCTGCCTTGGCGGCTATCGCCGAGCCACAAACCCCAGCTGCCAGTAACAACCATATTGAGTTCCCGTCCAAGCAAACTCACCTGATGCTGGCTGAATTGGGAATTGACCGAGCGGATCCGGATTACGCAGCGCTGTACATGGGCAACCAGATTTTCGGTGGTGGCGGTTTCGGCACGCGCCTGATGGAGGAAGTCCGTGAGAAACGTGGCCTGACCTACGGCGTGTACTCCGCCTTCACCGCCATGCAAGTACGCGGCCCGTTCATGATCAACCTGCAAACCCGTGCCGAACTCAGCGAAGGCACGCTGAAGCTAGTCAAGGACCTGTTGCGCCAGTACCTGAAAAATGGCCCAACCGAGAAAGAACTGGACAATGCCAAGCGCGAACTGGCCGGTAGCTTCCCGCTATCGACAGCAAGCAACTCGGCAATTGTCGGCCAACTGGGTGCGATCGGCTTCTATAATCTGCCACTCGACTATCTCGAAACCTTTATGAAGAAGACGCAGGCGCTGACCGTCGAGCAGGTCAAAGTGGCCATGGCCAAACACCTGGACCCAGATGCACTGGTCGTAGTGACCGCTGGCCCGACAGTCGATCAAAAGCCACTGCCGCCACCCACTGACACCCCTGCCGAGCAGCCGCTGGGCGTTCCGGAGCATTAATGAGTAAACAAGCAAGTAGAACGGGCGCCCACGGCGGTCTGGGTCAGGTGCGTATCATCGGCGGGGAGTGGGGCTCACGACGCTTTACGTTTCCGGACGCACAGGGCCTGCGCCCAACCCCTGACCGAGTGCGTGAAACCCTGTTCAACTGGTTGGCGCCATACATTGAAGGCGCTCGCGTACTCGACCCCTTTACCGGCAGCGGCGCCCTGTTCCTGGAAGCCCTCTCTCGCGGGGCCTCCAGCGCATTAGCGCTCGATTTGAATCCTGATTCGGTGGCATCGCTGCGCGGGCACCTGCAAACCCTGCGCTGTGACAATGGCCAGCTCTTGCAAAGCGATGCACTTAATTATCTGCAAAACCAGACTGCAACAGCATTCGACCTGGTATTCCTGGACCCACCCTTCCATCAAGACCTGCTGCTCCCTACCTGCGAACTGCTTGAGTCCCGCGGCTGGCTAAGCGATGATGCCTGGGTCTATTGCGAGAGCGAAAATGCACCGTCAAGACTGGGCTTGCCGAGTAACTGGCGCTTACATCGCGAGAAAAAATCTGGACAGGTGTATTACTCGTTATGGGAGCGCAGTGCCTAAGCCTTGGCGCCTTAGGTTTACGGGACTCGAATACAGGCGCTCATGGTCCATCCGCCGGCAACACGCATGAATAATTCATTCAAACCAGCATGGTGGCTTCCGGGCGCGCATTCGCAGACGCTGTGGAATTCAATGTGCCGTACCCCACCCAAGCTTGAACGTCGTCGTGAACGCATGTGGCTCGAAGACGGCGATTTTCTGGATATGGACTGGTACGGCCCACACCAGATCGACGCCCCGCTGGTTCTGCTGCTGCATGGATTGACCGGCTCATCCAACTCGCTGTACATCCTTGGCGTGCAACAATCGCTTGCTGCCCAAGGCTGGGCCAGTGTTGCCCTGAACTGGCGAGGCTGTTCGGGCGAGCCCAATCTGTTACCCCGCGGCTACCATTCCGGCGCCAGCGAAGACCTGGCTGAAACGGTCGCTCACCTGCGTGCCCAACGCCCAACCGCACCGCTGTATGCCGCTGGCTATTCGCTCGGCGGCAATGTCCTGCTCAAGTACCTTGGGGAAACCGGTGAAAACAGCCTGTTGCAGGGCGCGGTGGCGGTTTCGGTGCCCTTCCGCCTCGACCAGTGCGCGGACCGCATCGGCATGGGGTTTTCAAAGGTGTACCAGGCCCATTTCATGCGCGAGATGGTGGCCTACATCAAAGACAAGCAGCGCCTGTTCAGCCACAGCGGCCAGGCCGACCAGTTATCAATACTTGAAAAGCTCGGCCCGCTCGACGGCATGCGTACCTTCTGGGACTTCGACGGCAAGGTCACCGCCCCACTCCATGGTTTTAGTGACGCCCAGGACTACTACAAACGCTCTTCGAGCCGCTATTTTCTCGGAAAAATCAGCACACCGACCCTGTTAATCCAGGCTAAGGACGACCCCTTCGTATTCGAACACAGCCTGCCGGAACCGCATGAGCTGGCCACTTGCATCGAATTCGAACTGCACGCCAAAGGCGGTCACGTTGGCTTCATTGACGGCTCGCCCAAACGCCCTGGCTACTACCTTGAACGGCGCATCCCGCAGTGGTTTAGCCTGCGCGCCAAGCGCGGATAGCCGCTATACAAAAGCCTGGAGCGGCACGCAGTAACCTTGATGCAGCGCCTCAACCTTGGCACGCACTTTCGGGGCGGTAAAACCGATCTCCAGCGCCATCACCTGATAAATCCCCCGCCGCAACACCCCTTCACTGAGATCGCCCGAGGTGCCGTGCAAGGTGCACAAAAAACGCACCCACGAGGTCAGGATAATCCAGCTATTAAGGGTAAGCGCCTCCACCTGCTCGGCCGTCATCAGCAAAATACCGGCATCGCAGAACCCTTCATAGATAGCCTGCGCCCCCTGCAGGCAGCGTTGGGAGAACAGCCGGTAACGTTCGGCCAAAAGGGGATCAGTGTCGAGTAAATGCTCAAGGTCGCGGTGTAAAAACCGATAGCGCCACATCGCATCAAGCAGCGACTCAAAATAGAAATTCTTGTCTGCAAGACTGAGTTCACGACCCTCAGGCAGCCGCAAGAAACTGTCGACGTCCGCTTCGTAACGGATAAACAGCTCAGCGATGATCGCCTGCTTATTGCGGAAGTGGTAATACAGATTGCCGGGGGAAATGCCCATGAACTCAGCGATATGGTTAGTCGTAACGCTGCGTTCGCCCTGGCTGTTAAACAGTTCAAGGCTAACCTGAATAATACGTTCGCGGGTTTTCGGCACAGCTGCCATAAGCGACAAAGTCTCACTGCATTAATGATGACTGAATGCTCCAAAGAGCAAGAGGGTTTGAGCAAAAGGTACACGCAGACACTGCAAAGGTGTTACCGCTGGCCGATTTTACCGGCAAGCCAGGCAGCAATACCCAACTTTTTACAGAGCTACAGGCTCAAGCAAAGTCGGTAGGCTATTTGACAATATAGAGCAATTGCTCTAAAAATCTCAATTCAACAGTTTTAGCCCTGTGCTACTACTCGAACAAGGTCCACGCAGAACCGCAGAGAACTTAATCATGGTCGCCAACGTCGCTTACCTAGAACAAAACCAAGAGCAAATTAACCAGTTGGACAGCACCCTCGCGCTGCAACGCAAGGCCTATCAGGGTAACCCCATGCCACCGGCCGAGCAGCGTATCCAGTGGCTAAACGCACTGTGTGACCTGATTAAGACTGAGCAACAGGCCCTGATCACGGCAGTTTCAACCGACTTCAGCAATCGCTCCGCAGATGAAACGCTGCTCGCTGAAATCATGCCCAGCCTGCATAACATTCATTACGCCACCAAACGCATCAAAAAGTGGATGAAGCCTTCGCGGCGCAGTGTCGGCATGCAATTTATGCCCGCATCGGCCAAGGTCATCTACCAGCCGCTGGGCGTAGTCGGCGTAATCGTGCCATGGAACTATCCGCTGTTTCTGGCCTTCGGCCCATTGATTGGCGCCCTGGCTGCTGGCAACCGGGTGATGATCAAGATGAGCGAATCGACCCCTGTCACCTCGCAACTGGTCAAGGACCTGCTGGCCCGAATCTTCCCTGAAGACCTGGTCAGCGTTGCGCTGGGCGAGGCCGAGGTGGGCATGGCCTTCTCCAAGCTGCCTTTCGATCACCTGCTGTTCACCGGCGCAACCAGCATCGGCAAGCATGTAATGCGCGCCGCCGCTGAAAACCTGACCCCGGTAACCCTTGAACTGGGTGGCAAATCACCGGCGATCGTCGCCAATGACGTCCCGCTGGATGATGCGGCCGAACGTATCGCCTTCGGTAAAACCATGAATGCTGGCCAGACCTGCGTGGCACCTGACTACGTGCTGGTACCTAAAGACCGGGTTGATGGCTTCATTGAGGCTTATCGCAAGGTCGTGCTGCGGTTTTATCCGAAACTCGAAGATAACCCGGACTACACCGCGATTATCAATGAGCGCCAGCAAGCCCGCCTGAATAGCTACCTAAGCGACGCAGAGAGCAAAGGCGCCACGCTGATCCCGCTGTATCCCAACGCGCAAGGCAGGCGCGTGCCGCAAACCGTGCTGCTCAACGTGAATGACGACATGAAAATCATGCAGGACGAAATCTTCGGCCCTCTGCTGCCCATAGTGCCGTATGAGCGTATCGAAGACGCATTCGCCTATATCAATCAAAGGCCGCGTCCGCTGGCCCTGTACTACTTCGGCTACAACAAGGGCGAACAGCAGCGCGTCCTGCATGAAACCCACTCTGGCGGCGCATGCATCAACGACACCCTGCTCCATGTTGCTCAGGACGACATGCCGTTTGGCGGCATTGGCCCCTCTGGCATGGGCCATTATCACGGCCATGAAGGCTTCCTGACCTTCAGTAAAGCCAAGGGTGTTCTGATCAAGCAGCGCCTCAATGCCGCGAAAACCATCTACCCACCTTATGGCAAGTCGATCCAGAAAATGATTTACAAGATATTCGTGCGTTAAGGATCCTCTGAAAAAGGTAGCGAGCGACGGTAGTACAAGGCAAAAAAGTGCGAAAAAGCAGAGTTTAGTGGCCTAAATGAGCATTTTGAGCAGTTTTTTAACGCAGTAATATCTAGCTCAGTAGTTTTTCAGCGATTTCTTAACCCATCGCCGCTCACAGCAGCACTGTGAGCGGCATGCAATCCTGACGGTAACAATAAAAATGACAAACACCTCCCTCAATACTGCCGAAATCAGCCGCCGGGGCTTCCTGAAAACCGGCCTGATTGGCACCGCCTTTCTGGCAACCGCCGGACTGACGGCAACGCTTAGCGGTTGCTCGGCCAGCACACCCGCCAATGGTTTTAAAGTTATTCGCGCATCCGACATAGCGCTGCTCACGGCAATCATCCCGGTGATAATCGAAGGCGCTGTGCCCCCGGCGCAAATGCCACAAGCCATAGCTGGCACACTGCAAAGCCTCGACAACAGTCTCAACCACCTTTCACCCGAGCTGCTCAAGCTCACGGTACAGCTGTTCGATGTCCTGGCACTGCCGGTCACCCGCGGCCCGCTAACTGGTGTTTGGGGCAGTTGGGAAAACGCCAGCGCAGAAGATGTTCGCCACTTTCTAGAACGCTGGCAGAACAGCTCTCTTAGCCTGCTGAAAATGGGGCACGAATCGCTGCTCAAACTGGTGCAAATGAGCTGGTACAGCCGCCCCGAATCCTGGGCCAGCTGTGGTTACCCAGGGCCACCAACCGTTTAATCATGTGCCCGCTACCCATCTAATAAGAATCAACCAGAGAACTGCCTGCCATGCCTGTACCTGATTTATTTGCCGAAGGCTTGAGCCGCGGCTGGAAAACCTACAACGGTTCGCGCCTTGAGCAAGACCTGACTCTAGAAGCCGATATTGTGATTGTCGGCACCGGCGCGGGTGGTGGCACCAGCGCCGAAATCCTCAGCGCCGCTGGCTATAAAGTCCTGCTAGTCGAAGAGGGACCGCTGAAAACCAGCAGCGACTTCAAGATGCAGGAAGCCGAAGCCTACCCGACGCTCTATCAGGAAGGGATCGGACGCATGAGCAAGGATGGCGCAATCGTCATTCTGCAAGGCCGGGCAGTCGGCGGCACAACGCTGGTTAACTGGACATCAAGTTTTCGTACGCCCCACCAAACCCTTGAACACTGGGCCAAGGAACACAACGTCAAAGGTCATAGCGAGGCCGAAATGGCCCCATGGTTCGAGCAGATGGAGCAACGCCTGGGTGTGGCCCCATGGGCGGTGCCACCCAACGCCAATAATGATGTGATTCGCAGTGGTTGCGAAAAGTTGGGCTACAGCTGGAAAGTTATCCCGCGTAACGTCCGCGGCTGCTGGAACCTGGGCTATTGCGGCATGGGTTGCCCAACCAATGCCAAGCAATCGATGCTGGTGACAACTATCCCGGCCACGCTGGAAAAAGGTGGTGAACTGCTTTACCTGGCGCGCGCCGAACGCCTGATACATGATGGCAACCAGGTCAGCTCACTTGAATGCGTCGCGATGGACGAGCGCTGTGTCGCGCCAACTGGACGCAAAATAAAAATCAAAGCACGCCACTATATTCTCGCCGGTGGCGGCATCAACACTCCGGCGATCCTTAAACGCTCTGAAGCGCCAGACCCCTATGAGCGCACGGGCAAGCGGACCTTTATCCATTTGGTCAACTTCTCCACAGCGTTATTTGAAAAAGTCATCAACCCCTTCTATGGCGCACCGCAATCGATTTATTCCGATAATTTCCAGTGGGACCAAGGCAGCGCCGGGCCACTGTCCTACAAACTCGAAGTACCGCCGCTGCACCCGGCCCTTACCAGTACGCTGGTGGGCGAATTTGGCCGCGAAAATGCCCTGCGCATGGAGCAACTGCCGCACACCAATATGATGCTGGCGTTAATGCGTGATGGGTTCCATCCCGAAAGCGCTGAAGGTACGGTTGAGCTACGCGATGACGGCAGCCCGGTACTCGACTACAAAATGACCGATTACACCTGGGACGGGATTCGTCGTGCATTTCACAGCATGGCCGAGATTCAATTTGCTGCCGGGGCAAAATCGGTGCTGCCAATGCATGCCGACGCCAAATCGGCGACCTCCCTGGCGCAAGTCCGCAGCCAGATCGATAGCCTGAGCATGGAGCTCTATCGCACTCGTTTGGGCAGTGCACACGTCATGGGCGGTTGTGCCATGGGCGAGGACGCCAAGCTAGCGGTGACAGACAGCCTCGGTCGTCATCACCAACTGAGCAACGTGTCAATTCATGACGGTTCCTTGTTCCCGACCAGCATTGGCGCCAATCCACAGTTGTCTGTTTACGGGCTCACAGCACAACTCTCCAGCTTGCTTGCCGAGCGTCTAAAAACCGCTTAAAGCCCATCAGGAGAACTGCCCAGGAAAGTTTTTAAGCCCATCAGGCCCTCTAGGACGGGGATTAATCGCAATAGTCCTGTACACAGACTTGGCCGCTGCGGACTGCTGCGCTACCATCCGAGTCCCTAACGGACTCGCCAGGATTTCACGATGAATCGAGTGTTATACCCGGGCACCTTCGACCCCATCACCAAAGGACACGGTGATCTGGTTGAGCGCGCCTCGAAATTGTTCGACAGCGTGATCATTGCAGTAGCGGCCAGCCCGAAGAAAAACCCCTTGTTCCCGCTGGAGCAACGTGTTGCTCTCGCGCAGGAAGTTACCAAACATCTGCCCAATGTCGAGGTAGTGGGTTTTTCCAGCCTGCTCGCACACTTTGCCAAAGAGCAAGGTGCCAATGTATTCCTGCGCGGCCTGCGAGCGGTGTCGGACTTTGAGTACGAGTTCCAGCTGGCCAACATGAATCGCCAACTGGCTCCAGATGTCGAAAGCCTGTTTCTGACGCCATCTGAAAAATACTCATTCATCTCATCGACACTGGTTCGCGAGATTGCTGCTCTGGATGGAGATATCAGCAAGTTTGTCCATCCTGCCGTGGCCGAAGCCCTCAACCAGCGCTTCAAGAAATAAGCCACTGTCCAGCTATACTTGAGTAGGCCGATGGGGTCCAAGCCAGCGCCGCTAAAGAGCACTGGCTTGACGTGAACAATGGCGCATATCGCGACAATCCGGCACAATTCACGCCTCGAAGTTTGAAATCGTCGAAGCCATGCGCTTCGACAGGAGCCGTACCGCATGTCCCTGATCATCACCGACGATTGCATTAATTGCGACGTCTGCGAACCCGAGTGCCCAAACGCAGCCATCTCTCAAGGCGAAGAGATCTACGTTATCGACCCGAATTTGTGTACCGAATGCGTCGGCCATTACGATGAGCCACAGTGCCAGCAAGTATGCCCGGTGGACTGCATTCCTCTGGACGAAAACAACGTCGAGAGCAAAGATGAACTGATGCAGAAATACATGATTATTACCGGTAAGGCGTGATCAATCGCGGTATCTTGTCGCCCTGCCCTGTAACGGCTGATCACAGGTAATGATGCCTGGGACTCCAGTCAGACCCTCGCTGCGACAACAACCGACGGTTACCATGACTCGACAGCTATTTCTCTGCGCACTACTGCTCCTCAACACCTTCAATCTGCAAGCAGCAACCCGCCCGGGTCAGGCTGCAGTTGCCAGCGCCCACCCAGCGGCCACTGTTGCTGGCGAAGAAACCCTGGCCCATGGCGGCAATGCATTTGATGCAGCAGTTGCGGTCAGCGCCGCACTGGCGGTGGTTGAGCCTTATAGTTCAGGCTTAGGCGGCGGCGGTTTCTTTCTCCTGCGCCAAGCCGGCGAACAACCCAGTTATCGCTTTCTCGACGCCCGTGAGCGCGCGCCTCTGGCAGCGCATTCAGACATGTATCGGCGCCAGGGCAAGGTCCAGCCCGAACTGTCACTCGATGGCCCGCTTGCCGCTGCGATTCCCGGCCTGCCGGCTGCCCTGGTCGAACTTGCCCAGCGCTACGGCCGCCTGCCTCTGAAAGACTCGCTATTGCCTGCTATTCGTTTGGCCCGCGACGGTGTTTCCTATGACCGGGTCTACCGTGAGCGAGCCCGCTGGCGTCTGGCAGCCATGCGTGACGACCCAGAAACAGCGCGAATCTTCCTGCACAAGGGTGAGGTTCCAAGCGAGTTTGGCCTGTTGCGCCAACCCGATCTGGCGCGCACGCTAGAACGTATCGCCCGTTACGGCAAAGCCGGTTTCTACAGCGGCGAAACCGCTGACAAACTGGTTAATGGCGTACGTAAAGCTGGCGGTATCTGGACCCTGCGCGACCTCAGCGAATACAAGGTGGTCGAGCGCACTCCGCTACGCTTCCAGCTCGCAGATGGCCGTGAACTAATCACTGCGCCACCGCCTTCAGCGGGAGGCATTGCCATCGCGCAGAGCCTGGCGATGCTGCAGCAACTGCCGTGGCAAAAAGCCGAGCCAGTGCAGCGTACGCACTATGTTGTCGAGGCGCTGCGTCGTGCATACCGTGATCGCGGCCTGATAGGTGATCCTGATTTTGTCAGCAACCCAGCCCCACAGTTGCTTGATCGCGGTTATCTGAAGAAGCTTGCGCAAAGTATCGACCCGCAACGCGCCACCCCGAGTTCGAGCCTGCCTCCGGCTGGCAAGCTGCATGAAGGCAACCACACTACCCACTTCACCGTGCTTGATGCCGATGGCAACGCAGTCTCTGCCACCTTGTCGATCAACCTGCCTTTTGGCGCCGCCTTCGTCGCCCCCGGAACCGGCGTATTGCTCAACGATGAAATGGACGATTTTGCCGCTGACATTGAGGGTTCAAACGCTTACGGACTGACTGGCAGCCGCGCCAATGCAGTGGATGCAGGCAAGCGTCCGCTGTCGAGCATGAGCCCGACCTTTATCGAGAGCCAAGACGACTTCGCCAGCTTCGGCACACCGGGCGGCAGCCGCATTCCAAGCATGGTCCTGCTCGCGATCTTGCAGTACCTGAATAAACAGCCCATCACCAGTTGGCCGAGCGTGGCGCGCTATCACCACCAGTATCTGCCTGATGTAATTGAGCATGAGCCACATACCTTTAGCGCCAAGCAAATCGCAGCCTTACAGGCTCGCGGCTATCAACTCAAAGCACTGAACCGCGAGTATGGCAACCAACAGGTACTGTTTTGGCATAAGCAAAGCAACCTGGTTGAAGCGGCCAGCGACCCACGCGGCATTGGCACCGCACAAGTCATCAAAAAACAGGTAAACGCCAAGCCCGAATAGCGCGGGCGTCCATGCAATGCAGATGAACCAAGATCGTGGAGTGGGTGACGCTTTTTTCACCCACCATTTGCAGCTGCAAACAACTGAGCTGACTACCCGCAAAGCCTTGGTGGATAAGCTTCTCGTTGTCGCACCCTACCTGTTCTAGCGGAACGCTAGGTCGCGCAGGAACAAGGTGATGGGCGGGAACATAATCAGCAACACCGACATCAGCAGCAGGATCGCGAAGAACGGCAGGCTGCCCCGAATGACTTCGAGGTAGGGCCGCCTGAACACCGCGATGGCCGTGAAGATATCGCAGCCAAATGGCGGCGTGGCTGAACCGATAGCGGCCTGCAAGGTGATGATGGTACCGACCAGCACAGGGTCAAGACCGGACACTCGAACTGCCGGGGCAAAGATCGGGACTAAAATCAGCATGACCACAATCGGGTCGACAAACATGCAGCCGATAAAGAATGCGATCGAAATGATCACCAGCAACTCAGTCGGAGACGCGCTCATGATGCCAATGCCGCTGAGAATCTGCTGGGGGATCTGAGCAAATGAGATCACCCAGGAAAACGCCGACCCAGCGGCCACCAGAATAAATACAACCGCAGTAATCAGGCCTGTAGACAGGGCAATCGATGACAGTTCACTGAGTTTGACTCGCCGGAAAATCAGCACCTCGAGAATCAGCGCATAGAGCACCGACACCGCTGCGGCCTCCGTCGGGCTAAAAACCCCGGTGTAGATGCCGCCGATGGTCAATACCGGCAACAGCAAGGGCAATATTGCGCGGCGGCAGGTGACCAATCGCTGCCTCCAGCTAAATTTCTCGCCCGAGGGAATGCCGGTGATACGCGCGTAGATATAGCAATAGCCGCAAAGCAGGCACATCAACAACAAACCGGGGCCAATACCGGCGATAAACAACTCTGCAACCGAGGTGCCTGAAACCACGCCGTAAATGATCATGCCGATGCTGGGTGGAATCAGCAGCGCAATATCCGAGGCG
The DNA here is from genome assembly GCF_963970595.1 of Pseudomonas sp. RL_15y_Pfl2_60. Taxonomy (NCBI): domain Bacteria; kingdom Pseudomonadati; phylum Pseudomonadota; class Gammaproteobacteria; order Pseudomonadales; family Pseudomonadaceae; genus Pseudomonas; species Pseudomonas sp. RL_15y_Pfl2_60. The sequence goes on along the minus strand of NZ_CAXAOE010000003.1, from coordinate 518,943 downwards.
TTGATGATCAGGGCCATGGCAAAGCTATCTTTGTAGCCCTGCTGCAGCATTTTCGGGCGCATGATACTCCCCACCCCCACCACAGTCGCCTGGGTCGAGCCCGACAACGCGCCAAACAGCGCGCAACTCAAGGCCGTGGTCACCGCCATGCCGCCACGCACATGCCCGACAAAAGCCATGGCCACATCAAGCAAGCGGTTTGCCGTGGCACCACGCGTAATGATATCCGCCGCCAGGATAAACATCGGAACCGCCACCAGCGCGGCCGGGCGTATTCCGGCGATCATCTGTTGGACGATAAACTCCGGGCCCATGGTGAAAAACAGGGTAAAGCCCGCCGCCGATGCAGCCAGCAGAGTCGTCATCATCGGAAAGCCGCACAGCAGCAGTACCAGCATGATGATCAGTAGCGTGGTCGTCATATCCATGGGTACGGGCTCAGTGCTGCGAAGGAATGGTGGCGTCGACGTGCAGAGCTGGAGCCTCACGAAGGCCCAGCAATACCTGCAACTGAACAAAGGCGTGGCGCACGAATTGCAACCCAGTCATGCCCAGCCCCAACGGAATCACCAGATAGATGTAATGCAGCGGTACTTGCAGCGCTGATGAAGAACGCCCCACGCGCGCAGCCGACTCCACATACCCCACCGACGCCCATGTCAGCCAAAGCATCAAGGCGGCGGTGAAGCTATTAATGATTAACAGGGTTAGCGCTGCAGGCTTGCCGGTGAGGTGCTCGATAAAAGCACTCATGCTGATGTGTCGACTGTGCCGCGCGGCATAGCTACAACCGACGAACGTGACAAAAATGATCAGGAACTGGTTGAGCTCTTCGGAAAAGTAGATGCTCTGGTTGAACAGGTATCGACCGAATACGTTGCTGACCGAATTGAGCGCCATGAGCAAGATGCCGCTTGCGAGGATGAAGGCTTCAAGCTTCTCCAGCATCCAATCCAACTTACGCAGCCAAGCCATAGCGACCTCCAGTCCGGCTCGTATGAGCGGACACTGTTCTTGTTGTGGAGGCCAAACCTTATCGCTGACAAAAAATCATGTCAATTAAATATTTGAATCATTACAAATGCTCAACAATCGAGCGCATGTAATGATTTTGCGCTGTTTTAGAACACGAAATGCATCGGCGGCGGCGTTTCAAGCACCAGTCCATTCAGGATGGTCAGCCCCGTTTCTATCCGAGAGCGACTCTGCTCGGCCCCAAGACTGATACGGATGTGTTGATTACTGCGGTCAACAGCAGCGAGAAAGGGTTCTGCTGGAAAAATCATTACACCTTCCTGCCGGGCACGCCGTGCAAACTTCTCTGGCGACCAATGCCCCGGTAGCTCAGCCCAGATGTGCATGCCATTGGGGTCGGCCTTGAACTCACAGGCCGTCAAGTGCTCGCGGGCCATGGCCTGGCGCACAGCAAACTCCTGCTGCTGGAAACTCACCATACGATCGAGCGTGCCATCCTGCATCCACCAACTGGCAATTTCGAAGGGCATCAGGGTCGCCATCCAAGTCGTGCTGCGCAGCCGCCCGATCGCTTGCTGGACCATATTGGGCGGAGTCACCAGGTAACCGGCGCGCATACCGGGCAGGGAAATCTTGGTCAGGCTGGTCGCATAGAAACTGCGCTCCGGAATGAAGGCCGACAACGGCGGGTGACGATCAGGCTGCAAGGCGCCATAGACATCATCTTCAACCACGATCAGGTCATATTTGCGCGCCAGATCAGCAATGGCCTGACGCCGCTCAAGCCCCATGGTGTCGGTGGTTGGATTGTTCATCGTCGGCGTACAGAACAGCACGCGCGCGCCACCCTGCTTGCAGGCGGCCTCCAACGCATCAGGCAAAAGCCCCTGATCATCAGTCGCCAGCCCCTTGAGATTGAAGTGCAGGGTCTGCGCCAATGCCATGAGCAACATGCCGGTTTCATGCTCGCAAAGCACGGTATCGCCGGGCTTGAGCAGCGTTGACATGGCAATAGTCAGGGCGTGAGCTGCACCATTGCAGAACAACATATTGTCCGGGTTAACCGGTAATTTTTGCTGCGCCAGCCAGCCACAGACCACCTCGCGGTGCAGGGTCAGGCCCTGAGTCGGATGGAATGAAGTGATGAAATCATCGCGCCCTTCACGCGCGACGCGCTCAAGGCTCTCGCGGTAAAGCTTGACGTGACGCGGGGTGCACACCGGATGCGCAGTTGACAGGTCGATACCACGACTCGGGTCATCATGCTCATCGGTCGAGAGGTAATCCGACTCATGACTGATATGCCGGCTACGAACAAAGGTACCGCTGCCGACCTGCGCATAAATCGCGCCCTGCTTTTCTGCGTGGGCGTAGGCATTGCTTACGGTCTGCACGCTAACACCGAGGGTGTCAGCCAACTCGCGATGAGTTGGCAGCTTGCTGCCAGGCAGCAACACACCGGTGCTGATTGCTTCGGTGAGCGCATTGCCAATGGCTAGGTATTTGGGCTGGCCGGGGCGCATAAATGGAATTAGGTCAATTGTCATAGGTCAATAAATTCCTTGACGATAATTGTAATGGTCACGATATTGATCTCTAAACGTATTGACCTGTATTTGTCACGGTTACTTTAGCAGGCTTCAGTACAATTTCTCCAGCAAGCGCTCATAACTAATACAAGCTGAGCGCTCAGGGAGGATCCATGGAGTGCCTACCAATGGATCGCAGCACGGGTGCCCGACTGACACTAGCAGTGGGCTGATTGAGTTCTGAATGCGCTTGCGTTCGTTATCGAGATGCTGTCATGAGTGAAATTGCGTTGAATTTCAGCCGTGCCGAGTACGCCCAGCGTCTGGCCAAAGTGCGCGCTGCCATGGCCGAAAAAGGGATCACAACCCTGATTGTCCATGATCCATCAAACATGGCCTGGCTCACCGGCTATGACGGCTGGTCGTTCTACACACCGCAATGCGTGGTAGTGGGCGAGCAAGGTGAGCCGCTGTGGTTCGGCCGCGGTATCGACGCCAACGGTGCGCGACGCACGGTTTACCTGGCTGAAGAAAACATCGCCTCCTACAGCGACAACTACGTGATGAACCCGCCGCATCACGCACTCGATTATCTGTGCGAGCAGGTGCTGCCCGCTCGCGGCTGGACCAGCGGCGTGATCGGCGTGGAAATGGACAACTATTACTACAGCGCCACCGCTCATCAGGCGCTGCAACGTGGCTTGGCAAAGGCGCAACTGGTCGACAGCACAGGGCTGGTCAACTGGTGCCGGGCAATCAAGTCCGATCAAGAAATCGAATACATGAGCGTGGCCGCGCGTATTGTTGAAAACATGCACCGAGCTATCTTCGACATGATCGAACCCGGCTTGCCGAAAAACATCCTGGTGGGTGAAATCTACCGCGTAGCCTGCGCCGGTCACGACGGGAAATTCGGTGATTACCCGGCAATAGTGCCGATGCTGCCGTCGGGCAAAGACGCCTCGGCACCGCACCTGACCTGGGACGACCGCCCATTTATAAAGGGCGAAGGCACATTCTTTGAGATCGCCGGTTGCCACAAACGCTACCACTGCCCGTTGTCACGCACGGTTTACCTGGGCGAACCCTCGGCAGCATTTCGCAAGGCTGAAGAAGCTATCAATGCTGGGCTAGAAGCCGGCCTTGCGGTGGCTAAAACAGGCAATACCTGCGGCGACATCGCTCGCGAACTAAACAGCACCCTGCGCCGTTACGGCTATGACCGTGGCGACAACCGCTGTGGTTACCCAATCGGGCTGAGCTATCCGCCAGACTGGGGCGAGCGCACCATGAGCTTGCGTGAAAGCGACACCACGGTCTTGCAACCCGGCATGACCTTTCACTTCATGCCGGGCCTGTGGCTCGACGACTGGGGGCTGGAGACCACAGAAAGCATTCTGATTACCGAAACCGGCGCCAATCCACTTTGCGATTATTCACGTCAATTGTTTGTGAAGGCTTGAGATGAGTATTGCAGCCATGAACATTTCACCCGAAGCTGAGTTGCAAACGACCCGAACGCCGGGGGCCAAAACGCTCGCGGCGAGCACTATCAGCGTGACCGTTGACTTTGACCAGGACGGCGTACAGCACGGTTTTCTCAAGCTGCCCTACTCCCACGACTTGTCGGCGTGGGGCTGCATCATGATCCCGATTACCGTGGTAAAGAATGGCACAGGCCCGACCGCGCTGATGACCGGGGGCAACCATGGTGATGAATACGAAGGCATCACCGCCTTGCTAAAGCTGGCCAGCGAACTGCGCGCCGAAGACGTGCAAGGCCGGGTGATTATCGTCCCGGCAATGAACTACCCTGCCGTGCAAAACGCCAGCCGCACTTCGCCGATCGACAAAGGCAATATGAATCGGTCCTTCCCCGGCAATCCTTACGGCAGCATGACCGAGCGGATTGCCGACTATTTCCAGCGCAGCTTGATTCCGCTGTGCGACTACGCGCTGGATATCCACTCCGGTGGCAAGACCTTGGACATCCTGCCGTTCGCAGCGGCTCATCGCTTGCCAGACGCAGAACAAGAAGCCAAGTGCATTGCAGGCGCCAAGGCGTTCGGCACCGCAGCAAGCATGATTCTGTTTGAGTTGGACGCGGCCTCCTTGTACGACACCGCAGTCGAAGCTCAGGGCAAGGTATTCGTCACCACCGAACTGGGCGGCGGCGGCACCAGCACCCCGCAAACCATGGCGCTGGCCGACCGCGGCGTACGTAACTTCCTCACATTTGCAGGCATCACCCAAGGCCAGCTTGAGCCTGCGGACGAACCACAGATGTTATTGGATATGCCGGATGCGAGCTGCTACGTACAAAGCCTGCATCGCGGCATTCTCGAACTCAACCTGAGCATTGGCGACCGCGTGCGTCGTGGCGATCTGGTTGCCCGGGTACATGCATTTGAACGCACAGGCACACCAGCCGTTGAGTATCACGCCGAACGTGATGGCTTGCTGGTTGCAAGGCGCTTTCCGGCGCTGGTGGACATAGGCGATACCCTCGCAGTGATTGCCGACATAGTGGAAAACTGACAACAACCTGCACTTAAAAGAAGAATGGAGAAAGCACCATGAGAAAGTTCAGCACCTTGAAAAAAGCAGCTTTGGCAGCCGCCATGGGCTTGGTTCTGGCGGGGCAGGCGGGCCTTGCAGCAGCAGAAGAATGGAAGTTTGCACTCGAAGAAATCAGCGGCAGCGTACAAGACGCCTATGCACAGAAATTCAAACAACTGGTCGAAGAGAAAAGCGACGGCAAAATCACCGTCACGGTTTATCCCTACGGCTCACTGGGCGAATCGGAAGACCTGACCGAACTGGTCGCCAATGGCGTCATTCAGTTCACTCACGGCTCGACCGGGATTCTCGGCTCAACCGCGCCATCCATGCAGGTGTTCTCTGTGCCTTACCTGTTGTCGCAAGACAACAAGGTCAACCTCAAGGTGCTGACGGAAAGCCCGACCATCTACGGACCGATGGCTGACAAACTGAAGACACGCAACCTGAGACTGCTGACCATGTACCCAGAAGGTGAAATGGTTTGGACCACCAACAAGGAAATCCACAAGCCCGCGGATTTCGAAAACGTAAAAATGCGCGTCATGGCCTCACCCATGCTGGTCGAAGCCTACAAAGCCTTCGGCGCCGTTCCCACGCCGCTTCCCTACTCCGAAGTCTATGGTGCGCTGCAGCTGAAGATGGTCGACGGTCAGGAAAACCCAATCTTCGCCATTGAAGAGATGAAGTTCTACGAGGTCAACGATGTGCTGACCTGGTCGGGCCAGCAGCAGTTCACCGTAGCCGTATTGTCGAGCGAATCCTGGTACCAGGGCCTGCCCGATGACCAGAAAAAGATTATCGATGAAACCGTGGCCGAACTCGCTCCATATATCTTCAAAACCCAGGAGGAGTTCAGCAAGACTCGCCTGGAGAAAATCAAGAAAGCCAAGCCAAGTATCAAGATCGTGCACCTGACGCCAGAAGAGAAAGAGGTGTTCCGCAAGGCGAGCATGCCACTGCGCGACAAACTGGTCGAACTGGCTGGCGAAGATGCGGGCAAAACCCTTAAAGCCTTGCAGAAAGAAATTGCCGACCTGGAAAACCAGTAGACAACCCACAAGGGCATCGCTGAAAAGAGCGGCATTGGCATGACTTTACAGCGGTGCTCTGGCCGACAAGATCTCGTCGGCCTATTTACATCAGGAGCGCAGGTGCTCTGCGCCGGAGCACAAGCATGCGTCTGGACAGTTACGACCTGAAGATTCTGCAGATCCTGCAGAACAATGGCCGCATCACAAAATCCAGTTTGGCCGAAGCGATAAACCTGTCGATCAGTCCTTGCTGGGAGCGGGTCAAGCGCCTTGAAGAAGCCGGGATTATTCGTGGCTACAGCGCCCAGTTAAACCCTGAAGTGCTGATCAAGCGTGCGTCGGTGCTGGTCGAGATCAGCCTCAAGCAGCACAACCGCGAAGCTTTCCAACGTTTCGAACGGGCCATCAACGAGTGCGCCGAGGTCACCGAATGCTATGCCACCGGCGGCGGTATCGACTACATCATCAAGGTCATGGCCCGCGATATTGATCAATACCAGCGCTTGATTGACCGCTGGCTAATGGCCGATTTGGGCATTGAACGCTACTTCACCTACATAGTGACCAAAACCATCAAGCACTGCGAACCACCGCTGGAAATAGACAACGAACTGACTTGAGCCGCCGTTTTGTTTCCAGCCAAAAAAACATCCGATTAAACACCGGTAAAGCAAAAAAACCTCGGGCAGAACCATTGCGAAGAGAAAAAACCAATCGCTAATCCCTCCTAAAGTGGAAGCCATAAAACGCACCACGCCCTGAGCTGAGTGACTCCGCGCAGGCCAGTAGAGAGGATGCATCCATGCACAACTTCGAAGATCCACGCTTGATTCGCCAGCTGGCCTACATCAACGGCAAATGGACCGCAGGCACATCCGGTCGCGATGAAGCGGTGATCAACCCCGCAACAGAAGAAATCATTGGCCGCTGCACCCAACTCGACGAGCCGCAGGTGGTGCAGGCCATCGAGGCCGCCAATGATGCATTTCCAGCCTGGCGGGCGATGTCACTTGAAGCCCGCGGCGAGATTCTCAAGAAATGGCACGATCTACTGCTCGAACATAAACAAGACCTAGCCAGGCTCATGACCCTGGAGCAAGGCAAGCCATTGTTCGAGGCCCTGGGCGAAATCGACTATGCGGCCTCATTTATTACCTGGTTCGCAGAAGAGGCACGCCGCAGTTATGGCGAGACGATCCCGAGCCATATCAGCAATGCGCAACTCGGCAGCGTCCGCGAGCCCATCGGCGTCGCCGCACTTATCACGCCCTGGAATTTTCCCTGCGCGATGATCACCCGCAAAGCCGCTGCAGCCTTGGCCGCCGGCTGTACAGTGTTGGTAAAGCCTGCGGGAGAAACACCCTTCTCGGCGCTGGCCCTGGCCGAGCTGGCTGAGCGCGCAGGATTTCCTGCGGGTGTATTCAACGTCATCGTCGGCGAGCCCGAAATGGTTTCTAAGGTGCTCTGCGCCAGCGACAAGGTCAAAGCCCTGTCGTTCACCGGCTCAACCCGCGTAGGTCGCCTGCTGCTGGAACAATCCGCAGCGACAGTGAAGAAGTGCTCCATGGAGCTCGGTGGCAACGCACCCTTTATCGTGCTGCCCGACATGGATGTGGAACAGGCAGCGCAAGCCGCCATCGACGCCAAGTTCCAGACCACCGGCCAGGATTGCCTGGCGGCTAACCGAATCTTTGTACACCGCTCCTTGTACCAGCCATTCCTTGAAAGCTTCGCCCGGCGCATGGGCGAGCTGACGCTGGGCAACGGCCTGGTGCGTGGCGTCAATCAGGGCCCGTTGATCAACCAAAAGGCCGTCAGCAAAGCGCAAGAGTTGGTCGAGGATGCCTTGGCCAAAGGTGCTCGCCTGCTGGTTGGCGATCAGGATCAGGCACCCGGTCGCAACTTCTTCGTACCAACCCTGCTGGCCGACGTCACTCCTGAAATGCGCGTGTACCGCGAAGAGAATTTTGCACCTATTGCAGGCGTGCTGCCCTGGGACGACATCGAGCAATTGATCACCCGGGCCAACGACACCGAGTACGGCCTCGCCGCCTATGTGTACGGCTACGACATCCGCCAGATCTGGCAACTGCTGCGCGCGTTGGAGTTCGGCATGGTCAGCGTCAACTCGGTGAAGATGACCGGCCCACCGGTGCCTTTCGGCGGCGTCAAGCAGTCAGGGCTGGGCCGTGAAGGCTCAAGTCACGGCCTCGATGAATACACCCAGATCAAATACTACTGCCTGGGTAATTTGCCCAGTGTCAGCGGCAATTAACTGTGTTCGGTCAATTGAACGCCAACCTATCAACCAAGGACATAATCATGACCCTCGACACCCAGAAAATCATCGAGATTGATCGCCAAAACGTCTTCCACGCCTCTACTCACCTCAAGCAGCATGCCCATGGTGAAAGTCCGGCGCGCATCATCACCGGTGCCCAGGGCATCCGTATTCAGGACTCGCTCGGCAACGAATTTATCGACGGCTTTGCCGGTCTGTATTGCGTGAACATTGGCTATGGCCGCACTGAAATGGCCGAAGCCATTTACGAGCAGGCCAAGCAGTTGGCGTATTACCACACCTACGTTGGCCACACGACCGAAGGCATGGCGCAGCTGTCGGAGCGCATCGTCAAACTCGCCGGTCAAGGCATGAGCAAAGTCTATTACGGCATGTCCGGTTCCGATGCCAACGAAACCCAGCTCAAGCTGGTCTGGTACTACAACAACATCCTCGGCCGTAAGGACAAAAAGAAAGTTATCTCCCGTGATCGCGGCTATCACGGTTCAAGCATCGCGTCAGGTTCGATGACGGGCCTGCCAGTCTTCCACGCCCACTTCGACCTGCCACTTGAGCGCATCAAGCACACGGTCGCACCGGTTTACTATCGCCGTGAAGACGATGCCATGAGCGAGCAGGAATTCTCGGTTTACTGCGCGCAAAAACTTGAAGAAATGATCCTCGCTGAAGGCCCGGACACCGTGGCGGCAATGATCGGTGAACCGGTACTCGGCACCGGCGGTATCGTGCCGCCGCCAAAGGGCTACTGGACTGAAATCCGCAAGGTGCTGGACAAGTACGACATCCTGCTGATCGCCGACGAAGTGGTTTGTGGTTTTGGCCGCCTGGGTGTGGATTTCGGCTCGCAATACTATGAAATGAAGCCCGACCTGATCACCGTAGCCAAAGGCCTGACTTCGGCCTACCAACCGCTTTCCGGTGTAATCGTTGGCGAACGTGTGTGGCAAGTGCTTGAACAAGGCACCGACACCTACGGCGCCATCGGCCACGGCTACACCTACTCCGGCCACCCGATGGGGATCGCCTCGGCAATCGCCAACCTGAACATCATCGACCGTGAAAACCTCACCGGTAACGCCCGCGATACCGGCGCTTACTTGCAACAACGCATGCAGCAAACCTTCGGTGATCATCCGCTGGTCGGTGAGGCCCGAGGCATTGGCCTGCTGGCTGCATTGGAGTTCTCCAGTGACCGCAGCAAGCGCCAGCACTTCGACCCGAACCTGAAAGTCGGGGCGCAGATCTCTGCAGCCTGTCTGGAAGAAGGCCTGATCGCTCGCGCCATGCCGCATGGCGATATTCTCGGTTTCGCCCCGCCGCTGATCGTCAGCCGTGATGACGTCGATGACATAGTCGCTCGTGCCGAGCGCGCAGTGAACAAGGTCACCGACAAGTTGATCAGCAGCGGCGACTGGCAAGCCAAGTAACACCCGCCAGCTAACCTGGCCGGACGCTTTCAGCCTCCGGCCTTTTAATTGTTGGGACGGGAAATAACATGCACACCGAACTAACCCTGAAAGACATTTACCTCGCGCAGCAACGAATTGCCGGGCTGGCTGAATACACGCCTTTGCTGCGCAGCGAATCGCTTTCCCATCGCTGGGACTGCGATGTCTGGCTCAAACTCGATAACCTGCAACCCACGGGCGCGTTCAAATTGCGCGGTGCAGTCAACGCATTGCTTGGTCTGGATGACGCCCAGCGTGAACGCGGCGTGGTAACCATGTCGACCGGCAACTTTGGTCGCGCGCTGGCCTATGCAAGCCAGCACCTGGGCATTGCGGTGACGGTTTGCATCTCGAAGCTGGTGCCGGACAACAAGGTTGCAGCCTTGCGCGAAAGCGGTGCGCAGGTGGTCATTGTCGGTGACACCCAAGATGACGCCGACATCGAAGCGCGACGCCTGCAACAGGAAGAAGGTCTGGCCTATATCTCACCCTTTGATGACCCACTGGTGATCGCTGGGCAAGGCACTTGCGGGCTGGAGATCATCCAGCAACAACCGCAGATCGACACTGTCTTCGCTGGGCTTTCAGGTGGCGGCTTGATCGCAGGGATTGGTCTGGCCATCAAGTCGGTCAACCCGCACGCAGAGGTGATTGGCGTGAGCATGAACCAAGGCGCGGCGATGCTTGAAAGTCTGGCCGCTGGCAAGCCGGTGCAAGTGCAGGAAGTCGCCTCGCTGGCAGATAGCCTGGGTGGCGGCATTGGTCTTGATAACGCTTGGACATTCGCCATGACGCAACGCTACATGGATCGCGGCTATCGCGTGGATGAGCAACAGATTGCCCGCGCCATGCTGCACCTGTTCAACCATGAGCGCCTGGTTGTCGAAGGCGCAGCGGCAGTCGGCATCGCAGCCATTGAGCAGCATCAAATAGACCTGCGCGGCAAACATATAGCGCTGGTTATCAGCGGCCAGAATCTATCCAACAACACCTTTGCCAATGCCTGTCATCTTGCAGGAGAGCCCAACTATGCAGATTTATAACCGGCAACAGATTGCCGAAGTGGTCAAGCTCGACTCCGCAGCACTTGAGGCGGTGGAAGCAGGCTTTGCTGCGCTTGGCCGTGCAGAGGTTGAAATGCCACCGATCCTGAGCATGAACATCGCCGAAAACAACGGCGAGGTAGATGTCAAAACCGCGCACATCCATGGCTGGCCCCGCTTCGCGATCAAGATCAGCCCCGGTTTCTTCAACAACCCGGCACTCGGTCTGCCCAGTCTCAACGGCTTGATGTTGCTGTTTTCAGCCAAGACCGGACTGGTTGATGCGGTGTTGTTTGACGAAGGTTACCTGACCGATATTCGTACCGCGCTGGCTGGCGCTATTGCCGCCAAACACCTGTCACGCTCCGACTCACAACGCGTTGCGGTGATTGGCGCTGGCGTGCAGGCAGAGCTGCAAGTCGCTGCCCTACGCCTGGTGCGCGATATCCGCGAGGTGCATCTGTACACCCGCGACCGCAGCAAGGCGCAAACTTACGCGACCCGCATGCAGGCGCAATACGGCCTCAGCGTGAGCGTGCATGACAGCGCCGCCAGCGCCTGCGCACAAGCTGACATCGTGGTCACAACCACCCCCGCACGGGAGCCGGTTCTGAATTGGTCGGATCTGCCAAAAGGCATTCACGTCACGGCCATGGGCTCGGACAATCCGCACAAGAACGAACTGCATCCGACGATTCTGGCCAGCGCCGATGTGTTGGTGGTCGATCGGATCAGCCAGTCGCGCGCGCTCGGCGAACTGCATCACGCGCCCGCCCTGCAGCGCGAAGTTTTAGAGCTCGGCAGCTTGATCAGCAACCAGCAATCTGTGCGCAGCAGTGACCAACAGATCACAGTCTGCGACCTGACCGGCACCGGCGTGCAGGACACCGCAATCGCCAACTATGCCGCGCGCCTGCTTGAGGGCGCTTGAAATGATCGAAACCTTCGCCGAGTTTCAGGCCCTGCAACAACAGTTCGAGCATCAAAGCGCCTGCGATAATGGTCGCGTGCGTATTGGTTTGGTCCAGTTGGCCAGCGATTTCACCCTGGAAAATGAATGGCGCCAGCTACTCGGCGAGCGTGTTGAGCTATACAGCACGCGAACCCCCTGCAGCCCGACGGTCACCCCAGACGGTTTGCGCAAAATGGCGCAGGACCTGACACAATCCGCCGCCTTGTTAGTACCGGGAATGACCCTTGATGTACTGGCGTTCGGTTGCACCTCAGGCAGCATCTTGATTGGCGAGCAGGAGGTAAGCCGGCTGATTAATGAAGCGCATCCGGGCATACCAGTGACCAACCCGTGGAGCGCGGTCAAATCGGCATTGCGTGAGTTGAACGCACGAAAAGTAGCGGTGCTCACACCCTATATTGGCGAGGTCAATTACCCGATATACCTGGGTCTGCAACAAGCGGGACTGGAGGTCAGCGCATTTGGCACCTTTGCCGTGCTCGATGATGCCTTGATCCCACGGATTCCAGCAGATGCCATCGCCCACGCAGCGGAGCAGCTGTTGCTTGGCAGCAAGGCGGACGCCTTGTTCTTGTCATGTACCAACCTGCACACCTTTGAGCTGCTTGATGAGCTGGAGCAGCGTTTGGGTTTGCCAGTCATCTCCAGCAACCAGGCGATGTTTTGGCATGCACTGCAACTGACTAACTGCATTCACCGTCCGCAAAACTTTGGCAGCTTGCTGCGTTGAGCCAATCATTTCCAACCCCAATGGCGGACAATGAAGCGCTGTCCGCCCTAACTGTACGTAGGGTGCGGCAACGCGAAGCTTGCCCACTACCACTCAATCGCCGCAAACCTGAAATTTAATCCACAAGCCAGATGCGCCAAAATCGACAGACAAAAAAGTGCTGGCCGCCCTACTTTCTTCAGGCACAAAAAAACCGGCGTTTTATCGCCGGTTTTTGTCTTGAGTAGAACTCAGTTATTGCCTTTGTAACCTACACTGGTGCAACCCAGGCAACGCTGGAAAGCCTCGCGGCCAGGCTCTTGAATCAGCGCGGTGGCGGCTTCATCAATATTACCGCCCAGAGCGGTAAACGGCAGGCTGACGATAAATGCAGCCGTACCAATGATGGTCGCGCCAATCAGCAGTGGACGGGCGATCAGCAGGTCGCCAATCATTGAATAGGCCTTGGGGGCGTTGGCGGTGTAGATCGGGTCACCGCTGGTATTGACGTCTTCCTGAACCACTTCAGCCGACGCCGGTAGTGCCAGCAGGCCAGAGGAAAGCGCCAGGACAACAGCGATCGAGCGAAACAGATTCATGGAGTAATCCTTCAACGATACAGAGTCAGTGCTTATAACTATATCAGCGCTGCGCCAATTGTCAGCGTGATTAACTTCAATATCCGCACACAAGCCCTGCTGAACTGCCTTTTTGCCTTGATAACGCAGACTGCATCACTCTTTAGCCACGCTCAGTCGCCTCTGAAAAGTCAGCAAGCGCCAGTTAACGCTGGCAATGAGCGCAATAGACACTGGCCCGCTGCCCCAATTTGAGCTCGCGCAATGTGCTGCCGCAGACCTTGCAAAACTCACCGCCACGGCCATAAGCGAAGAGTTCTTGCTGGAAGTAACCGGGCTGGCCGTCACCGCCAATAAAGTCACGCAAGGTGGTGCCGCCACGTTCGATGGCATGGGCGAGGATGCGTTTAATCTCCACCGCCAGCTTGGCGTAGCGCGCCTTGGAAATACTGCCGGCTTCGCGACGTGGGTCAATCCCGGCGGCAAACAAGGCCTCGGTCGCGTAAATGTTGCCCACGCCGACCACCACCGCGTTATCCATGATGAACGGCTTGACCGCCATTGAGCGCCCCCGCGACTTCTCATACAGACGCTCGCCGCTAAAAGCATCAGTCAGCGGTTCTGGTCCCAACTTGCTCAGCAGCACATGCTCGAGTGGCGTCTGGCTCCACAGCAAGGCACCGAAACGACGTGGGTCGGTGTAGCGCAGCGCCATCCCCGACTCCAGCTCGATATCGACATGCTCGTGCTTGGCGGCAGGCGTACCACAAGGCACCAGGCGTAAATTGCCGGACATGCCCAAGTGGCTGATCAAGCTACCGGTTTCGAGCTTGATCAGCAGGTACTTGGCGCGACGCTCAACACACTCGATACGCTGCCCGGAAACCACGATATCCAGATCTTCCGGGATCGGCCAACGTAAACGTCGGTCACGCACTATGACCCGGCGGATAAGCTGGCCGACCAGATGAGGCGCAATTCCGCGACGGGTGGTTTCGACTTCAGGTAATTCAGGCATGGGCCGCCAATTCAGTGGATATTTCAGCGATTAATTTTCACATTATCCTATGGCTAAAACCAGCTGGCGCAGCCCTAAGGCGTCTGCGCTATAATTTCGCTCTTTTTTCGGAGAGTGCCCAATGTCCCTGCCCAGCCTGCGCCTGAAAGCCAATGCCGACCGACGCCTGCGCGCCGGCCATCTTTGGGTCTACAGCAACGAAATCGATGTCGCCGCCACGCCGCTCAACGCTTTTGCCGCCGGTGACCAGGCGATTCTCGAGGCCGCTGGCGGTAAGCCGCTCGGGGTTGTGGCTCTGAGCCCAAACAACCTGATCTGCGCGCGCCTGCTGTCGCGTGACGTCAAGCATGTGCTGGATAAATCCTTGCTGGTGCACCGCATCAACGTGGCACTGAGCCTGCGCGAGCGCCTATTCGACAAGCCTTGCTACCGCTTGGTCTACGGCGACTCTGACCTGCTGCCTGGTTTGGTGGTTGATCGTTTCTTCGACATTCTGGTGGTGCAATTGGCCTCCGCGACCATGGAACGACACAAGGATGATGTGCTCGCCGCGCTGATTCAGGTGGTCAAGCCAAGCGGTATTTTGCTCAAGAATGATTCCGCCGCGCGCGACGCCGAAGGCCTTGAGCGTTATGTCGACACCGCCTTTGGCGTGGTGCCTGAATGGGTCGCGCTGGAAGAAAACGGCGTTAAGTTCGAGGCGCCGGTCATCGAAGGCCAGAAAACTGGCTGGTTCTATGATCACCGCATGAACCGTGCTCGCCTGGCGCCGTACGTTAAAGGCAAACGCGTGCTGGACCTGTTCAGCTATATCGGCGGCTGGGGCGTGCAAGCCGCTGCATTTGGCGCCACTGAAGTCATGTGCGTCGATGCTTCAAGCTTTGCCTTGGACGGCGTTGAGCGCAATGCCACGCTCAATGGTTTGTCTGAACAAGTGATCTGTGTTGAAGGCGATGCCTTCGCCGCGCTCAAGGAATTGAAGTCAGCGGAAGAGCGCTTCGATGTGGTGATTGTTGATCCGCCTGCGTTTATCAAGCGCAAAAAAGACATGAAGAACGGTGAAGCCGCTTACCGCCGCCTCAATGAACAAGCCATGCGTCTGCTCAACAAAGACGGAATCCTGGTCAGCGCTTCGTGCTCCATGCACTTGCCGGAAGACGACCTGCAGAACATCTTGCTGACCAGCGCTCGTCACCTGGACCGCAATATCCAGTTGCTCGAACGCGGCGCGCAAGGCCCGGATCATCCGGTGCACCCAGCCATAGTCGAGACACGCTATATCAAGAGCCTGACTTGCCGTTTGCTGCCAAATAGCTAAAAAATCCCGCCTTGCACCAGCCACATTCACAACCGCTGAATGTGGCTGCGCCCGCCAACGCCTCCGCTTTCAGCCATACCCATCCACGCACTAATACTGTGCGAGTAAATGGGTGCCTGCCACTGACTGACTGTCCGGTGACTGTTACCGCTTCCCACACCCTGATGGCCAAACGCCAAGAACCGGCTAGCCTTTACCAATAAAGCGCCGCTTCAAATGGGCCATCTGTTTGGCTTGGCGTAGTAATTGCTTTGTTCTGAGCATAAGCGAGTCAATAACAGCAGATCGCAGATGAGCAGGCGCTACTGCTGGCAAAAATACACAGGTCCTGGCCATGAGCCGGCGCTTGTTTTGTTTTCGGGCGGGGAGATGTATGGCTGAGCAAGCTGGGGACAAACCGTTCCTGCAATTCACCAACGTAAAAAAGACCTACGATCACAAAAGCCTTGTGGTCAAAGACTTCAACCTCGATGTAGCCAAGGGCGAATTCATCACCCTGCTCGGCCCATCGGGCTCAGGTAAAACCACCTGCTTGATGATGCTCGCTGGCTTCGAAGACGTGACCAGCGGCGAAATCCTTATCAACGGTCGCTCGGTGACCAGCATTGCACCTTACCAACGCAATATCGGCATGGTCTTCCAGCAGTACGCGCTGTTTCCGCACATGACCCTGCGTGAAAACCTCGCCTACCCCTTGAAAGTTCGCAAGATGGCTAAGGATGAAATCAACGCCAAGGTCGATGAATACCTGGCGCTGGTTGAACTACAGGACTTTGGTAATCGTCATCCCGGCCAGCTTTCCGGTGGTCAGCGCCAGCGTGTGGCACTGGCCCGCGCGCTGATTTTTGCCCCCGATATCGTATTGATGGATGAACCGCTTGGCGCACTGGATAAGAAGCTGCGCGAACAGATGCAGTTTGAAATCAAGCGCCTGCATGATCAATTGGGTTTTACCGTCATCTACGTCACCCATGACCAGACCGAAGCGCTGACCATGAGCGACCGCATTGCGGTGTTCAACAATGGCATCGTCCAGCAATGCGCGGCGCCGCACGTTTTATATGAGCGCCCTGCCAACCTGTTCGTTGCGGGCTTTATCGGCGAGAGCAATACCCTCAAGGGCACCATTGCTTCGGTCGAGTCTGACACCGTCACCGTACGCCTCGAAGACGGCGCACACGTCAGTTGCCTAAAGGCCAACTGCACCGAAGTTGGCGCGCCGACCACCATCTCGATCCGTCCCGAGAAACTCACCTTTACCGATCGGCTTGGCGCCACGGGCAACCAGATCAAGGCCCGCTTCGTCGCTCGTCACTATGTCGGTGAATACATTCGCTACCAGTTCGAAACTGCAGACCGCACCGAGTTGGTGGTCAAGAACCTCAACGACAGTTCTGCTCCGCAGTTCAGCGCTCAGGAAGAAGTCGCGCTGGCCTGGCTGGCAATAGACAGCCAGGCGCTGGACCGACCGGAAACTCAAGCAGCGTCCTAGGGATGGCTGAGCATAGCCGCGCTATACGCGAGCGAGGTCATGACCGATCAACAACGCAATGGACTGCAGCAACAACCTCTAGAGCAGTAGTTTTCCACCACATAAAAACAGGTAATGGAGCACTGATATGGCTAGATCACTAAGCACCAGTATTTCCGCTTTCGCCTTAACGGCCGCCATGGGTTTGGCGTCGCTGGGTGCGCACGCCGAGGAAAGCTTGACTGTAGTTTCATGGGGCGGCTCGTATGGCGCTGCGCAAAAAAACCACATGATTGATCCGTTCCAGAAAGACACTGGGGTCAAGGTCCTGTTTGAGGATTATTCGGGTGGCGTTGCCGAGATGAAGGCTCAGGTCGAGTCCGGCAATATCCAGTGGGACGTGGTCGACGTTGAGGTTATCGACCTTGAGCGTGCCTGCTCCGAAGGCCTGCTGGAAACCATTCCACATGACATTCTTCCGGCTGGCGTAGACGGCACACCGGCTGAAGAAGACTTTATCCCCGATGCCCTGTCCAACGAATGCGCCATCGGTAACATTGTCTGGTCGGTGGTCTTTGCCTACAACGAAAAAACCATCGGCGACACCAAGGCCACCAGCATTGCTGACTTCTTCGACACGGCCAAGATCCCGGGCAAGCGTGCCATGCGCAAGCGTCCGCAGGTGAACATGGAATGGGCCTTGCTGGCTGACGGCGTTGCACCTAAAGATGTCTACGAAGTGCTGGCAACACCTGAGGGTCAGGAACGCGCCTTCAAAAAGCTCGACACCATCAAGAAGGATATCGTCTGGTTTGACTCCTGGTCGCAAGCACCACAACTGCTCAACGACGGCGGTGCCGTGCTGGTGCAGTCGGCCAACGGTCGCTTCTATGACTCGATCCGCAAGGAAGGCAAGCCTTTCGTTATCGTCTGGGACGGCCACGTCTATGACCTCGACGCCTGGGCAGTGCTGAAAGGCTCGCCGAAAAAAGACCTGGCATTCAAGTTCATCGCTTACGCCACCCAATCCAAGCCACTGGCGGGCATGAGCGACGTGGCTTACGGCCCAACCCGCAAGTCTTCGACGCCAATGATGGACCCAGCCGCCGCGCCGCACCTGCCAACAGCACACCTGGACAAAGGCATCCGCGCCGGTTCTGAGTTCTGGGCCGACTACGGTGAGTCGCTCGGTGAAAAGTTCAACGAATGGTTGCTCAAGTAAGTTAATCCGCCACCCGCTGGGCCAGTGACATCACGGCTCAGCGGGTTTGACCATTTATTCAGGAACGACGGAGTTCAGGCTTGTCATCGTTAACCACCACTGAAGCCAAGCAAGCAGCCAGCGCACAACGCAAGAAACGCATCACTGCGTTTATGTTCGTGGTGCCTCTGCTGGTGTTTATTTTGCTGACCTTCGTTGCACCTATCGCCAGCATGCTCTGGCGCAGCGTGCATCATCCGACTGTGGCCGAGCTGATTCCGCACACCCTCGAAGCCCTGAAAGATTGGGATGGCAAGGCCGTACCCGACCAACACACCCTGCAGATTTTTGCTGTCGAGCTCAATGGCCTGGCCAAGGAACGCCTGTCGGGCAAGCTCGCAGAGGAGTTCAACCGCGCCTACACCGGCATGTCCAGCGTGGTTAAATCCACCGCCCGTAAAGTCGCCAAGCTCAAGGCAGATGACCTTAGAGACAAAGGCGCCCAAACCTTGCTCGACGCCAACCCGAAGTGGCAACGTACCGATCTTTGGTACGCCATCCAGCGCGCCGGTGAAGAATACACCTACGACTATTACCTGACCGCGCTCGACCTTGAGTTGAAACCCGACACCGGCATCCAGGTTCGCGAAGAAACCCAAATCTACCTTCAGCTTTACAGCAAGACCCTGACCATGGCGTTGGTCATTACCCTGCTCTGCGCCGCCCTGGGTTATCCGCTTTCCTATTATCTGGCCAGCCTTTCGGAGAACCGCGCCAATCTGCTGCTGGTGCTGGTGTTGCTGCCATTCTGGACATCACTGCTGGTGCGAACCACGGCATGGATTGCACTGTTGCAGACAAACGGAGTGATTAACTCATTCCTGATGGGCGTCGGCTTGACCAATGAGCCGTTCGAGATGCTCTACACCTCGTTCGCCACCGTTGTCGCCATGACCCACATTCTGCTGCCATTCATGATCTTGCCGTTGTACAGCGTGATGCGCGGCATTGACCCAAGCTACATGCGCGCCGCCTTGTCGCTGGGGGATAAACCCATCCCGGCCTTTGCCAAGATTTACTTGCCAATGACCCTGCCCGGACTGAGCGCTGGCGCCTTGCTGGTTTTTATCATCTCGGTCGGCTACTACATCACTCCGGCGCTGGTCGGCGGCACCGACGGCCAGATGATCAGCAACATCATCGCCTTCCACATGCAGCGCTCGAACAACTGGGAGCTGGCCGCCGCGCTGGGCTCGTTACTGCTCGCGCTGATTCTGTTGCTTTACTGGCTGTACGACCGTTTCGTCGGCGCCAGCAATATCAAGTTGGGTTAGATCATGGCCAAGGCTCCTGCATATTACGGTTTCTGGTATCGGCTCGGCTCATGGCTGCTCAAAAGCACTTCATGGTTGGTGCTGTTTTTCCTGATCATGCCGATTCTGGTGATCATCCCGCTGTCGTTTAACACCGAGCCTTTCTTTAGCTTTACCAAGGGCATGCTGACGTTCCAGCCCGAGGCGTATTCGTTGCGTTGGTACAGCGCGATCTTTAGTGATTCAAAGTGGATCCTGGCGATCCAGAACAGCTTCTTTATCGGCATCTGCGCAACGATTATCGCCACGGTCTTGGGCACCTGCGCCGCAGTCGGGCTGGCCCGCGATGATATGCCGGCGCGGCGCTTGATTACTGCTTTGCTACTGTCGCCGATGATTGTGCCGCTGATCATTACCGCCGCGGGTATGTTTTTCTTTTACTCGGACCTTGGCCTGGCGGGTAATTACCTTGGGGTGATCCTGGCCCACGCCGCGCTCGGCACGCCTTTTGTCATCATCACCGTGACGGCGACATTGGCGGGCTTCGACTATTCATTGGTACGCGCGGGCTTGAACCTGGGCGCACGGCCGGTACGCGTGTTCTGGGACATCATCATGCCGCTGATTCGCCCCGGGGTAATTTCCGGCGCACTGTTCGCCTTTATCACCTCGTTCGACGAAGTGGTGGTGATCCTGTTTATGGCCGGGCCGCAGCAACGCACCATTCCCCGGCAGATGTTCTCGGGCCTGCGCGAGCAGATCAACCCGAGCATTCTGGCCATAGCCACACTGCTGATCATCCTCTCGATCATCATGCTGGTGACCATCGAACTGCTGCGCCGCCGCTCAGTCCGTTTGCGCGGCGTCGAGGCTTGATCAGCCGATTGCCCCATCGGCAGCGGCGAACAACCCGTCCGTAAGTTGCAGCAACCCTTTCGCCAAACCGCTTGCAGGGATTAGAATCAGAAGTCTCCTGCCACACCTCGGCGGAGCTGGTCGCTGCCGCGCTAACCCTGCGCCACAAGCGGCCTCAGACCAACACCCGGACATTTCCGTTTGCGTTGTGCCTGAACCCGGCTCACCCTACGTATATAAGGGCGCCTGTAAAAACCACTGAGTTACCCGCCGCAGTTGTTTTCACAGGCTCCCGCCAACCGTTATTAGCTGCAGGAACCCGTCATGCCTGATTATCGCTCGAAAACCTCCACCCACGGCCGCAACATGGCTGGCGCCCGTGCCCTATGGCGTGCCACTGGCATGAAGGATGAGGATTTCAAGAAGCCGATTATTGCCATCGCCAACTCCTTCACCCAGTTCGTACCTGGCCACGTCCACCTCAAGGACATGGGCCAACTGGTCGCCCGCGAGATCGAAAAAGCCGGCGGCGTGGCGAAGGAATTCAACACCATCGCAGTCGATGATGGCATCGCCATGGGTCACGACGGCATGCTCTACTCGCTGCCAAGTCGCGAAATCATCGCCGACTCGGTTGAGTACATGGTCAACGCCCACTGCGCCGACGCCATCGTTTGTATCTCCAACTGCGACAAAATCACCCCCGGCATGCTGATGGCCGCCTTGCGCCTGAATATCCCGGTGGTATTCGTGTCCGGCGGACCGATGGAAGCAGGTAAAACCAAGCTCGCCAGCCACGGCCTTGACCTGGTTGACGCCATGGTGATCGCTGCTGACGAAACCGCATCGGATGAGAAAGTCGCCGAATACGAACGCAGCGCTTGCCCAACCTGCGGCAGCTGCTCAGGCATGTTCACCGCCAACTCGATGAACTGCCTGATGGAAGCGCTGGGGCTGGCTTTGCCGGGCAACGGCTCGACCCTGGCCACGCACTCGGACCGTGAACAACTGTTCCTGCGCGCCGGTCGTCTGGCCGTTGAACTGTGCCAACGCTATTACGGCGAGAACGACGACTCGGTGCTGCCGCGCAACGTGGCCAACTTCAAGGCGTTCGAAAACGCCATGAGCCTGGACATCGCCATGGGCGGCTCGACCAACACCATCCTGCACTTGCTGGCCGCCGCGCAAGAAGGCGAGATTGCCTTTGACCTGCGTGATATCGACCGCCTGTCACGCAAGATCCCACAGCTGTGCAAAGTGGCGCCGAACATCCAGAAATATCACATGGAAGACGTGCACCGTGCCGGCGGCATCTTCTCGATCCTCGGCGAACTGGCGCGTGGCGGCTTGCTGCACACCGACGTATCGACCATCCACAGCCCGAACATGGCTGAGGCGATCGCCCAGTGGGACATCACCCAGACCCAGGACGAAGCGGTGCACACCTTCTTCCGTGCAGGCCCGGCTGGCATCCCAACGCAAACGGCATTCAGCCAGTCGACCCGTTGGGATACCGTGGATGACGACCGCGCCAACGGCTGCATCCGCAGCGTGGCCAACGCCTATTCGCAAGAAGGCGGCCTGGCGGTGCTCTACGGCAATATCGCACTGGATGGCTGCGTGGTTAAGACCGCAGGGGTCGATGAGTCGATCCATGTGTTTGAAGGCAGCGCCAAAATCTTCGAAAGCCAGGACAGCGCGGTTAAAGGCATCCTCAATGACGAAGTCAAGGAAGGCGATATCGTCATCATCCGCTACGAAGGCCCGAAAGGTGGCCCGGGTATGCAGGAAATGCTCTACCCAACCAGCTACCTGAAATCCAAAGGCCTGGGCAAAGCCTGTGCATTGCTCACCGACGGTCGTTTCTCGGGTGGCACCTCCGGTTTGTCCATCGGACACGCTTCGCCAGAAGCCGCTGCCGGTGGCGCGATTGGCTTGGTTCAGGAAGGCGACAAGATCCTTATCGATATTCATCAGCGCAGCATCAACCTGTTGATCAGCGATGAGGAACTGGCCGCACGCCGCGCCGAGCAAGACAAAAAAGGCTGGAAACCCGAAGCGCCACGCACCCGCAAGGTGACCACGGCGCTCAGGGCCTACGCCCTGCTCGCCACCAGCGCCGACAAAGGTGCAGTGCGCGACAAGGCATTGCTCGACAAGCTAGTGCCCTAAGCCACACCGGAAGCCGCTTTATAGCGGCCTCCGTCATTTTACCCACAGCGTTGAACAAGCCACGGCTGACCTCAGGTCAGCCAAGCATCGTCCGCCCAAGCACAATTCTGTAGAATCGCGGCTTTTTGGCGGACGGCTGTATGACTTCCCTAGCAGATTCTCCCCTACCTGAGCCGACTCAAAGCGAACTGGTGTATGGCCCCGACGCCCGGCCCAAGCCGTTTATCGCCTTGGTCGCGGCGCTCCAGCACTTGCTGGCAATCATCGTTCCCATCGTCACTCCCGGCCTGTTGATTTGCCAGGCGCTGGGTGTGTCGGCACGCGACACCAACCTGATTGTGTCGATGTCACTGGTGATCTCCGGAATTGCCACCTTTGTCCAATGTAAACGCTTCGGCCCCTTTGGCGCTGGCTTGTTGATCGTGCAAGGCACCAGCTTCAACTTCGTCGGGCCGCTGATTGCAGGCGGCGCATTGATGGTCAAGCAAGGCACGCCGGTAGAAGCGGTGATGGCGGCGATTTTCGGCGTGGTAATCGCCGGTTCATTTGTAGAGATGGGCGTGTCGCGCATCCTGCCCTTTGTGAAACGCCTGATTACGCCGCTGGTGACCGGCATCGTGGTGCTGATGATTGGCCTGACGCTGATCAAGGTTGGCTTGATCAGCATGGGCGGCGGCTTTACCGCGATGGGCAATGGCACCTTCGCCAATGCCGAGAACCTGATGCTGTCGGGCACCGTGTTGGCGATCATCGTAATACTCAACCGCATTCCGGTTGTGTGGATGCGCAGTTGCGCGATTGTGATCGCCTTGGCCGCCGGTTACGCAATGGCGGCCTCTATGGGTCGCCTGGACTTTAGCGGCATGCATCAGGCCGCTGCGTTTCAACTGCCGGTCCCGCTGCATTTTGGCCTGGGCTTTTCCTGGTCATTGTTTATTCCGATGCTGGTGATTTATCTGGTGACTTCGCTCGAAGCCATTGGTGATATCACGGCCACCAGCAAGATTTCCGGCAAACCGGTTGACGGCCCGCAATGGATGCAACGCATCAAGGGCGGCGTGCTGGTCAATGGTGCCAACTCGTTGCTGGCGGGCGTATTCAACACCTTCCCCAGCTCGGTGTTTGCGCAGAACAACGGCGTGATCCAACTTACCGGCGTGGCCAGCCGGCATGTCGGTCTTTGGATTGCCGCGATGTTGATCCTGCTTGGCCTGTTCCCCAGCGTTGCAGGGGTGATTCAAGCCGTACCGGAGCCAGTATTGGGCGGTGCCGCCTTGGTGATGTTTGGCGCAGTGGCGGCTTCGGGGATCAATATTCTCGCCAGCATCCAGCTTGACCGTCGTGCCCTGCTGATTATTTCGGTGTCGCTGGCGCTGGGGTTGGGCGTTTCGCAAGTGCCGGAATTCCTTGCGCACATGCCTGCGGCGCTGCGCAATGTGCTGGAGTCTGGCGTGGCAACCGGCGGCATCAGTGCGCTGTTGCTCAACTGGTTTTTGCCAGAGCAGCCATCACAGAAGTAGCCCGGCGCCAGTGGTGGCTTGGACATCGGTGGGCAAGCTTCGCGTTGCCCACCCTACACGCATGGGTGGATGACGCTTTATCCATCCACCACTCCAACCGCTAACCAGAACAGCCTCACAGCGGCTTTTCAAACACCTTGGAATTGCGCTGGAAGTTATACAGCGATGCCCTTGCCGCTGGCAGACGCTCGACCCCGCTCGGGCTGAAGCCACGCTCGCGGAACCAGTGGGCGGTACGGGTGGTGAGCACCATCAGGTTTTTCAGACCCAGGGCCCGCGCCCGCTCTTCAATGCGCTCAAGCAGCTCATCACCGCGACCGCCGTGGCGATAGGCTGGATTGACCGCCAGGCACGCCAGCTCGCCGTAATCGGAATCCGCAATGGGATACAGCGCGGCGCAGGCGATGATCAGCCCTTCGCGCTCAACGATACTGAACTGCTCGATTTCACGCTCAAGCACTTCACGCGAGCGCCGCACCAGAATGCCCTGATCCTCCAGCGGGCTGATCAGCTCGATCAAGCCACCGACATCTTCAATGGTCGCTTCACGGATCGACTCAAACTGCTCTTGCGCAACCAAGGTGCCGTTACCCGTGCGAGTGAACAGCTCATTGAGCAGCGCACCGTCTTCGATATAGCTGACAATGTGGGTGCGCCGCACACCATCGCGGCAGGCCTGGGCGGCCGCATCGAGCAACTCCGCCTGATAATTACTGCCAAGGCGCTGCACATAGGCTGGCACCTGTTGCGGTAACAGCTCACGCACCAGCTTGCCGTTCTCATCGAGCAAGCCTTGTTCCGGGCTGTACAGGATCAGCTTGTCGGCTGACAGGTCAATAGCTGCGCGCGTGGCAACGTCTTCACAGGCCAGGTTGAAGATCTCGCCAGTCGGTGAATAGCCCAGCGACGAGAGCAGGACAATGCTGCGCTCATCCAGCAAGCGACCAATACCTTTGCGGTCGATACGCCGAACCTCGCCAGTATGGTGATAGTCCACGCCATCGACTACGCCAATCGGCCGCGCTGTAACGAAGTTACCGCTGGCAATGCGCAAGCGAGCGCCTTGCATCGGCGAGGCAGCCATGTCCATCGACAGGCGCGCCTCGATGGCAATGCGCAGCTGGCCCACAGCATCAATCACGCATTCCAGCGTCGGGCTGTCGGTGATGCGCAGGTCGCGATGAAAATGCGGCGTCAGCCCACGTGCGTTGAGCCGCGCTTCAATTTGCGGGCGCGAACCGTGGACCAGCACCAGGCGCACGCCCAAGCTGTGCAACAGCACCAAGTCGTGAACGATATTGCCGAAATTTGCATGGGCAACGCCGTCGCCGGGCAGCATTACAACGAATGTGCAGTCCCGGTGGGCGTTGATATAAGGCGAAGCGTGACGCAACCAATTGACGTAATCGTGCATTCCCTAAAACCTGTGAGTCGAGTACATGACGCAGAACACGGCGCGCTATACGTTTGCGGCGCCAGACAGATGAAAAAGCAAAGCCTTGCCGTTTTATCGTCGCAGTTGAGACTTCGTCACGCGTACGCTCCTCCTGATACAGGTTAATTGCAGCAGCTGATTCTCAAGGTTTTGGCTGCTCGCTGGATGGGTTCAAACAATAGCTTTTAATCAGTTCACGTAACAGACGTACTGTCGGCTCAAGACGTGACATTTCCAAGAACTCACCCGGTTGATGTGCGCAGTCGATGTCACCTGGCCCCAACACCAGTGTTTCACAGCCGAGTTGCTGAAGATAAGGTGCTTCGGTACCAAACGCCACTGCTGCAGCTTGATGACCGGTTAAACGCTCGGCCAGCCGAACCAGCTCGGCATCGGCCGCTTGCTCGAATGGCGGCACACTGGGAAATAACGGCGCGTAATCAATCTTGACCTGATGCTGCTCGGCCAAGGGCTTTAGCCGTTGCTGGATCGCCGCGCGCAGCATTTCAGGCTGCATGCCGGGCAGCGGGCGCAGATCGAACTCCAGCGAACACTGGCCACAAATGCGGTTGGGATTATCGCCGCCGTGGATGCAGCCCAGGTTGAGCGTGGGCTGGGGCACAGTGAACTGCGGGTTGCGGTACTCGGCTTGCCACTGTTTACGCAGTTGTTGCAGCTCGCCCATCACCGCTTGCATGGCCTCAAGTGCGCTGTGACCAAGATTCGGGTCGGATGAATGACCGCTCTGGCCGAGGATATCAATGCGCTCCATCATGATGCCTTTGTGCATGCGGATCGGCTTCAAGCCTGTCGGCTCACCAATCACCGCCGCTCGCCCCAGCGGTCGCCCGGCATCAGCCAAGGCGCGGGCGCCGGACATCGAGCTCTCTTCATCGCAGGTGGCCAAAATCAACAAAGGCTGCTTGAACGGCTGGTCAAGCAAGGGCTGCACGGCCTCGATGATCAGCGCAAAAAAGCCTTTCATGTCGCACGAGCCAAGCCCCAGCCAACGGCCATCGATTTCCGTCAGTTTCAGCGGGTCGGTCTGCCACAGAGCTGCGTCAAACGGTACGGTGTCGCTGTGTCCAGCCAGCACCAAGCCGCCTGGGCCAGAACCGTAGCTGGCGAGCAGATTAAATTTACCGGGGGTGATTTCCTGCGTCTCACAGGTAAAGCCAAGGCTTTCCAGCCAACTCGACAACAGCTCGATCACGGGACGATTGGTCTGATCCCAATGGGCTTGGGTGCAACTCACCGACGGTGCGGCAATCAGCGCGGCAAATTGCTCTTTAAAGCTCGGTAGATTCATGGCCAGCCTCCGCTTGCGAGCCCCCATCATAGAGGCAAGGTTGACCGAGATGAAACCACCGAATTGATTTCACCGCACAAGCCAAGACTTATACGGCCAAAAGGACCAGCTTACGAACCACCGTTATATAGCTAAACCCGTTTGAACAATGGTGGGCAAGCTTCGCGTTGTCGCGCCCTACGGGCCATAGGGTTTTTATCGGCCATCAACCCAGGTTAGCGGGTTGATGGCCGGGTGTTATCAAGCCCCGCCGAAAATAGCGCGCAGGATGTAGAAGAAGAAAATCGACAGCGCAGCGCCAACCGGCAGCGTGATCAACCACGACATGAAGATCTTGCCGATCACGCCCAGGTTCAAGGCGCCAATGCCCCGGGCAATACCAACGCCCAGAACCGCGCCGACCAAGGTATGGGTGGTCGATACTGGCAAGCCTATCGCCGAAGCCCCCACCACAGTGGTCGCAGTCGCCAGTTCAGCGGCAAAGCCACGACTTGGCGTCAGCTCGGTGATTTCTTTACCAATGGTGGCGATAACTTTGTAGCCGTAGGTCGCCAGACCAATCACGATACCCACCGCGCCCAGCAGCAGCACCCAGCTTGGCAGAGCCGCTTTGGCACCGACCATTTCACCGCCTGAGTTAATCACTCCGACAATGGCAGCCAGCGGGCCAACGGCGTTAGCCACATCATTGGAGCCATGGGCGAAAGCCATGGAGCAAGCGGTGAAAATCATCAGCACTGCGAACACTTTCTCAACACTGGCGAAGTGGAAGGCTTTATCCGCTTCAACGTCAATCTTGATCCGGCTGAGCAAAATGATGCCCAAGATCATCACCACCGCGCCGACAGCGACCGAAAGCATAAAGCCTTCACCCGCGGTAAGGTCCAGGCCGATGTGCTTGAGGCCTTTGGTCATTGTCATGATCGAAACCATAAAGCCGGTGGCGAACATATACAGCGGGACAAAGCGCTTGGCGTTGGCAAAAGGCTCATCAGTGTCGATGATCAGTTTCTGCACGCTCATGAACACGCCAAATGCGACCACGCCTGACAACACCGGCGACACGACCCAACTGGCCACGATCGGCATTACGCCAGACCAATGCACGGCATCAAAGGACACGCCTACCGCGGCAAAACCAATAACCGCACCGACAATCGAGTGAGTCGTCGAAACCGGCCAGCCCTTGGTCGAGGCCACCAACAGCCAGGTTCCAGCCGCCAGCAACGCCGACATCATCCCGAGCACCATCAAGCCGGGGCTGATCATCGACGCATCGACAATCCCGCTTTTGATGGTTTCAGTCACCTCTCCACCGGCGAGATATGCACCAGCGAACTCGAAGATCATGGCGACGAAAATCGCTTGTTTAATGGTCAGGGCACGTGAGCCAACCGAGGTCCCCATGGCATTGGCAACATCGTTCGCACCGACACCCCAAGCCATGAAAAAACCGAAAAGGCAGGCAAGGACAAGTAGCACGAAGCCGTAGTCCGCAATCAAAGACATAAATTAATTTCCGTCATTCCTAGAAAAGAGTACTAACGCTTAGCGCGCCAGCAGTTGTTCCAGTCGGTTACCTACACGTTCAGCGCGGTCGGCCACATCGCCGAGCCATTCGATAATCTTGTAGAGAAACATTACATCGACCGCAGGAAGATCCTTTTCCAGTTTGAACAGCGCACGACGAACAGACACTTGCATCACGTCTGTTTCGCGCTCAATTTCTTCAAGCTCCATGACCATCGACTCAACCAGCGTCGCCTCGCGACCGCCGAAACCGGCCTCAAGCAACGAGTCGAGTTCTTTCATCGCTTTGAGCGCCTGAGCACTGGCATCAACACAGCGCTGCACATAAGCGCGCATCTCGGGCTGCAGCGATGCGGCAATGGTCATGCGCCGGCCAAGCATCAAGCCTGCAATGTCCTTGGCCCGGTTAGCGATTTTGTCCTGTACACTGAGCAGTTCAAGCAGATCCGAACGGGGCACAGGCAGGAACAAGTTTTTTGGCAAGTGCAAGCGCACGCTCTTTTTGAGCTTGTCGGCTTCGTTTTCAAGCCGCGCCATTTCCTGTTGTACCTGTTCTACCTTGTCCCAGTCTTCAGCCATAACGGCTTCGAAAAATGGCACAAGGTTCGCCGCGCATTCGTGGGCTTTGGCGATATGTTGCTGCATAGGGCCGATGGGTGAACGACCGAACAGGCTTACAAACGGATTGATTGGCATAGGGTGGACCCCTGATTAAAGAAGGCGGCAAGTATACGGATCACACCTTATGCTCGCCAGCACGGTCATCGGACTGTCATAAATTTATACTAGGCGTAAAACGCACCATCATGCTCAAAGAAACAGAAATTAAGTTACGCATCAGCCGCGAGACCCTAGACGCCTTGCGCGCTCACCCCTTGCTGAAAAAGCGCTGTAAAGCAGGCTGGGAGCAGCACGAGCTATTAAATCAATATTTTGATACCCCTGATCGTGATCTGGCTCAAGCAAAAGTCGCTTTGCGCCTGCGCCGTGATGGCGAAACATTTATTCAAACTCTAAAGACTCGCGGCCAAAGTATAGCCGGCCTGTCGGAGCGCAATGAGTGGGACTGGCACCTGCCTAAAGCCAAGCTAGACCTGAAGAAACTCGATGACAGCTGCTGGCCAGCCGCGCTGGCCGAGCTCGACAAAAAACAGCTAAAACCCATTTTCACCACTGACTTTACTCGCCAGAAAACCGATATCGCCTGGGGCCGTGGCAAAAGCAAAGTGGTGATCGAGGCGGCCCTGGACCTGGGCAAAGTCATTGCCGACGGCAAAGAAGAAGAAATTTGCGAGTTGGAACTCGAACTGCGCCAAGGCGAGCCAGAGGCACTGCTCGAACTGGCAGCCGAACTGGCAGCAGACCTGCCCTTGATGCCCTGCGACATCAGCAAAGCCGAGCGCGGCTATCGTTTATTCGATGCCGGGAGCTACTCGCTGAGCTTGCCCGCCCCTGAGCTCAACGGCGAAATGAGCCTTGATGATGCCTTTAGTGCGATTGCCTGGCACCTGCTCGCCAGCAGCCAGCGTCTGGCTGAGCAATATCGCTTCAATGGTCATTGGCGCTTGCTCAACGACTGGTTTGAACAACTGATTGACCTGCGCGCCCTGCTCGGCAGCCTGGGCCAAGCGGCGCCACGCTCCAGCAGCAGCGACCTGCGCCAGATACTCGACAGTTTGCTGAACGACTGGCGTCCACGCCTGCACGCGGGCCAGTGGGATGAAGCTGCCCGCGCCAACGCCCCGGCCCAGTTTGTCGAGGAACTCAACAACACACGTTGGGGGCAACTGTCGCTGAACCTGTCACGCTGGTTGCTAGCCCGTAGCTGGACGGTTGAACGCAACAACCGGGGTAATCGCCAAGGCGCCGCGCCACTGGCCAACTGGTTGCCAACCCTGATCGCCGAAGAAGGCGCCAGCCTGCAACTCAAGCGCTATCAACAGCAACCAGAAGACCTTGCAGAGCAGTTGCCCCGCATCGAACGCCTGCTGGCATGGTTGCGTCTGGCGCGCAGTACCCTTGAGGTGGCCGAGGTTGATCGCCTGTATGGCGAAATGATCAAACTCAGCGAATTGGCCCACCGGAACATAGACGAAGAATGCCTGAGCGCACGCAAAGCCCAGGCAATTGCCGTTGCCAGCCTTAAATCCTGGCGCCAACTGGTTAAATAAGCGGCGCCCACTGCAATACGACAAGCCGCGCCTGCAACGGGCGCGGCGGCGAATCAACTAAGGTTCTTTGCAGGCCAACCAGGCGCCCCAGAACAAGCTGCTGAAAAAGCGGGTCGCATCGCCAAATCCGGCTTCATGCAAGAGCTTTTGAACCGCTGCCTCCGAATGTGGCGGATCAGCGCCTTGCAGGATTTTCCCCAGCTTGGCCTTCACTTCATCGCCGTTGGCACCATGCTGTCGCCAGCGTTGTCCCCAGGCTGCAAGCAACAAGGGTTGGCTGGCATAAGCATGGTGATTGCCCGCGACGATCAGCGGCGCGCCCGGTTTCAGACGGGCCTGAATGGATTGCAGGATCTGTCGTTTCGCAGCATCCCCATCAAGATGATGAAGCACGCCGATCAAGGTGGCAGCGTCGTATGACTGATCCGCAGCCAGGTCTTCAACATGGCCAAGATGCAGGTTTGTTCTTCCAAGCAAGTTATTGGCCTTCAACTGCTGCGCCGCAGCCTCCAGCATCGGTGCAGATGGATCAACGGCGGTGAAGCGCCAATCCGGCTCCAGCGACGCCATTGCAATAATCTCCTGCGCCGTGCCACCAGCGCCAACGACCAGTATGTTCGCAGGCCGAGCACTGCCCAGGCTTGCCGCAAGCATGCAAGCCGCCAAGTCCTGGCAGGCGTCATAACCCGCGAGCGCAATACGACTCTGGCGTGCGTACTCATTGGCGCGTGAAGTATCAAATTTTTCAGCTGAGTTTAGAGAGGATGATTTCAAGGCTGTTCTCCATGTCCTTGAATCAAGCTACGCCACGTTTTTGAATAATAAAAATTCATTAATTTTATAAGATGCATTCCCCAAAGGAATGCAGGATCAATCTTCAAAACAGCGTTCCAAGTGTTCGGTAGCCGATGCAGGAGACTGATCATTAACGATAAGCACGAACAATCAAGCGTTTCATAATCGTGGGCTATCCCCGTGTTTATGGGAGACTGGCTCTGTGTGGAGTGAGTGCACTTGTATTTTGTGCATGGTTCTCAAGGCGACAATAAGACTGCTCAAGTAGGCTCTAGCGCTCAGGGCGCCGCTCAAACGGGAATCAAGCACACCCTAGCGATCGCAACATAGCGCCGAACGAAACTGCCAAAGGAATGACTGTATGAGTTTTAAACGCAATTCGCTGTTGCTGGCTCTGATCGGAGGTTTACTGGCAAACCAGAATATCTCTGCCGCCACCGGAGCTGCACCGCTGGACGCCAAAACCAGTACCCCACAACAGCTGGGCTTGATGCAGGGCATACCGCCGACGGCAGAAAAAGTGGTGAATTTCACCAACTTTCTGCAATTTCCTTTTACCCGCTGGTCGTTCTCCCATATCCGTGAAGTGGTGCCGACGGTGCAGGTGTCCCGCGGCAGCGGCGCAGTCAGCGTGCTGCCCCGTGCAGAGCGAGACGATATCGACAGCCTGACGTTCACCCCAATAGGCAGCGACAAACCCATGACCTGGAAGCAGTCGCTTGCGGCCAACTACACCGACGGCATTGTGGTGCTGCATCGCGGAAAGCGGGTGTACGAACGTTACTTTGGCGCGCTTAAACCTGAAGGTCAGCACATTGCCTTTTCCGTGACCAAATCCTTTATCGGGACTCTTGCGGCGATGCTGGTGGCTGACGGGACCCTGGACGAAAACGCGCCGGTATCACGCTACGTACCGGAGCTCAAAAACAGCGCATTTGGCAATGCCACCGTGCGCCAAGTGATGGACATGACCACCAGCATCGATTATTCCGAAGACTACGCCGACCCCAAGGCAGGGGTTTGGGAATACGGTCGTGCCGGGCATCTGATCCCTCGTCCTGCGGGCTACACCGGCGCCACCTCGCTGTATGGTTACCTGCAAAAACTCAAAGCCGAAGGCGAGCATGGCCAAACGTTCGCTTACAAAACCGTCAACTCCGATGCCCTGGCCTGGGTGGTACAGCGGGTAACGGGCAAGCCCTTTGCCGAACTCTTGCAAGAGCGAATCTGGAGCAAACTGGGCGCCGAACAGAACGCCTACCTTATGGTTGATGAAGTAGGCACTGGCTTTGCCGGTGGTGGCTTCAATGCCAGCCTGCGGGATATGGCCCGATTCGGCGAAACCATGCGCCTAAATGGCCGCTTCAACGG
Organism: Pseudomonas sp. RL_15y_Pfl2_60; assembly: GCF_963970595.1. Lineage (NCBI taxonomy): Bacteria > Pseudomonadati > Pseudomonadota > Gammaproteobacteria > Pseudomonadales > Pseudomonadaceae > Pseudomonas > Pseudomonas sp. RL_15y_Pfl2_60. The sequence goes on along the minus strand of NZ_CAXAOE010000003.1, from coordinate 486,314 downwards.
CCAGCAGATCATCCCCGAAACCGTGGTTGCCGATATCCGCAAGGGTGGAGACCAGAGCCAATTTGCCAAGGCAGGCTACAAAACCTTGCCCGACTGGAGTTACCGCAATATGTGGTGGGTCGCCACCAATGACCATCAGGTATTTACCGCGCGCGGTATCTACGGCCAAACCATCTATGTCGACCCCAAGGCCGAAATGGTGATTGTCCGCTTTGCGTCCTACCCGGTGGCGACGAACGCACGGATCGATCCGACTTCACTGCCAGCCTATACAGCCCTGGCCAACTTCCTGATGGAAAGCGACAAGTAAATCGCTCAACCCTTGATTGATCAGTGGCCTTGCCGCCGCTGGTCAATCATCTCTCGCCCTAACACGGTTTTGTGAAGCGCTTGACTGGCTCTTGTTGCTCATCCGGAGCGTTATTCAGGCAGTTGTCCAGACAACCTGAAGGCCTTCTGTCACCCTCTTGCCGCAAGACTTGCATTAGCCGCTCAACAACCTGAACTTCGACAGCCCCTTCACTGGCGCCCGCCTCAAAAACAGCGCAACACGCCGAAATATCCCCATGGCTGATACGGTAGGCAGCAAAAACGCTGCCAGGCCCGCAACCTGTGTGTCCGCATAGGGAATAGCCGCCGTCAATCGAACCCTGCATTACACCCAGGCCATAGCCCGGTGTGATCCATGGACGCCCGGGAATTGGGCCACCCAATATTCGTGCGTTCTGCATTTGCCGGAGCAAATCCGTGGAGAGCAATTCTCCGGTGAAGAGTCGATCCAGACATAGCGCAGCTTGCGAAACCGGGCCGATCAGCAAGCCATGATAGACCCACGCGGGGTCATAATCTGTCTGTCCAAAATGGGTGGCTTGTAGATCTGTTCGCGTTTTGGCAAAGCGAACATTTGTCAGGCCCAAAGGCGCCAGCGCCCGTTGAGTCACTGCCTCATCAAGCGTCAACCCTGTCAGTCGTTCAATAAGCTGACCCACAAGCAAGTAGCCCAGATTCGAGTAGCGCCATCCGGTTCCGGGGCTGTATCGAAGTCGAGCGCTATCAAGACGCTGCATCATCTCATCCGCCAACCAAGCCGACTCATTGTTGGCAACGGCGACGTGATAGTCCGCAAGCTCGCCATAATCGGCGAGCCCCGCCTCATGCTGCAATAACTGGCGCAAGGTAAAAGGTTGATCAGCAAGGCTATCGTCCAAGCCCACCAGCCGATCACGCACCAGCGTCAGGGCTGTTGCTGCCAGAACTGTTTTAGTAAAACTCCACCACGGCACCACCGGTTCTGACCGGTCATTGGTTAGTGGCAGACCATTTACCACCAGTGAGCTCAGCATTGGCTTCCTTGGGGGGTTGAGCGGCCCAACAAGATATCTCATTGCTCGAATTTAAGGTCGGTTTTGTACCTGAGCGAGGCAACCGTGCCCAAGGATGTATCGCTCACTACTTGATTAATGTGAACAGCATCATGAGCATCCGGAAGGGTTCGCTTACATCCGATGATGTTCCAGCAAGAAATCCACGAACAACCGAACCCGAGCGGGCATGGTTGAGCCGCCTACGAACACCGCATGTATGGGTTCCTTGTCGCCGGGGTTCCAAGCCTCAAGCAGCGGTATCAGGTCACCGCGCTGCAGATCCTCGCTCACGCTGAACTCGCCGATACGCGCAATGCCGGCACCCACTCGCGCGAGTTGTGCCAACGCTTCACCACTGCTGCATTCGATATTGCCGCTGACCTTCAGGGAAAACTCTCTTGCGTCGCGGATGAACGGCCAGTTGGGTTCGGCCCGCCGGAAGTTGAAGCGCAGGCAGTTGTGCTGCAGCAAGTCTTCCGGCTCCTGGGGAATGCCGTTGCGCTGCAAATACTCGGGCGATGCCACCACTACCTGGCCGCTGTCGCCGATCCGGCGCGCGGTCAGCGGGCTATCAGGCAAATGACCAAAGCGTACCGCCACGTCGGCCTGGCCGCCGAGAATGTCGACCACCTCATCGCCGAGGGTGAGATCGACGACGATCTTCGGGTAGCGGGCACTGAATGCTGCCACCAAGGGGACGATGGCCTGCCGCCCATGGCCAAGGGCAGCGCTGACCCGCAATCGTCCTTTTGGTACGCCCTGGTCGGCAATGGCTTCTTCGACCTCAGCCATGTCAGCCAGGATGCGCCGGGCGCCGCGCAGAAAAGCCTCGCCCTCGGCGGTGAAGGTGATTGCTCGGGTAGTACGCAACAGTAACCGGGTGCCAAGACGCTGTTCGGTACGCGCGATGATCCGACTGACCGCCGAGGGTGTCAGCCCCAATGCACGCGCAGCGGCCGACAGGCTGCCTTCCTGCGCCACGGTGACGAACACGTCCATTTCACCTGATCTTCCGTTGAAGTCCATTTGTGCTCCTCACGCAAAGGTGATTGCCAGAAATGCTATCTACCGCCTGAAATAACCAGATCGTAGCATTAGCGGCATAGATAAGGAGCCTTCCATGCGTATCAATCCACCACTTGTCGCACTCGCTATTGGTGCCTTTGGCATCGGCGTTACCGAGTTCGCCCCCATGGGCATGTTGCCGGGCATCGCTGCGGACCTCGGCGTTTCCATTCCCGCTGCAGGTCTGTTGGTCAGTGCTTATGCCTTGGGCGTACTGCTCGGCGCGCCGCTGATGACCCTGACCACCGGCAGGATTCCCCGGCGCTATCTGCTGATCGGACTCATGGCGATTTTCACCCTGGGTAACCTGATGTCAGCCTTGGCTACCGATTACTACAGCCTCATGCTCGCCAGGGTGGTGACCTCACTGAACCACGGAGCCTTCTTTGGCGTTGGCTCCATCGTCGCCGCCAGCGTAGTCGCCCCGGAGAAGCGTGCCGGGGCGGTTGCAGCAATGTTTATGGGCCTCACCCTGGCGACCATCGGCGGTGTGCCGCTGGCCGCTTGGTTTGGCGAACTGTTCGGTTGGCGCACCGCATTCTGGGGTATTACCGGCCTCGGCGTGGTGGCAATGATCGCGTTGTGGTTCGCCCTGCCCAACCTGAAAACGCCGCAAAGCGGCGGTGTACTGGCTGAAATCCGGGTACTGGGCCGTGGCCCGGTGCTGGGGGCCTTGGCCCTCACCGTAGTCGGTTCGAGTGCAATGTTTACCGTCTTCACCTACATCGCGCCGATCCTCAGCAGCGAGACCCACGCGTCTACCGCCTTTATCACAGCCATGCTGGTGTTGTACGGCGTAGGCCTGACCCTGGGCAATATGTGGGGCGGCAAAGCCGCAGATAGTTCGATCGACCGCACCCTGATCGTTTCGCTGAGCGTACTGATTCTCGTCTTACTGGCGTTCACTGTATTGATGCGTTGGCCGCTGGCGGCCGCCGTTGCCATCCTGATCTGGGGCATCGCCAGTTTCGCCCTGGTGCCGCCACTACAAATGCGCGTCATGGAAGCTGCCAAGGACGCACCCAACCTGGCCTCGGCGGCGAACATCGGTGCCTTCAACTTCGGCAACGCGATTGGTGCGGCTCTGGGCGGAGCGGTGATTAACGCCGGGCTGGGTTATCCAGCGATATCCTTAGCCGGAGCGGCAATGGCGAGTCTGGGGCTGTTGATGGTATTGGCTTTTGCCTGGCGCTCCAGAACGATTGCAGCTGCGGTAGCGTGACGGTGATATGAGCAGGCTGTTAGTCGCCATTGAGAAGTGACGGCTAGCGGTCTGCTGTCTGTTACGGGCTTGGTGATGAGTCTCGGACCGTCTAGATTGGGTCTGTTCAGCCTGAGCTTCGCAGCCACTGCAACAGTTCCATCTCTGCGCTATCGGGTTCGAGTGCTGCCGCAGAAAGAAGGCAATACCGTGAACCATCTTCAACGAACCCTGAAGGCGCGACCAAAACGCCGCTTTGAATATCGTCTTGCACCAAGTGCCAGGGCCCAATAGCTACACCAAGGCCGGCGACTGCTGCCTGCAAGCTAAAGTAAAAGTGCTCAAAGCTCTGCCCCTCCACCGTGGGCACTGATCGGCCAGCAGTAGCGGCCCATTCTTGCCACGCGTTAGGGCGTGTGCGGGTGAGCAGTTTAGGTGCTGTCGCAACAAGCTCTCCGTCGGCAGCGAACCACTCGTAAACCCTGTCAGGTCGGCACACCGGGGCAACTCTCTCACGAAACAACTCTTCTGCGCAGTAATGAGCAGGACGGGGGAAATCGTCACGGCGGATCGCGAGGTCTATGCCGTGATCGAAGGAGAAGGCCCCTCCTCCTGCCACGAGATGAATGTTTAAGTCCGGGCGACGCATCTGAAACTCACTCCAGCGTGGAATCAGCCAGCGCATTAACAACGTAGGTTCGCAAGAAAGCACTATTTGCCGATCGCGACGTGCCTTCACACGTATTTCCTTTACTGCCTGAGTAATCAAGCCCAAGCCTTCGCTCACCGCGAGCGCCAGCTTGCGCCCGTCGTCTGAGATGAACACACGCCGACTACGACGCTCGAACAAATCGATGCCAAGCTCATCCTCCAGCGAGCGCACAGAGCGGCTTATAGCGCCCGGAGTGACATGCAACTCTTCGGCTGCGCGTGCAAAGTTTTCTAGTCGGGCGGCGGCCTCGAAGCAGCGCAAAGCAACCAGCGAGGGCAGGTGAGAAACCTGTAATGGTGATTCTAACTCACCTTTTTCTTGAGAATTCATCGTTAGTCATCCGCCTTTTACAGAGAAATAATGGGCCTTTCCGAAGCATAGGTAAAAGACCCCATGAACGAATGGATAGCTGTAGTCACTATAACTTTTCTGGCGTGCATCAGTCCCGGGCCTGATTTTGCCCTTGTTTCTCGAAACAGCCTGATGTTTTCACGCCGTACCGGAGTCCTTACGGCAGCCGGTATCGGTTTTGGGGTCGCTGTGCATGTCTGCTACACCCTGCTGGGGCTTGGACTGGTTCTTCAACACTCGCTTTGGTTATTCAGTGTGCTGAAGATGGCCGGGGCAGCCTATTTGATTTATCTCGGAATAAAAATGCTGGCGGCGACGCCCGCCGTAGGTCAATTCGCAATTCCAGCCTCTGCACTGTCTGATCTCGCAGTTATTCGTACGGGGTTCCTGACCAATGCACTGAATCCCAAAACATCTATTTTCATCGTCAGCCTTTTCATCGGTGTGGTAGGGCCCGATACAACCTTACCCATCCAGATTGCCTACGGAGTATTCATTTCAGTCGCGCATATCACTTGGTTTAGTTTGGTTGCGATGTTTTTTTCGAGCGGCCGAATTCGGGACAAATTGATTGCGGTTCGGCATTGGGTAGATCGCGCTTTTGGTGGATTGCTGGTGAGTTTTGGCGTGATGCTGGCGAGCGCTCAGCACAATCAATGAACGTAAAACTTTGGCCGGTTGCGGCCTTCCGAAAGGGTCCGCGTTGGGTCAATCACTGCCAAGCATGATCGGCTAGGGCCGCTCAAAAGTTTCATAATCGTGGCCGGTCCCTGAATGCCTTACAGACAGCAACCCTCAAATTACATGTCCGACAGGCGGTTGATTCCCGCATTGATATATCGGTAAATATCGATATCATCACAACCATGAACTTAATCGAAATATTCAAAGCTCTCTCCAATCGCACGCGTCTTGAAATCCTCAAGGGGTTGAAAGATCCGGAGAAAAACTTCCCCCCACAAGATGAAGGAGACGTTCATACGGTCGGGGTTTGCGTAAGCAGCATTCAAGAAGGCGTCGGCCTGTCGCAATCGACGGTGTCCGATTACCTGGCGACGCTGCAACGAGTGGGCCTGGTCGAAGTCCGTCGCATCGGGCAATGGACCTACTACAAGCGCAATGAAGCAAACATCAGTGCTCTTGCCGAGATCATAGGCAAGGAGCTGTAATTTTTTATCATGGTAAATCGATAAATCCCGATATTCCGTTTTATCGAAGAGGACATTCAAAATGGATTGAGCCAAGAGAAAAACCCGTAAATTTTTTGCCATTGCATATCGAAAAATCTCGATATCTCTTTTTACCGAAACAAGGATCTACAATGAAAGCGCAAATACTTAAATCATTTGGTGGCCCAGAAGCGTTCGAGCTGAGCGACGTACCCAAGCCAGTGCCAAACGCTGGAGAAGTTCTGGTGCGGGTACACGCAACCTCAATCAATCCGTTGGATTTCCAGGTTCGACGTGGCGACTATTCCGATTATGTGCCCCTGCCGGCCATTACCGGGCATGACGTGTCCGGCGTTGTTGAAGCCGTCGGGCCGGGTGTGACGAGCTTCGTGCCTGGCGATGAAGTCTGGTACACCCCGCAAATTTTTGACGGCCCTGGAAGTTATGCCGAGTACCACGTTGCAGCCGAAAGCATCATCGGCAAGAAGCCCTCGACGCTGAGCCATCTCGAAGCAGCCAGCCTGACTCTGGTTGGCGGGACAGCATGGGAAGCATTAGTCGTGCGTGCGGCGCTCAGGGTTGGAGAAAGCATCTTGATCCACGGCGGCGCAGGAGGCGTCGGTCATGTCGCTATCCAAGTGGCAAAAGCCATGGGCGCCAAAGTGTTCACCACCGTGCGCGAAGCAAACTTTGAGTTCGCCCGAAGCCTGGGTGCCGATGTGGTCATCGACTACGAGAAAGAGGATTACGTCGACGCCATCCTGCGGGAAACCGATGGCAACGGAGTCGATGTGGTGTTCGACACCATCGGCGGCAACACATTGGCGCGTAGCCCCGACGCGCTCGCACAACTTGGCCGCGTGGTCTCGATTGTGGACATTGCCCAGCCACAAAACCTGGTGCAGGCCTGGGGTAAGAACGCCAGTTATCACTTCGTTTTCACCAGACAAAACCGCGGCAAGCTCGATGAGTTGAGCGCGTTGGTCGAACGCGGTCAGCTGCGACCCCATGTAGGCGCGGTCTACTCCCTTGCCGACATCGGCCTCGCCCACGCTCTGCTGGAGAGTCGCAACAATGGTCTCCGGGGAAAAATCGCGATTGCAGTCGAGCCACAGGCTCATCTCGTCAGCGCGAATATCTAAACCATTTAACTCGATTAGAGGGAATGCACCATGATTTATGAAATCGCTCTGCTGCCCGTTCACAAAGAACAGATTGAAAGCTTCAGACACGCCTTTGCAGAGGTCGCGCCTTTGCTCAGGCGCGCAAAGGGTTACGGCGGGCACATGCTCGCCCAAGGGATAGAGACGCCCGAACGATTCAACCTGATTGTGCGCTGGCAATCACTTGAGGATCACAAGGGCTTCGAAGCGAGTGAAGACCATCAGGTGTTCATGGCACGTTTAGAGCAATACTTCTCGGAAGAAACGACGGTCTACCACATTGAGGGCGCCGCTTTTACGATGGGAGAAGATGATGATCAACACAGCTTTTTTTGACAGGGTGTTGCCTGCGTCTTAGGCGGTTTAATGGCTTTAAACAATTGGTCGCGGTAAGGAATATACAAACTTGATGTGGCTAATTTGCAGTGATCGCGATTTGATCTGACAGTCGTAGACTTCAACACAAGACTGTCAGGTCAAATTCAGCTGTTCAGTACGATGATTTTATTGCGATCAAGCCACGTAGGCACTGATCTGGACTATATCGATTGGCTACGCTTGGCAGGCTGCTGCCTTTCGAGACGGGCCGCGCTAGGTCATTCACCGCCAAGCGTGATCGACTAGAGCCGTTCAAGAGCCTCATAACCCTAGCCTGTCCCTTATTGGCACGTGTTTCAGCCTACTGCGATTCGTTGCCTGCCGTCGTCTTGGCTTTCAAGTATTGATCCAGCGGTATCAGCAGATTTGGGGCTTGGCCCAGTTCAGCCGAAAGTGCTTGGGCTGTTGTGATCATGTTGGTGGTTAACCCCTTGGTCGTTGCAATGTTCTTTTTGGCATTGTTTGCAGGCGAGTTGTCCATGGTTGCCGACAGTATAAGCAGAGCCAGGCCGAGATTTTTATCCACCTTCACGCCATCGCCGCGCATATAGAGCATGCCCAGATTACCAATGGCTAACGCATCGCCTTGCGCTGCTGCCTTGCGATACCACTGATTGGCCTGCGCAAAATCCACGGCAGTGCCACGACCGTTTTCATAAAGCACACCGAGATTGAATTGCGCGTTGGAGTTGCCTTGCTGCGCAGATTTTTCGTACCAACTAAGTGCTTGTGTTTCGTCCTTGGCGACCCCGATGCCCTGCTCGTACATTAGCGCCACATTGAACTGGCCATCGGCGTTGCCTGTGTCCGCAACGGCACTAAATTCCTTGAAAGCCAGCGGCAAGTCACCGGCTTGATAGGCCGCAACGCCCTCCTCCAAACCGGCTTGCACTGGCCCGCTCAGGAAGCTGAAGATCGTCACGAGCGCTAGGGCCGTGATGGGCTGAAGTATTCGATTCATCGCTTTCATGTGAAAGACTCTGGTTAGTTGGTTAAGACCGCTGACCTATAATTAACACGTCTGATAGCAACCAGATGCAGATCAGGGTTAAGCCTGTTACGGATTAATCCTACTCTATCCCGCCCCCACACCTCTTTCGCAAAGCTTTTCCGGTCTTACCGCTCACTTCTCGTACAGCCAAATACTAAGGTCAAGCCCCTGCAATTTTGCAAGTTGCGACCGGAGGCTTTTGGCCGACAGCGGACAGTTACAACAGATATAGCCTCTTACCCAAAACAAAGTTCTGCATCTCCCTCCTTCCCCACTTTTAAGTGCGAACACCTGACCCGCTGCGGGCATTTTTCTTTTGCAGGATGATTGATGCTTCGTCGTAGGCCTTCTGGAAGGCGTCGCCGCCGATCCATTGGACTGCGGTGTCTTCGTCTTCATCGTGGAAGATTGCGCGATAGGTGATCAGCAGGCCCATCATAAAGTCGGTGGCGGAGTCTTGCGCTTCCTCGGCGATCACCAGTTCCAGTACCGGGTATTGCAAAAACACCAGGCACATTGCGAGCAGGCTGATGCCTTCGCCATATTTCATCGCTTCAAAAAGGTCGTCGAAATGCGCCGGGTCGAAGCCATTTTCTTCGATGTCCTTGAAGTCGAAGGTGCTCAGGTCGATGGCAACATCATCGAACGGCTCGTTGATCAACGGGTTGGCCAGCACCGGATGCACGACATTCGGCTTGGCCTTGCCTGAACGGTTTTGCTTGGCCTTGGCTTTGGCCCGCTGGGCGCGTTTTTGCTGTTTGTCTGGCGAGGCCATGGCGCTGGGTTCCTTGTTGGGTTCAGCCATATTTATGGCCCGGAATAATCACAGCCATATTGTAAACAGTCCTGGCCGGGTGAGCAGGCAGATTTATTTCCCCTGCCCAAGCCATGTTGTTGAGCCCTGCGCTTTCAAGCATGCTAGGTGGCAAGCCTGCGCCGCGCCTGAGCTGAAACCCATCCGCCGCCAGCGCAGATTCGCGCAGCCGACTAATCTACAGAATCAGTAGCTGCTTGCTGACAAGACACGCGCTTGGCTTCAAGCTAGGTGCATCACGTAATGACTGCAGGAAACTCCATGTCCGTATTGACTTCGTCCACACCCGACCGCGTTCTTGATCTTGGCGACCTGCTGCGTGAGCTGGTGACCCAAGGCCGGGTGGATCAAGACAATGCCGAGCAGTGCCTGGCGATCCGGCGCAGTGCAGTCAAGAACCAACAACACCCGCTGGAGTTTCTCGCCGCGCAACAACTCGACGATCTCGCGCGACCCGGCAAGAAACTCGACCTGGAAAGCCTCACCGTTTGGCTGGCGGAATATGCCAACCAGCCCTATATGCGTATCGACCCGCTGAAAATTGATGTTGCCGCAATTACGCCGCTGATGTCTTACGCCTTCGCCCAGCGTCACAAGATTCTCGCGGTGGCGGTGAATCAGGAAGCGGTGACAATCGCCAGTGCCCAGCCGTTGATGCGCAGCTGGGAAGATGACTTGCGCCATGTGCTCAAGCGCCCCATCAAGCGTGTGGTGGCCAACCCGGTTGATATCCAGCGCTTCACCGTCGAGTTCTACCGGCTGGCCAAATCGGTCACCGGCGCCACTGCGGTGGACATGAAGGTCAGCGGCACCGGCAACTTCGAGCAGTTGCTTAATCTGGGCGCGCAAGACCAAGAGCCCGACGCCAACGATGCGCATATCGTCAATATCGTCGACTGGCTGTTTCAGTACGCTTATCAACAGCGCGCCAGTGATATCCATATCGAGCCACGCCGCGAGCAAGGCAGCGTGCGTTTTCGTATCGACGGCGTGCTGCACACGGTTTATCAATTCCCACCGCAGGTAACGATGGCGGTGGTCAGCCGCTTGAAAAGCTTGGGGCGGATGAACGTTGCCGAAAAACGCAAACCCCAGGACGGCCGGATCAAGACCAAAACCCCGGATGGCGGCGAAGTCGAATTGCGTCTGTCGACCATGCCGACCGCGTTCGGGGAAAAGCTGGTGATGCGGATTTTCGACCCGGAAGTGCTGCTAAAGAGCTTCGACCAGTTAGGTTTCTCGGCAGATGATCTCAAGCGCTGGACCGGCATGACCGGCCAACCCAACGGCATCATTCTGGTCACCGGCCCGACCGGTTCGGGTAAAACCACCACGCTGTACACCACTCTCAAACAACTGGCGACTGATGAAGTCAACGTCTGCACCATTGAAGACCCGATCGAAATGATCGAGCCGGCCTTCAATCAAATGCAGGTGCAGAGCAATATCGACCTGACGTTCGCCAGCGGTGTGCGTTCATTGATGCGTCAGGACCCCGACATCATCATGGTCGGCGAGATTCGTGACCTTGAAACCGCTGAAATGGCGATCCAGGCCGCGCTAACCGGGCACTTGGTGTTGTCCACGCTGCACACCAACGATGCTCCCAGCGCAATCACTCGCCTGCTTGAACTGGGCGTGCCGCATTACCTGCTCAAGGCAACGCTGCTGGGCGTCATGGCGCAGCGCCTGGTGCGTACGCTTTGCCCGCATTGCAAAACCCCGCACGAACTGGACGAGAGTGACTGGCAAAGCCTGACCAAACCCTGGAACGCGCCCCTGCCGACCGGTGCGCACAAGGCCGTGGGTTGCCTGGAATGTAGGGACACCGGTTATCGCGGCCGGGCCGGGGTTTACGAAATCATGTTGCTTAATGACGGAATCAAGTCCCTGCTCAGCGCCGAGACCGATCTGGTTGCATTGCGTCGCCAGTCGTTCAAGGAAGGCATGCGCAGCCTGCGTTTATCTGGCGCGCAAAAGGTTGCTGCCGGGCTGACCACAATCGAGGAAGTGCTGCGCGTGACCCCGCAAAGCGAACAACGCTAGCCGGGCCGACGGCAACAAGAGCAATGCTATAAAGCTGAAACCTGCAGGTTTTATGATGCCGCGATGCCTCTGCTGAGAGCCACTTGGCGACATTGAAAATTCAGTTGTGCTTAGATGTTCGGCTAACAACGCCTGACCACATTAAGGATTAATTGTATGGAAATCGGCAGCGTCATATTTCTCTTCGTCGGCCTCGCGATTGCCGTCGTATTCATGGGCTTCAAAGTTGTACCCCAAGGTTCACAATGGACGGTTGAACGCTTTGGACGCTACACCAACACACTCAAGCCAGGCTTGAACATCATTGTGCCGCTGGTAGACCGCATTGGCCGTAAGCTCAGCGTGATGGAAACCGTGCTCGATATTCCGCCGCAGGAAGTGATCAGCGCCGACAATGCCATCGTACAAATCGATGCGGTGTGTTTCTCCCAGGTGATCAATGCCGCGCAGGCCGCATATGAGGTCAACAACCTCGATCACGCCATCCGCAATCTGGTGATGACCAACATCCGTACCGTGCTGGGCTCGCTGGAACTCGATGCCATGCTCAGCCAGCGTGATGCCATCAACGAGCGCCTGCTACGCACCGTTGATGAAGCCACCGCGCCGTGGGGCATCAAGATCACCCGTATTGAAATAAAGGACATCACCCCGCCCGCCGACTTGGTCAACGCCATGGCCAGCCAAATGAAGGCCGAGCGTTTGAAGCGTGCGCAAATCCTTGAGGCCGAGGGTTCGCGCTCCGCTGCGATCCTGACCGCTGAAGGCAAGAAGCAAGCGCAGATTCTCGAGGCCGAAGGTGAACGCCAAGCCGCCTTTCTTGAAGCAGAGGCCCGTGAGCGAGCCGCTGCGGCAGAAGCCGAGGCAACGCGCATGGTGTCCGAGGCAATCGCCAATGGTAACGTCCAGGCGGTCAACTATTTCGTTGCGCAGAAATACGTTGATGCCTTGGGCAAACTGGCCAGCGCCGACAACAGCAAAGTGGTGCTAATGCCGCTTGAAGCCAGCCAGATTATCGGCTCGGTCGGCGGCATTGGCGAAATCATCAAAGCCACCTTCGGCGACAAGCAGGCCAAGTAATGCTCAACTTTCTACAACACCTGTCGTTCTGGGATTGGTTGGCGCTAGGCACCCTGCTGTTGATACTCGAGGTTTTCGGTGCCGGTGGTTACCTGTTGTGGATTGGCGTTGCCGCAGCAGGCGTCGGAATCATCACCTATGTGGTTCCGACATTGCCTTGGGCGCTGCAATTCGTGTTGTTTGCTGTGTTCTCGGTACTAAGCGCGGTTTTATGGTGGAAACGCCAGCGCACCGCCGGGAAGGTCTCCGATCAACCCGGCCTGAATGATCGCGGCAGCGAATTACTGGGTCGCCAGTTCACCCTGCATGAAGCCATCAACAGCGGGCGCGGCAAAATCAAGGCGGGCGACACGCTGTGGTTGGTCAGCGGCCCGGACTTGCCTGCAGGCAGCGCAGTACGAGTCACCGGTCAAGATGGTGTATTGCTCCTGGTTGAGCCCATCAAATAACCGGCGAACCTACCGCGCCAGCCACAGCGTCGCAGCTATTCGCGATACGCGTCCAGCGGCACACAGGCGCAGAACAGGTTACGGTCGCCATAGACGTTGTCTACCCGATTGACCGTCGGCCAGTATTTGTACAGGCGAGTGTGCTCAGTTGGGGTCACCGCCTGGGCAATGCTGTAGGGGCGCTCCCAAACACCAACCATGTCTGCCAGCGTATGGGGTGCGCGCGCCAGTGGGTTGTCATCTTCGGGCCAGTCACCGTTTTGCACCTTGGCGATTTCCGCGCGGATGCACAGCATGGCCTCGATAAAACGATCCAGCTCATGCTTTGACTCGCTCTCGGTAGGCTCGATCATCAGCGTGCCCGGCACCGGGAATGACATGGTTGGCGCGTGAAACCCGTAATCGATCAAACGTTTGGCGACATCTTCCTCGCTGACGCCGGTCTGCGCCTTGAGTGGGCGAATATCAATAATGCATTCATGGGCGACCCGACCGTTGCGACCGCTGAACAGTATCGGGAATGCATCCTTGAGTTTATTGGCCAGGTAATTGGCGCTGAGGATTGCCACCTCGGTGGCATCGGCCAACTGCGGCCCCATCATGGCGATGTACATCCAGCTGATCGGCAAAATACTCGCGCTGCCCCAAGGCGCCGCGCTGACCGCGGTGTTTTCCGGGTTTGGCCCTTTCAGCTCAATTACCGGATGATTGGCGACAAAGGGCGCCAAATGGGCACGCACACCAATTGGCCCCATGCCAGGGCCACCGCCGCCATGGGGAATGCAAAAGGTTTTGTGCAGGTTCATGTGCGACACATCGGCGCCTATATCTGCCGGGCGCGCCAGTCCGACCTGGGCATTGAGATTGGCGCCGTCCATGTAGACCTGGCCGCCGTGGGCATGGATGACCTCGCAGATCTCGACAATACCCTCTTCATAAACACCGTGGGTTGAAGGGTATGTCGCCATCAGGCACGCCAAGCGATCACCCGCCTCGCCCGCCTTGAGCTTGAGATCGGCAAGGTCGACATTGCCTTGAGCGTCGCACTCGACAATCACCACGCGCATGCTGGCCATCTGTGCCGAGGCGGGATTGGTGCCGTGCGCCGAGGCCGGAATCAAACAGATATTGCGCTGCGTGTCGCCGCGACTCTGGTGGTATTTGCTGATTGCCAAAAGGCCTGCGTATTCGCCCTGCGCACCGGAGTTGGGCTGCATGCAGATCGCATCAAAGCCGGTAATCGCCCGCAGCCACTCCTCCAGCTCATTGATCATCAAGGCATAGCCATGGGCCTGGTCCTGCGGTGCAAAGGGGTGCAGATTGGCAAACTCGGGCCAGGTAATCGGGATCATCTCGCTGGTGGCGTTGAGTTTCATGGTGCACGAGCCCAGCGGGATCATCGCCTGGTTGAGCGCAAGGTCTTTACTCTCAAGCTGCTTGATATAGCGCAGCATCTCGGTTTCGCTGTGATGGGTATTGAACACGGGGTGCGTCAGGTAGGCGGAGCTGCGCTGCAGGTTAGCTGGGATACCCTCTTCGACCTCGCCAGAGTCGATTTCATCGACACTCAAGCCATGATCAGCGCCTAGAAATATTGCAAACAAACGCTCGACCGTGTGTTCATCGCAGCTTTCATCAAGACTAACGCCAAGCTTGCCACGGCCCAGAATACGCAGATTGATTTCGGCCGCGTGTGCCGACTCAATAATCGCCGTCTGGCTGCCGCCGACTTCCAGGGTCAGGGTGTCGAAAAAGTGCTGATTGTCCCGTTCGATGCCTTTGGCTTTCAGGCCGGCAGCAAGGATTGCCGTGAGCCGGTGAATCCGCTGGGCAATGGCTTTGAGCCCTTGCGGGCCGTGATATACCGCATAAAAACTGGCGATATTGGCCAGCAGCACCTGCGCAGTGCAGATGTTTGAATTGGCTTTCTCGCGGCGAATATGTTGCTCACGCGTTTGCAGCGCCATGCGCAACGCCATGTTGCCGCGCGAATCTTTCGACACACCGATAATGCGCCCCGGCAGCGCCCGCTTGAATACATCGCGCGTGGCAAAGAACGCGGCATGCGGCCCACCGTAACCCATAGGCACGCCAAAGCGTTGCGCCGTACCCAACGCCACATCAGCCCCCAGCTCACCCGGCGGAGTCAAGAGCAGCAAGCTCATCAGGTCTGCCGCGACGCACGCCAGCGCTTGCTGGGCGTGTAATTGGCCGATCAGAGGCTGCAGATCACGGATCTCGCCATGGCTGTCCGGATACTGCAGCAGCGCGCCAAAGACCTGATGCTCGCCGAGTGTCGCAACATCGGCAATCACCAGCTCAAAACCAAAGCCCTCGGCCCGGGTCTGCACCACCGAGATGGTCTGCGGGTGGCAATTGTGATCGACAAAAAACAGGTTGCTCTTGGACTTGGCGACCCGCTTGGCCAAGGCCATGGCTTCAGCCGCTGCCGTGGCTTCATCCAGGAGTGATGCACTGGCCAACTCCAGCCCGGTCAGGTCGATGGTCAACTGTTGAAAATTGAGCAGCGCTTCGAGCCGACCTTGGGCAATTTCTGGCTGATACGGGGTGTAGGCGGTGTACCAGCCCGGATTTTCCAGCACATTGCGCACTATTACCGTCGGCGTGATGGTGTTGTGGTAACCCATGCCGATCAGGCTG
The DNA here is from genome assembly GCF_963970595.1 of Pseudomonas sp. RL_15y_Pfl2_60. Taxonomy (NCBI): domain Bacteria; kingdom Pseudomonadati; phylum Pseudomonadota; class Gammaproteobacteria; order Pseudomonadales; family Pseudomonadaceae; genus Pseudomonas; species Pseudomonas sp. RL_15y_Pfl2_60. The sequence goes on along the minus strand of NZ_CAXAOE010000003.1, from coordinate 470,870 downwards.
GTCCACACCTGATTCTGCTGCGCATAGCCACGCAGCTTGGCCAACGCTGCTTGCTCATCCAACGCAGCAGGCAGTGCCAATGGGCGATTCAAGCGGATTGATGGCGGCACGGTCTGTTCGATCAATGCCGCTCGGCTAGGCAGGTCCAATGCGCCGAGCATGGCGTGTTGCTCTGCAGCATCAGGACCAATGTGACGCCGTAGAAATGCATCCGGCTGCTTGAGTTGCGACAATGACGGCGTTGCAGACATGGTTGAGAGCCTCTAGAAATGACAAGACCTCGCCATTGCGCACGCCTGAAATACCCAACAGGGCTTTCATCCGCTGCAATACGAGGCCTTATTAGCTTAGAAAACTCTCAACTATCTGCACGAAGGTTTTCAAACCTGCGTTGATTGGCTGGACATAAAGTGCCCAGCCGCAGTCCCGGCTCGCAGCGAGCCAGGACTTTGCAGCGGTTTAAGCGTCAGCAGAGGCTTTGTACGCGTCCGCATCGAGCAGTTTGTCGAGCTCGTCTGCAGCGCTCGGCTTGAGCTTGAAAAACCAGCTTCCATAAGGATCAGTGTTGACGTTCTCCGGGCTGTCAGCCAGCGAATCATTGACCGCGATCACTTCGCCGCCAATAGGAGCATAGATATCCGATGCCGCTTTTACCGACTCGACCACACCCGCTTCCTGGCCCGCAGCCAAGGTTTTGCCGACCTCTGGCAACTCAATGAAAACCACATCACCCAGCGCTTCTTGAGCGTGGTCGGAAATGCCCACTGTTACGCTGCCATCGGCTTCTAGACGAGCCCACTCGTGGCTGGAGGCATAACGCAGATCGGCGGGGATATTGCTCATGTCGGATTCCTCATATGGCATGACGGCGATCGCGCCGTCATGAAAATTTAGCAGGGCTTGGCAACTTCGACAGCTTTCAGCCAAACCGTTGGTCATACAAAAGGTTCTGCAATTGTCTTTTAGAACCGTCAATAATCTGGGTTAAATCAACGCCTTGCCATGACGAACGAAGGCTGGCTTAACCACTCGAACCGGATACCACTTACCGCGAATTTCGACTTCAGCCCGCTCACAAGTTGCAACGGGCAAACGCGCCAGGGCAATCGACTTGTTGAGGGTCGGTGAAAAGCTTCCGCTGGTGATTTCACCCTCACCTACACCGTCAACACGCACCACTTGGTGAGCACGCAACACGCCGCGCTCCTCCAACACCAGGCCAACCAGCTTGGTCGCAATACCGCGCTGCAACTGTTGCTGCAAGGCTTTGCGCCCGACAAAATCTCGGTTAGCTGGCTCCCAGGCAACACTCCAGGCCAGGTTCGAGGCCAGGGGTGTCACGCTTTCATCCATGTCCTGGCCGTACAGATTCATCCCCGCTTCGAGGCGCAAGGTGTCACGTGCGCCCAAGCCAATGGGCGAAATCCCAGCGCCGACCAAGTCATTGAAAAATGCCACGGCCTGATCGCTCGGCAGCATGATTTCCAAGCCATCTTCGCCGGTGTAACCCGAACGCGCGATAAACCAGTCACCTTCGGGCAAGCCCTGAAAAGGTAGCAACTTATTGATCAGCGCGGCACTGGCCTGACTGACCTGTTCACAGGTTTTTTCCCGCGCATGGGGGCCCTGAATGGCAAACATCGCAAGATCGCTGCGCTCATGCAACTGCACAGCAAAGCCCTCGGCCTGCTGGTTCATCCAGGCGAGGTCTTTGTCACGCGTTGCAGCGTTGACCACCACGCGGTAGCCATAATCGGTCAGATAGACCATCAGGTCATCAACCACGCCGCCTTCGGTGTTGAGCATGCTGCTATACAGCGCCTTGCCCGGCTCTTGCAGGCGCTCAACGTCATTGGCCAGCAGATGCTGCAAATACTGTCTTGCCTGATCACCGTGGATATCGACCACGGTCATGTGCGAGACATCAAACACGCCACAGTCTCGGCGAACTTCGTGATGCTCTTCGACTTGCGAACCATAATGAAGCGGCATATCCCAACCGCCGAAATCGACCATCTTGGCACCCAAGGCAAGGTGCAGGTCATAAAGAGGTGTGCGCTGCCCCATGGGGTTCTCCTTCCGGGCTTTGGCAAAACTGCAACACTGTTTGCGCCTGTACAACGGCCTGATCGTCTAGGCCTTGCGCCAGCCAGCAAACACCCATTCTAATGGGGTTGGCTACAGTGAATGGCGTGCATTGTATCTACAAGGTGCGAGCGGGTCATCTTGGATGTGCATCAGGGCCTGCAAACTGCTGCAAGCCCCTAGTTCTCAGCCGTGAGTCTGTGCCGAACGACGAATCAAGCCGATCACCGGCAGCAAACCTACCGCCACCAATGTCAGCGCTGGCAGTGCCGCGCGCGCCCATTCACCTTCACTGGTCATTTCAAAAATCCGTACCGCCAGGGTGTCCCAGCCGAACGGACGCATTAACAGGGTAGCGGGCATTTCCTTGAGTACATCAACAAATACCAACAATGCTGCAGATAACGCCCCAGGCAATAATAAAGGTAGGTAAACACGGAAGAACAACCTGCCACCACCCACGCCCAGACTGCGCGACGCCTCAGGCAGTGAAGGCCGGATCCGCGCCAGGCTGTTTTCCAGCGGGCCATAGGCTACAGCCATAAAGCGGATCAAGTAAGCCAGCAGCAGCGCCGCCAGGCTGCCGAGCAGCAGTGGTTTACCGGCACCGCCAAGCAGCGTTGAAAGCGGAATGACCAACTCATTATCGAGATAGCTGAAGGCCAGCATGATCGCCACCGCCAGCATCGAGCCGGGCAAGGCGTAGCCTGTGTTGGCCAGGCTGACGGTGGAGCGCATCAGCCGGGTCGGCGTTAAACGACGGGCAAAGGCCAGCAGCAAGGCGACGCTGACCGTCAACACCGCAGCCAGGCAGCCAAGATACAGGGTATGCAAGATCAGCGCAGTGTAGCGCTCGTCCAGATCAAAACGGCCGCGCTGCCAGAACCAGACCAGCAGTTGCAGCACTGGAATCACAAAGGCGCAGGCAAAGACCAATAGGCACCAGCCGCTGGCGGCCAAAGCCTTGAACCCTCGAAGATGGTAAAGCGCTTGGCCGCGCGGGCGCTCATTGGCTGGCCGCACGGCGCCGCGGGCGCGGCGTTCGCCATACAGCACCAGCATGACCACCAATAACAACAAGCTGGCCAATTGAGTGGCGCTGGTCAGGCTGTAGAAACCGTACCAGGTCTTGTAAATCGCCGTGGTAAAGGTGTCGAAATTAAATACCGAAACAGCGCCAAAATCGGCCAAGGTTTCCATGATCGCCAGGGCCAAACCCGCACCGATTGCCGGACGCGCCATCGGCAGCGCCACCCGCCAAAATGCCTGCCAAGGGCTATGCCCCAGCACCCGCGCAGCTTCCATCAAGCCTTTACCCTGGGCGAGAAAGGCATTGCGTGCAAGCAGGTAGACGTAGGGATAGAACACCAACACCAGAACGCTGATCACACCAGCGGTCGAGCGTACGCTCGGAAAACGCACACCAGCGCCAAACCACTCACGCAGCAGCGTCTGGACCGGCCCGGAAAAATCCAGCAGCCCGACAAATACGAAGGCCAGCACGTAAGCAGGAATCGCAAACGGCAGCATCAGCGCCCAATCCAACCAGCGCCTTCCCGGAAACTCACAGAGGCTGGTCAGCCACGCCAGACTCACACCAAGCAGGGTCACGCCAGCACTCACGCCTACAACCAGAATCACTGTATTGCCAATCAGCCGGGGCATTTGCGTTTGCCACAGGTGCGACCAGATTTCGCGGTCAACCTCATGCCAACTGAACAGCATTACCGTCAAGGGCAACAGCACCAGCAAGGCGACCACAAAGGCGATGGGGTACCAGCGACGCTGGGCAAGATGGGCCACGCACTATCCTCAAAGCAAAAACAGCAACGCCCCGGACGATGCCGGGGCGTGTTCTATCGGCGGGCTAAAGCAGCGCTTAGTTCCAGCCCGCGCGATCCATCAACATGATGGCCTGAGCCTGGCGCTTACCGGCGACTTCAACCGGGATAGCATCGGCCTTGAACGTACCCCATGCCTGGACCTCTTCAGATGCCGGGACTTTCGGGTTAGCCGGGAACTCCTGGTTCAGGCCCGCGAACAATGCTTGGGCTTCTGCTGTGGTCATCCACTCCAGCAGCTTTTTGGCAGCCTCTGCATGGGGTGCATTCTTGGTGATACCGGCGCCCGCCAGGTTGACGTGCACGCCACGGTCTTGCTGGTTAGGCCAGAACGGCTTGACCTTAAGATCCGGGTTAGCCTTGTGTAGGCGGCCATAGTAATAGGTGTTGGTGATGCCGACATCGCATTGACCGGCATCGATTGCTTGCAACAGCGCAGTGTCGTCAGCAAACACATCGGTGGCCAGGTTACTGACCCAACCTTTGATGATTTCTTCGGTTTTCGCCTCGCCATGGGTTTCGATCAGCGTGGCCGTCAGCGACTGGTTGTACACCTTCTTACTGGTACGCAGGCACAGGCGGCCTTCCCAGTTTTTGTCGGCCAGTGCTTCGTAGGTCGACAACTCACTCGGCTTTACCCGCTCGGTGGAGTAGAAGATGGTCCGCGCACGCAGCGACAAACCTGTCCAGCTGTCAGTGCTGGAACGGTATTGAGCAGGAATGTTGGCGTCGATGGTTGCCGACTTGAACGGTTGCAGCACACCCGCCTGCTCAGCCTGCCACAGGTTGCCCGCATCTACGGTGATCAGCATGTCAGCTGGGGTGTTGGCACCTTCAGCCTTGAGCCGTGCAATCAATGGCGCTTCTTTGTCAGTGATGAACTTGATCGGCACGCCGGTTTTGGCGGTGTATGCATCAAACACAGGCTTGATCAGCTCGTCGATCCGCGAAGAGTAAACCACCACTTCATCGGCGGCTTGAGCACCACCGGCAAGGGCTGTCAGGGTAAAGGCGGCGAGTAATCGCTTGCTTGGCTGCATGGGCGTTGCCTCTTGGTATAGTCGGTAAGTTAAGGCGCAAATGATATTGAATAGCATTTGGCATCACAACAAACGACTGCCCGCAGATGTTACGGCGAATTACACGGCACCACGCGCCCAGGTTTCAGGCCATGCGGATCAAGGCTTGGCTAGCGTTGGCAGTTCGCCACTCAAGCCTAAGGCCTGACGCACGAACAGCGCCTTGGCTTCAGGCATGTCATCAACCCAGTTGAGCCCTGCGTTACGCAGCCAGCGTACTGGCAAAGGGTCGGCCTGAAACAAGCGCTCAAAGCCTTCCATCGCGGCCATCATCGCCAGGTTATGCGGCATGCGCCGACGCTCGTAGCGGCTCAGTACACGCTCATCGGCTGGCGACTCACCCCGCTCAAGGGCGTGTAACAAGACATCCGCCAACACGGCGGCATCAAGGAAGCCAAGGTTGACGCCCTGCCCGGCCAGAGGATGAATGCTGTGCGCGGCATCACCGATCAACGCCAGTCCTTGCTCAATGTAGCGCTTGGCATGGCGCTGACGCAGCGGAATGGCAACCCGGCGGTCGCTATGCAGCACCCTGCCCAGGCGTTGCTCGAAGGCCTTGCCTAGTTCGACACAGAATTGCGACTCATCCAGCGCCATCAAGCGCTCAACTTCGGCGGGTACTGCCGACCAGACAATCGACGACCAATGCTGATCTGGCTGGTCACTGACCAGGGGCAGGAACGCCAGCGGACCGTCATCGGTAAAACGCTGCCATGCTGTGGCCTTATGCGGTTTTTCAGTGCGCACGCTGGTGACGATCGCGTGGTGCAGATAATCCCACTCACGGGTGGCAGTGCCCGCCAAACGACGCACCGCCGAGTTGGCGCCATCGGCAGCAATCAGCAGCGGCGCACGCAGTTCGCGACCATCTTCAAGGGTCAACAACCACTCACGACCAGAGCGGCGCAGTCGCTCCAGCTTGGCGTTGGCCAGCAGACCGATAGTGCTTTCATGCAGCTGTTCAAGCAGCGCATCTTGCACAACGCGGTTCTCGACAATATGCCCCAGTGTTTCGGCATGCACGCTGGCGGCGCTGAAGTGGATATTGCCGGTGCCAGCGCCATCCCAGACATGCATGTCGCGGTATGGGCTGCTGCGGCGGGCGGCAATTCCCGGCCACACATTGAGCCGCTCAAGCACCCGCTGGCTGGCCATTGACAAGGCACTGACCCGCGCCTCGAACGGTGCACCCGCATCGAATGGTTCCAGGCGCATCGGGCCGCCGTCGATAACCAGAATCTCCAGGCCGCTCGACTGCATGGCCAGCGCCAGCGTACTGCCAACCATTCCAGCGCCGACAATGATCATATCCGCGTGCATATTCATTCCTTAAGCGGCCTGCCTGGCGCGCGGTTTTAGCCGCACATACAAGGTTTTGTGCACCTTGGCGACCAAGGTACCTGCACCGTCACGCACCTCAACCTGCAACTCGGGCAAGTACTTCTCACCCTCGGCAGTGCGCGCGCGAATAGTGTCGAGCAGGCCATCATCAATGCTGAACTCGGCAAACACCGGGCCTTTGCCCGGTGCAATAAAATCAATACTCGCAGCTTTATCCCAAACGATGTAATCAGCACCCAGATTTTCCATCAGCATCAGCATGAAAAATGGGTCGGTCATCGAATACAGGCTGCCGCCGAATTGGGTGCCGACGTAATTACGGTTATACCAGCCCAGGCCCATTTTTACCTGGACACGCTGAAAGTCAGCGCTGATATGCCGCACACGAATACCCGCGCCCAAATACGGCGGATACAGATTCATCGCCCAACGCAGCAAACGCGCCTTGCGCGCCGTTTTTTTCGAGTGTTGGCTCATGGTTGCGATCGCGTACCCAAGCCCATGGCCTGACGCGCAAACCAGCGCTTGGCCGGTGGCAACAGATCAAGCCCAAGCAACCCGAGGTTACGCCCGGCAACACGCAAAGGCTCGCCAGAGCTGAACAAGCGCGTCACTTGGTCGGAAAACCCCACGGTCAACTGTTGATCAAGCTGCTGGCTGCGCAGATAGCCTTGCAACGTGGTGAAATCACCGAGCGGCGCGGCACTGTCAAGCAGGCAGTCTGCCAGGGCGATGGTGTCGCGCAATGACAGGTTATAGCCCTGCCCGGCGATGGGATGCAGGCTGTGCGCAGCATTGCCCAGCACCACAAGGTGCGGGCGAATCTGTTCTTGTGCCTCAACCAGCGCCAGCGGATACAGATGCCGCTCGCCTATTTGGCTGATGGCACCGAGACGGTAACCAAAAGCCAGCTGCAGTTCAGCGATGAACGCAGCGTCCGGCAACCCCAGCAAGCGCTCGGCATCTGCGGTTGAACGGGTCCAGACCAATGCGCTGCGGTTGCCCGCCAGCGGTAGCATGGCCATAGGTCCATCATCGGTGAACCGTTCAAAGGCCTGGCCAGCATGGGCTTCGCGGGTGCTGACGTTAGCGATCAAGGCGCTCTGATCATAAGGCGTTTGCTTGACGTTGATGCCCAACTGCTCGCGCAAGCCTGAGCGACCGCCTTCGGCAAGAATGGCCAGGTCGCAGTCGAGTACAACACCATCCTGCAGGGTGAGCCGATAGCCATCGCCCAACGCGTCAAGGCGAGTAACTTGTGCAGGGCTGCGCCAGCTCACTACCGATTGGTCCAGCGCCTGCCACAGGCACTCACCAATCCAGGCGTTCTCGACCACGTACCCCAGGGCGGGTACGCCCTCTTCTGCTGCACTCAAGCGGGCAGCAGCAAAGCGCCCGCGGTCAGAGACATGGATGTGCTGGATCGGCTCGGCATGCTTGGCAATTTGCGGCCAGATGCCCAGGCGCTGATAGATTTGCTGCGAGCCATAAGACAACGCCGTCGAGCGGGCGTCATAACTGGGCTGATAACCCGAGCCCGGCGTAAAGGCTTCGATCAGGCAAATTTGCCAGCCACGTTTTTTCGCCTCGCCTTGTAGCGCCAGCGCCAGGCTGGCGCCAACCAAGCCGCCGCCAATGATTGCCAGTTCGACGCGCGGCGTTGATTCAGGCAAGTTGGGGCGCTCCAGCCATCAAGGCCTCGATTTCGGCAACCGTCTTCGGTACGCCGGTGGTAAGGATTTCGCAGCCCTTCTTGGTGACGACCACGTCATCTTCAATGCGCACGCCGATGCCGCGCCATTTTTTCGCGACATTTTGATTGTCCGGGGCAATATAGATACCCGGCTCAACCGTCATCGCCATACCGACCTCAAGCACGCGCCATTCGCCACCGACCTTATAGTCGCCAACATCGTGTACATCCATGCCCAACCAGTGACCGGCGCGGTGCATGTAGAAAGCCTTGTAGGCTTCGCTGGCGATCAGCTCATCCACATCGCCTTCAAGCAAACCCAGCTCAACCAAACCTGCGGTAATGACTTGCACCGTGGCCTCGTGCGCCTGATTCCAGTGTTTACCGGGGGCGATCTCAAGGAAAGCAGCTTCTTGCGAGGCCAGCACCAGCTCGTAAATGGCTTTTTGCTCAGGCGAAAACTTGCCGTTGGCTGGGAATGTGCGGGTGATATCGCTGGCGTAGCAATCGATCTCGCAGCCTGCATCGATCAGCACCAGATCGCCGTCCTTCAGCACCGCATCATTCTCGTGATAATGCAGGATGCAGGCGTTCTTGCCCGTCGCGACTATGGAGCCGTAAGCAGGCATTTTTGCCCCGCCCTTGCGGAACTCGTAATCCAACTCGGCTTCAAGGTGAAACTCAAACAAACCGGGGCGACTTACGCGCATGGCTTGCACATGGGCGCGTGACGAAATCTCGGCGGCTTCACGCATCACCTTGACCTCGTTGGCGCTCTTGTACAGGCGCATGTCGTGTAGCAAGTGGTTGAGCGCGACAAACTCATTCGGCGGCTGCGCACCCTGACGCGCCTTGGAACGGATCACATTGATCCAGTCCATCAGGTGGCGGTCAAATTCCTGGTTGGTGCCCATCGAGTAATAAACCCGCTCGCGGCCTTCAATCAACCCCGGCAGGATGTCGTCGATATCGCCAATCGGGAACGCGTCATCTGCACCAAAACGGCTCATGGCGCCGTCCTGGCCTGCGCGCAAACCGTCCCACAACTCACGCTCGGGATCACGCTCACGGCAAAACAAAACGTACTCGCCATGCTCACGCCCCGGAATCAGCGCAATCACCGCCTCGGGCTCAGGAAAGCCGGAGAGGTATTGAAAGTCGCTGTCTTGGCGGAAGATGTGCTCGACGTCGCGATTACGGATGTACACCGGGGCAGCAGGCAAAATTGCGATGCTGTTGGGTTCCATCTGCGCCATCAGCGCCTTGCGCCGACGGGCATATTCCGACTTTGGGATGCTGATCATGGCTGACGGATTCCGCTCGTTGAGACTTAAAATCAATGCAGCGACGGCTTCTCGGCCGGCGCTTCAGGTTTGGCAAACTCGCTGAACAACAGCAACGGCGCTACGCGCAGGTATTCCATGACTTCCATATAGTCACTTTCACCTTCCTCGGATTCTTCCAAGGCGTTTTGCACCTGGGCGATTGCCGACAGGTCTTGCAAGACTTCCATTGCTTCAGTGCTTAGCGCGGTGTCACCGGCCACCAGACCAAAACCACCCAGGAAGCCCTGGCACCACTGACCAAGGGCCGCAGCACGCTCGCTCAGCGGTGCATCATCGGATGGCAACAACAAGACGACGGTGACCTCACTGCCGGTGAGTTCGGTCTTGACCATTTCCTGCAGGCCGATCAGCGCCTGGCGCACGTTATCAACAGGCGCGGCACCGAGCAGCTCGGCGGCATCGACCATCCAGCTGTCGACCTCGAACCCCGCACCGGCACAGCTGCGACCCAGCAGCAAGCCTTGCAGCTCAGCAGGAGAAATAGAAAAACCGTTGCTGGTCAGCAACGCGGCGAATGCAGAATAGGGAGAGCTAGAAGTTGGCATAGATTACTAGGCGCCAGACGGCGCAATCACTAGAATAGAGGCTTGGTATCCTAGCATTGGCAGGCACACCAAGACCATCGACGCTACGCCAGTGGGCAACCAAATTGCTGATCGGCAGTCTCAAGTTGCCAGCCAGGGACATTGCAACTACCGACCAAGGCCTGCAGGATGACCACCGCGTCGTATATTGGCACATGCAGTTTGACCCCGAACCGCATCACGCCTATATCCTAAAGTTAAACGCTTCTAGCCCAATATCAATCCTTGCCCTAGCGAGACCCCATGGAAGACGCCGATTTGCAAGCCCTGACGAGTAAACTGGAACTACTTGTCCAGCGTGTCGAGCAGCTCAAGGCTCAAAACCGAGTACTGATTGCACACGAGCAAGCATGGCGCGGGGAGCGCGCTCATCTGATTGAAAAGAACGAATTGGCCCGGCATAAGGTCGAATCAATGATTTCGCGCCTTAAAGCCCTGGAGCAGGACTCATGACACAGTCGAATACCGTAAACGTTCAGATCCTCGATAAAGAATATTGCATCAATTGCCCGCAGAACGAACGCGCCAATCTAGAGGGCGCCGCGCGCTATCTGGACGCCAAAATGCGTGAGATTCGCAGCAGTGGCAAAGTCATAGGCGCCGACCGGGTAGCGGTGATGGCTGCACTTAATATCACCCACGAACTGTTGCACAAGCAAAGCGACCTGGATCAGCAGACTTCATCAACCCGCGAACAGGTACGTGACCTGCTGCAAAGGGTCGATAACGCACTGGCAGATGACGTAGGTGGTCAGCCGGGCTGATCAAAGCGATGCTTTCAGGTATACTGGCCCCCGCTCCCTGAAGTGTGCGCCAGTTGGTCATGTCCCTGAGCCGATACGCACAACCCCGGGGGTTGCAAGCTGGGGCCGGTGTGCATGTCCGCTCGACGGAAAGCCTTAACGCCTCCTTCAACCTCCACCTTGAACTTTCGGGTTCAAGGGCTACACCGACAGCGGCACGTCGGGGAGTCACTCCATTCATGTGTGTTGCCGACCTTGGCAGCACGCGATCTTGCAGATGTTTTTGATGCTCGATCCAGCCCTTCTCAGTCGCAACCAGTTACGCCGAACATTACGTCAGGCGCGGCGCGACCTCTCGCCTTGCGAGCAACGTCGCGCGGCACGCAACCTGTATCGGCAACTCGCGCAGCACCCCGTATTTCGCCGCGCCAAGCACATCGCCCTGTATCTGCCAAATGATGGCGAGATAGATCCGCAACTGCTGTTGCGCGCCGCCCAGAGGCGCGGCAAAGCTACTTACCTGCCCGTTCTCAATGCCTGGCCACGCACCAAAATGGTGTTCCAGCGCATTCGCCCAGCAGATAAGTTGCGAGCCAATCGTTTTGGGATACCCGAGCCACGCGCCAATCCTGCGCAACAACGCAAGGTCTGGGCGCTGGATTTAATTTTGCTACCGTTGGTCGGCTTTGATAGCGAAGGCGGACGCCTCGGCATGGGTGGCGGTTTCTATGATCGCAGCTTGGCTTATCGCACAAGGCGCAAGAATTGTCACAAACCGACACTTCTGGGTCTCGCCCATGAATGCCAGCAGGTAAAAAGACTGGCCATGGCCAGTTGGGATGTACCGCTTAATGCGACGGTAACGGACCGGAAGTGGTATTGAGCAGCGCTGCGTCCTGCAGCGCCTTCCACAAAACTAGGACTGCTGTGACTCACTCACTGCAGTATCAGCCTGACGATCCCACAGGCTCTGTGTATAACCGGTTGTAACCACACCCAAGCCAAACAAAATCACTAACACCCACAACAAATCTGGTTTACGTCTCATTGAATGCCTCCCCCTTTGAGGCAATCTGCGCACGGTGTTACCGGCGGCATTTTTTTTTATAGAACTAGCAACTACCAAACCCACAAAAGCGCTGGCATTGTGGACTTGTGCTTAGCGCCCGGCAATTGCAAGTGCCCAACGGTCAACTGCTGGACGCCTTACGATCCGAGACCCTGCGACTTACCGCTATGCAGGTATCCTTAACGAGTTAGGGACTAAATTGATGGAGCAAAGTTCATGCCCAATTGGCTGATGAAATCAGAACCGGACGAATTTTCAATTCATGACCTGCAACGCTTAACGGTTGCACGCTGGGATGGGGTGCGTAATTATCAAGCACGCAACTTTATGCGCAGCATGAAAACCGGGGATTTATTCTTTTTCTATCACTCAAGTTGCCCACAACCCGGTATTGCAGGCATCGCGCGCATCAGCCGCGAAGCCTATCCCGACCCAACCGCACTTGATGATAAAAGCCATTACTTTGATGCAAAAGCCACTGCCGAGAAAAATCCATGGAGTGCCGTCGACATCGAATTCGTAGAAGCCTTCAAGCAGGTTATTAGCCTTGCCGACCTGAAAGCACAGCAAGGGCTAATCGACTTGCCGCTTGTGCAAAAAGGTAGCCGTCTTTCAGTCATGCCGGTCGCGGATACCCACTGGCAAACAATCATGCACATGCGTCCAGGCTAAACCTAAGGATGCGCTCGCCTTGAGGGCTGCCAGCCTTGGCTGTTCCAACCCAATAACAACAAGACGCCCACCACCCACACATCGGACTCAGCTATATGGCGCAACGCCTGCCACAGACATGGATTGCTCGATTTGCACTGGCAGTGCTATTAAGTGGGCTTTACTTTGCCAGCCTGACCGTTTGGCAGCAGATGGTTAGAGACCAACAGAAGTCCATTGCCGAACGCGTCGATTTCCAGGCTAAAGATCTCGCAAGACGCTTGCAAGGCAGCCTGCATGAACAGGTTGATGACCTGCATCGCATCGCCCAGTTATGGAATCACCGTGGGCGTATCCCACAAGATGAATGGCTGCTTGAAAGCCGCTTTTCCCTGGATCACTTCAAGGCTTACCAATCGATTCAGTGGCTTGGCCCAGACCTGCACATGCGTTGGGTGGTGCCCACTAGCGGCAACGAAGCGGCGCTCGACTTCGTCCTCAAACCCGATCACCCCAATTACCCACTTGCATTACGCGCCCGCGATACCGGCACTGCCCAGTTTTCAAACAGCTTTGCCCTGGTTCAAGGCGGGCGCGGCTTCGTCTTGTACACCCCGTTATTTATAAAAAATGAGCAAGGCCAGCGGGTATTCGATGGCTTTGTCCAAGGTGTATTCAAAGTCGAACAACTCATGGATCAACTGCTATCAGAAGTTGATCGCGATTATTTCAGCGCCTACCTGATGGAAAACGGCAAACCCATCTACAGCCGCGAACAACCCAGCACAGAGGCTGATTTTGAACAGGTCATTGCCCTGCACCTGCTCAATAACCAGAATTTCTCTATCATCTTGAAACCCAGCCAAAGACTGCTCGATGAGCTGCGTTCGCCCCTGCCGACCTTTGTCCTCAGCGCCAGCCTAATCATCAGCACCTTGCTGGTTGCCGCGCTGGCATTGGCGCTGCAAAGCCATCAGCGCGCAACCGACGTGCAACGCACCAACCGACGCCTCAACCAGGAAATATCACACCGCGAACATATAGAAAGCGTGCTTCTAGAGAGCCGCGAACGCTTGCAGCTGGTTCTTGACCTGACGGACTCCAGTACGGATGGCTTGTTTATCGTCAACCCGCATAACCGCGAAATCCTCTACATGAACCATGCGACCTATCGCTCACTTGGCTACGACGCGCAGATGTTCAGCCAGTTATTCAAAGAGAGTCCGGACCGCTTGCTGCCTGACTATGAGAACTGGCTCGACAAGGTGGGTAAATCCGAAGGCGGAAATGTGTCGCAGCACCAATTGATCAAGCGCGATGGCAGCAGCCAACCGGCTGAAATCAGCGCGCAGATAGTGGTGATCAATGAGCACGAATATTTAATCTGCGTCTCGCGCGACAACAGTGAGCGCCTGAAATTTGAAGCACAACTGCAAACCCTGTCGCAGCAGGATGGATTAACCGGCCTGTTTAACCGGCGCTACTTTGACAGCCAGTTGGCGAGCGAATGGCGTCGCCTTCAACGCACTGGCGCGCCGCTGACCTTGATGATGCTCGATATCGACTACTTCAAGGCCTACAACGATCAGCGCGGCCACTTGGCGGGAGATGACGCATTGCGCCATGTTGCCGAGATCATGCAGGACTGCCTGCAACGTGAAGGAGATTCGGCCTGTCGCTACGGCGGCGAAGAGTTCGCGATCATCCTGGCCAACACAGATGCGGAAGGCGCCAGCCACATTGCCGCCCAACTTCACCAAAAATTGGATGAAGCTCGCATCAAGCACCTGCGCAGCCCCTTTGGCAGGCTGACCCTGAGCATTGGCATTGCCAGCATCACCGCTGACGACGAAGACCTGCCAGACAGCCTCATCGAGCGCAGTGACCGGGCGCTCTATCAAGCCAAGCGCGATGGACGCAACCGCACTTGCACGGCGCGCCCAGTGGAGTGAGCAGGCGCAGGCATTCGCGCCAAGACTACTGCTGCAAGATCAGGTTATTGAACAGCAAATCCTCAACCAATGGCTCTCCTTCCTCCTGAGTCAGCACTTGCTGGACTTGCTTCAACGCTTCTTGACGCAACTTCTCTTTTGCATCGGGCGCACTCAAGTCCTGCTCGCTTTGCTGGGAAAACAACATCACCAGTTGATTGCGAATCAACGGCTGATGATGGGCAACCTTGGCCTCGGCCTCTGGCCCCGCGACCCGAAGCGACACATCCGCCTTGTAGAATTTCAACTTGGGCCCGGAGCCAAAGTTACCCACCAGCGCTGGCGTCAGGTTGATGTAAGCAACTGCAGGCGCTACGGCCTCGCCGTCGGCTTCAGCTTCTTCAGCCACGGCGTGCAGCGGCAAGATCAGGGCAATCAATAATGCGAGGATGACTTTCACAGGACTCACTCTCCGTAAGGGTTGTGCCAAGCATAGCGACTACCACGCCAGCCCCCAAGCACAATGCTTATGCAGCACCATTACAAGCAACCATGCTTGTTGACCCACTTCACCAGCGCTCTACACTGCGGCTCATAACTTGAATAAGGATTCGCCCGATGAAAGCAGTGTTATGCAAAGCCTTTGGCCCAGCCGAGACGCTGGTTGTGGAAGAGACCGCCAACCCGCAGGCAAAGAAAAACGAAGTGATCATTAATGTTCACTGCGCGGGCGTCAACTTCCCGGATACGCTGATCATCGAAGGCAAATACCAGTTCAAGCCGCCCTTTCCATTCTCTCCGGGCGGGGAAGCCGCAGGTGTTGTCAGTTCAGTTGGCGAAAAAGTCAGCCACCTGAAAGTTGGTGACCGGGTCATGGCGCTTACCGGCTGGGGCAGCTTTGCCGAGCAAGTGGCAGTGCCCAGCTATAACGTGATGCCGGTGCCCAAATCGATGGATTTCCCAAGTGCAGCGGCTTTCGGCATGACCTACGGCACCTCGATGCATGCACTTAAGCAACGCGCCAATCTACAGCCGGGCGAGACCCTGCTGGTTCTCGGCGCATCGGGCGGGGTCGGCCTGGCGGCCGTCGAAATCGGCAAGGCCATGGGCGCCAAGGTGATTGCCGCAGCCAGCAGCGCTGAAAAGCTTGAAGTGGCTAAGGCAGCGGGCGCTGATGAGCTGATCAACTACAGCGATAGCAATCTCAAGGAAGAAGTGAAACGCCTTACTGGCGGCCAAGGTGCTGATGTCATCTATGACCCGGTTGGCGGCGATTTGTTTGATCTGGCGGTGCGCAGCATTGCCTGGAATGGTCGCTTGCTGGTGGTTGGCTTTGCCAGCGGACGTATCCCAGAAGTGCCAGTCAACCTGATGCTGCTCAAGGGCGCTTCAGTGGTCGGCGTATTCTGGGGCTCATTCGCCCAGCGCCAGCCACAAGACAACCTGGCCAACTTCCAGCAACTCTTCGCCTGGCACGCCGAAGGCAAGCTCAAGCCACTGGTATCGGAAACCTTCCCCCTGGAAAAAGCCGCCGATGCGATCAACTTGCTAGGCCAGCGCAAAGCTGTTGGCAAGGTCGTGGTTCAGGTTCGCTAAGCATCGCTGCAGCCTTCACCCTTTAGTGAAGGCTGCACGAGCTTATTTGATCAATGCGCGCTACGCGGCTAGTCCCGCGGGGCATAGGCGAAGACATCGGCGCGCATCTGGTGCGCATCCATGCCTGCCTCAACCAAAGCATCGAGCGTTCCATAAACCATTGGCGGCGAGCCGCTGGCATAGACGTGCAGCGACTTGAGGTCGCTGAAATCTTCACTGACCGCCTCATGCAGCAAGCCACAGCGGCCCTTCCAGCCACATTGATCACTGACCACCTTGTGCAGGGTCAGGTTTTCCAGCTGTTGCCAGTCGGCCCAGTGCGGTAAATCATAAAAATCGTCTGGACTACGCGCGCCCCAGTACAAATGCACGGGGTATTTGAAGCCTGCCTGGCGACAATGCTCGATCAAACTGTGCATCTGCGCCATGCCAGTACCTGCTGCGATCAACACCAAGGGCCCGTCAGGCAGCTCGGCCAGATGAGTATCACCAAACGGCAGTTGCACGCGAACAAATCCCTGATTCTGCAAGCGCTTGATCAGCGCCAGGGTGTCATCGTCCCGCGCCAGGATGTGCAACTCAAGATCGCGCCCGGCATGTGGCGCAGAGGCCAGGGAGAAAGCGGTGTAGTCATCTTCCGCGCGCTGCAACAGCAAGTACTGGCCGGCGTGATAACGCGGCAACTTGCCCGCAGGCGCGCGCAGGCACAGGCGGTAAACGTCGCCGCCCACCTCTGTACAGCTGACAATCTGGCAAGACAGTTCGCGCACCGGCAACTCGCCCGGTGCCAGCACGCCATCCCAATGCAGCACGCAGTCTTCCAACGGCTCGGCCAGGCAGGTGAATAACTCGCCGTGATCGATTTCGCTGCCATTCTGGCTAACCCGGCCCTCAACCAGCAACGCCGCACAAATATGGCAGTTACCGTTGCGGCAGCTCTGCGGGCAGTCGAAGCCCTGACGTCGCGCCGCATCAAGAATAGGCTCGCCCGGCTGTACTTCAACCTCGGCGCCTGAGGGTTGCAAGATGACTCTCATAACGCTTTCCGACTCAAATCCAGCATCAATCGATCCCTAGCTCCGCCCACATATCATCGATCCTGCGTTTGACGGCATCATCCTGAACAATCGCCCGCCCCCACTCACGCGTGGTCTCGCCCGGCCACTTGTTGGTTGCATCCAGGCCCATCTTCGAGCCCAAGCCCGAAACGGGTGAGGCAAAATCCAGGTAGTCGATCGGCGTATTCTCGATCATCACCGTATCGCGTGCCGGGTCCATGCGCGTGGTTATCGCCCAGATCACATCATTCCAATCACGGGCATTGACGTCATCATCGGTGACGATAACGAACTTGGTGTACATGAACTGGCGTAAAAACGACCAGACACCGAGCATTACGCGCTTGGCATGGCCCGGATACTGTTTCTTCATGGTTACCACCGCCATGCGGTAGGAACAGCCTTCAGGCGGCAGGTAGAAGTCGGTAATCTCCGGAAACTGCTTTTGCAGAATAGGGACAAACACTTCATTGAGCGCCACACCCAAGATCGCCGGTTCATCGGGCGGCCGTCCGGTGTAGGTGCTGTGATAAATCGGCTTCTGCCGGCGGGTAATGCGCTCCACCGTGAACACCGGGAAACGATCCACTTCGTTGTAATAGCCGGTGTGATCGCCATAAGGGCCTTCATCGGCCATCTCGCCAGGGTGAATCACCCCTTCAAGGACGATTTCAGCACTGGCCGGCACCTGCAGGTCGCTGCCGCGGGCCTTGATCAGTTCAGTCTTGTTGCCCCGCAATAAGCCGGCAAAGGCGTACTCGGACAAACTGTCAGGCACCGGTGTGACAGCGCCAAGAATAGTCGCCGGGTCAGCCCCCAAGGCAACCGCCACCGGATAGGGACGATCCGGGTATTTCTGGCACCATTCGCGAAAATCCAAAGCACCGCCGCGATGGCTAAGCCAGCGCATGATGACCTTGTTGCGGCCAATCACCTGCTGGCGATAAATCCCTAGGTTCTGGCGCTCTTTATTTGGTCCCTTGGTGATGGTCAGCCCCCAGGTGATGAGCGGGCCAACATCGCCCGGCCAGCAGGTCTGCACCGGCAGCTTGGTCAAGTCGACATCATCACCTTCTTCGATCACTTCCTGGCACGGTGCATCCTTGAGCACCTTGGGCGCCATCGAAAGCACCTTGCGGTAGATCGGCAGCTTGTCCCAGGCATCTTTCAGGCCTTTGGGTGGCTCGGGCTCCTTGAGGAACGCGAGCAGCTTGCCAATTTCACGCAGCTCACTGACTGCTTCAGCGCCCATGCCCAGCGCCACGCGCTGCGGCGTGCCAAACAGGTTGCCGAGCACCGGCATATCGAACCCGGTCGGATTCTCGAACAGCAACGCAGGCCCGGCCTTGCGCAGAGTACGGTCACAGATTTCAGTCATTTCCAGCACCGGGGAAACCGGGGTCTGGATACGCTTGAGTTCGCCGCGCTTTTCCAAGCCGCTGATAAAGTCGCGCAGGTCGCGATACTGCATGCAGGAGCCTCGTGTCAGGCAGAGCCATCGAAGCGCAAAGTTTAACGCCCCACTGGGTTATTCAGAAGGCCAAAAGCCAATTCACACAAACACAAAAGCCGGGATCAGTACTGATTACCCGGCTTTTGTGAAATCTTACAGCGCTTAAAGACCTCAACAACTCGTTTGTACGCTTTATTGAGGTCCGAGGTCGCGTGTGCAAAGGTCAGGCAAGGCGAAAGTCGGCGAAGAAGCGCAGTGTACGTCTGTACATGAGCATTCTGAGCCGGCTTTCAACGCAGCATCACCGCAGCAAACACGGCCGCAAGCCAATCCCAATCACTTACGTTTCATGGACATGAAGAACTCTTCATTGGTCTTGGTCGCTTTAAGCTTGTCGATCAAGAACTCAATGGCGGCAATCTCATCCATTGGGTGCAGCAATTTACGCAGAATCCAGATGCGCTGAAGCTCGTCTTCGGCGGTCAGCAACTCTTCACGGCGGGTGCCGGAACGGTTGATGTTGATCGCAGGGAACACACGCTTCTCAGCAATACGACGATCCAAAGGCAACTCCATGTTGCCGGTACCTTTGAATTCTTCGTAAATCACTTCATCCATCTTCGAGCCGGTTTCAACCAGCGCGGTGGCGAGGATGGTCAGCGAGCCGCCTTCTTCGATATTACGTGCAGCGCCGAAGAAACGCTTAGGCTTCTCCAGGGCATGGGCATCGACACCACCGGTCAATACCTTGCCGGAGCTAGGGATTACGGTGTTGTAGGCACGCGCCAGACGGGTGATGGAGTCGAGCAGGATCACCACGTCTTTCTTGTGCTCAACCAGACGCTTGGCCTTCTCGATTACCATTTCAGCAACCTGCACGTGGCGCGTTGGTGGCTCATCGAAAGTCGAAGCAACTACTTCGCCGCGCACCGTGCGCTGCATTTCAGTCACTTCTTCCGGGCGCTCGTCGATCAGCAGAACGATCAGGTGGCACTCAGGATTGTTACGCGTGATGTTGCTGGCAATGTTCTGCAGCATGATGGTCTTGCCCGCTTTTGGCGGTGCGACAATCAGGCCACGCTGGCCTTTACCAATAGGAGCACACAAGTCGATAACGCGACCGGTGATGTCCTCAGTGGAACCGTTACCGGCTTCCATGACCAGGCGCTTGTTGGGAAACAGCGGCGTCAGGTTTTCGAACAGAATTTTGTTCTTCGCGTTCTCAGGACGATCGTAGTTGATCGTATCGACCTTGAGCAGTGCGAAGTAACGCTCGCCCTCTTTAGGCGGGCGGATTTTACCGACGATGGTATCGCCAGTGCGCAAGTTGAAGCGGCGAATCTGGCTTGGTGAGACGTAAATGTCGTCTGGACCAGCGAGATACGAGGCATCAGCAGAGCGGAGAAAGCCGAAACCGTCCTGGAGAATCTCCAGCACGCCATCACCGGAAATTTCTTCACCGCCTTTGGAATGTCGTTTCAGTAGCGAGAAAATCACGTCCTGCTTGCGCGAGCGGGCCATGTTGTCTATGCCCATCTGTTCGGCCATTTCGAGCAGTTCAGTGATCGGCTTTTGCTTGAGTTCGGTCAGATTCATAGGAATGACGTAATCATTGTGAGGAGGGAAAATAAGCTATTAGCTTGGGAGGCCGCGCCGCACTGAAGGCGACTGGATCGCGAAATGATTCAAAAAGGAATGCGTCGGCGACGGCTATGCAGGGGGCTGTATAGGAAATACAGCGAGGCCGAATGTAACATCGTGCAAATGCGCACGTCTAGCCTTAAAACATAAAAAAGCCCCGATATTTCGGGGCTTGCTCACAAAACAGCTTAGATATTGCTGTCTAGAAATGCTGTGAGTTGCGACTTCGACAGGGCACCAACCTTGGTTGCCTCAACGTTGCCGTTCTTGAACAGCATCAGCGTTGGGATACCACGAACACCGTACTTAGGCGGGGTTTCTTGGTTCTCATCGATGTTCAGTTTGCAGACTTTCAGCTTGCCCTGGTAAGTCTGGGCAATCTCGTCAAGAACCGGCGCAATCATTTTGCACGGGCCACACCATTCAGCCCAGTAATCGACCAGAATAGCGCCTTCGGCCTGGATAACTTCCTGGTCAAAGCTTGCGTCGCTGACGTTGGTGATGAATTCGCTCATGGAAATCTCCGTGTTCGGAAGCAACAAAATTGGCGGACATCATAACGCGGCTTTGCGATCACAGCTAGAAAAGCACAATTGCGTTTTTCAATAACTCAATACAATTTCCGTATCGTACTAGTCGCCCAGTGTCACGAAAGCAATGCCTGTGCGCAATGCTGCAGCGCGGATGTGCTGCTGCATTGCCTTCTGCGCCGGTGCTTTTGCACGACGCCCAAGCGCCCTGAGTATCTTAGTATGTTCCTTCCAGGTTTCCATCGCCCGCTCCGGACGAATGAAGGGCAACTTCTGGCTTTCGAGGAAAATATCGGCGCTTGAAGTGACGATCCCCAGCATCGCCTGATTGCCGCTGGCCTGCAAAATGCGTCGATGAAAATCAAAATCCAGTTGGGCTGCGCGCTCAAAATCACTGGCTCGCAGCTCTATGCGCATTTGCTCGACGTTATCTTGCAGCGCATCCAACTCTTGCGCGCTCAAGGTCACCGCCGCCAGCCCGCAAGCAAAGCCCTCTAATGCGAAACGTAACTGAAAGGTATCGGCCGCAGAGATTTGCGCAGCAAACGGCCAGGCGAACCCATTATTAACCGCCAGTTGGGTTGTCGGCGCTTGCACAAACACGCCTTTACCGGGCTGCACGCTGACCAGCCCCAGCGCGCTCAGCGATGAAAGCGCCTCACGCAATGAAGTACGACTGACACCAAGCCGCTCGGCCAAATCACGCTGCGAGGGCAGCGCATCACCAGCGCGGTAATCCTCTTGCTCGATCAGGTCGCGGATTGCTTGCAGCGCATATTCAGGTACCGCGCGAGGCGTAGATGCTTGCATAACTGTTCGGGCCGGTCAGTCCAGTGAGACTGTCTTTGTAAGGCCATTTCGCACCCACTGGCAAGTTACGCCCCGTCATTGCTCAGCCCTGGAACTAGCGCACTGAGATGGCGCAAAAAAGTTCCCGACCAATCAGTCAGATTCCTAACTGTTCAGACCAGTAAGACCTTGTTTTGCATAAGCAATAATCCTAAGTGCATGAATCTAATGACTATTGGCACAGCTGATGCAATCGAGCACTTATCGAAATTGTTCGAATTTAATTACCCAGTCGGGAGACAGCCATGACCCACGCCAACCGCAGCCTACTCGGCATCCTGTTCGCTAGTTTGATGTTCAGCATGACTACAGCCAGTGCTGATGGCCTCAGTGACATTAGCGAGCGAGGCGTGTTGAAAGTTGCAGTGCCACAAGATTTTCCGCCCTTTGGTTCGGTGGGGCCTGATCTAAAACCTCGCGGCCTGGATATCGACACCGCACAACTGCTGGCTGACAAACTCTCGGTCAAACTGGAGCTCACGCCGGTTAACAGCACCAACCGCATTCCATTCCTGACCACTGGCAAAGTTGACCTGGTCATCTCCAGCCTGGGTAAAAACCCTGAGCGCGAATCGGTAATTGATTTCTCCGAGGCTTATGCGCCGTTTTATCTGGGCGTGTTTGGTCCAGAGGACGACACGGTGAAATCACTGGCTGATCTGTCCGGCAAAACCATTAGCGTCACCCGTGGCGCCATCGAAGACATCGAGTTGAGCAAGGTTGCGCCTAAAGATGCAACGATCAAACGCTTCGAAGACAACAACTCGACCATCGCTGCCTACCTTTCTGGCCAGGTTGATCTAATCGCCAGTGGCAACGTCGTAATGTCAGCCATTGCTGAGCGCAACCCAAAGCGGGTACCGGCGATGAAGCTCAACCTTAAGAACTCCCCCACTTATGTGGGCGTGAACAAGAACGAGCCCGCCTTGCTCGACAAGGTTAACCAGATCATCACCGTCGCCAAGACCGACGGCAGCCTCAATAGCATCAGCGAAAAATGGTTGAAGCAACCACTGCCTGCCGACCTATAAGCCTTCACACCCAGTTGGAGGCCTGACTCGATGGCGTACCAGTTCAACTTTGTTCCCGTACTTGAAAATGCTGATCTGCTGCTGCAAGGCGCAATGTTCACGCTGGGCCTGACTTTCGTTGGCACGGTATTCGGCGTCGGTTTAGGGATTATTGGCGCGGTATTGCGCGCCTGGCAGATCAAACCCTTCAATCGGGTCTTTGCGGTCTATGTTGAGCTGATACGCAACACGCCATTTATTGTTCAGCTGTTTTTCATTTTCTTCGGCCTGCCCGCCCTTGGCGTACGGATGAATGAATGGGAGGCTGCCGTGCTGGCAATGGTGATCAACCTCGGTGCCTATTCCACGGAAATTATTCGCGCAGGGATTCAGGCCGTCCCGGCCGGTCAGCTCGAAGCCGCTTCGGCATTGGCCATGAGCCGTTTTGAGACCTTCCGCTATGTAGTCTTGCGCCCGGCATTGAGCAAAGTCTGGCCTGCATTATCGAGCCAGATAATCATCGTCATGCTGGGCTCGTCGGTGTGCTCGCAGATATCGACCGAAGAGTTGTCGTTCGCCGCCAACTTTATTCAGTCGCGCAACTTCCGAGCCTTTGAAACCTACTTGGTAACCACCCTGCTGTATTTGGTGATGGCAATCATCATTCGCCAACTGCTGGCCTGGGTTGGCCGGCGCTTTATCGCAGGAGCTCGCTGATGGATTTCACCCTTTGGGACATTCTGCGCAACCTGCTCACTGGCTTGCAGTGGACGCTACTGCTGTCATTGGTGGCATTTGTCTGCGGCGGCATTGCCGGGTTGCTGGTTTTACTGGCGCGAATCGCTCCGTTGCAGGCTCTGCGGGCTCTGGCTCACGGCTACATCGAGCTCTTCCAGGGCACACCGTTGCTGATGCAGTTATTCATGGTGTTTTTCGGCGTAGCCCTGCTTGGTATCGACGTTTCACCTTGGCTAGCCGCAGCTATCGCGCTGACGCTGTTCACCAGCGCCTTTCTCGCCGAAATCTGGCGCGGCTGCGTTGAGTCAATCCCGCGCGGCCAGTGGGAGGCGTCTGAAAGCTTGGCCTTGTCGCGCCTCGAAGTATTGCGCCATGTGGTGCTACCGCAAGCCTTGCGCATCGCCATCGCGCCCACCGTCGGCTTCTCGGTGCAGGTCGTCAAAGGCACTGCGGTGACATCAATCATCGGCTTTACCGAACTGACCAAAACCGGCGGCATGCTGGCAAATGCCACCTTTGAACCCTTCATGGTTTATGGCTTTGTGGCACTGGGCTACTTCCTACTCTGTTATCCCCTCTCGTTTGCTGCACACCGCCTGGAAAGGAGGCTCAATGTCACTGCTTAATGTCAGCGCCCTGCACAAATACTTCGGTGACAACCATGTGCTCAAGGGCATCGACCTTGAGGTTGCCGAAGGCGAGGTCGTGGCCATCATCGGCCGCAGTGGCTCAGGCAAAAGCACGCTGCTGCGCACCCTCAATGGCCTGGAATCGATCAATGACGGGGTGATTGAAGTCGATGGCGAATACCTCGACGCAGCCCGTGCCGACTTACGCAGCTTGCGGCAAAAGGTCGGCATGGTGTTTCAACAGTTCAATCTGTTCCCTCACCTGACGGTGGGCGAGAACGTGATGCTCGCACCCCAGGTTGTGAAAAAAGTAACCCGCGCCGAGGCGACTAAGCTGGCTCAGCAAATGCTCGAGCGAGTCGGTTTAGGTGAAAAATTTTCCGCCTTCCCTGAGCAGCTCTCCGGTGGCCAGCAGCAACGTGTTGCCATTGCCCGGGCCTTGGCCATGTCACCCAAGGTGCTGCTGTGTGATGAAATTACCTCGGCACTCGACCCGGAATTGGTCAATGAGGTTCTCGCTGTCGTCAAGCAACTGGCCAGCGAAGGCATGACATTGATCATGGTGACCCACGAGATGCGCTTTGCCCGAGAGGTCGGCGACAAGCTGGTGTTCATGCACCAGGGCAAAGTGCATGAAGTCGGCGACCCCAAAGTACTCTTTGCCGAACCGCAAACCGCAGAGCTACGCAACTTCATCAGCTCGGTTCATCTGTGAGCAAGCCCTTGGTTTTAGGTGCGGAACCTTTAACCCGCGAGTCATTTGCGCCTTTTGGTGATGTGCTTGAAAGCGATGGCGCCGAGCACTTTCTAATCAATGCAGGCAGCACCACGCGCTATCACGACCTGGCTCAAGTCCAGGCCTGCGGCCCAATGCCACGCGTCCTGTTCAACCTGTTCGACGGCTTAGCTGCGCACTCACCGCTGCAGATCAATAGGCTGGAACGCCACCCGCTTGGCAGTCAGGCGTTTTACCCAGTTGACGACGCACGCATGCTGATCGTCGTCGCCCCAGCTGGCGATCTCGATGAGGGGTCAATCCGTGCCTTTATAAGCCGTGGCGATCAAGGTGTGAATTACGCACCGGGCACATGGCACCATCCGTTACTGAGCGTTGGTCGGGCCGGGCGCTTTGTGGTGATCGACCGGGGCGGCGAAGGCCACAATTGTGACGAACAAGACCTGCAACACCCGCTGCTGGTGTCGTTATAAAAAACTTTGGAAGATTTATTCAGACTTAGCAAACACCTCAACAGGCGCCAGCTTGTCAGTGCTGGAGCTATTGTTGACTAGCAAAAAGATCTGCTACCAGATCGCTAGGCGTTGGCGTGGTCGGTTGATCGTGGCACGATGACTGAGTTATGCATCGAGACCTCACACGCCATGCCAGAAAACTCTATCGAGCCATACCCATTGATTGCCGCCATCGACCTTGGCTCAAATAGCTTTCACATGGTGTTAGCCAAAGCCGATCACGGTGAGATTAGGATCCTTGAGCGCCTCGGAGACAAGGTGCAACTCGCTGCAGGCATCAATGACGAGCGGGTTCTCAACGAAGAAGCCATGCAGCGCGGCATCGACTGCTTGCGCCGCTTTGCTCAACTGACCGCAAACCTGCCCCAAGGCGCGGTACGCGTAGTCGCCACCAATGCCTTGCGTGAAGCGCGTAATCGCGCGGAGTTCATCCAACGCGCAGAAGAGGTGTTGGGCCATCCGGTTGAAGTGATTTCCGGGCGCGAAGAGGCCCGACTGATCTATTTAGGCGTATCGCACAGCATTGCCGACACACCTGGAAAGCGCCTCGTTGCAGACATTGGCGGTGGCAGCACCGAATTCATTATCGGTAAACGCTTTGAACCCCTGCTACGCGAAAGCCTGCAAATGGGTTGCGTAAGCTATACCCAACGCTTTTTCAAGGACGGCAAGATTACCCAGGCGCGTTACGCTCAGGCTTACACGGCTGCACGCCTCGAAATAATGGGTATCGAGCATGCACTGCGCCGCATGGGCTGGGAGGAAGCCGTTGGCGCCTCTGGCACCATCAAGGCAATTGGCCTGACCATCCAAGCCGCAGGCTTGGGTAAAGGTGAAGTCAACAGTGCAGGGCTGGCCTGGCTCAAGCGCAAGGTGCTCAAGCTGGGCGACGTTGAAAAACTCGACCTCGATGGAATCAAGACAGACCGTCGCGGCATCTTCCCAGCGGGACTGGCGATCATGGAAGCCATTTTCGATGCTTGCGAACTGAGCCGCATGACGCATTCAGAAGGCGCGCTGCGTGAAGGCGTGCTCTATGACCTGCTCGGCCGCCATCAACATGAAGACGTCCGCGAGCGCACCCTGAGCGCGCTGATGGAGCGTTATCACGTTGACCTTGATCAAGCTGCCCGTGTTGAATCCAAAGCCCTTGAGGCGCTTGCTCAGGTTGAAAAGACCTGGTCGCTCGATGAGGATTGGCACAAGGAGCTGCTGGTCTGGGCCGCACGCGTCCATGAACTGGGCCTGGATATCGCCCACTACCAGTACCACAAGCATGGCGCCTATCTGGTTGAGCACTCGGATTTAGCCGGTTTTTCACGCATCGACCAACAGATGCTGGCTTTGCTGATACGCGGCCACCGACGCAATATTCCCAAGGACAAACTCGCTGAGTTCGGCAAGGAAGGCATCAAGCTGATTCGCCTGTGCGTACTGCTGCGTTTTGCGATTCTGTTCCACCACATCCGCAGCACCCAGGAAATGCCCAAAGTGGAACTCAATGCCTCTGGGCAGCGCCTTGAATACCGCTTCCCTGACGGCTGGCTGGAAGCCAACCCATTGACTCAGGCTGACTTCACCCAGGAAGCAGAATGGCTCAAGCGCGTCGGCATCGAACTTAGCGTGCGCTAACCAGCGGTACCGTTAGCTTATCAAGCAACCCGGCCTGCGCACTGCGCGGGTTCTGGTTGCCCGTCGGGCTGCTTTGCAGATAGCGACCATCAGGCTGCAATACCCAGCTATGGGTATTATCGCTGAGGTACATCTCCAACTCTTTCTTGACCCGCATAATCAGCTTCTTGCCCTCGACCGGGAACGCTGTTTCCACGCGCTTATCGAGGTTGCGCTCCATCCAGTCGGCACTCGACAGGTAGATTTTCTCTTCGCCCTCATTGAGGAAGTAGAACACCCGCGTGTGCTCAAGGAAGCGGCCAATGATCGAGCGCACCTGGATGTTGTGCGAAACACCCGGAATACCCGGACGCAGGCAGCACATGCCGCGCACCACCAGATCAATTTTGACCCCGCTCTGACTGGCTTTGTACAAGGCACGAATAATCTTCGGATCAGTCAGTGAGTTGAACTTGGCCATGATGTGAGCAGGCTTGCCTTCAGTAGCCAGCAAAGTCTCTTTGGCGATCATGTCGAGCAAGGTTTTTTTCAGGGTAAAGGGCGCATGCAGCAACTTCTTCATGCGCAGGGTTTTACCCATGCCGATCAACTGGCTGAACATTTTCGAGACGTCTTCACAGAGGGCAACGTCTGCGGTCAGCAGGCTGTAATCGGTGTAAAGACGTGCGTTACCCGCGTGATAGTTACCGGTACCCAGGTGCGCATAGCGCACGATATCGCCACTTTCACGGCGCAGGATCAGCATCATCTTGGCGTGGGTTTTAAAACCAACAACGCCGTAGATAACCACAGCACCAGCAGCCTGCAAACGACTCGCCAGCTGCAGGTTGGACTCCTCATCAAAGCGGGCACGCAGCTCGATGACCGCAGTCACCTCTTTACCGTTACGTGCCGCTTCGACCAGCGCATCGACAATTTCCGAGTTAGCGCCCGAGCGATACAGGGTTTGCTTGATCGCCAAAACGTGCGGATCTTTGGCTGCCTGGCGCAGAAAATCCACGACCGGGGTAAATGATTCAAACGGGTGCAGCAGCAGAACGTCTTGCTTGCTAATTACGTTGAAGATGTTGTCGCTGTTCTGCAGCAGCTTGGGAATAACCGGGGTAAAGGGTGTGTATTGCAGCTCCGGGTGGCTTTCCAGGCCTGTGACGCTGAACAGTCGCGTCAGGTTTACCGGGCCGCCGACACGGTACAGCTCGCTCTCGGCCAGGCCGAACTGTTTTAGCAAATAGTCGCTGAGGTTTTTCGGGCAGGTATCGACCACCTCAAGGCGCACCGCGTCCCCATAGCGACGCGAGAACAACTCCCCGCGCAGGGCACGCGCCAGGTCTTCCACATCCTCGGTATCCACCGACAGGTCAGCGTTACGCGTGAGACGGAACTGATAGCAACCCTTGACCTTCATGCCCACGAACAAGTCATCGGCGTGGGCGTGGATCATGGACGACAAGAACACATAGTTATCACCCGCCCCGCCCACTTCTTCCGGCACGCGGATAATCCGCGGCAGCAGGCGTGGCGCCGGGATAATCGCCAGGCCCGAGTCACGGCCAAAGGCGTCAACGCCCTCAAGCTCAACGATAAAGTTCAGGCTCTTGTTGACCAACAATGGGAAGGGGTGCGTTGGGTCAAGACCGATCGGGGTAATAATCGGCGCAATTTCATCGCGGAAATAGCGCCGCACCCAGGCCTTGATCTTGGTGTTCCAATGCCGCCGGCGGATGAAGCGAACATTGTGCTTTTCCAGTGCCGGCAACAGGGTTTCATTCAGGATGCTGTACTGGCGCGTGACCTGCTCATGCACCAGTTCAGAAATACGGGCCAGGGCCTGATGCGGCTGCAAACCATCGGCCGCCGCTTGCTCACGGGCGAAGGTGATCTGTTTTTTCAGGCCCGCCACGCGAATCTCGAAGAATTCATCCAGGTTGCTGGAGAAGATCAACAAGAACTTCAGGCGCTCCAGCAAGGGATATGACTCATCCAGCGCCTGCTCAAGCACGCGGATATTGAATTGCAGCTGCGACAGCTCGCGGTGGATATAGAGGCTGCTGTCATCCAGGCTCGGCACCACCATTGGCGGCGCAGGAGGTGCCTCGGCTGCAGTGGCTGCGACCTCGGCAACGACGACTGGAGCCTCAACAACGACCGGCTCTACAGTTTGCAATTCAGTCAATCCTTCGGTGTTCATTAGCGGGGTTCCTGGGGACTATTGCCCTTGTTTTAGCAGTTCGGCCGCACGCACGGCAAAGTAAGTCAGGATACCGTCAGCACCTGCACGTTTGAAGCCAGTCAGCGACTCAAGAATGACCGCCTCGCTGAGCCAGCCATTCTGGATGGCGGCCATGTGCATGGCGTACTCGCCGCTGACTTGGTAGACAAAGGTTGGCACCTTGAATTCCTGTTTGACGCGCCAGACGATATCGAGATACGGCATGCCCGGCTTAACCATGACCATGTCCGCGCCCTCTGCCAGGTCAGCGGCCACTTCATGGAGCGCCTCGTCGCCGTTGGCAGGGTCCATCTGGTAGGTATTCTTGCTGCCTTTACCCAAGTTGGCCGCTGAGCCGACGGCATCACGGAAGGGGCCGTAATAGGCACTGGCGTATTTGGCCGAGTAAGCCATGATGCGCACATTGGTGTGATCAGCCAGCTCCAATGCCTCGCGGATCGCCTGGATACGACCGTCCATCATGTCCGAAGGTGCCACAACCTGAGCACCGGCTTCGGCGTGCGACAGTGCCTGCTTGACTAGCGCATCAACGGTAATGTCATTTTGCACATAGCCGTTTTCATCGAGAATGCCGTCTTGGCCATGGATGGTGAACGGGTCTAGCGCCACATCGCTGATCACGCCCAGTTCCGGGAATCGTGCACGCAATGCACGAATCGCACGCTGGGCAATACCTTCAGGGTTCCAGGCTTCGCTGCCATCCAGCGACTTTTTCTCAAGCGGCGTGACGGGAAATAAAGCCAGGGCTGGAATACCCAGCTCAACCCATTTTTCAGCTGCTTGCAGCAACAAATCGATACTCAGGCGCTCGACACCCGGCATGGATGGAATCGCTTCGCGGCGATTGTCACCATCGAGCACAAATACCGGCAGGATCAGGTCGTCAACACTCAGGCGATTCTCGCGTACCAGACGTCTGGAAAAATCATCACGACGGTTACGGCGCAGGCGTGTGGCGGGAAACAGACGGTTGGCAGGGGTAAAGCTCACGACAGACTCCATAGCCCGTAGCAACGGGCGAGTGTGACAGTTATAAACGAACATTATGACCAATTAATGACAGTCTTCAGCCAGCTGCGACTGCGCGTCGCAGCTGGCGACACAACAGCTGTATTGAGCCTGTCAAACCGGGCCTGACAGAACCCGGAGATCAAACCGAGCGGATTATTGTGACCCTCCAGCAACGCGCCGTCGAGCGCAGCCCAGTACTTCCCGAACGATGGAAGGAGTAATCTATACACCTTCATGCCTGAGGCACCTTGATGTTTGAAAACCTGCTTCATCAATTCGGTTATCTCGCGCTGGTCTTGGGTACCTTCATCGAAGGCGAAGCCTCGGTATTGCTCGGCGCGTACTTTGCCCTGCAAGGCTACCTGAAGATCGAGTGGGTGGCGTTTTTTGCGTTCTGCGGCACCCTGGCGACCGACCAATGGTGGTACTTCCTGGGCCGTCGGCACGGCCGCAGATTACTTGCGAAAAAGCCCAGCTGGCAAAAAGCGGGCGACAAAGCGCTGCATCACTTAAAACGCAACACGGACCTGTGGGTCCTGTGTTTTCGCTTTATCTACGGCATGCGCATGGTCATGCCGATCGCCATCGGCATGACTGGCTACTCATGGCGTCGCTATCTATTGCTAGACAGCATTGCCGTTGCGGTCTGGTCGATCGGTATCAGCTACGCGGCGTATCACCTGGGCAGTGCGTTGCAGTCAGTGCTTGGCGACCTGCGCCGCTATGAATTCTATGTGCTGGGAGGGCTCGCGGTGCTTGGCCTGAGCCTGTGGCTGTACAAGCTGCGCAAAGCACGTAATACGCCGACATCAGCACAGGCTACTGGCGAAGATCACTCGACCAACTGACCAGCTGCACACCTCAGGCGGCAACCGGTTGATCGCCCCGCCGCTCAGCCACCAACGCGACGCAGCTCAAGACGCTGTAGACAACCAAGAGCAACCAGGCCGGGCCACTCATGTTGAGTACCCCTTGCAGATCCGCCAACCACAGCAAAGGCAGGTTGATCGCTAGCCGCAGCAGCTCTATGCGCGCCGCCCAGTCACGGTTCTCCAGCCACATGCCAATGCAATAAAGGCCAAAGCCAACCCAGAGGCAGCCCACCAGCAACACCGGCACACTCAGTTGCCCGGCATTGGCCATGAGGTAGCTGCCGCCGAGCACATAAAGGCTAAATTGCAGCACGGCATAGACCTTGCGATAAAGGCTCAGCGGCACATCAAACTTCACAAACTGGCTCAGGTCAGGCTTGGCTTGCGGATATGCGGCGGCTACATCGGCCGGGCGCCAGCCAGTGCGCATAAACCATATGCGCAGCTTGTCCCAATTCGATGAGGTGCGCTTGGCGTCTTGCCACAGCGCCGCATACACCTGCAGATTGGCCCACAGCGGATTCCAGCTGGCCAGCGGCGTGGTAACCCCAAATACAACTGGATGCTCGTCAAGCTCTTCCTGGAAGGAACCAAACAAACGATCCCAGAGAATAAATACCCCGCCGTAATTACGGTCCATGTAAATCTGGTTTTGCGCGTGGTGCACCCGGTGGTTGGATGGCGTGATAAACACCCACTCAAACCAGCCCAGCTTGGGGATGTGCCGGGTGTGCACCCAAAACTGATAAAGCAAATTCAACGAAGCCACCGCCAGGAACACCAGTGGCGGCACCCCGATCAGTGCCATCGGCAGGTAAAAAATCCAGCCAAAGATAAAACCCGTGCTGGTCTGGCGCAAAGCGGTGGTGAGGTTGTACTCCTCGCTCTGGTGATGCACCGAATGCGCCGCCCAGAGCACGCTGCGTTCATGGCCTAGACGGTGGTTCCAGTAGTAGCAAAAGTCATACATCACAAACGCAAACAGCCACACCCAAAGGCTGTCTGCTGCTAATTCAAACTGGCCAAAATGCTCCCAGGCAAGGGTGTAGGTGAGCAGGCCAACCACTTTGGTCACCAGCCCGACCGTGGTCGACAGTACCCCAGCGCTCATGCTGTTGATTGAGTCAGAAAGGTTGTAGGTCCTGACGCCTCGCCACTTATCCGCCAATAGCTCCAAGGCAATCAGCACAAAGAAAAATGGCACCGCATAGAGGATGTAATTCATATCTCAGCCGTATCGTTATGGTTATTCTGGCGCTACTCTCAGAGCACGTTTAAGCATAGTTCAGGCACGCCCCTGATTCGCGGCCGAACAAGCCAAATTCAGTGGCAGATGACGCCAGCCAAACCGCGCCACGACGCCTGCTGAACTGCCATTGAGCCAATTGAGACGAGCATGGCCAAATGCAACAATTGGACTGAACCAGAGTCAAAGTTAGCAAGCGCGCTTGTTTGGCGCCGCAACACCCGCCATACAATCAATATCAATACTTGGGGCCCCGGCCTGCATTGAGACACAAAGTCCATGATGCCAGCCGGCATAGCGCAATTAGGAGTACTCAATGAATAAAAAAGTGGCAGTGATTCTTTCCGGTTGCGGCGTGTATGACGGCGCGGAAATCCACGAAAGCGTAATCACCTTGTTGCGCCTCGATCAGCGCGGCGCGCAGGTTCAATGCTTCGCCCCGGACATCCCGCAACTGCATGTGGTTGATCACCTGACCGGGGATGAAACCAGTGAAACCCGTAACGTGCTGGTTGAGTCGGCGCGCATTGCCCGTGGCGAAATCAAGAATGTCCATGAGCTCAGCGCTGACAACTTCGACGCGCTGATCATTCCTGGTGGTTTTGGCGCGGCAAAAAACCTTTCCGACTTTGCCGTTGCAGGCGCCAACTGCAAAGTGCAGCCCGATGTATTAAAAGCCGTGCAAAGCTTTGTCGCGGCGAAAAAACCCATTGGCCTGATGTGTATTGCCCCAGCCATGGCCGCGCGGTTTTTCGGCGAAGGTGTCAACTGCACCATAGGCAACGACCCGGACACCGCCAGCGCGCTGACAGCCATGGGCGCCATACACCACGAATGCGAGGTCAGCGAGGTGTTTGAAGACTCCGAGCGCAAACTGGTGACAACGCCAGCCTATATGCTTGCCCAATCGATTAGTGAAGCCGCATCCGGCATCTACAAGCTGGTCGACCGGGTGCTGGAGATGGCTCAAGCCTAAAGCGGTGACGAGCGCAGGCCTTTTATGCCAATAGTCACCGCACACCCGCCGAGCCTCTAGCCAGCGCAAAGATAGTGCGGCAGCGTAAGCGATATATTCGCTTACGTGAGCCGCCAATGCCCGCAACCACCTTTGAAATGACCGATGAGCTGCAGCAAGCGGTCAAAAGCTTCTTCCAGCGCATTCCCTTCAACAATGTGATTGGCATTGAGATTGATCAGCTTGCGCCTGATCAGGTGCTAATGAGCTTTGCCATGAAGGATGAACTGATCGGCAACTTCATCCACGGCATCCTGCATGGCGGTGTTATTTCTTCAGTGCTGGATGTCGCAGGTGGCGCAATGGCGTTGATCGGCGCCTTTGAGCGGCACCAACACCTATCAAGCAGCGAGCGCATGGCTCGTCTTTCAAAACTGGGAACCATCGACTTGCGGGTTGACTACCTTCGCCCTGGCCGGGGTCAACGCTTTGTCGCCAGCGCGGTCTTGCTGCGCTCCGGCAACAAGGTCGCCGTGGTGCGCAGTGAACTGCACAGCGATGACGGCACCTTGATTGCAGTCGGCACTGGCACCTACCTCTGCGGCTGAACCTGACTCGACCACGACAGCCTCAGATTATTCAGGTACGAGATAAACGCGTCAGGATGCGATCGAGACTGTTTGCAAACTGCTGGCGGTCCTTCTCCGAATAAGCCCCCTGCCCGCCGCCCACCTGGCCTTGCTCACGCAGGTCGGTGAACAGATTACGCACCGCCAGGCGCTCGCCCATGTTGCGCTCGTCAAACTCCTTGCCGCGCGGGTCGAGTGCAGCAACGCCTTTCTTGACCAGTCGATCGGCCAGGGGCACATCACTGCAGATCACAAGCTCGCCGGGCACGGCATGCTCCACCAGGTGATCATCCGCCGCATCCGGACCACTTGGCACCACGATCAGGCGCACACAGGCAAAGTTCGGTCGCGGCTGCGCTTGCCCGGCAACCAACACCAGCTCGAAACCGCGCTTCAAGGCAAACTTGACGACTTGGTCGCGCGCGGCGCGTGGGCAAGCATCTGCATCTATCCATACACGGGTCATGCCGGGCGTCCTGTTGGGTTAGCGGCGAGCACAATGGCAAGCCAGGTTTCGTTACTTAGCACCAAGCGCTGCACGCTGACGCTCAGCCAACCAGCTGCGACCGTAGAGCACAATGATCGCAATCAGTGCAAATGCTTGCGCACCGAGGCTATAAGCGTCTGGATGGATACCCAGCCAATCAAACTCGAAGAAACTGACTGGACGCGTACCCAACACACCGGCTTCCTGCAAGGCGGCAACACCGTGACCAGCGAATACCACAGAAAGCACGCACAGCAGTATCGCATTGAGGGTGAAGAAGGTCGCCAACGGCAGTTTGCGTGAGCCGCGCAGGATGATCCAGGCCACTCCCAACAGCAGCACCAGGGCAACACCGGCCCCGGCAAAGACCATGTTGTGGCCTTCCGGGCCGGCCTGCAGCCACAGGGTTTCGTAGAACAGAATCACTTCAAACAACTCGCGGTAAACCGAGAAAAACGCCAGCAAGGCAAAACCGAAACGACCACCGCCGCTAACCAGGCTACTGCTGATGTAGTTCTGCCACGCAGCGGCATGCCGACGATCATGCATCCACACTCCCAACCACAGCACCATGACACTGGCGAACAGCGCCGTCGCACCTTCGAGCAACTCACGCTGCGCGCCACTGACATCAATCAAGTAGGCCGCCAAGGCCCAGGTACCGATACCCGCCAGGATCGCCAGCCCCCAGCCGAGGTGAACGCTACGCACGGCCTTCTCCTGCCCGGTATTACGCAAGAATGCCAGGATCGCGGCCAGCACCAAGATGGCCTCGAGACCTTCACGCAGCAAGATGAGCAAGCTGGAGATAAAGGTCAGCGAGGCCGACATGCCATGGTCGCTATCGAGCAATGCCGCGGACTTGTCCAGCTCAACCTTGGCTTGTTCGAGACGCTGCGCCGCCTGACCTACGGACAGGTTGTCCTGCAGCGCCTGACGATAGGCCATCAGCGAACGCTCGGTCGTCTTGCGCTGCACGGAATCAATATTGTCCAGGGCACTCTCGACCAGCTCGAAGCCTTCGAGGTAGGCGCCTACGGAAAGGTCATAGGCCTGTTCCTTATCACCATCGCGATAGGCTTTGAGGCTTTTTTCCAGGGTTTGCGCGGTATGGGCGATCAGCTGCGCCGCACCCCGCTGTTCAATCGTAGGCGCAGCGCGCTGTGCACGGAACAATGCAGCGGCCTCTTTGCCCTGGGCGGATTTAATTTCGGCAGGGGTTTGCGCGGCCAGGCTGGCGATACCAAACGACCCGCCCTTGAGCGATGTATCGGCGGTAAAACTGGCAATGTAGCTGGCCAGGTCCCAACGCTGGCGATCATCGAGTTGATCTGCAAAACCCACCATGTCGGTGCCCTCGACACCCAAACCAATGGTGTTGTAGATATCGTAGAGGCTCAGGTGATCAAGACGTGCAGCGTCACGCAGGTTTGCCGGTGGCGGCTCAAGGCCAACCCCAGCGGGGCCATCGCCAGCACCTGTAGCACCGTGACATACCGAGCAGTTCTGTGCGAACAGCGGCGCGCCACGTGCCGGATCAGGCGTAATCGATGGCGTCTGGCTCACCTCATAAGCGCTTGCCAACAAGGCTGCCAACTGCCGCGCTTGGAGCGACACCTCAGTGCCTTCGTCGCGTTGCTCAACCTTTGTGCGCAAGCTGGCAACGCCCGCCTGCAGTTGCTCGCGGCTGTCATTGGCGGGCAATGCCAGGATCAAACCCTGAAGCACACCAAGAAACTCCAGTTGCTCACGGTATTCACCCGCATCTACAACTTCGCCATTGGCAACTGTGGCTGGGTAATCAGCTCCCAGGTAGCCCAGCATGTGCAGGGCTTGCGCAGCCCCGTCGACAGGTTCGGCCAAGACCGACAGGGAGCAAAGCGCCATCAACGGCAACAATAGCCAACTCAAAATACGGCGTTGAACGTGCATATGGGACTCAATACCAAATACGAATGTGTCGTTATATTGTTATCCTCCTAACGACCTTCCTCAACCGATGAATGCATATTGGCGGGCGACTATTTGTCGCAAACCATCGACCACTGGCATGAGTTGTATTGCGCAATGGGTTTAGCGCTACGCGACCGTGGCACGCCTGAGTCGGGAAGTGCCAAGCCTGCATGGCGTTCTTGAGCGGGTGCCCAACGCCATGCTTAAGCGAATGCAGAATCAGCGGCTATAGAATGGGGTGCAGGCTTTGCGCAACGACTCGGAAAACTCATCCTCTGCCAGTTCAATCAAGTCCAGCTCGACATCATCCGGCAACATCTCGGCAACTGCCGCGGCCAAGCGGCGTTGCTTGGCGATTTCGGCACCGCTGATGGCAAGCAACAAACGCGGCGGCTGAGCATCGCCCGGCTGGCGCAATGCTGCGAAATAGGCCTGGGCGATTGCCAGTTCTGCACAGACCGGAATCAGCGCTTTTTCTAACGGGGGTAAGCTTAATGCAACAACGGTGGGGCGCGTTTTTTCTGCAGAGCAATCGGGCTGAACCAATGTCGACGACATGCTGTTACTCAGTAAAAGAAATACAGACCAAAGCCTTCAGGAGCGGTTAGACCCCAACCTTTACGCACGATCGTACCACATCAAACTGCTGCGCGACGCACCGTTGCCAACAAGCCTGCCGCCCCTACAAAAAGCACCGCAAAACTACGATTCATGAGCCGTTGCTGGCGGGGTGAACGCAGCATGCGCAGGACCCGAGAGGCCAGCCCCGTGTAGCCCGCCATGACGATCAGATCGACACAAATCATGGTCACGCCCATCACCATATATTGGCCGAGCAGCGGTTGGTGCGGGTTCAAAAACTGTGGCAACACGGCAAGCATGAAGACAATTGCTTTAGGGTTGCTGAAGTTGACCAGAAAACCCCGCAAGACCAGGGTCAGGGGCCGCCCGATTGGACGCTCTGAAGACTCGGCGTTCAGGTCACTGGGCAGCGCCTGCCATTGGCGGTATGCAAGGTAGACCAGGTACAACACGCCAAACCATTTGATCAGGCTGAACGCCAGAGCTGAAGTCGCAAGAATCGCCCCAACCCCGGCTGCGACGATAACGATCTGCAGGGCCAAGCCAATTTGCAAGCCCAGCGCGTTCCAGTAACCACGCCAAAAACCGTATTGCAGGCCTGCTGACATTGAGGCAATAGCACCGGCGCCTGGTGAAAGGCTGATGATCCAGCACGCCACAAAAAAAGCCAGCCAGGTTTCCAGTGCCATTGCCATGTCTCCACACACAGATATAAAGGGATGACCGACAGCCTACCCCTTTCCTTGGAAACCGCCCAGCCAGACAATGATCGTAGAATCCCATTGATCACTCAATCAAGTTGGCGCAGCGGCACATTATCAAGATGAACGTTTGCAAAGCGCTGACTTAACTGGCGTCTTCAAGTTGCTTTTGCAACGACTCCAATGTTTCCAGGGCTTCCATCCAGCGTTCCTCAAGATCAGCTTCCTGAGTTTTCAACCTTGCTTGCTCTGCCAGCAGATCGCGCAACTCATCTTTACGGGCTGCTTCATAAATCGCCCCGTCGCCGAGTTTGCCTTCAACCAGCGCAAGTTTGTCGTGCAACTGGCCTAATTGCTTTTCCAATGAGTCAGCTTCGCGCTTGTACGGCGCCAACTGCTGACGCAATGCAGCGGCAGCTTGCCGTTGCGCACGCTTGTCGGTTCGATCCACACCCGCATCGCCTCGCGTGGCAGTCGGCGGCGCTTGGCGAGCACGGTAATCGACCAGCCAACGGGTATAGTCTTCCAGATCCCCGTCAAATACGCGCATGCCACCGTCAGCCACCAGCAGGAACTCATCGGTGGTGCTTTTCAGCAGATGCCGGTCGTGCGAGACCACAACCACGGCGCCGGAAAATTCCTGCAACGCCATGGTCAACGCCAGGCGCATTTCCAGATCAAGGTGGTTGGTGGGCTCATCGAGCAGCAGCAAGTTGGGCTTGCCCCAGGCGATCAAGGCCAAGGCCAAGCGTGCCTTTTCACCACCAGAGAAATTCTTCACGGGCTCATCGCAACGCGGCCCCCTGAAGTCGAAACCACCCAGGAAGTCGCGCAGGGTTTGTTCACGCTCGGCAGGCGCCAAACGCTGGAAATGCAAAAGCGGGCTGGCTTTGTCATCTAACGCATCAAGCTGATGCTGGGCGAAGTAGCCAACCACCAGGTTCTCGCCACGCTGCAAATGCCCCGAGATCGGCTGCAACTCATTGGCGAGGTTTTTAATCAGGGTCGACTTACCGGCACCGTTGGGTCCGAGCAGGCCAATGCGCGCACCGGGCGCAAGATTGAGCTTGACCTTCTCCAGGATCACAGTTTGCCCGTAGCCGAGCACTGCGTTGTCGAGGTCCAGCAGCGGGCTGGAAATCTTATCGGCTTCGCGGAAACTGAAGTCAAAAGGCGAGTCAACGTGGGCCGGAGCCAGCTCTTCGAGTCGCTCCAGAGCCTTGATTCGGCTCTGTGCCTGGCGCGCCTTGGTGGCTTGCGCCTTGAAGCGAGCAATGTACTTTTCCATGTGCGCGCGCTGCGCTTGCTGCTTCTCGAACGCTTGCTGCTGTTGGGCCAAACGCTCGGCACGGGTACGCTCGAAGGCCGAATAACCACCGCGATAAAGAGTTAGCTTTTGTTGATCGAGATGCGCAACGTGATCGACCACCGCATCGAGAAAGTCTCGGTCGTGGGAAATCAGCAGCATGGTGCCCGGATAGCTTTTCAGCCAGCCTTCGAGCCACAGAATTGCATCCAGATCTAGGTGGTTGGTTGGCTCATCGAGCAGCAACAGGTCAGAGGGACACATCAATGCCTGCGCCAGGTTCAGGCGCATACGCCAGCCACCGGAAAAATCACCGACCTGACGATCCATCTGCGCGTTGTCAAAGCCCAGCCCGGCAAGCAGCTTGCGTGCGCGGGCCTCGGCGGTATAACCATCGAGGCTATCGAGTGCAGTGTGCAAACGGGCAACGACCGCGCCGTCATGCTCGGCCTCAGCCTTGGCCAATTCGGCTTGCACCTGGCGCAGATGTACGTCACCGTCGAGCACATAATCGACCGCGATGCGCTCAAGGACATCGACCTCTTGGCGCATATGGGCGATACGCCAGTCGGCCGGCAACAGACAGTCACCGGCGTCGGCGCTAAGCTCGCCACGCAGCAAGGCAAACAGGCTGGATTTACCGGCACCATTGGCACCGATCAGACCGGCTTTGTGACCGGCGTGCAGGGTCATCTCAGCGTCTTCTAGCAGACGTTGAGGGCCGCGTTGTAATGTAAGGTTCAAGAGTCGAATCATAATGGCGGCGGAGTCTATCAGAGTCCTTCGCGACAATCCCGGAAAGCACTATGTCCTCTGATCTGTGGCGATTCGCCGAAGGCTTTTATCAGCGCCCCGAAGTCGAGCAGGCTTGCCTGACCCTGCAAGGCTTGGGCAGCGACGTATGCCTGCTGCTGTGCGCAGCATGGCTGGGTAAGCGCGGGGTGGCCTACAACCCCGACCATGCGGAAAAAATGCGTTTGCTCGCGCGCCCTTGGCAACATGGCGTGGTCACCGCGTTGCGTCAGCTACGACAGGATTGGCGTGCAGCTGCCAATCACGACAGTGAATTGGCGTTGCTGCGTGAGCAAGTCAAACGTCTGGAGATTGAGGCGGAACGGATACAGCTGCAACGTTTGGCCGCCTTGACGACGGGATGGCAGGATGGTCCCGAAGAAACGTTAATGGCTTGGCTGCAAGGCTTAGCGCCCGTGCTCAACGAAACAGGCCGCGATGCGCTGGAACAACTGCGCATCGCGGCCCTATACCGCTAACCGCTTAAGACTCGGTTGCAG
Source organism: Pseudomonas sp. RL_15y_Pfl2_60 (assembly GCF_963970595.1). NCBI lineage: Bacteria > Pseudomonadati > Pseudomonadota > Gammaproteobacteria > Pseudomonadales > Pseudomonadaceae > Pseudomonas > Pseudomonas sp. RL_15y_Pfl2_60. Next base: position 430,856 of record NZ_CAXAOE010000003.1, on the reverse strand, counting down.
GCTTCGCCGCCGGTGTGGTCACGCTGGCTGCCGGTTTTGCCGCAGCGGAAGCGGCGCCAGTTGGTGTGGCTGGCGTTGGTGCTGATGCGCCATTGGTTGCCGCAGTGGCAGGCTTGGCTGCTGGCTTGCGCGCTGCAGGCTTACGGGCAGCTGGTTTTGCTGCAGGTTTTGCCGCAACGGGTTTCGCCGCTGGTGCCTTGGCTGCAGGGGCTTTAGTAGCCGCCGGCTTGGCTGCTGCAGGTTTACGCGCGGCTGGTTTTGCCGCTGGCTTGGCTGCTGTGGTTTTAGCAGCGGGCTTTGCAGGCGCAGCGGGTTTAGCTGCTGGCGTTGAACGTGCGGCAGGTTTCGCTGCTGGTTTCGCTGCTGTGGTTTTAGTCGGCGCCTTGGCGGCGGCAGTTTTGCTCGCTGCTGGCTTGCGGGCTGCAGGCTTGGCGGCTGTGGTTTTAGCCGCTGGCTTGGCAGCAGCACGAGCAGCAGGGGCTGGCTTGGCTGCCGGCTTGCGCGCGGCGGGTTTCGCTGCAGGCGCTTTAGCAGGCGCCTTGGCCGCTGCGGTTTTGGTTGCTGCTGGCTTGGCCGCTGCGGTTTTAGCCACAGGCTTGGCCGCAGCACGGGCCGCTGCTGGTTTGGTTGCGGGCTTGCGAGCAGCTGGTTTCGCCGCTGACTTGGCAGGCGCGGCCTTAACCATGACAGGCTTGGCATCGCGGTTGGTAATCGCTTTGCTGGCAGCCTCTTTAACCTTGGCGACACCTTGAGCCAGCTTCAGGCTCTCCTGGGCGTCCCGCTTGAGCTTGACGATATAGCCGCGGGTTTCTGTCTGGCGCTCTTTTAACGCATCAAGCAGCTCCTCAAGCTCAGTGACACTGGCTTTGGCTTTCTTCTGCGCTTTGCTCTTACCCGCGCTGGCAGCATCTTCTAACTTGCCACGCGCTTTGTGCAGTTTTTCCTGGGCACTGCCGCGCTGCTTCTCTAGTTTGGCGAGCAGTTTTTCTGCGTCAACCAAGGCTTTGCTGCAAGCGTCTTCCAAAAGCTCCATTAAGCTTCCGGAAAGTTGCTGGAGTAAGTGCAACGGGGTCGAAACCGATTTTTTGTTTGCGCTCTTTTTCGCCGACATGGCTCGCCTCCTGGCGGTTGTTGATGAGCCCATACTAGACGCCTGACTGCACAGTCGCTAGTTATCCGCTCATTTGTTGAAGTATTGACGAGAATATCTGCACCCGCACTCAACTATTCAAGGAGCCGGCGCCGCCAATAACAGGACCTGAATTATTCAGACCTGCAATTGAGCAGAATGTGCCGCGACGAAACTCAAGTCGTTACAACACCCAATGTCAGGCAGCAAAAAGAACCGGCACAGTACGCCCATGCAGGTCTTCTATCAGCAATGAAAATGGGTAAAACCTAAAGGCATGCCTGGCGAAAGAAGCACCGACAAATGCGGGCATGTAAGTGACACGCCGGTCAGTTGCAGGCAGCGCTTCGCCGGTGCAGTTGGCACCGATAAAACGCTAACTGTTGATTCACAAAAGGCGCTTAAACAGCAGCAGTCGATTGTTCTTGATGTGCGTTATGCAGCACTTCGATCAAGCAGTCTTCGAGCTCGAAGCGCTCATGGAGCAACCGGCCCAGTTGGTTCAGCTCTGCCACCAGTGACGCATTATCCCGGCAGTCACCATTGTCACAACGGTCGTTAAACGACAGTGCAACCTCGGTAATCGAGTCAATACGTGGGTAGATCTGCTTGGCCAGTTCAAGACCTCGTTCATCACCAAAGGCTTTGGCTTCACTGGTGAGCTGCTCATAGACTTCAAAGTGGCCTGCCGACACGTAATCGACTAAAACCTCACAGAATTTCTGTACAGCAGGTTCATTGCTACTCACCGCAGTCGTCGGTGCGCTGGCGGCAGAATATGCCAGAACCAACTCCTCGCGTTCCTTGAGCCAACGATCAATCAGCAGGTGAACACCACCCCATCGTTCCTGAGCGTTCTGACAACTATCGAGCATGATGACCTCACTCCCCTTATCGGTTTCTCTGTTATACGCCCGATTAGAGACATTTTTCTAACAATCGGCTTATTCAATACACCACTGGTACCCTGGTGAACGGGTGCCAACTGTTGTTATGAAGCCAGAGTATGCCTCCAGCCAATCGCCATCAAGGCACTGTGTCGAGAAAATTTCATACGAGCGTTTAATCTGCGGCCCAAGCAGAATAGGGCTTGAAGTCAGAGGCTGGGCATTTTGCCAGTCTGTTACTACAGACTGCGCAACTGCAACAGCGCGAAGCCAATTGCATCAAGGTCCCAAGGATACGGTGTCAGCAAAACCCGCGTTGTGGCGCCAGCCGTACTGGCATCCTTGCCCTGCACGGGTTTATCGAATTCAGACGCGGCGGAATAATTGCAGCATGGCAAAAATGATCATGGCGATGAAGGCCAGCAGGCTCCACTCAGGAATGCTCATGCCAAACAATGTCCAGTTGACCTCCGCGCAGTCAGCGGAGCCATGCAATACAACGCGGATAATTTCTTGAAACGGCAGTGCGTTCATCATGTATTCAAGGCTGGGCAAACACGCCGGCAGCTGGTCGGCAGGAACGCTTTGCAACCAAATCTGACGTGCTGCAGTGCCAGCACCGATCAAGGCACTGAGCAAGGCGAGTGCTGCATATATCCGCCGACCGACACGCCCTGGCCCATGTATCGCAGCGACCAGACAAAACAGCCCAAACAAGATCACCGCGATACGCTGCAGGATGCATAGCGGGCAAGGCTCCAGGCCAACGACATGCTCAAGATAGAGCGCACCGCCCATCAAGGCGACACAGCCAAGGAAGGCGAGCAAAAATAGACTGCGTGGGCTAGCCAATTGCATGGTGGCTCCGAAAAGGATGATGACAAGGGCGCATACGGTAGTAGAAAGCGCCCAGGCGTTTCAAGGTAAAAGCGCGCCATAGCGCAACTGGCTGTCAGCTAATAGCCACCACAGGTCGCCAAGAGCCTATGCCCCAAAAGCCCATGGAGCATGGGCTTTTGGGGGCTTGCCCGCTTAACTGCTGGCGTCGGCGGTCGCAGGCAAGGCGCTGAATCTTTGATCGAGCAGGCCCAACCCTTCCTGGAACAATTGATTGCTGCGCTCCGTGTCGCCCAGTTGCGCAAGCAAACGTGCCAGCTCGGCGCAGGTTTCCGGGTGCCGCTGGAAGCGCAGGCTGGCTTCAAAATACTCCTTCGCCTTGCCCCACAGCTGGTTGTGTCTGCAGATGCGCCCCAAAGTCAGGAGCAAGTCGGCATCGGTCGGATGATCTTTCAGCCAGCTTTCTGCCGTTTGCAGCTGACGCGCGCCGTCGTTGCCGCGCAACAAACCATAGAGACGGACCAAGCGACTGTCGTAGCTGCGCTTGAGCGCGGCGCGCAGCATAGCCTCTGCCTCGTCCTCATTGCCCAGCAAACGCAACTGCTCCGCGTAGGTCGCAACCAGCATAGGCTCTTGTTGTTGAGCAGACGACAGTTGCTTCCAGGCGTTGGTGAGCGTTGCCTGTGCAGCTTCATAACCGCCGTTTTCTCGGGCCGCAGCCGTTGTCAGGCGTCCGCGCCACGCTTTCAACTCAAGGTCGGCCAACGCCTCGCTGCTCAACATTTTCTCTTTGCGCACAGAAGACAGTATGCCAAGCAATGCCGACCAATCCTGATTGCGCACATAGAGTTGCTGCAACTGCTTGAGCACCTGCTGATTGTTCGGGTGACGCTCGTGCATTACCTGCAAGGTTTCCATTGCAGCCTCGAACTCACCACGGCCTTGCTGAAACTCGGCATGGCTAAGCGCCACTGCAAGTTCAGCCTGCGGCTGACGCTCCAGCGCTCGCTCCAACAACGCGTCACACTCGTCCTTTTGACCCAACTCATGCGCCGCACGGGCAGCGCCAAGGTAATACATCAAGGGCAACGGTTCTGCTTCAGCAGCTTTACGCAAATGGCGAAGTGCAGCAGACCAACGCCCTTCAACCAGGTCAACAAACCCTTGCTCGGAAGCCAGGCGCACGCGGCGATTGTGGTGCAAGCGCGACCATGGATTTACCAGTCGGCCAGAGGTCACCAACAGACGCAACAGCAAGCGCAACAGGTAGATGATCAGCCAGAGCGCAACAATCAGCGCCAGAAAAATCCATAAGCTGGACTCGTAGCGGAAGCTCTTGTAAGCCAACAGCACGTAACCTTTGTGCTCGGCAATCGAGTAGCCAAGTAGAGCCAATCCACCTGCGACCAGCAGAATAAATATCAGCAGGGAAGCGCGCTTCATTGAGTCGCCTCCTCCGCCGCCGGCTTGTCTGCAACCGGTGCATTTTTCAAGCGTTCACGGGCCGACTGTTTTTTCTCGATATAGGCCTGCATGGCGTTGATCGAATTAGTCAGGTCAGGCGCCTTGACTTCGATGGTCTGGTCAATCAACTCGCCCACCCGAGCGCGCAAGGCACGGCTGCTTGGATTGTCTTTATTGAAGTTGCCATCAAGCACATCGGCCGCCTGCGTCAGCGCTTGCTTGTACACGGCCGTCTGCCCGTGCAAGGCCGCCCACTGCGCCTGCTCCAGAGCCAGGCTCAACGCCAGGCGCACTTGGGTTAGGCTCTGGCCAGCCAGCAATGGACGAATATTCTGATCGGCATGGAAGTCCAGGCGCACATACTGCCCAGCTGTTTCCAAAAGACTGGCCCACCAGCCTTCCCCATAGTTTTCCTCAGCCAATTGGCCTAAGACACCGCCGTCATCCTTGAACGATGGATTCAGGGCATTGAGCTGCATGCCCTGGTCACGCAACGCGCCCAGTTGCAAGAACAAACCGGTGCGATCAGGGTTCGGCGTCGTCAGCAGCGCCTCAAGACTTTGTGCCAGCTGCTCACGAACGGCGTAGGCAGCCGGGTCATCCTGGTCACGGACAATTTCATCAGCGGTACGGACCAAAGCTGTGGCGCTGTTAATATCCTGCAAGGCCGAGAGGCGCAAGCTAGCCAGGCGCAACAAGTGCTCGGCTTCAGCCAGGCGCCATTCCTGACGACTGGCGCCAAGTACAGTCTCAAGCCGTTTGTTGAGCAGTTGCTGATCGCCCTGAAGTTGCAACACTAGGCGCCGACGCTCATCCAACTCATCGGGTGGCGGTAGCGATTGCAGACGAGCATCCAGGCTTTTTGCCTGTCGTGAAAGCACTGCGGCCTGAGCCTGGGTTTGCTCAAGTTGTGCCACTTGCTGCTGCTCGCCTGCTTGCAACATGCGCAACTGCCACACGCCCCAGCCACCAATGGCAACGCCAGCAGCGCCGAGTAACAGGGCGATTATCGCCAGGCCGCTACCGTTTGAGGATTTCTCTGGCGCTGGTGTTTTAGTGACTGGCTTGGGTGCATCCTGCACAGGCTGCTCTTTCGGGGAAGTCGCTTCGCTCACGTATCCATCCTTTGTCTCAGAGGGCCTTGCAGACTCAGCCTGCAACGCCGCCAACAACGCCGCAGCATTTGCACCGCGACAGTTCACTACAGATTCAGCGCCCGCTGCACGTGCTTGTTCAGCTACTCGCAGGCTCGGCACAAATAAGGTTAGCTTGCTTAATGCGGACCATTGCTCACCCGCCATTTGTAGCAAGTGTTTAAACCCCTGGCCACTACTTACCACCACAGCATTGAGCTGGTTTGAGCGCACAATCGCATGCAGGGTTCCCGCAGGATATTGCGGCAGCTCTCGGCGGTACAAGCCTAGATAATCCACTACTACGCCCTGACTGCGCAAACTATCGGCGAGTAACTCCCGGCCATCTTCACCGCGAATGATCAAAACCCGGGGCGCTGAATCTGCACTCAACGCCTGCTTGAGCCGGGGCAAGGCAAGCAGCGCCTCACTGTCATCGCCTACCTCGGGCCAGTGTGCGTCCAAACCAGAGTCAGACAGAATTTCGCCCGTCGCGGCGCCTACGCTGAACCAGGGTTGCGTCGGCGGAACCTGCATCTGATTACGCTCAAGCCGCTGCAATGCAAGGCGTGCCGCGGGCTTGCTGACAACGATGACCGCACTGTAGCGCCCAAGCTGGCTGAGCATTTCACGCTGCTCGTCGGTTTCATCCAGCTCGACGATATTGAGCAGCGGCAAACTGTTGCTATGAACGCTATGCTCGGCCAACGCCGCAGCCAGCGCCACGCATTCATCCTGCGGGCGAGTCAACAGCAGCCGCCATTGATTCACGCGTGGCCAGCCTCACCATACACGGCTTTAAGAATGGCTTCGGCACCTTGGCCAAGCAAATCTTCAGCGACCGCGATACCGAGCGCTTCTGCATCGGCCAAGGGTGCCCGGCTCTCGGCGCTCAGGAGTAGGCCGCCATCGGGCTGACCGACCAAGCCGCGCAGCCAGAGTTGTTCACCCTCGATAATCGCATAACAGGCGATTGGCACCTGGCATCCGCCATTGAGGCGTTTGTTCAAGGCCCGCTCAGCCGTCACGCGCAGCGATGTTTCACGGTGATTCAAGGGCTCAAGCAACGCCTGAATCTCTGCATCAGCAGTACGACACTCAATACCGACCGCGCCCTGCCCGCCTGCGGGCAAGCTGTCTTCAACACTGATTGAGTCGCGAATTCGCTCACCGAAACCGAGACGGATCAAACCCGCCGCGGCCAGAATAATTGCGTCGTACTCGCCAGCATCGAGTTTGGCCAGACGCGTATTGACGTTGCCACGCAGGAAGTTGATGGTCAGATCAGGGCGACGCGCCAGCAATTGCGCCTGACGACGCAGGCTGGATGTACCGACAATACTTCCGGCTGGTAACGCAGAGAGGCTTTCGAAGGTATTGGAGACGAACGCATCGCGTGGATCTTCACGCTCGCAAATGCAATACAGGCCGAGCCCTTCAGGGAAATCCATCGGCACATCTTTCATCGAATGAACGGCAATATCCGCCTGGTTTTCCAGCAATGCGGTTTCGAGTTCCTTGACGAACAGGCCTTTGCCGCCAATTTTAGCCAGCGGCGCATCCAGCAGCTTGTCGCCACGACTAACCATGGGCACCAAGCTGACAACCAAGCCTGGGTGGGCTTGTTCCAGGCGAGCTTTAACGTGCTCAGCCTGCCACAGGGCCAGGGCACTCTTACGGGTGGCGATGCGAATTTCACGGGACATGGGCAATTCCAGAATACGAACTGCCCCAGATGATAACAGGCTACGGCGTTACGAGCCTCCCGGCACTGATGCAGCAATACTTATGATTGGCCGCACTAAAGGCTGTTCATCAACTTGCGCACACCCGCGACATGCCGGCGACTGACCACCAGCGCATCACCATCAAGCCCTTTGAGGAATAATTGAAAGTGGCCCAATGGCGTGCGCTGCAAGCGCTCAATGCGATCACGCGCGACCAATGCATTGCGGTGGATTCGCACAAACCGATCACCGAATTCATCTTCAAGTGCCTTTAGCGGCTCATCGAGCAGTACTTCACCATGCTCGTGGCGCAGGGTTACGTATTTGTGATCGGCAATGAAATAAACCACTTGGTCCAGGGGAATCAGTTCGATGCCCTTGCGCGTACGTGCGCTGATGTGGGTGCGCGGCCCGCCACCGCTTTCAACCGCTGGCCGGGTAAGCGCAGCCAATTGCACGCGATTGGGCCGCTCGGCCTTTTTCAGGGCTTCGACAAGATGCTCACTGCGCACGGGCTTGACCAAGTAACCCACGGCGCTTACCTGAAATGCTTCCACGGCAAACTCATCGTGGGCGGTGCAGAAAATCACCGCAGGCGGCGCTTCACGCTCGCACAACTTGGCCGCAACCTGTAATCCATCCAGACCGGGCATGCGGATATCCAACAGCACAACATCAGGCTTGAGGCTGTCAATTAGGCTCAGTGCCTCTTCGCCATTGCTCGCGGCTGGCTCAAGGACACGGTAACCATCGAGTTCGCCGACCATTCGGCTTAGGCGCTCTCGAGCTAGGGGTTCGTCATCGACGATAAGAACATTCATATTGCTCTGGCTTCCTGCGTGAGTCTCGCACAAGGATAGCGTAGACGGGTGTAATGGCGGCCGTCACGGCGCTCCACGCTGAGACTGGCGTTAGACCCAAAAAGTGCCGCAAGACGTGCATCGATATTTTCCAAGGCGAGATGAGTCCCGCGCGATGGAGGCATGTCTTGCTCAACATACGGATTGCTCACAGTCAGTTGAAACACTCCTTCGAGGTAATGTGCCTCGACGCGAACCAAGCCGCCCTGCACCAAGGGCTGGATACCGTAAATCAGGGCGTTCTCCAAAAGTGGCTGCAGGGTCAATTGAGGAATCGGTAAATCCTCAGGTACATCTGCAACCTCCCACTGCAACTGTAGACGCTCGCCGAGACGATAGTGTTCAATCGATAAATATCGTTGTGCCAGCGCCAACTCATCACTCCAGGCCACCAGGCTGCCGGGCTTGGCCAGACTGGCGCGAAACAAATCAGATAAATCCAGCACCGCCTGCTCAGCCTTGTTCGGATCAATAACCACCAAACTGGCAATACTGTTCAAGCTGTTGAACAAGAAGTGTGGCCGGATACGCGCTTGCAATGATTCGATCCGCGCACGCAACTCTGCCTGTTCTTGTTTGCGCCATTGGCTCTGCAGATAAAAATAGCGTAGCAGCAGTGCCGACATAATCATGCTGATTAATGCATGTCGCAGATAAAGATTGACCTCACCAGCACGGGGCAATTGTCCGCCAAGGTCATAAAAATCGGCGACCACTGTACAAATCATAGTCAGTGCAACCACGATAGTGCAGCAAAACAGTCCAGCCACCTCTGCCCGCCAACGCGCCATCAACGGACGCAAACGGCATAGCAATGCCGCCGAAAGCAACACGATCCACTGCACAAATAAGGATGTAAGCGCCAAGCGTACCCAATTGAAGCCTGGCAACATCGGCTCAGCCAGAACCAAGACCAGCACCAGTAATTCCGCGAGCAAGACGATGCTCAGCAGGGCTTCCGGCTGGCAGAGTTCGGGGACGAAAAAATCATCAACCGACGTGCGTTTCTCTTGTGTTTTAAATGGTTTATTTCGCATCAGCGCAGTTTCCGTGTGGCGCGAAGACTCAGCAAGTGGGCAAACTCTGTACGGTTGAAATAGTGCCGTGAACAGCCGGGCAACCCTACAAACTGTGATGCATGCGACATTGTCAGCCGAGCCCCGACGAACAGATTGCACTGTCTAAAGACAACTCGCACCCGGCGATTTTGCGTGTGAGCCCTGTTATTATCGACCCAAGTATCCGTCACGCCCGTCGCGACCCGCTGTTTCAAGCTGCTTTCAGGCGCCCTCAAGTTGCCTGTCTGATGACTTTTAACATCTGTGGCTGCGTTCTGGCCGAACTAGCGCACCAGCCGAGCGAACTCATGAGCACTGAACAGACCAACCAATCCTGGGGCGGCCGCTTCAGCGAGCCAGTCGACGCCTTCGTCGCCCGTTTCACCGCCTCTGTCGAATTCGACAAGCGCCTTTACCGCCACGACATCATGGGCTCAATCGCCCACGCGACCATGCTCGCCAAAGTCGGTGTGCTCAGTGAAGCAGAGCGCGACACCATTATCGAGGGCCTGGACAAGGTAAAGCACGAAATCGAAGCCGGTCAGTTCGACTGGAGCATCGAGCGCGAAGACGTGCACATGAATATCGAAGCCCGGCTGACCGACCTGATCGGCATCACCGGTAAAAAACTGCACACCGGGCGCAGCCGGAATGACCAGGTCGCAACCGACATTCGCCTGTGGCTGCGCGATGAGATCGACATCATCCTCGGTGAAATCACGCGCCTGCAGCAGGGCTTGCTTGAGCAGGCACAACGCGAAGCCGAAACCATCATGCCGGGTTTCACCCACCTGCAAACGGCTCAGCCAGTCACCTTTGGCCACCACTTGCTGGCCTGGTTTGAAATGCTCTCGCGCGACTACGAGCGCCTGGTAGATTGCCGCAAGCGCACTAACCGCATGCCACTGGGCTCGGCCGCGCTGGCCGGGACAACCTACCCGATTCAACGCGAAATAACCGCCGAACTGCTGGGTTTTGACAGCGTCGGCGGCAACTCGCTAGATGGCGTTTCCGATCGCGACTTCGCCATCGAATTCTGCGCCGCGGCGAGTATTGCGATGATGCATCTGTCGCGCTTTTCTGAAGAGTTGGTGCTGTGGACGAGTGCGCAGTTCCAGTTTATTGAGTTGCCTGATCGTTTCTGCACCGGCAGCTCGATCATGCCGCAAAAGAAAAACCCGGACGTGCCAGAACTGGTGCGTGGCAAAACCGGTCGTGTATTTGGCGCCCTCACCGGCCTGCTGACGTTGATGAAAGGCCAGCCGCTGGCCTACAACAAGGACAACCAGGAAGACAAGGAGCCACTGTTCGACGCCGCCGATACGCTGCGTGACAGCCTGCGCGCATTTGCCGACATGATCCCGGCGATCAAACCCAAGCATGCCATCATGCGTGAGGCGGCCTTGCGTGGTTTCTCCACCGCGACCGATTTGGCCGATTACCTGGTGCGCAAAGGCTTGCCATTCCGTGACTGCCACGAGATTGTCGGCCACGCGGTGAAATTCGGGGTTGATACCGGCAAGGATCTCGCCGAAATGACTCTGGATGAGCTGCGTGTGTTCAGCGACCAGATCGACGCCGATGTATTTGACGTGCTGACGCTCGAAGGGTCGGTCAATGCCCGCGACCACATTGGCGGCACTGCACCTGCGCAAGTCAGGGCAGCGGTTAAACGCGGCGAGGCATTGCTGGCCAGCCGTTAAGCGCTTTGGTTACTGGCGACAAGCACGACCTTGTCGCCAGTACTCAGTGAGCATATTACTTAGGCATTCGCCTGGGCCCGCGCCTTAATCATCGCCATAAACTCGGGCATGTTGGCATCTTTGTCCGCCGCAATTTTCTGTACATGCTCCAGCTTGTTCAACTGCGCAAGCAGTTTGCCCGCTTGTGGAAAATCGGCTAGCAAATCGATATCAAACAGCTTCTGCGCGACGGCACAAGCCAGGTCGAAACTGTACAAGAAGTACACATCCGCCAGCGTCAGGTTGTCACCGGCCACATAAGGCGTGAATTTACCGTGGCGCTTCAACGCGGCGACTCCGGCCAACAACTCTACTTTGCACTTTTCTTGCAGCGCAGGCGCGATCTGCATGCCGAAAAAAGCCTGTGGATAACCCAGCCGCGCTGGCAACTCGATATACAACTCGATCTCGCGCATCAACGCACGAACCTGCGCCCGTGCAAAAGGCTCGCTCGGCAGCAACGACTTACCGCTGCCCGTATCTTCGATGTATTCGAGGATAACGCTGGTCTCACTCATATAACCCTGTTCAGTTCCCAATGCTGGGACTTTTCCACGCGGGCTAATTTTCAGGCTCTGTTCACTCTGATCAGGATGGAATGGCACTTCCTCGAACGCCATGCCCTTTTCCAGCAACGCGAACTTGACCATGTTGTAGTAGTTGCTAACGGCGAATCCATAAAGTTTCAGCATTTCGGCAGACTCCAAGGGGTTTTCCAAGCCAAGTTTATAGACCCGCGCAGCGCCAGATAGCTAGTCTTATCAGAACAGTGAATGGCGAAAGCCCCAACAGACTGGCACACTGCAAACTCTAGCTGCCCATGAGACTGATATGAGCGACACTGAAGATAACGAAGATCAGGCATTCGCCGAAGAGCGCTTGATCGAAGCAGTCGAAAACCAGATTGCGGCAGGCGAACCCGCAGCGGCCATGGCGACCCTGAACAAGCTGACGTTGGTGGGCTACGAGCGCGAAGAAATTCTGCAATTGATGGCCCAAGTGCTGGCCTATGAAGTCAACAGCATGCTTGAAACTGACCAGCCATTTAACCTGCAGCGCTACGAACTGGGTTTGCGCGCCTTGCCAGAGCTGCCCGAGTAATATCGGTGCGCAGTGGTTGCCGCCATCACACTCGGCATAGTCAATCACCCACCTTCATCACACTGGGGGTCGTAATCGAGTGAGCTACAGGCTAAGCCTCGCAACATTATGCCTAGTATTGAGCCTCGGCCCGAGTAAGGTGCAGGCGGAAACCTTTCGCATAGGTGCCGAGGACGACTGGTTTCCCTACACCGCATTTCGCAATGGCAAGATTCAGGGCATGTCGGTAGACATCGTTCGCGCAGCGTTTGCCGCCACTGATGTCGATATCGAACTGGTGCCCTATCCTTACTCGCGTTGCATGGATACCGCACAGCGCGGCGAGATAATGGGCTGTTTCAATACCTTGCCCAACAAACAGATCGCCAGCCAATACCTGCTGCCGAACTATCCGCTGTTCAACGACGACATCCTGTTATGGGCTAACAGCAAGACAGCTAAACCCATGCCCAGCCTGGCGGCGTTAGCCAAACAATCGGTTGCGGTCACCATAGGTTATGAGTACGGCCCCGAGTTCGACTCCATGACGAATATCAAGCGCGTTCCGGTGAGGCGCGACCTTAATGGTTTCCTGATGCTACAGCGCGGTCGCGTGGACTACGCCGCAGCCTATCGTGGAACGGCTGAGGCATTATTTGCCGAGCGTGCTGAGCTCAAAGGCGCATTCACCCCCGTTGCAACACTGACCCATGCACAGGTATTCCTGAGCTTTACCCGTAAAGACCCACGCGCAGTTAACTTGATCAGCCGTTTTGATCAGGGCATGCAAATCATCCACACAAACGGCACCTATCAGCAGATACTCGACCACTGGCGCCATCAGACCGCAGCAAACTGAGCAACGCTTGGCTACACTGGATTCAATCAGCGAGCCTCACAGCGCACAGATAGAGGTTTATCAGCATCACCCCGAGTCAAAACCATTTTCAGCAGTCCCCTAAAACAATAGCTGGAGTACTTATGGCCTTTACCCCCGAACTTATTGCCGAACTCGAAATCCTCTCGATGTACAACCTGGCTAACACTAAAGAAGGGCTCAAAGTACACCACACGGCATCGCCTGCCGCGATAGCAGCCGCTCAGCGCCTGCATGCGAAAGGTTTGATCTCGCTTGATGACGGCGGCTACCTGACCAGCCTCGGACTCGACGCGGTCGAACACACTCAGGTGCTGTTGGGCATTCTCTCCGAACCACAGCCTGCCTAGACTAAAGCGTAAGCAAGCGGGCCCTCAATGGCGCCGCTTGCACGCTGTGCATGCACCAGCGAAAGTCGAGCGCGACGGCTTTGAGCATTAACCTGCAAATATAAAGCCAGCACGTCCACGGTCTTAAATCTTCAATACATGCAGCTGCTTCATGGCGTATTTGAGGCGGAAAACACAAAACTTCTCCAGCCTGCTTAAAAGACTCAAACGCCGCGCAACCACAATTATGTGCAATCAAAAGTATGGGGTAGACTGCAAGCCAGCATCGGGGCATGGCTAAATAATGTCACACCATCGCACGCCGCATGGCAGCAACTTTCTAATCTCGATCCGAGAGTCGTTTATTGCACTCTTGCCCTTTGTTCTGGCCGCGTCATTTATTTCTTTAATCCTTGCACTGCTTGAAGTCGCACCCGTTAAAGCTCACCTGCTCATCCAAAGCAGCCACTGGCTTGGGCTGTTCAGCTTTCAACTTTCACTGCTGTTTCCATTGCTGGCACTGATCTCACTGTCGTTCCACTTTGCCAAGCATTTACACCTGTCGCCGGTGGTCGTCTGCACGCTTGCACTTAGCAGCTTGCTTGCCTTGCACATACCCACTCTCAATGATGGTTTGAATACAGCCGACATAGCGACCCTGCTCGGCGATCCGCGAGCGGTAATACTGCCCATTCTGGCGGCTTATTTATTGCGCCCGCTAACTGCAATAAAGGCTTGGAAACTGGTAACAGGCAAGCTCCTGAGTAGCTACCTGAAACAGCACCTCAATAGCGTTATACCCACACTGGTTTGCTTTATATTGTTACTCGCCGCTGGCGCACTGATGACGCTTGTGGCGCACTGGATCCTTGATCCCCTGATCGAAACCTTCAGCAATGAAGACCTCAGCGCACAATTGTTTATACGCACCTTGTTGACCCACCTGTTCTGGGCGATCGGGGTTCATGGTGACAATGCCTACTTGTTGTTGACCGGCATGGAAAGTGGCGACCAGCTGCTCACTCCCCAACTGACAACCAGCCAGTTTATAAACGTATTTATTATATTCGGCGGCAGTGGCGCTACCTTGTCGCTGATCATTGCAATTTTTATAGGCACATCAGACCCAACATCACGACGTCTTGCAAAAATCGCAGCGCCCTTTGCCCTGTTCAACATTAATGAAATGCTGATCTACGGCCTGCCCATCGTATTCAATCCACGCTTGCTGGTGCCATTCATTGCTGCACCCCTGGTGAACTTCTTGATTGCCTATGCGGCAATATCAACCGGTTATTTCAGCTTCAACGACCATGCATTTCCATGGATTACACCGCCTTTGCTCAATGCTTATATTGCCAGCGGCAATATAAGCACGGTCTTGCTTCAAATGGGTTTGATCATACTCAGCACCTGCATCTATTTACCCTTCGTTAAGCGGCTCGCACGAATGCCCGAACGCCATGATTTCGATAAAGGGTTGGTTAAGCGCATTCAGCTCAATGACGATATCGGTCGTGTTATTGAGCATCGGTATTTGCAAAAACAATCGGAGTCCTTACAGGCCGAGATTGATTTGGAAAAAACCATCAAGGATGTACTGTCCGGCGACCTGCACCTGCATTACCAACCCAAGTTGTCACTCGAAACCAACCAAGTCGTAGGTTTCGAAGCCCTGCTGCGCCTCGTCGACCAAACAGGAGCACTCAAAGGCCCTTACTTTGTCGAGGCCTTTCAACGCGCAGGCTACTCGCACATTATCGACCGGTTTGTCATCGACACCGTTGCCGAAGACATCGCCAGCTGGGAGCAGGAAGGGTTCAACCCGAAAGTCAGTATCAACCTTGACCCCAATAACATCACTGACCCGCAATTGCTCGACACGCTGATTAGTCGCCTCGGCAGTTACGGTCCGCGCATCGAGATTGAACTCCTCGAGTCGGCATTCATACTCGAACTTGATCGGGTTGAAAACAGCATGGCCAGACTCAAAGCTCTGGGCTTTAGCTTTTTGCTGGACGACTTTGGCACAGGGTTTTCCAGCCTGAGCTTATTGAGCCGGATTAAAGTTGACGGTATTAAGCTGGACCGGAGCATTCTGGAAAATGCCAATGAGCTCAAAGGCCGGATTCTCTACCGGCAAACCTGTTACCTGTGCCGCAGTTTAGGCTTTAGTTTAATTGCTGAAGGGATTGAAACAGTTGAGCAGGCCGACTTTGTCAAAGCCAGTGGCGTGCAATATGTCCAAGGCTGGCTGTACGCCAAGGCATTGCCCGCTGCCGAAGCAAGAGCCTTTTCCATGAGCCGTAAACCAAGCGCTTGATGCCTGCCAGCTTCAGAAAAACCCAACACAGCCGATACAGGCTTAAATACTGTTTGCGCGCTTTTGCCAGTGATCCCTCTTAGCAGATTGACAGCATGCCCGGTAATCAAGAAATTCGTCCTGACCTTGACGACGGCATCGACCGCAAGGCACTCACGCAACTACGCAAACGTTTTATACGGGTCAACCAGGGTCGTTTGTTGCGCGCCAACCAAGCGCTTTCAACTCGCCAGCAATTTGTGCTGAAACTGCTGCCGTTGCTGCTCCATGTCAATCACCCCATGCTTCCCGGCTACGTATCTGGCAGCACTCCGTCTGGCCTTTGCGGCTTTGAACCCGATGATGAGGTGCTCGCGCAAGCGCAGCGCCTGACCCGTGCCTTTACCTACAAAGCACCGCGCGGCAAACAACAATCACCGCTGCTTGGGCTGTTCCTGATGGGTAGCCTGGGCACGCTAGCCCAGGCTGATCAGAGCGATATGGACCTGTGGCTGTGCCACGCTCCAGAACTCAATGAGCAGGCGCTGGAGGAGTTGCGCAAGAAGTGCTCACTGCTTGAAGCATGGGCGGCAACCCAGGGCAGTGAGGTGCATTTCTTCCTGATTGACCCCGCGCGGTTCCGCCTCGGTGAACGCGACTCACAACTCACCTCTGATGACTGCGGCACGACTCAGCATTACTTGTTGCTCGATGAGTTTTATCGCACTGCCATCTGGCTCGGCGGACGCACGCCCATGTGGTGGCTAGTGCCTGCATTCGAGGAGTCGCGCTATCAAAGCTACACCCAGACCCTGCTTGAGAAGCGCTTTGTTCGCCACGATGAAACCCTTGACCTAGGCAGTCTTGCGCACATTCCTCCTGGCGAATTCATTGGCGCCGGGTTATGGCAGTTGTTCAAAGGCATCAAATCGCCCTACAAGTCTGTACTCAAGCTGCTGCTCACTGAAATTTATGCCAGCGAACATCCAAGGGTTGAGTGCCTGTCGCTGCGCTTCAAGCACGCGGTATACGCCAATCGACTGGAGCTTGATGAGCTCGACCCCTACATAGTCGTCTACCGGCGGCTTGAAGAATATTTGCTGGAGCGCAACGAACATCAACGCCTTGAGTTGATTCGCCGCTGCGTGTACCTGAAAGCCAACAAAAAACTCAGCCGCCCGCCACGCAATGGCGTCAAAAGTTGGCAACGCCTGTTGCTCGAGCGCCTGAGCAACGAGTGGCAATGGGATCGGCGCAAACTGGCACTGCTCGACAGCCGCAGCCAGTGGAAAGTACGTCAGGTCAAGACCGAGCGACACATGCTGGTCAATGAGCTGACCTACAGCTACCGCTTCCTGGTGCAGTTCAGTCGCAACCTGCGTGGTTCAAGTACAGTCAGTCAGCAGGACTTGGCCATTCTTGGGCGGCGCCTGTATGCCGCATTCGAGCGCAAGGCCGCCAAGGTCGAGCTTATCAATCCCGGCATCGCCCCCGACCTAGGTGAAGACACCATTACCCTGGTTCACTCACCCAGCCCCGAAGCGCCCAATGAGCAACAGTGGGCCATATTCAGCGGCAGCCTGGGCGCACAAGACTGGCCCAACTTCGCCCCGATCAAGCGTACCCGTGACTTGATTGAGTTACTGGCATGGAGTCATTTCAACGGAATCATAGACAGCGGCACCCGGATATCATTGCATCCTGGCAGCAGTGACCTGACAGAATTTGAGTTATCCAACCTACTGCTCAGCCTGCGCCAGTCGGTAACACTGCCGCTGTCACCGGTTGACGAAGCGGCGTTGCGCATAAAGAGCCAGTCAAGCATGGTTTTGCTGCTGATCAATGTAGGCCTCGACCCGCTCAAGCAGCACAGCCAGATGAATATACACATGACCACCGAGCGGATCGACGCCCTTGGCTACTCGGGTGTACGGGAAAACCTGGTGCAGAGCATTGATCAAGTCAGCCTCAATAGCTGGAACGAGTTGAGCGTTCACCGCTACAGCGGCCAGAGCGCATTGATCGATTGCCTGCACGCTTATCTCAATCGCCTGCCCAAAGACGCACCGCCACCGAGCTTGCAGATACGCTGCTACTGCCGTAACAGAGCGATGACCATCGCCGAACGCGTCGAGGAATTATTCAACCAGGTCCAGAACATACACAGGACCGCGCTGCGCCAGCGCTACATTATCCAAACCCAGCAACTGTTCCATGTGCTCGAGCTGGGCGCCAGCCCAGTCAGCCGCAGCACCCTGGACGGCATAAACCAACTGATAGAGCACTTGGGTAGCGCGCACAACCAGGCCAGCACGCTGCATGTTGACCGCAGTGCCCTGCAAGATGACGACCTCGGCCTGATCTTGCCTGAGGCGAGGCCAGATTGTATTCAGGTGTTCTACCGCATTGTCGGCAACGGCAAAGAGGCTGAACTCAGCGTCCTCGATGAACGCAATTCACTGTGGCGCCAGCGCCTGCCGTTTACCGATGAACATTGCCTGCTTACGCCCATCCAACGCTTTGTGCAGTCATTGCTGTATCGCCGCAACGCACTGCAAACCATGGTCGAGCAACTGCAGGCCCCGCCCGAGGTGTTCTATTACCAAGTGCTGCCGGATGCACCGGGCAATGCCAAGTCCTTGGTCCAGTGTGAGCCGCCGCAGTCACCGATCAACCATCCGTTTTATGATGTTCAGGCGATCATCAACCCGGCGGGCGGCAAGCGCGTACGTGTGACGCTGTATTGCAACCACCAAGAGTTTTCGCAGCTGCAATATGCCGGAGACCTATACGCCGCAGTGGCGCAACACATCCTGGCTCATCGGCGCGGCGGCGAACGCTATCCGTGCTACATCACCGATGTCGACTTGTCCGCCATTGTCGCTGAAGAAAACATCCAGACCCTGCACTACCTGCGTTACAAGACTACGCTCGAAGCAGCCTTGAACATGGCCCTGCAAAACGCCTGAGCCGACCTAGGAAACCAAAGAGGCTCCACGCGGGAGCCTCTTTCAGTACCAGGTCGATGCGCGCTTAACGCGTGTATTCGCCAGCAGCTTCCGGCTGATACTCAACCGCCAACAAGGTCAACTTGAGAACCTTGCCATTAGGGCTGGTCCAGTCGATATGCTGGCCAACGCTCAGGCCCAGCAAAGCGCTGCCGACCGGCGCAAGAATCGAAACCTTGCCTTCCCCACCAGCATCTTGCGGATACACCAGGGTAAGGTGGTAATCCTTGCCACTGCTCTCTTCGCGACAATGCACGCGCGAATTCATGGTAACTAGACCCGCAGGTACTTCGTCATGACCGATGACATCTGCACGATCAAGTTCAGCCTGCAACGCGACAGCACCTGGGCCAAAGTCGTCGAGGCCATCGAGCAAACGTTCGAGACGCTGCATGTCGAGGCGGGTAATGGTGATTGCCGGTGCGCTGCTCATGGTGAACGCTGTTCTCCTTGAAGGACGGGTCGTGAGCCGAAGGCCAAAAAAGCAAAAACCCCGCCAGAAAGACGGGGTTTTTAACAAGTGATGAAGCTGAACGTACCACAGCCAATTAAATAAACAAGACCACCAAGGGACTATGTGAAAACCGAACTGCCTGCTTGCCGAGTCTTCACGGCTCTAGCCATCAGGTATTGGCCTGCAATAAGCGTTGACTGGCACGCTCGCAGATGGCCAGGCGCTGCTGGGCATCAGACTCATTCCAGGCTCGAATTTCATCCAGGGTACGACCACAGCCTAAACAGGTATCTTCATCATCCAGGCAGCAACGGCGCTGGCAGGGCGATTCAATGCGCACTGGCGTGGCAGCGTGCGCCTCAGAGCTCATCGAACTCAAGGTCAGCGCCCGACTGTTCCTGAGTAATACGCACCAGCATCTCACCGAGCAGCTCATCACTGGTATCGCAAATCCAACGCTCGCTGGGCTGGTCATAATCGAAGTGGAAACCACCCGATTTAGCCGCAACCCATAATTGGCGGATAGGCTCCTGGCGGCTCAGGATCAGCTGGCTGCCATTCTCGAAGCGCACGGTCAGAACGCCGGCCGAGTTTTCCAGATCAACATCCAGGTCGCTGTCATCAAAAATATCTTCTATTGCTTGCTGGGTGGCATCCACCAGGTCGTGAAAGCGGGCTTCGGTCAAACTCATTGCAAAATACCTCAGGAAATTCGGAGCGTGCAGAACGGCTAGGGGAAGTCTTCGGTGAAAAATTCGACGTAACGTGCGTCCTGCATGTCGAGCCGGCTTCGCTGATTCTGGCGCTGCAATCATTAAGACAGTCAAGTGTACGGTGCCAAAGGCCCAATGTTGAGCCCGTTTTAATTGCTTGTCAGCTTTACTGGCATTCTAATGACGTCCGCTGCGTAAAGCACGGTACTCATGGGGGCTTTGCCCCGTCCATCGGCGAAAGGCTCGCGCCAGGGAGCCGGCTTCACTGAAGCCAACCAGGTAGGCGATTTCACTCAACTCCAGCGCAGGATCGGCCAGATACTCAAGCACCATGTGCTTACGCGTTTGCTCAAGTAATTGGTTAAACGACAATCCTGCTTCACTGAGCCGCCGCTGCAAGGTGCGCGGGCTCATGGCCAGCTGCTCGGCAATCTGTGCCAGTTCGGGCGCACCTTGCGACAAGTGTTTAACCAACTGCAAGCGTGCCTGGTCCAGCACGCTATTGCCCAGTTTTATATCTGCCAACAGGCGATCGGCATAGGCATCAAACATCCCGCGCACTTGAACATCTGCCTGGCTCAACGGGGTACTAAGCAACCGTTTGGGAAATACCAGCGCGTTATCGGCTTGGTCAAACAGCACCGGGCATCGGAAAATGCGTTGATGTTCCCGGGTATCGAGCGGCGCGCTGTGCTCAAAGCGCACCTCGGTCGGCGGCGTCTGCAGACCGCTGATCCAGTGACCGAAAGTCATCCAGCCCGCCAGGGTTTCCTCGCTCAACTGCCGGGACTGCTGCTTCAAATGCGGCCGCCAGCTGTGCGCGACCTGTGCTTCGAGGCCTGCCCGTGCAGGCTCGTCGGCCAGGTCAACCTGGCCCAGGTTACCCACCAGCGTGGCGTAACGCGCCTGACGATGCAGCGCATCAGACAAGGTCGCACAGCTCATGATCAAATAACCCAACACACCATAATAGCCGGGGCGCACCGACTCGCCGACATGCAGGCCAAGGCAGTCATCGCCGGTCGCGTTAACCCCGAACTCAAGAAGCTGAAGATACAGCTGCGCGTCAATGCGTTGGTCGCGCTGGGTCAAAAGCTGAGGGCTCAGCCTGAGCTGTTCGAGCAACTTGTCCACAGGCTGGCCCTGGCGTTCAAGGTAATCGAGCAGCCCTTGTAGATAAGCGACCGAGACGGAGCTGGTGAGCGCTGCAAGGGTATCCATTACGACTCCTGTGGTTGAACGATTGGTTGCCTGGCCCGGTTTGCCTGGGCTTGAGCAAAACCGACGAGCGCTAGGCCCGCCATCCAGCCCCTTGTGCTGCTGGCATTTTTAGCGCATAGGCAAGCCGCCGGGGGGCCGGTATACTCCTGCTCAATAGTGTTTTTTTACAAGGATTTCCACATGAAGCGGCTGCTTACTGCCCTTATCGCGATCGTCGCTGTCAGTTCTGTGCTTTCAGGTTGCGGCCAAAAAGGCCCTCTATACCTGCCAGACGAAACACAAGAACCTGCGGCGCAAACTGAATAAGGACGCTATATGAACGCCTTCAACTACCGCGACGGCGAGCTGTTCGCGGAAGGCGTGGCGCTGTCCGCCATTGCCGAACGGTTCGGTACGCCGACCTACGTTTACTCGCGTGCGCACATTGAAGCGCAGTATAAAGCCTATGCCGATGCCCTGCAGGGCATGGAGCATCTGGTCTGCTTCGCCGTAAAAGCCAACTCCAACCTGGGCGTGCTTAATATATTGGCACGCCTCGGCTCAGGCTTCGATATTGTGTCCCGCGGCGAGCTTGAACGTGTCCTGGCAGCTGGCGGCAGCGCTGACAAGATCGTTTTCTCGGGCGTCGGCAAAACCCGAAGCGACATGCAGCGCGCGTTGAGCGTTGGCGTGCATTGCTTCAATGTCGAGTCCACCGACGAGCTGGAGCGCCTGCAAGAAGTCGCCGCGCAAATGAATGTCATCGCCCCCGTTTCACTGCGCGTGAACCCAGACGTTGATGCCGGCACCCACCCGTACATCTCGACAGGCCTCAAAGAAAACAAGTTTGGTATCGCCATTGCTGACGCCGAGAGCGTCTATGCCCGCGCCGCTGATTTGCCAAACCTGAAGATTATTGGTGTCGACTGCCACATCGGCTCACAGCTGACCACCCTGCCACCGTTCCTCGACGCCCTGGATCGCCTGCTGGTACTGGTTGATCGCCTCGCCGAACGCGGCATCTCACTCAAGCATCTGGATCTCGGTGGCGGCCTCGGCGTGCAATACCGTGACGAAGAACCGCCATTGGCGGGTGACTACATCAAGGCTGTGCGCGAGCGCATTGCCGGGCGCGACCTGGCCCTGCTGTTTGAGCCGGGTCGTTCGATTGTGGCCAATGCAGGTGTGTTGCTGACGCAGGTCGAATACCTCAAGCACACCGAACACAAAGACTTCGCCATCGTCGACGCGGCAATGAATGACCTGATTCGCCCAGCGCTTTACCAGGCGTGGATGGATGTTGTCGCGGTTAAGCCGCGCGAAGGCCAAGGCCGCAACTACGATATCGTCGGACCGATCTGCGAGACTGGTGACTTTCTCGCCAAGGATCGCCAACTGGCACTGGCCGAGGGCGACTTACTCGCTGTCTGCTCGGCCGGCGCCTATGGCTTCGTAATGAGTTCCAACTACAACACGCGCGGTCGGGCCGCCGAAGTTGTGGTGGATAATCAACGCGCCATTGAAGTCCGTGCCCGCGAGACGTACAGCGAACTCTATGCAGGCGAAAGCCGCCTGCCGGAGTAACCCCATGTTATTGCGCTTTACCAAAATGCACGGCCTCGGCAATGACTTCATGGTCCTCGACCTGGTCAGCCAGCACGCGCACATTCAGCCAAAGAACGCCAAACAGTGGGGCGACCGCTTCACTGGCGTGGGCTTTGACCAACTGTTGCTCGTCGAGCCGCCAAGCAATCCGGATGTTGATTTCCGCTACCGCATCTTCAATTCCGACGGCAGCGAAGTCGAACAGTGTGGCAACGGTGCGCGCTGCTTCGCGCGCTTTGTGCTGGACAAGCGACTGACAGCTAAAAAGCAGATTCGGGTCGAAACCAAAGGCGGCATCATTGAGCTGAATGTTCGCAACGATGGCCAGATTACCGTGGACATGGGGCCACCGCGCCTGGCGCCTGAACAGATCCCATTCCAGGCTGACGCTCAGGCGCTCAGCTACCCGGTTGAAGTCGATGGCCAAACTGTCGAACTGGCGGCTATCTCCATGGGCAACCCCCATGCAGTGCTGCGCGTCAACAACATAGAAACCGCTGATGTTCATGGTTTGGGTCCCAAGCTTGAGCATCACCCACGCTTCCCGCAAAAGGTTAACGTTGGCTTCCTCCAGGTGATTGACCGCCAGCGCGGTAAATTGCGTGTCTGGGAACGGGGTGCAGGCGAAACCCAAGCCTGCGGTACAGGCGCCTGCGCCGCCGCAGTAGCCGCCATCAGCCAAGGCTGGATGGATTCGCCCGTGCAACTAGAACTGCCAGGCGGCAAGCTCCTGATTGAATGGGCAGGCCCCGGCCAGCCCGTTATGATGACCGGACCCGCCGTGCGCGTATACGAAGGACAAGTTCGCTTATGAGTGACCAGCAGGATTCCCCGAAAACGCTCGACTCAGCCACCGTGGCCGCTTACCTGCGCCTGCACCCGGAGTTTTTCATCGACCACGATGACTTGATTCCCGAACTGCGCATTCCGCATCAACGTGGCGACACCGTCTCCTTGGTCGAACGTCAGGTTAACCTGCTGCGTGAGCGCAATATCGACATGCGCCATCGCTTGTCCCAGCTGATGGATGTGGCTCGCGACAACGACCGCCTGTTCGAAAAGACCCGCCGCCTGGTTCTCGACATGCTCGACGCGTCCAGCCTTGAAGAGATCGTCAGTTGTGTTGAAGACAGCCTGCGCAGCGAGTTCCAGGTGCCTTTCGTCAGCCTGATCCTGTTCAGCGACAACCCGCTTCCCGTGGGCCGCTCAATGAGCAGCAACGAGGCGCATCAAGCCATTGGCGGCTTGCTGGCAGGCGGAAAAACCATTTGCGGCGTCTTGCGCGAACATGAGTTGGCCTTTTTGTTCGGCAAGAGCGAAGCTGGAAATGTCGGCTCGGCGGCAGTGGTGTCTATCACTCATCAGGGCACCCATGGCGTTTTGGCCATTGGCAGCGCTGATCCGCAGCATTACAAAAGCTCCCTGGGCACCTTATTCCTTGGCTACATCGCCGAAGTACTGGCGCGCGTGCTACCCCGCTTCGCCACCCCACTGCGCTCGGTTCGCTGAACGACTGGACGCAGGGCGCGCGCGGCGCATCAGGAGTCAACATGCAAGCTCGCATCGACGCCTACCTCGAACACTTGCGCAGTGAACGCCAGGTCTCAGCGCACACGCTGGATGGCTACGGCCGCGACCTGAGCAAGCTGCTGAGCTTTTGTCAGCGTGAACAATTGGCTGACTGGAACCAACTCGACACCTCGCGACTACGCCGTCTGGTCGCCCACCTGCATATGCAAGGCCAGTCCAGCCGCAGCCTGGCACGCCTGCTTTCAGCAACACGTGGGCTGTATCGCTACCTGATTCGCGAAGGCCATTGCCAACATGATCCCGCCAGCGGCCTGATGCCGCCCAAAGGCGACCGTCGCCTGCCGAAAACTCTGGATGCCGACCGCACCGGGCAACTGCTCGACGGTGCCGTGGAGGACGACTTTATCGCCCTGCGCGACCAAGCCATTCTCGAACTGTTCTACTCCTCGGGCCTGCGTCTGTCCGAACTGGTCAGCCTCAACCTGGACGGGCTAGACCTCGCTGCGGGGCTGGTTCGCGTACAAGGTAAAGGCAACAAGACCCGCGAGCTACCAGTGGGACGCATGGCCCGTCAGGCTTTGGAAAACTGGCTGCCAATGCGCGCCTTGAGCTCCCCTGCTGACGGCGCGGTGTTCGTCAGCAACAAAGGTCGACGCATTGGTGCTCGCGCCGTGCAGTTGCGGGTACGACAAGCCGGGGTACGTGAGCTAGGGCAAAATCTCCACCCGCACATGCTAAGGCACTCATTTGCCAGCCACATGCTGGAGTCATCGCAAGACTTGCGTGCGGTACAGGAATTACTCGGCCACGCCGATATCGCCACCACTCAAATCTATACCCATCTGGACTTTCAACATTTGGCCACGGTGTATGACAGCGCCCACCCTCGGGCCAAACGCAAAGGCAGTAGTGAATGACCATCAAGCTAATCACTTTTGACCTCGACGACACCCTCTGGGATGTCACTCCGGTCATGCAAGACGCCGAAGCCGCCCTGCGTAACTGGCTGACCATGTACGCGCCAAAGTTGGGTGCGGTTCCGGTTGAGCACCTGTGGGAAATTCGCAATCAACTACTGGCACAGGAACCCGCCCTGAAACACCGCCTGAGCGAGCTGCGCAGGCGTATTCTGCTCAATGCCTTGCAAGGTGCGGGCTATATCGAGAAAGAGGCTTCAGCGCTGGCCGAAGCAGGATTCCAAGTGTTTCTGGACGCCCGCCATCAAGTTGAGTTGTTTGCCGAAGTGCATCCAACGCTTGAAGCACTGGCTAGCCAGTTCCAGCTCGGGGTGATTACCAATGGCAATGCCGATGTCCGGCGCCTGGGCTTGGCAGATTACTTCCAGTTTGCCTTGTGCGCCGAAGACCTGGGGATTGGCAAGCCCGATCCCAAACCCTTCCAGGAAGCGCTCAGGCACGCCAATGTCAGCGCAGAGTTCGCGGTCCATATTGGCGACCACCCAAGCGACGATATCGCCGGTGCACAAGCCGCTGGCATGCGCGCCATCTGGTTCAACCCGCTAAATCGGACATGGCCCGAGCAAGCCGCTCCAGATGGCGAGATCGGCAGCCTGGCGCAATTGCCCGCACTGCTTAACCATTGGTTAAAGCCACCGTCCGGGCATTGACCTGCAGCTACAAAAAAACCTGCGCCAGGCAGGTTTTTTTGTTTCAGCGACCGCTTAGATAGGGCGGCTGCCGTATTTGCTGTCCGGCTTTTTCGGCGGGTCAGAAACCACATTCGGCTCGACCTCTTGCACTTTGCCGCCGCGAGCCAGGAACTCTTCCATGGCCTGGGCCAAAGAATCACGATCCTTTTGCTTGGCTTCGACGCTCGGCAGCTCTTCCGGGTCTATCGCGGCCTTGGCTTTCTTGCTTTTGCTTTTACCGGAAGGCGAAGAGATATCGTCATCGCTATCGTCATCAACACTTGGATCACCATCGTCAGACGCAGCAAGATCCTCACCGTCGTCCTCGTCAGCAGTATCCAGCTCTTCTTGTTCGAGATCTTCGTCGCTCATGTTCAGCCTCATGAAATGCGAAAGCAGATTAGTTATAGCCCAGCTGCGTAGATTTCGTACACAGCCAGCAAAAATTCAAATGCCCTTGCCTGACAAAATCGCCTAACACGCCTTTTGCCAGTTTGTCGGGCCGAGTGCAGTCACTGCAAGAAGACTGTACCCAACGGCGCGCATTCTAGCGTGACTCCAGAAAAAGCAAAGTAAAAGTAGCAGATTTCACAGCGTTGTTTAACAGGCCTTAATTCAACGCAAAAAAAGCCCAGCTGCGCTATCTACTCAAGGTAAATTCGCTAGCCGGGCTGATGGGTTGCTGATCTTGCGCGCCCCGTTATTTATTGCATGTTATTTAACGGGCAATGGCGCGCAGATACCGTGACGAATCAAGACTTGGTGAATTCCGGATAAGCTTCCATACCGCATTCAGCAATATCCACACCTTCATACTCTTCTTCTTCGCTGACACGCAGGCCAATAACGGCTTTGATGATGGCCCAAACAATCAGGCTGGCAACAAATACCCAAGCGAAGATCGAAGCAATACCCAGCAACTGAGCACCCAGGGTTGCATCAGGGTTGGTCAGGCAAACAGCCAACAGTCCCCAAATACCGCAGACGCCGTGCACCGAAATTGCACCTACCGGATCGTCGAGCTTGAGTTTGTCGAGGCCGATGATGGCGAATACCACCAATACGCCGCCAACTGCACCGATCAGCGTGGCTTGCATGGCGCCAGGCGTCAGCGGCTCAGCGGTGATTGCAACCAGGCCAGCCAGTGCGCCGTTCAGCGCCATGGTCAGGTCAGCCTTGCCGAACAGAATGCGCGCAACCAGCAGCGCTGCAATCAAGCCACCGGCAGCGGCCATGTTGGTGTTAACAAACACTTGGGCAACAGCGTTGGCATCTTCAATGGTGCTCATTTTCAGCTGCGAACCGCCGTTGAAACCGAACCAGCCCATCCACAGGATGAATGTGCCCAGTGTGGCCATCGGCAAGTTGGCACCCGGAATCGGGTTGATCTGGCCGTTAGCGCCATATTTGCCTTTGCGTGCACCCAGCAGCAGAACACCTGCCAGAGCCGCAGCGGCGCCCGCCATGTGCACTACGCCCGAGCCTGCGAAGTCGAGGAAGCCCGCCGAGTTAAGGAAGCCTGCGCCCCATTTCCAGAAACCCTGTACTGGGTAGATGAAACCGGTCATCACCACCGCAAAGGCCAAAAACGCCCAGAGTTTCATGCGCTCGGCAACCGCACCGGAAACAATCGACATACAGGTAGCCGCAAATACCACCTGGAAGAAGAAGTCCGAACGCAGCGAGTAGTAAGGCGCGTCATCGCCACCTGCCAGCACGGCTTCGGCGGTGTGTTCGCTACCAATCAGGAAACCCAAGCTCGGCAAGATGCCGCCTTCCGGGCTGGAATACATGATGTGGTAACCGATAACCAGATACATGACGCTGGCAACCGCATACAACGCGATGTTCTTGGTCAAGATCTCGGTGGTGTTCTTGGCGCGTACCAGACCGGATTCGAGCATGGCGAAACCCGCTGCCATCCACATCACCAATGCGCCGCATATCAAGAAGTAAAAGGTGTCAAAACCGTATGTCAATGCTGTCAATGCTGTGTTGTCCATATGTCACCTCGTGCCGTGCGCCTTATCAATAGCGCTATTCGGTTAGGGCGCCCACAAAGGGCGCACTCTGTGTGCTTACAGGTTGTAGCCACGCTCGTTGTGCAGGGCGAGATCGAGACCAACTGTCTCTTCCTCATCGCTGACCCGCAGCCCCATTACCAAGTCGATCACTTTGAGAATCACAAAGGTCACAACCGCGGTGTAGATCACTGTGAAGATCACGCCTTCAAACTGAATCCAGACCTGCGCAGCGATATTTTCAACTTCACCAAAGCCACCCAGTGCAGGTGCCGCAAATACACCCGTGAGCAATGCACCGACTATCCCGCCGATACCGTGCACACCAAAGGCGTCCAGTGAGTCGTCGTAACCGAGCTTGCGTTTCAGGCTCGTGGCGCAGAAGAAGCAGATAACCCCAGCCGCCAGACCGATAACCAGCCCGCCCATAGGGCCTGCAGTTCCGGCGGCAGGCGTAATTGCAACCAAGCCTGCCACCACACCCGAAGCAATCCCCAGTGCGCTTGGTTTACCGTGTGTAATCCACTCGGCAAACATCCAGCCCAGTGCAGCGGCAGCCGTAGCGATTTGCGTAACCAGCATGGCCATACCCGCCGTGCCATTCGCTGCAAGCGCAGAACCTGCGTTAAAACCGAACCAGCCGACCCAGAGCATGGCCGCGCCAATCAGGGTGTAACCCAGATTGTGCGGAGCCATTGGCGTGGTTGGATAACCCTTGCGCTTGCCCAGTACCAGGCACGCCACCAAGCCAGCCACACCGGCGTTGATATGCACCACGGTACCGCCCGCAAAGTCGAGCACGCCCCAATCCCACAGCAAGCCGCCCACGCCGCCCCATACCATGTGCGCCATTGGTGCATAGACCAAGGTGAACCAAGCGGTGATGAAGACCAGCATTGAGGAGAATTTCATGCGTTCGGCAAAAGCGCCGACGATGAGTGCAGGCGTGATAATGGCAAAGGTCATCTGAAAGGTGACGAACACACTTTCAGGAACCGCTGCGACCAGGCTGTCAGTTCCCAAACCGCTAAGGAATGCTCTGGACAAGCCGCCCACAAAGGAATTGAAGTTAACGACACCTTCTTCCATACCTGTGGTGTCAAACGCCATGCTGTAGCCATAGATGACCCACAACAGACTGACTAAACAGGTGACGGCAAAGCACTGCATCATCACGGACAGCACGTTCTTGGAACGCACCATGCCGCCATAAAACAGTGCCAGGCCAGGAATGGTCATAAACAGTACGAGCGCAGTGGCAACAATCATCCACGCGGTATCGCCACTGTTCAGTACAACCTCGTCAGCCATCGCAACGCTAGGCAAAACGAGGGACAAAAGGGCTCCTAGCCCTGCGATTCTTCGCAGAGTCATGGTTTAACTCCTGGGGCGGGGTTCGGTTTTTTTGGGGCTTAAATCGCGTCGGTATCGGTTTCGCCGGTACGAATACGAATAGCCTGTTCCAGGTTAACTACGAAAATTTTGCCGTCACCGATCTTGCCGGTGTTGGCAGCTTTAGTGATGGCTTCGATGACGCGATCCAGTTGATCGTCAGCAATTGCCACGTCGATTTTCACTTTTGGCAAAAAGTCGACAACGTATTCAGCACCGCGGTAAAGCTCGGTGTGGCCCTTCTGACGACCGAAGCCTTTGACTTCAGTGACAGTGATGCCCTGCACGCCGATCTCCGACAGTGACTCACGGACGTCGTCCAACTTGAACGGCTTGATGATGGCAGTAACTAGCTTCATGTAACTCTCTCCCGTGTAAGGTGGACTTGCCCCAGGAATTGCAAACCCGAGCCAAGTCTAAGCGCAGTGTCTGGCTTTTGTAATGCATTGGCTGCTCTATCGCGGCAAACCAATACTCACCAACCGCTCCTGACGAAACACTCCTGTGCCCCGACTCACGCACCGGAACCGCATCAGTGCATCTCTCATCTGGAGCTAAGCAGAAACCTTGCCAAGCATCATAAATGCAATCAATTTCATGCACTTAGGTGCTTACACAGGCGTAACACCGGGATTTCCAGCGATTTAACGCACAATAACAGTGCGCCACCGTTGAGCGCAGCGCGCAATAATCGTGCAAGTCGCAAAAACTGTAAGCTCGCCGCTGCGTGTTACACTTTCGGCCTATCGCTACCGGACGCTAATCATGTTGCCACCCAAAATTCTGCTCGACGCTCTCACCGCTGGGGCCTCGCGCCTGTTCAATGGTGATACGCCGTTGCCGCGCGCTGAATTCGAAGCGCAATTCAAAGCACTGATGCAAAGCGGATTCAGCAAACTGGATTTGGTCAGCCGCGAAGAATTCGACAGCCAGATGGTGGTCTTGGCTCGCACCCGTGCACGTTTAGAGGCGCTCGAAGCCAAAGTCCTGGAGCTCGAAGCTAAAGAACTCCAACCGACCAACGAGCAATAACAACCTAGACGCTACTCACTAGCCGCAAGGACATCCCTGCGTTACCCCTGCCCCAAGGCCGTGCGCCCCACTTCCTTTGCGAATGAACGGGCAAGCCACGCGTCCTGGGCGCTTAAAATCTAAACAATTCTTTCGAACAGCGCCTAAACGCTGCACCCCGAATAAAATCGACTTTCAACATCAGGCCTTGATAGCAGATGGATCTGCGCGGCCCCGATGCGCCTCGAAGATAACGACAGAGGAAGTCGACTATGAAGCGGACAACAGAAGATAACGCCCCCTCCACCCTGACCTTTAGCCTAAGGGCAGGACGCCAAAGCTGTACTCTCCAGAGCGTCTCATTCAGCGCCCTATTGGTCTTGGCCCTTAGTGGCTCCAACAGCGCCTATGCAGCCTGTGTCAACCAGTCTGGCGTCGGTGCAACCGAAGGTTCGACCTGCACCAGCGCTGGCACAAGCTTTAGCTCCAATACCATCAATGTACCTATCCGCAGCAGCGCCAACAGCTCACTGACGCTGACTGCTCCAGAGGTCAGCGCCGAAGTCTTGCCAAGCACGCCCGAGGGTAATCGCGCCGTGGTATTCGCCCACGATGCGGCCTTGAGTATTGAGGGCAACCTCACCAGCATACTGAACGGCGCAGAAGGCACTGAAACCGGTCAACTTCTGCGCTCGACCGTCGGCGGCTCGATTGTCGTCGGCGGCAATACCCGACTCATCACCACGCAGGCGGATGCCATCGCGATTGACGCCAACCGAGGTAGCATTTTGCTGAAAGGCAACCTCGATGCCGTCTCCCGCGGCCCCGCAGGCAGCAGCGATAAACCCGCTGTAACCCTTGAACACGGCTTACGCGCAAGCAACGGCGCAAACATCAAGGTTCAAGGCGACACCCTGCTTGATGTGGTCAGCCGCGCGATTGAAGCCAATGGCACGCCAGGCTCAGTCATTGAGTTGGCAAACCTCAATAGTCGCTCCGAAACCTTTGGCATTATTGCCACCGGCGAGGATAACGCCGTAGTCATCAGCGGCGAGCAGGTCGATATCAAGGTCACCGGCGACAATAGCGAAGGTATATATGTCGCCGGAGGCGCCAACGTCATCATCGACACGGCGGCTGTTGGCAATATCAACAACGCCAAGAACTCGACGATTATATTCAATACGCCCGGCGCATCGCTGAGCACACTGGGTGATGGGTCTGACGCCTTGCGCGTACAGAACAGCAGCGGCGATGCACGCATCGAAATTGGTGCAGGCAGTATTACCACCGGTACAGCCAGCAGCGGTTATGACTCTGAAGGTGCCTATGCGCTGGTCCGCGGCGGCCCGGGTGTCGCTCAAGTCGATATGAGTGGCGGCAGTATCACTACATTTGCCGAAGAGGCCGAAGGTATCTTTGTCCAGGCCGATAACAGTGCCGCCAGCCGGATCGACAACGACAGCATCATCAACCTCAGCGGCGGCACGGTCACCACCAAAGGTAATAGCGCCGTCGGCTTGCTGGCACAGAGTGATCCATTGAGCAAAGGCAATGTCACCATCAACCAGTCCGGTGGCAGTATCAACACCAGAGGCACGGGTGAACGGCAGCAGCTAAGTCACGGGATTCTGGCCGAAGCCACCGGCTCAGGTAACAGCACCATCAACCAAAGTGGCGGCACCGTCACCACAACAGGAAATGGCAGTCATGGCCTCTATGCTTATTCAGTCAGCGGCGATGTAGGCGTTAGCCAAGGGCCAACGGCGAGCGTCCAAGTGAGCGGAGAAAATGCATCGGCGATCTTTGCTGAAGCGGTTGCACCCGGACAAGGCTACAGGATCAATGCAGCCGGTACGTTGCTTGGTGGCAGTGGTCAGGGCGCCGGTATCAAAACCAGCACCCAAGCCGATGGCAGCGTTGACCTCAGCGCAACAGCCAATGTAAGCGCTGCCTCGGGGATCGCGATTCTCGACGGCAGCGGTAACAGCACGATCAACAGTGCGGGCACCATTAACGGTGACATCCTTACCAACGCCGGTGATGACCAGTTAAACCTGTTGGCGGGCAGCACAACCAGCGGCAAGGTTATGCTTGGCGTGGGTGCCGACCGTGCAACTATTGCCAGCGATGCAGACATCTCAGCCGTTAGCGTTTTCGATGGTGGCGACGGCGTCTATGACAACCTCAACGGCGGCGGAGACAGCCTGACCTTTGTCGGTGGCGAGCGAAATGTCGCTGCAGACAGGCTGCAAAATTGGGAAAAAGTGATTCTCGATACAGGTTCGCGCATCAATTTTAGCGGCTCAGGCCTCACCGTTGGCGGTAGTAACGATGCGATGGCGCGTGGCCTGATCATCAATCAGGGTGCAACCGTACGCACCACAGAGTCACGCTTCGCGGTGACGGGCGACGTTAATAACCGTGGCACTATTGACCTACAAAACAACAGCGCGGGTGATCGCTTTGTCGTCGCCACCAATCCAAACGGCGCCTCCGGCAATTACCGCGCTCAAGACGCCAGCCTGAAAATCGACACAGTGCTCGGCGATGATAATTCACCAACCGACAAGCTGGTGATTCAAGGCGACTCTGCCGGCAGCACCCAGCTTAGCGTCAACAATCTCGGTGGCAGCGGCGCCCAAACCCGCAACGGCATCGAAGTGGTGCAGGTTACCGGTAACTCAAACGGGGTGTTCGCACTCAATGGCGACTTCATTACCAAAGACAACCAACAAGCCGTGGTCGCCGGTGCCTACGCCTACACGCTACGCAAGGCAGAAACGGGCGACTGGTACCTGACCTCGGCCATTGCGGCTGCCAGCCCCGATACGCCTTTCGATCCGGTGGCGCCAGTCACGCCGAACGAGCCGCGCTACAGCCCTAGCGCTGCGCTCTACCAGCAATATGGTCAAGCCTTGCTCGACATGAACAGCCTGCCAACCATGCAACAGCGTGTCGGCAATCGTTACTGGCATGCCGCCGCCGGCACAGCACAAACCCGCACAACCACCAGCCTTGACGGCGAACAGACTTACATCGAAAACGGCGCAAGCTGGGCGCGGGTGGAAGGCAGCTATCAGCGTAACCGGCCCAATGCCGGAACGATCGATACCGACTCAGAAACCAATCGCTGGAAAATGCAGGCAGGCCTGGACGCCTTGCTGAACGAGGATCAACAAGGCAACAAACTGATTGGCGGCGTGACGGCGCATTACGGCACCTCGGCTTCTCAGGTTGAGTCATTTTTCGGTGACGGCAATATCGACAGCCGTGGCTACGGCGTCGGCTTGACCCTAACCTGGCTACAGGAAGATGGCTTTTATGTTGACTCGCAAGCCTCGGCAACCTGGTACAAAACCGATATCGACTCTGACGAAACGGATCGTCAGCTAGCCTCGGACAATGATGGTTTCGGCTACGCCTTCTCGGTCGAGAGCGGCAAGCAACTTGAACTCAACGAAAGCCTAAGCCTGACGCCACAAGCGCAGCTGATCTACTCGCACGTTGATTTCGACAGTTTCACCGATGAATTCAACACCCGCACCTCATTGGACTCTGCCGATAGCCTGCGCTCACGCCTGGGTGTTTCGCTGGATCACGACAGTCGCTGGCTGGACGACACCAACAAGATCCGCCGCAGCCATGTCTATGCAATCAGCAACCTGTACTACGAGTTCCTCGATGGCACCCAGGTTGATGTTGCCGACGTAAAACTCAAAAATCGTCCTGAACGACTCTGGACTGGCCTAGGGGTGGGCGGAAGCTACAACTGGAATGAAGACAAACTCTCGCTATACGGCGAGGTGTCTGTCGACTCATCTGTGAATAACTTCGGCGACAGCACGGCCGTCAACGGCACCGTCGGCATGCGCCTGAGGTTTTAATCCCAGGCAACAACTAATAGAAACGGAGCTTTCAAGCTCCGTTTCTATTACTCAATACCAATGCATGGCTAAACCAACAGGTTGCGTACCACTCCAGCGCAACCTGCTACGCTCGCTCTATCGCAGGAAGCGATGCCCTGTATTTCAAGGAGTGAATAATGTCGCTGGCCATAGTCCACAGCCGCGCCCAAGTGGGCGTTGATGCGCCTTCTGTCACCGTCGAGGCGCACCTTGCCAATGGCTTACCATCATTGGCCTTGGTCGGCTTACCCGAAACAGCGGTAAAAGAAAGCAAAGACCGGGTACGCAGCGCCATTCTCAACTCTGCATTTGAGTTTCCCCCACGTCGCATCACCCTCAGCTTAGCGCCCGCCGATTTACCCAAAGACGGCGGCCGATTTGATTTAGCTATCGCGTTGGGGATTCTCGCCGCAAGCGGACAAATACCCGCGACGCAGCTTGAGAACATCGAATGTCTAGGTGAGCTGGCATTGTCCGGGGAAATTCGTTCTGTGCGCGGAGTATTACCTGCAGCTCTGGCTGCCAGAGCCTGTGGCCGCACTTTAGTGGTGCCCAGCGCCAACGCCGAGGAGGCCAGTCTCGCCTCCGGACTGAATGTGATTGCGGCAGAACATTTGTTGCAGTTGGCGGCGCATTTCAATGGTTTGGAAGTGATTGCGCCCTATCAATCACAAGGCCTGTTGCGCCATGCGCCGCCTTACCCAGACTTATCCGAAGTACAGGGCCAATTAGCGGCAAAGCGTGCATTGCTGGTCGCCGCAGCCGGCTCCCATAATTTACTCTTTAGCGGCCCGCCCGGCACTGGCAAAACCCTGCTCGCCAGCCGTCTGCCCGGTTTGCTGCCACCCCTCGACGAGCAAGAAGCGCTGGAAGTCGCCGCTATTCACTCGGTAGCCAGTCACACCCCGTTGACAGCCTGGCCACAACGCCCTTTCCGCACGCCCCATCACAGTGCATCCGGCCCGGCACTGGTCGGCGGCGGTAGTCGACCGCAACCCGGCGAAATAACCCTTGCCCACCACGGTGTGCTGTTTCTCGACGAACTACCCGAGTTTGATCGCAAAGTTCTTGAGGTATTGCGCGAACCCCTGGAAAGCGGCCATATCGTAATTGCCCGCGCTCGCGACAAAGTACGCTTCCCGGCCCGTTTCCAACTGGTTGCGGCCATGAACCCTTGCCCCTGCGGATTTCTCGGTGACCCCAGCGGGCGCTGTCGTTGCAGCAGCGAGCAGGTTCAACGCTACCGGGCCAAACTCTCCGGCCCCTTGCTCGACCGTATTGATTTGCACGTCACCGTGGCCCGTGAAGCGACAGCACTGCTTGTGCCTGAAAGCACGATGAGTGAAACCACAACCAGCGCCGCCCATGTCGCCAATACCCGCAAACGGCAAATGCAGCGCCAGGGCTGCGCCAATGCATTTCTGGACTTGGCAGGCCTGCGCCAGCACTGTTCACTGCAGGCGGCGGATCAGCAATGGCTGGAAACCGCCTGTGAGCGACTGGCCTTATCCCTACGCGCCGCTCATCGCGTGCTCAAAGTGGCGCGAACCCTGGCAGATCTTGAAGGCCTCGCTGACATAAACCGCCAGCATCTGGCCGAAGCGATGCAGTACCGCGGCCATGTCTAGGCCCGACGCAACTCCACATCGGCTTAGCGCTATTGAAAGCGCCCGACTTCATTGCGCAACTCACCCGCCAAGCCATCAAGCTCGCGGGCTGTTTCTGCCAGGTTGGAGATCACTTGGTGCTGCTCGTTATTGGCCAGGGCAATACTTTGCAGATTACTGCTCAAGGCAGTTGCGGTGCTGCTTTGCTCTGACGTGGCGGTGGTAATCGAGGCAAATTGCTCCCCGGCCATGCTGGTTTGCTCGGCAATTTGTGCCAACGCCTCGACAACCCGAGAATTGAGCTGCAAACCTTCGTTCATCAATGACTGGCCTTGCTGCATGGTGCTGATGGCAGTGGCTGTTTCAGTTTGGATACTGCCGATCATGCTGGAAATTTCTGTCGTTGCATCACGGGTACGTCCCGCCAAACTGCGCACTTCATCAGCAACCACGGCAAAACCGCGCCCTTGTTCCCCTGCCCGTGCTGCCTCAATCGCTGCGTTGAGGGCCAGCAAATTGGTTTGCTCGGCAATCGAAGTGATTACGCTGACAATTCCGCCGATCTCCTGCGAACGCTGACCCAAGGTGTTGATAACAGCTGATGTAGCGTCCAGCGAGTGAGCAATCTGCTCCAGCGCCTTTGACGCCTCGTCCATTGAGCTGCGACCGATGTTGGTCTGTTGTGCGTTATCACTGGCCAGGCGTTCGGTCTGGCGCATATTGTCGGCGATGTTCAGGGATGTTGCGCTGAACTCCTCAACCGCGCCAGCCATGCTGGTAATTTCGCCTGACTGCTGCTCGATGCCTTCATAGGCGCCGCTGGAAAGTCCCGACAACGCTTGAGCGCGACTGCTAACCGCCTGGGCCGAACTGCGAATACGCGAAACCATGCTCGCCAGTGCTTCACCCATTTGATTGAAACTAGTGGCAAGGTCGCTGATTTCATCGTTGCCATTAACCACTGAGCGTGCGCTCAGGTCGCCAGCACCCAGCGCATGCGCTTGCTTGACCAACTGGCCAAGCGGCTGCAATTTACGGCGCAGCAACCAGATCACCGCGCCGACCGCCAAGACCAGCGCCAGCAGGCTGCCAATCGCCAGTTGCCAGCCGAGTGACCAGGTTACCGCCTGAATTTCAGTCATGGGCATGCTCGCCACCACCTGCCAACCGCCAGCGCTGAAAGGTGCACTAACGCTGTAGAAGTCTTGCTGGCCATCACTCCAAATCATGCCTTGGCTGGGTGTAGCAGAGTGCTCAATCAGTTGCGCAGGGGCTGAATCCGACTTCTGTGCGGCGAAAGGGGCAACCAGCCACTTGCCGCTTGCATCGAAAATAGCCAGCGAACCGGCCTCGCCAATGCGGAAGTTCTTAAGTGCGGCAAACTGATCGTTTTGCGTATCGGTGTAGTCAAAGCCGACAAACAGTACCGCAATCACCTGGCCCTGGCTGTCGGTAACCGGTGTGTATTGGGTCATGTAGGCGCGATCAAACAGCAATGCACGGCCCACATAGCTCTCGTTCTGGAGCAAGCGCTGGTAGGCTGGGTGATTGTGATCCAGCGCAGTGCCAATGGCACGACTGCCATCCTGCTTGGTTAGCGAGGTGGTAACCCGAACAAACTCGGAACCGTCACGGACAAATACGGTGGCCACCCCGGCGGTCAGGTTTTTGAATTCATCCACGCGCTCAAAAACATTGTTCAGCAACTCGCCGTCGGCATACAACGCAGGTGTCTGCACCCCGACTACGTCTACTCGCTCATCAGGTTTAACCACGACCCCCGAACTGAAGCGCTTCTCGAACAGACCGGCAAGGCGCTGCGTGCTCTCAAGCAAGCTGGCGTTGAAGGTCGTTAACTGGTCGGCCATCAAGCGCGACTCACTGGCCAAATGTTCTTCACGGATCGCCACGTTGGCATCACTCAAAGAACGCAAGGCGAACACTGTGCTGAGGCTAATCAACACAGTCAGGACAATCGCCAGCGCCAACGCCAGCTGCCGAGTGATGGAAGAACGAGATGGGTTCATGAAAGCTCCGACAAAAAAATACGCATGCGCACCCAAAACAAAGGATGCATCACTACTCTGTCGGCTTAATCGGCCCAGTCCCCTGGAACTTAAGCACCGCTCAGGGGATTATTTGATCCACTCGACCTGCGGTAGCTGCATTGCGGCAACTTCGCTGACCAGATAGTCGCGCAAGCGCCGGAAACGCTCCTGATTACGCCGCGCCTTGGGCCAGACCAAGTAATAGCTCTCACCACTGGGCACCGCTGTGGGCCAGGGTAAACCGAGGCGCCCTTGCGCCACATCCTCCGCGACCATGACCAGATCACCGATCGACACACCGTAGCCGCGCGCCGCCGCAACCATGCCCAACTCCAGGGTATCGAACACCTGGCCACCGCGCAGCGGTACTTGGTCAGCCAGGTTCATGGCCTGTAACCATCGGCGCCAATCACGGCGATCTGGCGTTGGGTGGAGCAACTCGGCGCATTGCAGTTGTGCCAGGTTCCAGGCGTTATCGCCCAGGACATCAACGGCGCACACCGGGATCAACCACTCAGCGAATAGCAACTCACTTTCCCAGTCATCGGCAAAATTGCCGGTGCTCAGCAGTACCGCGCAGTCAAAGGGCTCGTGCAAAAAGTCGACTTTATCGACATCCATCCAGGCGCTGGTCAGCTGCACTTCGATATCACTGCTAAGCATGCGAAACCGCGAAAGCCGGGCAAGCAACCAGCGCATGGTCAAGGTCGACGGCGCCTTCAAGCGCAATACCCCATCATCCGCCTGCAAGGGCGCACAGGAGCGCTCAAGCGCATCGAAACCCTCACGCAAGCCAGGGAGCAAGGTGCGACCCGGTTCAGTGAGCTTGAGACTGCGCCCACAACGCTCGAATAAACGGCAGTCGAAATACTCCTCAAGCGTGCGCACATGACGGCTGACCGCGCTTTGCGTGATCGCAAGTTCTTCACCCGCCTGGGTAAACGAGCAGTGACGCGCGGCCGACTCAAAGGCGCGCAACGCATATAAAGGAGGTAGCTTGCGGCTCATGGATAACTAAAACTCATACTAAGCAGAGGTATTTTCATTTTGCAGTATGTGCCATCAGTTTCACATACTGCACAGCTCAATACTCGACCTGGCCCCCACTTATGTCCCATGGCAGCTACCCTCTCCATCCCGCCATCGGCAGTGCTGCCGCGCTGCCACGCGAAGTTGACATTGTCATTGTCGGCTCAGGCATCATGGGCTGTGCAACGGCCTACTACTTGCGGCAAAAGGGCTTGTCGGTGTTGGTCTGTGACAAGGCCGGGCTAGCCAGCCAGCAATCGACCCGGGCCTGGGGCTTTGTGCGTCAACAGGCGCGCGACCCTGCCGAAGTGCCATTGATGATGGCTGCCATCGAGTTGTGGAAACAGCTTGAGCATGAGTTGCAGTTACCTTTGGAGTGGCGCCAGGATGGCTGCATGTACCTGGCTGAAAATGATGAGCACCTGCGCCAATACCATGATTGGCTGGATGTCGCCGCCAGCCATGGCCTCGACACCCGCTTGCTCAGCAGCCGTGAGGTCGCCGCCAAATTACCTGCGCTGGCCAACCCGGCAAAAGGTGGGCTGTTCACCGCCAGTGACGGTCAGGCAGAGCCACGTCGGGTAGCGCCGGGCTATGCACTGCGCGCGGCCGAGGCCGGTGTGGTATTTGCCGAAGGTTGCGGCGTCACAGCGATTGACCGAGCAGGCGGCGCGATTTGTGGTGTACAAACCGAACGCGGCTATGTGAAAACCAGCCGCGTGCTGGTCGCGGCCGGGGCCAGCAGTTGGCGGTTACTGGCGCCACTTGGTCTTGAGATCCCTCAGCAGGCGCTGCGCAGCACGGTCTCGCGCACCAGCCCGGTGCCCGACATCGGCGGCTGTAGCTTTATCGGCCACGGCATTGGCATTCGCCAGCGCGCTGACGGCAGTCTCAACCTGGCGGATGAAGCACAAGCTGATGTCGATCTGAGCCTGGACTTTATGCGCGGTGCTTCCTGGTATCTGCCTTTATTGCCGGAGCATCACCGCAGCTTTCGCTTCCACCTCAATAGCGCGCTGCTGCATGACCTGAAATTACGTCTGCGCGGCGAAAACAAAGCCCTCGGCGAGCGTGACCCACACGCCAGGCCCGAGCCCAGTCGTATCCGCGCCGCTGAAAAAGCGTTGGCGCGCGCCTTCC
Organism: Pseudomonas sp. RL_15y_Pfl2_60; assembly: GCF_963970595.1. Classification (NCBI taxonomy): domain Bacteria; kingdom Pseudomonadati; phylum Pseudomonadota; class Gammaproteobacteria; order Pseudomonadales; family Pseudomonadaceae; genus Pseudomonas; species Pseudomonas sp. RL_15y_Pfl2_60. Next base: position 391,117 of record NZ_CAXAOE010000003.1, on the reverse strand, counting down.
CCGCGTTGCATGAGGTGCGCGTCATAGAAAGCTGGGCCGGTTTTATCGACGTCTTGCCCGACGGTATTCCCGTACTCGATGCGCCCAGCCAGATCCCCGGCCTGTTGATTGCGACTGGTTTTTGCGGTCATGGCTTCGCCATGGGCCCAATCGTCGGTCAGTTGATGGCGCAATGGGTCACGCAGGGCAACACGTCACTCGATGTAAGCGCATTTCGCAGCGGCCGCTTTGCTGATGGCAGCGCAGGCAAACCTTATTCACTTTTCTGAAGAAACCTGGCATGCCAAGTCCAAATCGTATTGAGTTGCTGGCTATATTGCGTCTGTCTGGTCCGCTGGTCGCGGCGCAATTGGCACATGTAGTGATGGTCTTCACCGACACTGTGATGATGGGCCTGCTAGGCCCTCAAGAACTGGCCGGGGGCGGGCTCGGCGCGGCATGTTATTCGTTTATCTCGATCTTCTGTGTTGGGGCCATAGGTGCAGTGGGCAACCTGGTTGCCATCCGCCACGGTTCTGCGGATACAGCAGGCGTGACGCGCCTGACCCAGAACGGCTTGTGGATGGGTTGGGGCTTGGCCCTGCTGGCAGGCCTGATACTGTGGAACCTCGAACCGGCCCTCAAGCATGCGCAGCAAACACCAGAAAACGTTGAGCGCGCCATGCACTTTCTCTCAACTCTGGTGTTCGCCCTGCCCGGCTACATGACCTTTATGGCGCTGCGTGGTTTTACCAGTGCAATCGGTCGTCCCGGGCCAGTCATGGCGATCAGCATTGGTGGCGCGCTGGCCAACTTCATTCTCAACTACGCCCTGATCAAAGGCTGGTTTGGCCTGCCGCAGTTGGGTCTGGCTGGGATCGGCCTGGTCACATCACTGGTAATGAGCGCCATGGCCTTGATTCTGGCCTGGCATGTGATGCATCACCGCGCCTATAGCGCCTACCCATTGCAGCGAGGCGTCTGGCAGCCAGACTGGCAAGAACTCAAGGAGCTTATCCGCCTTGGCCTACCCATTGGCGGCACCTATGCGGTGGAGTCTGGGCTATTTGCCTTTGCTGCGCTGTGCATGGGCGCGCTGGGCAGTACACAGATGGCCGCCCATCAAATTGCCCTGCAATCGGTGTATGTCGCCTTTATGGTGCCGGTCGGTATTTCTTACGCGGTAACCTTCCGGATTGGCCAGCATTATGGCGCTGGCCGCTTGCTTGAGGCGCGGCGCAGCGGCCGGCTGGGGATCATGTTTGGCGCAACCTGCATGCTCGGCTTTGCCTTGCTGTTCTGGCTCGCGCCGCAATGGGTGATTGGCTTGTTTCTCGACCGCAATGACCCGGCGTTTGAGTCGATTATCGCGCTGGCCATCAGCTTGTTGGCGATTGCGGCCTGGTTTGAGCTGTTTGATGGTATTCAAACCATTGCCATGGGTGCGATTCGCGGGCTCAAGGACGCCAAGACCACCTTCTACACCGGCCTGGTCTGCTATTGGCTGATTGGTGCGCCCATGGCCTGGGCCCTGACATTTGTCTTCGACTGGGGCGCTGCAGGTGTGTGGTGGGGTTTAGCCAGCGGTCTTGCCTGCGCCGCCATCAGCCTGAGCCTGGGCTTTGAATGGAAAACCGCCCGGATGCTCAAGCAAACTCCGCTCGAAATCGGTAGCAAGGCGGCCTAGTTCTTCTGGCTCATGCCCGGCAGCACATTTCGTACGCCATAGACCAGAAATTTCGCCAACTCACTCAGAGCAATAGGCTTGCTGATTAGGAAGCCCTGCGCCTGGTCGCAACCGAACTGACGCAACATGGCGAGCTGCTCGGCGTTTTCGACACCCTCAGCGACCACCTGCAAGTTAAGGTTGTGCGCCAAATTAATCATTGCCCGCACCAGCAGGCGATTCTCCGAGCGATCACACATGCCGCCGACAAAGCTCTTGTCGATCTTCAGCAAGGTGATCGGCAGGCTGTTGAGGTGGACGAACGAAGAGAATCCAGTGCCAAAATCATCCAGCGAGAAGCGCACACCCAATTCACCCAGCGCCAACATGGTCTGACGCACATGGTCGCTGCGGCGCATGATGGCGGTTTCGGTCAGCTCAAACTCCAGCCACTGCGCATCAATCCCGCGCTCGTCGATCAAACGCTTGAGCGTTGGCAATAACTGGCTGTCCTGAAACTGGCGGAATGACAGGTTGACCGCCATATGCAGCGGCTCCAGCCCTCGCCCACGCAGCCACTGCATATCACGCAGGGCGCGGGAGATAACCCAGTAGCCAAGTGGCACAATTAAGCCGCTTTCTTCGGCCAGCGGCACAAACTCATTGGGTGCAAGCAGGCCACGGGTAGCATGGCGCCAGCGCACCAAGGCTTCAAGACCAACAATATTGCCGGTTTTCAGGCACAGGCGCGGTTGATAATGCAGTTCCAGCTCATCGCGGCGCAGCGCCCGGCGCAGTTCGCTTTCAAGATCTGCCTGGCTGCGCGCATTGTGGTTGATCCGCTCATCATAAATATACGAGGTGCAGCCTTGCTGGTTCTTCGCCTGCTGCATGGCAATGTGTGCGTGCCACATCAAGGGATCAGGCCCCGCATTCGCGCGGGCATGTGCAAGGCCAAGGCTGCAACCGAGCATCAGGCTCTCGCCATCGACCCAGTAAGGCTCGGCCAACACTTCAGTTACCCGCTCGGCAAAGCGTTCTGCACGCAGCGCATCACGCCGGGTATCGAGCAACACCGCAAACTCATCGCTGCCCAAGCGCGCGATTTGATCACCCGATTGCAGGACCGACTTGAGCCGCGCCACCACTTGCAGGATCAAGTTATCGCCGGCCTGAAACCCCAAGGCATCGTTGACGTGACGAAAGTTATCCAAGTCCAGGTGGCCAAGCGCCAGGCCACGGCTATCGGCTGCCGCTAGCCGAGCTGTAAGCAGGGTCTGGAAGCCTTGGCGATTGGCAATCCCCGTGAGTGCATCCTGCTCAGCCAAACGGTTGAGGGTGTGCTTGAGCGAACCTTGCTCTTGCACATAGCGCAGGCAGCGGCGCAGTACATCCTGGGTCAGTTGCGAGCGGACCAGCCAGTCGTTGATACCCTGGGGCTCATCGTGGGGTTCTTGCTCAAGTAACAAGATTATCGGCAGCGGGCAAACGCCCAGCGAAGGCTGATGGCTCGGCGTGGTCAACAAAACGGTGTTGGCATGATTGCCGTACTGGTTGCGCGCAATATTCCAGGAGGACGCTGAAATAAGCGAATACGCCCCATCCAATGGCTGGAGGCATTCATGCAACAACGCTGGCCATGAGGAATCCTCTGCAAGCAGGATCAGCGTTAAGGGCTCGACGAACGCAGACAAACAACCTCCCCAAAAACAAAATAATGCAGCAGCTCCCTCGCCAAATGCGCCATTGTTGGCGTCTAGTCCGCACATCCCTGCTGTGCTCACGCATCCTGCTCTAAAGTAGAGCCTTCGACAAGTACCCCTCAGATGAGGTTACTGGGTTGGCGTAGGAGCTGATTGACTCCGCTCAAACGCTGCCAACGCAAGCATGGCTTTTAGCCACTATACAAATGCATGTCATCGCTGCGCAGACTACTGTAATTCGCAGAAGAACCAAGCCTGCCTTATCTAACTCCGTGCACTAACACACACTTCCAGAAGGTCGAGGCACAAAGCGCTGAGCCTGCTAAAATGCGCGCCCATTCCTCCATGTGATAACTGTAATGTCCCGACTGAACCCCCGGCAGCAGGAAGCCGTGAACTACGTCGGCGGCCCTCTTTTGGTGCTCGCCGGTGCAGGCTCCGGCAAGACCAGCGTCATCACCCGCAAGATTGCCCACTTGGTGCAAAACTGCGGCATCCGCGCCCAACATATTGTCGCCATGACCTTTACCAACAAGGCTGCGCGCGAGATGAAAGAGCGCGTCGGTACTCTGCTCAAAGGCGCCGAAGCGCGAGGGCTGACGGTTTCGACCTTTCATAACCTTGGCATGAACATTATCCGCAAGGAATATGCGCGCCTGGGCTATAAGCCAGGGTTTTCGATCTTCGACGAAGGCGATATCAAGGCGCTGCTCAGCGACATCATGCAAAAAGAGTATGCCGGTGATGACGGCATTGACGAGATCAAGAACTACATCGGTGCATGGAAAAACGACCTGATCCTGCCCGATCAGGCACTGGCCGAGGCACGCAACCCCAAAGAGCAAACAGCGGCCATCGTCTACCTGCATTACCAGCGCACATTAAAGGCCTATAACGCTGTTGATTTCGATGACCTGATCCTGATGCCAGTCAAGCTGTTCCAGGAACATGCCGACATTCTGGAGAAGTGGCAGAACCGTATTCGCTACCTGCTGGTCGACGAATACCAAGACACCAACGCCAGCCAGTATTTGCTGGTAAAACTCCTGGTGGGCACGCGCAACCAGTTCACCGTGGTCGGCGACGATGACCAGTCGATCTATGCCTGGCGCGGTGCCAGGCCGGAAAACCTGATGCTGCTCAAGGAAGACTATCCGTCACTGAAGATCGTCATGCTGGAACAGAATTACCGCTCCACCAGCCGCATACTCAGGTGTGCCAATACCTTGATTTCCAATAACCCGCACGCCTTCGAGAAGCAACTCTGGAGCGAGATGGGTGTGGGTGATGAGATCCGCGTGATCCGTTGCCGCAATGAAGACGCCGAGTGCGAGCGCGTGGCCATGGAAATCCTCACCTTGCACCTGCGCACCGATCGCCCCTACAACGACTTCGCCATCCTTTACCGGGGTAATTACCAGGCTAAGCTGATGGAGCTCAAGCTCCAGCACCACCAGATTCCCTATCGCCTCAGCGGTGGCACCAGTTTCTTCGCCCGCCAGGAAGTGAAGGACTTGATGTCCTATTTCCGCCTGCTGGTGAACCCCGATGACGACAATGCCTTTTTACGGGTGATCAACGTGCCTCGCCGCGAGATCGGCTCGGCAACCCTCGAAAAACTGGGCAACTACGCCACCGAGCGCAAAGTCAGCATGTACCAGGCCGCAGGCGAAATTGGCCTGGGCGAACACCTCGACAGCCGCTTCACCGACCGGTTGGCCCGCTTTACCCGCTGGATGGACGGCGTGCGCCAGCAATGCGCACAGAACGACCCCATCGCCGCGCTGCGCAGCATGGTGATGGACATCGATTACGAAAACTGGCTGCGCCAGAACGCCTCCAACGACAAAGTAGCCGATGCGCGCATGGGTAACGTCTGGTTCCTGATCGAGGCGTTGAAAAACACCTTGGAACGCGACGAAGACGGTGACATGACCATCGAGGACGCCATCGGAAAACTGGTGTTGCGCGACATGCTCGAACGCCAGCAAGAAGAAGAGGAAGGCGCCGATGGCGTGCAGATGCTGACCTTGCACGCCTCCAAAGGCTTGGAATTTCCGTACGTATTTATCATCGGCATGGAAGAAGAGATCCTTCCGCACCGCTCCAGTATCGAGGCCGACACCATTGAAGAAGAGCGGCGCCTGGCCTACGTTGGTATCACCCGCGCTCGCGAAACGCTGGCATTCACCTTCGCTTCCAAGCGCAAACAATACGGTGAGATAATCGACTGTACGTCCAGCCGCTTTCTCGATGAGTTACCACCAGAGGACTTGCAGTGGGAAGGCTTGGAAGAGGCCCCGGTTGAAGTCAAGGCTGCCCGTGGCAATGCGGCACTGGCGGACCTGCGGGCAATGCTGAAAAAATAGACGGTTTATCTATCGCCGATTATTTGAGTCAGGGATTTTTTGAAAAATTGCGCACCTGGGCCGCCCCACCTTGGATGGCTCAGGCGCAGCTGACTCCTTAAAGGCAAACACCCCGGCATAGACTGGGGTTTCACACTAAATGAGGGCTATTGCGTGGAAGCGCTGAAACAAAAAATTCGCGAAGAAGGCATTGTGCTCTCAGAGCAGGTACTTAAAGTCGATGCTTTTTTAAACCATCAGATTGATCCCAAGCTGATGCAACAGATTGGTCATGAGTTCGCGGTTCGCTTCCGTGACCAGAAGATCACAAAAATTGTCACCATCGAAGCCTCAGGTATCGCACCGGCGGTAATGGCGGGCCTGGAACTCGGGATCCCGGTCATTTTCGCCCGCAAGTATCAGTCGCTGACGCTAAAGGACAACCTGCTCACATCCAAGGTTTACTCCTTCACCAAGCAGACGGAAAGCACCATCGCGGTCTCGGCCAAGCACCTGACTGCCGATGATCACGTGCTGGTGATTGATGACTTCCTGGCCAACGGGCGCGCGGCAAAAGCACTGATTGATGTGATCCAACAAGCTGGCGCAAGCATCGCCGGGATTGGCGTGGTGATCGAAAAGTCGTTTCAGGCTGGCCGTAACGAGCTGGACGAACAAGGCTTCCGCGTTGAGTCACTGGCGCGCATCAGCTCGCTGGCAGACGGCAAGGTCAGTTTTCTCGAGTAAGTGCTGCAGCCCATCAATGGCGCACTCATAGCGCGCCATTGATGCTGAATCACCCGTTAGAGCTTTGCGTAGCCTGCAGGCCCGCCAACACCAATCGTTGGTACAGTTCCTCACGCAAACCGTCCGGTTGAGCCAGGCCCATACGCTGCAAATGCTGCATAAATGCCTCTGGCTCGGGCGCGTCAAGCGTGGCCTTGCCGAGACGCAATATTTCCGAGAGCTTGAATTTGCGCTTGAGCCAAGTCAGGGCGCGCAGCAAGTCGCGCTCCACAGGGGTGAAGTCGCAGCCCAGGGCAAACTCATCGAACAATGCACCGTGCTCAAGCTGTAGCGCCTCCAGGCGCTCGGGCAGGTTATTGCCGTAGGCCGCATCGAGTTCGAATGCTTTGTCGAGCTTGCCATTGGCTTGCGCTTGCGCGATCAATTCGGCCTGGAAACGCGAATCACTGATCTTCAATAGCGCCTCGATCACCTGCGAATCACTTTTGCCGCGCAAATCGGCAATGCCATATTCGCTGACCACAATGTCACGCAGATGCCGGGGAATCGTGACGTGGCCATACTCCCAGACAATATTGGAGCGCACCTCGCCGTCGGCCTCACGCCAACTGCGCAGCAGCAGTATTGAACGCGCATCCTCAAGCGCATGGCCCTGGGCAACAAAGTTGTACTGACCGCCAACGCCACTGAGCACACGACCGTTTTCAAGCTGGTCAGACACCGCGGCGCCCATCAAGGTCATGGTAAATGCCGTGTTGATAAAGCGTGCATCGCGGCGCTGCAACCGCTTTAACTGCTCCTGCCCGTAAAGCTCGTTGATAAAGCAGATGCCAGTCATTGCATAGCGCCTGCGCTGTTCGAAGCTCAGTTCGTTCAAGCGCTCGTAGAACGAACGCGGCCCGAGGAAAAAACCTCCATGCAAGACCACGGCGTTATTGGCTGGCCGTAAATATTCAGCCAGGGCTTGCTGGGTCTGGGCATCAGCCAGGTCCGCTGGCACCGCGAGATTTGAGGGTAGGCTTAGCTGTCCTTCAATCTCGCGGATTTCAGGTGCGAGCAAGCCGTAGCCCTGCAACTCGGCCAAGTGCTGCTCATCGAGCCTGGATGCCAACCCGGCATCAAGCAGGGCCTGGACGCTGCGGGGCCGACCATGGTCATCCAGTGCACCAGCACACGCCAATTGCTGCACCAGCAGCTCAGGATAGACCGCCCGCCGGATGATCCCGGCATCGGCCAGCAGCAACAAGCCATTGACGAACATCTCGCTGCAGCCGTACAGCCCTTGGTCGAAGGCAGCGGTGCCACCAACCCGCTCGATCCACTGATGCCAATCGTTTGTGCAATTCAATGCATCAAGCAACGCCTTGTATTGGCTGTTGTTGCTATGTCGCGCCAATAGTGCGGCGGTGACGGCATCGCCCATGGAGCCAATGCCAATTTGCAAGGTACCGCCATCGCGCACCAGCGTGCTGGCGTGCATGCCAATACAGTGATCTTGCAAGCTGATCGGCATATTGGGGGTTGAGAACAAGGCTGACGTTTCAGCGTCTTGCAACTGGATATCAAAGCGCTCACAGGCAATCTCGGCATCACCCGCCATATAGGGCAGTTGGCTATGCACCTGGGCCAGATAGAGGATTTTCTCGCCATTGGCTCGGCGCTTGTCCAGCATCGGCAACAGGTCAAGGGTGATGTCGGGGTTGCAACTCAGGCTGAAATGTTCAGGCCGCAGCGGGTCAGTCGCCACTAGTTGCGCCAGAACATTGAGGCCCCGGCTGTTGATATCGCGCGCGGCATGGCTGTAATTGCTGCTGACGTAGTTTTGCTGCGCCTGGTCATTGTTGAGCATGCTTGCGGGCTGCATAAAAAACTGCTCGACCCGGATATTTGCTGGCAACTCGCCACGACGCAGGTCGCCGAGAAAGTCCAACTCGGGGTAATCAGCAAACACACGCTCCACGAACGGCTGCAGAAAGCGTTGTTGCAAGCCCTGCTCAGCATGCGGGCGCCCCAGGCAAAGGGCCGTGTAGATGTTGAGTTCGCGCTCAGGCAATTGTTTACAGCGCTGGTACAGCGCATTCACCCAAGTGTTGGGCTTGCCCAAGCCAAGCGGCAGGCCAAGATGGATAGGCCCGTCAATTTCGCGCAGGACACGCTCTACAGCGTCATCAATCGAACACAGTTGCGGCATCAAGCACTCCTTGCGCTTAGCTGGTTTGTCCTGTTCGACTATACCCGCATCGCAATTGCGCCCCGAAACAAAATCTATGTCAGCCCATTACTCGCAATAGCGATCAATTGACCTGAAGTCAGCCTCCGCCCGTTGTGTGGCGCAGAAACGAAAACACCCTGCGCAAGCATCGCCCGCGCAGGGTGTTCGGATGACCCGCCGCTCTGTTGCGGCGCTAAAAAACTGTCGGCTTACAGGCCGGACATTTTCTCGATGGTCGCTTTGAGTTCCTCATCGGTGCAGTCGCCACAAGTGCCTTTTGGCGGCATGGCGTTGATGCCGGTGATGGCCTTAGCCAGCAAGCCGTCTATGCCGCCCTGCTCGTCTGCACGTTTCTTCCAGGCAGCGGCGTCACCGATTTTTGGTGCACCCAATACGCCTGTCGAGTGGCAAGCACCGCAATGGCCAGTGATGATGTCGTCTGGAGACTTGGCACCGCCACCGCCTGCAGCAGCGGAAGCTATTTCAACGCCCTTGCACTCTTCGCCCTGGACACAGACTTCGCCCACTGGTTTCAAACGAGCAGCAATTGCATCGTCAGTCGCTGCTTGGGCAGAAGCTGCCCAGATAGCCAGCACGGCTGCAGGAGCAACCAACATTTTTTTAATCATATTCACGCTTACACCCTCATCGTGGCTTGGTTCGCCCGCGGCCACGGTTTCGCGAGCGGGAGCTAAGTATAACGAGAAGCCCCGCAAGCTGAAACACACCAAATGCCGCAGTTGCAGCCAGATTTATAAGCCATACAGCCCGGCAGAGCTGGCGGAAGCTGCATTTTCGCGCGTTTTAACAGATATACAGCAAAAAGCCCTGCGCAGCGCTTTTCACAAATCCATTAGAAATTCGCCGGTGTTGTCGCACTGATTAGCTTGGCTGGCTCATCGTAGGGGTTACGAAAACGGTGCGGTTTACTGCTCTCAAAGTAGTAGCTATCGCCCTTTTCGAGGATATAGCTTTCACTACCAACCACCAGTTCAAGCCGACCTTCAATCAGCATCCCGGCCTCTTCACCTTCGTGATTGAGCATCTCGTCGCCGGTATCGGCGCCAGGCGGGTAGGTTTCTGAGAGGAAGGCGATAGCACGGCTGGGATGAGCCTTGCCGACCAATTTCATGGTCACGGCGCCATCGGAGATATCAATGAGCTCATTCGCCTTGTAGACGACTTGAGTGTTGCTGTCCTGTTCCACGTCGAGGGAGAAAAACTCCACCAGCGACATTGGGATACCCGCCAGCACCTTTTTCAACGAACTGATCGAAGGGCTTACGCTGTTCTTCTCGATCATCGAAATAGTGCTGTTGGTGACGCCCGCACGCTTGGCGAGTTCACGCTGGGAAAGGCCTTTTAACTTACGGATGGATTGCAGTCGTACACCGACGTCCAATGCTTGCGTCCCCCTCGGGAAGATACGGAAAAGTAGCCGTATCATGGCAATAGCGTTCAGTATTTACAACAGTTTGTGCCTAAATATTGTCCAGCCGAATAGTTAGAACCGCACTTGCAGTTATTAACCCCCCAGATAGAGCAGTGGCACACGGCGCAGGTTGCAAAACAACTGGTAAGGAATTGTCCCTGCATGGGCGGCAACATCGCTGGCCAACACCTGCTTGCCCCACAACTCGACTCGGCTGCCAAGCCCTGAATCTGGCAAGTCAGTCAGGTCGACCGTCAACATGTCCATCGACACCCGGCCAATCAATCGGCTTGGCTTACCGTCAATCATCACCGGCGTTCCCGTTGGCGCATGACGGGGATAACCATCGGCATAGCCCATGGCAACGACGCCCACGCGGGTTGGTCGCTCAGTGACAAAGCGCGCGCCGTAGCCCACCGGTTGCCCCGCCGGCAGCTCACGCACGCTGATGATTTTTGACTCCAAGGTCATGACTGGCTGCAATTGCGCAGCCACCGCTTGTGCCTGCTCGAACGGGGTTGCACCATAGAGCATGATGCCCGGGCGCACCCAATCACTTGGCACCTCGGGCCACCCCAGCACCGCAGGCGAATTGCGCAAGCTAACCTCGGCATCAAGGCCTTTGCGGGCTTGTTCAAAAACCGCTACTTGCTCTGCACTGCACGAGCAATCAAGTTCATCGGCGCGGGCAAAATGGCTCATCAGCACGATCTTTTCTACCTGCGCGCATTGCGCCAGGCGCTTGTAAGCCGCGGCGTAGTCGTCTGGATGCAGGCCGACGCGGTGCATGCCCGAATCCAGCTTCAACCAAATGGTCAGCGGCTGGCTGAAGTTGGCTTGTTCAAGCGCCTCAAGTTGCCACATTGAATGCACCACACACCAAAGCCTGTGCTGCTCGATCAGCGCCAACTCTTCAGGCTCAAAAAAACCTTCAAGCAGCAAAATTGGCTGAGTGATGCCGGCTTCGCGCAGTTGCAGCGCCTCTTCGATGCAGGCCACCGCAAAACCATCAACCTCATCGGCAAGCGCCTGGGCGCAGCGCACCGCACCATGTCCGTAAGCATCTGCCTTGATCACGGCTAACGCTTTGGCAGCAGAAACCTCGCGCGCCAGGCGGTAGTTATGGCGCAAGGCATTGAGATCAATCAGGGCACGGGCTGGTCGCATAAATTGAGCTTCTTGGCAGATGGCTGACTTGATTAAAAAAAGCCCAGCGGGGCTGGGCTAGACGGTGACACGTAACAGTTGAAACCACTTCACAGGCCTAGGAGCCTCTGAAAACATTCGGGGCTTTACGGCAGAGCGGCAATAACGCTCATCTCCACCAGTACATCCGGGCGATACATCTTGGCCTCGACTGCAGCGCGGGCCGGCGCCGTGCCGGGTGCAACCCAGGCATCCCAAACCTGATTGAGACTGGCATAGTCACGCGCCATGTCCTTCAGATAAATCGTCACCGACAGAATACGGCTCTTGTCGGTGCCCGCCTCGCTCAACATCAAATCGATATTGGCCAGGGTTTGCTTGGTTTGCTCGACAGCGTCGCCGCTGTAATCATCCGCCAACTGGCCAGCCAAATAGACGGTGCCGTTGTGGATAACTATTTCGCTGTAACGGGTTTCAGTGCGCAGGCGCTGTAGAGCCATGTTTTTCTGCTTCCTTGGTGCGGCTATAACGTGAAATGTCCAGCCCTTCGGCGCTGATCTGCGGACGCTTGGACGCCATGGTGTCCGCCAGGAAACGTCCGGAACCGCAGGCCATGGTCCAACCCAAAGTGCCGTGACCGGTATTCAAGAACAGGTTGCGGTAGCGAGTAGCACCCACAATCGGTGTGCCGTCTGGTGTCGCCGGGCGCAGGCCGGTCCAGAATTCAGCCTGGGCCAAATCGCCACCCTGTGGATAAAGATCGCCGACCAGCATTTCCAGGGTTTCGCGGCGACGCGGGTTCAAGCTCATGTCAAAACCGGCGATTTCAGCCATGCCGCCCACCCGGATGCGCTGGTCAAAGCGGGTCATCGCCACTTTGTAGGTTTCATCGAGGATGGTCGACATCGGCGCCATGTCCGGATTAACGATTGGCACGGTCAAGGAATAGCCTTTGAGTGGATAAACCGGCGCACGGATACCCAGCGGCTTGAGCAGTTGCGGGCTGAAGCTGCCGAGCGCGAGCACGTAGCGATCTGCGGTTTCCAGCTTGCCGTCGATCCATACGCCGTTGACCCGATCACCCAGCGCTTCAATACGCTCGATGTTCTGGCCGAAGCGGAACTCGACACCCAACTTGCGAGCCATCTCGGCCAGCTTGGTGGTGAACATCTGGCAGTCGCCCGTCTGGTCATTTGGCAAACGCAGGGCACCGGCGAGTTTATCGGTAACGCTTGCCAGAGCGGGTTCAACGCGAGCAATACCGGCGCGATCGAGCAGCTCGAACGGCACGCCCGACTGCTTGAGCACAGCGATGTCTTTAGCGGCGTTATCAAGCTGCGCCTGGGTGCGGAACAACTGAGTGGTGCCAAGGCTGCGGCCTTCGTAGGCGATGCCCGTTTCGGCGCGCAACTCGTCAAGGCAGTCACGGCTATATTCAGACAAGCGCACCATGCGCTCCTTGTTTACCGCATAACGGCTGGCCGTGCAGTTGCGCAGCATTTGCGCCATCCACAGGTACTGGTCAACATCGCCAGTGGCCTTGATTGCCAGCGGAGCGTGTTTTTGCAACAGCCACTTGATGGCTTTGAGTGGAATGCCCGGTGCAGCCCAAGGAGATGCATAGCCAGGTGACACCTGGCCGGCGTTGGCGAAGCTGGTTTCCAGTGCAGGGCCGTTTTGACGGTCGACAACGACCACCTCGAACCCTTGACGAGCCAAATAGTAAGCGCTGACGGTGCCAATCACACCACTGCCGAGAACCAGAACCCGCATCGTTTTTCTCCTCGCCGAGATTATGCACTGGCGTTTTTTGTCATGAGAGTAGATGCGGCTAGTATATGAATCATCGAGCAGTGCAATTAACTAAACATCAGCCTATATTTAGTAATAACTCTCGAAAAAACCCGCTTGTACGGAGGAGTATTTCTTATGCGCACCCAGCATCAATCCCGCCGCGACCTGGATAAGATTGACCGCAACATCCTGCGTATCCTGCAAGAAGATGGCCGCATATCCTTCACCGAGCTCGGCGAGCGCGTGGGTTTGTCGACTACCCCCTGCACCGAACGGGTACGCAGGCTTGAGCGCGAAGGCATCATCATGGGTTATCACGCTCGCCTGAACCCACAAAATCTCAAGGCCAGCCTGCTGGTATTTGTCGAGATCAGCCTCGATTACAAATCTGGCGACACCTTTGAGGAGTTTCGCCGAGCGGTGCTTAAATTGCCGCACGTATTGGAATGCCATCTGGTTTCTGGCGATTTCGATTATCTGGTTAAAGCACGGATTAACGAGATGGCCTCGTACCGCAAGCTGCTGGGCGACATTCTGCTCAAGCTGCCGCATGTGCGCGAGTCCAAGAGCTATATCGTCATGGAAGAGGTCAAAGAAAGCCTCAGCCTGCCGGTTCCTGAGTAGCCCTAGACCAAAACCTGGCGCGTGGTTGCAATCAGGTTGTGCACCTGTCGCTCAACCTGCGGATCAATCGGCTCATCCGGACCACGCCCATGGGGGCATGGCAAGCGCGGCGTGGTGCCAAACAGGCGGCAAATCAATGGTCGCTGGTCATACACCTCGCAGCCTTGCGGGCCCAGGTGTACACAGTTCAGCTCTTCCAGCGCAGCCTCATGCTCGGCATCACTTTTGTGTGGCAGCCGCGACATTTCTTCGGATGAAGCCGTAACCGGCCCGCAACAGTCGTGGCAGCCAGGTATGCAGTCAAAGCGCGGAATATGCAGGCGCAGGTGATCTATTTTACGACGGGTACAGCTCATAACAGCATCTCGGTGTTGGTAAGCCATGGTAACTGTTTAGCGCTGAATAGCCTCCACTGATAATTAATTGTCGATTTTTGGTACGTGGCACTTGGCGATCAAGGAAGTCCGCGCTTATGCTTCGTAAAATTTTCCAAACACAATAAACAGGATTTCGCACATGAACGCCCGCGTTCACCAACCGGTTCACAACAACCAGCATGCTGCCTCCTATTACGCCGCCAGTGCTAACCGCACCATTGCGCTGCAACCTTTGGGAGGTGAGCTGCGCGCTGATGTGTGCATTGTCGGTGGTGGTTTCTCGGGCCTCAATACGGCGATTGAACTGGCCCAGAAAGGCCTCTCAGTGGTGCTGCTCGAAGCCCGCAAGGTCGGCTGGGGCGCCAGCGGCCGTAACGGCGGCCAACTGATTCGCGGCGTTGGCCACGGCGTCGAGCAGTTTGAGTCGGTGATCGGCGCCCAAGGCGTGCGCGAACTTAAACTGATGGGCCTCGAAGCGGTTGAAATCGTGCGCAAGCGCGTCGAGCAATTCAGCATCGACTGTGACCTGACGTGGGGCTATTGCGACCTGGCCAACAAGCCACGCGACCTCGACGGTTTCGCTGAAGATGCCATAGAGCTGAAAAGCCTCGGTTATCAGCATGAGTTGCGCTTGCTGCAAGCTGATCAAATGCACGAAGTGGTTGGTTCAGACCGCTACGTCGGTGGCTTGATCGACATGGGTTCCGGGCACCTGCACCCGCTCAACCTGGCATTGGGCGAAGCCGCTGCAGCCCAGGCCCTGGGCGTACAGATTTTTGAAGACTCCGCCGTCACACGAATTGAGTATGGTGCCGAGGTCAAGGTTCACACTGCGAACGGCGTGGTTCGTGCCAGCAACCTGGTTCTGGCCTGCAACGCCTACCTTGGCGAGCTGAACAGCAACCTTGGTGGCAAAGTGCTCCCGGCGGGCAGCTATATCATCGCCACCGAACCCTTAAGCGCCGAGCAAGCACAGGCGATCATTCCGCAGAACATGGCGCTGTGCGATCAACGTGTCGCCTTGGATTATTACCGCCTATCTGCCGATAACCGTTTATTGTTTGGCGGCGCTTGCCACTATTCTGGACGCGATCCTGAAGACATCAGCGGCTATATGCGGCCAAAAATGCTGGAAGTATTCCCACACCTGAAGAACACCAAGATCGACTTCCAGTGGGGCGGCATGATCGGCATTGGCGCCAACCGCCTGCCGCAAATCGGGCGCCTCAAGGATCAGAACAACGTGTTTTATGCCCAGGCCTACTCCGGTCACGGCGTCAACGCGACCCATCTGGCTGGCAAGCTGTTGGCTGAAGCTATTGCCGGTCAAGCCAGCAGCGGGTTTGAGCTGTTCGATAAAGTGCCGCACATGACCTTCCCGGGCGGTAAATACCTGCGCTCGCCATTGCTGGCGCTGGGTATGCTCTGGCACCGCATGAAGGAAGTGTTGTAAGCCTGCGACCGGGGGCTCGCCCCCGGTTTATGCAAAGGCTGGCTGCTCGATGTAAGGCTGGACCACCGACAGGCTATGGGCGACGGCGGCATCTTTCTCACCCACTGGCGCGACATAGTGAATGGCCGCAGCAGCAGCGTCATCGCCTGCCAGCTTGGCGATGATCCAAGTCGCCAAGTATTGCGAAGCCATGCAGCCGCCAGCGGTGGCGACATTGCCTTCGGCGAAAAACGGCTGATTCAACACCTCAACCCCCGACTCAATCACCCAGGGCTTGGTGGTCAAATCCGTACATGCCGGCAGACCGTTCAAGATGCCCAGCACCGAAAGCAGCAACGCACCAGAGCATTGCGCGCACACCAGTTGTTTGGCAGGGTCTAGATTGAGCCGTTCCAGAATCGACCGATCCTTGGCGATGTCGCGGGTGTAGATACCGCTGCCCACTAAAACCACATCGGCAGTATTGGCAAATTCCAGAGGTTGCTGCGCGGCAACCTTGACTCCGTTCATCGAGGTTACGTAATCATCCGGGCAGGTGATCTGCACATTCCAGCCCTGACCTTTCATCCGATTCAATATGCCTGCGGCAATGAACGAGTCGAGTTCGTTGAAACCTTCAAATGTCAAAATCGCGATATTCATACGTCGTTCTCCCAACCCTTTAGAGCTTCCAGAACGGTAGCGTAGCTTCGCGATGTGCCTGCGCGCGCGTCAGGCCAATATCAGCCAGTTGCTGATCATTAAGCCTGAGCAATGCCCGACGCGTACTGATACGGCGCAGTAACAGTGTCCAACGCGACACTGGCGGACCATAGGCCGCAGGCGTAGACATCCGCGGTGCGGCATCTTGCTGCAACTCTTGCTGGCCGAGGGTCAACCGCACATCGCTTAAACCATTCATCTCCTTGCTCCTGAAATTCAGTCATTTCGAGAGCAGATAATGGCGCGAACATAAAAAGCATGACAGATTCAGAAAACACATATTAAATCCATACAGATGATTTGAATTGACCGCTGAATTGTAATTTTCAGCAGAAACTGTACTGGTTTATAACCGATCACTTTCAAACATATGCTCTGCGAGATTGCCCATGACGCTCTATATCGACCTCGCCACCATGATCAGCTCCCGCATCGAGCAAGGCTTGTATCGTCCCGGCGATCGCTTGCCTTCGGTACGTGCATTGAGCGTCGAGCACGGTGTCAGCCTGAGCACGGTGCAGCAGGCGTATCGCCATCTTGAAGATCAGGGCATGGCGACACCGCGCCCGAAATCAGGTTATTTCGTGCCGCCAAGCCGTCAGAAACCTGAGCTGCCGATGGTCAATCGCGCCGCTCAGCGGCCGCTGGATGTCTCCCAGTGGGACAATGTGCTCGAACTGATCAGCATCGCGCCGGGCAGCGACATCTTGCAGCTAGGTCGCGGTATGCCCGACATCAGCAGCCCGACGCTAAAACCCCTGCTACGTTCAATCTCACGCCTAAGCCGTCGACAAAGCGTAAAAGAGCTCAGCTATGGCTGCATCAATGGTGACCCGGCGCTGCGCGAGCAGATTTCACGACTGATGCTCGACTCTGGCTGCCAGATTCCGGCCGAGGACATAGTCACAACCACCGGCTGCCATGAAGCCTTGTCCACGGCGATTTGCGCCACCTGCAAGCCCGGCGATGTAGTCGCGGTCGACTCACCCAGCTTTCACGGCGTGATGCAGGCACTCAAAGGCTTTGGCATGAAAGCCCTTGAGCTGCCGACCGACCCGCTCACCGGCATCAGCCTAGATGCCTTGGAGCTCGCACTTGAACAGTGGCCGATTAAAGCCATCCAACTGACTCCGACCTGCAACAACCCTCTTGGCTACATCATGCCGGACGCCAACAAGCGCGCACTGCTCGCGCTCGCCCAACGTTATGACGTGGCGATTATCGAAGATGATGTCTACGGCGAGCTGGCCTACAGCTACCCTCGCCCACGCACGATCAAATCCTACGACGAAGACGGTCGGGTGCTGCTGTGCAGCTCGTTCTCGAAAACCCTGGCGCCCGGCCTGCGCATCGGCTGGATCGCACCCGGACGCTACCTGCAGAAAATTCTGCATTTGAAATACATCGGCACCGGCATGGCTGCGCAGTTACCGCAGCTAGCGCTGGCGGAGTACATCGGCGCGGGCCATTACGAGCCACACCTGCGGCGCATGCGCAGCCAGTACGCCCGCAATCGCGACCTGATGACCGCTTGGGTGAGCCGTTATTTCCCTGCAGGTACCCGCGTCAGCCAGCCAGACGGTGGCTTTATGCTGTGGATCGAGCTTGATCGCCAGTTCGACAGCCAGCGCCTGAATCGCGCCCTGCTACCGCACGCCATACAGATCGCGCCCGGCAGTATTTTCTCGGCAACCGGCAAGTACCGTAATTGCCTGCGCCTGAACTACGCCACCAAGGCCACAGCCGAAATCGAGAATGCAGTGCGCAAGGTTGGCGAAACCGTTGCGCAACTGCTTGCCTCGCCCGACTGACAGCCACCTGCGTCTCAGGAAGCAACCACAACCTGCTGTGGCTCGGGGCGCCATGCCAGCACCACAAAGCCCGCGGCGCCAAGCGCCATCAGCAGCGGCAAGGCATGGCCACTGACCCACTGGCTTGCCGCGCCGGTCAGCAATGGCCCCAGCAGGCAGCCAATCCCCCACAACTGGGAAACATGGGCGTTGGCACGCACCAGCGCATCATCGCGAAAGCGCTCGCCGATCTGAATCAATGACAGAGTGAACAAACCGCCCGCACTGGCGCCGAACAGCACCAATACCGGCCAGATCAAGGGCGAATGCAATGCCAGCGGAATGCTCAAGCTGGAGCACAACAGCACCACACCGCAGCCACGGAACAAGTTGCGCCGCGACATCAGGTCTGCCAGCCAGCCAATGGGGAGTTGCAAGACAGCATCGCCGACCACCACAACGCTGACCATAAAGAGCGCAACGTCCTGACTGAAACCCTGACGCAACCCATAGATGGGCAAGAGCGTCAGCATCATCGACTCGAAAGCGGCGAACAAGGCTACCGCCCAAGCAATCGCTGGCATCTTGCTACAAAACGCCAACAGCCCTTTTGACGAAGCACTGTGACCATCAACCTTGGGCGCGCCACTGCGACCCAGTAAAATCAGTGAGCCGCCCATCAGCAGGCCAGTGCCGGTCCAGAATGCACGATCACTTTCGGTGCCAAGGGCATGCAAGAGCAATGGCCCGGACAGCTGACTCAAGGCGTAACCGGTGCCATAGAGCGCCACCAAGCGGCCACGCCACTTTTCCACAGCCAACTGGTTGATCCAGCTCTCGCCCAGAATAAACACCATGGTCAGGGCGACGCCCAGCAGTAAACGCAGCAATAGCCACACAGTGTAATTTTGCACCAGGGCCAGCATCGCCACAGACAGCGCGCCGACCAGCAAGCAGGTCTGCATTAACACCGTGGTTCCGAGCCGCCCTGCGAGGCGGCCGGCCAACGAAGCGCCAAGCAGTACACCAACAGCCGGCGTGGCGGCCATCACACCAATGGCGAACGAGCCATAGCCCCAGCTCTCAAGGCGCAGCGACACCAACGGCATGGTCACACCCAGCGCCAAGCCGATGCTGATCACTGCCATGGACACGGCGAAATAAGTACCCCAACGCATTACCTGGCTCCTTTTGTAGTTATTGCCCTGCACCGCGAAAAGCAAAACGGCCAGGCTCCCAGGGGAAATAACTCCCCGGAAAACCCGGCCGCAGGTTTGGCTCATGTGAGCCGGCCTCTTAACTAGAGACGGACCTTAGCGATCTTCTGAAAAAGGCCGCGAGCGCAGCAGTTTTTTTTCAGAGGCCCTTTAGGCAAAGCGCGAACGCCTTGCTTCAGCTTACAACTTAATCCAAGTAGCTTTGAGTTCGGTGTACTTGTCGAACGCGTGCAGCGACTTGTCGCGACCGTTACCCGACTGCTTGAAGCCACCGAATGGCGCAGTCATGTCACCGCCGTCGTACTGGTTGACCCAGACGCTACCTGCACGCAAGGCCTTGGCAGTCATGTGCGCCTTCGACAGGTTGCTGGTCCACACGGCAGCGGCCAAACCGTAGATGGTGTCGTTGGCGATCGCAATCGCTTCTTCGGCATCATCAAAGGCAATCACCGACAGTACCGGGCCGAAAATTTCTTCCTGGGCGATGGTCATTGCATTGCTCACGCCGTCGAAGATGGTCGGCTCAACATAAGTGCCGCCCGACTCCTCCATCACCCGCTTACCACCAGCAACCAGCTTGGCGCCGTCTTTGTGGCCTGCATCGATGTAGCGCAATACGTTATTCATCTGCTGGGTATCAACCAACGCGCCGACATTGGTTTCAGGATCAAGCGGATTGCCTGCCTTCCAGCCTTTGATCGCCTCGACCACAAGGGGCAAGAACTTGTCTTTGATCGAGCGCTCGACCAGCAAGCGCGAACCTGCAGTACAGACTTCGCCCTGGTTGAAGGCGATAGCGCCAGCGGCAGATTCAGCAGCCGCCTGCAAATCAGGCGCATCGGCGAAAACAATGTTCGGGCTCTTGCCACCGGCTTCCAGCCAAACACGCTTCATGTTCGACTCGCCTGCGTAGATCATGAGCTGCTTGGCGATTTTGGTAGAGCCGGTAAATACCAGCGTGTCTACATCCATATGCAAGGCCAGGGCCTTGCCCACCGTGTGACCAAAACCAGGCAGCACGTTGAACACGCCCGCTGGAATGCCAGCCTCGATAGCCAACTTGGCAACACGAATGCCGGTCAGCGGTGATTTTTCAGAAGGCTTGAGGATGATTGAGTTACCGGTCGCCAGCGCCGGACCAAGCTTCCAGCAACTCATCAGCAACGGGAAGTTCCACGGCACGATAGCCGCCACCACACCGATTGGCTCGCGAGTGACCAGACCCAGCTCATCGTGCGCGGTCGCCGCAACTTCATCGTAAATCTTGTCGATGGCTTCACCATTCCAGCGAATGGCATTGGCCGCAGCCGACATGTCGATGTTCAGTGAGTCACTGATCGGCTTGCCCATATCCAAGGTTTCCAGCAGAGCCAGCTCTTCAGCGTGCTCCTCGATCAGCTCAGCAAAGCGAATCATGATCTTCTTGCGCTGGGCCGGCGCCATGCGCGACCACACACCCGAATTAAAGGTGGCACGTGCATCACGCACAGCGCGCTCGGCATCGGCAAGATCACAGCTGGCAACATTGCCCAGCAAGCGACCATCTACCGGGCTGATGCATTCAAAGGTTTCACCAGACTCAGACGAGCAGTACTCACCATGTACAAACGCACGAGTCTCAATCTTCAACGTCTTGGCGCGCTGTTCCCAGTCGGCGCGAGTCAGGCTAGTCATGCAAGCTTCCTCTATCGGTAAAGAGTGCCGCACATTTGGCGTGCGCACTGTCAATAATTCTGTAAGGCCATTCCTGCCCGCAACACTAAACCAGAGGGCTCTACATTTTCAATATATTTGACAAATAAGCCGCAAACAGCCTTGTCATGTTCGTTTTATTAAACATAGACTCAGCCAGCGCCATATGTCTGACCCGCACAACAAGCCAATACGCAGAGATGCCACAGATGAAAATTGAGCAGATTGTCGACTTCGCCCAAACCAACAGCCCTCTGGAAAACTATCGTCCAGCTGCAGAGAAAATTCTCAAGGGTGACCCAGATCAAAGTGTGCGTAATCACTACGCCAGCCCATGCGGCCAGTTCAATACGGGTATCTGGGAGGGCGCCGTCGGCCAGTGGACGGTGAACTACAGCGAGCACGAATATTGCGAAATCCTGCAAGGGGTTTCAGTCCTGCGTGACAAGGACGGCAATGCAAAGACGCTGCGCGTTGGTGACCGCTTTGTGATCCCGGCGGGCTTTTCCGGCACCTGGGAAGTGCTCGAACCCTGCCGCAAGGTCTATGTGATCTTCGAGCAGGCCAGCGAATAAGCCCGGCGCAACGAAGCCAACATAAAAAATCCCGCCATGCGCGGGATTTTTTATTGCCTGGTATTTACCGGGCAGGCTCCTGATGATTCGTCGAGGTGAAACTCAGGGCAAGAAAAAGCCCGCCATGGTGGCGGGCTTTCTCGTCAAGCTTGTGCAACAAGAATGCTTGATCAATTACTTGATCTTGCCTTCCTTGTAGATCACGTGCTTGCGCACAACCGGATCGAATTTTTTAATTTCGATTTTGTCCGGAGTAGTGCGTTTGTTCTTGTCGGTGGTGTAGAAGTGGCCAGTACCGGCGCTCGACACCAAACGGATCAATTCACGCATGATTTAGCTCCTTAAACCTTTTCGCCACGAGCACGAAGCTCGGACAACACAACATCAATGCCACGCTTGTCGATGCAACGCATGCCTTTGGCAGATACGCGCAGACGTACGAAGCGATTCTCAGACTCAACCCAGAAGCGGTGATGCTGCAGGTTTGGCAGGAAACGACGACGGGTTTTGTTGTGTGCGTGGGAAACGTTGTTCCCGGTTACCGGACCCTTACCGGTAACTTGACAGACTCTTGACATGCCTCAGCCCTCTAAAACCACATGCCCAACCCGGCATGGGTTGGCCGCTTAAATTCAGTGTCATTGGCGCAAAAGCGCCGCGTTTCTCGAGGGTCTTACCGGCCACACCTTAAAGCGCAACAACCGGGCCCCTAGAAAAGAGCGCTGCTTTATACCAGAAAGGCTATCGCACAACAAGGATTAACACACTTTCCACCACAACGCTGAACCCCGCATTCTATCGCATCGGGCTAGCGCTGCGGGGCTTAATCACTAATTACCGCTCGTCGCCCCGCTGGATTGTCTTAGTGCGCCATTATGAACTAGGGTAGGTCATTGCTACGCGCCGATGGATGCGCGGCACGCCACCGTCAAGGAATATGCCCATGCGCCGTAAAACCTTATCGCTTTTTCTATTACCGCTGCTAAGCCCGGTGCTGGCACAGGCTTCGACCCTGAGCGTCTGCACCGAAGCCAGCCCCGATGGTTTTGACGTGGTGCAATACAACTCGCTGACCACCACCAATGCCTCAGCCGATGTATTGATGAACCGCCTGGTCGACTTTGATGCCAGCAGCGGCAAAGTCGTCCCCAGCCTCGCGCAGAGCTGGGCGGTCAGCGACGACGGCCTGAGCTATACATTCAAACTGCGGCCCGATGTCAGCTTTCATACCACAGACTACTTCAAGCCAAGCCGGACCATGGACGCTGACGACGTAGTGTTCAGCTTCGAGCGCATGCTCAACCCCAAGCATCCGTGGCATGCCTTCGCCCAGAGCGGTTATCCACATGCTCAATCCATGCAGCTGCCGAGCCTGATCAAGCATATTGATGCGCCGGACGCTAACACCGTGCGCTTCACCTTGACTCATCCAGATGCGACCTTCCTGGCCACATTAAGCATGGGCTTTGCTTCTATTTATTCCGCTGAATATGCCGACCAATTGCTCAAAGCAGGCAAACAAAACAACCTCAACAGCCAGCCAATCGGTACCGGCCCCTTTATTTTCAAGCGTTTCCAAAAAGACGCCGTGATCCGCTACAACGCCAACCCGGACTACTTCGCGGGCAAGCCTGCGGTCGACAAAATGGTCTTCGCCATCACGCCTGACGCCAACGTACGCCTGCAGAAGCTGCGCAATAACGAGTGCCAGATCACCCTGTCGCCAAAACCGGTGGATATCAGCGTAGCCGCCAAGGATCCGGCGCTGAAAGTGGTCAAGACCAACGCCTTTATGACCGCCTTTGTTGGCATCAACACCCAGCATCCACCGCTGGACAAGCCCGAAGTACGCCAAGCCATAAACCTGGCATTCGATAAAGCCACCTATCTCAAGGCGGTATTTGAAGACAGCGCCGAGGCCGCCAACGGCGTCTACCCACCAAACACTTGGAGCTACGCCAAAGACTTGCCTGGCTATGCCTACGACCCGGAACAAGCCAAAGCCAAGCTCAAGGAAGCCGGCCTTGCTGAGGGTTTCAAAACCACTATCTGGACTCGCCCAAGCGGCAGTCTGCTTAACCCCAATCCGAAATTAGGCGCACAGCTGCTCCAGGCTGATCTGGCCAAGATTGGCATCACTGCCGAAATTAGAGTGATTGAGTGGGGCGAGTTGATCCGTCGCGCCAAAGCGGGCGAGCATGATTTGCTGTTTATGGGCTGGGCGGGCGATAACGGCGACCCGGATAACTTCCTCACGCCACAATTTTCCTGCGCCTCGGTCGAGTCCGGGCTGAACTTTGCGCGCTACTGCGATCCGCAACTGGACAAACTGATCAGCCAAGGCAAGCTGGTTAGCGACCAAGCAGCGCGTAGTGATATCTACAAAAAAGCCCAGGCCATTATCCAGCAGCAGGCCTTGTGGGTGCCGCTGGCGCACCCAACCGCCACCGCCCTGACGCGCAGCACGGTCAATGGCTACAGCGTAAGCCCCTTTGGTCGTCAGGACTTCTCCAAGGTCAGTATCGGCAAATAAACGCACCCAGCGAGAAGCCGGTTGCGGCCTCTCGCTGGCCTGGCTAGATCCAGCCGAGCTCCGCCATCGACAGCGGCTCGCCTTCGCCGACGATAAAATGATCCAGCACACGCACCTCAACCAACTCCAAAGCCGACTTCAAGCGTTGAGTCAGTATTTTATCGGCCTGGCTTGGCTCAGCGATGCCGGAGGGGTGGTTGTGCGCCAGAATCAGCGCCGCCGCGTTATGCGCCAAGGCGCGCTTGACCACTTGCCGAGGATAGACACTGGCACTGTCGATCGACCCACTAAACAGCGACTCGTAAGTCAACACCCGGTGCTTGGCATCCAGGAATAAACAGCCAAACACCTCGTGCGGCTCATGACGCAACACGGCTTTTAAGTAATCACGCACGGCTTGCGGGCTTTGCAGCGCGTCGTCGCGCTGGATTTGTTCAGCCAGATGTCGGCGCCCCATTTCCAACACCGCCTGCAGTTGCGCGAACTTTGCCGGGCCCAACCCAAGGCTTTGGCAAAATGTCGGAAGATCCGCCTGCAACAAGTTGCGCAAAGTGCCGAACTGCGACAATAAATGGCGTGCCAGATCCACCGCACTGCGCCCGGCAACCCCTGTTCGCAGAAATATTGCCAGCAACTCAGCGTCGGTCAGGGACGCAGCGCCCTGCGCCAACAGCTTTTCTCGCGGGCGTTCTGCCGCGGGCCAGTCGCGAATGCTCATACAAAACCTCCATGTCATGGGTGAACCCCGTACACGCCAGCCCAATAGAGCCAGTCTCTACCAAGGCCGCTGTTCCGTTGCAGCCTCTGTGCTATCGTAGCCTTCCTTTTTTCGCGGTGATCGGCCTGGGGAGGCGTCATTACCGCGACGTACATTCACCTTGAGCAAGGCAGGCCTATGCAGCGTCTTTATCGGAAACGCATCATTCTCGGCGTGGGTGGCGGCATTGCAGCCTATAAAAGCGCAGAACTGGTACGCCGACTGAAAGATCAAGGCGCCGACGTACGTGTCGTCATGACCCACGGCGGCCGTGAATTCATTACCCCGCTGACCTTGCAGGCATTGTCCGGCAATCCCGTACACCAAGAGCTGCTCGACCCTGCGGCCGAGGCTGCAATGGGGCACATCGAACTCGCGCGCTGGGCCGACCTGGTGCTGATTGCCCCGGCCACCGCCGACCTGATGGCGCGCCTTGCCCAAGGAGTTGCCAACGACCTGCTGACGACGCTTGTGCTGGCCACCGACGCCCCAGTCGCCCTGGCCCCAGCAATGAACCAAGCCATGTGGCGCGACCCGGCGACCCAGGCCAATACGCAGATTCTCAGCCAGCGCGGCCTGCATATATTCGGCCCTGCCTCCGGCAGCCAGGCCTGTGGCGACGTTGGCCTGGGACGCATGCTGGAAGCTGACGACCTTGCGCAGCTGGCGGCTGACTGCTTCGAGCGCAAAAGCCTTAGCGGCGTCCATGTATTGATTACTGCTGGCCCGACCCAGGAAAACATAGACCCGGTGCGCTATATCACCAACCATAGCTCGGGAAAGATGGGTTTTGCACTGGCCGAAGCAGCCGCCGAGGCCGGAGCCAAAGTCACCCTGATCAGCGGCCCGGTACACTTGCCGACGCCAGAGCGTGTCACCCGCATCGATGTAGTCAGCGCCCGCGACATGCTTGCAGCCTGCGAAGCAGCTATGCCCTGCGACTTATTGATTGCCGCCGCCGCAGTCGCTGACTACCGCCCGGAAGTGGTCGCCCAGCACAAACTCAAGAAAGACCCAACCAGCGGCGAAGGCATGCTCTTGCAGATGGTGCGCAACCCGGACATCCTGGCCACACTGGCCACCCGCGACGACCGGCCATTCAGCGTCGGCTTCGCCGCAGAAACCGAGAATCTGCTGGAATACGCGTCACGCAAGCTCAAAGATAAAAATCTCGACCTTATTGTCGCCAACGATGTGGCCAACCCCAGCATCGGTTTCAATAGTGAAGAGAACGCAATCACCATCATTGATCGCCAATTGCAACAAAGCAGCTTCGCCCAGACCAGCAAGGGTAAAATTGCCCGCCAATTGGTCGACTTCATTGCTGAACGCATGAACCGCGCCTGAACTTTATTGATGGATACCAGAATCTGATATGCACGCCTTACAAGCTAAGATCCTTGACCCACGCCTGGGCAACGAATTCCCATTGCCACAGTACGCCACGCCAGGCTCCGCCGGCCTCGACCTGCGCGCGATGCTCAAGCAAGAGCTGACCCTTGAACCCGGCCAAACCGTGCTGATCCCGACTGGACTGTCGATCTACATTGGCGATCCTGGCCTTGCGGCAATGATTTTGCCGCGCTCGGGACTTGGTCACAAACACGGCATTGTCCTCGGCAATCTCGTCGGCCTGATCGACTCGGACTACCAGGGCGAGTTGATGGTTTCATGCTGGAACCGTGGCCAGAGCGCTTTTACCATCACCGTTGGCGAGCGCATTGCACAATTGGTTCTGGTCCCGGTTGTGCAAGCCCATTTCGAAATGGTTGAAGCCTTTGATGAAAGCCAGCGCGGCGCTGGTGGCTTCGGTCACTCAGGAACCAACTAAGCTGCATAACTGCAGCTTTTTTGCACTACCTTGAACGCACCAGCGTAGTTCTGTAACGCTGCAAGACGCTAATACTAAGAAAAATGGGTCAGGGAGATGTTCGATGAAGTTGTTCAAACGCGCCGCCAAGGACGAATTGTCCAACGAGATGATCAAACAGGCGGCGGCCAAGGCATCGAGCAATAAGCAAAATGCATTAGAAGCGCTCAAGCCCGGCTTGCTGGCTGCAATCATCGGCCTGGTTCTCGCCGGCTGCGTGTTGTGGTTCGGCATGCTCGGTAGCGCCCAGCAACAGCAGCATCAAGCCCTGAGCAGCGCCTGGGGCGAGAGCCAGGCGACAGCGTTGCAGCAAGCCTTGAAACAACTCGCCGCCGACACCCAGGCAGCGGCGCAGAATCCACAGTTGATCGAAGCCCTGCAAAGCGCTGACATCTCCCAGATAAGAGCAGCAGAGCGCTCGCTGAAATACTGGAACGGCGTGGTCGATGCGCAGCTCAACCTGCGCGGCCAGGCCGTGCAGGACATGGGTCGCACGGCGCCGATGAATTTTGCCGCACTGGATTTGCTACGCCGGGTAGAGAACGGGCAAACACCTGCGGTCGAGGCCTACAAGGTTGGCCAGCAGTGGTTGGTCTACAGCGTTGCGCCATTGCGCCTGAGCAAAGACCAACCACTGCAAGGCACGCTGCTGTTGGCGTTTGACCTCAACCGCTTGCTGGCCAGCTTGCCGCCGCTTCCGGCGCAGGTCGGTGCGATCGAACTCAGCCAGCAATTTGGCACCGCAGCCGCGCAAATCCTGACCCAACGCGGCTCGGCCCAAGGCAAGCCGCAACAGCTCAACAGCGGCAACCCAAATTGGAAACTTAGCTTCACCCCTGGCCCGGCACTGAATGGCTCTGCATTCTCACCATTGCTACTGGCGCTGGCAGGGCTCTTAGCCTTGCTGGGGGCGGCGCTTGGCTTTTACCTGGTGCATCGCAGCTTTAACAACCACCTTGAGGGCGACATCGACCAGCTGGAGCAATTGGTCAAAGAACTCTCTGCAGGGAAAAGCGTCAAAGCCTTTAGCCTGAGCCTGCCTGCACTGAATAACCTGGCAAAAACATTGGCCAGAATGCCACGCCGAGCGGACAGCACCGCCCCTGGAAAAGCGCCAGTGGCGGCTCCCGGCAAGCCTGAAACGGCGGCATCCATTGCAGCAGAGAAACCGGTAGTTTTTGCAGACCCACTATTTCAAGATA
This sequence comes from Pseudomonas sp. RL_15y_Pfl2_60, assembly GCF_963970595.1. Lineage (NCBI taxonomy): Bacteria > Pseudomonadati > Pseudomonadota > Gammaproteobacteria > Pseudomonadales > Pseudomonadaceae > Pseudomonas > Pseudomonas sp. RL_15y_Pfl2_60. The sequence continues at coordinate 363,298 of NZ_CAXAOE010000003.1, read as the reverse complement.
CCGATATTCTCGATATCGACATTCTCGATGAAGACCAGGATCTCCTGGGATTGGAGCAGTCATCTGTTATGAGTAATTCGCAAGTCGCACCTAAACTTCCTGCTGATATCTTCCGCGCCTACGACATCCGTGGTGTTGTTGGTCGCACCCTTACCGCTGAAACTGCGTATTGGGTAGGTCGAGCAGTCGGCTCAGAAAGCCTGGCCAAGGGTGAGCCCGATGTCGCAGTTGGCCGCGATGGTCGCTTGTCCGGCCCAGAGCTGGTAGAGCAGCTGATTCAAGGTTTGGTCGACAGCGGCTGTACCGTCAGTGACGTCGGCATGGTGCCAACGCCAGTGGTGTATTACGCCGCCAATATCCTCAGCGGAAAATCCGCAGTGATGCTCACCGGCAGCCACAACCCGCCTGACTACAACGGTTTCAAGATTGTGATCGCCGGCGACACACTGGCCAACGAGCAGATTCTGGCACTGAAAACCCGCATCGACACCAACAACCTCAGCAGCGGTATCGGCAGCGTCCAGCAGGTTGATGTGCTGGATCGTTACTTCAAGCAGATTCGCGACGACATCGCCCTGGCCAAGCCACTGAAAGTAGTGGTTGACTGTGGTAACGGCGCTGCCGGGGTAATCGCCCCGCAACTGATCGAAGCCTTGGGCTGCACAGTGATTCCGTTGTTCTGCGATGTCGACGGCACCTTCCCTAACCACCACCCAGACCCGGGCAAGCCCGAGAACCTGGTCGACCTGATCGCCAAGGTCAAGTCCGAGAAAGCTGACCTGGGCCTGGCCTTTGATGGTGATGGCGACCGCGTTGGTGTTGTCACCAATACCGGCACCATGGTTTACCCTGATCGACTGCTGATGCTGTTCGCCAAGGACGTTGTCTCGCGCAACCCGGGTGCCGATATCATCTTCGACGTTAAGTGCACACGTCGCTTGACCCCTCTGATCAGCGGCTACGGCGGCCGCCCAGTGATGTGGAAAACCGGTCACTCGCTGATCAAGAAGAAAATGAAGGAAACCGGCGCCCTGCTGGCGGGTGAAATGAGCGGCCATATCTTCTTCAAGGAGCGCTGGTTCGGGTTTGACGACGGCATCTACAGCGCGGCACGCCTGCTGGAAATTCTCAGTCAGGACAAACGTGATGCCGAACATGTGTTTTCTGCGTTCCCGAGCGACGTCTCAACACCGGAAATCAACATCCAGGTCACCGAAGAGAGCAAGTTCCAGATCATTGATCGCCTGCAACGCGAAGGTGCTTGGGGCGATGCCAATATCACGACCCTCGATGGTGTCCGCGTCGATTATCCAAAAGGCTGGGGCCTGGTGCGTGCATCCAACACTACACCGGTTCTGGTGCTGCGCTTCGAAGCCGAAACAGAAGCCGAGCTGGAACGCATCAAAGTGATTTTCCGTGAGCAAATGACGGCACTCGCACCCGACATCAAATTACCGTTTTAACGCTATGGAGTCCCGCATGACCTTTGAGCGTGATGCCGCTACCCAAGTGGCTAAAGTACTTTCTGAAGCACTGCCGTACATTCGCCGCTTTGTCGGCAAGACCCTGGTCGTCAAATATGGCGGCAACGCCATGGAAAGCGACGAGTTGAAAACCAACTTCGCCCGCGACATCGTGCTCATGAAGGCCGTGGGTATCAATCCGGTGGTGGTGCATGGCGGCGGCCCACAGATTGGCGACCTGCTCAAACGCCTGTCGATTGAAAGCCACTTCGTCGATGGCATGCGGGTAACCGACGCTCAGACCATGGACGTGGTTGAAATGGTGCTCGGCGGCCAGGTCAACAAGGACATCGTCAACCTGATCAACCGCCACGGCGGCAGCGCAATTGGCCTGACTGGCAAGGACGCTGAGCTGATCCGCGCGAAAAAGCTCACCGTTGAGCGTAAAACGCCGGAAATGACCAAGCCCGAAATCATTGATATCGGCCATGTTGGCGAAGTCACCGGGATCAACACTGACCTGCTGAACATGCTGGTCAAAGGCGACTTTATCCCGGTGATCGCCCCGATCGGCGTGGGCGCTGATGGCGAGTCGTACAATATCAATGCCGATCTGGTCGCGGGCAAAGTTGCCGAAGCACTCAAAGCTGAAAAGCTGATGCTGCTGACCAACATCGCCGGTTTGATGAACAAGCAAGGCGAGGTACTCACCGGCCTGACCACAGAGCAGGTTGATGAACTGATTGCCGATGGCACTATCTATGGCGGCATGCTGCCTAAGATCCGCTGCGCCCTCGAAGCGGTGCAAGGCGGCGTGACCAGCGCGCACATCATTGATGGCCGGGTACCCAATGCGGTGCTGCTGGAAATCTTCACCGACAGCGGCGTCGGCACCCAGATCTGCAACCGCAAGCGCCACTGATGACAGGCCGGCAGATCAGCACCGACAGTGCTGATCTGCCGCGCAACTGACATTTAATGGCGATAACCGACGTTTATTGCCAGTTAGGCTGAGCTGTATTGCACGCCATCGCCCAACCGATGGCGTGTTCAAGCAAACCGATATTGCAGCCACAAATCGCGGATGAAAGCCTCACCCACCCCGCCCCGCGTTTTTCAGCGCGACATGATCTCTGCAAAGCGTGCGCGGTCAGCATTGAATGTGGCTTCCGACTCCTTGCGCACCGCTTCGTAACGCTTGATATCGTCAATCAACCGCTTCTGCTCAACCTTTTGGTTGTTGATCTGCACCAGCAAGCTCTCTGGGACATCACGTCCGCTACGCTCGAAATCTGCGGCCTGCGCTTGATAGTTAGCCTGTTGCGTACGCACCGATTGCAGATTGCTGCGCGCCACGCTAATGACCCCATCAAGCTCAGCCAGCTTGCGATCACGCGCCCGATCAATATCTTCAGGCGAACTGTACAAGCGCTTGAGCTGGGCATCAGAGCTGGCCCGGGCCTTTTCCTTGAGCAGGCGTTGGCGCTCTTCAAGTGTTGGTGCCGGCGCAATCACCTGCACCACCCGGCCCTGATCATTGAGAATGTCATACCCTTTGCTGATGAACTCCGGCGGCACGCCCTGGCGGCTAATCACGATGCCGCCTTTGCTGTCGGTGTAGCGATACAGCAAGTCGCCTGCATTGGCCGTAACCGAAAGCAGTATGCATAGAGATAGCGAACAGCAACGCAAAACCGGTTTCAGCACAATAAGTCCTTAGCTCTGGGTATTGAAGGTATTAAATTCCGTACTGAGCACGATAGGCTTCTACCGCAGGCAGGTGCTGTTTAAGTTCAGCATCTTCTGCCAGATACTCAAGTACCTGTTCGAGCGAGACGATACTTACAACCGGTATCGCAAAGTCGCGTTCAACTTCTTGAATAGCCGAAAGCTCGCCTTGGCCACGCTCTTGGCGATTCAATGCAATCAATACGCCAGCACAGCCTGCATCCTGCGATTTAATGATTTGCATGACTTCACGAATCGCCGTCCCTGCGGTAATCACATCGTCGATAATCAATGCCTTGCCAGCCAATGGCGCCCCAACCAAGGTGCCACCTTCACCGTGATCCTTGGCTTCCTTGCGGTTGAAACACCAAGGCGTATCACGCTGATGATGCTCTGCCAGCGCGACGGCAGTGGTGGCTGCCAGTGGAATTCCCTTGTAGGCGGGGCCAAACAACACGTCAAAATCGATTCCGCTCTCAACCACAGCTGCGGCATAAAAGCGCCCCAGTTGCGCCAGTGCCAAACCACTGTCAAACAAGCCCGCATTGAAGAAATATGGGCTGGTACGCCCTGATTTGAGGGTGAAGGAACCAAAGCGCAAGACTCCACGCTCGATGGCAAAACGAATGAAATCACGCTGATAGGCTTGCATCAATTGTCCCAAAGTACACAGATGAGGCTAGTAATTTAGCTAAAAATGGCGACCTCGGGTATCATACACCCACGTGTTTTTGGGGGCCATTTATGCGGATCATCAGTGTGAACGTGAATGGTATTCATGCTGCAGTCGAGCGCGGTTTGCTCAGTTGGCTGCAAGCACAGAATGCCGACGTGATTTGCCTGCAGGACACCCGAGCCTCCGCCTTTGAGCTGGACGACCAAGCCTTCCAACTGGATGGCTATTTCCTCTATGCATGTGATGCAGAAGTACCAGACCAAGGTGGTGTGGCACTGTATTCACGATTACAACCCAAGGCGGTGATTAGCGGTTTAGGCTTTGAAGCAGCCGATCGTTATGGGCGCTACCTGCAAGCGGATTTCGACAAGGTAAGTATCGCCACCTTGCTGTTGCCATCGGGGCTCAGCGGGGACGAGAGCTTGAACCAGAAGTTCAAGTTCATGGACGAATTTACCAGTTACTTGGACAAGCAGCGCCGCAAGCGTCGTGAGTACATTTATTGTGGCTCGCTGTATGTGGCGCACCAGAAGCTCGACGCCAAAAACTGGCGCGACTGCCAACAGTCGCCCGGGTTTATGGCGCCTGAGCGAGCGTGGATGGACGAAATCACCAACACCATGGGCTATGTTGATGCCCTGCGTGAAGTGAGCCGTGAAGGCGAGCAGTTCAGTTGGTGGCCAGATAGCGAGCAAGCTGAAATGCTCAACCTGGGTTATCGTTTCGACTATCAACTGCTCACCTCGGGCATGCGTCGCACCGTGCGCAGCGCGCGCCTGCCACGCCAGCCACGCTTCTCGCAACACGCACCACTGATGGTTGATTACGACTGGATTCTCAGCGTGTAAAACCAGCAGCTACAAAAAAACCGGCTCAATGCCGGTTTTTTTGTAGCTCAGTTCTGCCTATTTGACGATGCGCCAACAGAACGGATAGCGGTATGACTGGCCTTCGTTGGCCTTAATACCGGCGATTATCGCCAGCACGACAGCAACGATGGTCACGAGCGTGGTCAACACAAAACCAATCACCACCAACATCAACAGCACGCTGATCATAAAGGCGATGGTAATGCTGATCTGAAAATTCAGCGCCTCTTTACCCTGCTCATCAACAAAAGGATCGAGATCCTTCTTGATCTGCCAGACCACCAAGGGGCCAACCAGATTACCGAACGGGAAAATGAAGCCAAGAAAGGCCGCGAAGTGACAAAACATCGCCCACTGACGCGCTTCCTGACTTGGTGTCGGAACTGGCACTTGTTCTTCCATCACTGCCTCCCAGCTAAATTAGTCAGCCAACGCCGCTTGCTGGATAGCAAACAACTCGTCCATGCCTTTTTGCGCCAGGGCGAGCATGGCATTGAGTTGCTCCGGCTGGAAAGGTGCGCCTTCAGCGGTGCCCTGCACCTCAATAAAGCCACCAGCGTTGGTCATCACCACGTTCAGGTCTGTCTCGGCAGCGGAGTCTTCCGGATAATCGAGATCAAGCACCGGCTCACCCTGATACATGCCTACCGACACCGCAGCAATCATCTGCTTGAGTGGATCGCCATTTTTCAGGCCGCCACGTTTCTTGATCATTTTGAGCGCATCAATCAGGGCAACCATGGAGCCGGTAATCGATGCAGTACGGGTACCGCCATCCGCCTGGATCACGTCGCAATCGACGTACAGGGTGAACTCACCGATCTTGGACATATCCAGGGCAGCGCGCAATGAGCGGCCAATCAGACGCTGAATTTCCAGCGTACGACCACCTTGCTTGCCGCGACTGGCTTCACGCTGGTTACGATCACCGGTGGCACGCGGCAACATGCCGTACTCGGCGGTCAACCAGCCCTGGCCCTGGCCTTTAAGAAAGCGCGGTACGCCAGACTCGACGCTGACCGTACAAATCACTTTGGTATCACCGAACTCAACCAGCACCGAACCCTCCGCATGCTTGGTGTAGTTACGGGTGATACGGACTTCACGGAGTTGATCAGCGGCGCGGCCACTTGGACGTTTCATCAAGGAATTCCTGCTCTGAATTGAAATCTGGGCGTCATTATAGGGCGCCATAGGCTACGACGACATGACCAATTGGGCCGGGCCGACGCACTGCGCTACAATCACCGGCCTTACACAGGCCTGTTTTACCCCGATTTATTCCAGAGGTTCGCGCATGATCCACAGCATGACTGCCTTCGCCCGCACCGAACAGGTGACGGCCCACGGAACCCTTAGCTGGGAACTGCGCTCGGTTAACCACCGTTATCTTGAACCCCACCTGCGGCTGCCAGAAGCATTTCGCGACCTTGAGGGCGCTGTGCGTGAAGCCCTGCGCCAGGGGCTTTCGCGTGGCAAGCTCGAATGCACATTGCGCTTTACCGAAGAAAGCGCCGGCAAACCCCTGCAAGTCGATCGCGAGCGCGCTTCACAACTGGTAGCAGCCGCCGAAATTGTCGCGGGCCTGATCAAACAGCCCGCGCCGCTCAACCCGCTCGAGGTCCTTGGCTGGCCCGGCGTTCTGGTCGCCGACTCGGCAGATCCTCAAGCACTCAACAAGGCCGCGCTCAGCAGCTTCAAACAGGCCCTTGATGAGCTCAAGCAAGGCCGCGCCCGCGAAGGCATTGAACTGGCAAAGCTGCTCAATGACCGGCTGGACGGCATCACTGAGGAAGTCAACGCACTGCGCGAGCTGGTTCCCCAGATGCTCAGCACCCAGCGCCAGAAGATTCTCGAGCGCTGCAAGGAGATGCAAGCCGAACTGGACCCGCAACGCCTGGAACAGGAAATGGTCTTGCTTGCACAAAAAAGTGATGTAGCCGAAGAGCTCGACCGGCTAAGCACTCACGTTACAGAAGTTCGCCGGGTACTGAAAACGCCGGGAGCCGCTGGCCGCCGCCTTGATTTCTTGATGCAGGAACTCAATCGCGAAGCCAACACCCTGGGCTCCAAGGCGTTTGATGCGCGCAGCACCCAGGCGGCCGTCAATCTCAAGGTCCTGATCGAGCAAATGCGCGAGCAAGTGCAGAATATCGAGTGATGTTTTCAACCATCCAGCAATGCCATACAGGTCCAGATATTAGCAATGCAGATGCGCCCTTATTTGTGAGAAAGCCTGAACCATATTCGACAAGATAGAGTTTAAAAATCATTAATTTCACGGCATTAATTGACGTGAAATTATAATTTTTCAAACCAAAAGAAGCCAATCGGTTTGATAAATGTCGAAATCACGTCAATAGTTGACGTACATTTCACCTTTTTAAAACCAGATTGAGACCAGCCATGTTGAATACTGAAGCCAGACAGCGGCTACAGAAGGTGCTGCCTTTGGATATGGTAGCCACCAAGTCATGGCTGGAGGCACAAGGGCTTAACCTGCACTTTCTAGACAATGCGGTGCGAAACCGGACGTTGATCCCGCTAGTAGCCGGTGTTTATGCAAGACAGGAAGCAAGGCTATCCTGGAAAGGTATTGTTGCCTCTTTGCAGCGCATGTCCGAGGTACCTGTCCATATCGGAGGTTTAACCGCATTAGAGCTAGAAGGTCTTGGCCATTACCTGTCCAAAGGAAGCAAGCCAAGAGTTCAGCTCTATTGCGATATAGCGCTTCCTCGGTGGCTCAGCAGAATTGAAATCCCAGCGCAGTTTGAGTGGCACGGCACACGCCGCCTGTGGCCAGAGACACTGATGCAAGACGATAAGTATCTCCGGCAAGACAGCTGGCAGGCATCATGCGATCCACTGCACTACTCCTGCCCAGAAAAAGCCATTCTAGAGCTCTTGGTAGGGGTGCCAAACAGCATCAGTTTTGAACATGCTGACCAGCTTATGCAGGGATTGCACAACCTCTCGCCACGCAAGCTGGACACCTTGCTGAAAGCATGTTGCAGCATCAAAGCGAAACGGCTCTTTCTCTGGCTGGCAGAAAAACACCAACCCGCCTGGTTCAAGCACCTAAGACCAGATCAATATGCCCTGGGAAACGGTAAGCGACTGCTCGCAAAAGGGGGCAAGCTTGAGCCAACCTGGCAAATCACCGTGCCAAAAGAGATGTAAATGGCATGGACAGACAAAGCCATTACTATCGACAAGTCCAGCTACTGCTGCAGCTTATTCCTTTCGTTGCCCAGCACGACTGCTTCGCCCTCAAGGGTGGAACAGCTATCAATCTGTTTATTCGTAACTTTCCCCGGCTTTCGGTGGATATCGATCTAGTTTTCCTGCCCATGATTGAGCGGCATGAGGCCCTGCAGACCATAAGGGATAACCTGAACTCACTAGCTCTCAGCATCATGACAAGTATCGACAATACGAGGGTTACCTACTCGTTCAAGGATAAAGCGGATGCTCTGCGTCTATTGGTAGAGCGGGATGGCGTTCAAATCAAAATAGAACTCTCTCCTGTGCTGCGCGGTACGGTCTTCAAGCCTGAAGTAGTAGCGGTCAGTGAAGCCGTTGAAGATGAGTTTGGTTTCGCCGAGATGGCAGTCGTGAGTTTCGCGGATTTGTATGCTGGCAAAATATGCGCCGCGCTGGATCGCCAACACCCGCGAGACCTTTTCGACGTCAAGCAACTACTCGACACCGAAGGACTCACAGCTGATCTTCGCAAAGCTCTGCTGGTATACATCATCAGCCATCCTCGACCTATTGCCGAACTGCTCAGGCCAAACCTCAAAGACATTACCGGTGTCTACGCAGGGGAATTTCGCAATATGGCCGATCAAGACATCCCCCAGGCTGACCTTGAAGCAACACGGGAACAACTGATAAGCCTCATCAACACCTCACTGACACCCCAGGAACGGGCATTTTTACTGTCATTCAAAAATCGTACACCTGACTGGACTCTTCTTGGACTTCCCAATATTGACCAGCTACCAGCCGTCCGCTGGAAACTGCAAAACCTGGCCAGCATGACGCCAGAAAAACATGCCGCGGCTTACCTGAGGCTTAAAGAAACCCTGGCGATGTAATAATTCCCAGCTCACAAGCGCCGCAGAGTTGGTCTTGACCAATCAACCTGCGCTCCATGCCGTGGCCGGCAACTGAGGAAAATCACGATTGCCCGATGCAGCCGCCGACAACATCCTTATAATGTGTCGCCATACGCTGCTACGCTTGGCAAACCGCTTTTTCAGGATGCAATCATGAGCCTTACCACCGGCACCCTCTACATCATTTCCGCCCCATCCGGCGCCGGCAAGACCAGCTTGGTCAAGGCGCTGATCGACAGCGAGGCGATGATTCGTGTCTCGGTCTCGCACACCACCCGCGCCATGCGCCCAGGCGAAACGGACGGGGTTAATTACCACTTCGTCGACCGTGCGCAGTTCCAGGCCATGCTCGATAAGGGCGAATTCCTTGAACACGCTGAAGTCTTTGGCAATCTCTACGGCACTTCGCAAACCTGGGTCGAGCAAACTCTGGCTGAAGGTTACGACCTGATTCTTGAAATCGACTGGCAAGGCGCCCAGCAAGTACGCCGCCTGATGCCTGATTCGCGCTCGATCTTCATTTTGCCGCCGACCCAGGAAGCCTTGCGCCATCGCCTGACCAACCGCGGCCAGGACAGCGGCGAAATCATCGAACAACGCATGCGTGAAGCTGTCAGCGAAATGAGCCACTATGTCGAATACGACTTTCTGATCATCAATGATGACTTTGCCCATGCACTGAGCGACCTGAAAGCGATTTTCCGCGCCAATCAGCTGCAGCAGAACTCACAACAGCAGCGTCACGCCGGCCTGCTCAGCGAGCTGTTGGGGTAAGCCGTACGGCGCTCTGGCAAAACTAAAGCTTCCCTTAATGCTGGTGATTTTTTAGACTATTGAGTCCGCTCGCCCATTTGGGCCCAGCTTTACTTGCATTTGTTACGAGGAACACCATGGCCCGCGTTACCGTTGAAGATTGCCTGGACAACGTTGATAACCGCTTTGAGCTGGTCATGCTGGCCACCAAGCGTTCACGTCAACTCGCCACTGGCGGCAAAGAGCCAAAACTGGCTTGGGAAAACGACAAGCCAACCGTAGTTGCGCTGCGTGAAATTGCTGCTGGTCTGGTTGATTACGACGTTATCGCCCAAGACGAGATCGTCGAAGAAGAGCCGCTGTTTGCAGCCTTCGAGGACGAGGCTAACGAGTCTCAGTAAGCCTATGCCGGGTCGACGTCGCAAGGCGCAGGGTCACAACACTCAGCAGGAGAATTTCTTATGCCGAGTCTAGACGCCCTCGCCGATCGACTTTCGACCTACCTCGGCCACGACCAGGTCAATCTGGTCCGCCGCGCGTACTACTACGCTGAACAAGCCCACGACGGCCAACGCCGCCGCAGTGGCGAAGCCTACGTCACGCACCCGCTGGCGGTAGCTTCCATCCTTGCCGAAATGCACATGGACCATCAAAGCCTGATGGCCGCAATGCTGCATGACGTAATCGAAGACACCGGTATCGCCAAGGAAGCCCTGCAAGCGCAGTTTGGCGAGTCCGTGGCGGAACTGGTCGACGGGGTCAGTAAGCTGACCCAGATGAACTTCGAGACCAAGGCTGAAGCCCAAGCTGAAAACTTCCAGAAGATGGCCATGGCCATGGCCCGCGATATTCGCGTGATCCTGGTCAAGCTCGCTGATCGCCTGCACAACATGCGCACGCTTGAGGTGCTGTCTGGCGAAAAGCGCCGGCGCATTGCCAAGGAAACCCTGGAAATCTACGCGCCCATCGCCAATCGACTCGGCATGCACAGCATGCGTGTGGAGTTTGAGGACCTTGGCTTTAAAGCCATGCACCCGATGCGCTCCGAGCTGATTCGCGCCTCGGTCAGACGCGCGCGCGGCAACCGCAAAGAGATCGTCAACAAGATCGAAGAGTCACTGGTGCACTGCCTGGAGCGCGAAGGCCTCGAAGGCAATGTATTGGGCCGCGAGAAGCACCTTTACGGTATCTACCAGAAGATGCGCGGCAAGCGCCGGGCCTTCAACGAGATCATGGACGTTTACGCCTTCCGTATCGTGGTGGATAAGGTCGACACCTGCTACCGCGTGCTCGGCGCCGTGCATAACCTTTATAAGCCATTGCCTGGGCGCTTCAAGGATTACATCGCGATCCCCAAGGCCAACGGCTACCAGTCGCTGCATACCACCTTGTTCGGCATGCACGGGGTGCCCATCGAAATCCAGATTCGCACCCACGAAATGGAAGAGATGGCCAACAACGGTATCGCCGCCCACTGGCTGTATAAATCCAACGACGACGAACAACCCAAAGGCACTCACGCACGCGCCCGCCAGTGGGTCAAAGGCGTGCTGGAAATGCAGCAACGTGCGGGTAACTCGCTGGAATTCATCGAGAGTGTGAAGATCGACCTGTTCCCGGACGAGGTCTATGTCTTCACCCCTAAAGGCCGCATCATGGAGCTGCCGAAAGGCTCCACCGCGGTCGACTTCGCCTATGCGGTGCACACCGACGTTGGTAACACCTGCATTGCCTGTCGCATAAACCGTCGCTTGGCGCCATTGTCCCAAGCGCTTGAAAGCGGCTCGACGGTCGAGATTGTCAGCGCTCCAGGTGCCCGCCCGAATCCGGCATGGCTCAATTTCGTGGTGACAGGAAAGGCCCGCACCCATATTCGCCACGCGCTCAAGCAGCAGCGCCGTTCCGAGTCGATAAGCCTCGGTGAGCGACTGCTCAACAAAGTGCTCGCCAGCTTCGAGTACAACCTTGAGAAAATCCCGGCTGAACGCATCCAGCATGCACTCAATGAGTACAAGCTAGAAGTGATCGAGGATCTGCTCGAAGACATCGGCCTGGGCAATCGCATGGCCTACGTGGTCGCTCGCCGCCTGCTCGCCAGTGACGGCGAAGAACTGCCCAATACCGAGAGCCCGCTGGCGATCCGTGGCACCGAAGGCTTGGTGCTCAGTTATGCCAAGTGCTGCACACCGATTCCGGGCGACCCGATTGTCGGTCACTTGTCGGCGGGCAAAGGCATGGTTGTTCACCTGGAAACCTGCCGCAATATCGGCGACGTGCGCAATAACCCAGAAAAATGCATTCAGCTGTCGTGGGCGAAAGATGTCACCGGCGAATTCAATGTTGAACTGCGGGTCGAACTTGAACACCAGCGTGGCTTGATTGCCTTGCTGGCCAGCAGCGTTAACGGCGCTGACGGCAATATCGAAAAAATCAGCATGGACGAGCGCGACGGTCGCATCAGCGTGGTACAACTGGTGGTCAGCGTGCATGACCGCGTGCACCTGGCCCGCGTGATCAAGAAGCTGCGTGCCCTCAAAGGGGTCATGCGCATCACCCGCGTCAAGGCATAGGCACAGCCCGCCAATAGCCGGCTATGAGCAGACGCCCGTCTGCTTTCCATCAATCAGGAGCATTCCATGAGCAAAAGCGTAATCACCAGCGACAAAGCACCAGCAGCCATTGGCACTTACTCGCAAGCGATCAAAGCGGGCAACACCCTGTACATGTCCGGCCAGATTCCGCTCGACCCAAAAACCATGGAGTTGGTTGAAGGCTTTGAAGCGCAGACCGTCCAGGTGTTCGAGAACCTCAAATGCGTTGCTGAAGCTGCAGGCGGTACCTTCAAGGATATCGTCAAGCTCAATATCTTCCTCACCGACCTGTCGCACTTCGCCACTGTGAACGAAGTCATGGGCCGTTACTTCGAGCCGCCATACCCGGCGCGCGCGGCAATTGGCGTTGCGGCCCTGCCAAAAGGCGCGCAGGTTGAGATGGACGCGATCCTGGTTATCGAATAAGCCGCCGGCAAGTCCAGACACTGCTCATGGCCAGCGATTAAACTGGCCATGAGTTGATAGCCTCCCTTCCCTCGTTCATCAGCCCAACGCCTGCAAAATCGCCGCATAGCCCTGTTGATAACTGGCGTATTTTGGCGTCCAGCCCAAGGCTTTAGCCCGCGCATTACTGCAGCGCTTACTGCCCGCACGACGCACCCTCGATTCTTCGGCCCAGTGACTGACGCCCAGTTGCTCACGCAACCAGGCAACCACTTCATGCAGTGGCGCCGGTGCATCATCAACGCCGATGTAGCAATCCTGTAGCGGCACACCTTTGGCGTCTGCTTGCAGCAAAAACGCCAACAGGCCGGCCGCATCATCGACATGAATGCGATTGCCATAGAGCGGCGGCTCGCTCGTTACCCGGTAGCCCTGACGCACTTGGTTGAGCAGCCACTCACGGCCTGGGCCATAAATCCCGGTCAAGCGCACCAGGGTGGTGGCAATAGTCGAATCCAGCGCCAGTTGCTCGGCTTCAACCATGACCTTGCCGGAGAACCCTGTCGCCTCGGTAGCCGAGGTCTCATCGACCCAGCTGCCATCTTGCTGGCCATAAACACCGCTACTCGATACGAAGAGCAGTCGCCTGGGTGTTTGCTGGCATTGCTTCAACCATGCCAACACATGACGCATACCATCAATATAGGCGGTGCGATAACCGGCCTCATCGTGCACAGTGGCTGCTGCGCAATAAACCAGATAATCAATCGAGCCTTGCGGCCAGTCCGCCGGACACTGGGCGACACTCAAATCGCCCGCCACCGGCCTGATCGGCTCTGGCAGGGCCTGGGCCGAGCGGCGCAAGCCATAGGCTGTCCAACCCTGGTCAGCCAACTGTAAACCCAAACGGGTGCCTACATCTCCGCACCCCGCGATCAACACGCTTGGTAACGCCATCACATCATTCTCCAGATTTTATTCGCGTCACAGTTTAGCGCTGTTGGTTCCAGGCATTGCAAAGGCTATGCTAAGGCGCAACTTAATGGATAAACACTATGACCCTGACCGAACTGCGCTACATAGTCACCCTTGCCCATGAACAGCATTTCGGCCGTGCGGCTGAGCGTTGCCATGTCAGCCAGCCAACACTGTCTGTCGGCGTGAAGAAGCTTGAAGATGAGCTCGGTGTGTTGATCTTCGAGCGCAGTAAAAGTGCAGTTCGCCTCACCCCCGTCGGTGAAGGTATCGTCACTCAAGCGCAAAAGGTGCTTGAACAGGCTCAAGGTATCCGTGAACTGGCCCAGGCAGGTAAAAACCAGCTGGCAGCGCCCTTGAAAATTGGCGCTATCTATACCGTTGGCCCGTACCTGTTCCCGCACCTGATTCCGCAACTGCACCGCGTCGCCCCGCAAATGCCGTTGTATATCGAGGAAAACTTCACCCACGTGCTTCGCGACAAGCTGCGCACCGGTGAGCTCGATGCAGTAATCATCGCCCTGCCTTTTCAGGAAGCCGACGTACTGACCCTGCCGCTCTACGATGAGCCCTTCTACGCGCTGCTGCCCGCCGGCCATCCATGGACCGAGCTTAAAAGCATCGACAGCAAGTTGCTCAACGACAAAAGCCTGCTCCTGCTTGGCGAAGGGCATTGCTTTCGCGATCAAGTACTGGAAGCCTGCCCGGCGCTGCGCAAGGGCGGTGACAACAATGCCAAGCACACCACGGTCGAGTCCAGCTCGCTGGAAACCATCCGGCACATGGTCGCCTCCGGCCTTGGGGTATCGATTCTGCCGCTCTCGGCGGTCAACAGTCATCATTACTCACCAGGGGTGATTGAAGTACGGCCGCTGTCGGCGCCCGCGCCATTTCGCACCGTTGCGATTGCCTGGCGTGCCAGCTTTCCACGGCCCAAGGCGATTGAGATCCTGGCTGACTCCATACGTCTGTGTTCGGTGGTCAAGCCGCAGGCGTCAAACGAGTAAGGATTGGCATGTCGGAGTTAGCAGCGGTTTCAGTCACCTCGCTCAAGGGCGTTGGCGCAGCGTTGGCTGAAAAGCTGGCAAAGGTCGGACTGGAAACGCTCCAGGACATATTGTTCCACTTGCCGCTGCGTTATCAGGATCGCACCCGCATCGTGCCGATTGGCGCCTTGCGCCCCGGTCAGGATGCCGTGGTTGAAGGCGTGGTCGCTGGCGCGGATATCGTCATGGGCCGCCGCCGCAGTCTGTTGGTGCGCCTGCAAGACGGCAGCGGCACCCTGAGCCTGCGCTTTTACCATTTCAGCCAAGCTCAGAAGGAAGGCCTCAAGCGCGGCATCCATGTGCGCTGCTACGGCGAAGTCCGCCCGGGTTCATCAGGACTGGAAATCTACCATCCGGAATACCGCGCCACCTCCGGTACTGAACCCATTGCCGTCGAACAAACCCTGACCCCCATCTACCCGACGACCGAGGGGCTGACCCAGCAACGCCTGCGCCAACTCAGTGAACAGACACTTGCCCGCCTTGGCCCACACAGCCTGCCCGACTGGTTGCCACCGGCGCTGGCTGATGAGTACAGGTTGCAGCCGCTTGATCAAGCCATTCGCTACCTGCACCGCCCGCCACCGGATGCCGATCTCGAAGAGCTTGCTGAGGGCCGGCACTGGGCGCAGCACCGCCTGGCATTCGAAGAGCTGCTGACCCATCAACTGTCGCTGCAGCGGCTGCGTGAAAGCTTGCGCGCCCAGCAAGCGCCTGAGCTACCGGTGGCGACACGCCTGCCTGCCCTGTTTCTCGACCACCTTGGTTTTCAGCCCACTGGCGCGCAACGCCGTGTCGGCGCCGAGATTGCCTACGATCTGGCGCAACCCGAGCCCATGCTACGCCTTGTCCAGGGCGACGTTGGCGCGGGTAAAACCGTGGTCGCCGCCTTTGCTGCGTTGCAAGCCCTGGAAGCAGGCTACCAAGTCGCGTTGATGGCGCCGACGGAAATTCTCGCCGAACAACACTTCATCAACTTCAGCAAATGGCTCGCACCGCTGGGGCTCGAAGTTGCCTGGCTGGCTGGCAAGCTCAAGGGTAAAACACGGGCCGCAGCACTGGAGCAAATTGCCAGCGGTGTGCCCATGGTGGTTGGTACCCATGCGCTGTTTCAGGATGAAGTAAAGTTCAAGCGCCTGGCCTTGGTGATTATCGACGAGCAGCACCGCTTTGGCGTGCAACAGCGCCTGGCACTGCGTCAGAAAGGTGTTGGCGGGCGTATGTGCCCGCATCAATTGATCATGACGGCAACCCCCATCCCGCGCACACTGGCGATGAGCGCATACGCCGACCTCGACACCTCAATCCTCGACGAGCTGCCGCCAGGGCGAACACCGGTCAATACTGTGCTGGTGGCTGACAGCCGACGCTTCGAAGTGGTCGACCGGGTTCGCTCAGCCTGCAATGAAGGCCGCCAGGCCTATTGGGTCTGCACTTTGATCGAGGAATCCGAGGAGCTGACCTGCCAGGCTGCCGAAACCACCTTTGAAGACCTGAGCGCAGCGCTTGGCGGTCTCAATGTTGGCTTGATCCACGGCCGCATGAAGCCCTCGGAAAAAGCCGCTGTGATGGATCGCTTCAAACAGGGTCAATTGCAGTTGTTGGTCGCAACCACTGTGATTGAGGTCGGCGTGGACGTACCTAATGCCAGCCTGATGATCATTGAAAACCCTGAGCGACTGGGCCTCGCACAGCTGCACCAGCTACGCGGTCGGGTCGGTCGCGGGAGCGCAGCGAGTCATTGCGTACTGCTTTATCACCCACCACTTTCGCAAATTGGCCGTGAACGCCTGGGCATCATGCGCGAGACGAGCGACGGCTTTATCATCGCCGAAAAGGACCTGGAGCTACGTGGCCCGGGGGAAATGCTCGGCACGCGTCAAACCGGCTTGCTGCAGTTCAAAGTGGCGGATCTGATGCGAGATGCAGATCTATTGCCAGCCGTTAGGGATGCCGCCCAGCATTTACTGCATGATTGGCCAAATCACGTCAGCCCGCTGCTTGAACGATGGTTGCGCCACGGCCAACAATACGGCCAAGTTTGACGACAAGCGGTATACCTTGTTGTAACACCGCCGATACAATGGGCGAAGATGCTTCCAGCAATCCTGTGTAACAGCAGCCTTGAACTAGATTTGTTGTTTTTACTCGCGCATTAACGTCGGATTTTCTAATGAATGAAGCCAACAACGCACACGACAACCTGCTGCAACCGCCTTTGGTTATCGTGCAATTTTTGCAAAAGCTTGGGGTGACATTCAGCGTTCGACGTAAAACCAATAACTTGCCTGCGGCACAATGCGTCCAAGCGGTGATGCTTGAAGATGCAGTCGGCCCACTATTGGTGCTGTTCAGCCAAGACCAGTTACTCGACCTGAGTCGTCTTGCCGACTTGACCGGGCGCAAGCTGGTTACAGTGACAGCCGAGCGTCAACAACGCATGCTCAGCAAGCACGGGCTAGACCAGTTGCCCGCACTCCCGCCCCTGCTCAACTCGCCATGCCTTTATGATGATCGCTTACTCAAAGCGCCTTCGGTATTTATCGAATCAGGCCAAAGCGGCGTCTTGCTGGAAATCGCTCGTGCTGACCTGCAAGTGCTGCTGAGCAAATCCAGCGCGGCCTTGCTCGGCGAGCCACTGAAGAACATCAAGCTCAACCTCGACCGCCCCGACGACGACCGCAGCGAAATCACCAACGCCGTACAAGCCTTCACCGCACGGCGGATTCAACAACGCCTTGAAGAGACCATCGAGATTCCGCCGCTGCCCGAGTCAGCGCAGAAAATCATCAAATTACGTGTCGACCCCAACGCCACTATCGATGACATCACTGGCGTGGTTGAAACCGACCCGGCGCTCGCGGCACAGGTCATTAGTTGGGCTGCATCGCCCTACTACGCCGCGCCCGGCAAAATCCGCTCGGTCGAAGACGCCATCGTCCGCGTGCTTGGCTTTGACCTGGTAATCAACCTGGCACTGGGGCTCGCTCTAGGCAAAACCCTAAGCCCGCCCAAGGACCAGCCACAGCAGTCGACACCTTACTGGCACCAGGCGCTCTACACCGCTGCGGTTATTGAAGGCCTGACCCGTAGCATGCCACGTGCCGAACGTCCCGAGGCCGGCCTGACATACCTGGCCGGCTTGCTGCACAACTTCGGCTATCTGGTCTTGGCCCATGTGTTCCCGCCGCACTTGTCGCTGATCTGCCGCCACATCGAGGCCAATCCACACCTGACCCATAACTACATCGAGCATCATCTGCTGGGCATCAGCAGTGATCAGATTGGTGCTTGGCTGATGCGTTCATGGGACATGCCTGAAGAACTGGCCAATGCCCTGCGCTTTCAGAACGACCCGGATTACAGCGAGGCCAATGCAGCCTATCCAAGGCTGGTGAACCTCGCCGTGCATTTGCTACGCAACCGAGGAATAGGCTCCGGGCCATGCTCCGAGGTCCCGCAAAGCCTGCTCGATTCATTGCAAATCAACCGCGATAAAGCTGAAGCGGTGGTCAGTGAAGTACTGGCAGCCGAAGTGGCATTGCGTGAGCTGGCGTCGTTGATTCATCCAACGCATTAACAGCCTGTACAACACAAAGGGCCTGCGTCGCGGCCCTTTGAATGCACAGCATCAATTCAAGGCAGCTGTGCGCGCCGCTCGGCAAATAACTCAGGCAGCGCCTGCATGGTGCTATCTAGCAACTGCTTGACCGCCGGCTGCTCGTACAAGGCAGCATATTGCTCAAGTTGATCGCTAGGAATACGCCGGTAGGCAAACAGCATATAGCTTTCTACCGCTTTCTGGCTGGAGTCATGGAGCGCCCGCTGATGTTCAGCGGTCTTGGCACTCAACCCTTGTTCGTCCAGGCGCTCGCCCCGCGCTTTGAGTGTCATAAGCGCCTGGGTCTTACCCGACTCATAGCGAAGCAAAGTCGCCATCTGCGTGGTGCGAGCGGCGCTATCAAGACGCTTCACCAAGGCCAGGCGGCTGGATCTGGGCGCACGCTCTGAAAGCTTTTTGCGGTAATCAGCAAGCTGTTCTGCCCCATCAACTGCAACAGCTCGCTCGGCCTGGGTGAAATGCTCGGCCAGTGGACTGCTCAGCAACTGACGCGCCTGTTCCAGTTGCTCAGAGTCGATCTGGGCTGAAAGCCTGTTCGCCAGGTCATCACAGAGCTTGTCAGCGGTAAAAAGCTTGTCGACCTGGGCTTTTTGCTTGGCGTCCAGCCCCCGCTGCATCAGCGGCAAGGTTTGATCACATAACAAGCGCACACCAGACAGTTCAAAGACTGCGGCAAGATCTTCAACTTTGGCTGGCGCGGCCTGGGCCAAAGGAGCCATGGCCAAACACAACAGAGTCAGCAAAATACGCATTAGTCAGCTTCCGAGACAGGGTTTTTAAGGCTCAAGCTCTGGCTTTGTACCTATAAAAAGCTTGGCCGGCACAACACTACCTAAGGTTGGCAGTACCAGCCAGACCCTGCTCGGACAAATGCGCTTCAGGCCGCTTTTTTAGCGCTGGCTGTTTTTTTGGGGACCAGATATTTAGTCAGCCCCTGGAACCAGATGACCAACGCGGGGTTGCCTTGAATCTGAATATCCTTGTTCTGGATACCCTGCATAAAGGCTAACTGCTTGTTCTTGGCACTCATGGTTGCAAAGCCGTAGGCACCATCCTTGAAGCCAAGCGCGAACGCAGGCTCGACGGCTGGGCCAGCCTTACTGGTGATGCGCTGGTCTTTGACAATGAAGTGACGGGCAATCTTGCCGTCTAGGGTATGCAACTGGAACACCATATCGCGGTCGACGAGTTGCTCTTGGAACTTGGGATTGTTACGACTGGCCTTGGCCATCAGGCGGCCCAGCATCCACAGTAAAAAACGGAACTTCATGCGCACAGTCTCGATATTCGAATGGTTCGGCGGCGCATTGTAGCGGTTTGCAGCCAGGACTACATCTGGTCTAAAGCGTGGGTCGAAATGGCCTATATTACAGCCGGTAAAACAGTTCGGGACCCGAGAGCCCCGAACCATAATACTCAGTTCACTGCATCTTTCAGGGACTTGCCCGGCTTGAAAGCTACTGTGTTGCTGGCTTTGATTTTTACAGGCTCACCGGTTTGTGGATTCTTACCAGTACGAGCACCACGATGACGCTGTATGAAAGTACCAAAGCCAACCAAAGTCACACTGTCTTTACGGTTCAGTGCGCCAGTGATTTCTTCAAGTACGGCGTTCAGCACACGGTTTGCCTGATCTTTACTCAGGTCTGCTTTTTCCGCGATTGCGGCGGCGAGTTCTGGTTTACGCATAATTGCCCCTTTGACGGTTTGTTTTTGTTGTGTCCGTGCTGCTCCAAGAGCAGCGCCCAAGGCGCCGCAACAGCTCTGCGCTGCGGCAGACACAAGGAGGATGGCATGCGTTTACAAGCAGCGCCAGTGCTGATCGGCAGTTAAACCACGCAATTTTGTGGCGTAACCGACAGATCGACTGCTATTTACGCCAACAGGGCTGGAAGGGCCTTATTTAGAGCCAGTTTTTCTTGCACGGCCGTACCGGTTAGCGCGTAACCCAAGAGTGCGCCAGAGCTGTCATGACAGAGCGCTTTAATATCAGAATCACTGCCTGTAACTGTCCATTCGCCATGTTTTCCAAGCGGCGGCGGCGACACCACCAGCGGGCACGCCGGGGTTTTAACCGTCACCGGCATGGCTCCGTAGCTGACGGCTGTCGGATTGCCTGCCAGTGTCTGAGCCAAGGCGCGGGCACAGGTCATCAGCGGCATGACGTACAGCAGGTTAAGGCCATCGACCTCCGCGCAATCGCCCAATGCATAGATATTGGCGTGAGATGTTGCCAACTGGCGATCGACCATTACCCCACGGTTGACCTGCAAGCCAGCGGCAGCAGCGAGCTCAGTCCGCGGACGCAGACCAATTGCCGAAAGCACCAGGTCGCACTCAATCACAGAGCCATCTGATAAATGCGCCTCAAGTGCCGAAGCCTTGTGGTTGAGACTGGCTAACACCGGCCCCAGGTGAAAGCGGGCGCCAAGGCCTTCAAGCCCTGTTTGCACGGCTTTAGCCGCAGCTGGATGCAACAGGCTCGGCATGACTTGCTCGCAAGGTGCGACCAACTCAACCTGGTAGCCGCCAAGGGTCAGGTCATTGGCAAACTCGCAACCAATCAAGCCAACCCCCATTATCAACACCCGCTTCTTGCCCGCCGAGGCGCTGCGGAACTTGGCGTAGTCCTCAAGATCGTTAACCGGGTAAATGGCGTCTTGCGCATCCCCTTCAACCGGAACCCGGATTACCTGCGCGCCGCACGCCAATACCAGGTCGCGGTAGGCAATGGCTTCCTCGCCAACCCACAATTGCTTGTGTCCGGCATCAATACCGGTAATGCGGGTATGGGTGCGCACTTCGACCTTTAGCTGTTCAGCCATGGTTCCAGGCTCGGCCATGCTCAAGCCATCGGCATCTTTATTCTTGGCAAAGCCAGTCGACAACATCGGCTTTGAATAGGAGCGCCCGTCATCGGCAGTAATCAGCAGTAGCGGCGTTTCGCTGTCGAGCTTGCGAAACTCACGAGCCAGGTTGTAACCGGCCAGCCCGGTACCGACGATAACTACAGGTGCGCTCATACGATATTTCCTTTGAGTTGATGCATGCCACGCATGCGCGTTGTTGCTTGAAGCCAACAGAGTGCGGATGACCATGTGCGCTGAAAGAGGTGCGCATGGCTTGATACCAGACGACCTTAACCAATTATTCCTCAGGCTCCAAATCAAACACAGGTCGCCGAAAAACCGCATAAAAAACGGCGACCGAATGGGTCACCGTTTGATTTGAAGCGCTGATATGCGGATCAACCGATTTCGATCATCTCGAAATCAGCCTTGCCTACGCCGCAGTCTGGGCATAGCCAGTCTTCTGGCACATCTTGCCAGAGCGTTCCCGGGGCAATACCTTCATCCGGCCAGCCCAGACGCTCATCGTAAATCAGACCACATACCACGCACTGCCACTTCTTCATGTCAACCTCAGGTGAATCTCACGGTTATGCGCGGGAAACTACCGTAAATGCGCCAGTGCGCCAAGCTGTTAAGCGACGACTGCCCTTGGCTATTGAGCCAATAAAAGCCTTGGACTGCCCGTCAAAAGACGGGCAGTAACCGCTCTAGATCAAAGCTTAGCCAGCGGCCAGCAATGGATCGCTGATGGACATACCGTACATCGCAATCAGAGTCAGGCTACCCGCTGCCAAGAGGTAATACAGGGTTGGCAACATGGTTTTACGCAAGGTGATGCCTTCACGTCCCAGCAAGCCGACTGTCGCAGACGCGGCCACCACGTTGTGAATGGCAATCATGTTACCCGCCGCCGCACCAACTGACTGCGCAGCGACCATCATCGCACCGGACACCCCAAGCAGGCCGGCCGCGTTGTACTGGAATTGCGACAGCATCAGGTTGGAAACGGTGTTGGAACCTGCAATAAAGGCGCCCAAGGCACCAACAGCAGGGGCGAACAACGGATAGATACCGCCTACGCTATCGGCAACAAGCTGAGCCATAGCCACCGGCATGGACACCAGGTCTGAACCGTTCACGCCCGAGTTGATCAGGATACGCACCATCGGAATGGTGAAGATCAGCACGAAACCAGCGCCCAACAGCGTACGGCTCGACTCACCGATCGCCGCCACCATCTCGGAGGCACGCATGCGATGCAGGAAGAAAGTCACCAGCACCACGATGCACAGGATGCCGCCTGGCAGGAACAACGGTTGGATGGAGCCTGAGACGCCGGCTTCACCGAGGATATCGCTCCAGCCAAAGCTGATTGCACTCAATGCAGCCTTGAGTTCAGGAAACACCCGCGATGCGACCAGGAATACCGCCAGCAGCAGATAAGGCGCCCATGCCATTGGCACGGAAATCGGGGTTTTGCCCGCGATATCTTCGATTTTCATCTCGATCTTGCCCATCCACTCTGCCGGCCAGTCTTTGGCATCGGCGAAATCCCAGGTCTGCTTAGGCAGCAAGAAACCTGCTTTTGCAGCTGGAATCACAATCGACAGGCCAACCAGCGCACCGATCATCGACGGGAACTCTGGCCCCAGGAAAACCCCGGCCGCCATATAGGGCAGAGAAAATGCCAAACCGGTAAAAATCGCGAACGGGGCCATTTGCAGGCCTTCTTTCCAGGATTGGTTCTTGCCGAAAAAGCGCGTCATGATCGACAGCATGATCAGCGGCATCAATATCCCGATCACGCCATGCATGATCACCACGCGCGAGACGATCATCTGGAAGAAGATGTCCCAGCTGCTGCCCACTGTCGCCAGTTGTGCAGTCATCCCGGTCTTGTCCAGGCCCCCGACAACACCCACCAGCATCGGCGTGCCAACTGCACCGAAAGACACCGGTGTCGACTGCACCATCATGCCCAGCACCACCGCTGCCAACGCCGGGAAGCCCAGCGCAACCAACAAGGGGGCCGCCACTGCAGCGGGTGTACCAAAGCCTGACGCACCTTCGATGAAGCAACCGAACAACCAGGCCACGATCAGCGCCTGCACCCGACGGTCCGGGCTGATGCCGGAAAAGCCGCGGCGAATGGCGCTGATGCCACCCGAATGCTTGAGGGTGTTGAGCAGCAGGATCGCACCAAAGATGATCCACAAGATCGCAGCAGTCAGGATCAACCCCTGCAAGCTTGAGGCAACGACCCGGACCAGGGACATGTCCCATGCAGTCAAGCCGATGATTGCGGTGAGGAAGAAGACCACGGGCATTGCATACTTGGCTGGCCAACGAAAGCCAATCAGTAATACGCCCGCAAGTATCAATGGCACAAAGGCCAATATGGACAACAGTGTTTGACTCATTAGCTTGGTTCCTTGTTCTTTTTGTGAACCGCATATTTTCCGGGTCTTACCCGGCGCCACGCACTCAGTCCTGCATGGTCTACACAGGACTATGTGACACCAACCCCAGCGTTTAGCCGAGGTCGGCGCCAATGCTCAAAAGCCCCGACAGCTAAAAGCGGTCGGGGCCGGGTATTACGTTTGTCACTCAGGCATGCTGCTGCTTGAAACGCAGTCGCCATGCATGAAGCAATGGTTCGGTATAGCCGCTCGGTTGCTCACGCCCCTTGAACACAAGATCGCTCGCCGCCAGATACGCTGCGGACTGGGCAAAATCAGGCGCCATTGGCCGGTATAGCGGGTCGCCCGCATTTTGCTGGTCAACCACGGCGGCCATGCGCTGCAAGCTCGCTTCAACCTGCTGCGGGCTGACGATACCGTGGCGCAGCCAGTTAGCGATGTGCTGGCTGGAAATACGCAAGGTTGCGCGATCTTCCATCAAGCCCACGTTGTGGATGTCCGGCACTTTCGAACAACCAACACCTTGTTCAACCCAGCGCACAACATAGCCCAGGATCCCTTGGCAGTTGTTGTCCAGTTCTTGCTGAATATCACTGTCGCTCCAGCTTGGCGCAACGGCGACCGGCACAGTGAGCAAGTCCTTGAGCAGGCTGTCACGTTGTGCGCCAAGGTCGATCAGCTCCAACTCGCGCTGCACAGCTTGCACATCAATCTGATGGTAATGCAGGGCGTGCAATACCGCCGCTGTTGGCGAAGGCACCCAGGCGGTATTAGCGCCCGCTTTTGGGTGACCGATTTTTTGCACCAACATATCGGCCATCAAATCCGGCATGGCCCACATGCCTTTACCGATCTGCGCCTTGCCGCGCAGGCCACAGGCCAGGCCAACCAGCACATTGTTACGTTCGTAGGCTTGAATCCAGGGCGTCGATTTCATATCGCCCTTGCGCAACATCGGCCCAGCTTCCATTGCCGTGTGCATTTCATCGCCGGTGCGATCCAGAAAACCGGTGTTGATAAACGCCACGCGCTCAGCAGCAGCAGCGATACAGGCCTTGAGGTTGGCGCTGGTACGGCGCTCCTCATCCATGATGCCCATCTTCAGGGTGTTCTTGGCCATGCCCAGCAATGCCTCGATGCGGGCAAACAGCTGATTGGCAAAGGCGACCTCAGCCGGGCCATGCATTTTTGGCTTGACGATGTACACGCTGCCAGTACGGGAGTTGCCCTTGCGCTGCAGGTCGTGCAAGGCAATCAGGCTGGTCATCACGCCGTCAAGAATACCTTCTGGAATCTCGTGCCCCTCGCCGTCGATAATCGCCGGATTGCTCATCAAGTGGCCAACATTACGCACGAACATCAATGAACGGCCGTGTAATGTCAGCTCCGCGCCAGTGCCTGTCTGATACTGACGATCAGGATTGAGCCGGCGAACAATCTGCTTACCGCCCTTCTCCAGGGTTTCAGTCAGGTCACCTTTCATCAAGCCGAGCCAGTTGCGGTAGATCACCACCTTGTCGTCAGCGTCGACAGCCGCGACCGAATCTTCGCAATCGAGAATTGTCGAGAGCGCCGCCTCGATCAGCAGGTCCTTGACGCCTGCGGCATCGGTCTTGCCGATTGGGCTGCTTGGGTCGATTTGAATTTCAATGTGCAGACCATGGTTTTTCAGCAAGATCGCGCTTGGCGCATCGGCCGAACCTTGCAAGCCAACAAATTGCTCGGGGGCTTTCAAGCCAACAGTTGAACCGTCTTGCAAGGCAACCTGCAACTGACCGCCGACCAAGCTGTAGCGCACCGAGTCGGCATGCGAACCCTTGGCCAATGGCGCGGCCTGATCCAGCACATTGCGGGCAAAGGCTATCACCTTGGCGCCTCGCACTTCGTTGTAGCCTGGCCCCTTGCTGGCCCCATCAGCCTCGGAGATTGCATCGGTGCCATAGAGCGCGTCGTACAGCGAGCCCCAGCGTGCGTTGGCAGCGTTCAATGCGTAGCGCGCATTCATCACCGGCACCACCAGTTGCGGGCCAGCCTGACTGCTGATTTCAGTATCGACATTGCTGGTGCTGACGCTGACCGATTCGGGCTGCGGCAACAGGTAGCCAATGGACTCCAGGAATTTTCGATAAGCCGGCATATCACTGACCGGCCCAGGATTGGCGCGGTGCCAGTTATCCAGCTCAACTTGCAGGCGGTCACGCTCAGCTAAAAGCTGGCGGTTAAGCGGTGCCAGGTCATGCACCAGCTCATCAAAACCGGCCCAGAAAGCCTTGGGCTCAAGCCCGGTACCCGGCAGTACTTCTTCATCGACAAAACGTTGCAGGTTGGCAGCTACTTGCAGGCGCTGGTTGGTCATCTTCACATCTCCATTAATTGCGGTTGGGCCGGCGAGTCACTCAATTCAGGCTTTGTGCGCCTGCTTTGGCTACTTGTGCGTCCTGTTCGGCTTTAACCCCAGAAACGCCGATTGCGCCAACCACCTGGCCATCAATAATCACTGGCACCCCGCCTTCAAGTGAGGTCAACAGCGGCGCCGACAAGAATGCGTTGCGTCCACCATTGACCATGTCTTCATAGCCCTTTGACTCACGACGACCAAGCGCCGAAGTGCGCGCTTTTTCAGTGGCGATATAGGCACCAATCGGCGCGCAGCCATCAAGGCGCTCCAGCCCCAGCGGATGACCGCCGTCATCGACCACGGCAATGCTTACCGCCCACTGGTTTTGCTGGGCTTCGCTACGCGCTGCGGCAATGATCCGGTTGACTTCCTGCTGGCTCAAAATTGCTTTGGTTTGCATGACATAGATCCTAATTAAGGGCTTCTTCGACCAGCTCGATCCAGTGTCTGACTGGCGTGCGTCCTGCACCATCCAAGTGGGTCTGGCAGCCAATATTGGCGGTGACAATGACCTCGGGCTTACCGCTCTCGAGGGCGTTCATCTTGTTGTCCCGCAACTGCTTCGACAGCTGCGGTTGAGTCAATGAATAGGTGCCTGCCGAACCACAACAAAGGTGGCTGTCCGGCACGCTGGTGAGGTTGAAACCAATACGCCCGAGCACCTCTTCAACCGCGCCGCCGAGCTTTTGCGCGTGCTGCAAGGTGCAGGGGCAATGAAATGCCAGGCGCTTGTCGGAGTCAGCGCCAAGGGCTTCAACCGGTTCATCACGCAACACCTCGACCAAATCCTTGGTCAGGGCGCTGACCTGTGCAGCTTTGCTGGCATAGGCCGGATCGTGCTTGAGCATATGGGCGTAGTCCTTGACGAATGCACCGCAACCGCTGGCAGTCTGCACAATCGCTTCGGCACCCGCCTCCAGCGCCGGTAGCCAGGCATCGATATTGCGCCGGGCGCGGTCAAGACCGGCATCCTGCGCATTGAGGTGGTAGTCCACCGCGCCGCAACAACCGGCTTGTTGAATCGGCTTGACGCTAATGCCCAACTTATCCAGTACACGCGCCGCCGCCGCATTGGTGTTGGGCGACAGGCCCGGCTGCACGCAGCCTTCGAGCATCAGAACCTGACGCGCATGGGTAACCGCAGGCCGGGCCTTGGCTGGGCGCACGACTCGCGGCAATTTGTTCTTCAACGTCTGCGGCAACAGCGGACGAAACACCTGCCCAACCTGAGTCAGGGATTTAAACAGGGTCGGGCGCGGCGTCAGCAGGCGCAGGCCTTCACGCAAGATACGATCACTGGCTGAGCGCGGCACGGCGGCATCCACCACGGCGCGGCCGATATCGAGCAGGTTGTGGTAATCAACGCCTGAAGGACAGGTGGTTTCACAATTACGACAGGTCAGGCAGCGATCCAGATGCTGCTGGGTTTTGGCGGTAACCTGATTACCCTCAAGCACTTGCTTGATCAAATAGATTCGCCCGCGCGGGCCGTCCAGTTCGTCACCCAACAACTGGTAAGTCGGGCAAGTCGCATTGCAAAAACCGCAATGCACGCACGAGCGCAAAATGCTTTCGGCTTCTTCGGCACGCGGCAGACGCTTGGCTTGTTCGCTTAAATTGGTCTGCACGGCTTAAACCTCGGAGTACATACGGCCTGGGTTGAAGATCCCTTGCGGGTCCAACTGGGCCTTGAGCTGACGGTGATAACGCTGCAATGGTGCACTCAACGGAGGCATCGGGCTGTCGCACGCGTCCGGGGTAAAACAGGTTGCGTGGCCGCCCACTTCGCTGACAATCCGGCGAATGGTCTGGGCATCGCTGTCTGATTTGAGCCAGCGCTGCGCCCCGCCCCAATCGATCAACTGCTCACCCGGCAGCGCCAATACGCCGGTATTGTTCGGCACGGAGATACGCCATAGCGGCTTGTCGCTGCGGAAAAATTGCAGCTGATGTTCATTGAGTTGTTGCCAGTAATCGCCATCGAGCAACTCGCAACTCAGGCGCTCGCGAGCCGAGGCGACAGACCCTTCGCCGCCTTCAAGACGCAGGTGCAACGCATTGTCGTGATAGCTCGCGGCGCTGATCGGAATCGGCTGCTGCCCCCACTCAGCCAGGTTTTTCAGGGCCGTCTCGACATCAACCTCAAAGCGCAGGCTGACGCATTCGCGCGGTTTGGGCAGGACCTTGAGCGACACTTCGGTGACCAGCCCGAGGCAGCCAAAGCTGCCGGCCATCAAGCGCGAAACATCGTAACCGGCGACGTTTTTCATGACTTCGCCGCCGAAGCGCAAGTGCTTGCCAAAACCGGTGATAACCCGAGTGCCAAGCACCAAATCACGCACCGCACCCGACCAAGGCCTGCGCGGCCCTGATAAACCCGCCGCGAGCATGCCACCGACGGTTGCACCTTCTGCAAAGTGTGGCGGCTCGCAAGTCAGCATCTGCCCGGCTTCTTCCAGCGCTGCTTGCAAATCAACCAACGGTGTACCGGCGCGCGCGGTGATCACAAGCTCGGTTGGGTCGTAACTGACAATGCCGCAATGGGCGCGGGTATCCAACACTTCAGCTTCGACCTTGCGGCCGAGAAATGCCTTGCTGTTAGCGCCCTGAATACGCAACTTGGTGCCGCTATTGAGGGCCTGGTTAACTTGTTCAAGCAGCGCGTTGCTGGCGTCTGCATCGTGGCGCACAACCATCAGAAACGCTCCAGTTCAGGAAATGGCAGTTGACCGTGATGCACGTGCATCGAGCCAAACTCGGCGCAGCGGTGCAAGGTGGGAATGTTCTTGCCCGGATTGAGCAAGCCACTGGGGTCAAAAGCTGCTTTCACCGCATGGAACAAGGTCAGCTCGTCGCTGTTGAACTGTGAACACATCTGGTTGATTTTTTCACGGCCCACCCCGTGCTCGCCGGTAATGCTGCCGCCAACTTTCACGCACAACTCAAGAATCTTGCCGCCCAGCGCTTCGGCGCGTTCAAGCTCGCCCGGCTGGTTGGCATCGAACAGAATCAGCGGATGCATATTGCCGTCACCGGCATGAAATACGTTGGCCACGCGCAGGCCGTACTCTTCGGAAAAATCGGCAATGCCTTTAAGTACGCCGGGCAATTCGCGGCGCGGGATTGTGCCGTCCATGCAGTAATAATCTGGCGAAATGCGGCCAACAGCCGGGAATGCATTCTTGCGTCCGGCCCAGAACCTGACGCGCTCGGCTTCGTCACGGGCGAGGCGAACCTCAGTTGCACCTGCGGCTTCAAGCACCTGCTTGACCCGCTCGCAGTCGGCGTGAACATCCGCCTCAACACCGTCAAGCTCACAGAGCAGAATGGCCTCGGCATCAACCGGGTAACCGGCGTGAATGAAGTCCTCGGCGGCGCGAATCGCCAGGTTGTCCATCATCTCCAGGCCGCCAGGAATAATCCCCGCCGCGATGATGTCACCCACCGCACGCCCGGCCTTTTCGACCGAGTCGAAGCTGGCCAGCAAGACCTTGGCCACCTGTGGCTTGGGCAGTAGCTTGACCGTCACTTCGGTGACAATCCCGAGCATGCCTTCAGAGCCAGTAAACAATGCCAGCAAATCAAAGCCGGGCGAGTCCAGCGCGTCGCTGCCCAGCGTCATTCGCTCGCCTTCAACAGTGAGAATTTCGACTTTGAGCAGGTTGTGAACCGTCAGGCCGTATTTAAGGCAATGTACGCCACCGGCATTTTCAGCGACGTTGCCACCAATCGAACAGGCAATTTGCGAGGATGGGTCCGGTGCGTAATACAGGTCATAGGGCGCGGCGGCTTGTGAGATCGCCAGGTTACGCACACCCGGTTGCACGCGAGCGAAGCGCCCAGCCGGATCAATTTCGAGAATTTTATTGAAGCGCGCCATAACCAGCAAAATCCCCTGCTCCAGAGGCAGGGCGCCGCCAGACAAACCAGTGCCAGCACCGCGCGCAACGACCGGAACCTGGCGCTGGTGACAGATTTTCAGCAGGGTTTCGACTTGTTCAATGTGCTCAGGCAGCACCACCATCATCGGCGTGGTGCGGTACATCGACAGGCCATCGCATTCGTATGGCTTGAGGTCTTCTTCAGTGTGCAGCACGTCAAGGTCGGGCAGGCGCGCTTGCAGTTCACTCAATAGCGCGGCCTTATCAACTTTAGGCAGCACGCCATCGACTCGCTCGTCGTAAACAATGCTCATGGCAGGCTCATTTCAACAGCAGCGTTATTGTTATTGCCCCTGCAAAACATGCACAGGCTAGTTATGCCGCCTATGTTTAAGCTGCCGGTGACCTACCGTCTAGCGCCACAACAACTGGTACGACCAGTTTTTAAGCAATAGGTCTTATTGATGCCTTGCTATAAAGCCCGCAATTATTGGCTGATCGGTTTATATTGATTACACCTCGAACAACAATTAATAACTGGTCCTACCAGTTGCAAAGGAACCCTATGCCTGCAGAAATCATTCCAGCACGGCGCCAGGTCTGTGATGTGGTCGCTGAGCGAATTGAACGCCTTATCGTCGATGGCGTACTCAAGGTCGGGCAGCCGCTGCCCTCGGAACGACGCTTGTGCGAGAAGCTCGGCATTTCTCGCTCAGCCCTGCGCGAAGGACTGAAAGTATTACGCGGGCGCGGCATCATCGACACCGCCCAAGGTCGCGATTCACGCGTGGCGCAACTCACCGGCACCCGCGATGCCAGCCCGCTGATGCACCTGTTCAGTTCACAACCACGCACCTTGTTTGATCTGCTGGAAGTGCGCGGCCTGCTGGAGGCGGAGTCAGCGCGACTGGCCGCCCTGCGTGGCACCGATGCGGATTTCGTGTTGCTGACCCGGCGCTATGAAGAAATGCTCGCCGCCCATAGCGACACCCGTGCCATTGATGCCCGCGAACATGCACGGCTCGACCATGCATTCCACCTGGCCATTTGCGAGGCATCGCATAACCCGGTGCTGCTGCACACCCTGCAGTCACTGACTGACTTGATGCTCAATTCGGTGTTTGCTTCGGTCAATAACCTTTACCACCGGCCGCTGCAAAAACGCCAGATCGACCGTCAGCATTCACGGCTGTATCACGCCGTAATCGAGCGTTTGCCAGAACAAGCCCAGCGCGCCGCACGCGAACACATACACAGCATTCGTGACAACCTCAAAGACATCGAGCTTGAAGAACAACGCCTGGTGCGTGCGACCATGCGCCTCGAAGGCTGGGCATGAAGAAACCACATGATAAACTCGCGCACCTCAAAACACTGGTGACTTAACCTCGTGCCTTCAGCCGCGCTAGCCCATCCACCACGCTGGTTTACCGCCAGCCAGCTACAGCCTTCGCCGAGCGCCCTAGTGCACGATTGGCTGTTTGTTAATCAGGACTCACTAACCCAGCGCTTGACGACCCTGTCCGCAAATCATTTCAGCGTGACGCCACTCAGCGAAGGCTGGCAGCGTATGCGTAACGATGAGTGCGCAGCATTGGGCGTCGCCGATGGCAGCCAAGGTTGGGTGCGCGAAGTGTATCTGCGTGGCCATGGTGAACCTTGGGTATTCGCCCGGAGTGTCAGTGCGCGCAGTGCGCTGGAAGGCTCAGGACTGGCGCTGGCACAACTCGGTTCACGCTCGCTAGGCGAACTCCTGTTCAGCGACCATGCGTTTGATCGCGGTGAGCTACAAGCCTGCCATTACCCGGCAATGTGCCTGCCTGCCGAAGTCCGCGCAGAGCGTCTGTGGGCCCGGCGCTCATGCTTTAGCCGAGGCAAGTTGGCGATTCTGGTGGCGGAAGTATTCTTGCCTGCATTCTGGGCTGCCGCGCAGGTCGATCACCCCTGAGAAGCCGCAATGATCAAGGTCACCCGCCTCTGTCACCCAGCATCTAGGGCTGCGGTTGGCAATGCCGAGGCTGTGCGCTAGTTTTCACAGCTTCGGCATCTGTGCCGGGCATTTGCCCGCACTGTACGTATAATCCGCGCAACTGCCACGGAGAAAGCGCTCGATGTATAGCCGCCTGCTGCAATCACTCAATCGCCTGCACCCGCGCTGCTGGGACTTTATTCAGCTGACGCGCATGGACAAGCCAATCGGCATCTACTTGCTGCTCTGGCCAACCTTGTGGGCGCTATGGGTCGCGGCTGAAGGTGTGCCGAGCCTGAAGAACCTGTTTATCTTCGTGTTCGGCGTGATACTGATGCGCGCCGCCGGCTGCGTGATCAACGACTATGCAGATCGCAACTTCGACGGGCACGTCAAGCGCACCAAGCAACGACCACTGGCCAGCGGCAAGATCACCCCGCGCGAAGCGCTGATCTTCTTTGCCGTGCTGGTCGCGCTGAGTTTCATCCTGGTGCTGTTCACCAACCCAGCAACTATCTGGCTGTCATTCGGCGGCGTAGCACTGGCGGCATGCTACCCCTTTATGAAGCGCTACACCTTTTATCCACAGGTCGTGCTGGGAGCGGCGTTTTCCTGGGGCATGCCGATGGCATTCACCGCAGAAACCGGAAGCGTTCCTCCAGAGGCCTGGTTGTTGTACATCGCTAACCTGCTGTGGACGGTCGCCTACGACACCTATTACGCCATGGCCGACCGCGAGGACGATTTAAAGATCGGTGTTAAATCGACCGCTATTCTGTTTGGTGAAGCCGATCGCATCATCATTGCCACACTGCAAGGCCTGGCTTTGTTGTGCTTGTTGATGGCTGCGGCACGCTTTGAGCTGGGAATTTACTTCCACCTGGGCTTGTTGGTCGCCGCTGGCTGTTTTGCCTGGGAGTTCTGGAGCACACGCGAACGTGAACCCATGGCCTGCTTCAAGGCATTTCTGCATAACCATTGGGCCGGACTGGCTATATTTATCGGCTTGGTGGCCGATTATGCGTTGCGCGCAGCGCCAGTGCCCGCTTGAAGTAGAGGCGCTGTAAACGGCTGTTTTTTCGGCGCGCTGCATTTATCTGTCATATGACTGCAATAATTCCGTTATCTAATGCTGCGCATGACAGTTGAACCTACCGAGGCCGTAACCATGGTTGGCAAGAATATCCTGATCGTCGATGACGAAGCTCCGATCCGCGAAATGATTGCGGTCGCTCTGGAGATGGCGGGCTATGAATGCCTGGAAGCTGAAAATACCCAGCAAGCCCACAGCATCATCGTTGACCGTAAACCCGATTTGATTTTGCTCGACTGGATGCTGCCGGGCACCTCAGGTATCGAGCTGGCGCGACGCCTAAAGCGTGACGAGATGACCGGGGATATTCCGATCATCATGCTCACCGCCAAAGGCGAGGAAGACAACAAGATCCAGGGCCTCGAAGTCGGCGCCGATGATTACATTACCAAGCCATTCTCGCCGCGAGAGCTGGTGGCTCGGCTCAAGGCCGTGCTGCGCCGCGCGGGGCCAAGCGACAGTGAAGGCCCAATCGAAATTGGCGGCCTGTTGCTTGATCCGGTCAGCCACCGGGTAACCATTGATGGCAAACCTGCGGAAATGGGTCCAACCGAATACCGCTTATTGCAGTTCTTCATGACCCACCAGGAGCGCGCCTACACACGCGGCCAGCTACTTGATCAGGTTTGGGGGGGCAACGTCTATGTCGAAGAGCGCACGGTCGACGTGCATATCCGACGCCTGCGCAAGGCTCTGGGCGAGGTCTACGAAAATCTAGTACAAACCGTGCGTGGCACCGGGTATCGTTTTTCCACCAAAAGCTGAACCTGGCTGGATTAATCAACCTACATCGCCCTCCTTGTTGGCGATACGCGAAAGGATTGCTTGGCGGATGAGCACTAGGTGAATAGAAACTGGCATGGCGCCATAATCCGCCGCTTATTGCTGCTCGTCAGTGCATGCTTGCTAGTCGGCTTGGTGACTGGCGAATACGCCTGGGCTCTGGTCATTGGCCTGGCAGGTCATCTGGGTTGGACATTGAGCCAATTGCTGCGCCTGCACAAATGGCTGCAAGAGCACAAACCTGACGAGCCGCCGCCAGACGGCTACGGCATGTGGGGCGAAGTCTTCGACAGTATTTATCACCTGCAACGCCGCGACCAGAAAGTGCGTGGCCGCCTGCAAGCGGTCATCGACCGGGTCCAGGAATCAACCGCAGCCCTGAAGGATGCGGTGATCATGCTCGACAGCCAAGGTAACCTGGATTGGTGGAACATCGCCGCCGAGACGCTGCTGGGTCTTAAAACCCCCCAAGACAGCGGCCAACCCATCACCAACCTGGTACGCGACCCACGCTTTAAAGAATACTTCGAGAGCAACAACTTTCATGACCCGCTCGATTTGCCGTCACCCTTGACCGATCGACGCCGGCTGCAGATTCAGATCACCCGTTACGGCAATCATGAACACCTGATGCTGGTGCGCGATGTCACCCGCCTGTACCAGCTTGAGCAAATGCGCAAAGACTTCGTGGCCAATGTTTCCCATGAACTGCGCACCCCACTGACCGTGATCGCCGGTTACCTGGAAACCATGCTCGACAATGTTGAAGCGGTAAACCCACGCTGGGTTAGGGCGCTGAAGCAGATGCATGAGCAAGGTGGGCGCATGCAGAACCTGCTCAACGACTTGTTGCTATTGGCCAAGCTGGAAGCCACTGACTATCCGTCAGACAATCATCCGGTCGATATTGACCTGATGCTGCAATCGATACAAAGCGATGCCCAGGCACTTTCAGGCGAACGCAACCACCAGATTACGCTGCAAGTGGAGCCGCAACTCAAGCTAAAAGGCAGCGAAGCCGAACTGCGCAGCGCGTTTTCCAACCTGGTGTTCAATGCGGTGAAATACACACCCGAACAAGGCCAGATCCACATCCGTTGGTGGGGCGATGCCAGCGGCGCCCACTTATCGGTGCAGGACACAGGCCCGGGCATTGAAGCCAAGCACCTACCACGCCTGACCGAGCGTTTTTATCGCGTCGACTCCAGCCGCGCCAGCAGCACCGGCGGAACCGGGCTAGGCCTGGCCATCGTCAAGCACGTACTGCTGCGTCACCGAGCATTACTGGATATCAAGAGCATCCAAGGCCAGGGCAGCACCTTCACCTGCAATTTCCCCCCCATGCAGGTGGCACGTTCAAGTCGCTAGTGCCGCCAGTTTTAGTCAGGATCTGAATACCATTGATACACTGCAATGCAATTTAGTCCTGTAGCAAGCTTGCAAAGCTGAACCTATGCCCCCAATCTTTAGCGGTCATTAGTTATTTGAACCCTATATGGACCCCTCGACTGGTTACCCTGATACAAGCTACTTCGCCGACTTCGGCCTCATTCTGTTCGCTCTGTTTCTGGTTCTGCTCAACGGCTTCTTTGTTGCCGCAGAATTTGCCATGGTCAAACTGCGCTCGACCAAGGTTGAAACAATCGCTGCTCAAAACGGCTGGCGTGGCCATATCCTGCGTACCGTCCATAATCAACTAGACGCCTATCTATCTGCCTGCCAGCTGGGTATCACCCTGGCCTCCCTTGGCCTTGGCTGGGTGGGCGAGCCGGCGTTTGCGCAGGTGCTTGAACCCTTACTGGCGAACGTCGGCATCGAGTCACCCAAGCTCATAAGTGGCATCGCTTTTTTCAGTGCGTTCTTCATCATCTCTTACTTGCACATCGTGGTCGGTGAGCTGGCGCCAAAATCATGGGCGATTCGTAAGCCTGAGCTGTTGTCGTTGTGGACGGCCGGACCGCTCTACCTGTTTTACTGGGCAATGTACCCCGCCATTTTCCTGCTCAACGCCAGTGCCAACGCGATTTTGCGCATTGCCGGCCAGGGCGAACCTGGCCCACATCACGAACACCATTACAGCCGCGATGAGCTCAAGCTGATTTTGCACTCAAGCCGCGCCAGCGACCCGAGCGATCAGGACATGCGCGTGCTGGCCTCGGCCGTTGAGCTGGGTGAGTTGGAGGTTGTCGACTGGGCAAACTCGCGTGAAGACCTGGTCTACATCGACCTCAACGCGCCGCTGGATCAAGTATTCAGCGTCTTTCGCCGCCATAAATACAGTCGCTACCCCGTATTCGACGAGGATCAAGGCGAATTTGTCGGCGTGCTGCACATCAAGGACTTGCTGCTGCATTTGTCATTGCTGGAAATGCTGCCGTCTGCACTGAAGATCGGTGAGCTGATGCACCCGCTGGAACGGGTCAACCGCCATATGCCGCTGTCTGCCCTGTTGGAGCAGTTTCGCAAAGGCGGCTCACACTTTGCCCTGGTTGAAGAAGCAGATGGCAAAGTGATTGGCTACCTGACCATGGAGGACGTGCTCGAAGCCTTGGTTGGCGACATCCAGGATGAACATCGCAAGACCGAGCGCGGCATCCTCGCCTATCAGCCAGGCAAGCTGCTGGTACGCGGCGATACGCCCTTGTTCAAGGTCGAGCGCTTGCTCAGCATTGACCTTGACCATATCGAGGCCGAGACCCTGGCAGGCTTGATCTACGAAACACTCAAGCGCATGCCCGAAGAAGAGGAAGTGCTCGAAGTTGAAGGCCTGCGCATCATCGTCAAGAAGATGAAAGGGCCAAAGATAGTGCTGGCCAAAGTGGTCAAGCTGGACTGAACCATTGATTGGCCGCGGTCCAGCCCACCAATCACTCGCAACACAACCCGCAATCAAACCTAGCCCCCAAAGCCCAGCCATGCGCTTTGGGGTATTTGCCAGGTACATAGATAAAGCTCGGCATGCTTCGTAAGCGGCCGAGCGCCTGCAAGGCTAGCTAGTCGCCGCCCACGGCAAAGTTCGGCAGGGTATTAACGGGCTGCGAAAAGTCGAAAGGAATCGACTCCAGGGCCAGGCCGACATTGCGCTGGATCACAAAGTGCAAGTGCGGGCCGGTGCTATTGCCGGTATTACCCGAGAGCGCCAGCGGTGTACCCACCTTAACGTGAGTGCCTTCGGCAACTTTGACCGAGCCTTTCATCAAGTGCAGGTAGACGCCCATGGTGCCGTCCTTGTGCAGAACGCGAACAAAGTTGCCGGCCGGGTTGTTGCCGCGACCGCTCTGCTGGTTCTCGATCTTGACCACAACACCTGCGCGGGCGGCGACTATAGGCGTGCCTTCAGGCATGGCGATGTCTAGTGCATAACGACCTTTGGGCCCGAAGTGACTGTACTTGCCGTTGGCCCCTTGGCTCAGGTTAAACGGACCACCACGCCAAGGCAGCGGATACTTCTTCTGCGTGGGGATCAGCCGCGGGTCGCCCATGGCGTAGCGTAATTTGGTTTTGTAGCGCAGCGGTTTGCTGGCATCCATGGGCGCCAGCGTGGCCAAGCGAATCTTGCTGCGCGGCGCCAGAATCCAACTGATGGGCTTATCAGGCGCACCCACGGCATTTTCAGCGCTGTTGATGCTCAGCTCAATCTGCACCGGGGCATAGAGGTCGTTGCGCACCAGCAGGGTTTCTCCGGCGGCATGCTTGAGGGTCTCCAGCTTTACCTCGCTGTCGAGGCTCTCAACCATGCGGTCACGGAACACAAACACCTGCGCACCGGCGGCCTTCTGGTCGGTGTAGGTCACCACGCCATTGGCATCGGTGTACTTGTAGATGGTTATGGCCGCAGCATCAAAGGCCACAGTCATAAGACTGAAGATAAGTAGTAAGCGCCCTAGCATTTCGATTCGGATCTTATAGTTTTCAGTGTCCGGAACCTGCAGATTAGCAGCCGCACAGACATGGCACGAGATGCTTTGTACAAAGATGTGCACTGGATCTCGACCGCAACCGACGGCCGGTCGTCCACCTGGAACAGCTTTCAGCTAGCCGCCGGGGGTGAAGTGCTTTTGCGCGGTACCGCGGGCTATAAGGCGCGAAAGGTAATCGAGCTTTTGCGGATCGCTGTCAACAAAGCGCAAGGTCAACAGCAGCCATTCGCTGTCGGCCTTGGGCTCGAACGCAGCAACCGCGTGCAAGTAACCATTGAGCCGGGCAATCTCTGAGCTTTCGCCCTGCTCCAGATCAAGCACCACGCTTTCCAGCACTTGCGGCAACAGCTGGCCGCGCTTAACCAGCAACTGTGCATCCTTGAGGCTCAGCGCCTTGATAACACAAGCCATGGTGCCGCCTGGCAGGCGCAGGCTGCCTTGCCCGCGCCCCGAAGGCGCCGCACTCGGCTTGGCGCTGGCAACGGCGGCTGGAGTCGGCGCTGGTGCGCTTGGCGTGGCAGGCTTGACCACCTCGGCTTTACCGCCGGTTAATGCTGAGAGTGAATCATTGGCAAATGCATTGCCGGCAGGTTTTTGGCTCGGCGCGAAGGCCTCAAGTTTACCGGCGCGATGCAGGGCTTTCTTGACCTTGGTGACCAGTTGCTCATTGGAGAAGGGTTTACCGATGAAATCCGAAACGCCGGCCTGGATCGCCTGGACCACGTTTTCTTTATCACCGCGACTGGTGACCATGATGAACGGCGTGGCCTTGAGGTTATCCTGCTCGCGGCACCAAGTGAGGAGCTCAAGCCCGGACATCTCCGGCATTTCCCAGTCGCAGAGGATCAGGTCGATGCTCTGCTTGCTCAGCAACTGCAGCGCTTTACGACCGTTCACAGCCTCTTCGATCTGCACACCAGGAAAGTGATCGCGCAGACCTTTCTTGACCAGATCACGAATGAAACTTGCATCATCAACAATCAGAACGCGGACTTTACTCATCTACCCCTCCCTGTCTACCTCGACAAGCATAGTCCGGGTGAGTAGCTAAAGGCCAACAGACAATTGGCCTTGTGCGCGTCAGAAACGGATTACTTGGCTTTACCGGTGCCTTCGACTTCTTCCTGCATGCGCTTGAGGCCGATGTGTTTAACGTCGGTACCGCGCACCAAATAGATAACCAGCTCAGCGATGTTACGAGCATGGTCGCCAATACGCTCCAGCGAACGCAAGGCCCAGATGATGTTCAGCACGCGCGCAATCGAACGCGGGTCTTCCATCATGTAGGTCACCAACTCACGCAGCGCGGTCTTGTATTCGCGGTCTACGGTTTTGTCATACTGGGCCACAGACAGAGCAAGATCTGCGTCGAAGCGGGCAAAGGCATCCAGCGCCTCTTGCACCATCTTGCGAACCTGGCCGCCGATATGACGCACCTCAACGTAGCCGCGCGGTGATTCGCCTTCTTCACACAACAGAATCGCGCGCTTGGCGATTTTAGTCGCCTCATCACCGATACGCTCCAGATCGATCACCGACTTGGAGATGCTGATGATCAAGCGCAGGTCAGACGCCGCAGGCTGACGACGAGCCAGGATGCGTACGCACTCTTCGTCGATGTTGCGCTCCATCTGATTGATCTGGTCATCAATTTCGCGCACTTGCTGAGCCAGACCTGAGTCGGCCTCAATCAACGAGTTGACCGCATCATTGACTTGCTTCTCAACCAAGCCACCCATTGCCAAAAGGTGGCTGCGCACCTCTTCCAGCTCGGAATTGAACTGTTGAGAAATGTGATGAGTAAGACTGTCTTTATTAATCATGCTCAAGCCCTTGCGACGCGAAATTAGTTAAATACAAAAACCTGTAAACCTTTGCTGCCAAAAGCCCCAGCGAACCGAACGCCTGATCACAAATCGCCTCATGCAATCTTTCAGCGATCGGGCCCTGCCAAGCAGTGCTGAGCAAGAAGGCGGGCCACAGACAGTACGAGTAGTACGGCAAGGCCCGCCGACGCAGCTCAGTGCGCTTGGCGGGGGTCGAGGCGATCAGCCGTAGCGACCGGTGATGTAATCCTCGGTCTGCTTCTTTTCTGGGTTGGTAAACAGCGTATCGGTGTCGCCGTACTCGATCAGTTTGCCCATGTACATAAACGCGGTGTAATCGGAAACCCGCGCCGCCTGCTGCATGTTGTGGGTAACGATGACAATGGTGTACTTGGATTTCAATTCGTAGATCAGCTCTTCGACTTTCAGGGTCGAAATCGGATCAAGTGCCGAGCACGGCTCATCCAGCAACAGGACTTCTGGCTGCACCGCAACGGTACGTGCAATCACCAGACGCTGCTGCTGACCACCCGACAGGCCCAACGCAGACTCATGCAGACGGTCTTTGACTTCATCCCACAGAGCTGCGCTTTTCAGCGCCCATTCAACGGTTTCATCAAGCACGCGCTTCTGGTTTACACCTTGGATGCGCAGGCCGTAAACCACGTTTTCGTAAATGCTTTTAGGAAACGGGTTTGGCTTCTGAAACACCATGCCAACGCGGCGGCGCAAATCAGCCACATCTTCGCCTTTGCGGTAGATATTGGTGCCATCAAGGTTGACTTCACCCTCGATACGGCAGCCATCAACCAGATCATTCATCCGGTTGAACGTACGCAGCAGTGTTGATTTACCGCAACCGGACGGACCGATAAATGCGGTAACGCGCTGCTTGGGGATGTTCATTTTGACATCGAACAGCGCTTGTTTTTCACCGTAGAACAGGTCCAGACCCGGCACCTGGATGGCGGTGGTTTCTTTGTTCAAATCCAAGCTTTGCTTTTCACGGCCAAGAGCTGAGATGTCGATACCATGGCTTGGTGTAGTGTGCTGCATGAGACGCTCCCTACGCTGAGAAACCACTGAAAGCTACGCGCTCGCGACGTTTTCAAAGGTTCCTGATAATTCATTGATCGGACGCTGCACACAGCGGTGCAGCATACCCAAAATTCTTAATGATCCAGCGCCTTGTACTTCTCGCGCAGGTGGTTACGGATATACACCGCACTGAGGTTAAGCAAAGCAATTACCAGCACCAGCAACAACGCTGTGGCATAGACTAACGGCCGCGCTGCCTCAACGTTCGGGCTTTGGAAGCCGACGTCATAGATATGGAAGCCCAAGTGCATGATCTTCTGATCCAAGTGTAAGTACGGGTAGTTACCATCAAGTGGCAGCGCAGGTGCCAACTTAACCACACCCACCAGCATCAACGGCGCAACTTCACCCGCCGCGCGCGCCACAGCCAGAATCAAGCCCGTCATCATTGCCGGGCTTGCCATTGGCAGCACCACCTTCCACAGGGTTTCGGCTTTGGTGGCACCGAGCGCCAGAGAGCCTTCACGCAGTGCAAGCGGGATACGCGCCAAGCCTTCCTCAGTCGCAACGATCACCACTGGCACCGCAAGAATAGCCAGGGTCAGCGATGCCCAAAGCAAGCCGGGCGTACCAAAGGTTGGCGCTGGCGCAGCTTCCGGGAAGAACAGCGAGTCAATTGATCCGCCCAGTACGTAGACGAAGAACCCCAGGCCAAACACCCCGTAAACAATTGCCGGGACCCCAGCCAGGTTGTTTACCGCAATGCGGATGATGCGGGTCATCGGCCCTTGTTTAGCGTACTCACGCAGGTAGATAGCGGCCAGAACGCCAAAAGGCGTCACGATCACCGCCATGATCAAGGTCATCATTACGGTGCCGAAGATCGCCGGGAAAATACCACCCTCAGTGTTGGCTTCACGTGGATCTTCGCTGACAAACTCCCACATTTTGGCGAAGTAGAAACCGAGCTTTTCAGTGGTGCCCATGGCGTTCGGCATATAGGCGCGAACCACAGTACCCAGGCTCATTTCCTTCTCTGTGCCGTCTACCGTCTTCAGGGTCACGCTGTCGCGATTGAACTGGTCGTGCAAGCCGAGCAACTGCGCTTCGAGCACCTTGTATTCGGCATCCCACTGCGCGCGCTCGGCATCGAGGTCGGCTTGGGCAGCAGGCGTCAACTCATCGGTCAGCTCCAGCTTGCGTTTCTTAAGGCGCAGGCCTTCAAGTCCGTAGTTGATCCGGCCAATGTCCTTTTTCTGCAGCTTCGAGATCTGGCTGTGCAACTTGTCGATGCGGGCAATTCGGTTTTGCAGCTCATCCCAGGCTGCATCGCCCTCAGCGACCAGCTTGCCGCTTTCTTTAACGTTAACCAGGTAACCGTAGAAGTTGCCCCATTCACGGCGCTCCACCGCCACCAGGTCTGTCGGCGTGCTGGCATCTTTCATCCATTCATCGACAACCCAGCTGAAGTCCGCACCGTTGATGTCACGGTTACCGACCTTGAACAGCTCGCGGGTCATGAACTCGCCGCCTTCCACATCAACGGGAAGGCCAGCAGAGGCCAAGCGCGCACGCGTTACTTGTTCAGCCTGGACCAGTTCGCCCGCCATCAGCCGCGGTGCTTCGCCCGGCACTTGATAGGAGGCCTGGATCACATCAGCTGGCCAAAAATGCGCAAGGCCACGGGTGGCAATTACGGCGAGCAGACCTACGGTCATGATCACGGCAATCGATACACCGCTGGCGGTCATCCAGACCCAAGGCGAGCCACTCTTGAACCAGGATTTGAGATTTTGCTTTTTCACGTTCACGGACGTCTACCTTCCTGAGTCTTAGAGCGAGGCGTATTTCTTACGCAGGCGGGTTCGAATGACTTCTGCCAACGTGTTCATCACGAAGGTAAAGCTCAACAGTACCAACGCAGAGAGAAACAGAATCCGGTAGTGGCTACTGCCAACTTCCGATTCAGGCATCTCAACCGCAACGTTGGCAGCAAGGGTGCGCAGACCCTCAAAAATGTTCATGTCCATAATTGGCGTATTACCGGTGGCCATCAGTACGATCATGGTTTCACCCACGGCGCGCCCCATACCGATCATCAGCGCCGAGAAAATGCCCGGGCTGGCGGTCAGAATCACCACGCGAGTCAGGGTTTGCCATGGCGTTGCGCCGAGTGCCAATGAGCCAAACGTCAGGCTCTTGGGCACACTGAACACAGCATCTTCAGCAATCGAGTAGATGTTCGGGATCACCGCAAAGCCCATCGCCAGGCCAACCACCAAGGCGTTGCGCTGGTCGAAGGCGATGCCCAGATCGTTGCTCAGCCATGAGCGCATGTCGCCGCCGAAGAACCAGTTCTCCATGTGTCCACTCATCGACAATGAAGCCGTGCCGATCAGCAGGATCACCGGAATCAGCAGCGCGGCTTCCCAACCGTCAGGGACCACCAGGCGAATGCGCTCAGGCAAACGGCTCCACAGGAAAGCGGCTACCAGCACCCCTATCGGGGTTAGCAATAGCAAACTAAATATTCCGGGCAGATGCCCCTCGACATAAGGCGCGAGAAAGAGTCCGGCAAAGAAGCCGAGGATGACCGTGGGCAGTGCTTCCATCAACTCGATGACCGGCTTGATCTTGCCGCGCATGGCCGGAGCCATGAAATAGGCGGTATAGATTGCCGCGCAAATAGCCAGTGGCGCCGCCAACAGCATGGCGTAGAACGCCGCTTTAAGCGTACCGAAGGTCAGGGGCGCCAGGCTCAGTTTCGGTTCAAAATCGCTGTTGGCTGAAGTTGACTGCCAGATGTACTTTGGCTCGTCGTAGCTTTCGTACCAGACCTTGCCCCACAACGAACTCCAGGAAACCTCTGGATGGGGGTTATCGACCTTGAAGGTCTGCAGCTGCCCGCCTGACTCAATCAGTACGCGATTGGCTCGTGGCGACAGCGCCGCAACGCTGGCGCCTTTTGCAACAGGATCAATCAACAATGTGCGATGCGCAGTGCTGTGGAACAGGCCCAGGTTGCCTTGACTGTCCATTGCCATAAAGCCCTTGCGGCGCTCTTCGGGCATGAACTGAGTGATCGGGCTGTCCTTCATCTGGAAACCACGGATATGGGTCAGTACAGACTTGCCGTCGTTATCACGCACCATGAACCACTGGGCGATACCGCCTTTGCTATCACCAATCAACAGCGAGATACCGCCCAGTAGCGGGCTGACTGTAGTCACTTCGGCGTCGCCTTTAAGCAACCGGTATCGGCCGTTCAAGGTCTTGCTGCGCAGGTCGAACACATCGGCGGTGGCTTTGCCATTGAACACATACAGCCATTGCTGGCGTGGGTCGATAATCATCGCTTTGATCGGCTCGGCGATCTGCGGTAAATCAACGGCCTGCTGCTCCTGGCTGGTTTCGCCGGTGAACTGGTTTTCTTCATTGACGATCGACAATACGTGCAACTCAGTGCCTGTCGAACCGGTCAGCAACACATTATCGCCATTGATGCTAACGGCTACATGCTCAAGCGCACGGCCTTGAGGATCGAGCTTGATCGGTTCTTCACCAAAGGGGTACTGAATGACCGGGGTGATGGTTTTAACGTTGTTCGGGTAGGTCACCGCATAGTTTTGCTTGAACACCAACGCGCTGCCGTCAGACAGGCCGACTACGGTACGGCGGCTACCGGGTTGGTCTTCACTGAATGAGGAGATGCTTACACCTGCGGGGATTGGCAAATCAATGCTGTTCAGCAGGGCGCTGTCTTTGAGCTTGAAAAACTGCACGTGGCCCTTGCTGTTTAAACGCATCGCGACCTTGTTTTGCTCTTCAACCGCAAGCATCAATGCATCGCCCTGATCTGCAAGCCAGGCTGGCTGCTGGGCTTTATGTGCAGTGAGATCAGCACCGGAGAAAATCGGCATCACCACATAGGCAAGGTAAAAGAAAATCAGGGTGATGGTTGCCAGCACCGCCAGCCCGCCAATCGAAACGTACCACCGCGCCATACGGTCTTTGAGCGCACGATTACGGCGCTTACGCAGCAAGACGGGCGTATTGAAGTCGATTCGTTGGCTGCTATCGGTAGATGTGTTCATGAATTCATTGGCCAAGTCGTTCATTCGAGGATCTCTGGGCGGTTGTGGACGCGCGCCTTGAGTCAGCGGAGGCACAAATCTAACGGTCTTATGTGACAGATAGGTTACAGCCAGGTGACGCGACAACGCCCACACTCAACTCTGAGTGCGGGCGCCGGTATATCAGGTCGCTTCACGCAACCAGGAGCTGCTTAGAGCTGCAGTTCCTTCATGGTCTTCTCAACCACTTTGGCCGGCAGTGGGATGTAACCATCCTTGACTACAACCTCTTGGCCTTGCTTGGACAGAACCATTTTCAGGAACTGCGCGTCGAGTGGGCTCAGTGGCTTGTTCGGCGCCTTGTTGACATAGACGTAGAG
Organism: Pseudomonas sp. RL_15y_Pfl2_60; assembly: GCF_963970595.1. Taxonomy (NCBI): domain Bacteria; kingdom Pseudomonadati; phylum Pseudomonadota; class Gammaproteobacteria; order Pseudomonadales; family Pseudomonadaceae; genus Pseudomonas; species Pseudomonas sp. RL_15y_Pfl2_60. The sequence goes on along the minus strand of NZ_CAXAOE010000003.1, from coordinate 318,416 downwards.
GAAGCGCGACAGCGGGTATTTGCCCGACAGTGCGTTGGTTTCAGTGGCTTCTTCAGCCTTACCTTGCTTGTCGACCAGCGCGACAGCGCGAACGCTGGAGGTTTTGTAGCCAATGCCCGAGTAACCGATGGCATTAACAGTGCTAGAGATCGACTGAACTACCGAGGCAGAGCCTGGCTGTTCGTTGACGTTGGAGCGGAAGTCACCTTTGCACAGTGCTTCTTCCTTGAAGTAACCGTAGGTGCCGGATACCGAGTTACGACCGAACAGCTGGATTGGCTTGCTCGCCCATTCGCCAGTCATGCCAGCATCACCCCAGGTAGTGATGTCTTTAGCTTCACCACACAGACGGGTCGCCGAGAAGATCGCATCAACCTGAGCCATGGTCAGGCTTTTGATTGGGTTGTCTTTGTGTACGAACACAGCCAGGGCATCGATAGCAACTGGAACTGCGGTCGGCTTATAGCCGTATTTTTCTTCGAATGCTTGCAGCTCGGCATCTTTCATCTTGCGGCTCATCGGGCCGAGGTTGGAAGTGCCTTCAGTCAACGCCGGTGGTGCAGTAGACGAACCTGCCGCCTGAATCTGAATGTTCACGTTTGGGTAGAACTTTTTGTAGTTCTCAGCCCAAAGGGTCATCAGGTTAGCCAGGGTGTCAGAGCCTACGCTCGACAGATTACCGGATACGCCGGACGTTTTTTCATAGGTCGGCAGAGCCGGGTCGATAGCGGCAACCGCGGTGGCGGCTGTAACGCCAGCGGCGACAAAAGTCATGGCCGCCATCAAACGCTTAAGTTTCATGCCTTGCTCCTAGCAGAAGTAGTGTTGGATGGAACGGGCCCAAGTATCTTCAGGCCGTGTGACCAATCTATGAAAACTATGTGACAGTTAGATGACGTCTGCTATTAATTTGCCTGCACTGCTGCCCACCCCAGGATCTGAAGCGCTCAAGACCAACAATGGCCAAGGCGAAAACCGGTTACAAAAGGGGGCTACAAACTCAGAATCAGCCAGCTGTTGCGTGTTCCACCAATGCAATAGCGCTCACAGCACCTGGATTTGTGGCTTATTGACGGCTTAAAGTCGCCCAGCGACCACTCAGTCGGTATACTCGCCTTGCGCTTAACTTCAGCGCTCCATAACAACAACCGCGCCGCGAGCTGTTACGTCTATGAATGACTTCGAACAGGATGACCCAATCCCGCAAGGTGATTTAGCGCTGCAAATCACTGCATTGCCCCGTGAAACCAATGGTTTTGGTGATATTTACGGTGGCTGGCTCGTCTCCCAAATGGATCTGGCAGGCACCGCAATGGCGAGCAAAGTCGCGGGCGGACGCGTGGCCACAGTTGCAGTTGACCGCATGGCCTTTATGGTCCCAGTTGCGGTTGGCGCACAGTTATCCTTCTACACACAGGAACTTGAAATCGGCCGCAGCTCGATTCAGATGCTGGTCGAAGTCTGGAGCGACGACCCACTCTCCAGCGAGTGGCGCAAGGTCACCGAGGCCGTTTTTGTCTTCGTCGCGATTGATGGCAGCGGGCGAACCCGCCCTGTACCGCCACGGCGCTAAGCCTGAGCGCGCTAGCGCGACCAATCGCACACAAAAACGCCGGCTATTGAGCCGGCGTTTTTAGTTACGCTACAAGCGACCTCGGTATTAACCGCGAATGTTGTAGATATCCTTTTCGTTTTCCTCGGCGTACTTATAAAGACGTTCGAGGTATGCCTTCTGTTGCGCCCAAACCTTAGTCGCGGCAGGGTCAGCTGCGGCAGTGGCATCAACCACTTCAGCCGAGATGCCCTTGAGCTTGGCCAACACATCATCAGGCAGGCGGCGTACTTCGACGCCTTCTTTCTTCAGTTGCTCCATGGCTTCCATGTTACGGGCGTTGTAGTCGTCGAGCATGTCGCCGTTGATGTCACGCGCAGCGGCGCGAACTATGGCCTGAAGGTCGGCAGGCAGTGTTTCCCATGCCTTGATGTTGACGTCGAGTTCGAAGGTAACGTTCGGCTCCTGCCAACCCGGCGTGTAGTAGTACTTGGCTGCTTTGTGCAGACCCAGCGCCTGGTCGTTGTAAGGACCAATCCACTCGGTAGCATCAATTGCACCGGTTTGCAGTGCAGTGAAAATTTCACCGGCCGGCATATTGACCACGGTGCCGCCCATCTTGGTCAGCACTTCGCCACCCAGACCCGGCGTACGCATTTTCAGACCCTTGAAGTCATCAACCGAGTTGATTTCCTTGTTGAACCAGCCTGCGGTCTGAACCCCAGTTGCGCCACAGGCCATCGGTAGAACACCGAACGGCTTGTAAACCTCCTCCCACAACTGCAAACCACCCCCCTTGTGCAGCCAGGCGTTCATTTCTTGCGCGTTAGGGCCAAATGGCAGGGCGCAGAAGAACTGCGCGGCTGGCACTTTGCCTTTCCAGTAGTACGGAGCACCATGACCCATTTCTGCAGTACCGCGCGAAACAGCGTCGAATACTTCAAGGGCAGGAACCAGCTCACCGGCCGCATAGACTTTAACGGTCAGGCGGCCTTTACTCATTTCATTAACCAGTTTGGCGAAGTTTTCTGCGCCAACGCCCACACCCGGGAAGTTTTTTGGCCAAGAAGTGACCATTTTCCAATGGAAGGTTTCTCCACCGCCACCTTCTTGAGGCTTGGCAGCGCTGCCTGCAGCGGCTTCTTTGCTGCAATCAGCTTCTTTGTTACAACCCGCCAAGGCAGTGGCGGCAAGGCCTACACCAGCTGCTGCGAGAATTTGACGACGTTTCATGCAATGCTCCTTCTTGTTGTATTGGTCTTATCACAGGATCACTGTCAGCAGACCGCGCCTGAGTAACATAGGGCGAAGTGACTCTCAAGCCTAGTAGATACGACTAAAGTTGTAGTGCCATTGCTGCATTATCACGAGCTGCCTAGAATCACCGGCCTGCCCGCCTTCTCACTCATAACGATAAGGACTCACCATGTCCGACAAGCCCCCCCTTTTGCTCCACCTTGCGCGCATTATCGATGCGCTAAACAAACGCTTTGGCCAAGCCTGCGCTTGGCTAACGGCATTTCTGGTTATCGGAACAGCTATTGTAGTCGTCCTGCGCTACGGCCTGGGGATCGGCGCCACGGCGTTGCAAGAAGCCGTCCTCTATGCCCACGCCCTGGTATTTATGGGTGCAGCAGCCTGGACACTTCAGCGCAACGCACACGTGCGCGTGGACATCTTTTACCAGAAATTCAGCGGCAAACGCCAAGCCCTGGTGGATATTCTCGGCACGCTGCTGTTTCTGTTACCGCTTTGCCTGTTTCTGGGCTGGAGTAGCTGGGACTATGTCGCCAACTCCTGGGCCACCAAAGAGGCTTCAAGCGAGTCTGGCGGCCTGCACTTCGTCTACCTACAAAAAAGCATCATCCTGATTCTGGTTGCCGGCCTGGTCCTGCAAGGAATTTCCGACATCATAAAAGCTGTTTACATGCTCGCCGGTCGTCTGCCCGAGCCGGAGGTGAAGCATGGTTGAGTTAATGCCGATTCTGCTGTTTATCTGTATCTGTGTCGCCTTGATGGCCGGTTATCCGGTCGCGTTTACCCTGGGCGGCGTGTCACTGCTGTTCGCCGGCATTGGCATAGTCACTGGTACTTTCGACGCCACCTACCTCAGCGCATTACCCAACCGTTTATTCGGCATCATGAACAACCAGACGATGCTGGCGGTGCCGCTATTCGTGTTCATGGGGGTGATGCTGGAGAAATCCCGCGTCGCCGAAGACTTGCTCGAATCCATGTCGCGACTGTTCGGTACCCTGCGCGGTGGCTTGGCCATTTCAGTTTGCGTGGTCGGAGCCTTGCTTGCTGCCAGCACCGGTATCGTCGGCGCAACTGTGGTCACCATGGGTTTGCTTGCACTGCCAACCATGCTGCGTCGTGGCTATGACCCGGCAATCGCCACCGGCACATTGGCCGCGACCGGCACGCTGGGACAAATCATTCCACCTTCAATCGTCCTGGTTTTGCTTGGCGATGTGATGTCCAGCGCCTACCAGCAAGCGCAATTGAAGATGGGCATCTTCTCGCCAAAGACGGTTTCAGTCGGTGACTTGTTCGTCGGTGCTTTCCTGCCAGGTATGCTGCTGGTGGGGCTGTATATCCTCTACATCATCGGCGTAGCGATTTTCCAACCGAAGAAGCTCCCGGCACTGCCACAAGAAGAGCTCGGTCCAATTGAATGGGGCAAGCTGGCAAACGCCCTGATTCCTCCGCTTATCCTGATTGCAGCAGTCCTCGGCTCGATTCTCGCAGGTTACGCAACACCGACCGAAGCGGCGGCGCTTGGCGCATTGGGCGCGATGATCCTGGCGATGCTCAAAGGCAAGCTGAACTTCACCCAGCTGAAAGAAGTGGCCTACGGCACCACTGAAATCAGCTCCATGGTGTTCATGATCCTGATTGGCGCCTCGCTGTTCTCCCTGGTCTTCCGCGGCTTCGGTGGCGAAATCCTGATCGAGGAAGTCTTCGCGCAGCTACCTGGCGGTGTGCTTGGCGCATTCTTCCTGGTGATGGTGGTGATTTTCTTCCTCGGCTTCATTCTCGACTTCATCGAGATCACCTTCGTGGTGGTGCCTATTGTGGGTCCGGTATTGTTGGCCATGGGGCTGGATCCAATCTGGCTGGGGGTCATGATTGCACTCAACCTGCAAACATCCTTCCTCACCCCGCCATTCGGCTTTGCGCTGTTCTACCTGCGCGGGGTTACACCGGCATCGGTTGCAACCAGCACCATCTACAAAGGTGTGGTGCCATTTATCCTGATCCAGATTATCTTGCTGGTTATCGCCTACATGTTCCCGGGGCTGATCACTTGGCTGCCGGAGCAGGTGTACGGCAACTAACACGACACGCTTTAGTCAAAACGCCCGTACTAGTTACGGGCGTTTTGCATTAAGGCCCAGGCCCGTTGCGCACTACCAGAGCATTGAATATCTATGAACAGGAGAAGCTGATGACTTCGGCAAGCGTTGAACGTATCGAACAGGGTTCGCTGACCTGCTGGAGCTTGCGCTTCAACAACAGCAAATTACTGATTGCCCAGCAAGGCGCCCAGGTCCTCAGTTACGGTCATGAAGGAGACCGGCCAATCATCTGGCTCAGCGAGGAAGCCGAGCTGGAACCCGGCAATAGCGTGCGCGGCGGCGTGCCTGTGTGCTGGCCGTGGTTCGGCGATTTGCAACGCAACCCGCGAAGCATCCAAGCCATGCACCAACAGCCACAACAGGCCAGCGCACACGGCCTTGTACGCAGCATTGACTGGTCCCTGGCAGGGATTGAACAGCATGAGCAGGCAGCCTGCATCAGCTTCAGCTACAACACCCTTGAGCAGCCACTAGCACATTGGCCCCATGCCGCCGAACTGAGGCTGACAGTTCGCCTTGGAGAACGCTTGAGCATCAGCCTGGCTTGCCGCAACCTCGGCGAACGGCCGCTTAGCTTCAGCCAGGCTCTGCACACTTACTTCGCGGTAAGTGACATCCAAACCGTGAGCGTGAAGGGCCTTGAAGATTGCGATTACATCGAGACGCTGGACAACTGGCAAACCCGTACCCAATCCGGAGCCTTGCATTTCAGCGGCGAAACTGACCGGATCTACCTGCACACACCGGCCAAACTGCAGATCTTCGACCCTGGCTGGCAGCGCACCATCAACCTGCTCAGCCGTGGTTCAGAATCAGCAGTGGTCTGGAATCCATGGGTAGATAAAGCCCGGCGCTTATCGCAATTCAATGATGCGGCCTGGCAACGGATGCTCTGCATTGAGCATGCAAACGTGCTTGAGGACATGGTCACGCTAGCCCCTGCCAGCGAACATCAATTACATCTCGACATCTGGGTCGAGAAATAACAAACAATCAAACGCTTGCATGAAGTAATTAACCTAAAAATATAAATGAAGGCAAAAAGCCATTACCCACTACAGCTCAGCAAGCTCAAGCCAAGTTATTTGGCTTATAACTTCAAATGTCATTTGTGACCTAACCCTACCTTTAGATCTGTACTGTTTCACATAATTAAATATCCACCCAAAGGATATCCGCCTGAGCTTAAATAGCTATAAGCGCCTGATAGCGCGGTGATACCACTGAGAAAGGCTTAAGTTCTGAACTTTAGTCCCAATAAAACCAAGCGATGGTATATTGCCTATCGGATTCGAGGCCTATAGGATGCGGGCCTCAGAGACGTTTGCGCAACTTATTGCACATACAATGTGCGCAAAAAGTTGCGCACTTTTAGTGTCAGCTTATAGCAATTAATGTGAACTAAGCTGCATTTATGTGTTCGCCACACTATACCGAGTCAGGGAATGACCTATTCGAGTACGTTGTCTGCACGCTATCTATCGCTTGCAAACACGCCCATATCAGCCAACAACTTTGCTGGCAGCGATATTCGCTATTCAACTGAATACGAACATCTCGAAAGCGAACTTCGCAAAGCAAATGCTTTGCATGAAGTGGCGACGATTGATTGGCAAAAAGTACTCGACTCCAGCGAAATAATCCTCACCAACCACTCCAAAGATATTCGGGTTACCGCCTGGTTGGCCTGGGCGCTTTACCAGCGTGAATCCTTTGCCGGCCTGCACGCTGGAATTGTGCTTTTACACAGCCTTTGCACCCAGCATTGGGCCGAGCTCTACCCGCAAAAAGCACGCACTCGCGCCGCTGCAATCAGCTGGTTGACTCCGCGCCTGGAACAAGTCCTTGCCGAAGACGTCCCGGTAGGTGAACGACTCGACCTTTTTGGGGACTTGGCTGCAAAACTACGTGAGCTCGAAGGCTCCCTGTCCGAACAACTTGGGGCTGATGCTCCATTGCTGCTGCCCCTGTGCAGGCGGCTTGAAGAACAAATCAAACGGGCAAGCCAAAGCAAGCAAGATTCGAACAAAGGTGTCGCTGGCGCGCTAGCCCAGGTCAAGCAAACCGCAAGCAGCCTGCTGAACGCCTCCTCATCGGTTGAGAGCGAAAAGGACGCGCACAAACAGTTGCGCAACCTGCAAGACCAGTCCCGTCCGCTTTGTGCCTATTGGCTTAAGCAAAAGGTCAGTGATGTTCGCGCCTTGCGCCTGTCCAGAACCCTGCTGTGGCTACCCATCGACAGCCTGCCGGAGCGCAACGCCGACAAGGTTACCGGCTTGCGCGGCCTGCCTGTGGATAAGTTAAAAAGCTATCAAGAACGCTACCAACAAGGCCAATACGCCGACCTTCTTGTGGACCTGGAAACCAGTATTGCCAGGGCCCCCTTCTGGCTTGATGGTCAGCATCTCGCCTGGCAATGCCTGCAAGGCTTGAATGCTGAAGCGGCGGCACTGGAAATCGAAATCCAATTGGCGCTGTTCATGCATCGCATGAGCGGTCTTGAAGAGCTGCAGTTTCACGACACCACACCTTTTGCAGACGAACAAACCCGGGCCTGGCTGAGCTCGCACGTGATGCCTCACGTTACGCCCCAGCAACCCGCCAGCGCCCCGGTTGCCAGCGACGGCGATAACCAACGCGCCTGGGATGAAGCCCTGCAAGAAGCGTTACCCCTGTTGCGCAAAGAAGGGTTGAAACCTGCCGTGCAACAGATCAAGAAAGCCATGCAATCGGCTCGCGGCGGCCGCGAATCCTTTTTCTGGCAGCTGACCCTCGCCAGGCTCTGTTTCAACGCCAAAAAGTATGAATTGGCCAAGACCCAACTCGACACCCTTGACCAGATGATTCAAAGCTCAGGCATAGCTGCCTGGGAACCCGATCTCGCCCTCGAAGTCCTGCACATGCTGCATAACTGCTGTGAGCTGTTACCGCAGAACCATGCTGTGCGCGAACACAAGGATGAGATCTACCGCAGGTTGTGCCACCTCGACCTCGAAGTGGTGCTGGACTAGGCCCCCGGGCCATAACCGAATAGGAGAACTCCCATGGCCAAAGAAGGCTCAGTTGCACCTAAGGAACGGATTAACGTCACTTTCAAGCCCGCCACTGGCGACGCTCAAGAAGAAATCGAACTGCCGCTGAAGTTGATGGTATTGGGCGATTTCACCCAACGTCATGACGAGCGCAAGATCGAAGATCGCAAGCCGATCAGCATCGACAAGAACACCTTCGACGAAGTGCTCGAGAAACAAGAGTTGAGCCTGACCTTTGCAGTGCCTAACCGCCTGCAAGAAGACAGCGCCGACGAAGAGCTCGCCGTGAAGCTGAACATCAACTCGATGAAAGACTTCAACCCCGCCAACGTGGTTGAGCAAGTGCCAGAGCTGAAAAAGCTGATGGAACTGCGTGACGCCTTGGTCGCCCTCAAGGGCCCGCTGGGTAATGCCCCGGCCTTCCGCAAAGCCATTGAAAGCGTGTTGGCCGACGATGATTCGCGTGATCGCGTACTCGGTGAACTCGGACTCGCGGCCCAAGGCAAGCTTGAATCCTGATCGCAATTAACAAGGAAGCTATTAGATGAGCACTAGCGCAGCAAAAGAAGCCGGCGGCCAAGCCACCGAACTCGGTCTTCTCGACCAAATCATCGCTGAAACCCGGCTGACTCCAGATGACGAAGCCTACGACATCGCCAAGCGTGGTGTGTCGGCGTTCATTGAAGAGTTACTCAAGCCGCAAAACCAGAACGAGCCGGTTAAAAAGGCCATGGTCGATCGCATGATCGCGGAAATCGACGCCAAGCTCAGCCGCCAGATGGACGAGATTCTGCACAATCAGAACTTCCAGGCGCTGGAATCTTCATGGCGCGGCCTGAAGCTGCTGGTCGACCGCACAGATTTTCGCGAGAACACCAAGCTGGAGCTGATCAACGCCTCCAAGCAAGACCTGCTTGAAGACTTCGAAGACAGCCCGGAAATTGTCCAGTCAGGTTTGTACAAGCACGTCTACACCGCTGAATACGGTCAGTTTGGTGGCCAGCCGGTTGCGGCAATTATCGCCAACTACTTCTTCAACCCAAGCTCGCCAGACATCAAGACCATGCAATACGTGGCCAGCGTTGCATCGATGTCGCACGCGCCGTTTATTGCCGCTGCCGGTCCTAAATTCTTTGGCCTGGAAGCCTTCACTGGCTTGCCTGACCTGAAAGATCTCAAGGATCACTTCGAAGGCCCGCAGTTCGCCAAATGGCAGAGCTTCCGCGAGCAAGAAGACGCGCGTTATGTCGGCCTGACTGTGCCGCGCTTCCTGCTGCGCAACCCGTATGACCCGGAAGAAAACCCGGTGAAGAGCTTCGTTTACAAAGAAAACGTCGCCAACAGCCACGAGCATTACCTGTGGGGCAACACCGCCTACACATTCGCCAGCAAGCTGACCGACAGTTTTGCCAAGTTCCGCTGGTGCCCGAACATCATCGGCCCGCAAAGCGGCGGCGCGGTTGAAGATTTGCCACTGCATCACTTTGAAAGCATGGGCGAAATCGAGACCAAGATTCCGACCGAAGTGTTGGTGTCCGACCGTCGCGAATACGAACTGGCAGAAGAAGGCTTTATCGCCCTAACCATGCGTAAAGGTAGCGACAACGCTGCATTCTTCTCGGCCAACTCGACGCAGAAGCCAAAGTTCTTCGGCAACAGTGCAGAAGGCAAGAACGCAGAGCTCAACTACAAGCTCGGCACCCAATTGCCATACCTCTTCATCGTCAACCGCCTGGCGCACTACTTGAAAGTGCTGCAGCGCGAGCAAATCGGTTCGTGGAAAGAACGCACCGACCTCGAGCTGGAGCTGAACAAGTGGATTCGCCAGTTTGTCGCCGACCAGGAAAACCCGAATGCCGAAATCCGTGGCCGTCGTCCACTGCGCGCAGCTCAGGTTGTGGTTAGTGATGTTGAAGGCGAGCCAGGCTGGTACCGCGTCAGCCTGAACGTGCGCCCGCACTTCAAGTACATGGGTGCGGATTTCACCCTGTCGCTGGTTGGCAAGCTGGATAAGGAATAAGCACCCATGTCATACGGCAGTCTATTTGAACGCATAGGTGGTGAACTTGATCGACGCGCCGGTTGGACGCGTGAAGCAAGCGCCATGGCGTCGGTGGCTGCCCACTTGGCAAAAATGCTCAGCACCCGGGCCGGCAGCGTGCAAACGCTCGCCGACTACGGGTTGCCCGATCTCAACGATATGCGCTTGTCATTGCACGACTCGCTGCAACAGGCGCGTATCGCTATCGAACGCTTTATCGAGGCGTACGAACCCCGTTTACGTGAGGTCAAGGTTGTGTCGATGCCACGCGACCATAACCCACTAAACCTGGCCTTCGCCATTGAAGGTCTGCTTGAAGTGGCCGGCGTAAAGCGCCGCGTCAGTTTCGCTGCCAGCCTGGACGGCAGCGGCCAAGTCACCGTTAACGCAGGAGAGCCCCGTGTCTGGTAAACCCGCCGCGCGAATCAGCGACATGACCGCTTGTTCAGGTCATAACAAAAACCCAATCGTAGAGGGCTCGTCCGACGTGCTGTTTGATGGACTGGGAGCCGCCCGTCTCGGTGACAAAACCGCATGCGACAGCGCGATCAGCAGCGCAGTAATCCCCAACGTCCTGATCAACGGCAAACCCGCAGCGGTACTCGGCTCAACAGCCAGCCATAACAATAACCCGATTGTTACAGGCTCCGGCACGGTGGTGATTGGCAGTTCGCATACACCGGCTGAGTTTATTGCGCCTGCGGCGCTGGCACTGACTTCCGCATTTAACGAGCACTTCGTTATCCGCGACGCGAGTAGTGGCGCGCCTGTTGCTGGGCGACCGTACAGCATCAAAACCGACTCAGGACAAGTCATTGAAGGAGTTACTGACGAAAGCGGAAGAACGCAGTTGGTATCGGCCGCCAAAGCCGAAGGTGTGACATTGGATCTCGAACCACAAACCGCTCTCGTAATTGCTTAAGGAGTCAGCATGACCACTACTCCAGTTGCATCAACGCTAAGCCCGGCCAGCCAGACAGCTGGCACAGAAACCACAGCGGAAAACTTCAAAATCACCGACATCCCCGCAGCCATGGATACGCTGGGCTGGGCGCAAGGTGCTCGACTAATGCGCAAGTGGTTCAGTGGCGCTGCATACGAGCTACCTACAGACATAAAAGAAGGCTCCAGTTCTCCAAACACCCTTGATCCAGAAAACTTACTTACCGACCTCCCGTTTGACTGGCTGTTCACCAGTTCAACACGTATGCGTGATGATATAGATGAGCTAGTCGCAGGGCTGAGTAATGTAACCGAATTCAACAACATAGTAGGTCACGTCAAGGCGCCACTCGATCAACTATCCCGAGGGCTGATTTTGCTGATGACTCGCCTTCAGCGCATAGGCCATCTTGAACCGAACACCAATTCGCTGAGAAACGCGGAGGAAGACTTCAGTAGTCTTTCTGCTGTCCAGTTAGAAGAAACTTCTCAGTTCAATCTAATCCGCATTGGCGCAAGTGTCTGGGAAAAAGCAACCGACGAATTGGACGACGTGTATGGTGCGCTAGGCAGCTTTGCAATCAAGATCGCGGCAACTAAGCTCAGAACTATTTCAGATCATCTAGGCTATCCGGCAATTCAAATTTATGAGATTGGCCTGTATATACGCGACACATATGATTTTCTAAATTTTGGCTCGGATCAATTACTGGGTTACTGGAATCACAGTGGCGTAATTCGCCCAGGACCAATCGATTATTACACAAGCCCTGAGTTCATTGACAAAGGGGAAAGCCGTTACTTTAAAACAAGCAATAAAAGCTTTAATGACTATCGGCAAAAACACAACCTGGGTAGTGATTTTTTAGTGTTCTCTACCGTAAAACACTATCCGGTTTCGATCATGATTCATCTAAGTGCAAATGACTTCAATGAATTCAAAGCCCGTGCATCGAGCATCTAAAAAATGATTATAAAACGCACACTCTTAACACTTTGGATTTTTATTGCCTTCACGACCATTTCCGCAATTGGGTTGTGGCTATTCGTGAAACTCGACATAAGCAAAAATACCGAAACTTACTCTACAATCTGGAGCGATTCAGGTGCCTGCTACGTTAACTCTTATATTCCAAACTATCGTGCACTGGGTGTAATGGGGATTACGGTTGGGCTATTTAGTAGCGAAGCGTTCTTCCGAGTATACCGTCAGGACGGAACGCTGTTGAAAAGCTCCGAATGGCTGCTTACCCAAAGCGAATTCGCAGGAACTGAAAGCGCTAAGTGGATCAACGGCAATGTTATCTATCCGACTAATAGCGGCTATGAAGGCTGGACATTATCCGAATGCAATTGATTGTCAACGGCACAGAAAATTTTAACGCCTATCCAAAGAAAGTTTACTTGGGCGAGCAAAATCTGTGTGCATATTACATTGTGATCTTTACAACCCTTGAACAACTGTTGCTGTTGCGAATCATTATTTCTGAAAAATTTAATATTGATCTACCGTATGACCGCACTACGGTAACAACCAAAAATAGTGAAACCTTAAGTCTTTCGTATCAACAAGTATTTAGTGAAATACTTGTTGAGCTCACCACGAATTCAACACGAATAATTAGCGTGATTGATGAGCTGTTTGAAACACCCGCACCTCCATGGCATGCATTTCCCAACTTGCAGCCTATTGAAGCGGTAATGAGTAAACATGGCGAGCTTGAATATTGGTGGAACAGGGTATGGCTACCGTACTGGGATAACTGCACACCCGCAGAGCGCAATACCTACTTGAGTACAGTTGATGCTACGCAAGAGTGCCAAGTGTATCTGTGCAATGAAGAATAGCTATGACGTTGATCTTTACGACTTTGACTACTGCCATGATTTAAAGCCGCAATGGTCACAGCCGAATTTGCTTTTAAACATTAACTACCCAATCAAGGATTGATCCGTGTCTTTTAACCACTACTACCAGAGCGAACTCACCGCCCTGCGCCAACTGGGCAAGCGATTTGCCGAGCGCAATCCGGCGTTGGCGCCGTTTCTTGGGCAGAGCGGTCGCGACCCGGATGTCGAGCGCTTGCTGGAAGGTTTTGCCTTTCTCACGGGCCGCTTACGGCAAAAACTTGATGATGAACTGCCAGAGCTGACCCACTCGCTGATGTACTTGCTGTGGCCAAACTATATGCGCCCGCTACCGGGCTTCAGCATGCTCCAGTTCGAACCCCTGACACGTCCAGGCGCCGCCCAGTTTGTACCGCGTGGTACGCCGGTTGAAGCCAAGCCGATTGAGGGTGTGACCTGTCAATTCCGCACCGCTTACGACACCGAGGTATTACCGCTGGCGATGAACGCGCTGCAGTACTCGGTCAAAGGGGGAGGAGCGGTGCTCAGCCTGAAAATGCAGATGAGCGCCGACGGCAATATCGCTGACCTCAACCTGACCAAGCTGCGCCTGCACCTGGCCGGTGAGCGCTACATCAGCCAGATGCTGTACCTCAGTCTGTTGCACCACTTGGGCAACATCCAAGTGGTGTTGCTCGACGACAAAGGCAAGCCTATCTTGCGCGATGCCAGAGAAGTCGCGGTGCCCAGCCTGACCCTGAGCGCCAATCAGGTTAAACCGGTTGGTTTTGCCGAAGACCAGGCACTGATCCCCTATCCGCTCAACACCTTTCGCGGCTACCGCTACCTACAGGAATATTTCGCTTTCCAAGAGAAGTTCATGTTTGTTGACCTGTTCGGTCTGGATGGCTTGAAGCAGGTTCCGCAGGATGTCATGGAGCAAGCCCGCGGTATTGAGTTGCGTTTTGATATCAATAAGGCGGGCGAGCAGCGCATTCGTCCGACACTGGATAACGTGCGACTGTATTGCACCCCTGTGGTCAACCTGTTCGAGCATGACGCAACACCGATTCGTCTGGATGGCAAGCAGGATCGCTACCTGCTGTTGCCAGCCGAACTGAGCGCCAAGCATTGCGGGGTGTTCTCGGTTGACCGCGTGACCGGCTGGAAACCTGGCGGCCAGGGTTATGAAGTCTATGTGCCCTTTGAATCATTCGAGCACGACGCAAGCTTCGATGTCGGCACTGCCCGTCCCCACTACAGCGTGCGCCAGGAAACGTCCCTGCTCAGGGAAGGCACCGATACCTGGCTCAGCTTTGGCCTGCGCGACGAAGCCGTGCACGAGACGCTTTCGATCGAGCTGACCTGCACCAACCAGAGCCTGCCAAGCAAATTGGCCCTCGGTGATATTTGCGTACCCAGCGAGAAAACCCCGGGCTTCCTGAACTTTCGCAACATCAGCGCCGTCACCCCGAGCTACGCACCGCCCTTGAATCGTGACTTCCTGTGGAAGCTGATTTCCAACATGTCACTCAATTACTTGTCACTGGCCAACGTTGAGGCGCTGAAAGTCATTCTCGAAACCTACGACTTGCCGCGCTACTACGACCAGCACGCGGAGAAAGTCAGCAAACGCTTGCTTGATGGTTTGAAAAGCATAAGCCACACCCATGTCGACCGCCTGGAACGCGGGCTGCCGATACGCGGCGTGCGTACCGAGATGACCATCGACCCAGACGGCTACATCGGCGAGGGCGACCTGTTTTTATTCGCATCGGTACTTAACGAATTTTTTGCCCTTTACGCCAGTTTGAATTCCTACCACGAGCTTCGCGTAAACAGTACTCAAGGAGAGGTCTACACATGGACGCCACGCATGGGGCAACAGCCCCTGCTATAAGCCGGCTTAGCCGGGGCATCCGCGAGTACAGCCTGTTCCAGGGTGTGCAGTTGGTGCTTAAACGATTGCAAGAAGCACATCCCGAGCTGGATGAGGAAACCTTGCATCTGCACCTTGAGCTGCAGGCAAATCCGAGTCTTGGTTTCCCTGGAAGCGACATCGAGCGCGTCGAGTTCATCAAAGAAAATGGTGAGCTGCGAGCCCGCATGCGCATCAATCTGGTCAGCCTGATCGGCTCCGGTTCACCGCTGCCCGCCTTTTATGGCGAACAAGCCCTTGGCGACAGTGAAGATGGCAACCCAACCCGTGATTTTCTGGATTTGTTCAACAACCGTTTACAGCGCTTGTTGTTACCCGTCTGGCAGAAGTACCGATACCACTCACGCTTCAAGACCGGGGCGCTGGACCCTTTCTCACAACAGCTGTTTTCATTAATTGGCTTGCGTGGAGAGCAAATCCGCGCGACCTCAGAACTCAACTGGAAACGCCTGCTGCCGTACCTGGGCTTGCTCAGCTTGCGCGCCCACTCAGCAGCGTTGATCGAGTCGGTGTTGCGTTACTACTTCAAGCATTCCGATGTGTACATCGAGCAATTCATCGAGCGGCGCGTCGAGATTCTCGCCGAACAACGCAACCAGCTCGGTACAGCCAACAGCATGCTCGGTGAAAGCCTGGTGCTGGGCGGTTGGGTGCGCGATCGCGGCGGCAAGTTCCGCGTCCATATTCGCGAATTGCAGTGGGACATGTTTCAACAATTTCTTCCGGTGGGCAGTGGCTACAACCCGCTTTGCGCACTGGTGCGCTTCACCCTGCGTGATCCCATGGATTACGACATTCGCCTGCAACTGCGCAAAGACCAGATCAAAGAACTGCGCATTGGCAATGACAACCTCTGCCGACTCGGCTGGACCAGCTGGCTCGGCTGCGACAACGCCGATGGCATCGTCACGCTCGGCAAAAGAGCTCATTAAGGACAGATGAAATGATAAACGTCGACTTACAACAACTGGTGCAAGCACTCGATGCCGAAACTAAGCGCGACCTGGAAATCGCCGCTGAACGTTGCGTAGCACGTGGCGGCAACAAGGTACTTGTTGAAGATATGCTGCTGGGTCTTCTGGAGCGTTCGGAAAGCCTGCTGCAGCGCGCATTGAACGACGCCGAAGTTGATGCAGGTGAGCTGGCCAAAGCCCTGCAACCGAGCAGTGAACACAGTGCAACGCGTAACCCGGTATTCTCCACCGAGCTGGTGCAGTGGCTACAGGATGCCTTGCTGGTCGCCAACCTGGAGTTGGGCAGCAGCCAAATTGATCAGGCGGCGCTGATTCTCGCATTGTTACGCAACCCGATGCGCTATGCCGGCAGTCATTATCAAAGCATGCTGGCCAAGCTCAACGCCGAGCGTTTGCGTGACTTTGCCCAATCCCAGCAACCGCAAGCCAGCAGCGCAAACAGCTCGAGCAGCGCAGAATCGAACCTGCAACGCTTTACCCACAACTTCACCCAGCAAGCGCGTGATGGCAAGCTTGACCCGGTGCTGTGCCGTGATGAAGCCATCCGGCAGATGATCGATATCCTTGCCCGGCGCCGCAAGAACAACCCCATAGTGGTTGGTGAGGCTGGTGTCGGCAAGACCGCGATTGTCGAAGGCCTGGCCTTGCGCATCGCCACTGACGAAGTGCCTGAAGTGCTCAAGGGCGTTGAGCTGTTGTGCCTCGATCTGGGCTTGTTGCAGGCCGGTGCCAGCGTCAAGGGCGAGTTCGAGCGCCGCTTGCAAGGGGTCATCGATGAGGTCAAGGCCTCGCCCAAACCGATCATCCTGTTCATCGACGAAGCCCACACCTTGATCGGTGCTGGCGGACAAGCAGGCAGCGGTGATGCGGCGAACCTGCTCAAGCCCGCATTGGCCCGGGGCGAGTTGCGTACTATCGCAGCCACCACCTGGAGCGAGTACAAAAAATACTTCGAGAAAGACCCGGCCCTGGCGCGGCGCTTCCAGCCGGTGCAACTGCACGAACCTACAGTATCGGAAGCCGTGACTATCCTGCGTGGCCTCGCCCCGGTCTACGAAAAAAGCCACGGCATCTACCTGCGCGACGATGCTGTTGTCGCCGCAGCTGAACTTTCCGCGCGCTATCTCGCCGGTCGGCAACTGCCGGATAAAGCCGTCGATGTACTGGACACAGCCTGCGCGCGCGTACGTATCAGCCTCGCTGCCGCTCCAGAAGCCCTTGAGCAACTGCGCAACGAGATCGCTGAAGGTGAGCGTCAGGATCACGCCCAACAGCGCGACCGCGACTCGGGGCTGAACATCGACAGCGCAGCCGCCGAACAGCTCGAACAACGCCTGCGTGAGGCCCGCGCCGAGCTTGAGCAACTGGAAACCCGCTGGGCGACTCAACGAGACCTCGCCCAGCGCATGATCAGCCTGCGCATGCGCTGCGCAGAAGCCCGCCAACAGCTCAATGCACCAGCAACAGTTACAACCGAGGAACAGAGCGAACACTTCGAGCCGAGCGACCTCGAGGAGCTCGAAGCTCAACTGCGTGCAGCGCAAGCCGAGCTAAGTGCTGCGCAAACCCAGCAGCGCCTGGTCAGCTATGAAGTCTGCCCACGCTTGGTGGCTGAAGTTATCAGCCATTGGACAGGCGTGCCGCTCAGCCAATTGGCCCGCGAACACAACAGCAAAGTCATCAGTTTCTCCGCAGATTTGCGCCAGCGCCTACGCGGCCAGGAACAAGCCATCAGCGCCCTGGATCGCGCCATGCGTGCAACCGCCGCCGGCCTTAATCGGCCAGATGCCCCCGTCGGCGTATTTCTCTTGGTCGGGCCCAGCGGTGTCGGCAAAACTGAAACCGCACTGGCGTTGGCTGACCTGTTGTATGGCGGTGAGCGCTTTCTGACCACCATCAACATGTCTGAATTCCAGGAAAAGCACAGCATCTCGCGACTCATTGGTGCTCCGCCGGGCTACGTGGGCTATGGGGAAGGCGGCATGCTCACCGAAGCGGTCAGGCAAAAACCCTACTCCGTAGTGTTGCTTGATGAGGTCGAAAAAGCCGACCCGGACATCCTCAATCTTTTCTACCAGATCTTCGATAAAGGTGTGGCGAATGACGGCGAAGGACGCGAGATCAATTTCCGCAACACCTTGATCCTGATGACCTCGAACCTGGCCAGCGATCGTATTGATTCACTGTGCCAAAACGGCCAGCGTCCCGAAGCCGAAGATCTTGAACAGGCAATCCGCCCACTACTCAGCCAGCACTTCAAGCCTGCGCTGCTGGCGCGCATGCGCGTAGTACCTTACTACCCGGTGAGCGGCGAGGTCCTGCACGAACTCACAACCCTGAAGCTCGAGCGTTTCGCCGAGCGCCTGCAACGTCGTCAGCTGCAGTTCAGCCATTGCCAAGCCCTGGTCGAAAACCTGGCTGCACGCTGCACCCATAGCGAAAGCGGCGCACGCCTGATTGATCACTTGATCGACCAGCACCTGCAGCCGCTGGTGGTTGATCGTCTACTCGCGGCAATGGCCAACGGCGAAACCTTGAAACAGGTTCATGCAACCCTTGATGAACATGGAGCAGTGGTCTGTGAGTTCACTTAACCTGCCCTCCATTCTCGGTCAGGTGCCACAGCCACTGCGCTATGCAGAGGGGCTCTTGCAGCGCTTGGCGAATTTGGTTCAAGCCAATAATGCCGACAACCTGCTCAATGGGCTGGTTGAGGCAGCCGCTGGCCTTTCGGGTTCAGCGCTAAGCCAGCTTTACCTGCTGGACAGCACCCATACACGCCTGACGCTCAGTGCAGAATGGCTCGATGGCTTGCTCCAACCACAGGCTGCTGACAGTTTGCCGAGCGATTATGACGGTGAACAACTGCTGCAATATTGCCTGTGCCAAAACCGCGTATTGAGCCTAAGCGAACTCGACAACAGCCTGCATCAAACCGAGTTTCTACCCGTTACGCAGCAGTCGTGGCGCAGCTTGCTGTGCTTGCCCATTGTCGACAAACAGCAACATGTCAGTGGTCTTCTACTGTGCGCCAGCCACCAAGCCAAAGACCTGCATGGTTTTGCTGACTCACTGAGGTTCCTCGGTAATTTCGGGGTCAACCAATTGCAACTGATGCATCGCCTGCAGCCGCCGCGCACCGAGGCGCAACAACCTGAAAGCCTGCAAGCGGCCTGCGCCAGCGGTTATGGCCTGATCGGCAACAGCCAGGCCATGCGCGATGTTTACCAGCTGATTGGCAAGGTGCTGCACAATCCGGTGAGCGTATTACTCACCGGTGAAACCGGCACTGGTAAGGAGCTGGTTGCCCAGGCGATTCATAATTGTGGTTCGCGTCGAAGCAAGAATTTCGTCGTACAAAACTGCGCTTCACTGCCTGAGCATCTGCTCGAAAGTGAGCTCTTTGGTTATCGCAAAGGGGCTTTCACTGGCGCTGATCGTGACCACAAAGGGCTGTTTGATGCGGCAGACGGCGGCACCCTGTTTCTAGATGAAATAGGTGATATGCCACTTGCCCTGCAAGCCAAACTGCTGCGCGTGCTGCAAGAGGGTGAGGTTCGCCCGCTGGGCTGCAACGATACGCATAACGTGGATGTGCGGATCATTGCAGCCACCCATTTCGACCTGCAAAGCCAAGTCGAAAAGGGTTTGTTCCGCGAAGACTTGTTCTATCGCCTGTCGCACTTCCCAATCGAATTACCGCCACTGCGTGAGCGCAATGACGACATTGCGCTGCTTGCCCGCCACTTTGTGGATAACACCTGCAAATTCCTCAAGCGCGAACCCTGCGCCTGTTCGGAAGAGACCCTGGTAGCCATCGCGCAATACAGCTTTCCCGGCAACGTGCGCCAGCTCAAAGGGTTGGTCGAGCGCGCGGTATTGCTGTGTGAGGGCAATGAGCTGTTGCCTGAGCACTTCAACCTCAATCGCGAAACTGGCACTGACG
The DNA here is from genome assembly GCF_963970595.1 of Pseudomonas sp. RL_15y_Pfl2_60. NCBI lineage: Bacteria > Pseudomonadati > Pseudomonadota > Gammaproteobacteria > Pseudomonadales > Pseudomonadaceae > Pseudomonas > Pseudomonas sp. RL_15y_Pfl2_60. Next base: position 298,780 of record NZ_CAXAOE010000003.1, on the reverse strand, counting down.
CGGCAACCAGCTTGCGCCAGCGCATGGAGCAGGTCGAACGTAACTTTTTGCTCGACAGCCTGCGCAAAAACCGTGGCAACCAAAGCAAGGCGGCACGCGAACTTGGGCTGCCACGCAGAACCCTGCTGTACCGGATGGAACGCTTGAACATCAACCCAGGCGATGTTTGAGCTGCATAAAAACAACTCAATAACACCACTTAAAACCCGCTGTGCTCTGCCAGCGATGACACAAGAGGGACTCGATATGAAGCCGCACGTATGGGCCATAGCACTGCTAGCTGTAGTGCTGACACTTGCTGGTTGCAGCAGCAACTACAAGTTTAACGACGATGAATTTCGCCCTTTAGGCGATCCGCAAGCTAACGATCGCGGTAACTGATCTCAGGAGTATTAGCACCATGGAACTGGTATTCGACGTGGTCAGTGCCCAGCAATTTTTGCCAGGGCTTGCAACCAGCAAAACCTTCAAGCAAGCCGGCGGGATTATTGGCCGTGCGGAGACCTGTGACTGGTTGCTTCCCGACCGCAAACGCGTGCTTTCGAGTCGCCATGCAGAAGTCAGTTTTCGCGATGGCGGTTTCTACCTGACCGATGTCAGCAGCAATGGTATCCAGCTCAAAGACAGTGGTGCCAACCTGCGCAAGCAAGAACCACATCGCATTGAGCACGGCAGCATCTATTGCCTTGGCGAGTTCGAGGTGCGCGCGCGCCTGATCCAGGACCCAAGCAAGTTCGAGGCGGACCTGGGCCGGCCGCATGACACCGGCAGCAGCATCATTCCAGATGACGCGTTTCTCGATCTGGATCCACTCACCGCGATGGACCAGCAAGAACAAAGGCAGGGCTATGTAGAGACGGACGAACTGGCAGCGCTTGATGTTCCAGAGCTGACCGATGCGCAGCAGCATGATTACGCACAGGTCGAGACCGAGAACCTGCTGGTTCCCGAGCTGGTCACGCCCCAGGCAGCACCGGCCAGCCAGGCCCAGGCACCAATCCCGCAGCCGATGTCCAACGAGTTCTGGCAGCGCTTTTCCGAAGCGCTTGGCGTGCCACTCAACGACCTCGATGAGTCCGCCCGTGAAGCCCTGGCACTAAAGGCTGCCAAGTTGCTCAAGCAAAGCGTAGCCAGCTTGCAACAAAGCCTGCGCACACGCAGTGAGTTGAAAAACGAAATGCGCCTGGCCCTGACGACCGTGCAGAGCGCGGGTAACAACCCGCTAAAGCTCAGCACCGACACCAACGAAGTGATGAACACATTGTTGCGCGGGCAAAAGCCGGGGCAATTGCCAGCAGAGCAAGCCATAGGCCGTGGTTTTCGTGACCTGCAAGCGCATCAAGTGGCCTTGCTGGCTGCCAGTCGCGCAGCGGTCAAAGGTGTCTTCGAGCAGCTTTCGCCCGAGCAATTGATCCTGCGTTTTGAACGCGACGGCCGCAAGCCGCTGATGGCCACCTCGGGCAGTCGCTGGCGCGCGTATCGACGCCTGCACAACAGCCTCGAACAAAACAATGAATGGAATGAGCGCCTGTTTGCCCGCGACTTTTCCACAACCTACGAAGAACAGGTCCGCCTGATCGCCACACTTAACAACGACGTCCAAGGATGATTTCCATGCAACGCTTGATTTCCCTATTCGTCATCGCCGCCCTGCTGACTCTTGCAGGCTGTTCGGCATTGTCACCTTACTCGAACTACACCAAGTTGGAGCTCAACCTGTCAGGCAGCAGCGACCTCAACCCCGACATCAGCAACCGACCTTCGCCAATCGTGATCCGGCTGATGGAGCTCAAGCACCCGGTCGCCTTTGAGAATGCAGATTTCTTCTCGCTGTATGAGCGTCCAAAAGAAGCACTCTCGCCTGACCTTGTCGCGCTTGAAGAACTTGAGTTACGTCCGGGCGAAAACCGTCAGTTGAAGCTGACCGTCAATGAAGGCAGCCGTTATGTCGGTGTGCTTGCAGCCTATCGCGACCTGCCAGAAACCCAATGGCAATTCATCATCCCGCTGCAAGACAAAGCGCTGAACCAGATCAACCTGCGCCTTGATGAACAAGGCATTCATGCGCTGTCCGACGCTGATGCGGATAAGGACTAACCATGAGTCAGCATAAAGTAGTCTGGCAAGAAGGAATGCTGCTGCGCCCGCAGCATTTTCAACAGAATGACCGCTACTACGACTACCAGTTAAAGACCCGCACGCAAAAACTTGAGAGCTATGCCTGGGGCTTCTTTGAGCTGGAGATCGACCGCCAATTCCTCAACATGGGCAAGTTGGTGGTGAGCAAGGCCAGCGGCGTGCTGCCCGACGGCAGCCTGTTCGACCTTGGCAGTGAGCGCGAGCCGCTGGTCATCGACATACCACCCAGCACGGGCAACACCCCGGTTTACCTGGCGCTGCCGTTGGTCACCGGCAATCACATCGAAAGTCGCCGGCCAGAACAACAAGATGTGCTGTCACGCTACACCGCCGTGGTTGAGGATGTTGCCGACTCCAATGCCGATGACGCAGCCAACAGCCAGGTCAGCTGCGCGCGTCCGGACTTTCGCTTGCTGTTGGGCGATCAACAAAGCGATCAGGCATTCGTCAAGCTACAGCTGTGCGTGATTTTTGATAGCACCCCGGCCGGGGTTGTCAGCCTCGACACCGAGTTCATGCCGAGCTATGTCAATTTCAAGGCATCGGGTTATTTGCTGTCGTGCCTGAAAGAAGTCATCAGCATGCTTGGCCACCGCGGCGATATCCTCGCCGAACGAATTCGCGCATCCGGCAAAGTCGCAGGCGCTGAAGTTGGCGACTTCCTGATGTTGCAGCTGATCAATCGCTCAGAACCGGTGCTGCGCCATTACCTGAACATCGAGCACGTTCACCCTGAACATATCTACCGTGAACTATTGGCCTTGCTCGGCGAATTGGCGACCTACTCTGGTGAAACGAAACGCCCACGGCTGGACAGCTATTACCTGCACAGCGACCAGGCACAGAGCTTCAGCAAGCTGATGGACGCCTTGCGCCAGTTGCTGTCGATGGTGCTCGAACAGCACGCAATCGAATTGCTGCTGCAACAGCGTCAATACGGGATTCAGGTATCGCCACTACACGATCACAAGCTGCTTAACAGCTCATCGTTCGTGCTTGCAGCCAGTGCTCAGTGTGACTCTGAAGAACTGCGCCGACGCTTGCCCGCGCACCTCAAGGTCGCACCGGTTGAGCGTATTCGCCAGTTGGTAAATCTGCACCTGCCAGGCATCAAGGTTAAGCCACTTTCGGTGGCACCACGGCAGATTCCATTCCACTCCGGCAAAACTTATTTCGCACTGGAATTGACCACCGAAGAACGTGCACAACTGGAGCGCTCCGGCGGCTTCGCATTTCACGTTTCCGGCGAGCTGACTGAGCTTGAGCTGAAATTCTGGGCGATCAGGAACTGATTATGAGCAACAAGGATGATAATTACAGCCAGGGTGACCAGACCGTCATTCTGAGCCGAGACGGCAGCGCTCCCGCACAAAGTCCGCTTACCGACTTTGCCACTGCGCCAAAATTCGAACAGCTTGAAGAGCGGATGATCTACGCCGCCCGCCTGCGCCCTTCGGAAAGCTTCAATATCAGCCTCAATCCGCTGGTGGCTGCGGCTTCGCCATTACTCTCCGAAGTGGTCCGGCTCAAGCACAGCTACGAACACGAAGACCTTTCAAGCCTGCATCAACGCCTGAGCAGTGCGATTCGCTTGTTCGAGCACAGCTCACTCAACGAAGGCGCCGACAACAGCCAGGTCATGGCTGCACGCTATGTGCTCTGTACCGTGATTGACGAAGCGGTGGTGACAACGGCCTGGGGCAATGAAAGCCAGTGGTCGAAAATGAGCCTGCTGAGCAGCTTTCATAACGAGACCTTCGGCGGCGAGAAGTTCTTCATGCTGCTTGAGCGCCTCGCCCGCAACCCGGTCAAACACTTGCCGATGCTGGAGCTGATGTACCTGTGCCTGTCGCTCGGTTTTGAAGGCAAGTACCGCGTGCTCCCACGCGGGATGCTTGAGCTCGAAGCGGTACGCGATAGCCTTTACCGGCAAATTCGTCAGTTGCGCGGCGATATCCCACGGGACATTTCGCCCCACTGGGAAGGTTTGAAAGATGCTCGCAATCGCCTGGTACGCATTGTCCCGTGGTGGATGGTCGCGCTTTTCACCCTGATATGCCTGGGTGTTATGTACAGCGGTTTCGCTTGGGTATTGAGCGAACAACGTGACACCACGCTTGAGCCATTTCAGCAAAATCTACCGACCTCAGCTACGGTCATGGATGATCCTAAATGAATAGTTTTTTCGGCAAAGTAGCCGTATTCCTGCGTAAAACCTGGGTCTGGAGCCTGTTGCTGGTTCTTTTCATTGCCCTGATTATCTGGTTCGCTGGCCCATTGTTCGCGGTCAACGACTACAAGTTCTGGGCGTCGGCCACCAGCCGCCTGTTGACCATCAGCCTGCTGTTCCTGATCTGGGGCCTGACGATGGTATTCGTCAGCTGGCGTGCCTCTGCACAAAAGAAAGCCGATGAGAACGACGAGCAAGCGCAAGAGCGTTTGCGTCGTGAAGGCCAGATCAGCGATGAACAGCATGAGTTGCGCCGCCGTTTCAAGGACGCATTGCGCACCCTCAAGCGCTCGAGCATGTACAAAGGTCGCAGCGAACGCTGGCGCAATGACCTGCCGTGGTACCTGGTCATAGGCCCACAAGGCAGTGGTAAAACCAGCCTGTTGGATTTCTCCGGCCTGGAGTTCCCACTCAACCGTGGCGACGCCTCGCGCATGACCAAGAATGTATCCGGTACCCGTTATGCGGACTGGTACTTCGCTGAACATGCCGTGCTGATCGATACCGCCGGACGCTACCTGACGCAACCTGAGCCACAAGTCGATGGCAGCGCCTGGACCACCCTGCTCGACTTGCTGCGCAAACGACGCGCCCGGCCGCTCAATGGCGTTCTGATCAATATCGGGCTGAATGACCTGCAGGGTAAATCCGAGCAAGCCCTGGAAACACTGGCACGCCAGACCCGTCAACGCTTGCAGGAAATCCACCAGCGTCTGGGCGCGGATGTGCCGGTTTACCTGGCCGTGAGCAAAGCCGACAAAATCCTCGGTTTCGACGAGTTCTTCGACCAGCTCTCCCGCGAAGAAAGCGACCAGGTGCTTGGTGCCAGTTTCCGCAAGGATCAAAACAGCAGCGACACCCCAGTCGTGCGCCGCGAGTTCGAGGCCCTGCTGACACGCCTCAACAGCCAAGTCATTTTGCGCATGCACCAAGAGCGCGACACCTTGCGCCGGGGCCGTATCCTCGACTTTCCGCACCAGCTTGGCCAGGTCGGTGAGCGCCTGTGCCTGTTCATCGAACTGGCCTTCAGCGGCAACCGCTATCAACGCGCCAGCCGCCTGCGTGGATTCTATTTCACCAGCGCGCCGGAACTCGATAGCCAACTGGACGGCACGACCGCCAGCATTGGCGACAACCTTGGCTTGATCAACAGCGCCCTGCCGACCTTCCGCAAAGGCCGCACCCGCTTTATCAACCAGTTGCTGAGCCGTGTCATCTTTCCTGAGTCAGACCTTGCCGGGCTGGATAAACGCGAAGTTCGCCGTATCGACTGGGGTCACCGGATCATGTACGGATGTGCTATCGCGTGTCTGGCAATCTTCGGTTTCCTTTGGGCCAATGGCTTCTCGTCCAACTACGGACGCCTGGAGCAAGTGCGCAGCGTTGCCCAGGATCTAACCCAACAACGTGCTGAAATCACACCCCAGGACGACGCGCTGCGCATCCTCGGCGCATTGGATAACAGCTACGCGGCAACCCGGGTATTCCCGCCGATTGATGATGTGTCCTACTTCCAGCGCACCGGTTTGTACCAAGGCGAGGACGTAGATCCGGTGGTGCAGAGTGCCTATCGCGCCGAGCTCGAAGAACTCCTGCTACCCCGCGTCGCGCGTCAGCTTGAGGCGCAAATCCGCGCCAACATGAATGACCGCGAGCGGCTGCTCAACAGCTTGCGCGCCTACCTCATGCTCAACCTGGAATCACGCCGTGATCCTGCCTACCTGCAAGACTGGATGGCCGCGGACTGGTCCGTAAGCTACTCCGGCAACAGCAGCGCGCAAAAGCGCCTTAACGATCACTTTGCACGCTTGCTCAGTGGCCCGTTCAGGCCCTACTCACTAAACAGCCAACTGGTTGCGCAAGCTCGCCAGGTGCTGCGCAGTGAATCCCTGGCAAATGTGGTGTACCGCATGCTTCGCGATCAGGCGCGCAGCCTCCCGGAATATCGTTTAAGCCAGAATCTTGGTCCGCAAGCGCCGCTGTTTATCGGCAGCGATTACACCATTCCCGGCTTCTACACCCAGACGGGCTATCAGAAGATGTTTGTCGCTCAGGGCAGCGATCTGGTCCGCAACATCCTGCAGGACAACTGGGTGCTGGGCGACGACAAGTCCGACACCTTGAGCAGCAAGGACTTGAGCCGTTTGCTGGTTGAAATGGAACAGCTGTACTTCCGCGACTATGCCAATTACTGGAGCGAGGCACTGGCGAAGATTTCCATCCAGCCGATCACTGGCACCACTCAAGGCTCGCAAGAGTTGGCCGCACTCACCGCAGCCAACTCACCCTTGGTCAAGCTGCTGGTCGAAGTTCGCGACAACACGCGCTTTGCCGGCCTTGCCGAGGTCGCAGATGGTGTGGCCGCCGCAGGTAAAGTCAAAGGTGTAAACGGTAAGCTTGGTAAAGCCGCGCGCCTGGCTGCCGCCGCCGCAGAGCAAGCCAAGACATCCTTGGCCGACAGCTTGCCAGCCACTGCACGCAAAACCCTCGAACGCCAGTTCGAGCCGTTGCATCGCTTGCTGGATAAAGAAGGTGGCCCAGGCCCAGAGCTGGCAGCAACCCAGCAAGCCTTGAGCGAGCTGCAAATCCAACTCAACAGCCTGGCCAATGCCAGCGCACCGGAGCAATCGGCGTTTGAGCAGGCCAAAGGCCGCATGGGAGGTCGCTCGAATGCGATCGACCAGGTGACAGCTGCGGCGGCACGCTTGCCAATGCCCGTCCAGGGCTGGATCCAACCCTTGGCAATCGGCAGCTGGACGCTGACCTTGAATGAGGCCTATGGCTATCTCAACAAGCGCTACAAGAGTGAACTGTACGGCGCTTATCGCAACTCGCTGCGCAATCGCTATCCATTTAGCGCTGACAGTGACAGCGACGTCGCCATTGCCGACTTCCGGGAGTTCTTCAAGGCCGGCGGTATTGCCCAGGACTTCTTCGACAGCTACCTCAAACCCTTTGTTCGTGGCAGCGCCGGCAAGTATCAATTGCGTCGAGTCGATGACCAAGGCATGCCGATTTCGGGGTCTTTCCTACGTCAAATGGGCAATGCTCAAACCATTCGCCGCAGCTTCTTTGCCGAGAACCCCAACGAGCCGCAGGTGCTGTTTACCCTGGAGCCTTACTCACTGGACTCAAGCCTGGCACGAGCCGACTTCCGCTTCGGCGATGAAAACCTCGAGTACCGCCACGGGCCAATTGTACAAACCTCGTTCAGTTGGCCAGCCCAGGCGAACGAAGGTCGTACCAGCCTGGTTCTTGAGGAACTCGATGGCCGCCGTGTTGGGATTGAGAAAAACAACGGGCCATGGTCACTGTTTCGCCTGCTTGACCTGATGAGTGTCGACTACCACAGCGGCCGCGATGTGTTGCTGCTTAAAGCTGATTTGGGTGGCTTACGTGCGAACTACTTGCTGCACAGCCAGCGCTCACCAAACCCCTTTGACATCAACATGTTGCGCAGTTTCAGACTGCCGGCTGCGCTCTAATGCAGGGCGCAGCAAGCCGCTGGCGAAGTGTGGCACGAACCGAGACCGGTAAAGTGCGAGCACGCAATGAGGACGCGTTCCTGGCCATGCCAGAGCGCGGCCTGTGGGTGGTCGCCGACGGCATGGGCGGCCATCAGAACGGTGCCCTGGCCAGTCGTTTGATCGTCGAGCAGCTCGCTGAGTTACCCCATGAGTGCGAGCTGGAGGAGCGTCTCAAGCATGTGCGCAAATGCTTGCATGACCTGAACCGGCGGCTCGGCCAGGAACTGACCGTCACCGCCGCCCGCCCCGACGCCATCATCGGCAGCACAGTAGTCGCGCTGCTGATTGATGGTGAACGGGCGGCCTGTGTCTGGGCTGGCGACAGCCGCTGCTATTTGTGGCGAGGCAACCGCCTCTACCAACTGACTCGTGATCACTCCCTCGCTCAACAATTGATCGACGAGAAAAAAATCACCACCGAGCAGGCCAGGTTCCATCCCGGCTCACATGCCCTAACCCGCGCCATTGGTGCCTATGAAGACCTGCAACTGGAAACAATCGAGCTGGACGTGTTTCCCAATGATGCGTTCTTGCTCTGCAGTGACGGCTTGTACCAAAGCCTGAGCGCCGACTCGATCAGCGCCCAGCTCAACCTGTCATCACCACACCTGGCCATTTCCCGGATGTTTGACCAAGTGCTTGATGGCCCCGCCCGCGACAACCTCAGCGCCGTATTGGTGCGCCAATGAGGACGCCTAATGACTAGCCCAAACGCCACCGACACGCCAGCAGCGCTCAATGACGAGCCCAATGACCTGACCTACTTTGCCTTCGCTGAAAATGCCGCCAGATCGGCGCCGCCACAAGCGCCAGTCGAGCTAAGCGAGATGGCGGAGATATTAGGCAGTCGTTACAAACTTGAGCGCCTGCTGGGTGTTGGCGGCATGGGCGTGGTCTATCGCGCGCGGGATCTGCTACGTGAGCAATTTGGCGACCCCGATCCCTACATTGCACTCAAAACCGTAAGCGATGACTTCGCTGAATACCCCGACGCCAATGCACTGTTGTTTAGTGAGTTTGCCCTCACATCCAAACTGCAACACGCCAATGTGGTGCGCGTGTTCAACTTTGATGTCGATATATCAAGCAAGCGGGCGTTCATCACCCTTGAGCTGTTGAAAGGCCCGACTCTTGATCAGTTGCTCTGCGACCAGCCTCACGGTTTACCCTGGGATGAACTGCGCAGCATTGCCATTCCACTGATTGAGGCCTTGCTCTACTCGCATCAAAAAGGCGTGCTTCATGGCGATATAAAGCCGAGCAACGTACTGCTCGCCGATGATGGCTTGCGCTTATTTGACTACGGCCTCGGCCAGCCAATGGAAGGCCTGCTAACAGGCCTGCCGCGCCTGTCGCGCACACGCTTCAACGCCTGGACACCGCGCTATGCCGCCCTGGAATTGATCAACGGTGAGCCACTCACCCCGGCAGCCGATATTTATGCGTTGGCCTGTGTACTGCTTGAACTGAGCAGCGGCAAGCATCCGTTCCAGCGCCTCAGTGCGCGCCAGGCGATGAACATAAAACTTGATCAACAACTGCAACGCCCCGACAAGATCCCGCAACTTTGCTGGGATGCGCTGCTCAAGGCGATCGCCTTCGAACCGCAACACCGCAGCCAGTGCTGCACCGAACTACTGCATGCGTTCCAAACGCCCGAGCCTGCAAGACGAACAGGATGGCTGAATCATTTCTCGTCAAAAGGTGCCCACGGATGATTACTGCACAAGGAAACCGATATGTTCAATCCGGCCAATGAAACCCATTTCAGCCTGAGCATCAAAGACCAGCCGCACGATTTGCAGGTACTCAACTTCACAGGCGTTGAACGCATCAGCCAGCCTTACCTGTTTCAAATCGAGGTGGTCAGCGAACAACCCGATATCGACCTTGAAAGCCTGCTCGGCAAGACCGCATTTCTGGCCTTTACCCCGCAAGGCGCGGGTATTCACGGCATCATCCAGAGCTTCGCCCAGCGCGAGTCAGGCAAGCGCCTGACCCGCTATCAATTAACTATCGTGCCGCAATTGAGCTACTTGGCGCGACGCACCAACCAGCGTATTTATCAAGCGCTGAACGTGCCGCAAATCATCAGCGCGGTGCTGGAGGAGCACGGCATCCTCAGCAATAGCTACCAATTCCAACTGGGCCCGACTGTTTATCCGCCCCGCGAATATTGTGTGCAGTACGATGAAACCGACCTGCATTTCATTCAGCGCCTGTGCGAAGAGGAAGGTATTCATTACCACTTCCAGCACAGCCCTGATGCCCACATGCTGGTGTTTGGCGATGACCAAAGCGTATTCCCCAAACTGGGCCAGCCGACCGTCTATTTACCCGGCAGCGGCATGGTTGCCAATGAACCGGCGATCCGCCGCTTTGCCATGCGCCAGCAAACGCGCAGCAGCCGTGTCACCCAACGTGACTACAACTTTGAGACGCCGCGCCTGCAGCTTGAAGCTGCCTACAAACAGCCACAAGACGAAGACGCCAAAGCCCTGCCAGACCTGGAAGACTACAGCTATCCCGGCCGCTTCAGCGAGCGCGAACGCGGCAAGCACCTGAGCCAACGCGCAGTTGAACGCCACCGCAGTGACTATCGCTTGGCCGAAGGTAACAGCGACCAACCGGGGTTGATCAGCGGTCACTTTTTGGAAATTTCAGATCACCCGCGCAGCGAATGGAATGATTTGTGGCTGATCCATCAGGTTCGCCATGAAGGTAAACAACCGCAAGTGCTCGAAGAATCCATGACCCATGACGTTGGCGACACGGATGACTTCCAGCAGGGCTACCGCAATAGCTTTATCGCAACCCCTTGGGATATTCCCTTCCGCCCCCCGCTGCTGCATCCCAAGCCACAAGTACTGGGCAGCCAGACCGCGGTGGTCACCGGCCCTGCGGGCGAAGAGATTCACTGCGACCAGTACGGCCGCATCAAGGTGCAATTCCACTGGGACCGCGAAGGCAGCGGCGACGACAAATCCAGCTGCTGGCTGCGCGTCGCCTCGAATTGGGCAGGCGACCTATACGGCGGCATCGCCATTCCTCGTATCGGCATGGAAGTGCTGGTGACCTTTCTTGAGGCTGACCCCGATCAACCCGTGGTTACCGGCTGCCTGTACCACGCAGAAAACAATGTGCCTTATGCCCTGCCTGCGAACAAAACCCGCAGCACCTTTAAAACCCTCAGCACGCCGGGCGGCGCCGGTTACAACGAACTGCGCCTGGAAGACAAAAAGGGCGAAGAACAAATATTTATCCACGCCCAGCGCGACCTCGATGAAAACATCGAACACGACCAGAAAATCCACATCGGCAACGAACGCCACGACACCGTCGAAGCCAACAGCTTCAGTGAATTCAAAGCCGAAGAACACGTGACCGTTACCGGCGCGCGCAAAATCGAAACCAAAGCCAACGACCACCTGAGCATCGGTGTCAGCCAACACACCCAACTCGGCACCGCCCAACTGACCAAAGCCGGCCGCGAAATCCACCTCAAGGCCGGACAAAAAATGGTCATCGAAGCAGGCGTAGAACTCACCCTGCAAGCAGGCGGCAGCTTTATCAAACTCGACCCAAGCGGCATCAGCATGGTCGGTCCAATCATCCGCTACAACGCTGGTGGATCTCCGGGCAAGGGGACGGGAATTGCGGCGCTGCTGCCGGTTATTCCTTTACCAGTAGATACGGACAAGGCTGGAGACCTTTTGAAGAGCGCCAGTCCTGGCACACTACAACCGCGTGACCTGGTTGAACCGCGCGATTACGTATTCAATATTGAGTTGCGTGATGTACCTGGTGAAGACGGCTTCCCATTAGCGTTTACACCTTGGCGCATTCTGCAAACAGGAAAAGAGCAGGTATTGTTGCAAGGCCAAACCAATGAGCAAGGGCAAATAGTGCTCGACTCAAACCAACAAACCACGCTATCCAAAGCCTACACAAGTGCCTCGCAAAGCCTCTTCCTAGCCTATCCGGGCCAGCAAGTAAGCCTGCGTTTGTTCCTTGAGCAGCCTCAATGGGACAGCGAGCACCACGCCCTTAGCGCATTAGACTTCAACGACTGCGTATCACCAAATCGAGGCACGCCATCGTTACTTGATCACGAACGCAGTAAGCAGGACACCGCCTGTATGACTGACTTCTACACCTACCTTCAATCCAAAGGCTGATCAATCATGGCGACCAATCCTGCTTACAATGGCGTTCGAGTAAAAGAGCTTAGCCAGATTAATACCCAAGACGGCCAAGCGCGTATCGCATACTCCGCACCGGACTATTTCCTCAAAGGCCAAGGACTTTTTGCCCCGAAGCGCACGGGCAATGAGGTTAAATTTTTTACCACGGGCGAGGACTATTTCAAAAACCTTGCGAGTGCGATTGACCAAGCTAATCAATCAATTTTCATTACCGGCTGGCAGGTCAACTATGACGTACTACTTGATGGCGAACGCAGTCTTTGGCAGTGCCTCTATCAAGCCCTAAAACGCTCGTCTTCACTGAAAGTCTATGTAATGCCTTGGCTGAGCCCAAGTGCCGCCATGGGCACTTATGACTTCGAAACCATGCTGGCCATTTTCCAGCTAAATGCAGGCTTGACTGGCGGCCCAAGAGCTTTTTGTACACCTGCGATTCAACAAAGCGATATGAAAGGCATGGGTGTTGCCTTCTCGCATCATCAAAAATCAGTAGTGATTGACAATAGCATCGGCTACGTCGGCGGTATTGATCTTGCCTACGGGCGCAGAGACGACAACAATTTTAGCCTCGACGCCAGCACTCGCAAAGGCAACGATGCTTACAACCCAGGGCTACCCAAACTGGGATGGATGAAGCTTCAAGATCATGTCAGTGCAAACGGCTTGATGCTGGCGACGCTATTTGACCTGTCCAAACCTGTTGCAAGTATTGAGTTAGTGCCTGATGTAGTGCGTCGAATTGACAGCAGCCTGAGTCTTGAAATGTCGATTCCCATAAGCAGGGCCAATGCGTTGAATGGCGCAAACTATCTTTCCAATTTTATGGAAAGCCCTGCATTGAGCTGGGTCCAAGATATTGGCCGAGCACTCGAAAGTGCGAATCAGAGTATTGATCAAGCTACAGCTTCAATTGCGCAAACAAAGCGCGAGCTTCTGGCAAAAACCTGCAAAGCAGTTGCTCAACTGATCCGCGATAACCTAGACACACAAGCGTTAGAGCAGTCATTCAAAACACGCTTGATAAACTGGCTCGATGAGCTGCAACTTGCTGGAAACAACATCACCGAGTCATTACGAATTAAAAGCACTGTGCTCATCAACGAATGGATGAGCACTACAGAGCTAGGCCATGTGCTGAAAATTATCAGTAAAGGCACCTATGAAGATCTGCCTGGAGATGTCATGGGCAACGTCAATGAACTAGCCAACTCGGTGCTTTGGTTTATTTATGGAATGTTGCAGAACCAATCATGGGAAAATCAGCAGCCATATCCTTTCCTCAGTGAGGATGCTCAGCCATTGGCATCCCCAAACAATACAACCTTGGATGCAGACCAGCCGCGCATGCCCTGGCAAGATGTGCACAGCCGAATTGAAGGGCCATCGGTCTACGACCTTTCCCGCAACTTTATTGATCGTTGGAATGGACAACAAGCCTACATTGCCGACACCCCATCAATTCAGAACACCGCAGTTGTCAGCAAAGCATTAGAGACAATCATGATCTGGCTGAATCGTCTTATTAAAGGCGTAAATCTCGAACACCATCTTAACGTCGATGGTTTACTGGATATTAAATTTAGCAAGCCTGAGCCTGTATTCATCCAAACCCCTGAACAACTGCCGCAACCACCTGCCGTCAAAGCTGCTGGCGTGAGTGTGCAAGTGCTGCGCAGCGCATCAGCACGCATGACCCAGCAAGAACAGCAGGGTCGCAGCAAAGCTGGAGTTAACCTACCGTTGCCACCCGGTATTGATACCGGCGGCATGCAAGCCAACTGTAAAAGCGCCATGCAGCAAGCCATCTCCAGCGCTCAACAGTTTATCTATATTGAGAACCAGTTCTTTCAAAGCGCCTTTGGTGAGGAGCAAGAACATTTTCCAGGTATAAAACTATCTGGTCCGATGGCAAGCCTACGTGACCCAATGACCTTGCCGCAAAATTTAGTCGCTCGTGTTCGTCTGCGTGAAGCCCTAGAAGCCGAGGATATTTGGCAGCTTAACTGGCAAGAAATTGACTCTATAGCCCAAGACCCAGGTGCAGAAGCAAAGCAATTTTTAACTGACATGTGGGCAATATTCAGTAGTAATGCAACGGGCTGGGTAACCCAAAAACTGGGAGAAGAGCAAAGTGGGTTGCTCAATGATATTGGTCAATCCCTTGTCAATCGCATCGGTCGCGCCATTGATGAAGAACTTCCTTTTCACGTTTATATGGTGTTACCCGTTCACCCGGAAGGCACATTGAACACCCTAAATATCATGCACCAAGTCAGCCTGACCATGCAGAGTTTAGTATTTGGTGAGTACAGCTTGGTTAAGGGTATTCAGCGACATATGGCGCTGCATGAGCAGATGCAACGAGGCCGCACAAAAGCCGAAGCGCTTGAAGGTATTGAGGTCAAAGACAGAAAGGACCGCCCCGTTTATGAGCAACAAGACTGGAGCCAATACCTGACCCTGCTCAACTTACGTAACTGGGACACCTTGAACGGTCGCGTCGTCACCGAGCAAATCTATATCCACAGTAAATTATTGATAGCAGACGACCGAGTTGCCATTCTAGGCAGCGCCAATATCAATGATCGCAGCCTACAAGGTGACCGCGATTCAGAACTGGCCGTAATCGTGCGCGACAGCACCCCTGTTCAAGCCAAGTTAGATGGTGAAAACGCAGTGCCCGTCAGCAAGGCTGTTCAACAATTGCGAATCGACCTCTGGAAAAAACATTTTGGGTTAAGCCTCACTAAGCCATCTTCTATTAAGTCTGCCTGCGAGTTAGAGAACTATTTGGAGCAACCGGCAGCGAAGAAAACATGGCAAGCTATACAGGCCCGTTCAAGCAAAAATACTGATATTTACAACACATCATTCAATTTTATTCCACAAAATATTAGCCAGCTTCAGCCGCTTGTATCCCCGCAAATGGAAGACTATGAAGACGGTTTCCCTACGCCTGTTTGGCCGACTTGGGTTTACCAATCACCAGATGGCAGAGGCGAATTATATGAGCCGATGCCTTATGAGGAAATTTTTTGGCGCTCAAGCTCTCTTACACCGGTCAAAAGTTTCTCCCCTCCAATTGGTGTACAAGGCTTTATCTGCGCGCTACCCATCAACTGGACACGGGGAGAGAACAACGATTCAGGTATCAACCTGACGTTACTTGCACAAAACCAGAAACAGCAAGGGCTTGAGCATGACGCCTCGCTTGCAATGACAACCAATAGCAAAAATGACAAAGGCCAGCGCACATGAACAAATTATTATTGAGCCTAGGCTTTTGCTGGTTGCTGCCAATTCACCTGGCTCAAGCAGACACAGTTCACCAAGAATGTATTGGCCGATTAACCTTTGATGTACCAGAAGACATGCAATGGGCAACTTTTCATACAAATTATGTTGCAAGGATAACCGGTGGTGGTGGGCACGTCTTTTCTAAACATGTCTTTAGTGATCGAGAACATGCTAGTTATGACTATAGCAACCTAGTAATTTATGTAAGTGATATCGTTGAGCGATCGGTGCTTGATAGCGCTGCTAGATACGCGAAAGAATCTCGCAGCCAATACCAAAAAAGTTTGATAAAAGAATTGGCGAGAAAAAATGAAATACTCTTAGAATTAAAAAACATGAAAAGCACTGAAGGCATCGAAGATGCTATTAAAAGCTGGGAGGAAAACATATCCAAAATAGAGCACGATATCCCTCTTGCTCATGCCTATGAACACGACCTAGATATCCCTGACGCCTACTTTCTTGGAGGTAAATCTACCATCTACGATGTCTTACTTTGGCGTAAGAATCGTATTTATTATTTCTCGCTTAAAAGCAACGATAAAAATAAATCACAGCGCATTAAAGACCTTATCGCACGCTTTCAACCACGCGATTTGTATGAAGTGCCAAAAGGCCCGGGCTTTTGCTTCCCGTATGGTTTTATCCACGATGATGGCAAAACCAAGTACAGTATCAAAAACAGCCTGCGCTTTACCCGTGAACCCAACGTGATATTCACCATTCTCAATGCTTCTGCTGGTGACCCGTACATGAAGGCCACCTCAGGCACCTACAACACCGATTACAACCCCGGCTACGACAGAGAAAACTGGGAGAAAACATCGTTTATTGAGTCGCTGTACTTCGACAGGCAATTGGTGGGTATGGACGGCTGGCGACTTGATCCAAAGCCGGGCTCGGCAGAGAAGGAGCGTGCATGGTTTGGCCTGGCTCATATCGGCGGCTTGACTAAACCCCTGATCGCGATACAAGCCAAGACCTTTAAACAAGGCACCGACGATTTAACAGGCCTGACACCACCGCCTGAAGCACTTATGCCCAGCCTGAAAGCGCTGACCAAAAGCATGAAGCTGACCTTGGGCGAGTAATACACTGGGGCTGTAACGGCTATTGCAGCCATTGTTCAGCGCCGAGCGTTCGTTCATTGATCGCTCGGCGCTGTGGCAATTGTGACGGGTGCTCTAGAAGCGCCAGGTAGCACCGCCGCCAAGAACATGAATCGCTGCTTTCTTGTATTCGCCAGAGATGGTTTGACCATTTCTCTTGCTCTGCTCGACGCTCAGGTCATCCATCCATATCAGGGTGTAGTTCAGGTTGACTGACATGCTTTCATCGACCTTGTAGTTAAGGCCAGTAGCAAAGCGCCAGGCAGCGCCAACTGGGACATCGACGGTGCGATCATCATCGTCGACAGCGGAGCTGTCGTAACCAACCCCCATGTTGATCCGCAGTTTGTTAGTCATTTGATTTTGTGCACCGAGCGACAGGTGCCAAGTGTCTTTATATTTGCGATCAACCTGGCGCGATACAGATGACCCATCAGGATTGCCGTCAACCTCGACACCGATCTTGCCGAACTCGCTCCAGTCTTGCCAGCCAGCACTTCCGAGGATCGTCCAGTGGTCATTGAGCTGGTGGGAGATGCTCGCCAAGGCATATTGCGGGATGGTCATGTCGACGTTTAGTTGATCAGCATTGATCCGGCCCAAGGCAACGTTGAGCAGTGGGTTGCTGATGTCATCAAAATCCGGCTGGTCTTCAAACTCGAGCTTGACCGAGCTGACATAGGACAGTCCCAAGCGAGTGCGATCGCTCAGGTCATACATAAGCCCGGCAGTGACCCCAAGCCCCCAGTCCGTATCCTGATATTTAAGCTGGCCATCTTCCGCATTACCGATACCAAGCGGGTTATTGTTTACCGCCACCTCCGTGATGAACCGGCCAAATACAACCCGCGGACCAAAACCAACTGAAAGATCATCGGTGAGTTTGTAGGAGAGCGTAGGCTGGAACGCGACGCCAATGATCGATGACTTTTGGGTGAAGTAACGCCCTGCCCAATCATCGTCATAATTCACTGCCAAGCCAAAGTTGCCCACCATGCCGAATCCGACAGTGGCTCGATCATTTATCTGGTGGCTGGCAAAAACGCTACCGCCGGGAAAGTACTTCAAGGCGTTGCCGCCCTCGTTGCCATCAATCGTATTATCGTTATCACGCGAGAAATTGATGTGGCCCAGCATCAACTGGCCATTGGCGTTGACCTGGGTGCCTTTCAAGGCGGTCAGGCCAGCAGGGTTGTTCATCAGGATACTGGGGTCCGTGACCAACACAGCCGCGCCCGCGTTGGCTAAGCCTGCGCCCTCTTGGCCAACCTCATAGACCATGATGCCGCCTGCCGACACGTTTCCTGCAATGCCTAACAGCGCGATAGACGATAAAACTTTGCGCAACATGGCTAGATATCCTTGTATGTTTAAAACCACTTAACCATTTGATTTAATCTACTTGCGGAATATCGCTCTCGTTCAGCTCGGAGCATTGGGTGAACCTGAGTATTCCAGCAAGCCAGTATCCGTTGATTGCTCGCATTTTAGGGTAAAACATAGTCAAAAAAGTCGAGTTTACTAGTCTCGATTGCATTAAATTTATATCTGCACGGCCCCTGCAGATAAATACAGGTAGATCGCCAAGCGAAGCGTGGAAACCTCACAGCCCAACTCCGTTACAATCCGTACTTTCGGCAACCGGCTCCCTTCTCTGCTCATGCAAAACATCCTTGTTATCGGCTATGTCTGGCCAGAACCACGTTCATCAGCCGCAGGTAGCCGGATGATGGAGTTGCTGGAACTGTTTCGCGCGCAAGGTTGGCGAGTGACCTTCGCCAGTGCCGCCGCGCTGTCCGAGCACCGCGCGGACTTAGCTGAGCTGGGCATTGCTGAGGTACAAATTGCGCTTAACTGCGACAGCTTTGACCAATGGCTCTCTGAACTGCAGCCCGACATGGTGCTGTTCGACCGGTTCTTTACCGAGGAGCAGTTCGCCTGGCGAGTCGAACGTGCTTGCCCTGAAGCCATGAGAGTCCTGGACACATGCGACTTGCACAGTTTGCGTGAAGCGCGTCATCACTTGCTGAAAGTTGCCCAGCAAGCCTGCTCGAATGAAGCCGACAAACAGAGCGTAGACGCGGTCTCGGCAGACCCTGGCCAACTGTTTGAGGTCATGGCCAATTCAGATACGGCCAAGCGCGAGGTCGCCGCAATCTTTCGCAGTGACCTGAGCCTGATGATCTCTGAATTCGAGATGCGATTACTGCAACAGGCGTTCTCGGTACCAACCACACTGCTGCATGACTGTGCCCTGATGCTAATTCCCAGCGCGAGCGAGCCCGCACCTTTTGCTGAGCGTGCGCACTTCATCAGCATCGGCAATTTCCGCCACGCACCTAACTGGGATTCGGTGTTGTGGCTTAAGCACGCGCTGTGGCCGCTGGTTCGCCAACGGCTGCCGCACGCTCAGTTGCATGTTTACGGCGCCTATCCTCCGCCCAAAGCCACTGCGCTGCACAATCCCAAGCAAGGGTTTCATGTGCTGGGCTGGGCGGATGACGCACATCAAGTCATGGGCCAAGCGCGGGTGTGCCTGGCGCCGCTGCGCTTTGGTGCGGGAATTAAAGGCAAGCTCGCGGATGCAATGGCATGCGGCACACCGAGCATCACTACCGCAATTGGCAGCGAAGGGATGCACGGTGAGATGCCTTGGGGCGGAGCGGTGGTGGGTTGCGCGAGCGCATTTGTCGATGCCGCCGTGGCGCTGTATGAAGATGAAAACCACTGGCTGCAGGCCCAGGCGCAAGGCACTGCGATTTTGCAACAGCGCTTTGATCGCCAGCGCCTTGGACGCGAATTGATCAACCGGCTGGCCCAGCTAAGCGAGAATCTGGACGCGCATCGCCGTGATAACTTCATCGGTGGCATGCTCCGCCACCACACGCTCAAGAGCACGCAGTACATGTCGCAGTGGATTGCGGCGAAGAACAAAAGCGAAAGCTAACTTATCCACAGACACAAGCCTGCTGAAATGCGCCATAAGTTGGGTCAGAGGTCTGCTTCTTCGACCAGTCTCACTTCGCTGGCATCCAGTGCGTAGGCCGCATCGGCAAGATCGTTGCTGACGCTCTCGACCTTGATTTCACCACTGACCCACAGCGGCGCGTAGATGTCTTCCAACGCGATACCTTTTGCATAGCGCACCAGCACCAGTTGGTTCGGCGGCGGCGGCGGCACGTGAATACAGGCGCCTGGATAGGGCACAAGGAAGAACAACGTGCTGCGCCCCTCGGCATCACTTTCGAGTGGTACGGGATAGCCGCCAAGCCGAATCTGCTTGCCGTTAAACGCCGCGACGGTTTTAGCCGAGTACATCACGGCGGGAAGCTTTGCATCATGCTGTTTGAGGCCGCCCGATTGATAGAAGGTACTGTCGTCTTCTGGGCTGTCGTGGGTGATTTCCGGCATGTCTTCCAAGGCTTGCTGGTCTTCGGCAGGCATCAACTCCAGCCAGTCAGTTTCAGGTAGCTCAGCAAAGGCCAAGCTGCTGACCAGCAACAGCGGCAGTAATATCAAACGCAACATCAACAGTATCTCGGCGAGAAGCAGGCCTGCAGTTTATCCCGCACGCCAACGCATGCAAGCTATGACAATAGCGACGCTACAAATAGAAAAGCCGCCATGTGCTGGCACGCGGCGGCTTCTTGCATGACCACTAAGTCTTGAATCAGTTCTTTTTAACCATGGCGTAGATAAACAACAGTACCACCGCACCAACGATTGCGCCGATAAAGCCAGCGCCCTGGCCTGCTTGATAAATGCCCAGCGCCTGACCGCCGTAAGTGGCTGCCAGCGATCCGCCGATACCCAGCAGGATGGTCATGATCCAGCCCATGCTGTCATTGCCAGGCTTAAGGAAGCGTGCAATTAGACCTACAATCAGACCGATAAAAATTGTGCCGATAATTCCCATGGCTTGCTCTCCATTTCAAGTGATTGCGCTTCAGGTTCAAGCAGTGGGTATCATCACTGGACGATACTGGCGCTCAAACCACAGTCTAGAACAACTATGGCGCTCAGCCATCTGACGGCCAATCCCAATGGAGGTTCCCCTGGCGCTGCGTTGCACAGCGCCAGGTCCGGTTATCAGGCGTCGATAAGGGCCTGTACGGCGGCGACTTGCTGATCCAGTATGGCGCGATCTTTACTGCGCACTGTGGCGTGGCCGACCTTGCGTCCAGCCTTGAACGCTTTGCCGTAGTGATGCAGGTGGCAGTCGGCGATGGCGATCACTTTATCCACAGGCGGCACTTCGCCAATGAAGTTGAGCATGGCGCTCTCGCCAACCTTGGCTGTTGAACCCAGCGGCAAACCTGCAATGGCGCGCAGATGGTTTTCAAACTGGCTGCATTCAGCACCTTCAATCGTCCAGTGGCCAGAGTTATGCACACGCGGAGCGATTTCATTGGCCTTGAGGCCGCCATCGACTTCAAAGAACTCAAAGGCCAGCACACCGACGTAGCTGAGCTTATCCAGCACGCGGCTGGCGTAATCTTCAGCCAACGCCTGCAGCGGGTGATCGGTGCTGGCAATCGACAGGCCGAGAATGCCGCTGTTGTGCGTGTTGTGCACCAGAGGGTAAAAACGGGTGTCACCGTCGCGACCACGCACAGCCACCAGCGAAACTTCGCCCGTGAATGGCACGAAACCCTCGAGCAAACATGGCACGCTGCCGAGCTCGGCAAATGCGCCTGCAACATCGTCAGCGCTGCGCAGCACCTTTTGCCCCTTGCCGTCGTAACCCAGGGTGCGGGTTTTCATCACGGCGGGCAGGCCAATGCTGGCGACTGCGGCATCAAGATCCGCTTGCGATTGGATGTCGGCAAAATCCGGGGTCGGGATACCAAGATCCTTGAACATCGACTTCTCAAACCAACGATCGCGGGCGATGCGCAAGGCTTGCGCCCCCGGATAAACCGGCACGAACTGCGACAGGAAGGCAACGGTTTCAGCCGGGACGCTTTCAAATTCAAAGGTCACCAGATCCACTTCATCGGCCAGCTGACGCAAATGATCCTGATCACCGTAATCGGCGCGAATATGCTCACCCAATGCCTGTGCACAGGCGTCTGGCGCCGGGTCGAGAAATGCGAAGTTCATGCCCAGCGGAGTGCCCGCCAAGGCCAACATGCGGCCCAGCTGGCCGCCACCGATTACACCGATTTTCATAACACAGCCCTTTTAGATCGACTCAAGCGTTGCGCGGGTCTGGATTGTCCAAAACAGTTTCAGTTTGCTCGGCACGGAATTTCTTCAGCGCCTCATGAAACTCAGGGTGTTGATGGCCAAGAATACTCGCTGCCAGCAGCGCCGCGTTAACTGCACCCGCCTTGCCTATCGCCAAGGTGGCAACCGGCACGCCGGCTGGCATCTGGACGATGGACAGCAGCGAATCAACACCGGAAAGCATCGACGATTGCACCGGCACGCCCAGTACAGGAAGGTGCGTTTTAGCCGCACACATGCCCGGTAAATGTGCAGCGCCGCCAGCGCCCGCAATAATCACCTGGATACCACGAGACTCGGCCTGCTCGGCATACTGGAAGAGCAAGTCCGGGGTGCGGTGAGCTGAAACAACTTTCACCTCATAACCGATACCCAGCTTATCCAGCATCTCGGTGGTGTGGCTAAGGGTGCTCCAGTCGGACTTGGAGCCCATGATCACGCCTACCAGTGTGCTCATCGTTGTGCCTCTTGCTTTGGCGCCAGCTGGCGCGTCAAAAACTAACAAGCCACGCGGTTTAACCAGCGTGGCTTGTTTGCGATATATGGCCGGGTGCCGCCGGCCGAAGGCCGCGCAGTGTACCGCAAAAAAACGCGTGTAAACACCGGAGAATGGGGCTTTAACCCTTACCGTTGGTCATACTTTGACCGCAACAAATATAGGCCAAAACGGCAATTATCTACCAGAACGCTGATATTCCGCAGATTGTCGTCAAACTCGGCGTATATTTTGCTTAACCTGTATTCAAACAATAAATACGGACGCAGCAATGTTGCAGGCCCACTTAACGACACTGCATGTGGTCTCATTGACCCTCAAATATTTTGCTAATCAGCCCGAGCTTATCGAAGCGCTGCTGGCTGACAGCGGCATTGACCCCAAGGCACTGGACAGCAGCGATACGCGTATTACCCGTCATCAAGAGTTGCAAGTGTGTGCCAACGGCTTGGCCCTGCGCAGCGACCTTGGCCTTGAGTTGGGCCGACGCATGCATGTTTCAGCCTATGGATTGCTCGGTTACGCCGCGCTGTCGAGTGCAACCTTAGGTGACGCCCTGCGCTTTATGTTCGACTACCCGGCGCTGTTGGGTACCTATTTCAAACTCAATTTGCATGTCGAGAACGACCTTGCGTGGATTAGCGCCAGCGACTACAAGCAGCTAAAGCAACTTGAAGTGTTTAATGTCGAGATGTGCATGGCTTCACTGAAGTTGATGTGCGACGACTTACTCGGTGACCCCATAAGCGTGACCAGCGCAACCTTCACCCATCAACAACCCGACTATGTGGCGTTTTACGCATCCAGCTTTGGCCAACAGATTAGCTTTGATGCCAAGCAAAATGCCTTCTCCTTCCCCGCAGAGCTGCTGCATAAGCGCCTGCCCCTGGCCGATCCGGTCACTCATCAAGAAATGCTGGTGCGCTGTCGCCAGCAAAATGCCGAGTTCTCCACCCGGCAAGCCTGGCTAAACCGCGTACGCCAGCAAATAGAAGCGCAGCTTCCCAATCCACCCGGTTTGGAACAACTGGCGCAGCAAATGCACTGCTCGCCACGAACCCTGCGTCGTCATCTGCATACATTGGGCACGCACTACCAGGAGCTGCTTGATGAGCTGCGCTTTGCCCGTGCCAAGGAGTTATTGGGCCAGGAACACTGGCCCATCTACCGGATTGCCGAAGAGCTCGGCTTTAGTGAAACAGCCAGCTTCCGCCACGCGTTCCAGCGCTGGAGCGGCGTTGCGCCCAGCCATTTCAGAGTCTGAACGGTAGCCCGCCACAGGCAGGAAAAGGCTCGCAGCGGTCGCAAAATTTGGCCATATCGATCCCCTTTTGGCCGTTGTCAGCGTTCACCCAGGCGTCCTGCAGGCAAACAATGGAGCCATAACAAATAACTGCAGGGCTTCCCATCATGCTCACCATTTACAGCGACGACCATCACCTCCATCACGGCAGCTGCGAGTTGATCGACGGCAAATTGATGCCCTGCTTTGAGATGCCCAAGCGTGCTGATCATATTCTCCAGCGCGTTAAGGATCGCAATATTGGTGAGATTCGCGAGCCGCAGGATTTTGGCCGCGCGCCCATAGAGCGCATTCACACCGCCGAATACCTGAATTTTTTCGAAGGGGCTTGGGCGCGCTGGCAAGAGCAAGACGGAAACGGGGATCTGCTGCCCTACACCTGGCCGGCGCGCACCCTGAGCCAACGCCTGCCAACCAGCCTGCACGGGCAACTCGGTTACTACAGCTTTGACGCTGGCGCCCCCATTACCGCAGGTACTTGGCAAGCGGCTTACAGCGCCGCACAGGTCGCACTCACCGCCCAGCGCGAAATTGCAAACGGCGCACAGAGCGCATTTGCCTTGTGCCGACCACCAGGCCATCACGCTGCCAGCGATGTGATGGGCGGCTATTGCTACCTCAACAATGCCGCCATTGCCGCACAGGCCTTTATCGACCAAGGTACCAAGCGGGTGGCGATTCTCGATGTCGACTATCACCACGGCAACGGTACTCAGTCTATTTTCTACTCACGCAGCGATGTGCTGTTCACCTCGATCCATGGTGATCCGCTGGCTGAATTCCCCTTCTTCCTCGGCCATGCCGATGAACATGGCGAAGGCGCGGGTGAAGGGTTCAACATCAACTATCCATTGCCTGCCGGCAGTGCCTGGGACAGCTGGGGCGCCGCCCTGGATGACGCCTGCAAGCGGATAAACGCATTCGACGCCGAGGTGGTCATTGTCTCGCTCGGTGTCGATACCTACAAAGAAGACCCAATCTCGCAATTCAAACTCGACAGCCCGGATTACCTGAGCATGGGCGAGCGGATTGCTGCAATGGGCTTACCAACGCTGTTCGTCATGGAAGGCGGCTATGCCGTCGAAGCCATTGGCGTCAACGCAGTCAATGTGTTGGAAGGTTTTGAAAATGTCTGCCGACCTAATAATTCGAAGAAGGACGCATGATCATGAAGAAAATCCGCACCCTGATTGGTGCCGCACTCTGCGGTACAGCCATGTTGGCCAGCGCAGCACACGCAGCTGAGCGTGAGTTACGGGTTTATAACTGGGCCGATTATATTTTGCCGTCGGTGCCGAAAGACTTCGCCAAAAGCACCGGGATCAAGCTGACCTGGGACGTGTTCGACACCAATGAATCACTGGAAGCCAAGCTGCTTACCGGCAACTCTGGCTACGATCTGGTGGTGCCGTCCAACACCTTTCTAGACACTCAAATCAAGGCAGGCGTGTTCCAGAAGCTCGATAAGAGCAAGTTGTCCAACTGGAAAAATCTCGACCCAGAGCTGTTAAAGCTAATGGCGACCAACGATCCGGGCAACGAGCATGCCGTGCCTTACATGTACGGTACGGTAATCATTGGCTTCAACCCGGCCAAGGTTAAAGAGGCGCTCGGCGCCGATGCTCCGGTCGATAGCTGGGATTTGATTTTCAAAGAAGAAAACATCTCCAAGCTCAAGCAATGTGGCGTGGCGATGCTCGACTCACCCGGCGATATCATGCCAATCGCCTTGCATTACCTGGGGCTCAACCCCAATAGCACCAAGAAGGAGGACTACGACAAAGCCACCGACCTGATGATGAAAATCCGCCCGAATATTGCCTATTTCCACTCGGCCAAATACATGACCGACATTGCCAATGGCAATATCTGCGTAGCCGTCGGTTACTCGGGCAGCTTCTATCAGTTCGCCAACCGCGCCAAAGAAGCGGGTAACGGCGTAGTGGTCGATTGGCGCCTACCGAAAGAAGGCGCGCCACTGTGGTTTGACTCGTTCGCCATACCGGCCAGCGCGCAAAACGTTGAAGAAGCCCATGAATTCCTCAACACCTTGCTCGACCCACAAGTGATTGCATCGACCAGCAACTTCCTCGGCTACCCAAACCCGAACAAGGCCGCCTTGCCGATGATGAAATCTGAAATCCGCGATAATGCAGGGCTGACGCCTACCGCTGAAGCGCAGAAAACCCTGTACGTGCTCCAGCCGCTGCCGCAGAAAGCCGAGCGGATGCGCACCCGCGCCTGGACCAAGATCAAGTCAGGGACCTAAGGCTCAAACGAGGTTGTCGCACCTTCCGCGTAGGGTGTGACAACGCCAAGCTTGTCCACCGGCGCCTGGCCAATCGCAGAAATATCCACAACCGCTGATGGTGGGCGGAAAAACGTCGCCCACCCTACTTCGGCTGCCCGACTTCGCCGCTTTCCAGCTTGCGCCAAAGCAGGCGCACCGCGGCTTTGCGCACCAAGGCGCAACGGTATAAGCGAATCTCCAGCGGCGCCTGCCACGCCTGCGTCCCACACACCGCCAGCTCTCCGCGCAGCAACTCGGCAGTCACGCTCAAGCGTGGCACCCAGGCCACGCCCATGCCTTGCAGCGCCATGCTTTTGAGGCTGTCCGCCATTGCGGTTTCATACACCGTGGTCGATCGCAACGCACGCTGGCGTAACAACAGATTCACCGAGCGCCCAAGAAACGCACCGGCGGTATAAGCCAGCAACGGCACCGTTTGGCCACTGTCGAGATCAAACAACGGCTGCCCCTGCTCATCGACTGCGCAAACTGGCAGCATCTCGGTACTGCCCATATACAACGAAGGGAATATTTCCGGGTCCATCTGCAAGGCGGCATCAGGATCGTAATAAGCGAGGATCAAATCGCAACTGCCCTCACGCAACGAATGCACCGCCTCACCCACGTTGGTCGCCACCAGCCGGGTATTGAGCGGCAAACCTTCACGGCGCAAGCGAGCGATCCATTCAGGGAAAAACCCCAGGGTCAGTGAGTGCGCGGCAGCGATTTGCAACACCTCGCCCTGCTTGCCTTCAAGATTATGCAAATGCCGCACAACCTCGCCTAATTGCTCAACCATACTGCGCGCCGTCACCAGAAACAGCTGTCCGGCCTCGGTCAATTCAATCGGTGTGCAGGAGCGGTTGATCAAGGTCAGCCCAAGCATTGACTCAAGGCTGCGAATCCGCCGGCTAAACGCTGGCTGGGTGACGAATCGCTTCTCCGCCGCACGCGAGAAACTGCGCGTGGTCGCCAGCGCGACAAAGTCTTCCAGCCACTTGGTTTCCAGATTCATCAATCCCCCAACATCAGGTTAACGCTTTAAAAGTTATCCACAGGTCAGCTTCGAGCACCCGTAAAACGGCAAATATTTCCCTCGCAGGTCTTCGCACAACGTCTGCCAGCCTTTGCAAGTCACATCGACATTATGCCGATTACGCATAGCATAGCGTTTAACAGCATTGGCTTGAATATCGGTGAAGTCCTTACCCTATAAGGCATGGCGATACCTCTCGCCGAATACAGAGATCACCTCAATCATGTCCGCTGCTGCATCATTCCGCGTTGAAAAAGACCTGCTAGGCACCCTTGAAGTCCCAAGCGAAGCGTATTACGGCATTCAAACCCTGCGCGCCGTAAACAACTTCCGTCTTTCTGGCGTACCGCTGGCCCACTATCCGAAGCTGGTCACCGCTTTGGCGATGGTCAAGCAAGCAGCCGCCGACGCCAACTGCCAACTGGGCCATCTCAGCGAAGCAAAGCACGCGGCGATTAGCGAAGCCTGCGCCCGGATTATCCGCGGCGATTTCCACGATGAGTTCGTGGTCGACATGATTCAAGGCGGCGCCGGTACATCAACCAACATGAACGCCAACGAAGTCATTGCCAACATTGCGCTCGAAGCCATGGGCAAGCAAAAAGGCGAGTACAGCTTCCTGCATCCAAACAACGATGTGAACATGGCGCAGTCAACCAACGACGCCTACCCAACCGCGATTCGCCTGGGCTTGTTGCTTGGCCACGACACTTTGCTGGCCAGTCTCGACAGCCTGATTCATGCTTTCGCCGCCAAAGGTGAAGCGTTCGCCCACGTCTTGAAGATGGGCCGTACCCAGTTGCAAGACGCCGTGCCTATGACCCTTGGTCAGGAATTCCGCGCCTTCGCCAATACCCTGGGTGAAGACCTCGCACGCCTGCGCAGCCTGGCGCCAGAGCTGTTGACTGAAATCAACCTCGGCGGCACTGCGATCGGCACCGGCATCAACGCCGATCCGGGTTACCAGATGCTCGCGGTCGAGCGTTTGGCGGCAATCAGCGGCCAGCCTCTGGTGCCAGCGGCTGACTTGATCGAAGCCACCTCCGATATGGGCGCCTTCGTATTGTTCTCGGGTATGCTCAAGCGCACCGCAGTGAAGCTGTCGAAGATCTGTAACGACCTGCGTTTGCTGTCCAGCGGGCCACGCACCGGCATCAATGAAATCAACCTGCCGCCACGTCAGCCAGGCAGCTCGATCATGCCGGGCAAGGTCAACCCGGTCATCCCGGAAGCGGTCAACCAAGTGGCATTTGAAGTGATTGGTAACGATCTGGCGCTGACCTTGGCGGCTGAAGGCGGCCAGTTACAGCTCAACGTCATGGAGCCGCTGATCGCCTACAAGATCTTCGACTCAATCCGCCTGCTGCAACGCGCCATGGACATGCTGCGCGAGCATTGCATCGTCGGGATCACCGCCAACGAAGCGCATTGCCGTCAACTGATGGAAAACTCCATCGGCCTGATTACCGCGCTGAACCCGTATATCGGTTACGAAAATGCCACCCGTATCGCCAAACTCGCCCTGGAAAGCGGCCGCGGCGTGCTGGAGTTGGTGCGCGAAGAAAAACTCTTGGATGACGGCACCCTTGACGACATCCTGCGTCCGGAAAACATGATTGCTCCGCGCCTGGTACCGCTTAAGGCCTAACCTCAACTTTCCGACGAAAGTGCTCAATCAGGGGAAAACTTAGGGAGAAAACGCAGCGAACGCTCGGTAAACTGCGCGCCCTTTGTATTCCCCTGCCGTCACCGCTCACTGTATTTCCCTGCACATCTGGACTCAGTCCATGCGGCTGAACGCCCAGTGGCCAGATGCAGGTTAACCATTCGCGCGTGGCCAGCAGGTGAACAGCCAACAGATCAATCATCACTATGACTTCGTTGGTCTAGCTATGCAGGTTACGAGCATTCCTCAAGATCGCACAGACGGTCTGCTCAACAACAGTTACTGAAATGGTGAAACGCATGACTCAGAGTTCTAAAACCGCGACACCGCTGGGCCGCTGGAAACG
Source organism: Pseudomonas sp. RL_15y_Pfl2_60 (assembly GCF_963970595.1). Classification (NCBI taxonomy): domain Bacteria; kingdom Pseudomonadati; phylum Pseudomonadota; class Gammaproteobacteria; order Pseudomonadales; family Pseudomonadaceae; genus Pseudomonas; species Pseudomonas sp. RL_15y_Pfl2_60. Next base: position 269,907 of record NZ_CAXAOE010000003.1, on the reverse strand, counting down.
CCTACAACTGTGGCACAAGATACTGATTGGCCTGGTGCTCGGTGTTGCCACAGGTGCGATCTTCAAAGAAGACGCACTGGTTCTGGCGCCCATCGGCACCCTCTTCCTAAATGCCATCAAGATGTTGATCGTGCCACTGGTGTTTGTTTCGCTGGTGTCGGGCATCACCTCCATGCAGGACTCCGCCAAGCTCGGGCGGATCAGCATCAAAACCATCACTATCTACATGGTCACCACCGCATTCGCGGTCAGTATCGGCCTGTTGTTTGGTGCGGTATTCACCCCGGGTGACGGCCTCAATATGGTTGCCAGCGGTCAAGAGGCTGCCAAAGAGGCGCCATCGCTGGTCTCGATCCTGGTTGGCCTGGTGCCAAGCAACCCGGTGACCGCTTTTGCCGAAGGCAACGTACTGCAGATCATCGTGTTCGCCATCGCCATTGGTGTGAGCATGAATCTGGTCGGTGAAAAAGCCGCCCCGGCCATCAAACTGTTCGATAGTCTGGCCGAGACCTTCTACAAGCTGACCGACCTGATCATGGGCCTTGCACCCTATGGCGTGTTTGCCTTGATCGCCGGTGTAGTGGGCAGTCACGGCGCTGAAGTGCTGCTGCCACTGGCCGAAGTAATAGGGGTGATCTACCTCGCCAGTATCGCCCATGTGGTGTTGGTCTACGGCGGCCTGATTGGTTTGCTCGCGCGCTTGAGCCCAATGCGCTTCCTGCGTGGTATTGCGCCTGCACTGGCGGTTGCATTCAGTACCTCAAGCAGTTCGGGCACCCTGCCAATCTCGATTGAGTGCGCGCGCAAGAACCTCGGCGTGTCACAGGGCGTGGCGGGCTTCGTGCTACCGGTTGGCGCCACCATCAACATGGATGGCACGGCGATCTATCAAGGTGTGCTGGCGCTGTTTATTGCCCAGGCCTTCGGCGTTGACCTGGGCGCGGGCCAGTACATGATGATCATCCTCACCGCCACGCTGGCGTCCATCGGTACAGCCGGTGTACCTGGCGCGGGCTTGATTATGCTTGGCCTGGTGCTGACCGCTGCGGGCCTGCCGCTTGAGGGTGTTGCCTTGATTGCCGGTATTGACCGCATCCTCGATATGGCGCGCACCACAGTCAACGTCGCGGGCGACTTGATGACCACAACCTTGGTTGGCCGCAGCGAAAAAGAGCTGGATGTCGAGATTTACAACAGCCCCAACCACGACGGCACCCAGTAACAGCTAGCGCAATGGGGTTTATTCGATTTCGAATAGCCCCTGGCGGATGCGTGCGCCAGCCAAGCGTTGGCGCACGTCATCATCAATACGCGGATCATCGGGTGCATAGAGCATCACCTGGCGATAGGTGTTAACCCGGTTGATGTCTGTACCGAGAAACTCCCAGACCACGCGCGTACAGGCAGGTGTGCGCTGATCACCACTGGAGACGCCAGTCTTCAGGCCATTCAAACGAGTGATGCGACTTTTAAAGCTGGGAATCAGTATGGTCTGGCTCATTTCGTTGCCGGTGAGGCTTTCGTAATCGATCAGAAATACCCGATCCTGAAGATAGAACGCAGCGCCCAAATAGCGGCAACGCACCCAATCCTCGGCACCGCCGCCGCGCGCACGTTCTTGGCGCTCCTGACGTTCAAATACAAAACTGCCACGCTCCTCGCGCAAGTGCACCAGCGACAACAAGATCTGCCCCGGCACCGACATGCAATTGGAGTATTCAAAGTAGTAGCCGCAATAGCGTGACAGGTCGTTTGAGTGCTCGCTAAGCGATTCGAACAACTCAAGCAGTGGCGCGCCGGCCGATGCACTTGCCGCACTGTTATCGCGAGCCCCAATCAGCCGGGCAAACTGCTCCTGCGGCAGGACCAATTCATAGTCCTCGACCCCAAAAAAATCGCAGATACGCTTCAGGTTATGGACTGTCGGCCTGCTCTGGCCCGCCAGATAACGGTTGAATTGCGCCCGATTGATCGCGAGTTTGCGACACACCTCGGCAATTGAGCGGTAGTGACTGCACAGCAGCTTGAGGTTGGCGCCAAACGAATCCGACATGCGGCTGTTCCAGTCGAAGTAAGTGACGCGATAGTAGCATCAAATAGCATCACATCACTGCAACCTGCGAAATTGTTTGAAACATTCGCATCTACAATCATTGAAAAAGGTCCGCAGAGGCCAACTTCAATCAGAACAACAAAGAGTGACTGCCCTTATGCTCGATTTACTCAATGACCTCATCTGGAGCAAGCTGCTGATCGTGATGCTGATCGGCCTTGGCCTGTTCTTCACCATCGCCTCGCGCTTCGTCCAATTCCGCTATTTCGGCAGCATGTTCAGCATTTTTGCCGAGGCATTCAAACGCCAGCCAGGCCAACTCAGCTCGTTCCAGGCCCTGATGCTGTCCGTAGCCGGACGCGTCGGCGCAGGCAACATTGCCGGTGTATCGGTAGCGATTATCCTTGGCGGACCAGGCGCAATCTTCTGGATGTGGGTCGTGGCGCTGGTCGGCATGGCAACCAGCTACTTCGAGTGTTCGATTGCCCAGTTGTACAAGCGCCGCGAACCCGACGGCGGCTACCGTGGCGGCCCAGCGTTCTACATTCAGCATGGCTTGGGCCAGCGTTGGTTGGGCATCGTCGTTTCGATCCTGCTGCTGATGACCTTCGGCTTCGGCTTCAACGCGGTGCAGTCCTACACAGTCGCCAGCTCGCTGCACGACACCTTCGGCGTGCCGACCTATATCAGCGGCGTGGTGCTGATGGCCGTGATCGGCATGATCATCTTTGGCGGCATCAAGCGTATCGCCAAGTTCGCCGACATCCTGGTGCCGGTGATGGCATTCTCATACATCGCCATGGCCTTGTTTGTTATCGGCAGCAACGCTGATCGCATCCCGGATGTATTCGCCCTGATTTTCCGCAGTGCCTTTGGCCTTGAACCTGCGTTTGCAGGCGGTATTGGCGCCGCCATCATCATGGGCGTCAAGCGCGGCCTGTTCTCCAACGAAGCAGGTTTGGGCAGCGCACCGAACGTCGCCGCAGTTGCCGAGGTTCCGCACCCGGTCGCACAGGGCATCGTGCAATCGCTCAGTGTATTTATCGACACCATCATCCTGTGCAGCTGCACCGCGCTGATCATTCTGCTCTCTGGCGTGTATCAGCCAGGCAGTGAAATGGCCGGGGTTCTGCTGACACAAACCGCTGTTGCCAGCGTGGTTGGTGAATGGGGCCGTGTATTTATCAGCGTGGCATTGTTGCTGTTCGTGTTCACCACCCTGATCTACAACTACTACCTGGGCGAAAACGCACTGGGCTTTTTCACCCAAAAGCGTATGCCAGTCATGGTTTACCGGGTTATGGTTGCAGTGCTGGTGTTCTGGGGCTCGGTACAAGACCTCGGTACTGTATTCGCCTTCGCCGACGTGACCATGGGCTTGCTGGCTATCTGCAACCTGGTGGCTTTGGCGCTGCTGTTCAAAGTTGGCTTGCGTTTGATGCGTGACTACGACAAGCAGATGAAAGCAGGAATTAAGTCTCCGGTATTCGATCCCAACGAGTTTAGTGACTTGGATCTCGACCCGGCTGTTTGGGCGCAACTAAAAGCCCAGAACAGCGCTGAGAAGACTGCTGTCACCAATCCAGCTTAAGGCGACCCCAGGCAGGCTCAGGGAACGGTCTGTAACACTATTTGTAACCACAAAAGGGGGCTTGCTAGCCCCTTTTGTTATCCCGCATTTATTGAGGAGCGACCATGGCCGCTTGCAAAAAACTCCTTGTGATCTACACCGGCGGCACCATTGGCATGCAGCAAAGCGCCGATGGACTGGCCCCGGCATCCGGATTTGAAGCCCGTGTTCGTACGCAACAATCTGAAGAAGACCAAGGCCAGCTACCGGAGTGGATTTTCAGCGAATTACTGCCCCCCATCGACAGCGCCAATATGAGCCAAGCCAACTGGCTGGCAATGGTAAATGCGATTATTGAAGGCATTGAGCAGCACGGCTGCGATGGCGCACTGGTGCTGCAAGGCACAGACACCCTGGCCTACAGCGCCGCCGCCTTGAGCTTCCTGTTGCTGGGTTTGCCGGTGCCAGTGGTATTGACCGGCGCCATGCTGCCTGCAGGCACCGAAGGTAGCGATGCCTGGGGCAACTTGTTCGGCGCCATGCGCGCGCTGCATCAAGGTCAGGCCAAGGGCGTGCAGGTGTATTTCAACGGTGCATTGATGCATGGCGCCCGGGTCAGCAAGCTGCAAAGTGATGCCTTTGATGCATTCACTGTTTTACCGCGCCAGCGCGTCAGTCCGCGAGCCGAGCAGATACCCCAGGCCATTGATTATCGCCAGCCACGCCACCCGGTCAGCATTGCAGTACTGCCTTTGTATCCCGGCATACAAGCTGAACACATCAGCGCACTGCTTGGCAGCGGCGTACAAGCCCTGCTACTTGAGTGCTACGGCAGCGGTACCGGGCCTTCGGACAACGCTCCTCTATTGGCGGCGCTTAAAAGCGCCCATGATCGGGGCGTAGTGCTCGCGGCAATCAGCCAGTGCCCGCAAGGCCATGTTGAATTTGGCGTCTATGCTGCCGGTAGCCAACTGCAAACCACCGGGCTGGTTTCTGCCGGCGGCATGACTCGCGAAGCGGCGCTGGGCAAGTTATTCTCCTTGCTGGGTGCCGGCCTTGAGCAACATGAGGTCGAGCACTGGTTCAGCCTTGACCTGTGCGGTGAACGTGCCGAGTAACCAGCCCGCAAACGCGCACTCAAACAACAATAATAATTGACAGGAGGACAGCACATGGCCGCCCGTATCGAAGTCGAAGTTCGCCCGGTCAGCGCCGAAGACCACGCCGCTTGGCTGCCACTTTGGCAAGGTTACCAACGCTTTTACATGACCGAGATTCCAGCCGAGGCTAGCGACGTTAGCTGGCAGCGCTTTCTCGATCCTGATGAACCAGTCAATGCCGCACTGGCCTGGCACGACGGCCAAGCGATCGGCCTGGTTCATTGGGTCTACCACCGCTCAACCTGGACCGTGGGCGACTACTGCTATTTGCAGGATTTATTCATCGACAAGAATGTGCGCAGCAATGGTTGCGGACGCCAGTTGATCGAATTTGTCTACGCCCAAGCGCAACAGGCCAATTGCTCACGCGCTTACTGGCTCACGCATGAGAGCAACAGCAAAGCCATGCTGCTTTACGAGCGCATTGCCGAGCGTTCTGGCTTTATCCAGTACCGCAAGCAATTCAAGTAAGCCTCAGTCAACTGCGCCTTACTCGAAAGGTGGCAGCTCGGGATAACGCGGCAGGCCATCGGCAAACTCGGCCCACGACAGATGCTCTGAATGCCAATAGTGCAATGTCGGGGTAAACGCTTGCGGGTCGTCGAGGCTGCCGACGGTGATATCAATCAAGCCCGGCAGAAAGCTTGCGCTAAACAAAATTTGCGTGCCGCAGTGCTCACAAAAACCACGCTGCGCATCTGCCGATGAAGCGTACAGCTTCGGCTGCGCCTGAGTGAAGTGAACTTGATCCTGCTGGTACATTGCCCAGGCCACGGCCGGCGCCGCATGCGCTCGGCGACACATTGTGCAATGACAGATCGCAGCCATCAGCGGCTCGCCTTCCAGCGAATAACGCACCGCGCCGCACTGGCAACCCCCTTTGATTATTTGCTCAGACATATCCAGCTCCCAGTCTATGAAGACATAAACTTTAGCTGAGTGCGGCTGATCGACTATTCCAATTAAGTAGCTGTTACAAAACTGTAAGATGTCTCAGTTATAAAAAGCGGCTATGCCTAATAACAAGGACTGCTCGCCGCCATGCATTTTCGACCGACCCACCTTGCCCGTTGCATCGCCCTCAGCCTGTTCGCTGGAGTCAGTACCCAAGCGCTGGCAGCTGACCAGACAATCAGCGATGCCGTCACCGACAGCCAGGAACTGGCCGGTGAAAGCAGCCTGATCATCAGCGGCAGCGGCAGCGTTATCACCAAAAAAGACCCCGCCGTGTTGCTCAAAGGCGATACCAGCGGCGCAGGTGTGACCATCGATAACAGCGGTATTCTGCAATCGAGCAAGGATCGCGGCATCGATAGCGATGACGGCGACGGCCCGGCACGCAACTACCAGATCATCAACCGCGCAGGTGCAACCATTGATGCGGCCAAGCAAGGCATTCGCATCGACGGCGACTTCGCCGGCAGTACGGTGAGCATCGACAACGCCGGCACCATCACCTCGCAAGGCGACCGGGCAATCATGCTCAAAGCGCTGCAGACCGATGTAAAAATTGACATCCTAAACCGCGAAACAGGCGTCATTCATGGCGTGGTTGAAGATGCGATGCGCCTCGGTGCCAACGCCACGGTGATCAACTATGGCGAGATCAGCAGCGGCGACATGACCGACGACGAAGCCAAATTCGACGGTATCGACTTCGACGAATCAAGCGGTGGCAAGGTGGAAAACCACGGCTTGATCAGCGGTGGCCGCCATGGCATCACCACCGACATCGGCGCCGAACTGATCAACTACCAAGATGGCGTAATCATCGGTCGCAACGGCTCGGGCTTCGGCTCTGACGGCGACGGCAAGGTCACCAACTACGGGCGCATAACCGGCAGCTACAACGGCATTGCAGCCAATGGCGACGGCGATGGCGTGGATATCGACGGCCAAGGCTACATCGACAACCATGGCATCATTGAAGGCACGGGCGCGGGCGGCGAGAAAGACGGCGCGGCGAATACGGGCGAAGGTATCGCCATGGGCGGTGGCACCATTATCAACCGTGAAGGCGCAACCATCAGCGGCGCCGCCAATGCTATCCTGATCGATGACAGCGCAACCGGTGGCGCCCCGTTCGCCACCTTCCTCGAAAACCACGGCAGCATCCTCGGCCTTGATGGCGACGGCGTACGCATTATCGGCGATCAGGCCGACAACGTGATCAATAATGGCCTGATTAGCGGCGCCAGCGGCTTGGCACTGGATCTCGGCGGCGGAGATGACAGCCTGACGCTGGGCACGCACAGCCAGTTTGTCGGTTTGGTCGATGGCGGTGAAGGCCGTGACAGCCTGAGCCTGGACGATGCTGCTGGCGGCAGCTTCGGCAACAGCCAGAACTTTGAATGGCTAGCGGTTAAACAGGGTATATGGACCATCACCAGCAATGACTTCAGCGAAGGCGGTGAGGTTCAGAGCGGCGCCGGGCTGATCAACCAAGGCCAGATCGGCGGTACCTTGAACGTTAAGTCAGGCGCCACCTACAGCGGCGCAGGCCAGGTGCAAAACCTCAATCTGGAAGCGGGCTCAACACTCGCTTTCGCCGTCGCGGCGGACGGCAGCCACACGCCCGTACAGGTCAATGGCAGCGCGCAGGTCAACGGCGCCAAGCTGGATGTTCTCGCGGGCAGTGGCGACTATCCAAAACAAAGTAGCTACAGCGTAGTTAACGCAACCGAAGGTGTAACGGGTGAGTTTGCCAGCGTCAGCAGCAATTTTGCCTTTCTCACGCCAACGCTGTCCTACACGGCCACTAGTGTCGAACTCGAACTGCAACGCAACGATGTTGCCTTCAGCGATCTGGCCAGCGGCGCAAATGCTGCAAACGCCGCGCAGCGCATCACCGCCAGCAGCAACCCGGCACTTTACAACGCCTTGCTAAGCAGCGACGCAAGCAGCGCCAGCGCAGGTCTGGAACAACTATCTGGCGCCAGCAACGCCAGCCTGGCCAATGCCACGTTGGCAGGCAGCAGCCAGATCGGCAGCGCCATGCTCGGCGCCATGCAGCAACTCGGTGGCGGCATGAGCGGTAACCTGCAAAGCGCGATCGACCTGCAAGACGGCCCGCTGCTTGCCGCCAACGGCTTGCCCAGTGAAGCCCGCAACCTTAATGATCCCAATGCTCAAGGCCGGCTCTGGGTACAGGCGTTGGGCAGTAACGGTACGCTCGACGGCAACAATGGCAGCCACGATATCGACCAGAATACCGGCGGTGCTGTGATCGGCACCGACTGGGCCCTTAATGGTCAATGGCGCTTAGGGGTACTGGCCGGTTACTCGAACACCGATATCGACGCAGGCTCAGATGCGGATGGCAGCGTCGACAGCTACCACATTGGCACTTACGCCTTACGCCAAAGCGGCGCCTATAACTTGCGCCTCGGTGCGGCGTACAGCAGCCATGACGGCGACAGCAAGCGTGAGGTCAACTTCAATGGTTTCAACGACAGCGTTCGCGGTGATTACGACGCCGATAGCCTGCAAGCCTTCGCTGAACTCGGCTACGCCATCAACAGCGGCAAACTGCAGGCAGAGCCTTACGCCAACCTCGGCTATCAACGCTATGAGCGCGACAGCTACAACGAAAAAGGTGGCCCGGCCGCATTGCATGTTGAGTCACAAGACCAAGACAACATGACCAGCACCTTGGGTGTGCGCATCGCCCGTTTCGACACTTTGGACAACGGCATGAGCTTCACCCCGCGTCTCGGCGTCGGCTGGCGCCATGTTTATGGTGATGTTGATAGCAACACGCGCCAGTCATTCCTCACTGGCGGTACAGCGTTCAGCGTTGAAGGCAGCGCTTTGGACCGCAATAGCATGCTCGTGGAAGCGGGTTTTGACGTCGGCATCAGCGCCAGGCAAAACCTCGGCCTGGCCTACACTGGCCAACTCGGTAATGACTCGCGCAACCATGCATTAACAGTGCAGTGGCAGCTAGGTTTTTAATAGCAAATATCAGATGTGCATAACAAAGGGGCAGACCAAAGATCTGCCCCTTTTGGCTTGAGCCTCGCGTTATTTCAGCGCCTTGATTGCCGCTGCAATAAAGTCGTAGGTTTCCATTTCTTGCTTGTCCATTTCAGGTTCTGGCCAGGCACTCCAGACTACTGCGACCAGGTTTTCCTTGCGGTTTATATACACAAACTGGCCGAAGATACCCTGCGCCTCGAAGGCGCCGTCGTGCTGCGCTCGCGCCGCTTTGCCCGTTGGGAACAGCCACCACTGGTAACCGTAACCGAGGATGTAATCTCCGCCGTAGAGCTTGCCCGGGGCCAGGTAAGACGCCGGATCAACTTCGGTGGCCTTATCCAGCCAACCCTTGGGCAGAATACGCTCGCCATCAATAACGCCATCATTGAGGATGAACTGGCCGAAGCGGCCGTAATCTTTAAGCGTTGCGGAAAAACCACTGCTACCAATCTCCTGGCCTGCCTGCGCATCTAGCTGCCAGTAGGCAGACTTTTCCATGCCCATGCGCGCCCAGATCCGATCAGACAGATAATCGCTGGTGGTCATGCCCGTGGCCGCGTGAACCAACTCGCTCTGCAGGTGCGACTCACCGGTGCTGTATTTGAAAACAGTGCCAGGCTTCGACTTGCGCTTGAGCTGGCTCAGTTGCTTGACCAGCGAACCCGGCGTATTTGATAGCTGCAACTCGAACATCTTGCGGCGATCCGAAGTCGGGTCGCGGTAGGTCTCATTCCAGTCAGCGCCAGAACTCATGCGCAACACCTGCTCGACGGTAACGCCGTCATATGCTCCGCCCTTGAGCGCTGGCAGGTATTGGGTAATGGGCGCTTTAACATTGATTCGACCTTGCTGCACAGCAGCGCCTACCAATGTGGACGAGATCGACTTGACCACACTGAATGAGGTCCAGCGGGTATCGGCATCGTTGCCAAGGCCATATTTTTCCAGCACTACTTTGCCGTCTTTGATGATCAACAGACCGCCAACCCGGTTACGGCGCATAAAGTCATCAGTGGTTTGCTCGGCGCCATCGGCTTGGTATGTGACGTCGATATTGGGCTGCTGCGGCAACGGATAAACCTGGTCACCGCGGGCGACATCGCGGGTGAAATACAGCTGATCCATATTGCGATAAGTGCCCGGCTGATACAGCGGCGGCAAATCGTACAAATCTTGCGCGCGGCCAATATATTGATGTTTCTCGGGCGTGGACGATGCATTGGTAGCGTCGTTTTCAGTGCTGGCAGTCTGCGCACAGGCGCTGATCAAAAGCCCCGCAGTCATGGTCAATAAACCGCCGGCGGCTCGCATTTTCATCGACATTGCTGATCCTTGTTTTTGGACAATTGGACAGAGTGTTGGTGTCTAAACCATAGCGATAAATAACTGGCCTGTCCTCATAAGAGCCAGACTAGAGCGCCCATGACCCACCATAAATACAATTGTGGCGCCCGGCATGCATTCGACGTATGTTTTCCCTTCCGTTCAATTAGGGGTCAACAGTGGCTAATAGAACTCCAACTCCACGCCAGCAAACACATCTTGCGGTGTTGATCGATGCTGACAATGCACCGCCTGCAATCGTCGAAGGCCTGTTCGAGGAAATTGCCAAATACGGTATTGCCAGTGTCAAACGCATTTACGGCGACTGGACCGGCCCACAATTGGGTGGCTGGAAAAAGGTCTTGCTCGACCACTCCATTCAACCTATCCAGCAGTTCGCCTACACCAAGGGCAAGAACGCCACTGACAGCTCATTGATCATCGATGCAATGGACTTGCTCTATACGAGGCGCTTCGACGGATTTTGTCTGGTTTCCAGCGACAGTGACTTCACACGCCTGGCAGCACGTCTGCGTGAAGAAGGCTTGATGGTGTACGGCTTTGGTGAGGAAAAAACACCTTCACCATTTGTCTCGGCGTGCGACAAGTGCATCTACACTGAGATTCTTCGCGCAGGTGCGTCTGAAGCCGTTGAGAGCGGCGATAAAACCCAATCCCACAACCAGGATGTCGCGGCCTCAGAACCGAAAAAGCCAGATGCAAAAACCAAAGTGCAGAAAGTCCCTGTCGACTTTATCGCCAATGTCATCGACGACATTGATGATGAAAACGGTTGGGTTGGCCTGGGGGCGCTCGGCCAGAACATCAGCAAACTGCGCCCAGCGTTTGACTCACGCTTATATGGCTACAAAAAACTGAGTGACTTGATTCGCAGCCAGGCCAAACGCTTCGAATTGCAGTTACGCGGTGCCAGTGCAACAGGCGGCGAAGCGCTTTATGTCAGGAATAAAAAACCCGATCACTAATTCTTGCATGGCTGCCCACGATCAAGCAGGCATGAGTTAGCTTACTTGAGCACAGGCCTGAAAAAGCTGCGCTCGTAACTCACAATGCACTGGGTTTCTTCTGCGTAACGAAAAGCGGCTTGGCAGTCTGCGTCTGTTGCCGAGTCACTGCGGTACTGCTCGTAAGCGGCAAGGCTGGGAAAGCTGAACAAGGCCAAAGCAACGTTATTGGCGCCCTCTCCCGGCAGGAAATAACCGTGATGCTGGCCACCAAATTTCTCGACCAGCGGAATCCAGAGCCGCGCATAGTGCTCGAACTCAGACTGCTTGTAGGCATCAATGATGTAACGCAGATAACAGGTAACCATTGGTTTTCCTTGGAGTGATTATTGATCAGTTGCCTAGCGCCCGGAATGCTTAGTAAACCGACCAGCCGATCTTGTCACTGAGCATCTCCAGCGCTTCCAGTCCGATCAGCGAGTTACCGGCAGGGTTCAACTCTGGCGACCACACGCAAATGGAATAACGCTCAGGAACGATAGCAATGATGCCGCCGCCAACCCCGCTTTTACCGGGCAAGCCAACACGGTATGCAAAGGTACCCGCCTCGTTATACAAGCCGCTGGTGGCCATGATCGCGTTAATCTGAGTCACTTGGCGTGGGCTCATCACCCGCTCGCCAGTAAGCCTGTTGATCCCTTGGTTGGCCAGGAAGCTGAAGGCGTGCGCCAGATCCACACAGCTCATGCGTAAGGCACAGTGATTAAAGTAGCTGCGCAGTACTGAGTCGACATCGTTATGGAAGTTGCCGAACGACTGCATCAGATAAGCCGCTGCGGCGTTGCGTGCCCGGTGTTCGTATTCCGAGGCTGCCACCACGCTGTCGATCACCACGCCAGGGTTGCCGGACAGGCGTCGCGCCATGTCCCGCATGGCCAGCGAAGGCGCGGCATAGCACGATTGGTTGATATCGCAGATCACCAAGGCGCCGGTGTTGATAAACGGGTTGCGCGGAATGCCGCGCTCCAACTCTAGCTGCACCAGCGAGTTGAACGGCTGCCCGGAAGGTTCGTAACCGAGGCGCGCCCAGATCGCTTCACCCGAATGGCTGACCGCCTGGACCAGGCTGAAGACCTTGGAAATACTCTGGATCGAGAATGGCGTCCGCGCATCGCCGGCAGTAAATAACTCGCCGTCGTTACTGTAGACGGCAATGCCCAACTGGTTCGGCTCAACCCCGCCCAATGCCGGAATATAATTGGCAACTTTGCCCTGGCCAATCAACGGGCGGGTTTGCTCAATGATCTCGTCTAACAGCGCTTGCATCAGCTCACTCGTGATTAGTCTAAACGGCATCCAGCCTACAGTTGCTAGACGCATCCCGGCTACACGCAATCACACTCAACAACAAAACCCGGACAAAAAAAGGGAGCCCTAAGGCTCCCACAGAGAAACTTATTCTGCACCGCTGAAAGCGCGGCGAGCAGCCTGGTCGTGGTTATTCGATCTCGATCAACACTTCACCCGGGTTAACCCGGTCGCCCTTGGCGACGTGAACCGCTTTGACCGTGCCATCGATTGGCGCCTGCACTTCGGTCTCCATCTTCATCGCTTCGGTGATCAGCAGCGACTGGCCAGCCTTGACGCTGTCGCCCTCTTTAACCAGGACGTCAACGATGTTGCCCGGCATGCTGGTGCTGACATCGCCAGGCCCAGCGGCTTGTTTGCGCTTACCACCGGCACCCGCAACGAAGTCGTTAAGCGGCTCGAACACCACCTCTTCGGGCATGCCATCAATCGACAGATAGAAGTGACGCTTGCCGTCGCCTTTAACGCCAACGCCGGTGATGTCAACGCGGTAGCTTTCACCGTGAACATCGACCACAAACTCAGTCGGCACCCCTTCACCACCCGCAGCAGCGACGCCAGTGCCGTCAGGGATTGGCAGCAAGACCTCAGGCACCAATGTGCCGGCTTCGCGCTCTTCCAGAAACTTGCGGCCGATGTCCGGGAACATGGCGTAGGTCAGCACATCTTCTTCCGACTTGGCGAGCGCACCGATTTCGCTGCGCAGCTTGGCCAGCTCTGGTTTGATCAGGTCGGCCGGACGGATGTCGATCACTTCTTCACTGCCGATCGCCTGTTTGCGCAGCGTCTCGTTGACCTTGCCCGGCGCCTTGCCGTAACGGCCTTGCAGGTAGAGTTTGACCTCGTTAGTGATGGTCTTGTAGCGCTCACCGGCCAATACGTTAAACACCGCCTGGGTGCCGACAATTTGCGAAGTTGGCGTCACCAACGGCGGGAAACCAAGGTCTTCACGAACCTTTGGAATCTCGGCAAATACTTCGTTGATACGGTTTAGCGCGCCCTGCTCTTTAAGCTGGTTGGCGAGGTTGGACATCATCCCGCCTGGCACTTGGTTGACCTGCACGCGGGTATCGACTGCGGTGAACTCGCTTTCGAACTGGTGATACTTCTTGCGTACCGCGTGGAAGTACAACCCGATTTCCTGGATCAGCGCCAGGTCGAGGCCGGTGTCGTACTCGCTGCCGCGCAGTGCAGCAACCATCGACTCAGTGCCCGGATGGCTGGTGCCCCAAGCGAAGCTGGAGATAGCGGTGTCGATATGATCAGCACCGGCTTCAATCGCCTTGAGCTGGCACATGGAACCCATGCCTGCGGTGTCGTGGCTGTGGATAAAGACCGGCAGATCGATTTCATCTTTCAGCGCCTTGACCAAGTCGGCCGTGGCGTATGGGGTCAACAGACCAGCCATGTCCTTGATCGCAATTGAGTCGATGCCCATGGCCTGCATGGCCTTGGCCTGATCCACATAAGCCTGCGTGGTGTGCACCGGGCTTACGGTGTAGCTGAGAGTGCCTTGAGCGTGCTTGCCCGCCGCCTTGACGGCTTCGATGGATACGCGCAGGTTACGCACATCATTCATCGCGTCAAAAATGCGGAACACGTCGATGCCGTTAACTGCCGCCTTGGCGACGAACGCCCTGACCACATCATCGCTGTAGTGCCTGTAACCGAGCAGGTTCTGGCCACGCAGCAACATTTGCAGGCGTGTATTAGGCAGCGCAGCCTTGAGTTGGCGCAGACGCTCCCACGGGTCTTCCTTGAGAAAACGCACGCAGGCATCGAATGTGGCGCCGCCCCAGACTTCCAGCGACCAGTAACCGACCTGATCGAGCTTGGCGCAGATTGGCAGCATGTCGTCGAGGCGCATACGCGTGGCCAGCAACGACTGGTGAGCGTCGCGCAGGATGGTGTCGGTAACAGTGATTTTCTTAACCATTTCTCAATTCCTCACAGGCCAGCGTGGGCAGCAATTGCAGTGGCGATGGCGATGGCCAGGTGCGACGGGTTACGTTTGATCGAGTATTCAGTCAATTCCGGGTGGCTTTCGACGAAGCTGGTGTTGAACTGACCGCTACGGAATTCCGGATTGCGCAGAATCTCTTGGTAATAGGCAGCGGTGGTCTTGACCCCCTGCACGCGCATGTCATCCAGGGCGCGCAAGCCGCGGTCCATGGCCTCTTCCCAAGTCAGCGCCCAAACAATCAGCTTGAGGCACATCGAGTCGTAATAAGGCGGAATGGTGTAGCCGGTATAGATCGCCGTATCGGTACGCACGCCAGGTCCACCAGGCGCGTAGTAACGGGTGATCTTGCCGAACGAGGGCAGGAAGTTGTTCTTCGGGTCTTCGGCGTTAATCCGAAACTGCAGGGCAAAGCCACGGTGAATAATGTCTTCCTGCTTGACCGACAGAGGCAAGCCCGAGGCGATACGAATCTGCTCGCGAACAATGTCGATGCCGGTGATTTCTTCGGTGATGGTGTGCTCCACCTGCACCCGCGTATTCATCTCCATGAAGTACACCTCGCCTTCGGCGAGCAGGAACTCCACGGTACCAGCATTCTCATAACCCACAGCCTGCGCCGCACGCACCGACAGGTCGCCAATGTAGGCGCGTTGCTCGGGGGTTAGCTGGGGGCTGGGCGCGATTTCGATAAGCTTCTGGTTGCGCCGTTGAATCGAGCAGTCGCGCTCAAACAGATGCACGACATTGCCGTGGCTGTCCGCGAGAATCTGCGCTTCGATGTGCTTGGGATTAACGATACATTTTTCGAGGAAGACCTCGGCGCTGCCGAAGGCCTTGGTCGCCTCGGAAATCACCCGTGGGTAAGCCTGCTCAAGCTCGGCCTTGCTGTTGCAGCGCCGAATACCACGACCGCCGCCGCCGGATGTGGCCTTGAGCATCACCGGATAGCCAATGCGTTCGGCTTCAGTCAGTGCCTCGGTAATATCGGCGACGTTGCCTTCGGTGCCGGGTGTCACCGGCACGCCAGCCTTGATCATGCTGCGCCGGGCTTCGGTCTTGTCGCCCATGCGCCGGATCACTTCAGCGCTTGGACCTATGAACTTGATCCCTCGTTCGGCACAAATGTCAGCCAGTTCGGCGTTTTCCGAAAGAAATCCATAGCCGGGGTGCAGGGCATCACAACCTGTTTCGACCGCCAGATTGACCAGCTTGCGTGGATTCAGATAACCCGCCAGCGGGTCATCGCCTAGGCTGTGTGCCTCATCGGCACGCTTGACGTGCAGCGCCATGCGGTCAGCGTCGGAGTAGACTGCCACCGAGCGAATGCCCATCTCGGCGCAAGCACGCACGATGCGCACGGCAATCTCGCCACGGTTAGCAATCAGGATTTTCTTGATCACAAGTATTGCCCTCGAGCATTGGCCTAACGAACGCCGCTCTATCCAGTTCTTGTAAGCGGTTGTGTCTTAACCCTACGCCGCTTAATCAATTACCTAAAATCAATAATTATTTGATTACTCATAAGTAAAAACTTATATGTAGGTTTTCCGGCCTGGCTTTTTGCTTTGATCGAGGCCACAAAACCACTAGAGCAAGGCAGAAAACCATGCGTAAATCATTGATGCGAATGACACTTCGCCAAATGCAGGTGTTTCGCTCAGTCTGTGAGCAACAGTCTTACAGCCGCGCTGCCGAGGAAATGTCGCTGACCCAACCAGCCGTTAGTTTGCAAATTCGCCAACTGGAAGAGCTCATCGGCCAGCCACTTTTTGATTACGTCGCTAAAAAACTGCACCGCACTGAAGCCGCCGAAGCCTTGTTGCGCGCCAGCGAAGATATTTTTGGCCGACTGGAAAGCCTGGACATGCAACTGAGTAACCTGCAGGGCTCGCTGCAAGGCCAACTGAGCTTGGCGGTTGAGTCCAGCGCCAAATACTTCATTCCCCACTTATTCGCTGCATTTCGCCGCCAATACCCGGAAATTAACCTGCAACTTACCGTGGTTAATCACGCCCAGGCAGTCAAGCGACTCAGCGCAAACCGCGATGATTTGTTGATCTTGTCGCAGGTGCCAACCGATATGGCACTGGAGTTTTTACCCTTTCTGAACAACCCGATCATCGCGGTAGCACCAGCCGACCATCCACTGTGCACGGAGCAAACGCTGGATTTGCAAGCACTGACGACTTACCCGCTACTGACCCGCGAGCTGGGCTCGGGCACCCGCAAAGCCTGCGAAGAGTATTGCCACCAGAAGCGTGCGCACTTCGCCAATACCTTGGAGTTTGGGTCTTTTGAAGGGCAAATAGAGGGGGTCATCGCGGGTTTGGGCATCGCCCTACTGCCAAGGCATGCCGTACGCCGAGAGCTCGACTGCGGGGTGCTGCAAGAGTTACCCGTGCGCGAGCTACCTCTGCTGCGCAGCTGGTGCGTGGTCCATCCGCGCGGCAAGTATCTGTCACCCGTGGCGCAGGAATTCTTCACCTTTGTGCGCAACCAACGCAGCCAAATCACCTTGTTGGCTGAGCGCTTCAGCCTGCCGCAAGCAAAGCCAGAAGCAGTTGCCCCCGGCATTGGCTCGAACGGTTAGGGAGCCTCTGAAAAACTACTACGCTCGATATTACGGGGGCAGCCCTTGCTGCGTTAAAAAACTGCTCACCCCTTCGGGGCTGAACGAACTTTAGTTCAGCCCCGAAGGGGTGAGCAACGCGAATCAAATGCTCATTTAGGCTACTAAAGTCGAGCGCGCCCCCGGTCGCTTTTTCGCAGTTTTGACTCGCTGGCGCTCGCCCTCCGGGCCAGCCTTTGGCTGTTACTCCCGTTGGTCGTTGCGCCTTGTCCTATCATCGCTCGCTACCTTTTTCAGAGGCCCCTAGTGTGCTGGGTGCGCAACTGCACGGCCTAGCTCACGCGAGGCAGCGATATAGTTGACGGCAATCAATTCAGGGTAATCGGACAGCTCCTGTTGCAGCAGGCGCTGCTCGGAGTAGCTCTCAATGGCACGACGGTATTCCATACGGCGCTGATCAACCAATTTACGCCGAGCTTTGGCCTGGCTGTTAACGTACGGCTGCGATTCATCCATATAGCGCGACATGATCAGACTCCCAGACTGAATATCAGGAGCCTCAGATTCGCCATAAAACATGACAACTTTGCGGCAAAACAGTGAAGTTGCGGTGAACAGAGACGAAGCAACCCGCGCGCAACACTCCCTAGAACAAAGCATCCAGCAGCCGATGCCACACAATACCCGCCCCGAGATAGAGGCGCTGCAGCCCATGCAGTGGGATTTGCCGTCCTGAGCGAGAAGGGCTCAGATATCCTCGGAGGCTCGCACCGACTTGGGCGACAAACGCAGACTACGCAAGCTGCGCTTAACGCTCTTGAGGTGATTGACCAGGCCTGGGCCACGGGCCATGGCAACGCCCATGGCGAGTACGTCAATGACGACCAGGTGAGCGATACGCGAAGTCAGCGGGGTATAGATTTCGGTGTCTTCATGGACATCTACCGCCAAGTTGACGCTGGCCAGGTCAGCCAGAGGCGTCTGGCTCGGACATAAGGTGATCAGCGTGGCACCGGCTTCACGCACCAGATTGGCCGTTACCAGCAGGTCCTTGGAGCGCCCCGACTGGGAGATACAGATCGCTACGTCGTTGGGCTTGAGCGTGACTGCCGACATCGCCTGCATGTGCGGATCGGAATACGCGGCGGCAGTGAGCAGCAAACGGAAAAACTTGTGCTGGGCGTCAGCCGCCACCGCACCCGATGCACCAAAGCCGTAAAACTCGACTCGCTGGGCATTGGCACAGGCTGCAATTGCTTGCT
This sequence comes from Pseudomonas sp. RL_15y_Pfl2_60, assembly GCF_963970595.1. Classification (NCBI taxonomy): domain Bacteria; kingdom Pseudomonadati; phylum Pseudomonadota; class Gammaproteobacteria; order Pseudomonadales; family Pseudomonadaceae; genus Pseudomonas; species Pseudomonas sp. RL_15y_Pfl2_60. Next base: position 251,696 of record NZ_CAXAOE010000003.1, on the reverse strand, counting down.
GCAAGGCTTGCGGATCGAGCTTTTCACGCACTTCCATCAAGGTGTGCAGGGTGGTGTCGAAGATCTTCAGACTGAAGTCAGAGACCGAGTCATCTTCATGGATGGCAAACTGGCCAAAACTGGCACCTGCAGCAAGGCTTTGCGCCAGCTTCAGCTTGAGATCCTGAAAACCGGTACAGCCGATCGCCCGACAAAATCGCACGATTGTGGGCTCGCTGATGCCTACGCTGTGCGCAAGCTCGGCCATGGAGCTATGCATGACAGCGGCGGGATCAAGTAGCACGTGATCAGCCACTTTAAGCTCGGATTTACGCAGCAAATGGCGCGATTGAGTGATGTGCTGCAACAAATTCACAAGAGTAGACTCGGTATTTAACAGGCATATGAGTCGTCAGGGACCTGGCCAGGGGGGAAACCGCACAGGGTGCAGGCCTAACGACACGGCGATGTAATCATTGGTGTAGTGACTTTGTAGTTATACTACATGAATGCCTGTCCCGCACTGTTTAACCGAGCTGGAGTTGCGATTTTGAGTATTGCTTGTGACATGTTGGTTTTTGGCGGCACCGGTGACCTGGCCCTGCATAAACTGCTTCCAGCGCTCTATCACCTGCATCGCGACGGTCGCTTGCACGCCGATATGCGAATCATCGCCTTGGCGCGGAGCAAACACAGCAGTGATGACTACAAAGCACTCGCGCAGCGCCACTGCCGTGTACAAATCGCCAAGGCAGACTTCGACCCGCAATGCTGGCAAACCTTCAGCGCCCGCCTCGATTACTTCGCCATGGACGCCTCGCAAAGTGCCGACTTCACTCGCTTGAAGCGCTACCTGGGCGACACCAACGCACGGATACGGGTTTACTATCTCGCCACTGCACCCAACTTGTTTGAAGCCATCGCCGCCTACCTGAAAACCGCAGGCCTGGCCGACCCCTATTCGCGCATCGTGCTGGAAAAACCCATCGGCCATTCCCTGCAGTCGGCACAAGCCATCAATGCGTCGCTGGGCTGCGTATTCGACGAGTCTCAGGTGTTTCGCATTGACCATTACCTGGGCAAGGAAACCGTGCAAAACCTGATGGCACTGCGCTTTGCCAATATGCTGTTTGAGCCCATCTGGCGAGCCGCGCACGTCGATCACGTGCAAATCAGCGTCTGCGAGACCCTTGGCATCGAAAATCGCGGCAATTATTACGAACACGCCGGGGCAATGCGCGACATGGTCCAGAACCATTTGCTGCAACTGCTTTGTCTGGTTGCCATGGAGCCTCCGGTGCGCTTTGACGCGGAGTCGGTGCGTAACGAAAAGGTCAAGGTGCTCGAAGCCCTGAAACCAATAACCGGCCAGGATGTTCGCGATAAGACCGTGCGCGGGCAATACAGCGCCGGCCAAATTGGCAACCAGCAAGTTGCGGCGTATTACTTCGAAAAAAATGTCGATAACGACAGCGATACCGAAACCTTCGTCGCGATTGAGGCCCAAGTCGAAAATTGGCGTTGGGCCGGGGTGCCGTTTTACCTGCGCACTGGCAAGCGCCTGAGTGAAAAGACCTCGGAAATCTTGATTCAATTCAAGCCCGTGCCCCATGCACTCTTTGGCGAGGGTGATGCCAACCAGCTACTGATTCGCCTGCAACCGGAGGAGCGCATCAGCCTGCACATGATGGCCAAGAACCCAGGCAAAGGCATGAAGCTTGAACCGGTCGTGCTTGATCTGAACCTGGCAACCGCATTCAAGCAACAGCGCCGCTGGGATGCTTATGAACGCTTGCTGCTTGATGTGATTGAAGGTGACTCAACACTGTTTATGCGCCGTGATGAGGTCGAGGCTGCCTGGCGCTGGATTGACCCGATCATCAAGGGCTGGCAACAGCATTATCAGCATCCGCGACCCTATCCCGCAGGCAGCAACGGGCCAGAACAAGTGCAGCACCTGCTTGAGCGCCATGGTCGTAAGTGGATGTAAGCTCAGTGAGGCCGCGCCTCGATAACCTCCACTAATTTCGGCGGCAAATAGCGGCTCAACTGATTGTTGCTCAAGGGCAATAGTTTTGGCAGCAGTTGAATCAATGCCAGTGGGCTGAGCCTGGCGCAAACACTGGCCTGGCGCTGCATAGACAGCATGCCGATTACCCGCGCCACAGCCTCCATATTGCGCCGTTGTGCAGCCTCTTCGACCAAACGCGATAAAAAGTCTGTGGAACAACCACGCAGCCCCTGCCCGGCAACCGGCAGGTTCTGCATGTGTTCGAGAATCGACACCACATAGGCTTCGTTATTAAGCGCAAAGAACAACAGTTTCAATTGCGCCGCAGAGAGAAAGTTGGCGAAGTCCGCCGCTGTTGAGAATGCGGAAATCCTGCACAACTCCTGGGTCAGCTCGATATGGAACTCCTCGGGCAGGATCATATAGTCATCGCGTATGGCCTGTGGCTGCAGGTACCTGACCACCTGGGCAATCAGCGGCATGGGCATGCTTTGGGTGAGGCGGGAGAATTGCTCGGTCGACAACTGGGTGATGAGTTCCGCAGCCTGCTTGGGCCGGATTCGTCCGAGTATCGCCCGCTTAAATGGCCGTGGAATTCTGCCTCTACAGGCCATCAATAGACGTACAGCAACGTTGATCTGCGCAGAACCGGACATGGCATCTTCCTTAAAGCCAACTCTATTTAATCATTTCATTGTCACGCCTGAGCCGGGATCAATCAGCACGCCTGACTCCCATTCAACTCGGCGAATTGCCAATTAACATCACAACTTTGTGCTTGCCGTAACCGACCAATCGATAGCAAATGAATGATCCTATTTGACACTTCCCAAAGGCCGTGAAAATGGCTTGAATCGGCTCATAACAGACGCATTTTCACGTTATTCGCGCAAACCCCGGACTGATTGCTTGAACAGTGGTTTGCCCTACGTGCGCCAGCCCCCTAGAATGCTGCGATGCATGATGATCTCTCGCTTCTCCTCAACTCCCTGAATGACGCACAACGCCAGGCCGTAGCGGCCAGCCTTGGCCGTCAATTAGTCCTGGCTGGTGCTGGCTCCGGTAAAACGCGCGTGCTGGTGCACCGTATCGCCTGGTTGATCCAGGTTGAAAACGCCTCGCCCCACAGCATTTTGTCGGTCACCTTTACCAACAAGGCCGCCGCCGAAATGCGGGCGCGTATCGAGCAGATGCTCGGCGCCAACCCGGCTGGCATGTGGGTCGGCACCTTCCACGGCTTGGCCCATCGCTTATTGCGTGCTCATTGGCAGGAAGCTGGCCTGAGCGAAAACTTCCAGATTCTCGACTCCGACGACCAGCAACGCTTGGTCAAGCGGGTAATTCGCGAGCTTGGCCTGGACGAACAGCGCTGGCCACCACGCCAGGCGCAATGGTTTATCAACGGCCAGAAAGACGAAGGCCTGCGCCCACAACACACCCAGCCCGGTGGCGACTTGTTCCTCGCTACCATGCTGAAGATCTACGAAGCCTATGAAGCAGCTTGCGCGCGGGCTGGGGTCATCGACTTCTCCGAGCTGCTGCTGCGTGCGCTGGACTTGTGGCGCGACAAGCCGGGCCTGCTGGAGCACTACCAGCGCCGCTTCCGACATATCCTGGTGGACGAATTCCAGGACACCAACGCTGTGCAATACGCCTGGCTGCGCATCCTTGCCAAAGGCGGCGACAGCTTTATGGTGGTGGGTGATGACGACCAGTCGATTTACGGCTGGCGCGGCGCCAAGATCGAAAACATCCAGCAGTTCTCCAACGACTTTGCCGACGCAGAAGTTATCCGCCTGGAGCAAAACTACCGCTCCACGGCTGGCATCCTCAAGGCAGCCAATGCGCTGATCGCCAATAACCAAGGGCGCCTGGGTAAAGAATTGTGGACCGAAGACGCCGATGGCGAGCCCATCAGCCTCTATGCGGCCTTCAACGAACACGATGAAGCGCGCTATGTGGTCGAGTCGATTGAAGATGCGCTGCGCAAAGACGGCCTCAAGCGTAGCGAAATCGCCATTCTGTACCGCTCCAACGCCCAATCGCGGGTGCTTGAAGAAGCGCTGCTGCGCGAGAAAATCCCTTACCGCATTTATGGCGGCCAACGCTTCTTCGAACGCGCCGAAATCAAGAACGCCATGGCCTACATGCGCATGCTTGATGGCCGTGGCAATGATGCGGCACTGGAACGGATCATCAACGTGCCGGCACGCGGGATCGGCGAAAAAACCGTCGAAACCATCCGCGAGTTTGCCCGCAGCAATGATGTAGCGATGTGGGAAGCCATCCAGTTGATGGTTGCTGGCAAACTGCTTCCGGGGCGGGCGTCTGGCGCGTTGGCAGGCTTTATCGAACTGATTGAGAACCTCGCCACCAAAGTGCTGGAAATGCCGCTGCACCTGATGGCCCAGACCGTTATCGAGCAAAGTGGTTTGATCGCTTACCACCAAGCTGAAAAAGGCGAAAAGGCCCAGGCCCGCATTGAAAACCTTGAGGAACTGGTCAGCGCCGCGCGCAGCTTCGAGAACGACGAAGATGACGAGCAAACGCCGCTGCAAGCCTTTCTCGGCCATGCCTCGCTTGAGGCCGGTGATACCCAAGCCGCCGAGCATGAAGACAGCATCCAACTGATGACCCTGCACAGCGCCAAGGGCCTGGAGTTTCCGCAGGTATTCTTGGTCGGCGTCGAGGAAGGGCTGTTTCCGCACAAGATGAGCCTTGAAGAACCCGGTCGCCTCGAAGAAGAGCGCCGCCTGGCCTACGTTGGCATCACCCGTGCCATGCAAAAACTGGTGATCAGCTACGCCGAAACGCGGCGCCTGTACGGCAGCGAGACCTACAATAAAGTCTCGCGTTTCGTGCGTGAAATCCCGCCTGCATTGATCCAGGAAGTGCGCCTGTCCAACAGCGTCAGCCGTCCGTACGGTGGCAGCAGCCAGGGCACCAGCAGCAGTTCGATGTTCGCTGGCAGTGAAATCCCACAAACCGCATTCAGCCTCGGTCAACGTGTGCGCCATGCGCTATTCGGCGAGGGCACCATCCTCAACTTTGAGGGCTCCGGCGCGCAGGCACGGGTACAAGTTAATTTTGAAGATGAAGGCAGCAAGTGGCTGATGCTCAGCTACGCCAAATTAGACGCGTTATAAAAACAGCCGCACACAGGGGAAAGAAACAATGAATCGCCGCAATTTGCTCGGCGCTGCCGTCGCACTATTGGCCACCATGGGGTTGGCTGGCTGCAAAGAAGAAGCCAAGACCACCGCTGCTGAAACCAGTAAGCCAGCCCAAAGCTTCCACTGGAAGATGGTCACCGCCTGGCCCAAGAACTACCCCGGCCTTGGCACGGCGGCCGAACGCCTGGCAGAACGCGTAGCGACCATGAGTAATGGGCGCCTGAGCATCAAGGTTTACGCCGCAGGCGAGTTGGTACCCGCGCTTGAAGTCTTTGATGCCGTCTCACGCGGCACAGCTGAGCTTGGCCACGGCGCGGCGTATTACTGGAAAGGGAAAGTCCCCGCAGCGCAGTTCTTCACTGCCGTGCCTTTTGGCCTCTCCGCCAGCGAGATGAATGCCTGGCTGAGCAAGGGCGACGGCCAGAAACTCTGGGACGAAGCCTATGCGCCCTACGGCGTCAAACCCATGGTCGTGGGCAATACCGGCATGCAGATGGGCGGCTGGTACAACAAGGAAATCAACTCGCTCGACGACCTCAAGGGCCTGAAAATCCGCATGCCGGGGCTCGGTGGTGAAGTGCTCAGCCGTTTAGGCGCTACCACGGTCAACCTGCCGGGTGGCGAAGTCTTCACCGCACTGGAAACCGGTGCGATTGATGCAACCGACTGGGTCAGCCCGTACAACGACCTGGCATTTGGCCTGAACAAGTCGGCGAAGTATTACTACTTCCCAGGCTGGCAAGAGCCGCAAGCAGTGCTGGAATTGCTGGTTAACCAGAAAGCCCTCGACAGCTTGCCGCAAGACCTGCGCGCCATCCTCACCGAAGCCACGCTGGCCGCGAACCAGGACATGATGGACGACTACGTTTATCACAACGCCACAGCCCTGGTTGAGCTGAAGAAGCAAGGCACAGAGCTCAAGCGCTTCCCCGATGAAGTACTCGCTGCAATGAAAGAGCAATCCAGCGCGGTACTGGATGAACTGGCCGGGCAAAGTGAGTTGAACACACGCATCTGGAATTCAATGAAGGCCTTCCAGGAACAGGTCACGCCAATGCACGAAGTCTCTGAAAAAGAGCTGTACAACTGGCGCTGAGACTGAGCCTTCTTAAGCCGATGCTCTGTGCACATAATGTGTTGAGGGCATCGGTGCCTCGCCCCTGCATTGAGTGCTCAGCGCAGAAAAAACCCGAAACATACTCTCGCTAGTCATCCAGCAGCCGCTGGCGCAGTATCCCGCGCATAGACTCAATACTTGTTTACCACCAAGAGACACATCCACATGCAACGTTTCATCAGCCTCGCCATGGTGCTTTGCATGGCCATGACTTTCAGCCTCCACGCCGACGCCAAGCGTTTTGGCGGCGGCAAATCATTCGGCTCGGCGCCTAGTCATCAAACCCGCCAGGCTGCGCCGCAATCACAACCCAATGCCGGTGCAGCCGCAGCTGGCCGTCCCGCTGCAGCAAGCGGCGCTTCGCGCTGGCTTGGCCCGTTGGCCGGCTTGGCTGCGGGCGGTTTGTTAGCCTCGATGTTTATGGGCGATGGTTTCCAGGGCATGCAGATCTTTGATTTCCTGATCATTGGTCTGATCGCCTTTCTGATCTTTCGCTTTCTCGCCGCGCGGCGTCAGGCCAGCCAGCCACAAACAGCTAATGGCGCGCCCATGCAGCGTGAAATGGCAGGTAATAACGCACCTGCAGCTTCGATCTTCGGCAATAAGGCTGCGGCCAAGCCGGTGATCAATGCACCTGCGTGGTTCATCGAGCAAAACTTTATCGCCGCTGGCCGTGAACACTTTATGAACCTGCAACAGCATTGGGACGCCAATGAAATGGAGCAGATCAGCGAGTTCGTAACGCCGCAGTTGCTTGAGTTCCTCAAGCGTGAGCGGGCCGATTTGGGTGATGGCTTCCAGGCCACCTATATCGACGACCTCGTGGTGCAGCTTGATGGTGTCGATGACCAGAGCGACAAGACCATCGCCACCCTGACGTTCAGCGGTATCGCCAAAACTTCGCGCTTCGATCAAGGTGAGGCCTTTAGCGAAAGCTGGCGTCTTGAGCGGGTCACTGGCGAGAACCAGCCGTGGATTGTTGCAGGCATCCGCCAGAACGCATAAATCCAGCCTTGGGCGTTGCAACCTTCTGAAGTGGCGCAAAGCTACCAGCGGTTGCAGCGCACCAGCCCCGGACTGGATCACACTGCCACTGAACCGACCGCGGTTTTAGCGCAGCGACCTCGAAATCAAAACCGGCACATATTCCACTCGGCAAAATTGCATGCACAATTAGGCTGTTTGCCTGCGCTTGGCTACTGTATAAAGCGCCCATTGCCGAAGCGATCCCAGCTCTGCAATCCTACAGCTAGCCATCAACCGTCCAGGAGCCCGCCCGTGGAAGAAGTTATTGATCAACTACGCGAACTGAACGAACCGGTTCCAGTGCCGCTTGAGCTGCCTGATGAAGAATTGCTAGTCGAGATTCAGGAGCAAATCCTGATCCACCTGCCTTATGAGCTACGTGAATTCCTGCTCAAGGTCAGCGATGTAGTCTATGGCCGCCTTGAGCCTGTTACTGCAACAGACCCGCAATCACACACCTACCTGCCCGAAGTTGCCTCGGTTGCCTGGTCGCTGGGCGTTCCCCGGGAACTGGTGCCGATCTGCGAAGATCGCGGCAATTACTACTGCGTTGAAGAAGATGGCACCGTAGTTCTCTGGGAGCAGGACACCGAAGAACTCAGTGAAGAGAACTGGGAATCGGTCTGGCACTGGGTCCGCGATGTCTGGCTGGAAAGCTGATTAGCATTCGCCACATAACAGGCAAAGGCCCTCGAGCAATTCGCTTCAAGGGCTTTTTTGCTTAGCGAACCCCTGAAAACCTACTGCGCTAGGTATTGCCGGGGCAGCCCATGCTGCGACCCCGAAGGAGTGAGCAACGCGAATCATTAGGCACTTGGCTGATTATTCAGCAGGTTCCAACGCCAGCAGGTTAAGCAAGAAACGCCCGAAGTAACTTAAATCCTGCTCGACTGCATGGCGCACGCCTTGGCTATCACCGGCCTCCAGTGCCTGCAGCGCATGGCGGTGAAAGTCATTCAGGCGCGGCGCCAGGTCGGCCTCGGTAAACAGCCGGTTGAAGAACGGCCCGACTTGCAGCCAAAGCGACTCGATCATCCGCAACAGAATCGGGTTGCCACACTCGCTATACAACATCAGGTGAAATTGGCTGTTCTCATGCAGGTATTTGCCCAGGTCACGGGCCTGCAGCGCTAAGTCCATTTGCTCAATGCACCGGCTAAAACAGGCAATCTGCTCGGTGCCAATGCGCTCAGCAGCCAACTCGGCAGCCTGACCTTCGAGGTTAAGCCGAACCTGCAAGATATGCTCAAAACGCTCACTGGTCATTAACGGCACACGCACCGAACGCTGCTGCGCGCCCTCCAGTGCGCCCTCGGACACCAGACGTTGCAGTGCGGTGCGAACAGGCATCGGGCTGGAACCCCACTGCGCGGCGAGATCACGAATCTTCAAGCGCTCGCCCGGCATAAACTGCCCGCTTAGCAGCGCCTGGCGGATGTTCTGGTAAAGCGTTTCTTGTAGGTTGTCACTCATCAACCACCTCGATAATGGGCGGCGCGGGCAACTGGCTGAAGGTCAACAAGCAGTTATTCATGGTTAAGGGGCCTTGTTTTCGATGATGCAATTACCGCCATCGACCACCAGCACTTCTCCAGTGATGTAGCTGGCTTCCGGGGAGGCTAAAAATACCACGGCGCTGGCCACCTCCTGGGGCTTACCGGCACGACCGATTGGTGTGTACCTGGCCGCCTCGACTTCTTCCTGGGTGGTTGAGCCGGTTGCAATCCAGCCGGGCGCAACGCTATTGACTGTAATGCCCTGCTTGGCGACCTCCAACGCCAGCCCCATACTCATGCCGATCATCCCGGCTTTGGCCGCGCTGTATGCGGACTCACCCGGATTACTCCCCCGGGTACCGGTGGTCGAGCTGATGTTGACGATGCGCCCGTAACCACGCTCCTGCATGCCGGGTAAAACACCACGAATCAACAGGAATGCTGTGGTCAGGTTACGTGCGATCGACAAGTTCCAGGTAGCCAGGTCGGTACTCGCCAGCTCCGAGAAGGGTTCAGGGCTGCCCTGCATCGCCATGCCAGCATTATTAACCAAAATATCGATACGTCCCCAGACACGCTCGGCCCAGCTAACCAGTTGCTCGACCTGGAGCTGATCGGTGAGGTCGGCCGGGCTGCCTTCTACACTGAACCCCTCCAGACGCAGCTCAGCCACGCGCTCGGCAATTCGAGCGCTGCTGGCGGTGATGATCAACTTGACGCCTTCACGCCCCAGGCGCCTGGCGATGGCAATACCAATTCCGTCCGGGCTGCCTGCACCACTGATAAGCGCCACCTGTCCTTGCCATGCCGATTCGGTCATCTCACACCTTTGTGATCACATATTTAGTGAAATATGGGCAATAGAACCACACTTGTGCAGTCAATTAAACATAGATTGACATAATTGTGATCACAAATATAAGGTGTTTAAAAATTAGAACGAGGTGTTCAATCATGACAGCCAGCGGCATCAGCCCATCCGCCGTAGAAGCATTCAGCCAGCGTGAGCGCGAGCGATTTCTAGCCCGTAACCCCAAGTCTGTCGCACTGGCGGAGCGCGCACGCAACTCACTGTACGGTGGCGTGCCGATGCACTGGATGGCTGATTGGTCGACCCCCGTACCACTGTTTGTCGAGCGCGCCAAAGGAGCTCGCTTCTATGACGTTGATGGTCATGAATACACCGACTTCTGCCTAGGCGACACCGGCAGCATGTTTGGCCATTCGCCTACGCCAGTAGCCCGCGCCATGGCCGAACAAGCCGAGCGCGGCCTGACCACCATGCTGCCCGGCGAAGATGCCGTGGTCTGTGGTGAGTTACTGGCCGAGCGCTTTGGCCTGCCGTATTGGCAAGTTACAGCCACCGCAACCGACTCCAACCGCTACGTGCTGCGCTGGGCGCGGGCTATCACCAAACGCAAGGTATTGCTGGTGTTTGATGGCTGCTATCACGGCACCGTGGATGACGTAATGGTGCGCAGCCGCAACGGTGAAACCGTGCATCGCCCGGGACTGGTTGGCCAGGCCTATGACCTCACGCAATTCAGCCGCTCAATTCCATTCAATGACGTCGAAGCGCTGGAAGCCGCTCTTGCCCAGGGTGATGTCTGTGCACTGCTGTGTGAGCCGGCAATGACCAACATCGGCATGGTCTTGCCCGAGCCGGGCTTTATGCACAAGTGCCGCGAACTGACGCGTAAGTACAACAGCCTGCTGATCATAGACGAGACGCACACCATCTCTACCGACATAGGTGGCTGCACGCAGTTGTGGAAGCTTGACCCGGACTTCTTCGTGGTCGGAAAACCAATTGCCGGCGGCATGCCCTGCGGGATTTTCGGCTGCAGCGCACCGATGGCCGAGGCGATGCAACAGGTACAGCAAGGCGGTAGCGAAGACAACCCGGGCCATGGCCACAGCGGCATGGGCACCACCCTTTCGGCCAACGCACTGGCTATGCATTGCATGCGCGCCAACCTCGAGCAAGTAATGACGCCAGCCGCCTACGCCCAAATGCTGCCACTGGCCAAGCGTCTGGCGGATGGCTTCCGCGAGCTGATCAACAAGCACAAGCTGCAGTGGTCGGTGACCGAGCTGGGTGCACGCAGCGAGTTCCAGTTCTGCGCGGTTTCGCCGAAAACCGGGGCCGAGGCCGAAGCGGCATTCCACGATGAACTGCAAATGGCCCTGCATCTGTATCTGATCAACCGGGGCATTCTGATCACCCCGTTCCACAACATGACGCTGTGCTGCCCGGACACCAGCGCCGACGACGTGGACCGGCTCATCAGCACCTTGAATGAAGCACTGACTGAACTGCTGGCAATTCCCGGTGCCCGCGAATAAGCCCGCATCACCCAACTAATCAATGCTGCCCTGCACCTTCTGTGAGAAAAGCATGCAATTTGCCCAGATTGATGAAGCCCAAGACTTCCTCGAAAAAAATCCACAGGTGCGCAGCATCGAATTGATGCTGTTCGACGCCAACGGCATTCCGCGCGGCAAGCTGTTACACCGCGATGAGCTACTGGCGATGTATCAAAACGGTCGCGCCCTGCCGAGCTCGATTCTGGCGCTGACCATCAATGGTGAAGATGTCGAGTCCAGCGGACTGGTCTGGGAAGTCGCCGACGCTGACTGCTGGGCTTATCCGCTGCCGGGCAGCCTGTGCCTGCAGACATGGCGCAACGTACCAACCGCTCAACTACAGGTGAGCATGCATCCCGAGCGCGGCTTACCGGCTGCACCGGCAGACCCGCGCCATGTGCTGATCCGGGCAATAGACCGGCTCAAGGCCGAGGGTTATCACCCGGTCATGGCAGTTGAACTGGAGTTCTACCTGCTGGATAAGCAGCGCGACGCCAATGGTCGGCCGCAGGCTGCACTGCAGAGCAACGGCGTGCGACCACAAGTGCCGCAGGTTTATGGCGTGTATGAACTTGAACAGTTGCAACCCTTCCTCGATGACCTGTACACCGCCTGCGAGGCACAAGGTTTGCCGCTGCGCACGGCGATCTCGGAATTCGCGCCGGGCCAACTTGAATTAACCCTTGAACACCGCTTCGATGCCTTGCAGGCGATTGATGAAGGGATGCGCTACAAGCGATTGGTCAAGGGCGTTGCCAGCCGTCATGGCTTGCAGGCGTGCTTTATGGCCAAGCCCTTTGGCGACTCGTCGGGCAGTGGGCTGCACCTGCATGTCAGCCTCGCCGACGAGCAGGGCAATAATCTCTATGCCAGCGACGATCCGCACGGCACCGATCTGCTCAAGTATTCGGTGGGTGGCATGATGGCAACGCTCAACGAGACGCTCGCGATATTTTGCCCGAACGCCAACTCGTACCGCCGCTTTGCGGCCAACAGCTACGCGCCACTGGCGAAGAGCTGGGGCGTCAACAACCGCACCGTATCCTTCCGCGTACCAAGTGGCCCGGCCAATAGCCGGCATATCGAACATCGTATCTGTGGCGCCGATGCCAACCCCTATCTGGCCGCTGCGGCAATCCTCGGTAGCATCCACAAAGGCATCCAGGAGCAAATCGATCCGGGGTCGCCAGTGATCGGTAACGGCTACGAACAAAACCACGAAGCACTGGCGACCGACTGGCTGACAGCACTGCGCTCACTGGAAGCTTCAAGCTGGGCGAAAACGGCCTTGGGCGAGGAATTTCTCAAGGTTTATCTTGCCATCAAGTGGCAAGAGTTCAGCCAGTTCATGGGTGAAGTCGGCGAGCAGGACTGGCGCTGGTATCTGACCCACGCCTGAGTTCAACTCCAGCAAGGTCAACCATCATGGCAATCAGAACGCGACGACATGCTTCGCCAGTAAAGACACGCTAACCTCGCGCAGTAAAACCCTCGCCGTTGCCCTGGATCAGCTTGCTGGAATTTAAACCGCTGCAGCCAGTCAAAACGCCCTGCAACCTATATGCTCAAGATCGTAAGGCCAGATGCGTGCACAAAATTTGCTCAAGAAGGCCTATGGCACGCATCATGTTGCCTGACTGCAACAACATGGAACGACCCCAACTTAGAGGAATGTCACTATGAGCACACCTGTCGTCCTGATCACTGGCGCCGCTGGCGGACTCGGCCGGGCCATCGCCAAGCGCTTTTCGCAAAGTCGCTGGCGAGTGACTGCCACTGATGTCGACAAAAGTGGCTTACATTCACTCAATACCTTGGTGCCGCTGGATTACAGCGCGACCTCAGACCTGCGTAGCGCCAAGAATTGTCATGACCTGATTGCCGCCGTGCTCGCCAGCGCGGGGCGTATTGATGCGGTGATCAACGCTGCTGGTGTCTGGCGCGAAGGCCCGGTGGAGAAATTCAGCGAGGAAGATTTCGACCTGGTAATGGGCGTCAACCTCAAGGCAGCCTTCTACCTGAGCCAGGCAGCGACTCCGTTCCTGAAAGAAAGTCGCGGTTGTATCGTCAATATTGCCAGTGACGCCGGGCGCCAGGCATACCGTGGTTCAGCCGCCTATTGTGCCAGCAAGGCCGGGCTGGTGATGCTCAGCAAGACCATGGCCCTTGAACTCGCTGAATTCGGGGTGCGGGTCAATGCCGTCTCGCCTGGCGACATCGCCACGCCAATGCTCGACTATCAGGCCGAGCGCTACGGCAACGGCAGCCCGAATGCCTACAAGCGCGAGCTGCTCAGCCAATACCCACAAGGCCGCGAGGCGCGTTTCCTGCGTCCGGAAGAAGTCGCCGAGATGATCTGGTTTCTCTGCCAGCCAGAAGCTGAAGCCATCACCGGTGCCGACATGGCTATCGACTTTGGTCTGTCCGCCGGAAAATAAGCGCAATCCAGCAACCGCGCGCCGCGACTGTGGCGCGCGGCTCGCCAATACCTACTGACTATTGATTCACAGCTGCAATATGCTTGAATCACCTCTCCTGACCTATACGGACTCTCAGCCAATGGCTCCCGGAAATGCGCAACTGTCGATGACCGTGCTGATGACCCCAGACATGGCGAATTTCTCTGGCAAAGTCCACGGTGGCACTCTGCTCAAGTACCTGGATGAAGTGGCTTATGCATGCGCCAGTCGCTACGCAGGCAGCTATGTCGTGACCCTGTCGGTCGACCAGGTGACCTTTCGCGAGCCGATTCACGTCGGTGAACTGGTGACCTTTCTCGCTTCGGTCAACTTTACCGGCACCACCTCAATGGAAGTCGGTATTAAGGTGGTGACGGAGAATATTCGCGAACGCTCGGTACGCCACACCAATAGTTGCTTTTTCACCATGGTCGCGGTCGATGAGCAGGGGCGCTCGATGAAAGTACCGCCGCGCCAGCCAGAAACCCCCGAAGAACAGCGCCGCTTCACCAAGGGCCAGCAACGCCGTGCAATTCGCCAGGAAATGGAACACCGCTACAAGCAACTCAAGGAACAAGGCTAGGCCAAGTAATCCAACAGCAGACAACGCCGGGCCTGGCTGGCAAGATACACCTCTGTCTGCCCTGCCCCGCTCAACTGGAGCTTCACCATGCTGACCCTTGGCAATATCTTCGTGCTGATGCTGCTCGCCACCATCGGCGCCTGGTTTTGGCATGCCCATGGGTTACGTGAACGCACGCTGATTCTGGTGAAGCAATACTGCGACAAAGCCGACATTGATCTGCTTGATGAAAACGTCGCATTTCGCAAGATCGCCCTGCTAAAAGACGCCAAGGGGCGCAAGCGTATCGCCCGTGTTTATGGCTTCGAATTCACCGTCACGGGTGAACAACGGCACGCCGGCCAAGTCATCATGTTCGGGCCTAACCTTGGCAGCATTGAACTTGCGCCACATCCATTTCGCGAACCACAAAGCGAAAGCCAGCAGATTGTGCGTCAGCCTCCGCAGGTGATTGAGCTTGATCAATGGCGCCGTGAGCGGCGCACACCCCCGCAATAACGCTCAGAGCGCTCAGGCGCCTTGCGCGAGCAAGAACTGACTGACGCGCTCGGCGCTGGCTTGCGGAAACTCCTGCATAAAACAGTGGCCGCCCTCGACAATCTGGCCGCGTACATGGCCGTTGCTGGCACACAAATGCACCACTGACTTAGCCACGAATGGATAGCTGCGCTGGCCGTAAATAACGTCTGTCGGCGTCACTATTTTTGCCAGCGATGCCCATAACCGGCGCGGATAGGAGCTGAAAATATCGGCCTCGCGGCTTGGCTGACATTTGAGTTCAACCCCTGCATCGGTGTCTTTCAGAGCATGCTTGATGTAAGCGCTGAATGCTTGATCGGTCCAGCCCCGAAACATTCCTCTCCCTTGCAACAAGCTATGGGCCGTAGCGCGATCTGGCCAGACTTTACGCCGCTTGACCGCCTTTGCAGCCATCCCGGTGCGACGACTCAGCCCGACCACATCCGACAACGCCATGACCCCAATCATCGGCGCCGAAAACAGCACCGGATCAAGCAAGACCGCACGCTTGAACAACGCTGGATGCTGAGCCAGGATCAGGCTGGTTAGCACACCGCCAAAGCTGTGCCCGGCGGCATATAGCGGCGCATCGGCGAAACACTCGCGACCGACGGTATTCCACGCCTCAACCGCCAGTTCGGCGTTACGGTTCCAACCATGAAAGCGGCCGCCGTGATCGCTCTCACCGTGGCCCTGGGCGTCGCACAGCCAAAGATCAAAGTCCTCAGACAGATACGCCAGCATCGGCTCGTAGACACGCCCACAATAGCCATTGCCATGCAGAAAGTGCAGCACAGGCTTACCCGATGGCTTTGTGTACCAACCGCGTGAAGTGAAGCCAGCGGAGTTTGCGTGGGACCAGGGAAACAACTGCATGGTTATTGCCTTACCGATTCGGACACGCAGTCTAACGGCTCGCCTCTTTTGGGTGAACTGCAATCAGGCAGCCGCGCAGGCCATGATCAAGTGCATCGATGTCCTGCTCTTGCTTGAAGATCAACTCAATACGTGAGTCCTTGCGCCATTCGGATTGCTGCCAACGCACCGGCTGATTGTCCAATGCATTGGCAGACCAATAACCGGCGTTACTCTGCACAATCAGCTTGGCCCGCCGCCAAGGTAGCGCCATCAACCATTGCTCCAAGCGCGCTAGCTCGAACTGCTGACTTGGATGCCAGCGCCAGCCAATGCTCCAGCCTTCTGCTTGATGGTGAACCTGGCGAATCGGTTGGTCACTTTCCCGCCATACTTCAACCAGCGGCGCCGAGCCTTGCGGCAATACGGCGGCACTGCTAGCAGTGGAGCCTTGGGCGACCGAGCCTGGTAGTTGCTGCAACTGTAGTTGAGCCTGCTCAGTCCAGATGATCGGCCGTTCTGGCAGTTGGCTGAGTATCCGCGTCTTGTCTACAGCAGTTAGGGACTGCGACTTGTTGAGCAATATCAACCCGGCACTGCTCAGGGTTGCCTGCTGGCTTTCAGGCAAGGCAACACCTTGGGCCAAGGCCTGGGCATCAAGCACCAGCACCGGCGGCTGCACGGCCAGCACATCTTTCCAAGGCGCGGCTTGTAACTGCTCAAGTAATTGCAGGGGATGACCAAGGCCGGAAGGCTCGATAAATAACCGGTCTGGCTTGGCCTTGCGCAGCAACCGGCCCAACCCAACCTGGAAAGGTACGCCGTTGACGCAACACAAGCAGCCACCCGCCACTTCACCGAGCTCTACGCCATCAGTGTCTGTGGTTAACAAGGCTGCATCCAGACCTATCTGGCCAAACTCATTGATCAACACGGCCCAGCGCTCGCCCACAGGCCTTTGCCCCAGCAACTGGCGGATCAAGCTGGTCTTGCCCGCACCCAAGGGGCCGGCGATCAGGTGAGTCGGAATGTTTTTAAGCATCATTTCGTTCAGTTCAACCGCTGTCGGAGTGCCTGTTAATCAGGCTAGCGGCATCATCTCGCAGACGCATAAAAAGTAGCGTGATAAAGTCGCCAGCAACTAGTTCGGGGAGGTATTCAATGCGTTGCCTAGCAGCCGTTTTGTTGTGCGTAGTATCAAGCCTGGCCTGGGGTGAGGCCTGTGTTGTGCATAGCCAGGCGCAACGACTGGATGTCAAAGTTTGCCAGCAAAACCGTAGCATCCCAACCAACTTGTTTCGCACAGGCTTTTGCAAGCCAGAGCTAAAGGGCCAGAAAGTTGCTGTCGACTTTGTTGAGCAATGCCCAGCCGGTGCCTACGGCGTATGCCGCAACGCGACTGTTGGCGGAACGCTATACAAGCAAGATATTCATTACTACGGCGTCGCCAGCGACAGCGCATTCCTCAAGCCGTTTTGCGAAAAGCAAAGCAAAGGCGTATGGATGGCGCGCTGAGTTGCTGGGCGCTGTAATCAGCTTGTCATCTAATCCGTATTAAATAATCACAGGTACCAAAACTCCAGGTGTCAGATCACGCACTGACACTTTTAAGGTGCTTGAGGCTGCTCATAAAGCAGCCTATTTTTTTGCCTGCTAAAAAGTGTTCCCGCACTTAGGCGACGTCTGCAAACCAAGGGCCAAATGGGTCTGGTAGCTGCAGCCACGCCTCGCTGCCCAACGCCATCTCTGCATCAGTCAGCAAACAGGCGTCGAGTTCTGCATTGAGCCTTGGCAGATCGATATCCTGCCCGATAAACACCAGCTCCTGACGACAATCGCCGCATTTGCTGTCCCAGTTCTTGAGGATAGCCTGGGTCGATTCATCATCCACGGGCCATTGATCTTGCGGAACGAACCGCCACCAACGCCCGGCGAAACCATGACGCAGCAGACCTCCAGCCTGCGACCAACTGCCAGCCTCCTGAAATTTGCTGGCCAGCCAGAAGTAGCCCTTGGAGCGCAGCAAGCGACCGTTGCTCCATTCGCCGCTGACAAACTCAAAAAAACGCTGTGGATGAAATGGCCTGCGTGCGCGATATACCGTCGATGCGATACCGTACTCCTCGGTTTCTGGCCTGTGTTCACCACGTAACTCTTTCAGCCAGCCCGGTGCCTGCGCTGCACGTTCAAAGTCAAAACGATCGGTGTGCAAGATCTTGTGCAGGGCGATTTCACCCATGCTCATTGGCAGAATCTCGGCCTGGGTATTGAGGCCGCGCAAGACTGCCATCAGCTCTTCACACTCGGCCTGGCTGATCAGGTCGGTCTTGCTGATCAGAATCACATCCGCAAACTCAACCTGCTCCACCAGCAAGTCGGTGATCGCTCGCTCATCATCCTCGCCCAGCGACTCGCCACGGCTGGCAAGGCTTTCAGCCTGGTGGAAATCACGCAGGAAATTAACCCCGTCAACGACAGTGACCAAGGTATCCAGACGCGCCAGGTCAGCCAGGCTTTGACCTTGCTCATCGCGAAAGGTGAAGGTTTCTGCAATCGGAAGCGGTTCGGAAATGCCGGTGGACTCGATCAACAAATAATCAAAACGACCATCGCGAGCCAGGCGCGCTACTTCCTCCAACAGATCCTCGCGCAGCGTGCAGCAGATGCAACCATTGCTCATCTCGACCAATTTTTCATCGGCTCGATTAAGGCTGACATCGCGCTGGACTTCACCGCCATCAATGTTGATTTCACTCATGTCATTGACGATCACCGCGACCCGCAGGTTTTCGCGATTCTTCAGCACATAGTTAAGCAAGGTGCTTTTACCTGCTCCTAAAAATCCGGATAACACGGTGACGGGTAGACGATTAGGCATGGTGCGGATCCTCATTGTTCTGGCTAACCAGGCGCACTTTGCGGCGCTGTTTTCAGTTGTATCTATAGCTCTGAGCGCTGCGGCCTTGGCCGACAGGATCCCAGGGTTGTGCATACTTTAATAACGCATTAGACGTTATAACATAACATTAATCAAAAACTTTATGAGCCCGCGAACGACACCGCCTCCAGTGAACAAGGCAAAAGATGCTGAAGCCCAGGATTAATAGGGGTTCCACGTGGAACCCCAGCAAACGGGCCTGCTGACAGGACAGGCCAGGTATTGCCTGGTAGCAAGTTAATTACAGGTTGAACAGGCGCTTGCTCTAGAATGTCTAGATGCCAAGTACAGGGCAGCCGAAGGTTTGCACCTGCACTCAAGCCACCCGAAGCAAGAAGGACAATGCCGAGGTTTGCATGCAAATTGAATTATTGGAAATACGCGATCACCTGAGCCGGTTCCCTCCCTTTGAAGGGTTGCCCGATGAAAGTCTTGATGAGCTGGCGCAAAATACTGAAGTCGGATATTACAAAGCTGGAACCGACATATTTACTTTTGGTTCTGAAATCAAAGACTTACATTACGTTCGCAGCGGCGCAGTCGAAGTTTATCGGCGCACCGGTGAGCTGTACAACCGCCTGACCGAAGGGGATATTTTTGGCCAATTTGGTCTGCTGCGTAACCACAAGGTGCGTTTCCCCGCACGGGCAATTGAAGACAGCCTGATTTATTTCATCTCAGGCCAGGTGTTCGAAAAGCTGTGTGAAAACAACGACAGCTTTGCTGACTTTGTCGAGGCAGAAGGACAGTCTCGACTAAAAGCAGCCGTCAGTTCGCAAGGCAAAACCAATGACCTGATGAAGATCAAAGTGCGCAAGCTGATCGATCGCCCTGCAGTGACCGTTGATATCAGCGCCACGGTGCGCGAGGCCGCACAGGTAATGGATGCGCACAACGTCTCCTCGGTGCTGATCGTTGATCCAACCGTTGAGTGGCCAAACTCACGCCTGACATCGGTTGCCAATCAGGCAATGCACGTCATGGTTGGCATCATTACCGACCGCGACTTTCGCACCCGCGTGGTCGCTGAAGGCTTGTCCGCCGATACGCCGATCGCCGAGGTGATGACCAAGAATCCAATCACGTTGCAGTCAGATGATTCTGTGTTTGAGGCCATCTTGTGCATGCTGCGTAATAACATTCATCACTTGCCGTTGGTGCATCGACGCCGCCCGGTTGGCGTCGTGACATTGGCCGACATCATCAAGTACGAGTCACAAAGCAGCTTGTATCTGGTCAATAACGTATTCAACAAACAATCCGTTGATGAGCTGGAGAAACTGCTACCCGATATACGCGCCACCTTCATCCGCATGGCCAACGAGGATGCCAGCGCACACATGATCGGCAGCGCCATGTCGGGGGTTGGGCGCAGTATCAGCCAGCGTTTGCTGGAACTGGCTGAACAAGAATTGGGCCCCGCGCCGGTGCCTTATAGCTTTATGGCCTTGGGCTCGATGGCACGTGATGAACAGTTGATCGTTACCGACCAGGACAACGCCCTGGTGCTCGACGACAGCTTCGACGCCAAGTTGCATGATGAGTACTTCCTCAAGCTGGCAACCTTTGTCAGCGATGGCTTGGCAGCGTGCGGCTACACCTATTGCAAAGGCGGCATCATGGCCACCAACAGCAAATGGCGCCAACCTCTGCATGTATGGAAGCAATACTTCAACGACTGGATCGACAATCCAAATCCGGAAAAACTACTCAACAGCAGCATTTTCTTTGATCTCGATAGCCTCTACGGCGAAGCCGAACTGGTTGAAACACTTAAGGATCTGCTGGCTGAACGTGCAAGCGACAGTCCAAGATTCCTTGCAGCCCTGGCCCGTAATGCCTTGAACCGTACACCGCCGCTTGGGTTCTTCCGACAGTTCGTGATGGAAACCGACGGCCAACAAAAGCACATCATCAATCTCAAGGGTCGCGGCACGGCACCCCTGACCGACTTAATACGTGTACACGCCTTGGCCTGTGGCTCAAAAGCTCAGAACTCGCTGGACCGCCTGGACGCGATCGCTGCAACCAAGCTGATCACGCCAGAAGCCATCAGTCATCTGCGTTATGCACTGGAGTTCTTGTCGCTGGTGCGCATCCGCCACCAAGCCTTGGCCCTGACCGAAGGTAAAGAAGCAGACAACTATATTGAGCCGGAAAAATTCACCTCGACTGAACGGCACAATCTCAAGGAAGCCTTTCAGGTGCTGAGCCAGGCGCAAAACTTCATGCGTTTTCGCTACCCCTACAATGCGCCGCAAAAACCCAAGCCTTCAGGGGCGCAACGATGAGCGTGTTTTTGCCTCGCGAGCCAGCGCCAAAGCCACTGGCCGCGCAGTGGCAAGAGCAGTATCAAATGCTGGCCGAACACGCCCGCGACCCACGCTTAGCGCGATTTTATCGAGCACCTATGGTCAGCGCTGATACCCCGCTCGATCAGGTACCACTGCTCGCGCTGGATGTCGAAACCACAGGCCTTGATGCGCAAAATCATTGCATCGTCAGTCTTGGCTTGATTCCGTTCAACCTCCAGCGCATTCACTGCAGCCAGGCGCGGTATTGGGTGGTCAAGCCAAAATCAGAACTGAGTAGCGAATCGATTACCTTCCATCACATTACCCACTCGGACATCCGCTATGCACCGCGTGTTGAGCAGGTTCTGGGGGAGTTGCTGGAGGCCATGTCGGGCTGTGTGGTGGTCGTGCATTACCGCAATATTGAACGATCATTCCTCGATCACGCGCTGCAACAAGCCGTTGGTGAAAGCCTGCACTTTCCAGTCATTGACACCATGGAACTTGAGGCCAGGATTCATGGCAGCCAGCGTAAGCCAAGCTGGTGGGATCGTTTGCGTGGACGCCAGCCCACCTCGATTCGCCTTGCAGACAGCCGCCTGCGCTACAACCTACCCCTTTATCAGGCGCACCATGCATTGACCGATGCACTGGCCACGGCTGAACTGTTGCAAGCGCAGATAGCCACGAATTACTCGCCGGATACAGCCATTGGTGATTTGTGGTGCTAATGGCTGCTTGATCAAACTCCATCCATTAAAAAGGCGCCACCGTTGCCGGGGCGCCTTTGCTTGAAGCCTGAACGCGTTAACGCGGTTCGGACATCAAGCCTTTGACAATGGCAATACAACCCACCAGCAGCACAACGGTAAACGGTAGTCCCGTTGACACCGCCATGGCTTGTAAGGCACCCAACCCCCCGCCAAGCAGCAGGGCAATCGCCACTACGCCTTCGGTAATCACCCAGAACACACGTTGCGGAACCGGTGCGTTGACCTTACCGCCTGCGGTGATGGTGTCGATTACCAGCGAACCTGAGTCCGATGAGGTGACAAAGAACACGATGACCAGAATGATACCGATAAAGGATGTGATTTCAGCCAAGGGCAAGTGAGCCAGCATGGCAAACAGCTTCAGCTCAAGTGCAGCATCCTTGACCCCGGCAAAGCCCTCGGTCACAAACTGGCCAATTGCAGTGCCGCCAAATGCAGTCATCCACAATACCGAAACCAGCGACGGCACCAGCAGCACCGAAATCAGGAATTCACGCACGGTACGACCACGGCTCACACGGGCAATAAACATACCCACGAATGGCGACCAGCTAATCCACCATGCCCAGTAGAACGCCGTCCAGCCCTGGGTGAAGTTGGCATCCGCACGGCCAAAGGGGTTCGACAGCGCAGGCAGGTAGGTGGCGTACGCCGCCAGATTGCTGAAGAAGCCGGTGAAAATCGCCAGCGTAGGCCCGACCACAATGATGAAGCCAAGCAGCAGCAGCGCCAGGCCCATATTGATCTCGGAAAGAACCTTAACGCCTTTATCCAGCCCTGCCAAAACAGACAGTAAGGCAATACCGGTGATGCCAACGATCAACAATACCTTGCTGGTGTCGGTAAGCGGCATGCCGAACAAGTGGTTAAGCCCTGCCAGTGCTTGCTCAGCACCCACACCCAAGGATGTGGCCAGACCAAACAACGTGGCAAATACCGCGAGAATATCAACCAGGTGACCCGGCCAGCCCCACACGCGCTCACCCAGCAGCGGGTAGAAAATAGAGCGGATGCTCAGCGGCAAGCCCTTGTTGAACGAGAACAGCGCAAGCGCCAAGGCCACAATCGCGTAGATTGCCCAAGGGTGCAGGCCCCAGTGGAAAATCGTCGCCGCCATGCCCAGTTTCGCAGCCGCCTGTGCATCACCTACCGCGCCGCCCAATGGGGCCCAGTCTGTGCGAACACCATCAGCGCCGACAGTCACGCCAGCCATTGAGGTGTCGAAGTGCGTCATGGGTTCGGCAACACCATAGAACATCAAGCCGATGCCCATGCCCGCAGCAAACAGCATGGAAAACCAGCCGATGTAGGTGTAATCCGGCTTGGCATCCATCCCACCCAGGCGCACCTTGCCCAGAGGTGAGACAATCAACGCCAGGCAAAGCACCACGAAGATGTTGGCGGCGCTGAGAAAGAACCACGCCAGGTTATGTGTCAGCCAGTCACGCAGCGCGCTGAACAGCGGTGCGACCTGGTCTTGCAGGGCCAGGGTGATAACCACGAACAGAACTACTGCAAGGGCAGAAATGCTGAACACTTTCCCGTGGATATCCAGGGAGAAAAAATATTTGCCGGTAATGTTGTCTTGCCCAATCACATAATCGGTATCGATTAGTGTGGACTTACCGGAGGGTGCAGGAATGCTATCTAAGCGCTCCTCCTGCGGATTTGTGTCATGCGAAGGGTCTTTCCCCATATTGAAATACTCCTTTTATTACATTTCGCTGACTAGTGATAAGGCGCCAACGCCCTCTTTCCCGGTAGAACACTCCGCCTGTAACTTCATGCAAAAACAAGCGTCGAACTTGCTCGAGTCAATACTCTCAAACGCATTTGACGGCCCGGAACAGCCAAAAGGGTAACAGGTCTAGGCCTTTCCTGCTGACGCCGGCCGTACAAAGGCGCTAACGTTAGCTGCGTAATAAACTAGGTGAGCTCCATAATTACTCTAGTCGTGCTTTATCAATGTCGGGATATTTAGGCAGGATTAAATATGGACATGGACATCGTTATCCCGGCATTCGCCACCTATATACTCGCCGCGATTCATATTTGCGGCTTGATCGCGGCGCTGCATGCGATATTCACGGTGCGAACCTCCCAAGGCGCGCTTGCATGGGCTATCTCACTGTTTTTCATGCCTTATCTGACACTGCTCCCCTACCTGATCTTTGGCCGCAGCGGCTTCGATGATTATGTAGAAGCCAGACGCGAGGCCGATGCAGAGATGCACGCGGCCATGTCCAAGCTGAACTGGCGACCCTGGGTCGAGGAAGCTGTGTCAGCCAGTGAACTACCGGTTTACCAACAGTTGAGAGCTCTGCCCCGTCTGGGTGATATGCCATGCCTGGCCAGTAACCATGTTGCGCTTCTGATCAACGGCGAAGCGACGTTTAGCGCGATTTTCAAGGCGTTGGCCTCAGCCCAGAAGGTCATCTTGATCCAGTTCTTTATCGTCAAAGACGACAATCTTGGTCGGCGCCTGCGCGATATATTGCTTGAGCGCGCTGCCGCCGGAGTCAGTGTTTACTTTTTGTACGACGGTATTGGTAGCCATAGCCTGCCGCGTCGCTACATCGACAGCTTGCGCAGCGGCGGCGTGCAGATGCATGCATTCCCAACGGGGGGCGGTATTCTTAATCGCTTCCAGCTCAACTTCCGCAACCACCGCAAGATTGTAGTGATCGATGGCGAGCGTGGTTTTATTGGCGGCCACAACGTCGGCGACGAATACCTTGGCCAGCGTCCACCGCTTTCACCCTGGCGCGATACCCATATCGAGATCAGCGGCCCGGTAGTGGCCTGCCTGCAGGAATCCTTTGCCGAGGACTGGTTCTGGTCAACCCGGCAACTGCCACAATTGCTGCTCGCCGACGTTTTCAGCACCGACGGCGTGATGTGCAAGCTGATCACCAGCGGCCCGGCTGACGCCCAAGAGACCTGCTCACTGATGTTTGTCGAGGCGGTGCACGCCGCGAATGAACGAATCTGGATAACCTCGCCCTACTTTGTGCCGGACGAGTCGCTGGTTGCTGCGCTGCGCCTGGCCGTTATTCGCGGTGTTGATGTGCGGATCCTGATTCCCTCGCGAGCGGATCACCGCACCGTGTTCGCCGCCAGCAACCTCTATGCCTTCGACGCGGTTCGCGCTGGAGTAAGGGTATTTCGCTATCAACCCGGGTTTATTCATCAAAAAGTCATGCTGATTGATGATTTCGCCAGCGCAGTGGGCAGCGCCAATCTGGACAATCGCTCATTCCGCCTGAATTTTGAAATCACCCTGCTGACCATTGATAAAGCTTTCGCAGCTGAAGTCGAAAAGATGCTGCTCGAAGACTTCAGCCAGAGCATCGAAATACGCAATGAAGACCGCAGGCGCGTGCATCGCCTGCAAAAGCTCGGCATGCGCATCGCTCGCCTGCTGTCACCGATCCTATAACCGAGCCATGGCTGTAACTCAGTGCAGCCGTTTCAGAAGCTCAGCAAATAAAAGGCCCGCAAGACGCGAGCCTCAATACTGCACCATCAAGCGGCTTAGTTAGCCTGTGGCTTCAGACCACCACAATCAGCGCCGACCCAACGTGCGTTGGTTTGCATGGTGCCATGCTGTTGCTTGCCCTGATGATTGAAGGTGCTGGTAACCGTGCTGGTGAACTGTTTGTCGTTGATAAAGCGCGTCTCGCCCTGCCCTTTGGCCTGCGGGCAATCAAAGGTAAACGCCCAGAGTTTGTCAGAGCGATCAGTGACCTTCTGCTTACAGCCTGACTGCTCTTGCAGCGGCAACTCGTCAGACTTGACCAGCGCTTCGCTCAGGCAGACCTGAACACCGCTATCGCCGAGCTGCACGCCTTGCTTGGCAAGCATTTGCTCCATCATCTGGCGTTGTTCAGGCGGTAGGGTTTTGAGCTTTTCGATCATCACGTCCATCGCCGGCATCTGTTGGCCATCAACCGCCATGTTACTGGTACTGATTTCCCACAAACCCGGCAAAATAGGTGCAGCGCTGGCCAGCATCGGGGTGATGCCAAGGCTGAGCACCAAGGTTTTGATAAATCGCGTGCACATAGTCTGCTCCAGAAAATCAGTTAATCGTAATTCAACCAGTCTAGCCGCTTTGGGAGCTCCTGAGTCAGTTAGCCGACTCAGTTGTTACTTCCTCTTGATAAACCTCAAGCCCACGCGCTTTATAGTTGTTCAGCGCGCTCGGGTGATCAAGGGTACAGGTATGCACCCACACACGCTTAACGCCCGGCCAGGACCAGGCAGACTCTAACGCGTGGCTGAGCAAGGGCCCGCCAAAGCCTTGGCCGAAAAAGTCTTCAGCCAGACCAAAATAAAGAATTTCGACATCACCTTCGCCACTCATTTGCAGTTCGTAATAACCGGCTATTGCACCTTTGCAGTATGCGACCCAGGTGCGGTGCTGATCGCTGTTGATCAATGCTTGCCACTGCTCATCGGTCCACACCAGTTTATCCGTCCACAACCAGGGTCCACCCACCAACTGGTAGAGAAAACGGTTGAGCTGAAATTGCTTGTGCTGGCACTCGACGACATTCAACTCAGCAGGCAATGGCTTGGCGCGCAATTGCCCGGAGCCGAGCATCTGCAGGTAATAGGTGGTGTAGGTCAGGTCACTCACAATCAAATTCTCTACAGACTGGATTAATAAGGGTGCAGACGAACAAAACCCCCACTGGCAAAACCAAATGGGGGTTCTCTCCATCATACAACCAGCGCTTGTGGCACTGGGAGCAGGTTAACTGATTAACCCTTGCCCGCACCTTTCGAGGCGGGGGAGTCGAGCTCACAACTCCAAAGTTCCAACGCGGGCTGGGACGCTTTTGGCGGGCCGAGCCATTCACTCGCAGAGTGGCAACGCTGGTTGAAACACAGTTGGTAATCCCCAGCCTCGGGGGTTCGCCCCAAGCGCAGAGGTTGCAGGGGCGCGAGCTGGCGATGGTAGTGCCAGCTGCCCTCACGCAGTACGGCGTCATCCGGTATTTCCATACCGGCGCCAGTACCCTTTACTCGCGCCTCACCGAGAACCAGGCCCTCGGCGGTGACGCGATAATCTTCTTCCCAGCGGATGTGCTCGATGGTGTGTTTCCAGGCCAGGGTGAAGTCGCTGACAGGCAACTGCGCCCACACCGCTCCAGCCAGGCCCATGCACAGACCAATCAAACCGCAGCCACCGGCTTGTTGCGCGCACGCCACAAGTGTTGGCCAAGGAACACAGCGGCCAATACAAAACCAATTTCATCACTAATTGGAGTTGCCAGGATCAGGCTCGCACCAGCGGCAAAACCCAGTATGCGTTCCCACCACGACAGCTTGAAGTTGAGGAAGCCGGTGAACACCGCCCCCCACAAACCAATGGCCACAGCCGCTTTGAACAGGGCATAAATAATCGCCAGCCAGTTATCACTCTGCATCATCAGAGCTGGATCATAGACCGCCATAAACGGCACGATGAACCCGGCGATGGCAATGCGGATCGCCCACAGGCTGATCTTCAAGCCCTTCTCTTTGGCAATTGGCGCAGCAGCAAAGCAGGCCAAGGCAACTGGTGGCGTCAGGTCCGCCATGATTCCGAAGTAGAAAACGAACATGTGCGAAACCACCAGCGGCACGCCCAGTTCAAGCAGTGCAGGCGCGGCAATCGAACTGGTGATGATGTAGTTGGGAATCGTCGGAATCCCCATGCCCAACACCAGACAGGTCAGCATGGTCAGCACCAACGACAGGAACAGATTGTCCTGACCGATCGCCAGGATGTAACCGGCGAATGTTGAGGCCACACCGGTCAGGGAAACCACACCGATGATCACCCCAACCAATGCACAGGCAATACCCACCGGCACGGCATGGCGCGCACCTTCAACCAGTGCATGCAAGCACACCGTCAATGTTTCGCGACCGCCCTTGATAAACCAGCATGTCGCAACGAGCAATGCGACCACGCCAAATACCACGGCAATACCCATCTGGAAGAAGCCGGCGCAAAGCAGGCCCAACGCCACCCAGAAGGCGATACGCATGCCGGTTGACGATACCCGCATGATGATCGCCGAACCGAGAATCACAATCGCCGTCAGTGCCAGGCCAACCATGCCCGAATACAGCGGTGTGCGTCCGGAGAACAGCAGGTAAACCAGGATGAACAATGGGATCAGCAAATACCAACGCTCTTTAACCGCTGCCCATGGATTCGGGCACTGGTCTTTTGGCAAACCATGCAGGTTGGCACGGCGCGCTTCCAGGTGAACCATCCAGAACACCGAGCCAAAGTACAGAATCGCCGGGATCAAGGCCGCTTTGGCCACTTCAAAAAACGGTACGTTAATGGTCTCGGCCATGATGAATGCAACCGCGCCCATCACTGGCGGCATGATCTGGCTGCCCATGCTCGACGTCGCCTCGACGCCACCAGCGAATGCCGATCGGTAACCGAAACGCTTCATCAGCGGAATAGTGAACTGGCCTGTGGTCACCACGTTAGCCACACCGGAACCGGTGATGGTGCCCATCAGCGCGGACGACACAACAGATACTTTCGCCGGGCCGCCAACCTTGTGGCCAAACAGGCCCATGGCAAAGTCGGTAAACAGCTTGATCATCCCGGCTTGCTCAAGGAAAGCGCCAAACAGGATGAACAGGAAGATATAGGTCGCCGAGACATAGGTCGGGGTGCCGTACAGGCCTTCGGTGCCGTATGCCAGCTGGTTGACCAATTGATCCAGGTCGTAACCACGGTGCATCAGGTCGCCCGGCAAGTACTGGCCCAGCAGGCCGTATGCCAGAAACAACGCACAGATGATTGGCAAAGCAATGCCCATCACGCGGCGAGCAGCCTCGAATACCAAGGCGATCAGCACCAGGCCGACCACCATGTCCATTTGCGTCAGGTCGCCGGAGCGATAAATCAGGTCAGCTTCAAACACCCACTGGTAAATCGCCGTGCCCATGCCAGCCAAACCCAGAATCCAGGCAGCGGGTTGCCATGGCCGGCCTTTGCCAGTGAGGGAAAAACTCAGAAAAACAACCAACAGCAAGAAGCCGACGTGAACCGCACGCAGCACCTGGCTCGACACGGGGTGAAATGCCGCCGTGGTGATTTGAAAGATGGAAAACAGCAGCGCAACGAAAAATAGCGCTTTTGGCCACTCACCAGGATTTGCTGAAAGGCCTTGATTGTTCTCACTCATGGCGATGACGCCCTCATTACGAAACGGTTGCGCAGAACCGCTAACAAAACCTACCGTTCCTTCGGAACACTGGTTTTATTAGCACCTCTGGTGCGCGAATATCAGAACAGAAATTGATCGAGGCGCACGCCTGTGCGCCTCGACTCATCAGGATTACAGTGCGCCGACTTCTTTGTAGTAGCGCTCCGCACCTGGGTGCAGCGGGATTGGCAGGTTCTTGGCAGCGGTTTCCAGCTTGATGTCCTTGGCCGCCGAGTGGGCATTACCCAAACGCTTGAGGTTTTCGAACATCAGCTTGGTCATTTGGTAGGCGGTTTCTTCAGAAACACCTTCATGGCTCACCAGGATGTTGGTGATGGCAACCGTTGGAACGTCAGCGTCCTGGCCGTCGTAAGTGCCCGCTGGGATAGCCGCTGGCTGATAGGCATCGTTACCGATTTTGGCAACCACGTCAGCCGGGACCGATACAAAGTTGATTGGCAGCGTAGCCGCCAGGTCACGAATAGCCGCCATGCCCAGGCCTGAGGACTGCAAGGTCGCGTCCAACTGGCGGTTCTTGATCAGCTCAACCGACTCGGCATAAGGCAAGAACTCAACCTTGCCCATGTCTTCATAGGTCAGGCCCGCAGCCTTGAGGATGGCCCGAGCGTTCAACTCGGTACCCGATTTTGGCGCGCCAACCGAGATGCTTTTGCCCTTGAGGTCAGCCAGGGTTTTGATCCCCGACTCCTTGCTGGCAACGATCTGGATGTAGTTCGGGTAAGTGCCGGCAATTGCCCGCAGCTTTTTCAGTGGTGCTTTGAAGCCCGCTTCTTCGACACCGTTCCAGGCATCGGCAACAGAGTCACCCAGCGCCAGCGCCAACTCACCACGACCGGCTTGCAGCAGGTTCAGGTTCTCAACCGACGCCTTGGTCGCTTGAACTGAAGTTTTCGAGCCTTCAATGCCGTTGCTGTAGATCTGCGACAGGCCAACACCAATTGGGTAGTACACACCGCTGGTGCCGCCCGTGAGGATGTTGATAAAGGTTGGGGCCGCCAGAACTGCAGTGCTTGCAGTCAGGGTTGCGGCAGCTGCGAACAGGCTTAAACGCTTGGTCAATCGCATGGATGAATCTCCGTCGTTGTTATGGCTTTATGCAGAGTTTTTCACTGTAGACGATACCCACCGCTCAGTGGCTGGCAGGGGCGTCAGATCTTATCGGGGTGTCGGAAAGAAGCTTTCGCTTACGCAAGGCAGATTACCCGGCGTACTGGAGAAGGCGTTTGCTGTTAAATGCGAATGACTTACGCAATCGGCAAGATGATTCATGGCAAACCTCTAGTCTTTCTTATTGGATTACCCGTAAACAAAAAACGGGTTACAACAACCGTAGCAGATGCCGTGCCAATGCGTGGAAGTCCCACTCTAGAAGGGTTTTAACAATTTAACAGCCAAATATCAGCAACTATCCGCCTACAAATAATTGATCATAGGCGGAAATTCGCCTATTCATCATCCTGACTGCCCGCCGGACGATAGCTGCTGCGCTGCAAGCCATGGCGCTGCATTTTCTCGTTGAGGGTACGCCGCGGTAACTGCAGCAACTCCATGACCTGGGCAATATTGCCCTGACAGTGCAGCAAGGCGTTGTGCAGGCATTGCGCTTCGAAGCTTTCCATCTGCTCAGCCAACGACTGGCTGGCAAAGGCCTCGACCGGCGCACTCAAGCCAAGCGCATGACGTTCTGCTGCGTTGATCAGCTCACGCACATTGCCCGGCCAGTCATGCCCGAGCAAACGCGCCAGCTCGGTGGCCGGTAGCGGCGACACTTCACGACCATGACGCTGCGCCGCCTCTTGGGCAAAGTGCTCAAACAGCAGCGGAATATCTTCACGACGCTCACACAAGGCGGGTATTTGCAGGGTTGCTACGTTCAACCGATAGTACAAATCCTCACGGAAACGACCTTTGCGCACCTCATCCAGCAGATCCGGCTTAACCGCGCTTATCACCCGCAAGTCCACCTGAATGCTACGGTTTGAGCCCAGGCGCTCAAGTGTCTTTTCCTGCAACACCCGCAGTAACTTGACTTGCTGCGCCAGCGGCAGGCTCTCGATTTCATCAAGGAACAGAGTGCCGCCGTCAGCATGCTCGATACGGCCAATGCGCTTGCCCTGTGCGCCTGTAAATGCACCGCTTTCATGACCAAACAGCTCACTCTCGAACAGGTTTTCGGGAATAGCTGCGCAGTTGAGCGCCACAAACGGCTTGCCCGCTCGCGCGCTGAAATCATGCAAGCAACGCGCTACCCGCTCCTTGCCACTGCCGGTCTCACCGCGAATCAGGATATTCACCGAGGTACCCGCCAGCTCAAGAATCTGCCGGCGCAGGTTTTCCATCGGCCGAGAGACACCCAGCAACTGGCTTTCAATCCGATCCTTATTGGCAAACTGCTGGCGCAATTCGCGGTTTTCACAGACCAGGCGGCGTTTTTCCAACGCCCGGCGCACGCTGTCGAGCAAGCGTTCAGGGGTGAAGGGTTTCTCTATGAAATCATAGGCGCCCTGGTGCAGGGCCTGTACCGCCATGGGCACATCGCCATGGCCGGTCACCATAATCACCGGCAGATCGCGATCAAGCTCGATCAACTTTTCCAGCAATTGCAGGCCGTCAGTGCCGGGCATGCGCACATCGCTGATGATGACACCGGGAAAATCCCGGTCGACCAAAGCCAGCGCCTGGGCGGCACTTGAGCAGGTTTGCACACTGAAACCGGAAAGCTCCAGCCACTGCTGCACGGCTTCACGGATTGCCACTTCATCATCAACAACCAACACCTGACTGCTCATACGACCTCCAACTAGAACGCGCGCAGTGTATCGCCATGAGCCTGACTTGGTAGTCTCGATTTGAACATTGCGGCAAAACTGTGAGCAGCGTCCTCCCCACTCCCTAGCCTTGAGGCTCAGGTGCAATTGGCAACTTCATGGTAAACACCGCGCCAATCGAACTGTTAGCCGCCTCTAGCGTACCGCCCAGTTCGCGCACTATGCCGTATGACACCGCCAGTCCCAAACCCAGGCCCTGGCCGACAGGCTTGGTGGTGAAGAACGGATCGAACACATGCTTTAAGTTAGCTGCGTCAATCCCTCCCCCATTGTCGGCAATTTTGAGCACGCATTGGCCCGCACAAGATTGGATAACCACATCCAGCTGCGGCGTTTCGGATCCCGTCATGGCGTCCAAAGCATTATTGAGCAAGTTGAGGAGCACTTGCTCAAGGCGAATCGCATCCCCTAAAACATGCACGTTATAGTCAACTTGACTGCACAGTTGCACATTTTCGCTACGCATTCTCGGCGCCAGCAACTGCAGCGCCTGGTCCAGAACCTCACCCAGCTGCAGACGCTCGCTGAGCCCGGCCGGACTTTTACGGGCGAAGGTTTTCAAATGGCTAGTCAGTGATGCCATGCGCTCCAGCAAGCCATCAATACGTTGCAAGCCGGCGTAAGCATCTGCCTGACGGCCGCTGTCCAACAGCAAGCGCAAGCTGCCCAGTTGCATGCGCATGGCCGTCAGCGGCTGGTTGACTTCATGGGCCATCGCCGCTGACATCTGGCCCAAGGCCGCCATCTTCGCGGCGTGTACCAAGCCATCCTGAGCCTCACGCAACTCAGCGGTGCGCAAGCTAACTTCCTGCTCCAGGCGCTCGCGAATATTGGCTTGCAAACGATGATTCTTGCGGCGCTGAAGCAGAAACAGCAGTAAAAACGCCAGGGTCATCCATACACCTGCGCCAGCCAAGCGATAGCTACGCACACTGTCGACCACGCTTTGCGGCTCGATCAGCAGATACAGATTCCAACCCTCATCCGGCAATTGCTGGCTTTGCCAGAGATAATCCTGTTTACCGTCCGGGCCGTCGACCGTCCGCCACTGCGACTCAGGGTTAATTTGCAGCCGCAGCTTGCTTGGCAGTGGCTTTAGCGCTTGTTCGGCATATTTTCGTACCTCAATCAGCTCATTTCGCGCCTGATCACTCAATTCACTCAATGCCCTGAAACGCCATGCGGGGCGATTGCTCAATATGACCACGTTATAAGTATCGGCCACCAGCAAGATGCCCGATTGTTCAACCCATTCGCGCTGCAGTTCTTCAAGCTCAAGCTTGACCACCAATACGCCCAGCACTTGATCCTGGTCATCAAGCACTACATGGGACAGAAAATAACCAGGAATTCCAGTGGTTACCCCTACCGCAAAGTAACGCCCGGAAGATTGCTTCAATGCGTCGCGAAAATAGGGGCGAAATGCATAGTTATTGCCGACAAAGCTGCTCCACTCACGCCAGTTGCTGGCTGCCAGCGTATCGCCCTGGGCGTTTAGCAGATAGAGCACATTGGAGCCCGCCGCACGATTAAGTTGCTCCAGACGGTGATTGAGCGCTGCGCGCAGCAGCAGGTCATCCGGTGAGCTGAGCACCGCTTTGATATCGCTGTCGAGTGACAGCACCTCAGGTACCGAGCTAAAGCGCTCGACCAAGGTGTGTATGGATTGCGCATACAGCTGTAATTGACCGCGTGCCTCGATGCTACGCTCCTGCCAGGCACGTTGCTGTGCATAACGCCCGGCCAGCCAAATACTGGCAAGCAGGCCAATAGCGATCAGCAAGACGGTAAATCCAACGCGGTATCGAAGAAAAAAAGCTGGCATGCACCGATCATCTCAACAAGGTTGCAGCATGTTAAGACAAACGTGCCGCTGGCGGTGCATTAACGCCAGCGACAAGGCTCGCGGTGGGGCAATACTCAAGCGTAGATATCAGTACGCGACCAAGGCAAATCATGGCTGCCATCGTGCTGTGGCTTAACGGCGAGTATCTGATGCAGGTTCATCCAGCCCTGGGCAAACCCGTAAGCACAGCCGGCCAAATACAGACGCCAGATGCGCAGTGCTTGCTCCGGAACCATGGAAGCCGCTTTATCCAACTGCGACTCAAGCCTTTCACTCCAGAAGTTCAAGGTGCGTGCGTAATGCAGGCGCAGGCTTTCAACATCAACCACCTCCAACCCGGCATCGCTCAATACGCCAGTCATGGTTGATAGGTGGGGCAGCTCGCCATGGGGGAAAACATATTTGCCGATAAAATCGCCAGCGCCATAGCCGACCGCACGGCCATCGGTGTGACGCGCGGTAATACCATGGTTCATCACCAAGCCGCCCGGCTTAACAGCCCCGAACAAGCACTGGCAATACTGCGCCAGGTTGGCGTAGCCAACATGTTCAAACATACCGACACTGACCACTTTGTCGAACCGGCCATCCTGCGGCAGGTCACGATAATCCATCAATTGCAGCTCAACTTGTTGCTCCAAGCCTTGCTCGGCGACACGCTCACGGGCCAGTTTCAGCTGCTCGGCACTTAGGGTGATACCGAAGACCTGTGCGCCAAATTCGCGGGCCGCCAAACGTGCAAGGCCGCCCCAGCCACAGCCGACATCAAGCAACTTGTCACCAGGCTGCAGGCGCAGCTTGCGGCACAACAAGCGCAGCTTGGCCAATTGCGCCTGCTCCAAGGATTCATTGCCGGTTGGGAAATAGCCACAGGAATAAACCATCTCCGGATCGAGCCAAAGCGCATAGAACTCATTGGATAGGTCGTAGTGATAGCTTATTGCAGCGGCATCGATCGCTTTGTCATGCAGCTCATGCTCGACCACCGCCGGGCTGTCTTCGGGTATCAGCGCCTCACTAAGCCCCACCCCGATCTTGATGATGTCGCTTATCTGGCCTTCTAGCTCGACGCGGCCTTCAACGTAGGCCCCGCCTAGGATATCCAGACGTGGCTGGGACAGTTGCGTGACCAGGCTGGGGTCTTTGATCACCAACGTAACCCGGGGCTGAGGGCCGAGATCAAGCTCTTTGCCGTCCCACAACTTCAAGCGCAGCGGCAATTGCAAGCTGCGCAATACTGGCGGTATGGACTGAATCATGTGAACCTCCGCTTTTTGCTGACAACAAAAAGCGTAGCTCAGCTTAATGCGGGATAAAGCTATCGACCTGATAGATAACCGGCTCACCTATGTGACGCTGCAAAGTACCATCAGCCAGCCATTGGCGTATCCAGGTGATCGCCTGGGCCATGGCGTTATCACCCAGAGGTGCCAGATCGGCACAGAGCTCAGCAAAACTGCCGCCTTGCACAGCCATTTTGTAGAGCGCGCTGGCTTCATCAGGGGCCAGGGTGCGATAGCGGCTGATCAGCCCATCTCGCCAAATAAAGCAGACGGACTCCTGCTCCAGCCCATGGCTGCCAGGAAACTCCGTGTCTTCCTTGAGTGCGCGCCACAAGGCCATGGTGTTGTAGCGCAGGGTTTGCCACTGCACGCTTGGCAGAAACCGCGTTTGCAGATTTGGCCACTCATCGGCCTGCAAGCCGGCCAATACAGCCTCGGTTAGCGGCTCGCCGTCTGGCGCATCAAATGACAGGGTAAATGCCCATTCAAAACGCGCAAGCTCAGCCAGCGGCTCAGCCTGCTCGGGGATAAGATGCGCCTCGATAAACTCGGCAAACCTGGCGCCTAGCCAGCGCAGGCTGAAATGATCAGGCGGATAAGCATTGATATAGGCCAACGCCAGCGCATCGAACTCTTCATCGCCCATCCAGCCGTGCACCGCAGTGTAATCGCCACGCAGGGTTTCGATCAGCCGAGCGCGATAGGCATTGTGATAAATCGCCAAGCCCAGGTCGACATCAAGGTTGGGGCTACCCACCAGCGTGGCGCGCAATTGATCATTGGCGAGCGAATCAGCGCCCAGCAAATAGGCTTCAATTTCTTGCTGCCACTGATTCAGCCGCATAACGACTCCGTTTGAAGGGCTCTTGCGCCGAGCTCACGCGCCTTTTGCAGCTCGGCCATCAACTCGGAGAATGGCGGATAGTGATCATCACGCTCAATCATTGTCGCGACCGGCCCCAGGTGTTGGATGGTCCGCTCGTAGAGCTGCCAAACCGGGTCACACACCGGGTGGTCATGGGTGTCGATCACGTAATTGCCGTAATCGGTATGTCCGGCCAAATGCAGCTGGCGAATTTTATCCACAGGCAAACTGCTGATGTAGGTCCAAGGGTCAAAACCATGGTTACGGGCACTGACGTAAACGTTGTTCACGTCCAGTAGTAGCTCGCAGCCGGTGATTTCAGTCAGGGCCGAGAGAAACTCCCACTCAGAGTATTTATCCCCGGCGCTGCGGATATAGGTTGAAGCGTTTTCAAGCACCAGTGGGCGCTCGATCACGTCCTGTACTTGGCGAACTCGCGCCGCGACGTGCTGCAGGCTTTCATCGGTGAAAGGCAGTGGCAGCAGATCGTGCAAGTGATGGGCGTTACCGCGGCTCCAGCACAGGTGGTCGGAAATCCATTGCGGTTTGACCCGCTCTGCAAGTTGCTTGAGACGCTTGAGGTAATCGCGATCCAACTCGTGCGGACCGCCAATAGACAGCGAGACACCGTGCATCACAATTGGATAATGCTCGGCAACCGCGTCCAGGTGATAAAGGGCTTTGCCGCCCTCAACCATGAAATTTTCAGAAATCACCTCGAACCAATCGACATCAGGTCGTTGCTCGAGAATTTCTTGATAGTAGGGAATTCGCAATCCCAGACCGTAGCCAAGACTAGCTGACATGCCACGCTCCTCGGATGGATATAGTGAAATTGGACCTGTTCAATAAAATTGAAGCCACCATCAACTGATGGCGGCTTTCAATTGCAAGGGGCTTATTCCTCGCCAACGCGGCCTTTGGCAGCATTGCAATCAGCCAACGACATAGCTTTGAAACCGTGACCTTTGCAGATGCCTTGGCCTTTACAGGCGTTTTCAGCGGTTTTGCAATCATTCTGGCCTTTGCAGGCATTTACGCCATAGCAATGAACAGGCGATTCTTCTGCGACAACAACAGTGCTGGCCATGGTTGCAAACATGGTTGCAGCAGTGAACGCGATAGCAGCACCGGTAGCAGCAAGTGTAGTTTTGTTAGTCATGTGCACATCCTCGGATTATTTGTAATACGCCAGTCGCACAACATTTGTTAAACGCGACGTATCACTAGAGAGGGATAGACCATATTCGTTACAACGTCATTTAAAAAAACTTCGCAAAACCGTCCCCAACATCAGTCCGCGTACCAGACCATAGGCAAAGGCCTATAGCCAGTGGTTCTGCGCCCCCGCAAAGAACCCAGAGGCGTGGCGTAACGGCGGCGAACTTATTCACTTGGCTGCGTTCAACATAACAGGCCTGACTGCATTGCCGGTACTGATCTGTATCAACAATGAAACACATCAAATTGATGGCGCCTACTGTTTACGCAGCTTTACGGTTTTTAGCCTGTACCTGTTTCATCCGTGCAACACCTGGCTAAGACCGAGCTAGGCAAGGCTTGGCACGGATAACCTCAATACCACTGGCCAACAATGTTTCATTGATGAAACACCCTGCGCCGCCCTGCCTGCTACAAACAACTCCAAACCTCTGATATTCCAATACAAATCAATTCCGGCACGACTCCTGCGAACACTCCAGCACAACCAACCGAAGAGTTGTCACTGCCAAGAGCTGTATAAGGAATTGATGTCATGGAACCTAGTTCAAGGTCATTCCAATCCTCACTACTGGCCATAACGCTGGTGATGCTTTCAAGCGTCTACGTTGCACCTACGTTCGCCCAAGACGGCATTATCGTATTGGGTCGCCAGGTTCAGCCGCGCCTTGCAACGCACCCCACTGATATTCCCGACCCCAATCCAACGGTGGTCAATACCAACATTTCTCGGCAAGTCGTCACGACAGTCAATGGCAGCATGAACAACACCCAAATGGGCATGGGTGGCGAACTGGCTGACTCAGACTTTGCCAACATCACAACTGGCTCCAGCATCAACTCAATGGTCATGCCCAACGGCAGCCTGCCGGGTTTCAACGCACTCGGCACAGACCAAGCCAACCATCAAGGCGCCACCAACACCGGCTCAGCTGGACATTCAGGTGGCAATGCCGGCAGTGGCCTGGGCAACACCATCAACAGCACCGTTCAACGCGGGCTGGCCCCACTGAACATGCTGACCGGGGGCCAGTGAGATGAAAACCCTACCCGTGTTAATCACGCTCGCTATTTGCAGTGCCGCGCTTTCTACCACGACGCTGGCCGAAACGATCAACCAAGCCAATATCACCAACAGCGCCAGTCACTACCAGGGCGTTGTTTCGGTCAACCAAGCGGCTGGCGAATCACAACAGCAAAGCAATGCAAGAGCGCTGGCAATTGGTAACGGGGCCAGCGCTTCGACCCAACAAATTCAAAACCTGAATATTAATAACGTCGACAGCTCTCAAGACGCAGGCGTGGCCATTGGGGCTGGCGCATTCAATTCAGGTAACGGCGTCCTCGGTATCAACCAATCCGCAGGAGCAGGAACACAACAGGCCAATGCATTGAGCATCAGCGTGAGTTCGGGGCCAACCAGCCTGGATGACTCGGTGCTGTCGCAAAGCGTGGCCATTACACAAATCTCAGGAACAGTTGCGCCCTCCACTGGGGAGCGACACGTAGCAACCGATGACACTGCGTTTGTCGGGAGCCGTGGAGTCGTGCAATTGAACCAGAGTGCTGGGGTCGGGAACCGCATGGGGAACAACCTCAGTATCAGGGTCAGTGATTAACCCTGAGCGCAACACAAGTGAGTAAGTCCTAAGTCCAACACAGCAAGGCAAGGAGATACACCATGAAAACTAAAATGGTAGTAATGACGCCGCTGGCACTCGCTTTGGCAGTAGCCATGGCAGCGACAACCGTACAAGCTGATCAAAAAAAATCCTGGTTCCCTGAAACAGGCGCATCCGCAACTGTCGACGATACCCAGATCATCAAAAATAACGGCGTACGAAACGAAGGCACTGAAAACGCTGCAGGCGTTGATGACGTTGGGGCAGGCGCCTCAGGTAACGTCGGGATCAACGTTGTTGCAGGTACCAATAACCAACAAGCCAACGCCGCAGCACTTGCCAGTGCTGATGCAAGCTTTGTGTTCGGTACCGCCGAAGCGTCAACCACTGTGAACCAGAAGTTGACCAACAACGGCGTGAAAAACTTCTCCAACCCAAGCACAGCAGCGCTTACCAACTCGCTTAACGGCGCCAGTGGTAACGTCGGTGCCAACATTGCAGCTGGTACTTATAACCAACAGAAAAACGACATGGCTGCAGCCGTCTCTGCCGGCGCGTTCTCTACCGCCAGCAGCACAGCCACTCAGTCTATTTCTGGCAACACCACCAACAACAATGCCACCCTTGACTATGGCTCTGCGAAAGTCACCTTGGGCATGGCCGCTATTGGTGGCTACAAAGGCAAGTCTGACCAGATTGGTGATGTCTATCTCGACTCGTGGGAAGGCGAAGGTCACCCAGGTGGCTCCAACACTGGCCACGTAGACCTGGATAGCGATGCACAAGGCGCTCAAGACCTTAACAAAGACGGCGGCGCACTGGCCTTCAACGAAGAAGGTGTGATCGGCCTGCTCGGTGTGGTCTCAGGCAATATCCCGGTTGTAGCTGGCTTCAACACTCCAGTGGTTAACACTGCAGTGCTCAGCGGCTC
This sequence comes from Pseudomonas sp. RL_15y_Pfl2_60, assembly GCF_963970595.1. Lineage (NCBI taxonomy): Bacteria > Pseudomonadati > Pseudomonadota > Gammaproteobacteria > Pseudomonadales > Pseudomonadaceae > Pseudomonas > Pseudomonas sp. RL_15y_Pfl2_60. Next base: position 212,260 of record NZ_CAXAOE010000003.1, on the reverse strand, counting down.
ACTGAACCGTGTTTCGGGTAATGTCGGTGTCAACGTGGCGGCGGGTGCTGGTAACCAGCAAAGCAACTCCCTGTCGATTGCTGCAGGCTGCACCTCGTGCCCAGCTGGCGGTTCTGGCGGCGGCGAGTCGCTTCGCTACTAAGCAAGTCCTGGGGACTCCGGAGGTTTCGGAGTCCCTTTCTTTTACAAGGACTGACTTATGCGCACCCTTCTCGTTGTCCTGATCATGCTGGTTTGCCCTGCATCCTACTCTGCTCAACTGGGCTTTCCGGTGCTACCGGGTGGTGCCTTGGCATTCAAGAACGTCGAGAGCTTTCGCGAACGACGCTTTAGCAATCTGATTGAACAAAAAACTGATTTCAGCTGCGGCGCTGCATCCTTGGCGACCATTCTGTATCAGGGTTATCGCTTCGACATCAATGAACAAACCGTGATCGAAGGCATGCTGCAACAAGCAGACCTCGACCTGGTTCGCAGCCAGGGTTTCTCAATGCTCGACATGAAGCGTTATGTCGAAGCCATTGGCCTGCGCGCCCGCGGTTATCGCATTCCTGCCGAACAACTTGAACAAATCAAAGTGCCGGTGGTGGTGCTGATCGATGTGCGCGGCTACAAGCATTTCGTGGTGCTGCAGAAAACCGAAGACAACTGGGCCTATATCGGCGACCCGGTCTTGGGTCACAAGCGCTACAAGCTCGAGGAGTTCAAGCAAGGTTGGAACGGTATCGTTTTCGCAGTGATTGGGGCTGGCTATGACCGCAATAACCCACTCACTGACCCGCCGCAGCCACTGACTGCGCGCAATCGGCTGGATCGCTTCAAACCGGTGAATGATGCCGAGTTGATGGAGTTCGGCTTTATACAAAGTGACTTCTTTTAATGGAGCACGACATGAAGACTCAACTGTGTATGGCAACCATCTGCCTGGCTGCCAGCCTGCCACTTCACGCCACAGGACTCTTTGTTCCTGCTGAACTGAGTGATCAGGAGTTATCGCAACTACGGGGCCGCTATGTGCTGCCTGGAAGGATCGTCAATTTTGGTGTGACCATGGCCAGCACCTGGCAAAACGCGAGCGGTCAGGTACTCGGCGCCAAGGTCAATATGCAAATCCAGCAGAACATGCCCAAGCCAGTGTTCAATATCACCACTTTCAATGAGGGCAACAATGATGCAGCGGCTGCAACTATTGCCGCCGGTGTTTCTAACTCGCCTGCCACACCTGCTCCTGGAACGGGTCAGCTAAGCGGTGGCAACAGCCTGAACAATGTTCAGGGCGTGGTGCAAACCACCCGGTCCGCAGGTGATTTGAACACCAGCTACAACAACCTCGACATTGATGTTACCCACGGCAATACAGCACCTGCGGTGATGTCCGGTTCACAAGTTGTCAGCCGTGTACAAACCAGCGACGCCGGTACGGTCAGGGTCAGCCCAATGGGCGGCGGCTTGCAACTGGCGATCGATGCCAGCGGCCAGGGCGCGAGCCTGCAACAGCTTGGCGCTGGCGGTGCCGTGCAACGTACCGACATTTATGGCTCACGCAACGTCGTAACTAATTTCGCTGCGCTCAACGTATTGCTCAAAGAAAATATGCCGACGGCGAATGGTTTGAATTGCAATTGGAACCAACTTAACAATTTGCGTCCAACAGGGCTGTAAATATCGTCTAGGCTGGATTTGTGACTGATCTGAAACGGAAGTCTTACCATGCCGAAGCACCTGTCAGTATGCTTGGTTATGTGTGCGGCTAGCGCTGTTACGGCCCCCAGCTTGATGGCCGCAACTGATGCTGAAGTAGACGCATTAAAACAACAACTAGAACTACTCAAACAACACTACGACGCGCAACAAAAAGCCCTGATGGTGCTTGAGCAACGACTCAAACAAGTTGAGTCGCAACCGGTTCAAAAACCACTGCTGCGCCCGATTCCTGCAACTGGACGCAGCGAGACTGTGGCCAAGTCAGGGGATGCCGGTTACGGCACCAGCCTGCAAGATGATGCAGCGCCAGCACGCAGCGTTGAGAACATCTACAACGAGGCCAGTGGCTTCTTCGGTACGGGCACCTTCAGTTTCGAAACAGGCCTGACCTACAGTCACTACGACAGCAGGCAACTGTTTCTTAACGGCTTTTTGGCCCTCGACACCATCTTTCTCGGCAACATCGGTGTCGACCAGATTAACTCTGACACCTTAACCCTCGACCTGACGGGTCGTTATAACTGGCATGACCGCTGGCAGTTCGACCTCAACGTGCCCGTGGTGTACCGTGAAACCACATTTGAGTCGGCTGGCGCGGGCGGCGCGAGCACATCCATCTCTGAAGAAACCGTCACCCGCAATCCTGAAATCGGCGATGTCAGCGCCGGTATCGCCTATAAGTTCCTGACTGAAACAGAAAGCCGCCCAGATGCGGTGCTGAGCCTGCGAGTCAAGGCGCCTACAGGTAAAGACCCTTACGGCATCAAGCTGCAACAGGTGCCGGGCAACGACAACCTGACCGTTCCTGAAGAGCTGCCAACTGGTAATGGCGTGTGGTCAATCACCCCAGGTATATCGCTGGTCAAAACCGTTGACCCAGCCGTGCTCTTCGGCAACCTGTCGTACACCTACAACCTGGAGGAAGACTACAGCGACATCAGCTCCACCCGCGGGGTCAAACAACCCGGAACGGTGCAGCTGGGTAACTGGTTCCAATTCGGCTTAGGCATGGCCTTTGCGCTTAACGAGCGCATGAGCTTGTCGATGTCTTACTCGCAACTGCTTTCACAAAAAAGCAAGGTCAAAGCTGAAGGTCAAAGCTTCACTTCAGTGCCAAGCAGTGACGCCAATGCGGCGTATTACAACATCGGCATGACCTATGCGTTCGATGAAAACCTGAGCATCGTGCCCAATCTGTCAATCGGCCTGACACCTGATGCCCCGGATTTCACCTTCAGCATCAGATTTCCCTACTACTTCTAAACCAAAGTCGCAGGCTTGAGCGGAGTTTATTTCGCTCAAGCCTGCGTACGCCTACCATGCAGTCAAACAGGCTGGATTGAGGTGAGTTGGTTGTGGATACTCAAGCAATACTCTGGGGTTTGCTGTTCGGGTCGATCGGCTTGGGCTTTTTTATCTACGGCCGCAAGTACAGTAAAACCATGCCTTTTGTTTGCGGATTGGGGTTGATGGTGTTTCCGTACTTCATAAGCAACACCATGCTGCTGATTGCGACCGGCTGCGCTCTGATGGTCACGCCCTATTTTTTCAGAGGTTGAACCATCAGCGAATCTGGTGCTTATGCAGCAAGCGATAGAATGTCGGCCGGGAAATACCCAAGCCACGCGCCGCCTGGCTGCAGTTTTCTGGATACTTTGCCATTGCATCACTAAGCGCCTGAATCTCTGCTCGGCGCTTGTAGTCTTCCAGGGTTCCAAGCCGTTCAATCAGCACGCTGCTTTGTTCAAGGCCAAGATCCTTGGCTTCAATCTGGCGCCCTTCAGCCAAGACCAAGCCTCGTCGTACCCGGTTGGCCAGCTCTCGCACATTGCCGGGCCATTTATGCTCGGTCAGCTGCCTCAAGGCATCCTCACTGAAGCGCTTGGCCCGCCGACCCGTTTCGGCGCTGTACAAGCTGGCGAAGTAGTTTGCCAGCATCGGAATGTCAGCCACCCGCTCTTGCAAAGCAGCGGTATGCACCTGCAGCACATTGAGACGGTAATAAAGGTCTTCTCGGAAGCTGCCATTCTTGATCGCAGCTTCAAGGTCGATATGGGTTGCAGCCAGAACCCTGACATCAACCGATATCGGCTGGCTCCCGCCCACACGCTCAATCTGTTTCTCTTGCAGAAAACGCAGCAGGTTTGCCTGCAACTCAAGGGGTAAATCACCAATTTCATCAAGGAACAGGGTGCCACCGTCTGCCGACTCAATCCGGCCGATTTTGCGCTGGTGCGCACCGGTAAATGCCCCTTTCTCGTGGCCAAATAATTCTGACTGAATAAGGTGCTCGGGAATGGCCCCGCAGTTGATCGCAATAAAGGGCTTTGCTGCCCGACTCGAACGACGATGCAGCGTTCTTGCAACTAACTCCTTACCGGTACCGCTTTCACCACGAATCAACACAGGTGAATGCGTCGGCGCTATTTTGGCCAACAGTTTGCGTAAATCCCGGATTGGGCTGCTCTGCCCAAGCAACTCATTTTCATGATCAACCGTAGTGCCGCTTTTGCGGCCACGCAACCTGGCCATGCCGTAGGCTCGGCCCAAGGTCACATGCACCCGGGACACATCAAACGGCAAGGTGTGATAGTCAAAAAACCACTCGCCCACAAACTCACCCAGGGCATTTACCGAGGACAGCAAATCAGGGCTGAGTACAGCAATCCACTCGGTACCGCTGCGGCTTAACAGTTGCTTGATTGCAGCCGGACGACGCAAATGCGCTTCATTGAGCCGGATCAAACCGACATCACAGTTGCGCTCCTCTGCATGCTCAAGCATGCAGCCTTCCACGGTCCAACCTGCTTCTCGAAGACTCGGTAACAGCGAGCGGCAATCATCACATGGATCGACGACCAAGAGGCGCCGCGGTGCACCCGTATCATTAAGCATACCTTTCCTTGGCGCCAAATAATTAACGTTTTTAATCAAAGGCTTAGGCGCGAGTACAGTTACACTAGCAATACTTTAGATAGTGACTTGGAACAATTCACACTAAGGCGCTAACGCTAAATAACTAGCCGTTCAAAACAGCCTGATTTAGAGGTTAAGTGAGTGAAATAACTGTATTTTTTGTGACGCAGTTCCGCTACACACGCACCGCTGGTGCGGCAGGCAGATGTGGTTGAGGTCAGGATGTTGGACGAAACGAGATACTCAGGCAGCGTAGTCCAAAACCAGCAGGTCTCTAGGCGCAAGTGCAGCACTTGGCAGAACATAAAGCCCTATAGCTACTGGCTCAGGCTGGATACGAACCGCTTAGGGGTTGTGGACAACTCAAGTTACCCACAATCCCCATACCAGAGATGGAAAACCAGGACGGTTTCCATCTTTTCTATCTCTGGCCGTCACTCAACAGTGACGGACTTGGCCAGGTTGCGCGGCTGGTCGACATCTGTGCCCTTGAGCACGGCGACGTAGTACGACAGCAGTTGCAGCGGGATGGTGTAGAGAATCGGTGCAAGCGCATCGTGGATATGCGGCATGTTGACCACGTGTGTGCCTTCGCCATTGCTCATGCCAGCTTTCTCATCAGCAAATACAATCAGCTCACCGCCGCGTGCACGGACTTCCTGCAGGTTGGATTTAAGCTTCTCAAGCAACTCGTTATTCGGCGCCACGGTAACCACCGGCATATCTGCATCAACCAAGGCCAATGGGCCGTGCTTGAGCTCGCCTGCAGGGTAGGCTTCAGCGTGGATGTATGAAATCTCCTTGAGCTTCAAGGCGCCTTCCATCGCGACCGGGTACTGCGCCCCGCGTCCCAGGAACAAGGTGTGGTGCTTCTCGGCAAAGTGCTCGGAAACCTTTTCCACCACAGCGTCCATCGCCAAGGCTTCACCCAGGCGGGTTGGAAGGCGGCGCAGCTCGGCGACCAACTCTGCCTCAAGCTGTGGATCAAGCGTGCCACGAACACGGCCCATGGCCAGCGTCAGCAACATCAGCGCGACCAGTTGCGTGGTGAAGGCCTTGGTTGAAGCCACGCCAATTTCCGGCCCAGCCAGCGTCAGCAACGTCAGGTCGGACTCGCGAACCAGCGAGCTGATACCCACGTTACAAATTGCCAGACTGGCCAGGTAACCGCCTTGCTCTGGACTCAGGTCCTTGGCGTTGCGCAGCGCCGCCAAGGTGTCGGCGGTTTCACCAGACTGCGAGATGCTGACAAACAAGGTGTCGGGCTGGACCACCACCTTGCGATAACGGAACTCGCTGGCCACTTCGATCTGGCACGGAATACCGGCCAACTCTTCGAGCCAGTAACGCGCAACCATACCGGCGTGATAGCTGGTACCGCAGGCGACGATCTGAATGTTTTTAACCTTGGCGAATATATCCGCTGCTTGTGGGCCAAATGCCTGCACTAGAACGTGATCATCGGCCAGACGTCCTTCCAGAGTGCGCTGAACTACAGCTGGCTGCTCGTGGATTTCCTTGAGCATAAAGTGGCGATATTCACCCTTGTCGGCAGCCTCTGCACCTTCGTGGTATTGCACCTGCTCACGTTTTACCGACTTGCCGTCTACATCCCAGATCTGCACCTCATCACGGCAAATCTGCGCGATATCGCCCTCTTCCAGGTACATGAAACGGTCAGTCACCTGACGTAGGGCGAGTTGGTCGGATGCAAGGAAGTTTTCGCCAATACCCAAGCCGATCACCAGCGGGCTGCCGCTGCGGGCTGCGACAATGCGGTCGGGCTGCTTGGCGCTGATAACCGCCAAACCATAAGCGCCATGCAACTGCTTGACCGCCACTTTGAGTGCGGCGCTAAGGTCTGCTTCGGTCTTCAGGGTGTGATCGAGCAGGTGCACTATCACTTCGGTGTCAGTGTCGGAGCTGAAGCTGTAGCCCAAGCCCTTGAGCTGATCACGCAAGGCATCGTGGTTTTCAATGATGCCGTTGTGCACAACCGCCAAGTGATGCCCGGAGAAATGTGGGTGTGCATTGCGCTCACTCGGTGCGCCATGCGTCGCCCAACGGGTGTGCGCGATGCCAACGCGGCCTGGCAATGGCTCAGCCTTGAGCGCGGCTTCAAGCTCGCTGACCTTGCCAACCCGGCGACGGCGATCCAACTCGCCCGCCTCGTTCAGCAGCGCAACACCGGCGCTGTCGTAACCGCGATATTCAAGGCGCTTGAGGCCCTCAACCAGCACAGCGGTGATATTACGTTCTGCTACAGCGCCGACGATTCCACACATAATTGGCTCCTTAAGACTCTATGCGCGCGCAGATCAACTTGATCCCGCGCGCCTGCAATTGGGTTCGAGCGTCCTGGTCCAGGCGCTCATCGGTTATCAGGGTATGTACACGTGCCCAAGGCAATTCGAGGTTGGGGATCTTGCGACCGATCTTGTCGCTCTCCACCATCACAATCACTTCACGAGCGACCTCAGCCATGACTTGGCTCAGGCCCAGCAATTCATTGAATGTTGTTGTGCCCCGCGCCAAATCGATACCGTCCGCGCCGATAAACAGCTGGTCGAAATCGTATGAACGCAGCACCTGTTCCGCGACCTGCCCCTGGAATGACTCTGAATGCGGGTCCCAGGTGCCGCCCGTCATCAACAACACAGGTTCGTCTTCCAACTCACGCAGGGCATTGGCAACATTGAGCGAGTTGGTCATCACCACCAAGCCTGGCTTGCGCCCCAGTTCTGGGATCATCGCTGCGGTGGTGGTGCCGCTGTCGATGATGATCCGCGCATGCTCACGGATACAACTGACCCCGGCACGGGCAATGGCCAGCTTATAACTCGATATGGGTTGGCTGACGTCGACCATCAGCTCTTGCGGCAACTGCACCGCGCCGCCATAACGGCGCAACAACAGGCCGTTTTTCTCAAGCGCGGCCAGATCCTTGCGGATGGTGACTTCAGAAGTCGAAAAGCGTTTCGCCAACTCGTCCACACTGACTTCGCCCTGCTCGGTGAGCAAGGCAAGTATTGAGTGGCGACGTTGGGGGGTGTTGCGTTTCGACATGCTTTAAGTTTCGATTCGAAAGATAATTTCGCAAATCAAAACCTAACGAAGCTTTTAGGTCAAGCAAAACAATAAAAAGGCCGCCAAATGGCAGCCTTTTCAAAGTTATCAACAGCTCAAACGAAAGATAAGCCGTTAACAGCGCTATTTCTTGGTCGGTCGCTTCCAGCCTTCGATATTGCGCTGTTTGCCGCGCCCCACAGCCAGGTTATCCACAGGCACGTCGCTGGTGACGACCGAGCCAGCGCCAGTGGTCACCCGATCACCCAGGTTCAGCGGCGCAACCAGTGAGGTGTTCGAGCCGACAAACACATCTTCGCCCATGACCGTGCGGTGCTTGTTTACGCCGTCATAGTTACAGGTGATGGTACCGGCGCCAATGTTGGTCCGTGCGCCGATTTCAGCGTCGCCCAGGTAGCTCAAGTGGCCGGCTTTAGCGCCTTCACCGAGTACAGCGTTCTTCAGCTCTACAAAGTTACCCACATGCGCCTTGGCACCCAGCACCGCGCCTGGACGCAAACGTGCGAATGGGCCGCAATCGGCACCCTCACCCACTTCAGCGCCTTCAAGATGGCTGTTGGCTTTGACTATTGCGCCTTTGCGCAGGGTGCTGTTCTTGATGATGCAATTGGCGCCGATCTCGACGTTATCCTCAATCACTACTTTGCCTTCGAGGATTACGTTGATGTCGATCATCACATCACGACCAACAGTGACTTCACCTCGCTGATCAAAGCGCGCTGGGTCACGCAGGGTCACGCCTTGCGCCATCAACGCACGCGCCGCACGCAGTTGGTAGTGACGTTCAAGCTCGGCAAGTTGACGGCGATCGTTGGCGCCCTGCACTTCCATCGCGTCCAACGGCTGTTCGGTTGCAACCACCAAACCGTCCGCTACAGCCATGGCGATGACGTCAGTCAGGTAATATTCGCCTTGGGCGTTGCTGTTCGACAGGCGTCCCAGCCAGTCACCCAGCTTGGTCGCTGGCACCGCAAGAATACCGGTGTTACCTTCGTTGATCAGGCGCTGCGCTTCGCTGGCATCTTTATGCTCGACTATGGCTTCGACCTGGCCTGAGGCATTACGCACGATACGGCCATAGCCGGTCGGGTCATCCAGGGTGACAGTCAGCAAACCGAGCTGCTGATCGCTAACCTGCTGCAGCAAGCGTTCAAGCGTGCTCTTTTCGATCAGCGGGACATCGCCATACAGAATCAACACCCGATCACTGGTCAGTGCAGGCAATGCCTGGGCAACTGCGTGGCCTGTACCTAGCTGCTCGGCCTGCATCACGAAATTCAGATCATCTGCAGCAAGGCGCTCGCGCACGGCATCGGCGCCATGGCCAATCACCACATGGATGCCTTGTGGCTTGAGCTCACGGGCGATGTCGATAACATGACCGAGCATCGACTTACCAGCAACCGGGTGCAGCACCTTGGGCAAGGCGGAACGCATGCGTGTGCCCTGGCCTGCTGCAAGAATGACGATATCGAGTGACATAACGAAAGCTACCATTGGTTAAAGACGGAATTCCTTTCCATAGACTGCATTGCGCAGCTTTTTGGCGCAGCAAAGAAAAAGGGTAGCCTAGGCTACCCTTTTACTTAGATGCAAAAAAGTCTGACTGCTGCGATTAGCCGCCGAACTTCTTACGCAATTGCTGGACGGTGCGCAGCTGAGCTGCAGCCTCGGCCAGACGAGCAGCAGCTGAGCCGTAATCGAACTCGGCGCCTTGCTCGCTCAACGCTTTCTCAGCAGCCTTGACGGCTTCCTGAGCGGACGCTTCGTCAAGATCAGCAGCACGCTGCACAGTGTCGGCCAGGACCTTCACCATGTTTGGCTGCACTTCAAGGAAGCCACCAGAGATGTAGAACACCTCGGTTTCGCCGCCTTGCTTGATCAAACGGATTGGACCCGGCTTCAGGTCAGTCAGCAACGGCGCGTGGCCTGGAGTGATACCGATATCACCCAAGTTACCGTGCGCAATTACCATCTCGACCAGTCCGGAAAACATCTCCGCTTCTGCGCTGACGATATCGCAATGGACTGTCATAGCCATAACCTTGCCTCAGATCACAAGCTGTGGATAAGTATTATCCACAACCTGATGCGCCCGTTGCCAGGCGCATAGGGTGATTACAGTTTCTTCGCTTTCTCTACCGCTTCTTCAATGCTGCCGACCATGTAGAACGCTTGCTCTGGCAAGTGATCGTAGTCGCCTTTGAGGATGCCGCTGAAGCCTGCAATGGTGTCTTTCAGGGAAACGTATTTGCCTGGCGAACCGGTGAAGACTTCGGCCACGAAGAATGGCTGAGACAGGAAGCGCTGAATCTTACGAGCACGGGATACCAACTGCTTATCGGCTTCGGACAATTCGTCCATACCCAGAATAGCAATGATGTCCTTCAGCTCTTTGTAACGCTGCAGTACGTACTGAACGCCACGAGCGGTGTCGTAGTGCTCCTGGCCAATCACCTGCGGGTCGAGCTGGCGAGAGGTGGAGTCCAACGGATCCACAGCTGGGTAGATACCCAACGAAGCGATGTCACGGGACAATACGACGGTTGCGTCCAAGTGGGCGAAGGTGGTCGCCGGGGACGGGTCAGTCAAGTCATCCGCTGGTACGTATACGGCCTGGATCGAAGTAATCGAACCGGTCTTGGTCGAAGTGATACGCTCTTGCAGAACGCCCATCTCTTCGGCCAGGGTCGGCTGATAACCTACTGCCGACGGCATACGGCCGAGCAGTGCGGATACTTCAGTACCGGCCAGGGTGTAACGGTAGATGTTGTCCACGAAGAACAGAACATCGCGGCCTTCATCACGGAACTTCTCAGCCATGGTCAGACCGGTCAACGCTACGCGCAGACGGTTGCCCGGTGGCTCGTTCATCTGACCGTAGACCAGGGCTACCTTGTCAAGAACGTTGGAATCCTTCATCTCGTGGTAGAAGTCGTTACCCTCACGAGTACGCTCACCCACACCGGCGAACACGGAATAACCGCTGTGCTCGATGGCGATGTTACGGATCAGTTCCATCATGTTTACGGTTTTACCAACACCGGCACCACCGAACAGACCAACCTTACCGCCTTTGGCAAACGGGCAGATCAGGTCGATAACCTTGATGCCTGTTTCCAGCAGTTCGTTGCTGCCCGCTTGTTCAGCGTAAGTAGGCGCAGGACGGTGAATGCCCCAACGCTCTTCTTCGCCAATCGGGCCAGCTTCGTCGATTGGGTTGCCCAGTACGTCCATGATACGGCCGAGGGTCTTAACCCCAACCGGTACCTGGATGTTGCTACCTGTGCTGTCGACGTCCAGGCCACGTTTCAGGCCTTCGGTCGAACCCATTGCAATTGTACGAACCACGCCGTCGCCCAGCTGCTGCTGAACTTCGAGGGTGGTTTCAGCGCCGACTACTTTCAACGCTTCATAAACACTCGGCACATGATCACGCGGGAATTCCACGTCGATAACGGCGCCGATGATTTGAACGATACGTCCGCTACTCATCTTTGGTTCCTCTGAATATTTGAACCGTTCTTAAACCGCGGCAGCGCCGCCGACGATTTCCGAAATCTCTTGGGTAATTGCTGCCTGACGCGCCTTGTTATAGATCAGCTGTAGATCACCAATCAAATCACCGGCGTTGTCGGTGGCGTTCTTCATTGCAATCATCCGTGCAGCCTGTTCAGCCGCATTGTTCTCAACCACTGCCTGGTACACCTGCGACTCCACGTAACGCACCATCAAGCCTTCGAGAAGCTCTTTGGCGTCGGGTTCGTACAGGTAGTCCCAGTGATGCTTGAGCTCTTGATCCGGAGTCGCCACCAATGGAATCAACTGCTCCACTGTCGGCTGTTGCGTCATGGTGTTGATGAACTTGTTCGAGACCACGGACAAACGATCGATACGACCTTCGAGGTACGCATCGAGCATTACCTTGACGCTACCAATCAGATCATTGATCGATGGTTCTTCGCCCAGGTGGCTGATCGCAGCAACTACATTGCCACCAAAGTTACGGAAAAACGCCGCACCTTTGCTACCAATCACGCAGAGATCGATCTCCACGCCTTGCTCGCGATTGCTCGCCATGTCTTTGACCAGAGCCTTGAACAGGTTGGTGTTCAGACCACCACACAGACCACGGTCACTGCTTACCACTACATAACCTACACGCTTGGTTTCGCGCTCGATCATGAACGGGTGGCGGTATTCCGGGTTGGCGTTGGCCAGATGACCAATTACCTGGCGGATACGCTCCGCGTAGGGACGGCTCGACGCCATGCGCATTTGTGCTCTGCGCATTTTGCTTACCGCCACCTTCTCCATGGCGCTGGTGATCTTCTGCGTGCTTTTGATGCTCGCAATCTTGCTGCGAATCTCTTTTGCGCCTGCCATTTGACACCTATCAGGTTAGCAAGCGAGGGCCGTGAAGCCCTCGCTGCGGCTTACCAGGTTTGGGTGGCTTTGAACTTCTCGATACCGGCTTTGAAGCCAGCGTCGATTTCGTCGTTGAAGTCACCCTTCACGTTAATCTTCGCCAACAAGTCAGCGTGATCACGGTTGAAGTAAGCAATCAGGGCTTGCTCGAATGCACCAACTTTGGCGACTTCGACATCCCGCAGGAAACCACGCTCAGCTGCGTACAGCGACAGCGCCATGTCTGCGATAGACATTGGTGCATATTGCTTCTGCTTCATCAGCTCAGTAACGCGTTCACCGTGCTCAAGTTGCTTACGAGTAGCCTCGTCCAGGTCAGATGCGAACTGGGCGAATGCCGCCAATTCACGGTACTGAGCCAGAGCGGTACGGATACCACCGGAAAGCTTCTTGATGATCTTGGTTTGAGCCGCACCACCTACACGGGATACCGAGATACCAGCGTTGACCGCTGGACGGATACCGGAGTTGAACATCGAGGTCTCAAGGAAGATCTGACCGTCAGTGATCGAAATCACGTTGGTTGGTACGAACGCAGAAACGTCGCCAGCCTGGGTTTCAATGATTGGCAGAGCGGTCAAAGAACCGGTTTTGCCAGTCACAGCACCATTGGTGAACTTCTCAACATACTCTTCGGATACGCGCGATGCACGCTCCAACAGACGGCTGTGGAGATAGAACACGTCACCTGGGTAAGCTTCACGGCCTGGTGGACGGCGCAGCAACAGGGAAATCTGACGATAAGCCACTGCTTGCTTGGACAGATCGTCATAAACGATCAGCGCGTCTTCACCACGGTCACGGAAGTATTCACCCATGGTGCAACCGGAGTAGGCAGAAATGTACTGCAGCGCTGGGGATTCAGAAGCCGAGGCAGCCACCACGATGGTGTTGGCCAGGGCGCCGTTCTCTTCCAGCTTGCGCACAACGTTGGCGATGGTCGATTGCTTCTGACCGATGGCTACGTATACGCACTTAATGCCGCTGTTTTTCTGATTGATGATGGCGTCAACTGCCAAAGCAGTTTTACCGATCTGACGGTCACCAATGATCAGCTCACGCTGGCCACGGCCTACCGGGATCATGGCATCGACTGACTTGTAGCCAGTCTGTACCGGCTGATCAACCGACTTACGCCAGATCACGCCCGGTGCAACCTTTTCAACAGCGTCGGTAGCGACGTTGTTCAGCGGGCCTTTACCGTCGATTGGATTACCCAATGCGTCAACAACACGACCCAGCAGTTCCGGACCAACCGGAACTTCGAGGATACGGCCGGTGCACTTCGCGCTCATGCCTTCTGCGAGCGTGGTGTATGCACCCAGTACGACTGCACCCACGGAGTCTTGCTCCAGGTTCAGTGCCATACCGTAGACGCCACCCGGGAACTCGATCATTTCGCCGTACATAACATCGGCGAGACCGTGAATACGCACAATACCGTCAGATACGCTGACGATAGTGCCTTCGTTTCGGGCTTGGGAAGAGACGTCGAGTTTCTCGATACGTCCCTTGATGATTTCACTTATTTCGGAAGGATTGAGTTGCTGCATAGCTCTGCTGCCCCTTCAAACTCAAGATTTCAATGCTTCGGCCAGTTTCGCGATTTTGCCGCGAACTGAGCCATCGATAACCAGGTCGCCGGCGCGAATGATGACACCACCTATTAGATTGGCATCCTCCGCGGCGTGCAGACGCACTTCTCGACCGAGCCGTGCACTGAGAACCTTGGCGAGTTTGTCTTGCTGTTCATCGTTCAACGCAAAAGCACTGGTGACATCAACGTCAATCGACTTTTCCTGCTCAGCCTTATACAGCTCGAACAGTTCAACGATTTCCGGCAGCAAAGCCAGACGATCGTTTTCAGCCAATACGTGGATGAAATTGCCTACTTGTGCGTCAAACTTGTCACCACACACTTCAATAAAAGTGGTGGCCTTGTCTTTACTCGTCAAACGCGGGGCCTTGAGCACGCGCTGGATGGTATCGTCTTCCGATACCGCAGCAGCCAGGCCGAGCATGGCTGACCAATTGGCCAGTTGCTGATGAGCCTGGGCGTACTCGAAGGCAGCCTTAGCGTAAGGTCGGGCCAACGTGGTCAATTCTGCCATGATCGCGCCCTCGCTTAAATTTCCGCTGCCAGTTTAGAAACCAGCTCCGCGTGCGCGTTTTGGTCGATTGAAACGCCCAAGATCTTCTCAGCACCACCGACAGCCAGAGCACCCACTTGGGCACGCAGCGCGTCTTTGACACTGTTGATTTCTTGTTCGATCTCAGCCTGAGCCTGAGCCTTCACACGGTCAGCTTCAACGCGAGCCTGTTCACGGGCTTCGTCGACAATCTGGGTACCGCGTTTCTTGGCTTGCTCAATAATTTCTGCTGCCTGTGTTTTAGCTTCGCGCAGTTGTTGACCCGCTTTTTCTTGGGCCAACTCCAAATCACGAGCTGCACGGTTGGCAGCGTCCAGACCTTCTGCGATCTTCTTTTGACGTTCTTGCAGAGCAGTGATGACCGGAGGCCATACGTACTTCATGCAGAACATCACGAAGATGAAGAAGGCAACGGCCTGGCCAATCAGGGTTGCATTAATGTTCACGCCAACACCTCGCTCGTTCGTTGTCTATCAAACCAAGCACTCGACTTATCGAGTGATTAGCCTGCGATTTGACCAACGAAAGGGTTCGCGAAGGTGAAGAACAGTGCGATACCAACACCGATCATGGTCACGGCGTCGAGCAAGCCCGCAACGATGAACATTTTCACTTGCAGCATCGGAACCATTTCTGGCTGACGCGCTGCGCCTTCCAGGAATTTGCCGCCCAGCAGGCCGAAACCAATGGCAGTACCAAGGGCGCCCAGGCCGATTAGCAGAGCAACAGCGATCGCAGTTAAACCAACTACAGTTTCCATTTTTCCTCCCGACTTTTATGTCGTATTGGTTAAGTGTTTCTAAGGTTAAGCGGTAAAGCTAAATCGTTTGTCCAGCATGCCCTCACGGGCGTCCACCGACAGCGCTGCGCTCCGCTTTATACGGAGCGCAAAGCTATTAGTGGTTGTCTTCGTGAGCCATCGACAGGTAGACGATGGTCAGCATCATGAAGATGAAGGCTTGCAGCGTGATGATCAGGATGTGGAACACCGCCCACGCCCAGCTCAGGGCAACGCCCAGGGTGCTGAGCAAGAACATGCCACTGCCGAACATCACGGCAATCAGAATAAAGATCAGTTCGCCGGCATACATGTTACCGAACAGACGCAGTGCCAAAGAGATTGGCTTTGCAATCAGGGTCACGAACTCAAGCAAGAAGTTCACCGGGATCAACAGTGCTTGAACCAGAATGTTCTTGCTGCCGAATGGGTGCAGGGTCAGTTCGCCAATGAAGCCGCCGATGCCCTTGACCTTGATGCTGTAGAAAATGATCAATGCAAACACCGACAGGGCCATGCCCAGCGTCGCGTTTGGATCGGTGGTAGGTACCACACGGAAGAACATGTGCTCGTCACCCGCGATTTTCTGCGCCAGAACGGGCAGGAAATCCACCGGAACCAAGTCCATCAAGTTCATCAGGAAGATCCAGACGAAGATGGTCAAGGCCAAAGGTGCGATCAGCATGTTGCGGCCATGGAAGGTGTCTTTGACACTGCTATCGACGAACTCGATCAGCACTTCAACGAAGTTCTGCAAGCCGCCAGGCTGGCCACTGGTAGCACGTTTGGCTGCCATGCGGAAAATTAGAATGAAAATCAGGCCAAGAGCCACGGACCAACCCAGGGTATCCACGTGGAATGCCCAGAAGCCCATTTCTTTAGCTTGTTCTGCTGTGTGAGCGAAACCCCAGTCACCAGAAGGCAGTTTCCCGAAAGTCAGGTTCTGCAAGTGGTGCTGGATATAGCCCGAAGCGGTTTGTTCTGCCATGTTTGCCTCAAACGCCCTAAGGTCTCAAAAATCTTGTTCTCGTAAGCAGGGGTGCAAACCAGTTGACCAATTGGGTCAGAAGGAAAACGCCGAAGACCGCCAGCGCATCCAATGGCTTCACACCTGCAAACGTCAGTGCAAAAAGCACTGCCGTTAGAATTAATTTGCCCGCTTCACCGGCATAAAAAGACCGGACTATGGCTTGAGCAGCCCTGGCACCGGAAAACCGGAAAGCCTTATGGGCAAAATACACATTCGGCAGCCATGCAATCAGGCCGCCGCACAACCCGGAATACCCGGAGACGCTACCCCGCCACTGCCAAAGAACCGCAGCCGCGATCAATACAACGATCAGTTGGACTACAAGCACCGGGAACACCGGTAGACGATGGAATGGCAAGCGATTCGGCGTGCGAACTTCCATCATTGCTTTCCTGAAATCTGACGTTTTTCGTCAACCGCCAATCCAATAGAACTTGGCATAGTTTGTGCCGTCGAAATGCGCGCAGAGTATAGGGGCGCATGCGCCCCCATTCAACTGTCAGGTAGTGATTTCCGACTAGTGCTACATGTTCAATTGTTTCAGCGAATGTGAGCGAGCACACCTTGCAGCTCATCAAGCGAGCTGTAACGGATCACCAATTGGCCTTTACCCTTCTGGCCATGCTTGATTTGTACCGGAGAGCCTAGCCGCTCAGCGAGGCGTTGTTCAAGGCGGCTGATGTCAGGGTCAACCTTGGCCACCACTTTGGGTTCTTCTTTGTGGCTTAGCCACTGGCGAACCAGGGCTTCGGTCTGACGTACAGTCAGGCCGCGTGCGACAACATGTCGCGCCCCCTCAACCTGCTGCTCGGCTGGTAAACCCAGCAATGCACGGGCATGACCCATTTCCAGGTCGCCATGGGAAAGCAGGGTCTTGATCTCTTCAGGCAAGGCAATCAAGCGCAGCAAGTTGGTGATGGTCACCCGCGACTTACCCACAGCCTCGGCCACTTGTTGCTGGGTCAGTTGGAATTCCTGCTGCAAGCGCTGCAGGGCCATGGCTTCCTCAATCGGATTGAGGTCCTCACGTTGGATATTCTCAATCAGCGCCATGGCGATGGCTGCTTCATCGGCCAATTCACGGACCATGGCCGGAATGGTATCGAGACCCGCTTGCTGACTTGCGCGCCAGCGGCGTTCACCGGCCACGATTTCAAAACGACCCTGAGCCACCGGACGCACAACGATAGGTTGCATGACCCCGTGTGACTTGATCGATTGAGCGAGTTCTTCAAGGGCCGCTGGATCCATATCGCGTCGTGGCTGGTATTTGCCACGCTGGATCAGGTCAAGCGGCAGGTATTGCAGTTCACTGCTATCAACCTTTGCCGCTTCTTCCTGCAATGCGTCGACACTGGTGCCACCCAGCAGCGCATCCAAGCCTCGTCCTAGACCTCGTTTCTTGGCGGCCATGCAGAAATTCCTTATGCAGTAACAGTTCGGGCGCGTGAGCGCTGGCGGCGAACCAATTCACCGGCCAGTGCCAAATAAGCGATGGCACCCCGCGATTGCTTGTCATAGACCAACGCCGGCATGCCATAGCTTGGAGCTTCGGCTAAACGCACATTGCGTGGGATTACAGTTTGGTAAAGCAGGTCGCCAAAATGTTCCTTGAGTTGCGCAGAAACATCGTTGGTCAGGCTGATGCGCGGGTCGTACATGGTCCGCAACAGACCTTCAATTTTCAGTGATGGGTTGAGTAGCTTGGCGATGCGCTGAATGCTGTTAACCAGATCACTCAGGCCCTCGAGCGCATAGTACTCACACTGCATCGGAATGATTACGCCATCGGATGCGACTAAGGCGTTAACCGTAAGCATCGACAACGATGGCGGGCAATCAATCAGGATGTAATCGTAATTCTCGCGGATAGGCGCCAATGCGTTAAGCAGGCGACTCTCCTTCATTTTCATTTCCAGCAAGCCAACTTCAGCCGCGGTCAGATCACGGTTGGCTGGCAGCAGTTGATAACCGCCATGCTCCGAGAACTGCATGGCCTGACCCAAATCGCTTTCGCCGATCAATACATCGTAGATCGAGTGTTCCAGGCCGTGTTTATCAACTCCACTGCCCATGGTGGCGTTGCCCTGCGGGTCCAGGTCGATCAACAGCACACGGCGCTTGGTTGCGACCAGTGAGGCAGCCAGGTTGACGCAGGTGGTGGTCTTGCCCACGCCGCCTTTCTGGTTAGCTATTGCGAATACTTTTGCCATGCTGCGTTCCCCTTAGACCGAGCGACGCAGTATCAACAGATGTCGCTGGCCTTGGCAACCGGGAACCTTGAGAACCTGCGTTTTCACCAGCGAGAAATCAGCCGGTAATGCCTGCAGTTCGTCGTCCGGATGCACGCCTTTCATGGCCAGCCATTGGGTGTTGCCATCGCCAAGATGGCGCGTCCAGCTGGAAAAGTCTTTCAGCGAACTGAATGCCCGCGAACTGATTCCGCTAAACGGCAGCTCAGGGGTAAAGCTTTCGACCCGGCTGTGGATAACTTGCAGGTTAGCCAGCTTGAGCTCAAGTTTCACTTGAGTCAAAAAACGGGTTTTCTTGCCGTTGGAGTCCAGCAAGGTGAATTGCTTGTTGGGAAACAGGATGGCCAATGGAATACCTGGCATGCCGCCGCCACTGCCAACATCCAGCCAGTTATCCCCAGCATCATTGACGTAAGGCGCAACGCTGAGGCTATCAAGCAGGTGGCGTGAAACCATTTCATCTGGATTGCGCACAGCGGTCAGGTTGTAGGCTTTATTCCACTTGATCAATAAAGCCAGGTACGCCATGAGCTGCGTTTGCTGCTCGGCTGATATCTCTACACCTAGCTCAACGGCACCTTGAGCCAACTCTGCGGCGTGACTTTCAGTCACCAACGAGGTTCCCATCAAGCGCTCTGCTCCAACTGCTTGCCCGCTCCACGTTTTTTAAGGTGAATCATCAACAGCGAAATCGCAGCCGGTGTGACCCCCGGTATGCGTGACGCCTGGCCGAGGGTTTCAGGCCGCGAGTCGCCCAGCTTGTGCTGGATCTCTTTTGACAGGCCCGAAATTGTCGAATAGTCGATATCCACAGGCAACTTGACGTCTTCGCTGGCACGCAGGCGAGCGATTTCATCTTGTTGGCGGTCTATGTAACCGGCGTACTTGGTCTTGATTTCGACCTGTTCCGCCACTTGCGGGTCCAGCGCACCGCCGCCTGTGGCTTCGATCAACCCGAGATAATCGATCTCAGGCCGCGATAACAGGTTGAGCAGGTTGTATTCGTGGGCCAGTGGCGTGCCAAAACGTTGAGAAATGGCATCGCCATCTGCAGTGTTTGGCCGAACCCAAGTGCTTTTCAAACGCTGTTCTTCCTGGGCGATGGCTTCGCGCTTGGTTTCAAATGCAGCCCAGCGCTGGTCATCGACCAAGCCAAGCTCGCGGCCTTTTTCAGTCAGGCGCAAGTCGGCGTTATCTTCGCGCAGGATCAGGCGATACTCGGCGCGAGACGTGAACATCCGGTAAGGCTCTTGAGTGCCAAGTGTAATCAGGTCATCGACCAATACGCCGATATAGGCTTCATCACGACGCGGGCACCAAGCATCTTTGCCCTGGGCACGCAGCGCAGCGTTGGCACCGGCGAGCAAACCTTGTGCTCCAGCTTCTTCGTAACCTGTGGTGCCATTGATTTGGCCAGCAAAGAACAAACCGGCAATCACCTTGGTTTCCAGGCTGTATTTCAAGTCGCGCGGGTCGAAATAATCGTACTCTATGGCGTAGCCGGGACGCACGATATGTGCGTTTTCCATGCCGACAATCGAGCGAACAATCTGGATTTGCACGTCGAACGGCAATGAGGTTGAGATGCCGTTGGGGTAAAGCTCGTGGGTGTTCAGGCCTTCAGGCTCGATAAACACTTGATGGCTTTGCTTGTCGGCAAAGCGGTGAATCTTGTCTTCGATAGACGGGCAATAGCGCGGACCAACGCCTTCGATCACCCCGGAATACATCGGCGAGCGATCAAGGTTGGCGGCAATGATTTCGTGAGTGCGAGCATTGGTATGGGTAATCCAGCAGCTCACTTGCTGCGGATGCTGCTCTTTCGACCCAAGGAACGACATTACAGGGATTGGGGTATCGCCGGGTTGCTCGGTCATCACCGAGAAATCGACTGAGCGACCGTCGATCCGTGGCGGTGTGCCGGTTTTCAGGCGACCCACGCGCAGCGGTAATTCACGTAATCGATGGGCCAGGGCAATCGAAGGCGGATCACCGGCGCGTCCACCTGAATAATTCTGCAAACCAATGTGGATAAGTCCGCCAAGAAAGGTGCCTGTGGTCAATACCACCGAGTCTGCAAGAAAGCGCAGCCCCATCTGGGTAACAACCCCTTTGACTTCATCGTTTTCAACGATCAGGTCATCAGCGGCCTGTTGGAATATCCACAGATTGTCTTGGTTTTCCAGGGTTTCGCGAATAACAGCTTTGTAAAGCACCCGATCAGCTTGTGCGCGGGTGGCGCGTACGGCTGGGCCTTTACGGCTGTTCAGAACACGGAACTGAATGCCCGCCTTGTCAGTAGCGGTTGCCATGGCGCCGCCAAGTGCGTCGATTTCCTTCACCAAATGGCTTTTACCAATCCCGCCAATTGCAGGGTTGCAGCTCATTTGACCAAGGGTTTCCACGTTATGGGTCAGCAGCAAGGTTTTTACACCCATGCGTGCAGCTGCCAGAGCAGCCTCGGTGCCGGCATGACCGCCGCCGATAACGATCACCTGAAAACGGGAAGGGAAATCCACCACGCACCTCGTGTTTGTTCTGAAATGGGGGGCTTTTGATACGAGCACTGACGATATGTCAGGCACAGAAAAGCTAGCTAGCCGGTAAGTATAGGCAGTTAGACCTGGCTAAAGAAGTCTTTTGCACAAAAAACAGCCAATTGGTCTGTGCTTTTTGCCCGGTGGTCCAGGGAATGCGAGTAGGTCGGTTAATAAAGATAAAAAAGAAAGAATTTTTAAAGATCTTTATTTTTATGTTTATAAAGTAGTAAGCCGTTTTCTGTGGATAGATTTATACAGCCCAATAAATACGTACTGTACAGCGATGTATGGTTCTGTGTGGAGCCTGCATTGAAACTGTCAGATAGCCGTCATTAAGCTGTGGATCAAAGTACTGTTTATCCACAGGCTGGTTTATCCTCACCTTTATCACCGGGTTATGGACTGGGCTTAGGCAGGGTTTTCCACAGGGTTTATGCACAACCGTTTTTTCTGTGGATAGAAGGCTGTAAGCCCTATGTGGCGTGACAGTTACTGGGGAATAATCCAGCTGTTGAGGTAAAAACCGCCGCAGAGCAATACAACAAACAAGCTGGCTGCCAGCAACATCGGTTTGAAACCTGCTTGTTTGATGACGCGCCATTGGGTCTGGCTGCCGAGAGCGGCCATCGCCATTGCCAAGGTCAACTGGCTAAGTAGTTGCAGGCTGTGAATAACTTGAAGCGGTAATGCTGCCCAGCTGTTGATGCAAGCCGCAGCGATAAAACCCAAGACAAACCAGGGCACGGTGATTTTGGCTTTGCTCTGGCCAACAGCCTGTTCTTCGCGAAAGACCAAGCTGCTGAGAATAAGAATGAAGGGTGCCAGCAGCATCACCCTGATCAGCTTGACCACAACCGCCGATTGCAACGCCTCGCCGCCTACTGAATCGCCTGCCGCCACGGCTTGAGCGACTTCATGGACTGTGCTGCCGATATAGATACCGAAGTTGTGTTCGCTCATACCGCTCAGGTGAAACATCAGTGGATAAATAAACATGGCCAAGGTACCGAACAGCACTACGGTTGCCACTGCAATGGTCACGTATTGTTGTTTGGCCTTGAGTACTGGCTCACTGGCCAATACGGCTGCGGCTCCGCAAATCGCGCTACCGGCAGAGATCAGCACGGCCAGGTCGCGGGGCAAGCCAAACAGTCTTATCCCCAGCCAGGTGCCGAGGATCAAGATACTGCTGGTTACAGTGATATCCAGCACCACTGCTTGCCAGCCAACCTGGACTATCTGTTGAAAACTCAAGCTGAAGCCAAACAGGATGATGCCGGTGCGCAGTAACCGCTGTTGGCAGAACCTTGTGAATAACTTTTCACGGTGGGTCGGTTCAGCCAAGTTGAAATGCCCATAAATGGCGCCGAGTACAATCGCCAGCGGCAATGCACTCAAACCGAATTGGCTGACTGCGGGTATTTGCGCGAGTAGCAGTGCGCTTATTGCTATGGCTGGCAGGGCGATCAGGGGGCGCATGGGATTCACATCTATCCATAACAGTTGCTATGGACGACATACTCACGCACAGGTAATGTTAATAAAAATGGATTATTCTTATCCTGTGTATAAGTAAAACCGAACTATGAGCCTAAGTTTAAGACAACTGAAGATCTTTGAAGCCACTGCTCGGCTGGGTCGCCTGACAGCTGCTGCAGATGATCAATCCATCAGCCAGTCTGCTGCGAGCCAGGCCCTGCGCGAGCTTGAGTCTGGACTTGGCTATGCGCTTTTTCACCGCGTAGGCCGCGAACTGTTGATAACCGATGCTGGTCGCGCAGCCTTGCCCAAAGTCGGTTTGATATTGCAAACCTTGGATAATCTTATTCACAGCCCTGTCGATGTGATCAGCGGCACCTTGCGCATCGCTGCCAGCCTGACTATCGCCAGTTACCTGCTACCTAAGCTGCTTAGCAGTTTTATCCACAAGCACGCGCAGGTTGATCCTGATATACGCATCAGTAATACCGAGGATGTGATCAGTGCTGTTGAAAAAGGCCAGGTTCATCTGGGATTGATCGAAGGACCGGCGCTGCATAGCCAGCTGTGCATAACGCCATGGAGCGAAGACCAGCTGCAGGTATTTTGTCGCCCTGATCATCCATTGGCGGCTGTGGGTCAGTTGTCTGCCGAGCAAATATGCGAGCAACGCTGGGTGCTGCGAGAACCGGGCTCAGGCACCCGGGCGGTATTTGATGCTGCGGTGCAGCAGGTGTCAGGCCAGGTCAAACTGGCGCTGGAGTTGAATCGTCAAGAAGCAATCAAGCAATCGGTAAAGGCCGGGCTTGGTATTGGTTGTTTGTCGGGATTATCGATTGCCGAACAAGTGGCGACGGGGGACCTGGTTATTCTGCAAACCCCGTTAGAGTTGCGTCGGCGTTTCTCTTTGGTCACCCAACCCCTGTATGAGAGCAACGCTTTGGCGCAGGCATTTATTGCGCACCTGCAGCACAATATCCCCGTTGTGGATAACTGAGCCGCAGAAAGCTACTTACCAATGCAAAAGCTTGAGAAGATCCGCCCCAGCAGGTCATCAGAACTGAATGCCCCGGTAATCTCGCCAAGGGCCTGTTGCGCGTGGCGCAAGTCTTCTGCAAGCAGCTCACCTGCGCCTGCAAGGGTCAGCTGTGCATAACCGTGATCAAGATGGGTCTGGGCTTGATGAAGGGCGTCCAAATGCCTGCGTCGAGCGCTAAAGCTGCTTTCGGAGGTCTGTTGATAACCCATGCAGGCTTTCAGGTGCTCGCGCAGCAAGTCCAGACCTTCTGCTGATTTCGCCGACAGGCTAATAGTGACGTGGCCATCATTGCTCACCTCAATGGATACAGGCTCATTACTCAGGTCGGCCTTGTTGCGAATCAAGGTGACCTTTGCCGGATCCGGGCGCAAATCGAGAAACTCCGGCCACAGCATGAATGGATCCGCTGCTTCCGGCGCAGTCGAATCAACCACCAGCAATATGCGGTCGGCTTCAGAAATAGCTTTTAACGCTCGCTCAACGCCGATCTTTTCCACATGGTCTTCGGTATCGCGCAGACCGGCGGTATCCACCACGTGCAATGGCATTCCGTCGATGTGGATATGTTCACGCAACACATCACGAGTGGTGCCGGCAATCTCGGTGACGATTGCAGCCTCACGGCCAGCCAAGGCATTGAGCAAACTCGACTTGCCTGCGTTGGGCCGACCGGCAATTACAACCGTCATGCCGTCACGCAGCAGTGCGCCCTGACCCGCCTCACGTAGCACGTTGAGCAATTCAGCGCGCACGTCCTCAAGCAGGCTCAATACATGGCCATCGGCCAAGAAATCGATTTCCTCTTCGGGGAAGTCGATAGCTGCCTCAACATAAATACGCAAGTTGATAAGGCGTTCAGTCAAGTCATGCACGCGCCGTGAGAATTCACCTTGCAACGACCGCAATGCATTGCGTGCAGCTTGTTCCGAGCTGGCTTCAATCAAGTCGGCTATGGCTTCAGCTTGGGCCAGGTCGAGCTTGTCGTTGAGAAATGCACGCTCACTGAATTCACCAGGGCGTGCCAAACGCGCGCCAAGTTGTACACAGCGGCGCAGCAACAGATCCAGCACCACCGGGCCGCCATGCCCTTGCAGTTCCAGCACATCTTCACCGGTGAATGAATTGGGGCCTGGAAAATAGATTGCCAAACCTTCATCGAGTACCGTATCGGCTTCGCTATAGAAAGGTCCGTAGTGTGCGTAGCGCGGTTTCAATTCACGCTGGCAAAACCCCTGTGCCATCGCTCCCGCCAAGGGGCCGGATACCCGAACAATGCCGACCCCGCCGCGGCCTTGTGCGGTGGCGACTGCTGCGATGGTTTCACCCGCTACTTGCATGCTTCTCTCCGAAATCTTATCCACAGGCTACATAACAAAACGCCCCTAAAGAGGGGCGTTTTGTTTACAGCTTAGCCAATTGCGCTTGGCTATTTGGCTTCAGCTGCTTTGGTTGCGGCTTCAATCTTGCGCGTAATGTACCACTGCTGTGCGATCGACAAGCAGTTGTTCACAACCCAGTACATAACCAGACCAGCAGGGAACCAGAGGAAGAAGAAGGTGAAGATGATTGGCATCATTTTCATTACCTTGGCCTGCATCGGGTCCGGCGGTGTCGGGTTCAGCTGCTGCTGGATGAACATCGAAGCGCCCATGATGATCGGCAGAATAAAGAACGGATCTTTAATCGACAGGTCGGTGATCCAGAACATCCAAGGGGCCTGGCGCATTTCCACGCTTTCCAGAAGTACCCAATAGAGTGCGAGGAACACAGGCATCTGTACCAGAATAGGCAAGCAACCACCCAAGGGGTTGATCTTCTCTTTCTTGTACAGCTCCATCATGCCTTGAGACATTTTCTGGCGATCATCGCCAAACTGCTCTTTCAGTGCAGCCATTTTCGGCGCCACTGCACGCATGCGTGCCATCGACTTGTAGCTGGCAGCCGACAGTGGGAAGAAAATCAGCTTGATGATGCAGGTCAGGACAATAATCGACCAGCCCCAGTTACCCAGAATGCTGTGGATATGTTGCAGCAACCAGAAAATCGGTTGAGCGATAAACCAGAGAATGCCGTAGTCGACAGTCAGTTCCAGACCTGGCGAGAGGCTACCCAGGTATTTCTGGATTTTCGGGCCAGCATACAGAGTGGCACCGATTTCACCTGTGCTGCCAGCCGCGACGCTAACGGTTGGGCTGGTATAACCGATGATGTAGTTGCCCTGGCTGTCTTTGCGCGTCTGAATAACGTTGTTTTCGTTCTGATCAGGCACCCATGCAGTTACGAAATAGTGCTGCAGCCAAGCAATCCAGCCACCGCTGACGGTTTCTTTGACGGGCTTCTTGTCGATGTCTTTCATCGACACTTTCTGATAAGTCGAATCAGGTGTCGACATCGCCGCGCCCAGGTAGGTCGCGGTGCTGGTCGCAGTGGTCTTCGATGGATCATCGCTGTCGTCGCGCTTGAGCTGGGCAAACATGTTGCCGCTCCAGGCCGCGCCGCTCTGGTTGTCGATCAGGTATTTAACATCAACCTTATACGACGACGGATCAATACAGCCTGGCTTCTTGAGCATTTGCTCTTTGGCGGAGCACTCAGGATTCAAGCCACGCTTGAAGGTGTAGCGCTTGATGTAATTGACCCCGCCCTCGCTGAGGGTCAGGTCAACCACCAACTGGTTCTGGCCATCGGCCAACTCGTAGCTCTTCTGCGCACTGCTCCACAATGCACGGCCGCTAGATTTATCCGGTGCGTTGCTGCCAATCAGGCCACTTTGCGCCAGGTAAGTGCGTTCGTTGCCGTTATCGAACAGCTGGAAAGGCACGTCTGGACGATCCTGGCGACGTGGATACTGAGGCAACGTCAGTTGTACAACATCACCGCCACTTGGATCGATCGCCAAGTTCAGCACATCAGTCTTGACCCGAATCAGATCTTTGCCTTTGGCAATCTGAGTGGTGTCAGGCTTGAGTTGCTCGCTATTGGCGACAGCCGGGATATCACCAGCGCTGGTGTTTTCAGCGGCAGGCGTATCGGGCAGATCAGCGGAGGTGTTGGAAGTTACTGTCGTATTCTGAGTCGGGTAGTCAGCTTGACCGTAGTCCTGGTTCCACTGAAGAACCATCATATAGGACACGACTGCCAGGGCGACGATCAGGATCGAGCGTTTGATATCCATGATTATTCGGCCATCGAAGAGGTACGGGATTTATTCGCAGGGGGAACCGGATCGTAGCCGCCGGGATTCCATGGGTGGCAGCGACCTAACCGACGCACGGTCAGCCAGCCGCCACGTATGACGCCATGATTTTCAATGGCTTCATACGCGTAGCAAGAGCAGCTTGGATAAAAGCGACAATGACTCGCCATCAGTGGGCTGATGGCGTAACGGTAAAACTGGATTGGAACTAGAGCCAGCTTACGCATTCGGTTTGTCACTCACCCCAGAAGGGACGGCTACTTCAGGGCTGGGTTTGCTGCGCGCAAGGCGTTTCCAGAGCTTGTTGAATTGCTGAGCAAGTTCAACATTCTCTAAATCGCCCAGGCCTTTACGCGCCACAATCACGATATCCCAACCGGTCAGGTTGTCCTGACTCTGGCGGAACGTTTCGCGAATCTGGCGTTTAAGGCGATTGCGTTCAACTGAGAGCTTTACGCTCTTTTTGCCGATCACCAAGCCCAAACGGGGATGATCTAGGTCGTTGTTGCGCGCAAGCAGCAGGACATTTCTACCCGGAACTTTACCGCTAGGGGAGTCGAAGACTGCCTTGAATTGCCGGGGAGTTAGCAAACGCTTGTCCCGGCTGAAGCCTCGACTCACCACAAGACAGAAAAATTAAACGGCGAGACGAGCACGGCCCTTGGCGCGGCGACGCGACAGGACAGCACGGCCGTTCTTGGTAGCCATGCGAGCACGGAAGCCATGGGTGCGAGCGCGTTTGATGGTGCTTGGTTGGAAAGTGCGTTTCATGGTGTGTTACCTGGTTGATCGACAACGGGCCGGAATGGCCCCCGTTTTAAGAGACCGGCGATTGTAGAGAAACCCGAGGGATAGGTCAATTTCCAACCAGCATGTCTTTCATATCTATTTGCCTAGAGATAAATAAAGAGAAGAGATTATTTAAAGATCTTTAGATATGTTTGTAATAACTACGCAGGCCAACATCTGTGCATAAGTCGCTGAAGGCCACTGCTGGTCATGCTCTCAGGCGATCACAACTTTGTCCACAAACCGTGCTGCAACTGTGTGGATGCAGCGCATAAGCTGAGGATGAAACAGGCTTTTATCCACAGATGGGGTTATCGATAGATTATGCCCAGGCTTATCCCAAGAGCTGAATGCAAGTTATCCACAGGGTTTTTGCATTCCCATCTGTCGCCTATTTTTTTCATTAAGGCATTGATTTTATATAGCCACTGGCATTTTTACGTGTGGATAACTCAGAGCCTGGCGGCTACAATAGCGGCTGATTTTGCCTCACCGCCTTTCGATCTTAGGGGATGTCAGTGTCTGTGGAACTTTGGCAGCAGTGCGTAGAACTTCTACGTGATGAACTGCCTGCTCAGCAATTCAACACGTGGATTCGTCCATTGCAGGTCGAAGCCGAAGGCGACGAGCTCCGTGTGTACGCGCCGAACCGTTTTGTACTCGACTGGGTCAACGACAAGTACGTGACTCGCCTGCTTGAATTGCTTTCTGAGCGTTCCGAGGGGCTTGTGCCTGCGCTTTCCTTATTAATAGGCAGCAAGCGCAGCTCCAAACCGCGGGCCGTTACCGTGCCTACACCCTCGCCTGCCTCTGTGGCTCCAGTTGCCCCCGAGGCTCCTGCCCAGGCCATGGCAGAGCCTCAGCCCGCGCCACAGGTTAATCCTGAGCGTTCGCGCTTCGATGGTTCAGCCAATACAGCGCCGGCTACCCAGCCGCCACGCACTGAGCGTGCGGTGCAGGTTGAGGGTGCACTCAAGCACACCAGTTACCTGAACCGTACTTTTACCTTTGATAATTTCGTTGAAGGTAAATCCAACCAACTGGCGCGCGCAGCTGCCTGGCAGGTAGCTGATAATCCGAAGCATGGTTATAACCCGCTGTTTTTGTATGGCGGCGTTGGCTTGGGTAAAACCCACCTTATGCATGCTGTGGGTAACCACCTGTTGCAGAAAAATCCGAATGCCAAGGTTGTGTACCTGCATTCCGAGCGTTTTGTCGCCGACATGGTCAAGGCGCTGCAGCTCAATGCAATCAACGAATTCAAGCGCTTCTACCGCTCGGTAGATGCATTACTGATCGACGACATTCAGTTTTTTGCCAAGAAAGAACGTTCTCAAGAAGAATTCTTCCATACTTTCAATGCCTTACTTGAAGGTGGCCAGCAGGTCATCCTCACCAGTGACCGCTATCCAAAAGAAATCGAAGGCCTTGAGGAACGTTTGAAATCGCGCTTCGGCTGGGGCCTGACGGTGGCTGTAGAACCGCCTGAATTGGAAACCCGCGTTGCCATCTTGATGAAAAAGGCTGATCAGGCCAAAGTAGATTTGCCTCACGATGCGGCCTTCTTTATTGCCCAACGAATTCGCTCCAACGTGCGCGAACTTGAAGGCGCACTCAAGCGTGTCATTGCCCACTCGCACTTTATGGGCCGTGACATTACGATTGAGCTTATTCGTGAATCGCTGAAAGACCTGCTTGCCCTGCAAGATAAGCTGGTCAGTATTGATAATATTCAGCGTACGGCAGCTGAGTACTACAAGATCAAAATTTCTGATCTGTTGTCCAAACGTCGTTCGCGTTCGATTGCGCGTCCAAGGCAGGTGGCCATGGCTTTGTCGAAGGAGCTGACCAACCACAGCCTGCCGGAAATCGGTGACGCCTTTGGCGGTCGTGATCACACCACTGTGTTGCACGCATGCCGTAAGATTGCTGAACTTAGGGAATCCGACGCGGATATCCGCGAGGACTACAAAAACCTGTTGCGCACACTGACAACTTAATACGCAACTCCACAAGGCAAGGGACTAGACCATGCATTTCACAATTCAACGCGAAGCCCTGTTGAAACCTCTGCAACTGGTCGCAGGCGTCGTGGAACGACGCCAGACCTTGCCGGTTCTGTCGAACGTGCTGTTGGTAGTTGAAGGCCAGCAGCTGTCGCTGACCGGTACTGATCTGGAAGTTGAACTGGTTGGCCGAGTAGCGCTTGAAGATGCTGCAGAGCCCGGTGAAATCACCGTGCCAGCGCGTAAGTTGATGGATATTTGCAAAAGCTTACCGAGCGATGCCTTGATCGACATCCGTGTTGATGAACAAAAGCTTTTGGTCAAGGCTGGACGCAGCCGTTTCAGCCTGTCCACATTACCGGCAAATGATTTCCCGACTGTTGAAGAAGGCCCAGGTTCGCTGACGTTCAACCTGGTGCAAAGCAAGTTGCGCCGTTTGATCGAGCGCACCAGCTTTGCCATGGCGCAGCAGGACGTTCGTTACTACCTCAATGGTATGTTGCTTGAGGTGCAAACCGGCATTCTGCGCGCTGTCGCAACTGACGGTCACCGTCTGGCCATGTGCTCGATGCAGGCTGAAATCGACAACGTTGAACGTCACCAGGTGATTGTTCCACGTAAAGGTATTCTCGAATTGGCTCGCTTGCTGACCGAACAGGATGGCACTGTTGGTATTGTTCTGGGCCAACACCATATCCGTGCGACCACTGGTGAGTTCACCTTTACCTCCAAGCTGGTTGACGGCAAGTTCCCAGACTACGAGCGTGTATTGCCTCGTGGGGGCGACAAGGTGGTTGTTGCTGATCGTCAGGGCCTGCGCGAAGCCTTCAGCCGTACCGCTATTCTGTCTAATGAAAAATACCGCGGTATCCGCCTGCAACTTGCTGCCGGTTTGCTGAAGATTCAGGCAAACAACCCAGAGCAAGAAGAAGCGGAAGAAGAAACTGCAGTTGATTACGATGGCAGCGCATTGGAAATTGGCTTCAACGTCAGCTACCTGCTTGATGTGCTGGGCGTGATGACAACCGATCAGGTGCGCCTGATTCTGTCTGACTCCAACAGCAGCGCATTGGTCCAAGAGGCTGACAACGACGACTCTGCCTACGTCGTTATGCCGATGCGTTTGTAATTCATTTAATGTCCCTAAGCCGCGTCAATGTCACCGCGGTGCGCAATTTGCACCCGGTGACACTTTCCCCCTCCCCGCGTATCAATATTCTCCATGGTGCCAATGGCAGCGGTAAAACCAGCCTGCTAGAAGCCATTCACCTGCTTGGCCTCGCGCGATCTTTCCGCAGTACGCGTTTGCTTCCAGTCATTCAATACGATCAACCCACCTGCACTGTTTTCGGACAGGTTCAGCTAGCGGATGGCCGCCAGACAAATCTGGGGGTTTCACGTCAGCGTCAGGGCGACTTTAAAATTCGTATTGATGGGGAAAACGCGCGCAGCGCTGCGCAACTGGCCGATGCACTGCCCTTGCAGTTGATTAATCCGGACAGCTTCCGTTTGCTTGAAGGTGCTCCAAAAATACGCCGGCAATTTTTGGATTGGGGAGTGTTCCACGTGGAACCTCGTTTTCTGCCTGCTTGGCAGCGCCTGCAGAAGGCGTTAAGGCAGCGGAACTCATGGCTGCGACATGGTACACTTGACGCCGCGTCACAAGCGGCCTGGGACCGTGAGCTGTGCTTAGCGAGTGACGAAATAGATGGCTACAGACGCGCTTATATACAGGCGCTCAAACCGGTCTTTGAACAGACGCTGAGCGAGTTGGTTGAGCTTGAAGGTTTAGCGCTCAGTTATTACCGCGGATGGGATAAAGAGCGTCCGTTGGTAGAGGTGTTGGCATCTACCCTGCTCCGTGACCAACAAATCGGTCACACACAAGCAGGGCCGCAACGCGCTGATTTGCGTTTGCGATTAAATGGACACAATGCTGCCGATATTCTTTCACGAGGGCAGCAGAAGTTAGTTGTTTGTGCTTTGCGTATTGCGCAGGGCCATTTGGTTGATCAAGCGAAGCGTGGTCAGTGTATCTATCTGGTGGATGACTTACCGTCAGAACTGGATGAGCATCACCGGCGTGCGCTTTGTAAGTTATTAGATGATTTGAACTGCCAGGTATTTATCACCTGTGTAGACCATGAATTGTTGCGGGAAGGCTGGCGCACGGACACGCCAGTTGCCATGTTCCACGTGGAACATGGCAGTATCACCCAGACCCACGACCACCAGGAGTGAAGGCATGAGCGAAAACCAAACGTACGACTCCAATAACATCAAGGTCTTGAAAGGCCTGGATGCCGTGCGCAAACGACCTGGTATGTACATCGGTGATACCGACGATGGCAGCGGCTTGCACCACATGGTGTTCGAGGTGGTTGATAACTCGATCGACGAAGCGTTGGCGGGTCATTGCAGCGAAATTACCATCATCATTCACCCTGATGAATCCATCACCGTGCGCGATAACGGCCGTGGCATTCCGGTCGATGTCCACAAGGAAGAAGGTGTCTCGGCGGCTGAGGTCATCATGACCGTATTGCACGCCGGCGGTAAGTTCGACGACAACAGCTACAAGGTTTCCGGTGGTCTGCACGGTGTAGGTGTTTCGGTTGTGAACGCCTTGTCCAAAGAATTGGTCATGACCATTCGCCGAGCGGGCAAAGTCTGGGAACAAACCTATGTGCATGGCGTGCCACAGGCTCCGATTGCGCCTGTAGGTGATACCGATACAAGTGGTACCCAGATCCACTTCAAGCCTTCTGAAGACACCTTCGCCAACATCCACTTTAGCTGGGATATCCTGGCCAAGCGTCTTCGCGAGTTGTCATTCCTGAACTCAGGCGTGGGCATCATGCTCAAGGATGAACGCACCGCCAAGGAAGAACTGTTCAAGTATGAAGGCGGTCTACGCGCGTTCGTTGAATACCTGAACCACAACAAGACAGCAGTGAACCAAGTGTTCCACTTCACCGTGCAGCGTGATGACGGTGTGGGTGTTGAAGTTGCCCTGCAGTGGAACGACAGCTTCAACGAGAACCTGCTGTGCTTCACCAACAACATTCCCCAGCGTGACGGTGGTACTCACCTCGCGGGCTTCCGCTCTGCCCTGACCCGTAACCTCAATGCCTATATTGAGCAGGAAGGCCTGGCCAAGAAGCACAAGATTTCAACCACTGGCGATGACGCCCGTGAAGGCTTGACCGCAATTATTTCGGTCAAGGTGCCTGATCCTAAATTCAGTTCGCAGACCAAAGACAAGCTGGTTTCTTCAGAGGTTAAAACCGCAGTTGAACAAGAGATGGGTAAATACTTCTCTGACTTCCTGCTGGAAAACCCCAATGAAGCCAAGGCTGTTGTCGGCAAGATGATCGACGCCGCCCGTGCCCGTGAAGCTGCACGTAAAGCCCGTGAAATGACGCGCCGCAAAGGTGCTTTGGATATTGCAGGTCTGCCTGGGAAACTGGCGGATTGCCAAGAGAAAGACCCAGCGCTTTCCGAACTGTACATAGTGGAAGGGGACTCCGCGGGCGGTTCTGCTAAGCAGGGCCGTAACCGCAAGACCCAGGCGATCCTGCCGCTCAAAGGTAAGATCCTCAACGTCGAAAAAGCACGTTTCGACAAGATGATTTCTTCTCAGGAAGTCGGCACGCTGATCACCGCTCTCGGCTGTGGTATTGGCCGCGATGAATACAACATCGACAAGTTGCGTTATCACAACATCATCATCATGACCGATGCTGACGTCGACGGTTCGCACATCCGTACCCTGCTCCTGACCTTCTTCTTCCGTCAGCTGCCGGAACTGGTTGAGCGCGGCTACATCTACATTGCCCAGCCGCCGCTGTACAAGGTCAAGAAAGGCAAGCAAGAGCAGTACATCAAGGACGACGAGGCCATGGAAGAATACATGACCCAATCAGCCCTTGAAGATGCCAGCCTGCACGTCAACGAGAACGCCCCAGGCCTCTCTGGTGAGTCGCTGGAGCGCTTGGTAAACGATTACCGCCTGGTGATGAAGACCCTCAAGCGTTTGTCGCGCCTGTACCCTCAGGAGCTGACTGAGCACTTTGTCTACCTGCCGGGCGTCAGCCTTGAGCAGCTGGCAAACAAAGCCTTGATGGAAAACTGGTTGGCCCTGTTCGAGGCGCGCTTGAAGGTCACCGAAAAATCCGGCCTGGTCTACAAAACGCGCTTGCACGAAGACACCGAGCGTCATTTGTGGGTGCCGGAAGTTGAGCTGATCTCGCACGGTAACTCGAGCTATATCATCTTCAACCGCGACTTCTTCGGCAGTAACGATTACAAGACCGTTACCAGCTTGGGCGACCAGCTCAACAGCCTGTTGGAAGACGGTGCCTACGTGCAGCGTGGTGAGCGTAAGAAGCCTGTTGCGACCTTCAAGGAAGCGCTTAACTGGCTGATGACCGAAAGCACCAAACGCCACAGCGTCCAGCGCTACAAAGGCCTGGGTGAAATGAACCCGGACCAACTCTGGGAAACCACCATGGACCCAGACGTGCGCCGTATGTTGAAAGTGCGTATCGAAGACGCCATCGCCGCCGATCAGATCTTCAACACCCTGATGGGCGACGAAGTAGAACCGCGCCGTGACTTCATCGAAACCAACGCCTTGGCGGTGTCTAACCTCGACGTTTGATGTTTGTTGTCGATGGTTTAGCCGATCCAATAAGAACCCCAGCTTAAAGCTGGGGTTTTTTTATGCTTGCAGCAGCTAAGTGAGACTGCCGGAGACTAAGCCTGAGCTGATAAAGCTATTTCATCAGGCCTTGGCTGAAAGGCTATCAATATTGCCGGGATAAACAGCAGGTCGAAGAGCAAGGCGACGACAATAGTGATCGATGCCATAAGGCCCATCCAGGCGTTGATCTGGAAGTCGGAGAATGCCAGGCAAGCAAAGCCGGCGGCTAAGGCAAAGGTCATGGTTATCATGCCGGTGCCCACCATGGCGAAGCTGTTTTCTACCGCTTCGTAGGCTGATTGCCCTTCCCTGCGTAAACGCGAATAAGTGGTCAGCATATGGATGGTGTCATCGACCACTACACCGAATGTTACCGAAGCCACGGTGGCCACAGCCATACCGACTTCACCCTTTACCAATGCCCAGACACCAAGGGTAACCAACGCTGGAATGAAGTTAGCCACGGTGCCAATAATGCTCAAGCTGAGCGAGCGGAAGGCAATGACGAATACCAACCATACCGCTAAAACACCAAAACCCATGCCCTTGAGCATTTCATGAATATTGCGATTGCCAATGTGGGCAAACAGCACTGAAGTACCGGTCGCCTGGGCAGAGTCAGCAATGATGGGAGTGTTGTTTTGCGCCCAGTTATACGCTTGAGTTTGCAGCTCAGCCATCCGCGCCGTGGACACATCAGAGAGATTTACCGATAGACGAGAGCTGAGTTTGTCGGCTGTTAATTGGTTTTTAAGGTCGGTGCCGAATGGCAATGACAACTCATAAAGCGCCAGGAATTGGCTGGAGACAGCGGCTGACGACGGCAACTGGTATTGGGTTTGAGCACCACCGTTCATAGCCCGATTCAGGGTCTTGATGATGTCGGGCAAACCATCGACATGGGTGACCCCGGGTTGCTGGCGAAGCCACTCGGAAAACTGTTCGACTTGTGTGAGGTAGGCAGGATCACTGATACCGCCCTCCTTTCCTGAATCAAGCGAAAACTCCAAGGTGTAGAAACCACCGAGTTCTTGATTGAGCAAATCTGTTGCCTGGCGAAATTCAAAGCTGTGATCAAAGTAGCGCACATAGCGGTCATCAAGGGTATTGGTGAAGGCAAGGACGCTCAGAGCAAGGGAAATCACACTGACACTCAGCAGAATCTTGCGCGGGTGTTTCATGACTACCGCGCAAGCACTGAGGCTCAAACGCTCCGCAGGAATAGCCTTGGCCGCTTTCCATGGCAGTACGCAGAGAAGTGCCGGGAGGAAGGTCAAGGTCAGCAGCCAAGCCATTAACGAACCCAGCGCGACAATAATGCCTAGATGAGCAAATGGCGGCACTGCACTAAATAGCAATGAGAGAAAACCAATTGCTGTGGTGATTGTGGTTAATGTCACGGCCCACCAGCATTCGACCAATACTGCTTTGACTGATTCCGTGCGAGATAAGCCTTCGCGACGTAGGCGCATCATGCCGGAACAGATGTGGATACAGTCGCAACAGGCGATGGTCAGAATTATATTGGGTGCGACAACGCTGGGGGACGATAAAGGTACACCCAGCAACGCGGCAATACCCAGCGCGCTGGTGGTTCCAAGGGCGATAACCGCGAAGGTTGCAAAAGAGCCAGCTGCCGAACGCAGCACCAGGAAAATAACGGCAAGCAGCACGATAACCATGCTGGGTAGAAGCACTGAACTGTCGTAGGTACTGGCTTCGACAAAGGCACTGTCCAAGGCAATTGAACCGGACAAGCCAAGATCCAGTTGTGGGTTGCTCTGTTTGAATTGCTCGGCAAGCCTTTGTGCTGCTTGCATGGACTGTGCTGTTTGCTCAGACACTGTGTCTGCGGCAAAACGGAAGTTAACCGCGACCAAGCCAAGACGTCCGTCTTGCGAAACCATACGACCAATAAGCATCGGCTCTAGCTTCGACATTGCCTTCAGTTGCCGCGCATCCGCAACTGATAACGGGTCACCGGTGCGCAGTAATTGATCGATATTAATGTCATCGCCAACAGCCTGGACGCGTTGAAAATTGGTCAGAGAATCAACACGCTTTACGTTGGGCAGGTTCCAGGCTTGATCGCTCAGTGTGCTGATGGCGTTTAAAGTAACCGGGGTGAATAAGTCGCCCTGCTGCGCCTTTATCACAAACACCAGGGTGTCATTACGGCCGTATACCTGCTCAAATTTATCGAGCGCAATCAGGTCGCTATTGTTATCTGCAAAGAAGATCCGGCTATCGCTGCGGAAGGTCAGTTGCGACATCCCTGCACTGAATACGATGGCCACCAGCAATGAAGCGATCAGTACTTTCCAAGGATTGGAAGTGACCCAAGTGGCGTAGCCGTGCAGCCAAACCATCATCCTTGCATGAAGCGTATTGCGTGGACCTTTCTCCACAGCATTTCCAGTATTCATGACGTATCACCATCCATGGAGCAAAAAGGGTTAGTAGTACCAGGCATAGCCAATCTTGAAGTATCCATCGTTGCGAAAGCCTTGCAGCGCTGGGTCCTTCTTGGCGTTATCGATTTTTATGAACGAAAGCGAGAGCACGCCATCGTTAAACATCCGGCGTGAGGCGCGCAGATCAATAAGGTTGGATTGCCACTCAAGATCATGGGTATTACGCAGTTCGAGCATCTGTCCGTTGAGGTCGTTGAAGCTATAGCGCACCCCGGTAAATACATCGCGTTGAAACGGCGTGACTGGTGCCCGGTCGGAACGGTCGTCGTGGTAGAACTCGGCATACAACGTCAGATCACCCAAGCCCCCAAGCCAACTGGTAAAGCTAGTTTCGGCCCCGACCCCGCCTCCGAAGAATGAATCTTCAGCCCCATCTTGATAAATCACCTCGGATTTGAAAACGCTGTCGCCATAGACGTATTGCGCCTCAAGTCCGGTTTGCTCAATGGTCTGATAATCAGCGGTAAAAGCATAAAGCCCGTTTCGATCTGCAAGTGCTTGCAGCACCGGCTCGCGGTCGTGTCCCTTGAACTGAGATATAGCGATATCGATACTTTCCCCCAGGCGGAATTGATAACGTGCAGCAAAGTCAGGGGCCCAGCGGCCCCGTTCATAATCGTCATCAACAATGGGTGCCGGGAGGATGCGTAAACGGTCTTTGCCCTCGCCAAATCGTCGTTCGCGGGCGTAGGTTGTGCCGTACAGAGAGAGTACGGAGTCATCAAGCTTAAACGCGGCTACAGCACCGGGTTGCCCAAGTTTTACCTTGCCCTGAAAGTCTTCAGCCATGTCCCGCTGATTGATGATATCCACCGGGCTCCAAGCTTCAAGCATGCCCCAGGTTTCCGAGAGCACACCGAATTTGTAATCGGCTTGAGCCTGGCTTATCCACACCGATGCCTGGCGTATATCGCCGGTTACGCTGTGTTGCCGGTCAGGCGCGATGCGTGCGAATGCGGAAAGATCATAACGATTGCCCGATTCGGATTGAGCTGCGAAGTTGATGTCTGCATAGCTTGAGCCGAGTACATCATTGTTGCTCTGCTCATCGTATAGCGGGGCGTCAGAGTACAGATTGGCCTCAACACCGACTGACCCGCGCACGCTAGCGGCGTGCACGGGGAGCAGACAACAAATCGCCAGCGCTCCGAGAAAGGCTGTTGATAAGTCTTTGCTCATCAGCGCGACCAGAACGCCATGCGGCTGTCTGTCAGGTCTGATTCTTTAAGGCCGGTTTTGAACCCGTAGTTGCTCCATTTGATTTCAGAGACTGAGTTGTCTCGCAGATTGGTCATGACGATCCGGTCTGGGCGCCAGTACTTGCCTTGATATTGTTTGTAGTCGTAGAAGTCCAAGCGCTTGAGTTCACGCCCGGCTTTGTCGAAATAAACAATGTTTCGCGGCTGCCAGATACGTGGGTCAATGGTTTCAACCAGTTTCGAGTAGCCGGAGTACTGGTACTTGGGAAAGTTGGCGATGGTGTGGCAGGTCGTTTGTGGCTCACCACAGGGTTGGTCTTTGATAAAGGCATAGGTGTAGCTGCTGAGTTCCCAGGTTGCGATGTCTTCGTAAGAAAACTCAGAACCACCGAATGAACCTGTTTTGTCGCGTGAGGCCAGGCGCTTGACCCGGTTCAACGCCGGCAAAAATATCCACTGATCATCCGGTGCACCCGGGTTGTTGTAGGTCAGAGAGACAAAACCTGCCAGGTCGCGCGGGGTTTCAAACACCACCAGACGCTTGTCGCCCGTTTTGGCTGACTCAAGGGTGTACATCTGAAAGCTACGGTCAGCAGTCGCGCCGCCAGGGCGTTTGATCGTCATGTTGCCGGTGGTTTTGTAATCGACAAATCCAGAGTCATTGTCATTAACCATATTGGCTATCTCGGTACCGCGCTTGACCGCCTCCGCGCTTGGAGCCGATGAGTCCGTTTGCGCGAATACAGCGGTGCTGATAGCGAGGGCCATGCCGGTGGCGAGCAGTGTCAGGGGTAATTTAATCTTCATAGCAGGCTTCCATGTCTGTGGATAATTCAGAGGTGGCTAGAGCGCCGAACTGGCGTCTTCGACCAATAGATCGAGTGTGCGGGTGAACATGGTTTCGTCATGATCGTGGCTGATAAAGCAGCGCAGGCGCGCCGCTTCGCGTGGTACCACTGGGTGCATCACTGCGTGGGCGATGATTGAGTTGTCGAGGAGTTTTGACATCAGGTGCAAAGCGCGCTCGTCCTTGATCATCAGCGGTACGATCGGCACGCCCGCCAGCGAGGAACGACAATCCAGCCCACGCTCCTCGGCCATCTGCTTGAAACGCTTGGCGTTGTGTTGCAGGCGCTCTACCCGTTCAGGCTCGGCGTTGGCCAAGCGCACGGCTGCCAGAGCTGCCGCGGTGTTGGCTGGACTGATCCCGGTGCTGTAGAGCAACAACCCAGGGCAAAAGTGATGCAGCAATTCGATAAGCTGTTTTTTACCGGCAACGAAACCACCGCAACTGGCAAAGCTTTTGGACAAGGTGCCGATGATCAGGTCGACCTCTGCAGTGTCCACGGCAAAGTGCTCGCAAACGCCACGACCGGTTTTGCCGACAGTGCCAACGGAGTGTGCTTCATCAATCATCAGCCAGGCGCCGTGCTTTTTCTTCAGGGCGACGACACCGGGTAAATCGACCAAGTCACCGTCCATGCTGTAGGCGCCTTCGACCAGGATCAGTGCGCGGCGATAATGTGGGCGGTTTTCGCTTAACAGACGATCGAGTGCGGCCATGTCATTGTGAGCAAAGGCTACACGCCGGGCGCCAGACATCACCGAGCCCATGATTGCACTGTTGTGCATGTATTCGTCATGGATGATCAGGTCTTGCTTATCGAGCAGATAGCCAATCACTGAAACATTGGCGCTGTAGCCACCAACGCCAACACTGACGGCTTCAAAACCGGTGAACGCCGCCAGTTCTTGCTCAAGCTGGGCGTGCAGTTCAATTTCGCCTCCCACCATGCGCGCCGCCCCGGCGTGGCAACCATATTGATCCACGGCTTCATGTACCGCCGCTTTTACCCTTGGGTCATGGGAAAGACCGAGGTAGTTATAGTTGGAGAAGGTGATGTAGTCATTGCCAGCAATTTGCAGATTGCTGGACACCTCGCCACTGCGCGCCAGGAAGTACGGATTGCTGATTGAATTGCCGTCGTTGTAGAGCGCTTTAATGCTTTGCACCAAACTGTACTCGGGGTATTTGCTTGCATCTGGCGCCTGCAAATCCTGATTGACGACTGGCTCCGAAACGTTACGGGTGATGCCTGATCGGACTTTTGCGAGCAGAGCGTCAACCTGCGACTTTGACTTATCATTCATAATTTAATCCATTAAATATCAGATAGTTAGACGTTATTTCAGGTCGCTATAATTTGAATTAATGCGCGTTCGGCAAGCGCGGCGATAGTGGCTGCGCCGAGCAGTTCGATCACCGAATAACTGACTCCAAGTTTTTGTTCGAGCTGTAGCTTTATATCGGTCGAACTCAATGAATCGACGCCGAAAAAGTCGAAGGTCAAGTCAGGTTTCAAGCGTTCAGGATTGGTCTTGATGGTGGCGGCAACCACTTCGGCAATCAGTTGCTGGAGAATCAACTGGGCTTCGCCCTCCTCCATTTCGCGCAATGCCTGGTGCAACTGGTCAACCAGTGAGCTATCCGCAGAGCTAGCGGCGCCACTGGCGGCAATCAACTCAAGATAGGCGGGCGAGACGTTGGCCATGCTTTCATAGGCGGCCCATTTATCGAGATGCAGCAGTTCGCTGATTGCAACCTGCGATAAGCCTTTGGCCAGCGCCCGGCCAATACCTTGCAATGCCAGCTTCGGCTCGATCAGGCTGATGCCAATTCGCTGAAGATGTTGGCCTGTGCGTTCGTCGTCATCGAGCATGCCTGTGCCTATAACGCCACCGAGGTGGATGCTTAGTGCGTGCTGGCCAGTGCTCTGGCGCAGGTTTGCCAGACCATCCAAAAAGCCGTTGGCCGCGCAGTAGTTGGCCTGGCGGCTGTTGCCCAGCAGGGTGGCAATGGATGAAAACATGACGAATTGCTGCAGGTTGATGTCCATCTCGGTCGTTGCCTTGTGCAACGCCCAAGCTCCGGCTACCTTGGGCAGCATGACGCTGTGGATAACTTTTTGCTCCATTTGCTCAAGCGCCTGATCGGCGAGGACACCCGCTGCGTGATAAATGCCCAAAAGCGGTTGTTGGAGCGTGTGAATGGTGCGGATCAATGCTTCGACTTTGCTTAGGTCAGCGATATCAAGCGCATGGATGCTGGTTTGTGCG
This sequence comes from Pseudomonas sp. RL_15y_Pfl2_60, assembly GCF_963970595.1. Classification (NCBI taxonomy): domain Bacteria; kingdom Pseudomonadati; phylum Pseudomonadota; class Gammaproteobacteria; order Pseudomonadales; family Pseudomonadaceae; genus Pseudomonas; species Pseudomonas sp. RL_15y_Pfl2_60. The sequence goes on along the minus strand of NZ_CAXAOE010000003.1, from coordinate 171,371 downwards.
CCATATTCCTGCAGGCTTTGCAGCAACTCTTTGGCGCCCGGGGTATCACCGCCACGGCGTCCCACCAAGACAATGTGCCCTGCCCCGTTGCTTGCCAGCCATTGCGCCACCTTGCTGCCAAAACCTCCTAAGCCGCCGGTTACCAGATAGGTACCGTTGCGCTGCAATAGTGGCTGGTCGCTTACCGCAGCCTCGAAGACACTGGCGTCCGTGCTGACGTCCAGAGTCAGCCAATCATTCGGCAGGTCTTTGACATCTTCGACCTGTAATAGCGCGCTAAAGCCCAGCCGGGTTTTGTTGTTGTCGCTTGGCGCCTCGGCGATGACTTCGCGCAAAGCCGCGCGATAACCCTTGTTGGCCTGCAGTGCGCAGAGGGTGTTCGCCATGCGCAATACGCTGTTGCAATGCGCGGGCAAGGCCAGCGGCGAGGGGTCGTTACCGAGATCAATCAGTTGGCCGCCATTGGCAAGGGTAAAGAAGCCCACTTCATGGCTCCAACGCACCAAAGGTACTGCGAGCAGATCGTAACCCTGTTCGTTTTCCGGGCGTGGCCAGTCGCTGAAGCTGTTCGCTACACGTGAAACGCTCACCCCGGCATGAGCTAAGCGCTGGCTGATGGCATCGCCGAGTACGCCTTCGATCACCAGGGCCGTCTGCCCGGGTGTCAGTTCGATGCGATTGAGCAGCGCCACAGCGCGTGCGTCTACTGGCGCCAGCAGTGGACTAATGTTTTGCAGCGCATCAATCTTTTCAAGGACACAGTGCTGTTCATTGACCAGCAATACATTCGCCAGTTGATTGGCGACCAATCCAATCACCCGGTCACCTGGACTAAAGCGGGTGGTTTTGCTGCTGGTGCGGGTGACTGTCGCCACTACGCCAACTGGCTCCGAGCTTGCCAGTTGCACGCCGAAATGTTCTACACGCAACTCATAGTCGTGCTCGGCCAAGGGCTGTTCAGGTAACAAGTTGGCCTGATAGCGCTTTTGCTTAAGCGTCAGTTGCACACCGGTATCGCTATTGGCACTGGTGCTGACGATTTTGGCTGTGCGTAACTCACCGCTGATAATCAGGGAGGCTGCGAAACGCTGGTTGCCACGTAACGCGAACTCATCAATCTGCTGCAGTGCTAGCGCCTCGCTAACAACGCTTGCCACCAGGTCTGCATTGGGGCTGATATCGATTGAGGCAATATCGAGATTGTTCAGCTCGTTACGTGCAGTGCGCAAAAAGCTTGCGATTGCAGTTTGGGCCGGCTGCACTGTATCCCCCGGCAACACATAATGTGCATTGCGTGTAATAACTCGCACAGGTAACTGGCGTCGTTGCTGGGCCAGGGTTTGTAGGGTGGCGAGCAAATGACAAAGCTGGTCTGCACACAGGCCAACATGGGTTCTCGGACTGTATTCAGAAACCAGGATGGCGCGCGTCACATTGTCTAACTGGGGAAAGCTGGCAAGTTCTTGCCAGCTGCATTGATAGACCTGCTTGGCGCTTTCTGTGGCTAGGCCGGCCAACTGTTCTGTGAGCGAGTCTTGGCCACTGCCAACGATCAATAATGTGCAGTTGGCATCGATCTGTGCACTGAGATCGGCCTGCTCGACCCAGCTGCGTTGATAGTCGCCCTGTGGATAACCATCACCGCTTTCTCCTCCGCTGAGCGAGCGGCAATACAAACCGTCAAGCCGCGCCAATAAGCGACCGTTGGTATCGCATAGCTCGAAATTACACACGACCTGTGCAGCGTTTTTCTCAACAATCTGGGCATGGCAAATAATGCTTTCTGGCAGCGAGGCATAAACCTCCAGCGAGCGCAAAGACACGGGTAGATACGCGCCATCGTCACTGCTCATAAGAACCAGCGCCATCTGGAAGCATCCATCAAGTAATGATGGATGAAGTACGTAAGCGCTGGCCGGTTCGCCAGCAGACTCTGGCCGCTTCAGGGTGGCAACAGCAATACCGGCAGCCAGGTTGCGCTGCAGTGTTTGGATCGCTTGAAACGCTGGGCCGTACTGCAGTTTCATCGCAGCAAGTCGTGTGTAGAGTAACTGCGCATCAAGATGCTCAAGCTGCAAATCTTCGGTCACCTTGATGCTCGGGGCAGCAGGCGCGCCAGTGAAGGGATAAATACTCGCTTCTGCGTGGAGCAACCCGACCTCGCGACTGCCAACTTCTTTTGAGTACAGTTGGGAACGATGGCTCGTCGGGTCCATTTGCACATGCAGGTGCACGGCACGACTTTGATCAATTAGCAGCGCTTGATGAATATGAGCATCGCGGATAACCAGTCCCTGGCTGTCGGGCCAGCGCTTGCGTGCTTTTTCACACAAGGCTTCGAGAAAACCTGCGGCTGGCATGATGGCGGAACCATCGACAACGTGATCAAGCAAGTAGTTGAGGCGCCGCAAGTTCAGGTCCGCCCCGCCCTCTAGCGCATTCAATGGTGCGCGTTGCTGTTCAAGGCGGTCGTTGACCTGGTGACTGGCTTCGTTCCATAAGACCTGGCGTTGCCAAGGGTAAACCGGCATCTCTACTAGTGAGCCTTGTGGGCATCGGGCAGACCAATCAACATTGCCGCCGTGAGCAAAGACTTCGGCCACTGCACGTTGCACAGCCTGTTTTTCAGGCTTATTCATCCACAATGTGGAGGCGATACGTGGCGCAATATTGCGCGCATCACAGATTTCTTCGAGCGAGCGCCGCAGTACGGGGTGCGGGCCAACTTCAATGAACAACGTAAACCCATCATCAATCATGGTGTTGATCGTATCGGCAAAGTAAACCGGGTTACGCACGTTGTCGCACCAGTATTCGGCATCAAAACCAAGGTGATGGTTCGGGTCCTGATTGATCAGGTTTGCGGTAACGGTCGAGTACAGCGGGATCTTCGATGGCTTAGGATCAAGACTTGCCAGGGTGCTGCGCAATTCAGGTTTAAGCGGCTCCATCAATGGGCTGTGGTAAGGCACCTCGACATCTAGCATGCGTGCGAAAATGCTGCTGCTCTCACATTGCGTGCGAATTTGTTCCAATGCCGTGCGGTCACCGGCGACCGTCAAGCTCTTCGGCGAGTTGATGGCTGCAAATGAGACAAGGTCGCCATAGGGTTCAAGCAGTTCGCTTGCATCATCGACAGACATGCCAATAGCAAGCATTGCGCCGGTATTGGCTGTTTGGGCTTGGATGCGACTGCGCTGGTAACTCACCAGCAATGCCTGCTCCAGGCTCAAGGCGCCAGACGCCCAGCCCGAGGCAACCTCGCCAACTGAGTGGCCAACAACGGCATCAGCATTGATTCCTTCGGCGTTAAGCAATGCAGTCAAGCCAATTTGAATCATCAGATTGGCTGGCTGAGCCAACTCGGTTCGTTTGATTTGCGAGTCTGCTTCATCACATAGCATTTCTTGCAGAATGGAAAAGCCGGAAATTTTAATGAAGATCGCATCGGCCTCCTCAAGCGCCGCCCTGAAAACTGCACTGCTTTCTAGCAGTTCACGGCCCATGCCCCACCATTGCGGGCCCATGCCGGTGTAGACGAAGGCGAGACGCGGGCTGGCATTGAATGGTCGAACACCCTCGACGGCTTGGCTTATATCGTCGACTGAAAATGCATGAAGTGCTTCAGCAATCTGCGCATGGGTTTCGCCCCATACAGCCACGCGGTTACTCATATGTGAGCGGCGCAAGCTTGCGGTGTAGAGCAAGTCGTCTAGCGCGGGTGAGTTGGATTGAGCCATCACTTTGGCGAGCTGTCCGGCGCGCTCCCGCAGTGCGGCGGGGTCGCGGGCAGAAAGGGGCAAGAGTTTGAAAGATGTCAGTGGCGGCGTTGCGCTATTGTCCTGAGCGGGAGTTGGATGGTCGCTGAGAATGACATGCGCATTGGTGCCACCATAGCCAAAGGAGTTGATCGCAATGCGCCGTGGCTGACTGCGTAAACTCAAGGCAGTAGATTTACGTGGCAGCAGTACTTCCTTGGGGATTTGCGGATTTACCGTTTCCAGCCCGGCGATCGGCGGCACGACATTATTGCGCAGCATTTCTACCGCTTTGATAATGCTGGCAACACCTGCGGCGGCTTCAAGATGGCCAATATTGGCTTTGACTGAACCAACCACACAACCGCCATCACGACCATAAACTTGGGCAATTGCGCGTGTTTCGAGCGGGTCGCCAACAGGTGTTCCAGTGCCGTGGGCTTCGATGTAATCGATATCGCTGGCCTCAAGACCGCTGGCTGAAAGCACGCGTTGCATCAGCGCTTGCTGGGCGGCTGGGTTGGGCACGGTGATACCGCTGGTTCGCCCATCCTGGTTAACGCCTGCGCCTTCGACAAGAGCAAGTATGTTGTCGCCGTCACGCAGCGCATCGGCATAGTTTTTTAGCACCACTACACCACCGCCTTCGCCTCGACCGTAACCATCTGCGCGCGAATCAAAGCTTTTTGAGCGTCCGTCTTTAGCCAGAAAACGTCCTTTGGACATGGCGATCGAATACTCAGGACGCAAAATAAAGTTGGCACCACCGACAAGCGCGGTATCGCACTGACTGCTTTGAATCGCGTTCACCGCTTGAGCCAAGGCAACCATTGAGGATGAACAGGCTGTATCAACCGACAGGCTCGGACCGCGGAAATCAAATGCGTAGGAGATCCGGTTCGAAAGCATGGTAAGGGTCGCCCCGGCCGCGCTGTTGGCGCCGATGGTTTGTCGCGAGCTTGGGCTGAACTGATTCAGCAGGTGGTCAACAGTAAAACCACCAACAAACACTCCGGTCTGGGAGCCAACCATGTTTTCAATATCCAGCCCGGCGTTTTCCATGGCCTCCCAGCTCAGCTCCAGCAACAGGCGTTGCTGGGGGTCGAGGGCTTCAACCTCGCGCGGCGAAAAATTAAAAAAATCAGCATCGAATGCGCGAAAGTCATAATCCCGTAAAAAGTGGCCCGAGCAGACATACGCCTTACCCGCCGCATCCTTTTCATTAAGAAACTTGTCGATTGACCAGCGATCTTCCGGTATCAGGCTGACATAGTTTTGACCGGTTAGTAGGTTGTTGAAAAAAACCTCAGGGGTATTCGATCCCCCAGGAAAACGACAAGCAGAACCGATTAAGGCTACCTGAGTTGATCCCGTTTTAGTTGACATATATGTCTCCCTTAAATCCATTTAAGTTGAAAGCTTTGATTACAAACAGCCCGCAATGAGTCATGCGTTTTCGGCGATGTGTGTATGGTTGGCAGTATTTCCTAAAGGCATAACATTAATGATGCGCGTGCGTAGGCATACCAAATAAATGCTATGGCATATTAGTAGCAGTGAGTGCTATCGATGGTTTTGAGTTATATGCGTTTTTATAGTAGGTATATGATGGCTATTTGGCCTATGCGTCTTTTAGCTAGTGCGCTCCGTGGTTGCTGGAAATAGCGTGTTACCTGTGCTGCGCGTACATTTTGTATAAGCAAATAACGTGGTCATAAAAACTAGTTTTAAGCTGGTTGGATCTATAGAAAAATCACATTAATAGTCATAACGCCACTAGTCATAATTGCGTTGTAGTAGCTTTTTGATTATAAAATGATGTGGGTCTAGAAATAGAATTGAGTGTGTGCTGGAGGAAAATTCTCCTTTAGCTCAGCCTGTCACTAGGATAGTTATGTTGTTTGGTTGTTACTTTAGGTAATTATTTAAGTGCATGCCTAAGGTATCCGTTGTTTGGATATACAATGCAAACTTAAGTTTGGTGGTTGTGCGGTGACTATAATAAATATATAAAGGTGGTGGCTTTGTAATGGTTTTTTGATATTGGTTTGATTTTTATTTGGTGAGATTTAATTGATGGTGGTAAGCAATGCTTTTATCTGTGTTGTTAGCACTTGCGCGTCGAGGGAAGAGGTTAAATGAATACAAGCAGAAAACTTGAATAAAGCTTCGCCACCCTTAGATGGCGAGCACTGCTATGGGCTCAAGCCCACCAGTAACGCACGAAGTGAAAAAATACCGGAGCGGCGAAGCAGACCGAGTCGAGCCGGTCGAGCATGCCGCCATGGCCCTCAATCATGTGGCCCCAGTCTTTTATCCCGCGATCCCGCTTGATCGCGGACATCACCACACCACCAGCAAAGCCGAGCAGGCAGACAAGTAACGCCATCAAGGCGGCCTGCCAGTAGAGAAACGGCGTGATCCAGCTCAAGCAAGTACCGACAAGCGTTGCCAACGCCACGCCACCGACAAAGCCTTCGATTGTTTTCGATGGTGACAGGTTTGGCGCGATCTTGTGTTTACCAAATAACTTGCCACAAACGTACTGTAGTACATCCGACATTTGCACCACGATGACCAGCCAGGCGATAAGCAACAAGTTGCGTCCTGCGTACCCGGGAATGTCCAGGGTCAGTAGCGCGGGTACGCTGGAGATGCAATAAACCGCCAGGGTCAGGCCCCATTGCACCTTGGTTGTGCGTTCGAGAAAGCGAGTGCTATCGCCGCCCAGGGACGACAGGATAGGCAGCAGCAAAAATAGGTAAACCGGGATGAAAATACTGAACAGCTCGTACCAGCCAATCGCAATCAACAGGTATTGCATGGGCAGTGCGAAATAGAAGGCTGCCACCAATGCTGGGTAGTCACTGCGCCGGGTTGGCGTGAGGGTGATGAACTCCCGCAAGGCGCAGAATGAGACTAAATAGAACAGAACGATGACACCGATATTGCCAAACATAAAGGCAATACCTATCACCACGACCATTACCCACCAGGCATTGATACGTGCATTGAGGTTGTCGATTACAGGGCTCGGCTGGTTGCCAGAGCGCCACTTGAGCAACCAGCCTATGCAACTGGCAACCAGTAGAACAATGCCGATACCTGCAAAGACCAAATAGGTGTTGTTATCCATCTCAAGCCTCCTTTGGCGCGAGGGCGAGCAAGGCATCACTTGAGCGTTGCAGGAAATGTTGTTTCGTTTCAGCCTCCATGACTTCGAGTGGTGCGCCAAAACTCAAGGTACAGAGCAACGGTAGCGGCAGCACCCTGCCTTTGGGCATCACCCGGTTGAGATTGCTAATCCAGACCGGAATCAACTCGATCTCTGGATGGGCTTTGTGCAGATGAAACAAGCCGCTTTTGAAAGGCAGCAGGCCCTCTTCCAGGTTGCGTGTACCTTCTGGAAAGAAGATCAGCGAGTCACCTTGCGCCAAGGCCTGGTCGATGGCCTGTAGTGGGTCGTCGTGCCGGCCCGCTTGCCGATCCACCAATACTCCATTGAATATATTTTTAATCACATAGCGGCGCACTTTGCTGCTGAGCCAATAGTCGGCACCGGCAACCGGTCGCGTGCGCTTGCGCAGGTGCGCTGGCAGGGATGCCCACAACAATACAAAGTCACCGTGGCTGCTGTGGTTGGCAAAGTACAGGCGCTGCACAGGCTGGGCCGTTGTACCCAGCCATAGGGCGCGGGCCCCGGTGAGAATTCGGGCCGCGGAGGTGATGCAAAAGGCGAGTGCGCGGGCAAGCATTAGAAGTCCTTTTCAGCGGAGATGATCAATGCGTGAGCAGCCAGGGCAAGCTGACGATAGTCAGTAACGCTAGTGTGCATTGCCCGATTAGGCAAAGCCCCTGATTGCGTAACAGCCGCAACGCACCTTTGCTGCGGTCCGTCCAAGTGCGTTGAATAGCGGTGGATTGTTGCAAGCCCAGATCTTCAAGTGCTTGATCTAGCTCAGCAGTGCGTTCGGTTAACTGCCCAATCTTTTGGCTCATGTGGCTAAACAGTTCGGCGTCGACTTCGACTCGCGCAGCCCAATATTTTTCAAGCAGTCCCAGCGTAATGAGCGCGGCACAGAGCATCGCTTGAGCAACGCTGGTTGGAAATCCGAGTAGAGGCGCCAGGCCCAGCAGCAATGCAACCAGGCTCAATGCTGTGGATAAGCGGTCAAGCAGGCGGCCTCGGCGCAACAGTACTGCGCACAGGTACAGCGAGCCGCTAGTAGGCATTGTCGAGACCTCGGTTGCCGGCTGTTTCAGGCAGTTGCAGCATCATTTCAATGGCAAGCAATTGTGGTTGTTGCAGCACAACTTGAGGGCGTGCCTGGCGGATCAGGGCCAATGCCGCATCTGTGCTGCTGCAGCGCTTGCTGTAGAGCAACCAAGCGGCCAGTGCTGTGGCACTGCGTGAATAACCCAATGCGCAGCAAACCAGAACCCTATCTGGGTAAGTCTTTCGCAGTGACTCGATTGCTTTGGCCGCTTGCAGACAAGTGCTGGCATCGGGAGCGGTTAGATCCAGTACCGGTAGCGCACGATACCCTGGTGTCTTGACGCCTATGGGCAGCTCGGCACATAAATCAACAATTGCGTTGAAGCCAGCCTGCTGTTGCTGGCTTGGGATTCGTCCTAGGTAAACCCCGTCAATTACCTCATCGGCTTGTGGGTGCTTGCGAGTCCAGGCGCGCGAGTTTAGCCAGGCGCCTAGCAGATAAGGCCCATACAGCCACAATGCTGCCTGGCTTAGCTGCCCATTGGTCTGCTTTTGAAAGCCCTGTGCGCCGATAGCCGAATAGTTGAGTGCGACTAATGCCAGTGATAATGCAGGCCAGAGTAACCACAGCCAAATCCCAGCGAGTTTGGTTGCCAGCGCCAGTAGCATAAGGCTGGCGAGCAAGTATTTGAGTGCCAGGCTCCAGCGCTTGGGCTCTGTTGTCAGGCGCCATAGCCGCAAGGGGCCAGGCCCGTTTTCAGGCCACAACCAGACACACAGCCAGCCTGCCAGGACGCCTGTAGGCAAGTCGATAAAGTGATGTTGCCAGGTGGTCAAGACCGATAAGCCGATCAATGCAAACCAGCCATGTAGCAACCAGCGCCAAGCGCCAGCTGTATGTTTGGCGAAGCACACCCAGAGCACTATCAACAAGGTGATGTGTAAAGACGGAGCCTGATTATAGGGTTTGTCGAAACCCATCAGAATGTCGAACATTGCGCCGAAACCGCCAGTCAGCTCGGGTCGTGTGACGCTGAATTGCAGCGGCCAGATCAGAAAGCCAAGGATACAAATAAACTGCGCGCTGAGCAGGCGTAGGCCATGCCGGTCCATCTCTGCACGGCTGCGCGGCAATAAAAACGATAAGCCATACAGCAGATCGATCGACCAGTAGGGCACAATGGTCCAAGGCCAGAGCGGGATGTGTTTTTCCCAGGCAAAGACCATAATGCCGATGTCATCACGCTGTGCCGTGTAGTTATTGGCGAAGTTATAGCTAATGAAAAACAGCGGCGCTAAAAGCAGTAGCCACATCACTCCGCGCTTCCAGAGTATCCCGCCCGGCATTGTTACCGCAGTGTCCATCAGTCAATACGCTGAGCGATGGACACGGTAAAAATGCCCCACTCATCGATACGCTGGCTGACTTTGCGAAACCCAGCTGCGGCCACCAGTTGGTCCATTTCCGCCTGACTGCGACGGCGCATGACCCAAGCCTGACCATTACGATGGCTGGTCAGCGCGCGGGCGATAAGCTCAAGCTGTGGATGCCAGGGTTGGCCGGTGTAAATCAAATAACCGCCTTGCTCCACAGCAGCCGCCAAACCGGCTAGGGAGTCTGCGATCATGTTGTTACTGCCGAACAGTTCATACAGGCCAGAGACCACGGCAAGCGTTGGCTTAGGGTTCAAGCTGGCCAAGTCGTCACGGTCGAAGGCATCACCCTTGACGAATCGGGCGATGTGCTCAAGACCTTTGTGCTTGATTAGCGCAGATCCGTCACGCACGTTGATGTCGCTGTAGTCGCGCAATAGGATCGATTCGGGTTTGTCCGCCGAGTGTTCTATGGCTTCGAGAATATAGCGGCCGTGACCGGCGGCAATATCGACAATACGCACTTCGCTCGATTGCTCGCGAAGTTTTTTGATCGCCAGATTCAGCAGTTCTTCGACATGCACTTTGCGTTGCCGAATGCCGCGCCAGCCGATTGAGTTGAGATAGTTCCTATCAATCATACGGCCGATAGCCGAGGTGCCAGCCGGGGTATTTCGATACACGTAATCAAGCGTGCTGCCTGAGTCGAACCCGGTTTCAAAGCCCAGTTTGACCCCGTTCGACATGCGGCTGCCCAGCTTCATGCTGGCGCGGGTCGCACGCCAGTAACGGCCAGCCAGTGAGTTCTGTGGCAGTGGCGCCGCCAGGGTTTCCGACTCGGCGCAACTTGCACCGATAAGGTCTGCCGCCAGCAATGACGGGCGACTCATGGGCTGGCTGAAGGTTTGTCGGATAAAGCGGCGGATGCGTCCTAGCGCATGTTCACGGTCCTTTTCCCCCAGGGTGTCGTGAAAAAATCCGGGCAGGATGTGCTGTTCTTTTTGCACGCTGCCAAGGCGCTCATAAAACTGCTGTTGCGGCTTGCGATGCACCACAAAATCAGCGCCGGAAATCAGCACCTGGGTTGGAATCTGGATCGCCTGGGCATCAGCCACTACCCGCTCGGCGGCTTCATACAGGCCAAGCAGCATGTTTACTGAAATGGCGCGGGTAATCAGTGGGTCGCTGTCGAACGATTCAATGCGCTGCGGGTCGTGGCTGAGGTACTTGGCCTTTACATAACTGTTGACGAAGAAGTTGCCGCGCAGTGCTTTGAGCAGCTTCAGGCCGGGCCGGGCAAAAGGCACATAGAGTTTGACCTTGAACGCTGGAGACGCCAGCACAAGCGAGCGAATGTTTGGGGCATAGTCGTGGGCCCAGGCCGCGACGACGACAGCCCCGACACTTTGCGCTATAACGCAGATGTCATGCTCGGCGATGGCATGGGTGGCACTGATGTGCTCAATAAAGCTTTGCACGTCGCGCACACTGCAGCCGAAGCTTGGGCTATCACCTCGAGCACCTGGCGAAAGACCGTGGCCGCGCGCATCCCAGGCAAAGAAGTCAAACTCATCAAGGCCGAGCTCGTCCACCAGATGAGCCATGCGCCCACCATGTTCGTGCCCGCGATGGAACAATACGATCGCCTGCCGTGGCGAGTTGCTGTCTGCTCGATTAGCCGCCCAGTGTCGGTAGAACAACTCAACGTCATCATGGGTTTTGAATCGACCTTCCTTGAGTTCATGCATCGCTACTTCCCTGCCATGGTGCTGGCGTCATCAGCAGTGATTGGGGCTCCTTCAGCGAGCCCTCGACGTACTCGATTGTAGGTGGTGTACACCAGCAGTCCAGTGATCAGTATCAACAACAAATTGATCCACAGTGCTGATAGCAGTCCACAGGCGACACCTGTGCCCATAAGGCCAAATGCAAAAGCTCTGTCGCTCTTGCCCATCGGTCCGTCGTAGCGGCGTGAGGCGCCGACCATTGGACCAAGTACGCCCGCGAATTCGCTGATTAACGCGAGTACCACCACAGCCACCACCAGCGCGCTATTGACTCCTGCCAGCAGGGCAAAAGGCAAGAACAGTGCGCTGTCGGCAATTACGTCACAGAGTTCGTTGAGATAGGCACCGAGCCTTGATTTTTGATTGAATTCGCGGGCGAGCATGCCGTCGATGGCATTGAGCGCCATGCGCACAATCATCCACAGCGCCAGCAAGATAAACAGCCAGCTGTGTTCAGCACAGAGTGCCAGCAATGCACCTAGCAGCAGGGAAATGACGCCAGCAGCAAGCGTGACTTGATTGGCAGTGATGCCGCGCTGGTACAGCCGTGTAACCAGCGGACGCAATAACGCTTGAAAGCGGGGTTTGAGCTGATAGATCGATATCATTGGCAGAAGTCCTTCCTAGCCCTGAATAAATCATGAAGCAAAGGATGCTGCCTGATTCGGTGAGCGCATCCTTGCCCGGCAGAGCTTACTGGACCGGATTGGCCACCGGCTCATCCTTCAAGCAACCAATATCACGCTGCGCCTGGCTGACCCAAGCAAAGGCGCGGTCGTTGAGCTCGGCAATGGCGCGCGGGCCCGTGCCTTCGGCGTGCATCGGCGCGCCAATGATGACCTGAATAGTGCCCGGTTTTTTGCCCCAGCCCTCTTTCGGCCAGTATTTGCCAGCGTCGTGCGCGATCGGCAGAACCGGCAAGTTGGCATTGACCGCAAGCGATGCGCCGCCGCGTGAAAACTTGCCAATCTGGCCCGTCGGGATGCGCGTGCCTTCAGGGAATACCAGCACCCAGCAGCCTAGCTTTAGTCGCTCATGACCCTGTTTTGCAAGTTGCTTGAGCGCCGCCTTGGGGTTGCTGCGGTCAATGGCGATGGGCTTGAGCATGGCCATTGCCCAGCCGAAGAACGGCACATACAACAGCTCACGCTTGAGCACTTGGCTCAGGGGCTCAAACAAGGCGGATAGAAAGAAGGTTTCCCAAGTGCTTTGGTGCTTGGACAGAATCACACAAGGCGTATCCGGGATATTCTCCAGGCCTTTGACTTCATACTTGATGCCGACCATGGTGCTGGTCAGCCATACCGCAAAACGGCACCAGTTCTGGTTGACGAAGCGGTAGCGTGCGCGAAACGACAAAAACGGCACGATAAAAAAACTCAGGGTGCACCAGAGAAACGAACTGGTCGCCAGCAGGATGTAGAAGAAGAAAATGTTGATAGCCCGCAGTTTCGACATAAGTGCATGTACCGTCGCGGGCAAGCCGCGCTTTATTGATTAAGTAAGTATCCAGCAACTGCTGCCAGATCATCGAATATCAAGGTATTGGCTGGCAATCCTTTGGCCAGTGTGCGCTCGCCTTTGCCGGTTTTTACCAAAACTGGCTGACAGTCGACGGTTGTGGCCGCCTGCAGGTCACCACTGCTGTCCCCCACAAACCATACACCCTTCAGGTTTACCCCATAATGCGCGGCGATGCTGTGGAGCATGCCTGGTTTTGGCTTGCGGCAATCGCAGCCTTCATCCGGGCCGTGTGGACAATACATGATCAAGCCGATTTCACCGCCCTGCTCGGCCACCAGTTGGCGCATGCGCTGATGCATGGCTTCGAGTTCGGCCAGGCCGTAGTAGCCGCGACCGATGCCGGATTGATTGGTGGCGATGGCGATGGTCCAGCCGGCTTTGGACAAGTCGGCAATCGCAGTGATTGAGCTGGGGATGGGAATCCATTCTTCAACGGATTTGATGTAGGCGTCGGAGTCGTGATTAATCACCCCGTCGCGGTCGAGAATCAGTAGCTTCATGGCGCATCTCAAAAGTCATTAAAGCTTAACCGCGCGGCGCTGCTGCCTAGGCAAGCATGCCGCGCGGTCAACCTGCGTCAGCTCAGGACCGAGATGTCCGCAACACCGAGGAACAAGCCACGCAGCTTCGCCAGCAAGGCGTAGCGGTTGGCGCGCACATTGGGGTCTTCAGCGTTGACCAGCACGGTCTCGAAGAAGCTGTCGACCGGTGTGCGCAGCGAGGCCAGCTTGGCCAGGGCTTCGTTGTACATCCGTGCTTGCGCCAAGGGTTGCACCGCCTGCTCCGCCTGTTGAATCGCGGCGTTGAGGGCGAACTCGCTTGGGGTGTCAAAGTAATGCGCAGCGATGCTGGTGGCGACCTTGCCATCAGCCTTGCCGAGCAGGTTCGATACCCGCTTGTTGGCCGCCGCCAGCGCTTCGGCTTCAGGCAGTTTGCGGAACGCCTGCACCGCTTGCACGCGCTGGTCGAAGTCGAGTGGCGAGACCGGGTTTACCGCGCGAACAGCCTGGTAAACCGCTACGTCGACGCCTTGGTCTTCGTAGCGCGCACGTAGACGGTCGAAGATAAATTCCTGCACTTGCGCGGTGAGACCGGCTGCCTTGATTTTGCTGCCGAACTGCTTGATCGCAAACTCAACTGCCTCAGTCACGTCCAGCTCAAGCCCTTTCTCGATCAGGATGCGCAGCACGCCCAATGCCGCACGACGCAGCGCATAGGGGTCTTTGCTACCGGTTGGCAGCATGCCGATGCCGAAGATACCGACCAGCGTGTCGAGCTTGTCAGCCAGGGCAACCGCAGCGCCAGTCAATGTGCTTGGCAGCTCTGCGCCAGCGCCGCGGGGCATGTACTGCTCGTTCAGAGCCAGGGCAACGTCTTCGGGCTCACCGTCATGCATGGCGTAGTAATAGCCAGCGATGCCCTGCATTTCCGGGAATTCGCCAACCATTTCACTGGCCAGGTCGCACTTCGACAACAAGCCCGCGCGGCCTGCACGTGTAGCGTCGCCGCCAATTTTCTCGGCGATGTATGCCGCCAGCGCCGACACGCGCTGGGCTTTGTCGTAGACCGAGCCCAACTGTGCCTGGAACACCACGTTGGCCAAACGCTGGTTGAAGGTTTCGAGCTTTTGCTTCTTGTCTTGCTTGAAGAAGAACTCGGCATCGGTCAGGCGCGGACGCACAACCTTCTCGTTGCCCGAGATGATTTGCGCCGGATCTTTGCTCTCAACGTTGGCCACGGTGATAAAGCGCGGCAGCAACTTGCCTTCGGCGTCGAGCAGGCAGAAGTACTTCTGGTTGTCCTGCATGGTGGTAATCAGCGCTTCTTGCGGCACTTCGAGGAAGCGTTCCTCAAAGGAGCACACCAGCGGTACCGGCCATTCAACCAGCGCGCTGACTTCATCAAGCAACGCAGGCGGCACGATTGCAGTGCCGTTTTGCTCGGCAGCCAGTTGCTCGACACGCTTGCTGATTTGCTCACGGCGCTCGGCAAAGTCAGTAATGACGTAGGCCTTGCGCAGGTCTTCGGCATAGTTGGCGGGCGCGCTGATGGTCACTTCAGTGTTGTGATGGAAGCGATGGCCACGGGAGACACGACCGGCGGTCTGGGCGAGGATCTCGCAATCAAGCACCGTATCGCCAAACAGCATCACCAGCCACTGGCTTGGACGCACGAATTCGGTACGACGCGCGCCCCAGCGCATGCGCTTGGGAATCGGCAAGTCGTTGAGCGCGGTTTCAACCATCTCCGGCAGCAGCTGTGCAGCCTTTTTGCCGACAATGGTCTGGCTGAAACGCAGCTTTGGACCACTGGCGTCGATTTCGGACAGGTCTACGCAGCACTTGTTGGCGAAGCCGAGGGCGGCTTGGGTTGGATTGCCCTCGGCGTCGAACGCCGCCTTGACTGGCGGGCCGTCGAGGTTCATCACCCGATCCGGTTGCTCGGTATCGAGCTGCTCGACCAGCACCGCCAGGCGGCGCGGCGCGGCGTAGTAACGGGCCTTGGCGTAATTGAGGCCGGCAGCCTTGAGGCCTTTTTCAATCCCGGACAAAAACGATTCGCCCAAGGTTTTCAGGGCTTTTGGCGGCAGCTCTTCAGTGCCCAGTTCTACCAGAAAGTCTTGTGCACTCATTCTGCAGCCTCCAGCTTAGCCAGTACTTCATCACGCAGTTCAGGGGTGGCGAGCGGAAAGCCGAGCTTGGCCCGAGCTTGCAGGTAGCTTTGAGCAACGTTGCGAGCCAGGGTACGCACACGCAGGATGTATTGCTGGCGCGCAGTGACCGAGATTGCCCGGCGCGCATCCAGCAGGTTGAAGGTGTGCGAAGCCTTGAGCACCATTTCATAGGTTGGCAGCGGCAGCTCAAGCTCGATCAAACGGTTGGCTTCGGATTCATAGAAGTCGAACAGTTCAAACAGCTTCTCGACGTTGGCGTGCTCGAAGTTGTAGGTCGATTGCTCGACTTCGTTCTGGTGGAACACGTCGCCATAGGTGACCTTGCCGAACGGGCCGTCCGCCCACACCAGGTCATACACCGAATCAACGCCCTGGATGTACATGGCCAGACGCTCAAGACCGTAGGTGATCTCGCCGGTGACCGGGTAGCACTCGATGCCACCGACTTGCTGGAAGTAGGTGAATTGGGTGACTTCCATACCGTTGAGCCAGATTTCCCAACCCAGACCCCAGGCGCCAAGCGTTGGCGATTCCCAGTTGTCTTCAACGAAGCGAATATCGTGCACCAGTGGGTCGATACCGATGGCTTGCAACGAACCCAGGTACAACTCCTGGAAGTTTTCCGGATTCGGTTTCAGTACGACCTGAAATTGGTAGTAATGCTGCAGGCGGTTCGGGTTCTCGCCATAACGGCCATCAGCCGGACGACGGCTAGGCTGCACATAGGCCGCGTTCCAGGTCTCGGGACCGATGGAGCGCAAGAATGTAGCGGTGTGGAAAGTGCCAGCACCGACTTCCATATCATAGGGCTGCAACACAACGCAGCCTTGCTCAGCCCAGTATTTTTGCAGGGCGAGAATCAAATCTTGGAAGGTGCGCACGGCAGGCGTAGTCTGGCTCACGAAAAATTCACCTGTTTTGGCTGCGACAGAAAGAGCGGGAGTATACCGCAAACCGCGTGGCCTAGACCTGCTAGGGATTGCCTTATGACTCGTTGTTTCTGGTGTTCTGAAGATCCGCTGTACATGGCTTACCACGATGAAGAATGGGGTGTGCCCCTAACTGACCCCGATAAACTCTTCGAGTTGCTGTTGCTTGAAGGTTTTCAGGCCGGTTTGTCGTGGATCACCGTGCTCAAGAAGCGCGAACGCTATCGCCAGGTGCTGCATGGCTTCGATGTCAAGCGCCTGGCCAAGCTGAGCGATGATGAAATCGAAGAGCTGATGCAGGACCCGGGCATTGTGCGCAATCGCCTCAAACTCAAGGCGGTTCGGCAAAATGCCTTGGCCTGGCTCAAGCTTGATGACCCTGTCAAATACTTGTGGTCCTTTGTTGATGGTCAGCCTGTGATCAACCATTTCAGCGAGCGCGCCCAGGTTCCAGCCATCACGCCGCAAGCCGAGGCCATGAGCAAAGCCCTGAAAAAAGCCGGCTTCAACTTTGTTGGGCCAACCATCTGCTACGCCTTTATGCAGGCCAGCGGCATGGTGATGGATCACACTACGGACTGCTTCCGCTACCCGCAGCTTGCCAAGGTGTGAGCGGCAAGTAAGCGTGCGCGGGCGCAGAGCGGTACAATAGGCTTTTTGATCTCGGGGAGTGGCCTGTGGAGAAGTTTAAAGGTGCACTGGTTGTAGGCTTTCTGCGCCTGTTTGCTCTGCTGCCGTGGCGCGCAGTGCAGGCAACCGGTGCCGCTATCGGCTGGTTGATGTACAAGCTGCCCAATGGCTCGCGTGAGGTTGCCAGCACCAACTTGAGGAAGTGTTTCCCGGAGTTGGATGAGGCCGGGCATCAGAAATTGCTTGGCGAAAGCCTGCAGGGCATCAGCCAGACCTTGACCGAAAGCGCCTGCGCCTGGATCTGGCCAGCACAGAAATCGCTCGGTTTGATCCGTGAAGTTGAAGGCCTTGAGGTGCTCGAACAGGCGCTCGCCTCGGGCAAGGGCGTGGTGGGAATCACCAGTCACCTGGGCAACTGGGAAGTGCTCAATCACTTCTACTGCTCGCAGTGCAAGCCGATCATTTTTTATCGTCCGCCCAAGCTCAAAGCCGTGGACGACCTGCTGCAAAAGCAGCGCGTGCAAATGGGTAACCGGGTCGCCGCCTCGACCAAAGAAGGCATCCTCAGCGTGATCAAAGAGGTGCGCAAGGGCGGTTCCGTGGGCATTCCAGCCGATCCCGAACCGAGCCTTTCCAGCGGTGTATTCGTCCCCTTTCTAGGCACTGTGGCGCTGACCAGCAAGTTTGTGCCCAGCATGCTCACCGGCGGCAAGGCCGTTGGTGTTTTCCTGCATGCGTTGCGCCTGGAAGACGGCAGCGGCTATAAAGTCATTCTCGAAGCTGCGCCCGAAGCCATGTACAGCGAGGATATTGCCGTGGGTGTAGCCGCCATGAGCGAAGTCATTGGCCGTTATGTCCGCGCTTACCCAAGCCAGTACATGTGGACCATGAAACGTTTCAAGAAGCGCCCAGAGGGCGAAGCCAAGTGGTACTGATGTAGTTACGCCTGAGGCTGTCTTCAGGCTATCGAGTCGTTAATCAGAGGACCGCAGTCGTCATGTCGAACAACCGCCAGCATCCGCGCACAGCGATGAAGTGCATGATCAAGATCAGCCATCCAGATTTTGCTGATGTTATCGCCCAGACCCGAGACCTGTCGGACGGTGGCGTATATGTGAAGCACGAAGCGCTGTGTTCGCTGAAGCTGGGCGATGTGGTCACCGGTCAAGTGCAAGGCATGCCGATTGAAGCGCCTGTTTTGCAGATGGTGGTGACCCGTGTCGATGCCGAAGGCGTAGGGCTGCGCTTCGTCACTGAATGACCAATTGTCAGCAAAGCGCTTAAAACCTATCTTGTGAGTCAAGTATTCGCTAAAATACCGCGCGTCGCGTAGGCGCGGCATTATCGAAATGGGTTCCCTCACCCCATAAAACTTAAAAAGGCTCACATGCAAACCACCCTGACTACGATCCGCCGACCTGCTTTGGTGGCGCTGATCGCGTTTCACATCCTGATTATCATCGCCAGTAACTATCTGGTGCAGTTGCCGATTACCCTTTTTGGCTGGCATACCACCTGGGGCGCGTTTAGCTTCCCGTTTATCTTTCTCGCCACTGACCTGACTGTGCGTTTATTGGGCAAGGCCCCGGCGCGCAAAGTGATTGCGCGGGTGATGTTGCCAGCGCTGGTAGCTTCATACGTGGTGTCTGTGCTCTATAAAGACGGCGTGTTTTCAGGCTTTGCGGCGCTGCAGGAGTTCAACGTATTCGTTGGCCGCATCGCCCTGGCCAGTTTTTGCGCCTATGTGTTGGGCCAGTTGCTGGATATCCAGGTGTTCGACCGCATGCGCCGTCTGCGTCAGTGGTGGGTTGCTCCGACAGCCTCGACTATCCTGGGCAATCTGCTCGACACCTTTGTGTTCTTCTCCATCGCCTTCTGGCAAAGCAGCGATCCGTTTATGGCCGAGCATTGGGTCGAGATTGCCAGCGTTGACTACGCCATCAAGCTGACCGTGAGCCTGGTCTTGTTTGTACCGCTCTACGGCGTATTGCTCGGCGCAATTGCGCGTCTGCTCCAGGGGCGGACAGTTCCGGCGGCTTAAACCCAGAAAGCAAAAAGGCCCGGTTCGAGTTTGGACTCGCCGGGCCTTTTTATTGCGCATTGGCTGATGACGCCAACTGTTGCGGGGTTCAGGCTTGATTGCCGAGCTTATCCAGCTTGCGCAGAAAAACGCCCATTTCCTTCTCAGCTTGTTTGTCGCCATGGGCTTGGGCTGCGGCTATGCCCTGCTCCCACGCCGTGCGTGCGGCGTCTGGCTGAGCATCGTTGAGCAGCGCCTTGCCAAGCAGCTTCCAGGCGGCTGAATACTTGGGGTCAAGCTCCACACAGCGCTGCAAATGCTCGGCCGCCAGTGCGGCGTTGCCAGCATCGAGATAACCCTTGCCCAGGCCAAAGCGCAGCAATGCGTTATCCACACCCTTGGCCAGCATTTTTTCCAGTGATTCGAGCATGGGGCTTTTCCTCTGGCTTCTTAGAAGAAGGTCAAGCCAACCTGGAACAAGCTCTCGGCATCGCGGATGTACTTCTTGTCGACCAGGAACAGAATCACATGGTCACCGCTCTGGATCATGGTGTTGTCGTGGGCGATCAGTACTTCCTCATCGCGAATAACCGCGCCGATCGTGGTGCCCGGCGGCAGGTTGATTTTGCCGATCTCGCGGCCGACCACTTTGCTCGACTTGGCATCGCCGTGGGCAATCATCTCGATCGCCTCGGCCGCACCGCGGCGCAGTGAGTGCACGCTTTCGATATCGCCACGGCGCACGTGGGTGAGCAAGGTGCCGATAGTTGCCAGCTGCGGACTGATGGCAATGTCGATATCCCCGCCCTGGACCAAGTCGACGTAGGCTGGGTTGTTGATGATGGTCATCACCTTGCGCGCGCCCATGCGCTTGGCCAGCAAGGACGACATGATGTTGGCTTCGTCGTCGTTGGTCAGGGCAAGGAATATATCCGCATCGTTGATATTTTCTTCAACCAGCAAATCACGGTCCGAAGCACTGCCCTGCAACACGATGGTGCTGTCCAGTGTTTCCGAGAGGTAACGGCAGCGCGCCGGGTTCATCTCGATGATCTTCACCTGGTAGCGGCTTTCGATGGCTTCCGCCAGGCGTTCGCCAATATGACCGCCACCGGCAATGACAATCTTCTTGTAGCTGTCTTCCAGGCGGCGCATCTCGCTCATCACCGCGCGGATGTGGGCTTTGGCGGCGATGAAGAACACTTCATCGTCAGCCTCGATGACCGTGTCACCCTTGGGCATGATCGGCCGGTTACGGCGGAAAATCGCGGCAACGCGGGTATCGACGTTAGGCATGTGCTCGCGCAGTTGGCGCAGCTGTTGGCCCACCAGCGGACCACCGTAATAGGCCTTGACCGCAACCAGCTGAGCCTTGCCCTCGGCGAAATCGATAACCTGCAGCGCGCCCGGATACTCGATCAGGCGCTTGATGTAGTTGGTCACGACTTGTTCGGGGCTGATGAGCACGTCGACCGGAATCGCTTCATTGTCGAACAGGCCGCTGCGGGTCAGGTAGGCCGCTTCGCGCACGCGAGCGATCTTGGTCGGCGTATGAAACAAGGTGTAGGCAACCTGACAGGCGATCATGTTGATCTCGTCGCTGTTGGTCACGGCAACCAGCATGTCGGCATCGTCGGCGCCAGCTTGGCGCAAAACAGTCGGGAACGAGCCGCGGCCCTGTACGGTGCGGATATCCAGGCGGTCGCCGAGATCACGCAGACGGTCGCCGTCGGTGTCAACCACAGTGATGTCATTGGCTTCGCTGGCCAGGTGTTCTGCCAGGGTGCCGCCAACTTGCCCGGCACCAAGAATGATGATTTTCATCCGATTCCTTCCTCAGCCGCGGGGTGTCGCGGCGATCTTGATCAGCTTGGCATAGTAAAAACCATCATGACCATCTTCTTGTGCAAGCAGTTGGCGGCCATGGGGTTGTGGCAGGCCAAAAGGCCCGGCAATATCGAGTTCACGTGCGCCTGGGGTGCGGGCCAGAAAGGCTTCTATAACTTGGCTGTTTTCTGTCGGCAAGGTCGAGCATGTGGCATATAGCATGATGCCGCCCACAGCGAGCGTTGGCCACAAGGCATCAAGCAACTCGCCCTGCAACTGTGCCAGCGCCGGAATATCTTCGGCCTGGCGGGCAATTTTAATGTCGGGGTGACGACGAATCACGCCGGTCGCCGAACAAGGCGCATCGAGCAGGATGCGCTGGAATGGCTGGCCATCCCACCACTTATCCACAGCCCGGCCATCAGCGGCGATTAATTCTGCATCCAGCTTAAGACGCGCCAGGTTCTCGCGCACCCGCACCAATCGTTTCGGTTCCAGGTCGATGGCCACTACGCCCGCCAGCCCGGGCTCGGCTTCGAGGATGTGGCAGGTCTTGCCGCCCGGTGCGCAGCAGGCATCGAGTACGCGCTGGCCCGGGGCTAGTTCAAGCAGATCTGCGGCCAGTTGCGCGGCTTCATCCTGCACGCTGAGCCGGCCATCAGCGAAGCCAGGCAGTGTGGTCACGTCGCAGGCTTGCACCAGGCGGATGCCGTCTTGGCTAAAGGTGCAAGCGGCGGATTCTATACCGCCAGCTTGTAGTTCTTGCAGGTAGGCATCACGGCTGCCATGGCGACGATTAACTCGCAAAATCAACGGCGGATGGGCGTTATTGGCCGCGCAGATGGCTTCCCAATGCTCGGGCCAGAATGCCTTGAGTGATTTTTGCAGCCAGCGTGGATGGGCGGTACGCACCATTGGGTCGCGTTCCATCTCGGCCAGCAATGGTTCGGCCTCACGTTGGGCGCGGCGCAATACAGCGTTGAGCAGGCCCTTGGCCCAAGGTTTTTTCAGCTTTTCAGCGCAGCCGACGGTCTCGCCCAATGCGGCGTGTGGCGGAATACGGGTGTAGAGCAGTTGATACAGGCCGACCAGAAGCAAGGCTTCGACGTCTCTGTCCGCCGCCTTGAATGGCTTTTGCAGCAGCTTTTCGGCCAGTGCCGACAACCTTGGCTGCCAGCGAGCGGTGCCGAAGGCCAGCTCCTGGGTGAGGCCACGATCACGGGGCTCAACTTTATCCAGTTGCGGCGGCAGGCTGCTGGCCAATGAAGCCTTACCAGACAGCACTGCGCTAAGGGCCTTGGCGGCGGCGAGGCGTGGGTTCATCAAACCAGCACCGCGCCGACAGTGAAGTATTCACGACGGCTGTTGTACAGGTCGGCGAAGTTGAGTGCCTTGCCACCCGGCAACTGCAGACGAGTAAGCAGCAGCGCACCCTTGCCGCAAGCGACGGTCAGGCCGTGCTTGCTTGCATCGAGAATAATCCCCGGCGCGCCTTCACCTGCGCAACATTCGGCGCTGAGCACCTTGATCGGCGCATCATTGAGCGTGCTGTGGCAGATCGGCGTCGGGTTAAACGCGCGAATCAGGCGTTGCAGCTCATCCGCCGGGCGCGTCCAGTCGATACGTGCCTGCTCTTTATTGAGCTTGTGGGCGTAGGTCGCCAGGCTGTCATCTTGCGCCTCGCCAACCAGCGAACCCGCAGCCAAGCCATTGACGGCTTCAATGACCGCATCGGGCCCGAGGCGCGCCAAGCGATCATGCAGGCTGCCGCCGGTGTCTTCAGCGCTAATTGGGGTGCTGACTTTAAGCAGCATGGGGCCGGTATCGAGCCCAGCTTCCATTTGCATCACGGTGACGCCGGACTGCGCATCGCCCGCCTCGATCGCGCGCTGGATCGGAGCCGCGCCGCGCCAGCGTGGCAGCAAGGAGGCGTGGCTGTTGATGCAGCCCAGGCGTGGGGTGTCGAGCACCGCTTGCGGCAGGATCAAACCGTAGGCCACCACCACCATCAAATCGGCGTTCAGTGCTGCCAACTGGGCTTGGGCGTCGCTGTCGCGCAGGGTTAGCGGCTGATAAACCGGTATTTCATGTTGCAGGGCGAGTTGCTTGACCGGGCTCGGCATCAGCTTTTGTCCACGACCAGAAGGTCGATCCGGCTGGGTGTACACCGCGATAATCTGGTGGTCGGTGTCCAGCAGCGCTTTGAGGTGCTCGGCGGCGAATTCCGGGGTGCCGGCAAAAATGATGCGTAAAGAGTCAGTCATGGGGTCTCGCTAAACTCAGGTGCAGGGCTTGTCGCCCTCGCCTGCTGCAAATAAAAAAGGCTTGCCGCAGCAAGCCTTTGTAAGTCATCGATCAAGCCTGCTGACGGTGTTGCTTTTCAAGCTTCTTTTTAATCCGGTCACGCTTGAGCGTAGACAGGTAATCGACAAACAGCTTGCCATTGAGGTGGTCGCACTCGTGCTGGATGCACACGGCGAGCAGCCCTTCGGCGATTAGCTCGTAGGGTTTGCCGTCGCGATCCAGTGCTTTGACCTTAACTTTCTGTGGGCGATCGATGTTTTCGTAAAAACCGGGAACAGAAAGGCAACCTTCCTGATACTGGTCCATTTCTTCGGTCAGCGACTCGAATTCCGGATTGATAAAAACCCGGGGTTCGGAGCGGTCTTCAGACAGGTCCATAACCACCAAACGCTTATGGACATTGACTTGCGTGGCAGCAAGCCCAATGCCCGGCGCTTCATACATGGTTTCGAACATGTCGTCGATCAACTGACGCAAATCGTCATCGACCACATCCACTGGCTTAGCAATGGTGCGTAAACGTGGATCGGGAAATTCGAGGATGTTTAAAATCGCCATATGCGTTGTGTGATGCACTTGTGGAATAAAGTCAAAATCCGCTGCTAAGATGATGCGCAGCTTGGAAAAGCAGCTTCACGCCGCATTTCTATTGGGGTTACGTTGTGGCGCTAGGGCGCTTCACAGAAGACACATAATAAAGGGATTCACCGCATGAGGAAATCACTACTCGCTTTGCTGCTACTTGCAGCTGGCGGTTTGGCCCAGGCAGATGTGCAACTCAAGGACGGTCATCCGGATCGTTACACAGTGGTCAAGGGCGATACTCTATGGGATATCTCCGGTAGATTCCTGCGTGAACCCTGGAAGTGGCCGGAGATCTGGCACGCCAACCCACAGGTTGAAAACCCACACCTGATCTACCCTGGCGACACGCTGAGCCTGGTTTATGTCGATGGTCAGCCACGCCTGGTGCTGAACCGCGGCGCATCACGCGGCACCATCAAGCTGTCGCCAAAAGTGCGCAGCACGCCGATGGCGGAAGCCATTCCGACTATTCCGCTTGAGGCGATCAACAGTTTCTTGCTGTATAACCGCATTGTCGATGATCCAAAGGATTTCGAGCGCGCGCCATATATCGTCGCCGGTGATGCCGAGCGGGTTGTCAGCGGTGCGGGTGATCGTATTTACGCTCGCGGCAAGTTCAGCACCACCACCCCGAACTACGGGATTTTCCGTCAGGGCAAGAGCTACTTCGACCCGGAAACCAAAGAGTTCCTGGGTATCAATGCCGATGACATCGGTGGCGGTGAGATTGTTGCCGAGGAAGGCGATATCGGCACCATGGAGCTGCGCCGCAGCACCCAGGAAGTGCGTAATGGCGACCGTCTGTTCGTCAATGAAGAGCGTGCGATCAACTCGACATTCATGCCCAGCGAGCCTGCAGGCGAAGTCAAGGGCCTGATCATCGATGTCCCGCGCGGCGTCAACCAGATTGGCCAGTTTGACGTGGTGACCATCAACAAGGGTGTGCGCGACGGCCTGGTAGTCGGCAACGTGCTGGCTGTCTACAAGACAGGTGAAACCGTACGTGACCGCATCACTGGCGATTCGATCAAGATTCCAGACGAAAGAGCAGGCTTGATGATGGTGTTCCGCACTTATAACAAGCTCAGCTACGGTTTGATCCTGCACGCCAACCGCAACCTGGCAGTGCTCGACAAAGTGCGCAACCCATAACCCTTGAAGCCCAGCAAATGCTGGGCTTTTTGTCATAGGCTGCACTGCAACGGGCCTATGACGCGACCGATCAAGGATGATCAGCATGTCGCAATATTCCAGCAAAACCGCTGCACCTTCCCCTGCCGAGATAGAAGCTCGGGTCCGCTTGCATTGCCTGCCTGAGCTCGGCCCTAAGCGCTTCAAAAAACTCCTCGATGCCTTTGATTCAGCCTCCTCCGCGATCAGTGCCCCCGCCTCTGCCTGGCGCTCGCTGGGGTTGCCTGCTGCCTGTAGCGATGCCCGGCGCAGCAATGAGGTGCGCGAACAGGCCAATATGACCCTGCGTTGGCTGGAGGCGCCTGAGAATCACGTGTTGATGTGGGATTCGGACGACTATCCGGCGTTGCTGGCTGAACTTGGCGATGCACCGCCGTTGTTGTTTATCCGTGGTGATGCCAGTTTGCTTGAGCGACCACAGTTGGCCATGGTCGGCAGTCGGCGCGCTTCAAAACCGGGCCTGGATACTGCGCACAACTTTGCCAAGCACTTGGCTGCGGGTGGGTTTGTGATCACCAGCGGCCTAGCCCTTGGTATTGATGGCGCGGCGCATCAAGGTGCCCTGGATGCTCAGGGCAAGACGGTTGCGGTGCTCGGGACCGGTTTGCAACACATGTATCCCGCCCGGCATCGCCCACTGGCGGCAGATATCATCGCCAAGGGTGGCGCCCTGGTTTCTGAACTCCCGCTGAACAGCCCGCCGCATGCGAGTAACTTCCCCAGGCGAAACCGGATCATCAGTGGCTTGGCGCTGGGCGTGCTGGTGGTTGAGGCCAGCCCTTCAAGTGGCTCGCTGATCACCGCGCGTCTGGCCGCCGAGCAAGGCCGGGAGGTGTATGCGATTCCGGGTTCAATTCATCATCCGGGCGCACGGGGCTGTCATCAGTTGATTCGCGATGGTGCGACATTGGTCGAGAGCATCGAGCATATTCTTGAGGCACTGCGCGGTTGGCAGCATGGCCCGGCCAGTGTTCAGCCCCCTTCCCCAGTCAATCATCCGTTGTTCGAGCTGTTATTGGCTGCGCCGCAAAGCAGTGAAGCATTGGCGCTTTGCAGCGGTTGGCCCTTGAGTGAGGTGCTGGCGGCATTGACCGAGCTTGAGCTGGATGGCCGGGTCAGCTGCGAAGCCGGACGCTGGTATGCCTGCCCGCCCCCTTAGCGATTTCTGAAAAAACCTTGGAAAAATCAGGGCTTGCTTGGTCAATTGTTATTCGGCTTAGATACACTGCGCAGCATGGTTCAATGGAGCACGAATGATGGTCAATAGCTGGCAAGTACGGCAAGCCGCGCGGGTGGTGATGCAAGGGGGCGTGATTGCCTATCCGACCGAAGCAGTCTGGGGGCTGGGCTGCGACCCCTGGGATGAGCTGGCGGTTGAGCGCTTGCTGGCGCTGAAAAACCGGCCAATGCACAAAGGCCTGATTCTGGTTGCTGACAACATCCACCAGTTTGATTTCCTGATCGAAGACCTGCCGGACATCTGGCAAGACCGTCTGGCCAGCATGTGGCCGGGGCCTACTACCTGGCTGGTTCCGCATCAGGACCGTTTGCCGCAATGGATCACTGGTCAGCACAACAGCGTTGCCCTGCGCGTCAGCGATCATCCGTTGGTGCGCGAGCTATGCGCCCTCACCGGTCCGTTGGTGTCGACTTCAGCCAATCCTGCGGGTCGCCCTGCAGCGCGCAGTCGTTTGCGCATTGAGCAGTACTTTCCGCGCCAGCTCGACAAAGTCTTGAATGGTGCTTTGGGCGGACGCAAGAACCCGAGCCTGATCCGCGATTTGGTGAGCGGCGACGTGGTACGGCCTTCGTAACGAACGCCACCCGCTCAGTTTGCTGAGCGAGTGGCACCAGGCTTACGGCAACAGAATCGTCGAGCCTGTGGTCTGGCGAGCGCTCAGGGCAATTTGTGCCTGGGCGGCTTCAGCCAGCGGGTAACGCTGGTTGATCTCGACATCCAGCTTGCCGCTGCTGATCATGCCAAACAGCTCGTCGGCCATGGCCTGCAGGCGCTCAGGGGTGTCGGCGTAACTGGCCAAGGTGGGCCGGGTGACGTACAAGGCGCCTTTTTGCGCCAGAATGCCCAGGTTCACTCCGCTGACCGCGCCAGAGGCGTTGCCAAAGCTGACCAACAAGCCACGCGGCGCTACGCAGTCCAGCGACGTTGCCCATGTGTCCTTGCCAACACCGTCATAAACCACCGGGCATTTTTTGCCGTCAGTGAGTTCAAGCACGCGCTCAGCGACATTTTCATGGCTGTAGTTAATGGTTGCCCAGGCGCCTTGCTGCATGGCGCGCTCGGCTTTTTCAGCGGTGCTGACCGTGCCGATGAGCTTGACGTCGAGGGCTTTGGCCCACTGGCAGGCGAATGAGCCAACACCGCCCGCAGCGGCATGAAAGAGCACGGTTTCGCCGCCTTTCAATTCAAAGGTCTGACGCAGCAGGTATTGCACGGTGAGGCCTTTGAGCATGACGGCTGCGGCCTGTTCAAAGCTGATGCTGTCTGGCAGTTTTACCAGTTTGCTGGCAGGTAATACATGCAGTTGACTGTAGGCGCCGAGCGGACCGGTGGCGTAGGCGACGCGGTCACCCACCTGGAATTGGGTGACGCCAGCGCCGACGGCTTCAACAATACCAGCGCCTTCAGTGCCCAGGCCCGATGGCAGCGCGGGCGGTTGATAGAGGCCGCTGCGAAAGTAAGTGTCGATAAAGTTAAGGCCAATCGCTTGGTTCTGCACACGAACTTCACCAGCACCAGGCGCTGCTGGTTGGTGGTCAACGAACTCAAGTACTTCCGGGCCGCCGTGGCTGCTAAATTGGATTCGCTTGGACATTGCAGGCTCCATCTCAGGATAAGTTAGTGACCTAATGATGCACGCGGCAGCCTGTTTTGGCATCCATTGCCGGTCATCTATCGTCGAATTGACTCGAGTCAACTGCGATCACCGGGGTGCAAATGGTATGCTGGGCGCCGATTTCGTCGCACAACTAAAGCCGTGCGGCCTAACCTGCTTTCCAAGGTGGCGTTGTGAGTGATCGTACTGAGGCTGTAAAAGCCTATTTGCTGGATCTGCAAGACCGTATTTGCGCAGCCCTGCAGGCCGAAGATGGTAGCAGTGAATTCATTGAAGACGCCTGGCAGCGCCCGGCAGGCGGTGGCGGCCGCACGCGCGTGATCGAGAACGGTGGCCTGATCGAAAAAGGTGGGGTCAATTTTTCCCACGTATTCGGCACCGGCTTGCCACCTTCTGCCAGCGCGCACCGGCCTGAGCTGGCCGGTCGTGGCTTTGAAGCCATGGGCGTGTCGCTGGTGATTCATCCCTCCAACCCTCATGTGCCAACCTCACACGCGAACGTGCGGTTTTTCATCGCCGAGAAAGAAGGCGAAGAAGCCGTCTGGTGGTTTGGTGGCGGCTTTGACCTGACCCCTTATTACGCCAATGAAGAAGACTGCAAGCATTGGCACAGTGTCGCGCAAAAAGCGTGCGAGCCATTTGGTGCTGACGTCTACCCGCGCTACAAAGAGTGGTGCGATCGCTACTTCCACATCAAGCACCGCAACGAGCCGCGCGGTATTGGTGGCCTGTTCTTTGATGACTTGAACGAGTGGGACTTCGACACCAGCTTTGCCTTTCTGCGCGCCATTGGTGATGCCTATCTCGAGGCTTATCTGCCCATCGTCCAGCGTCGCAAGTCCATGGCATACACCGAGCAACAGCGCGAATTCCAAGCCTTCCGTCGCGGGCGCTATGTGGAGTTCAACCTGGTTTATGACCGAGGCACCTTGTTCGGCTTGCAATCGGGCGGGCGCACCGAGTCGATCCTGATGTCACTGCCGCCACATGTACGCTGGGGCTATGACTGGAAAGCCGAGCCGGGCACTGAAGAGGCGCGGCTGACCGAGTACTACCTGACGGACCGAGACTGGCTGGCCAAGGTTTGAATATGGGACGTATTGCCGGGTTGCTGGCAGCGCTCGCGTTGCTGGCGGGGTGTTCGACTGCGCCGCCAAAAGATCAAAACAACCTGTGCAATATCTACCGTGAGTACCCGGATTGGTACGAAGACTCACTGGACATGCAGAACGCCTACGGCACGCCGATGAATGTGGCGATGGCGATCATCAAGCAAGAAAGCAGCTTTGTCGAAGACGCCTTGCCGCCCCGGGCTTACTTGCTGTGGGTCATTCCCTGGGGCCGGGTCAGCTCGGCGTACGGTTATGCACAGGCCCAGGACCCGGTTTGGGGCGAGTACAAAGACCAGACCGGCAACGGCGGCTCGCGTGATGATTTTGAAGATGCGATCATGTTTGTCGGCTGGTATACCCACGGCACGCAGCGCATGCTGGGTGTGTCCAAGTGGGATGCTTACAATCAGTATCTGGCTTATCACGAAGGGCGCGGCGGCTACAGCCGGGGCACCTATCGTAGTAAAGCCTGGCTGATGCAGGTTGCTCGCAAGGTCGAACAGCAAGCGAAGAACTATGGCTGGCAACTAAAGCAGTGCCGGGACGAATTGGAGAGCAACCGCAGCTGGTGGTAAGACCCGCTGCGTAATTGCCAGAAGTTAACAGCGGGGACCCCCAACATGGACCGTTACGGCGTATTCGGTAATCCAATCGGCCACAGCAAGTCGCCATTGATCCACCGCTTATTTGCTGAGCAAACCAATCAACAGCTGAGCTATGAAGCCCTGCTGACGCCGCTTGATGGTTTCAGTGATTTTGCCCAGGACTTCTTCATCGAAGGCAAGGGTGCCAATGTGACAGTGCCCTTTAAAGAGCAAGCCTTTGCCCTGGCGGACAGCCTGTCTGAGCGTGCACAGCGGGCAGGTGCGGTCAATACCTTGAAAAAACGCCTGGACGGCACCCTGGTCGGCGATAACACTGATGGTGCCGGGTTGGTGCGCGATCTTCAGATCAATGCCGGGTTCTTTCTACGCGGCAAGCGCATTTTGGTACTGGGCGCAGGTGGTGCTGTAAGAGGCATTATCGAGCCCTTCATGGCCGAGCAGCCGAGCAGCGTGGTAATTGCCAACCGTACGGTTGAAAAGGCTGAACAACTGGCTCGGCAATTTGCCGACCTCGGCCCGATGGCAGCCAGTGGCTTTGACTGGATTGATGCGCCGGTAGATCTGATTGTAAATGGCACATCAGCAAGCCTGGCTGGCGATGTCCCTCCGATTGCCAGCAGTTTGATCAAGCCTGGGCATACCGTTTGCTATGACATGATGTACAGCAATGAGCCCACTGCGTTTAATCATTGGGCCGCCGAGCAAGGCGCTGCGCGCACCATTGATGGCTTGGGCATGTTGGTCGAGCAGGCCGCCGAAGCGTTTTTTGTCTGGCGTGGCGTGCGTCCTTCAACGGCACCGGTACTGGCTGAGTTGCGGCGCTTGCTGGCCGCATAGAGACCTAGTCAATCCTCGAAAATAACCGGGCATTGCTCCGCGCCCTGTAGTTTCTGGATCTCTTCGATTACCTGCGGCCGTGCCCGGCGCAGGATCAAGCTGCGCTTTTGCCCACGCAGGCGACGCGCTTCCTGGTGAAGCATCTCAATCCCGGCGTAATCAATAAAATTGACGTGGTGCGCGTCGATAATCACGCGTTCGCCACGGCTACGTTGGATGATCTGCTGCAAGTAGTGGCAGGCACCAAAAAATATCGAGCCTTCAATGCGCAATAACTCTTCGTCGCCGTCTTGCCAGAACTTAACGCGTGGCTGGGAAGTGCGTTTGAGGTAGAAGAACAGCGAAGCCAGCACACCAGCGTAGATGGCCGTTTGCAACTCCATTAGCAGCGTTGCCGACAGTGTTAACAGCATCACGAAGAACTCTGAGCGACTCACCCGGTACAGTGCCTTGACCCCGGCAATGTCCAGTAATCCCCAGCAGATCAGCAAGATACCCGCCGCCATGCACGGCAGCGGGATATGTTCGATCAGCTGTGCGCCAAACAGGGCAAACAGCCCCACCAGAATGGCCGAGAAAACCCCAGCCAGCGGCGAGCGCGCGCCTGCTTGCAGGTTGAGCGCCGAGCGGGTAAACGAGCCCGCCGACAGCGAACCAGAGAACCATGGGCCAATGATGTTTGATATGCCCTGTGCGCGCACCTCTTGGTTGGCATCCAGGAACTGTTGCGACTTGGTCGCCAGCGAACGGGCGATCGATAGACTGGTGACCAGCCCGAGCATGCCGCAAGCGATGGCGGCCGGTAGCAATTGCAGTACGCTTTCAAGATCAAAGTTGAGCCACACCAGCGGCGGCAGTTTGCCCTCGAATGGGCTGACCAAGGTGACATGCCCGAGTTGCTGTGGCAGGGCGAACACTGCGAGGCTGCCCGCCACAAGGCTGATCAGCAGCGCCGGTCCGCGCGGCCAGAATTGCTTGCACAACAGGCTGACCGCCAAGGTAAATGCCGCCAGTGCAGCCGAAGCCCAGTCGACCTCGTCGAGGTGTTGGCCGAGATTGACCAGGGACATGAGTGCGGTTTTTTGGCTTGGGATGTCAATGCCCAGCAGATTTGGCAGTTGTCCCAGTGCAATCACCACCGCCGCACCAAGGGTAAAACCGAGCACCACGGAGTGCGAGACGAAGTTGACTAAAGCGCCAAAGCGCATCAAACCGAGCAGCCACTGGAATAACCCGGCAATAAAACTGAGCAGCAGTATCAGCGCGATAAAGTCATCGCTGCCGGGCTTGGCCAACGGACTGACGCTGGTGAACAAAATAATCGAGATGGCCGCCGTTGGCCCGCAGATCAGGTGCCAGGAAGAGCCCCAGAGCGAGGCAATAATCACCGGCACAATGGCTGCGTAAAGGCCGTACTCGGGTGGCAGTCCGGCAATCAGTGCGTACGCGATAGATTGCGGCAATGCCAGAATTGCACCGGTCAAACCGACCAGCGCATCGTTGCCCAGAGTTTTGCGGCTGGTAGTCGGCAGCCAGCGCAGGAATGGCAGCAGGCTTTGGAGACTAGGTCGGCGCATTATAAAAAGCAGAGGTCTGAGTGGCGATGCATAGCATGCTAGGCCCTAAACAACTTAACAATACGCATCAGTATGGCGTATTCCGCCCCGGCTATTTCAAGTTCTGCCCAATTGTGTGAGTGATTGTGCTGTTCAAGCAAGCTGCGTTCGCCGAGTGCTGGCGGGCTTTGACCAAGCCCGCCAGCCTGGCTTGCCATTACAGCTTGGCCTGAATCGCTTCAAGGCCGTCGCCACCGTCGAGGGTTTTAACCCCATCGAGCCAGGCTTTGACGACTTCCGGATTGGCAGCCATCCAGGCTTTGACGGCTTCACTGTTGCTCGCCTGCTTGCTCAGCACCTTATCCATCACCGAGTTTTCCATCTCTTGGGTGAAGCTGAGGTTGCTCAGCAGTTTGCCAACATTCGGGCACTGCTGCGCGTAACCTTTGCGGACGAGGGTGTTCACACTGCCTGTTTCACCAAAATAGGCTTCGCCGCCCTTGAGGTACTTCATGTCGTACTGCACGTTCATTGGGTGTGGGGTCCAGCCGAGGAACACCACAAACTGGTCGCGTTTTATGGCGCGCCCGACCTGAACCAACATGGCTTGCTCGCTGGACTCAATCAGCTTCCAGTCTTTGAGGCCGAAGTCGTTGGTTTCAATCATTTTACGGATCGATTCATTGCCGGGTGAACCAGAGGCAATCCCGTAGAGTTTATGGTCGAACTTATCAGCGAATTTGTTCAGGTCAGCAAAGGTCTTGACCCCGGCCTCGTAGGCGTAGCTCGGTACGGCGAGGGTGTATTCAGTGCCAGCCAGGTTTTGCTTGAGGTTGTCGACCTTGCCGGTGGCGACAAATTTGTCGTAGTTGCTTTGCTGGGCCGGCATCCAGTTGCCCATAAATACATCGACCTGACCTTTTTGCAGGCCAGCAAAGATGATTGGCACGGCCAATGTCTGGGTTTTGGCTTGGTAGCCGAGGCTTTCGAGGATAAAGCTGGTGACACCATTGGTCACGGCAATATCACTCCAGCCCGGGTCACCCAGCTTGACCGTGCTGCAGCTTGCGTCCTCGGCGTGGGCTCCGATGCTGGCGGCCAGTAACAGGCTACCTGCGAAAAGGGGGGTGAAATTTTTCATGCCTTCTCCTTTGTTATGTTTTTTCCTGTGTCAGTTTGTGCTGACGGCAGTCAGTGATGGCAGTTCAATTTGATTGATATAAATCCTCGGGTTATCAAGCGTCCACCTGAGGATAGCGTGCACGCCGCTCAAGGTCGTCGAGGTCGATGTGGTTGCGCATGTACTGCTGGCTGGCATCGACCATTGGCTGGTGATCCCAGCTCTTGAGTGCGCCTTGGCCAAGGGCCTGGGCTACGAAGCGGCGACGGCGTTGGCTGGCCAGTGCCGCCTTGTGGATCGCGGGAATATCCCATTGGTCCCAGGCTTGCTGGAGCAAGCTGGCGAGTACGGTTTGGTGATCGGCCGAGTTGGCGAGATTCTCGCGTTCTTGGGGATCATTGCGCACATCGAACAGCATCAGTGGATCGACCTCCGAGAAGATCAGCTTGTAGTCGCCGCGGCGAATCATCATCAGTGGGCTGTTGCTGCCTTCAGCCATGTATTCGCCCAATACCTGGTCGTGACCTGAGCCGGTTTCCAGATGCGGGAGCAGGGAACGCCCATCAAGCGCCAGGTCTGGATCAACCTTGCCGCCTGCCAGTTCAACGAAGGTCGGCAGCAAATCCATGGTCGATACCGATTGGCTGATGCGCCTCGCCGCAAAACGCTTGGGCGCATGTACCAGCATGGGTACGCGGGCAGACATTTCATACCACTGCATCTTGTACCAGAGGCCGCGCTCGCCAAGCATATCGCCATGATCACCCGAGAAAACGATGATGGTGTCATCGTCCAGGCCACAGTCCTTCAGGGTTTTCAGCAGCTTGCCAATGTTGTTGTCGATATAGCTGCATGCGCCGTAATAGGCGCGGCGGGCATCCTTGATCTTGTCTTCGGGCATCGGCTTATCCCACAGGTCGATGACTTTCATCACTCGCTTGGCGTGTGGGTCTTGCTGGTCTTGCTCGATGAAGTGTTCGGGCAAATCGATATCGACACCTTCATACATATCCCAAAACTCCCGGGTGATGGTGTAGGGGTCGTGGGGATGGGTCATGGATACGGTCAGGCAGAACGGTTGGTCAGCGCCCGTACGTACATGGTCGTAAAGGTACTGCTGGGCCTTGAACACCACTTCTTCATCGAAGTCCAGCTGGTTGCTGCGCACGCATGGCCCGGCTTGCAGTACCGAAGACATGTTGTGGTACCAACTCAAGCGCTCTTCGGGCGCATCCCAGTTGACTGCCCAGCCGTAGTCCGCTGGGTAAATGTCGCTGGTCAGGCGCTGCTCATAGCCATGCAGCTGGTCCGGGCCACAGAAGTGCATCTTGCCCGACAAGGCCGTGTGATAGCCGAGCAAACGCAAGTAGTGCGCGTAGGTTGGTACATCCGCGGGCAAGTCTGCGGCGTTATCGTAGGCGCCGATTTTGCTCGGTAACTGGCCGCTGACCAAGGTGAAGCGCGATGGCGCACACAGCGGGCTGTTGCAATAGGCGGAATCGAAAACCACGGCTGATTCGGCCAGGCGCATCAGGTTTGGCATCTTGATCTGCGACTTGCCATTGTGCAGCGGCAAGATAGGTGCGGCCATCTGGTCGGCCATGATGAAGAGGATGTTGGGTCGTTTCATGGCAGGCCTGTATTCCATATAAAAAATTTATGCGACAGTGCGGTATCTATAATCAAGTCAACGAAAAATGGGGTAAACCCATATCAAACACATAGCTTGGATAACTTCAGCTTATGTATGGACGCTTCAATGACTTATCCCTTGATGTGCTGCGAGTCTTTGAATCTGCCGCTCGCCAACTGAGCTTTACTGCCGCTGCCTTTGAGCTGGGCACAAGTCAGCCGGCGATAAGCCAGCAGATAAAACGCCTTGAACAACGCCTGCATACCCGGCTTTTTGACCGGGTTTATCGGGGCATCGTTCTCACTGAAGCGGGCGAGCAGCTCCTGCATTATGTTCAGGACGGCCTGGGTACGCTTGATGCTGGGCTGCAAGCGGTTACCGCGCAGCAGCAACACGAAGTACTCCAGGTGGCGACTGATTTTGCCTTCGCGGCGTATTGGCTGATGCCTCGGCTGAAACGCTTCAACCAGTTATATCCCGAGGTGGATGTCAGCCTGCTCACAGGCGAGCGCGATCTCGGGGCGCTATCGGCTGAAATTGATGTGGCGATTGCCTTTGGTGATGGTCGAGTCAAGAACGGCCAGTCCCAGCTGTTGTTCGCCGAAGAGGTCTACCCGGTGTGCAGTGCACAGTTGCTCAAGGACCATGCACAACCTTTGGCGCCAGCAATGTTGGCACAGTTGCCTTTGCTGCACCTGCGCCCAGAAAGCCGTGCCAGCTGGTATGACTGGCAAGGCTTGTTCAACGCGCTAGGTATTGCCGAGGCGCCGAGCCCAGGCAGTTTGCGTTTCGACAATTACACCTTGTTGATCCAGGCGGCGATTGCCGGCCAGGGTGTAGCGATCGGCTGGCGCTACCTAGTCGATGAGCTGCTGGAGCAAGGTTTATTGTGCCGCGCGTGTGAGGGCCAGGCGCGTTCTGGGTTGGGTTATTACCTGGTGCTGCCGGAGCGCAAGCGCCGACAACGTATCACCCAACAGTTCGTCGATTGGCTGCAAGGTGAGCTGGCAGGGACTTGAACCCGTTATTTTGTGTGCTTTGCAGACGAAAGGTATGAACATCATCGGGGCAGGGGGCTCCAAGAACCCAGGATGATTTCCGTATACTTGAGGCCCCTCTGAAGCATGCCGCAGACAGCGTAGGTGCAAGGTGTAACACGCAACAGCCAGAGGCCGCCGTCAGCGCGGTTGTGTTCGATTTATCGGTTGTTGATACGCCTTTGATCGATGTTGCCGGTCCCTTGAGGCCGTACTAAAGTAAGGTCAACTTAACGAAGCCGCTTTCCAGCGTTAGGCAACATCACCTGCGAGGTGATTCAGAGGTTTTCCATGTGCTTGAACGCAGGGTTCAGGCTCTTTCCATTTTGCTCGGTGAGCTTCTCTTGAAAATTCGTCATTCGATAGTCAGTTTGTTGCTGGTTTGCAGCAGCGTAGTAGCTACATCAAATGTGCAGGCCGCGACTAAAGCCACTGCTCGTCAAGAACTTGCGGCGGGTAGTGCGTTGTTGGTCGATCTGAATACCAACAAGGTGCTTTATTCGAGTAACCCCAATATGGTGCTGCCCATCGCCTCGGTGACCAAGCTGATGACTGCCGTGGTTACCCTGGACGCCAAGTTACCGATGGACGAGATGCTCGACATCAATATTGCCGACACCCAGGAAATGCGCGGGGTATTCTCCCGGGTACGGGTTGGCAGCGAGATCAGCCGTCGCAACATGTTGCTGCTGGCGCTGATGTCATCTGAAAACCGCGCTGCGGCGAGCCTCGCCCATCATTATCCGGGTGGCCAGACTGCATTTATAGCCGCAATGAATGCCAAGGCACGGTCGCTGGGCATGAGAAATACCCATTATGTTGAGCCGACCGGCCTGTCGCCGCATAACGTTTCGACCGCGACCGACCTGGTATTACTGCTCAAGGCCACGCGCAATTATCCGTTGCTCGGCGAGCTCAGTACCTCCGACGATAAAACCGTGGCTTTCCGCAAACCCAACTACAGCCTGGGTTTTCGCAATACCAACGGTTTGGTGCGCAAGCCAAACTGGAGTGTCCAGTTGACTAAAACGGGCTACACCGACGAGGCTGGCCATTGCCTGGTGATGCGCACGGTGATGAATAAGCGCCCGGTGGCCTTTGTGGTACTTGATGCATTCGGCAAGTACACCCATATGGCCGATGCGAATCGCTTGAAAAAATGGATGGAAACCGGCGCCATAACCCCGGTTCCGCCAGCGGCTATTGCCTATCGCCAGCAAAAGCAGGCTCAACGCCAGATGCAAGCGCAGCGCTGATAATCACGTCGAGTCGAGGGCGCTCCTGGAGGGCGCCTGTCCCGCCCGGATGGCCTTCCCCAGGCCATCCAATCCGAAGGAATCCCCTGAAAAACCACAGTGCTTGGTTTGGCTGCTGTTGCGCCTTGTCCTATCTTCGTTCACTCCCTTTTCCAGAGGTTCGTTATCCGGAGTGAGTGCAATAACCAATGTCGGTTTAAATTAGATATGTCGAGTATATGCAGAGTGCTTGTATTTGAGATGGGTGAATTCGGTTAAATATTATATGACGCAGGTCAATAGTCTATTTATTATGTTCACTGCATGGGCAGGGTCATATTAGACTCTTGCGTGCTTAGTTGATTGTCTTCAACTAATCAGAAGCCTGTTAGTGCTTCTTGTAGTTCTGCCTGACAGGAGATTCGTTTAAAAAGGGAGTGTTTACAATGAATCTACCGACCTGTTTAACCTTTGTCTGTGGCATAGCAAGTGTGCTTCCAAGCGCCGTTCTGGCGCAATCGCTACCCGCAGACGAGAAGACCTCTGCGGTCCAGTTACCGGGTAGCGGGCCTGAAGATAGCGACTCAACCAAACCCCAGGGCAGCGACACTGCCGGGCCGGACGCTGCGGAGTTGGAAAAGCTGGCCAAGGCGACAGCCAATCCATTGGGCGCCGCCTGGATGTTGTGGTTTCAGAATGACTACACCCATATGGACGGCGACAACGACGCATTACCCAGCAATGGGCGCTGGGCTAACTCGACAAAATTCCAGCCGGTCATGTCATTCCCATTTGACGTGGGTGACGACGAATGGAACCTGATTGTACGTCCGGTGGTGCAATACCAGTCATCACCTCTCGATGATAGCTTCGGAGACGCTCTACAGGGGCGTGCCGGGGACATTCCAACGGATAAGCTGCTAAGCCATAACTATCCCTATAACGGTCGTACAACCGGCTTTGGCGATACAGGCTTGCTGACTTTGACAGGGCCAGCGCGCGACGACGGGTTGGTCTGGGGCGCAGGTGTCACCCAGTTGTTCCCAACCGCTGAAGAGGATGTTCTGGGACAGGGTAAATATCAGGCGGGACCGGCGGTGCTGCTTGCCTCGCTTGCGCCAAACCCGGGTGGCTGGAACGTGGGTGTGCTGGCTCAGCATTGGTGGTCCTACGCCGGTGATGACGACCGTGATGACACCAGCCAGTCGGACATTCAATACTTTTTGAATTACCGGCTCAGCGCCACAGAGTTAGTCGGCATGACGCCAAACGTCAGGGTTAACTGGAAAGCGGACAGCGGCGAAAAGGTAAACTTCCCAATCGGTCTGGGTTACTCCAATGTCATTAAAATAAATAAACTGCCCGTGCGTTTTGCTGTTGAGATGCAGTACAGCGTGGTGAAAGGCGACGAGTACGATGCAGATTGGAATTTAAGGTTCATGTTTATCCCAATTATTGCTAATCCATTTAAAAGTTATTGATCGCACATTGAAATACTAAAAAGGCCAGTCCGATTGCTCGGGCTGGCCTTTTTAGTGGGTGCGTGGTGCGTTACACCAGCGCAGCGTGCGGCTCAGGCTCACGCCGCCGACGTTGCAGCCAGATCACCAAGGCAAACAGCAATAACCCTGGAATCCACATCAGCTCTTTCTGCCAGTTTGCAGTCGGTGCGCGAATCACCAGGATTTGCTGGTCGAACTCAAGACCGGCGTCTGCAGCAGGGCTGCCGAAGGTGACGTTGTCGATCAGCACCTTGTCGCCATCCATGTAGGTTTGCAGGCCCAGATTGGCCAGGCGCTCATCGCCGGTTGCGCCCTCAGGTACTGGCAGCAGGATGGAGAACTCACGTGGATCACCCACCGCATCTTCACCGCGAATGCGCATGCGTAGCTTGCTGCCAGCTTCCACATTGCCCAGCGCTTGTGAGAACTCGGTTGGGGCAATGTTGCGATACGGGTCATGCACGATATCCATCCAGAACCCAGGACGAAACAGGGTGAATGCCACGAGCAGCAACAGGATGCTTTCGTACCAGCGACTCTTGACCAGGAAGTAACCCTGGGTGCCTGCTGCAAATATCAACATGGCCCCGGTTGCGACAATGAAGATCAGCACGCCGTGCCAGAAGTCGACATTGATCAGCAATAGGTCGGTGTTGAAGATGAACAGGAACGGCAGTGCTGCGGTTCTGAGGCTGTAGTAGAAGGCCGTGATACCGGTCTTGATCGGGTCGCCTTTGGACACCGCTGCGGCTGCGAACGAAGCCAGGCCAACAGGTGGTGTTACGTCAGCCATGATGCCGAAGTAGAAGACGAACAAGTGCACAGCCACCAGCGGTACGATCAAGCCGTTTTGCTGGCCGAGGGTGACCACCACTGGTGCGAGCAGGCTTGAAACCACAATGTAGTTAGCGGTGGTCGGCAAGCCCATGCCGAGGATCAGACTGAAGATAGCGGTCAACACCAGCATCAGCAGCAGGTTACCCATCGACAGCAGTTCAACCAGATCGGCCAGGACCAGGCCAACCCCGGTTTGCGAAACCGCGCCAACGATAATGCCTGCCGCAGCGGTGGCAATGCCGATACCGATCATGTTGCGTGCGCCCGCGATCAGCCCTTCGCGCAGGTCGATAACGCCATCTTTGAAGGTGCCATGTTCATGTGCGCCATCGGTACGCAGCCAGCTCAGCAGAGGGCGCTGTGTCAGCAGGATGATGGTCAGCATTACGCTGCCCCAGAATGCCGACAAGCCGGGTGACAGGCGCTCGATCATCAAACACCAGACCAGTACCACGACCGGCAGCAAAAAATGCAGGCCGCTGAGCAATACTGCACGGGTTTTAGGCAGTGATTCCAGCGGCGCATCAGGGTCTTCAGGTGGCAGCGGCGCAACGCTCGCGGCAATCTTCAGCAGGCCCAGATAGACCACAGCCAACAGCACGCCAATGCCGGGCAGGGCATACTCACCCAACGCAGGTTTGAGCCAGCCCAGGCCGTAATAGACCGCCAGCGAAATACCTGAAATCAAGGCAACACCGAAAGCAAAACCGGTAATGCGGCGCAGCCAAGGCTTGGGCACATGGCCGCCAATTGGCTGCAGTCCAAGCTTCAAGGATTCAAGGTGGACGATGTAGAGCAGGGCAATGTAGGAGATCGCAGCAGGCAGGAATGCGTGCTTGATGATCTCGACATAGGACATGCCGA
Organism: Pseudomonas sp. RL_15y_Pfl2_60; assembly: GCF_963970595.1. Taxonomy (NCBI): domain Bacteria; kingdom Pseudomonadati; phylum Pseudomonadota; class Gammaproteobacteria; order Pseudomonadales; family Pseudomonadaceae; genus Pseudomonas; species Pseudomonas sp. RL_15y_Pfl2_60. The sequence goes on along the minus strand of NZ_CAXAOE010000003.1, from coordinate 131,359 downwards.
TGTATTCAACCATCAGGAATGCTGCCGCGCCCATTACCGGCGGCATGATCTGGCCGTTAACTGATGAGGCCACTTCAACTGCGCCAGCTTTCTCCGCGGAAAAACCGGTGCGCTTCATCATCGGAATGGTAAAGGTGCCGGTGGTGACCACGTTGGCAATCGAGGAGCCGGAAATCATGCCGGTCAGGCCCGATGCCACAACCGCCGCTTTCGCTGGGCCGCCGCGCAGGTGGCCAAGCATGCTGAATGCCAGCTGGATGAAATAATGACCAGCGCCAGCACGCTCAAGCAAGGCGCCGAACAGTACAAACAGGAATACAAAGCTGGTGGACACGCCCAAGGCGATACCAAATACGCCTTCAGTGGTGATCCATTGGTGGTTGGCCATTGCGCTGAAACTGACGCCGCGATGCGCCAGCAAACCCGGCATATAAGGCCCGGCCAGGCTGTAGATAAGGAACAGCAAGGCGATAATTGCCAGCGGTGGGCCAAGGGCACGTCGCGTGGCTTCGAGCAGCAACGGAATACCAATGCACGCCGTTACCAGGTCGGCGGTGGTCAGGCTGCCGGGGCGCTGCGCCAGTTGCTGATAGAAAATAAACAGATAGGCCGCACTCGCCGCCGCTACCAGTCCCAAGGCAATATCGATTGCCGGGACATGATCACGCGGTGACTTTTTAAAGGCCGGATACGCTAGAAACGCCAAGAGCAAGGCAAACGCCAAGTGAATGGCGCGGGTTTCTGTATCGTTAAGCACCCCAAAACCGAAAATGAACGGCAGCGGCGATGCAATCCAGAGCTGAAACAGCGACCACAACAGCGCAAGGCCGGTGATTACTGTCGCCATCGCTCCGATTGGCAAGCGCGCGCCAACGTCCTGGGCAATCAGTTCTTCAGTGGATAGTTGTTTTTCATCCATGGAGTGGAACCTGCATTCAAGAATTCATTAAACAGCAAAGCCCGCAGCCATCAGCTAGCGGGCTTGCTTCACGTAAGGCTAGTCCAGTTGTGTGCTCTTCACGAATGAGCACACAACTGACCAATTACATCCAGCCGCGTTCTTTGTAGTAGCGGATAGCGCCTTCGTGTAGAGGGGCTGTCAGGCCGACTTTGATCATGTCTTGCTCTTTCAGGTCGGCAAATGCAGGGTGCAGACGCTTGAAGCGATCAATGTTGTCGAATACCGACTTAACCAGCTGGTAAACCACTTCCGGATCCGCTTTAGCAGTGGTCGAAAGAACAGCTTTACCACCGATAGACTGAGTTGGGGCATCGCTGCCTTTGTACATCCCGCCTGGGATTTCAGCCTTGGTGTAGTAGGTTTTCTCAGCCAGCAGCTTGTCGATTTCCGGGCCAGAAACTGGAACCAGTACGGCGTCAGTTGTGGTGGTGGCTTCTTGAATTGCACCGTTTGGATGACCCACGAAGTAAGTCATGGCATCGATGTTGTTGTCGCCCAGCGCAGAAGCCTGCTCAGCAGGTTTCAGCTCGGCTGCCAGCGAGAACGCCGACTTGTCCCAGCCTTTGACGCGCATGATTTCTTCAAGGGTGTCACGCTGACCGGAACCTGGGTTACCGATATTGACGCGTTTGCCTTTGAGGTCATCAATGGTTTTGATGTTGGCGTCACGACGGGCGAGGATGGTGAAAACCTCGCTTTGCAGGGAGAACACGGCGCGGATGTCGTCCATCGCACCTTCGGCTTCAAATGGCGGCAAGCCTTTGAGTGCCTTGAACTGGTGGTCAGACTGCATGATACCGAAGCTGAACTCGCCGCTGCGCAGGCCATTGACGTTAGCTACGCCACCACCGCTAGCAGGTGCGTTGCACTTGATGCCATGGTCGGCATTGCCCCGGTTTACAAATCGGCAAATCGACTGACCTGCAACGTAATAGACACCGGTCTGGCCACCGGTGCCAATGGTGATGAATTTTTCTTCGGCCTGCGCTGCGCCACTCAGAGTAATGCCTGCGAGTGCAGCCGACAGAACCCATGCTAAGGATTTGCCTTTCATGGGGAGTTCTCCTTTCTTGGTTATTGTGATCCCTCTGATGCCTTTTGAGCATAGCGGAAGGATGAAAGTTTAACCGTTCTAGAGCGTCGTGCACGGGACAATTCGTTTTTGCGCCATTTTGGAGCGAGCGTCCAATAAAATGGCCAGCTACCAGCCTTGCCTATGTCGTTGTGATTTGGACTATCGGAAAGCGGCTGCATTGGGCAAAATCCCTGACATGCACAAATCCTCGCTTAGTCATCCACATGCTTCCGTCAGCGCCAGTATTACCTTGGCGGTGCTGCATGCTGCCACTCGCCTTGGGCTTGGTCGTGAGGCCCTGTTGCTTGACTGTGGCCTGACTGAGGAACAGCTGCTGGACCCGGATGCCCGCGTACCTTTCACTGTTCAGGAGCACCTGTGGCAGTTGCTTGGCAGTCGTTTGTCCCTGGCCGAGCCCGGGCTGGCGATTGGGGTCAATCTGGCGCCTGGGCCATTCAGCGTGCTTGGCTACCTGTTGCAAAGCAGCCAAACACTCGATGATGCGCTGAAGGCCGGCATGCGCTATCAACGCCTGGTTGGTGAGGGCGGTGAGATTCATGTGCAGGAGTTGGCCGAAGGCCTGCAGATACAATATCGACCCTTGCACCCTGGCCAGCCAGCCACGCGCACACGTGTGATGGCGCTGATGGCGTGCTGGGTGCAGATGTTTGATCCGCTGCTTGAGGATTTTTATCTGATCAGCGCGCAGTTTGCCCATAAGCAGCCTGAAGACCTCGGCCCATACCGCAAGGTCTTCGCCTGCGACTTGCAGTTTGATTGCGCCGAGTACGCGATTGTCTTGCCCCATGATTTGCGTAATGCCAACCTGATCCAGGCCAATCAGCCGCTACAGACTTTGCTCCGCCAGCATGCCGAAGCGCTGCTGGCGCGCTTACCAGGGACAGGTATCAGCACTCGTGTGGTGGCGTTGCTGGGAGAGCAGCTGGCCCATGGCGAACCGCATCGCGGTGAGTTGGCGCGCGCCTTGAATCTCAGCGAGCGCACGCTGCAACGGCGCTTGGCCGACGAAGGCTGCAGTTACCAGCAATTGCTCAATGATACCCGCAGGCAGCTTGCCGAACGGCATCTGAGCAGTGGCAAGCTACCGGCTGCCGAGATTGCGTTGCTATTGGGTTACTCTGAACCCAGCGTGTTTTTCCGGGCGTTCCGCCAATGGACCGGCTTGACCCCTGGCGAGTACAGGGCGCGGGTCAGCCGCCAGCGTGAAACATCAAGCTAAGCGCTGCGGCTCCTCGGTCTTTGTGCGCAGCAGAGCCATCGCAGCCAATCTCAGGGATTACCCATGCCGATGCCCTGCGCCTTGATAAAGGCCAGAAATGCTTCACGGCTGGTGTAGCGCGGGGTGTAGCCAAAGATCTGTTTCAGGCGGGTGTTTGCCAGCACGGGACGGTAACGCAGAAAGTCCAATTGCTCGGGACCGTATTGGCTGAGCCCCAGTGGTTTGAGAATGCGCAGCGCGCTTTTAATCAATAACGCGGGTAATGGTCGATAGGGCTTGCCCAGCAGGCCGGCAATGTCGCGGAGAGTTAAAGCCCCATCACCGGCCAGGTTGAAAATCCCTTCAGCCTGTTTTTCCAAGCCCTGGCAGATGATGTTGATGACATCCTGGTCCCAGATAAATACGAAGCGGCTGGTGCTGCCCCGTACGCCAAGGATTGCTCGTTTAGTGAACAGGTCAGTGATCTGATTGTTCACCTGTTTGCCGAGTATTGTTCCCGCCCTGAGTACAAGTTGCTTGAGCTGTGGGCTTTCCAAGCGTGCCTGGGCCAGCAGCATTTCAACTTCGCGCTTGTGTTTGGCATAGGCAAAGAGGTCATGGCCGCGAAGAGGCTGGTCTTCGTCGATCCACTCGGCGTTTTCCTGCGAGTAACCATAGGCTGCGCCCGAGCTGGTGACAATCAGTTGCTCGACGGCCTCGTTGACCGCCGCATCAATAATGGTTCGGGTACCGCCCACATCAATGGCTTTTAGTTGTTCATCGCTCATCCCGCGGGGCGGTGTTACCACCGATGCAAGGTGCACGATCGCCTGTGGTTTCCAGGCGCTGATACAAACTTTGACCTCTCGCGATTTACTGATGTCCAACTGCACGAGCTCGACATTCATGCCCAAGCCCTTGCGGCTTTGTGGGCGAATATCGGCTGCGATGAGCGTCCAGTCCGGATGTTGAACCGAGAGCTGGCTCAACAGCTGCTGACCAATAAACCCAGCAGAGCCGGTGATTAAAACGCGCATTACAGTCTCCAAGGATCTACAACTATGCTTCACCGCTACAGCGATCAAGGGCGGTAGAAAGGGTTTTTCAGCGCTACAGACTAGTCACAGGCTGCAGTGCTGGCTGTGACAATTTGAGCCAGCAAAAGTGGCTAATCGCGACGTGCGCGTTAAGCAGGTATGCTGATGTTGAGCTTGTTAGGGGGGCTTCATGGCGAGAACGTTTTTATTCAGCTTGGTAGCAGGCTTCTGGCTGTTGACCAGCAACAGTGCCAGTGCCGAGGACTATCTCCAGGCTGAGGGTTATGCGCTGGAAAATGGTCTGCAATTGCTGCTTAAGCCGACCGCTGAGCGCCAGCACGTCTCCATTCGCTTGATTGTCAGTGTTGGCTTTGACAATTTTTCCTGTGCCGACAAGGAGCTGCCGCATCTGTTGGAGCATATGCTTTTCAGCGGTATCGACCAGCACGATGAAATTGATCTTGAAGCGCGGATGCAAGAGCTGGGTGGCGAGTGGAATGCTTACACCCGTGATACCGACACCACATTCGTGATTGAGGCGCCCGCTAAAAATCAGCGGGCGGTGCTTGACCTGCTGTTGGCAACCTTGACCCAAAGCCAGTTCACCGAGAAAAAACTTGAGGCCGCGAAAAAGGTCATCGAGCACGAGAATGGCGGTCACTACTCGGATTTGCAGCGCCTGATCGACCAGCAAAACCTCAGTCGCGAAGCTAACCAGCAACTGGCTGTCGAACTGGGTCTGGCTTGCGTTGAGAAGAATAACGTCAACCGTCTCAACCTGGCGCAAGTCGAGCAGCTACAGAGCGACTGGTATGCGCCCAACAATATGACCCTGATTGTGGTTGGCGGGCTTGATCCGCGCTTACCTGCTTATCTTGATCGTCAATACGGCGCCATCCCGGCGCACGATTTACCGCAAGCCATTGAGCTGCCGCAAGTTAGCCGCAAAGCACAGCCGCGCCGCGAACTGATCACCCGCTTGGTGGGTGAGAACGCCAGCTTGCACTGGATTTTTCCAGAGCCCTGGGTTGGCGACAATGACTACGAAGTCTGGGAGTTACTCAGCGACTATATCGACTGGAAACTCTATGAAACGCTGCGTATCGAGCGCAACCTCAGCTATGGCCCAAGCTCTGAGCGCAATGTTTTCGGCAGCACCAGTTTCTTCAGCCTCAATGGCACACTCGAGCGTGGTGATCTTGATGCTGCGCTAAAAGCGTTGCGCGAATTGGTCGATGGCTTAAAGCGAGACGGTCTGGATGAAAAAACCTTCTTGCGCCTGCAGGCCGCTGCGGTAGCCAAGCAGCAATGGGGCGTGCAGGGCAACAGCGCCATCGCTGATTATTATTGGGGGTCGCTCGCCGACTACGAGAGTGGCCGTTTCGCTGATCCGGCCAAGCGCTTGGCAAAGGTTAGCTTCAAACAAGCCAATAACGCCTTGCAGCAGTTATTTGAGCAGCAGGGCTACATTCGAATTGAGAAACCTTTGCTCACCGCAAATGGCTTTTATTTCAGCTTGGGTGCGATGGCCGGTTTGTTTCTACTGGCGTTCTTCGTCGGACGTTTGAGCAAAGGTTCAAGTTAGGCTGGCGCATTGCATTTGATCAGCCAAACTGATTAGGCAACCACATGGGGTGTGAGCGCTATGCAAGTGGCATCTAGCTCAGTATCCTGCGCGGCCAATCAGCGTCTGAAGGGAGTCAGGCATCTTCGAGGCGGGCAATGGCCTCACGATTTTCTGCCAATGTGACCCTTTAATGCCAGCCTGGACCAATCGCCTCACCCCACTCATAGCCTTGGCCCAGCGCCATCCCGGCATCATCGCGCTTTTCGGCTTTTGCTCCGGGGTCGCCAGCTTCTTTTTAGTCAAGCGCCAAGCCGAGTTGGCTCAGGTGTTGGCGCTGGTCATGCTGGTTAGCTGGATGTGGCTGGCGCTGGAAAACCTTTTGCGCGAGCAGATTGCCAAATGGTTTGGCTTTGTTGTTCCGCAGCCATTGCTGCGCTACGCGACCCAGATGATTCATCAGGAAAGCCTGTTCTTCGTGTTGCCATTCTTTTGGATCACAACGACCTGGAACAGCGGCCAGATGCTGTTTAGCGGCTTGCTGACCCTGGCTGCACTGGTCTCTATCATTGACCCGCTGTATTACAAATGGCTGGCTGGGCGGCGCTGGCTGTACCTGATTTATCACACCATGACCTTGTTCGCATTGCTGCTGACTGCGCTGCCCATTGTGTTCAAGCTGACCACCGAGGAAAGCTACGAGCTGTCGCTGGCGATTGCGGCCGTGCTGTCTTTTCCAAGCATGATGGGCATCATCACTTTCCAGCGCTGGTGGCGCAGCTTGTTGCTTATAGGCGCAACGCTGCTGTTGGCTGGGGCTGGCTGGTTAGCCCGGGTTTGGGTGCCACCAGCCACCTTGTGGCTTAATGAAGTGGCGGTCACGACCCAGTTTGACAACCAGCAGCGCGCCCCAGGCAAGAGCCTGTCACAACTGAGCGTCAGCCAATTGCAGAGCCAGGGTTTGTTCGCCTACACGGCGATCAATGCGCCGCGAGGCCTCAATGAGCGGATTTATCACGCCTGGCGACACAATGGCGGTGAAGTCGAGCGCATTGCCCTGGATATTCACGGAGGCCGAGAAAAGGGCTATCGGGCCTGGACGCACAAGCAGAACTTCCCCAAAGACCCTACCGGCAAGTGGCAGATCCAGGTACTGACCGAAGCCGGACAAATGATAGGCGTGCTGCGTTTTGAAGTGACGCCCTGAATCAAATCAAGACGGTTCAGATTCGGTAAATACCAACCTATTGCCGAACGGGTCGTGCACGGTCATGTCCCGCGAGCCCCAAGGCATGACCTCAATGCCCGGGCGGGCATTGGCATAGTTTTTCGCCAGCAGTTGTTGCTGGTAGGCATCCAGCTCCGACGTCTCGATACGCAGTGCCGCGCCCGGGCAGCAGTCGCCATGATGCTCGGAAATATGCAACAAGCAGCCATCTTTGGAGACCTGCATATACAGCGGCAGATCCTCACTGAAGCGATGCTCGAAATCGAGCTTGAAGCCCAGAAAGTCGAGGTAAAAAGCCTTGGCTTTGATTTCATCAAAACTGCGTAATATGGGGATTGCCTGCTGCATCTTCATTGTCGACTCCAGATGATCAACCAAAGAACCAATAGCACACGCTAATAGCGGCGACGACACCGGCGAACTCGGCCAGCAAGGCACAGCCAATGGCATGGCGCACCCGTTGAATACCCACTGCGCCGAAGTACACAGCCACCACGTAGAAGGTCGTCTCAGTGCTGCCCTGAATGGTCGCGGCAACCAGGGCAGGGAAGCTGTCGACACCCTGGCTTTGCATGGTTTCAATCAGCATTGCCCGCGCTGCGCTGCCGGAAAAGGGTTTGACCATCGCCGTGGGTAGCGCCTCGACAAAACGCGTGTCCCAGCCCGCATAGGTCAATAGCCAGCGGATGCCATCAAGGCCCATGTCCAAGGCCCCGGAGGCGCGCAACACGCCGACCGCACAGAGCATCGCCACCAGATACGGCAGCAGGCTCTTGGCGACATCGAAGCCTTCTTTGGCGCCTTCAACAAACTCTTCGTACACCGCCACTTTCTTGTAGGCGCCCAGTAGTAAAAACAGCAGGACCACGCCAAACAGGGTGAGGTTACCGACCAGCGATGATAATGCCGCCAGAGCGGTTGCCGTCATGCCGCCAAGCATCGCCATGAATGCACCGAGCAACAGGGCTGCTGGCAATAGATAAGCCAGTACCACCGGGTCCCAGACCCGCAAGCGTTGCATCACTGCAACCGAAAGCAGGCCGACCAGGCTTGAGGCGCTGGTGGCCAGCAGAATGGGCAGGAAAACCAAGGTGGGATCGGGTGCGCCTTGCTGTGCGCGGTAGACAAAGATAGTGACCGGCAGCAAGGTCAAGGAAGATGCATTGAGTACCAAGAACAGGATTTGCGCGTTGCTGGCCACGGTTTTGCTCGGATTGAGCTCTTGCAGCGCACGCATGGCCTTGAGGCCGATGGGGGTTGCGGCGTTATCCAGTCCCAGGCCATTGGCGGCGAAGTTCATGGTGATAAGGCCAAGGGCAGGGTGGCCGCGTGGCACTTCGGGCATCAGTCGTGCAAACAGTGGCCCGAGCATGCGGGCCAAGGCGTCGACCAGCCCGGCTTTTTCAGCAATGCGCAACATGCCCAGCCACAGGGTCAGGGTGCCAAACAGCACGATCATCACTTCGACGGACAACTTGGCCATGGCAAACAGGCTTTCGACCATCGCCGCGAATACCGCCGGGTCATCACCAATCAGCCAGCGCGACAAGCCAGCGACAGCAGCCACGATAAAAAAACTTAGCCACAGGCCATTGAGCATGCTTGGTCTCCCTTGTTCAGTGCGCGAATGATAACGCGCCTTGGGGGTGACCGGGTCAGCATATGCAGAAGTGCAAGCAAGGAGGGTTGAGACTTAGTGCAGGCCTGCTGGCGCTGTGATCAGCGCCTTGGCCCGTGCGGGTTTAGTACCAGTTCGGATCTTTCTTGAGTTGCTCTTGCAGCATCTCTTTGATCCCTTCATCTGGCTCGCCCAGCCATTCTTGGGTGGCGTACTTGCTTGGCGCTTTGCCCTGAGGCAATGCTTCTGGCAGCTGCACGTAGAGTGCATAGGCGCTGTCTTTATCCCAGCTGAAGGCAACGTAGAGGCGTTGGTTGAAGCAGTTTTGTGCTTCACATATCTCGCCTACCAGGAACTTGTCACCATCTTCTTCAAGCGCTTGCATCGGCGGCGCTACACCGTCGAGGTTCATGATCCACTCGGGCAAACGTTCCTGATCTTCAACCAGATCCTGCCAGGTTTCCTGATACTGCGGATCAGTCTTGAGCAGCTCATTGAGATGAAATTCGGTATCGGTATCAGCGGCCAAGGCCGCTGCACTGCCGCCAAACATCAAGGCGGCAGTGAGCGTCTTGAGAAGGTTCATAGTGGCTCCTTTATGCATGTGTTTATCCTCGGTGCGTGACCTTTCAGGTCAGCCCCGTGGACGACGGCCCATGATGAAGGACACTACGAACAGCACCAGGAACACAATGAATAGGATCTTGGCGATACCTGTTGCGGTGCCTGCGATACCACCGAAGCCTAACACTGCAGCGACAATGGCGATGATCAGAAAAGTAATAGCCCAGCTTAACATGGCGTTTCTCCTTGGTTTTAATGGGTGTAGCGGTGCATCAGTTGTTTCTGGTTAAGACATTGCACGGGGTGTGCCAGTCTTAATTAAAAATAAAATCAAACAAAAACAAACACTTAAAAATAAAAGTTATAGCTCTGGCCGTGCATCCTGCATGGTTGGTCTTTTGTCTCAGGCATTTTGCACGGTCTGCCTGGCTTAAAAGCGGAGCGTCCTTGCTCCCCCATCACACACTTACTTACTGCATCGATTGCTTGAGGTTGCGCATGCGGTCATGGCATGCCCGCACTTTCGGCATCTCAACAGCAAGTAAAGCCTTTACATCGGGTTCTGCGTCTTCGAGTGCATCTTCGAAAGCATGCAGGATGCGGTCTTCGGCTTCTTCGAGCTGGGCGACGTAAGTGGCCTCTTCATCGCTCGAAAGCGTGGCACGTGCGTCGGCATACACCTCACGCATCTTGCCCATCATGGTGCCGCCGGTGGTCGGCGTTTTATCGTTGGCGGCGACTTTGACTGCCAGCGCCTCGATGATTTGCGTTTTCACGGTTGAAAGATCACGGAACATGGTCTGCAAACGGACATCTTTCACTTCGGTGATCGCGTGGTCGTAAAAGCGCTTGCCGTCACGGGTGACTTCGATCAGTTCGTTCAGTTGTGCTGTTTTAGTGCTCATGGTGTATCTCCTTCCATTTAGCGGCTGGCCGGAGTTGGCCAGCGCCTAAAATCAGATGTGTGAAAGCCTCGATCAGCTTTCGATGCGCAGTGCATCGGCATCCACGCCCCGTACGCCGCGGATATCGCGGGCGGTTTCAACCGCAAGGCTCTTGGCCGCGCTGCTTAATACGCTGCCACTCAATTTGACGAAGCCATCATTGGTCTCAACCTGGATCGCAAACGCATCAAGGTTGCGGGTGTAGACGAAGCTCGACTTAACCTTGCTGGTAATCCAGGCATCGCTGATCGCGGCGCTGGCATCTTCAGCAGCGTTTTGCGCTTGAGTGGCTGTGCTGTCGGCTTGGCTGATGCTCAAATGGTTGAACACCTCGCGCACCCCTTCGGTGTTGGCTGCCAAGCGACCGGCCAGCTCCTTGGCGGCGGGTGTCTGTGCATTACCGGTGAGGGTGACTGCGCCTTCCTCGGTCTTGACGCTGATGTCCAAGCCTTCGGTATTGGTATTCCAGAGCAGCTTGGATTTCACCGTGGCGGTGATGCCGGCATCGTCCAGGCGGCTGGCCAAGGCTTGTGAATCCTTGCCCTCAGTCTTTGCCTTGCTGTCGATCTTGAGCTGGTTATCGACCTTGTTGATGCCTTTGATACTCAGTGCAACCTGTTCTGCCAGATCACGTTCCACGCTGCTTTCAACGGTGCCGGTCAGTGTTGCCGTGCCGTTTTCAACATCGTTGTCGATATTGAATGGATTGAGGTGACGGTTGAGCGCCATTGCGGTCCAGATCGAGCCTTCTTGACGCGCTTCACTCAACTGCTGGCTCATATCTGCTTCTGCGGCACTGGCAGACAATGGGGCCAGGGCAAAGATGCCTGCTGAAGCCGTTGCCAGTACTAAAGTTTTCAACCTGTGCATGTTGTTCCTCCACGCTGTTCAAGCAATCCGCGTTAAGCGGTTCATGGAGGTGTTATCGCAAGCCTTATGCCAGGTTTTTGATAAATATTTTTCCCTTATAAAACAGTGGCTTAGATAATAAGTAGACAGGGTGCCAGCATGCAGCCTGCAAGATACAGTCATACTGGTCGTGCAACTTGCATGATTTCCCGTTGACTAACTTATGCACACATTGGATCGGAGCCATAAATGGACGCAGTAGAACCCAAAAGCGGTCGTATTTTGCTAGTTGATGATGAGTCGGCAATTCTGCGTACTTTCCGTTATTGCCTTGAGGATGAAGGCTACAACGTGGCGACAGCCAACAGTGCCGCGCAGGCTGAAAACTTGCTGCAAAGGCAAGTGTTCGATGTGTGTTTTCTCGACCTGCGTCTGGGCGACGATAATGGCCTGGACGTACTGGCCATGATGCGTATACAGGCGCCGTGGATGCGGGTGGTGATCGTCACCGCGCACTCGGCGATTGATACCGCCGTGGACTCGATGCAAGCCGGCGCTGCAGATTATCTGGTCAAGCCTTGCAGCCCCGAGCAGTTGCGTTTAGCTGCGGCTAAACAGCTGGAAGCCCGGCAAATGGCGGCGCGCCTTGAAACCCTTGAAGGTCAGGTTCGCCAGCGTAAAAACGAAATCGACTCCAGCAGCCCTTCGATGATGGCCGTGCTGGAAACCGCGCGCCAGGTTGCTGTAACCGACGCCAACATCCTGATTCTCGGTGAGTCGGGCACCGGTAAAGGTGAGTTGGCGAGGGCTATTCACAGTTGGAGTCGGCGGGTTAAAAAGAACTCGGTGACTATCAACTGCCCGTCCTTGACTGCGGAGTTGATGGAAAGTGAGCTCTTTGGCCACACCAAAGGCGCGTTCACCGGTGCCAGTGAGAGCACCTTGGGACGGGTCAGCCAGGCCGATGGTGGCACCTTGTTTCTCGACGAGATTGGTGACTTCCCACTGAGCCTGCAACCGAAACTCTTGCGCTTTATCCAGGACAAGGAATACGAGCGTGTAGGTGACCCTGTGACGCGCCAGGCCGATGTGCGGATTGTGGCGGCGACCAACCTCAATCTGGATGAAATGGTCCGCGAAGGGCGTTTTCGTGAAGACTTGCTCTACCGCCTCAATGTCATCACCTTGAAATTGCCAGCCCTGCGCGAGCGTACCGAAGACGTGCTGACCTTGGCCGATCGCTTTCTGGCTCGCTTTGTTAACGAGTACGCCCGCCCTGCCCGAGGATTCAGTGAGGAGGCCTTGTCAGTGTTGGCCAACTATCCCTGGCCCGGCAACATCCGCGAGCTGCGCAATGTGATTGAGCGTGCGAGCATTATTTGCCAAGAAGAACAAGTGCAGGTGATTCACCTTGGCTTGACCGAAACCAGCAGCAGCCAGGTGCCGCGCGTCGGTGGCGCCATGAGCCTCGAGGAGTTGGAGAAAAGCCATATCGCGGCGGTGATGGCCAGCAGCGAAACCCTTGATCAGGCAGCGAAGTCGCTCGGTATTGACGCTTCAACCCTGTACCGCAAACGCAAACAGTACGACTTATGAAACTGCGCACGCGGTTATTCGTCAGTGGCAGTGCGTTGCTGACAGTGGCGTTGATTGGTTTGATTCTGGGTATGGTCAGCGTCTGGCAGATCACCCGGGTGCAAAACCAGGCGATGAATCGCAACCTCGACATCATTGATGCGACCATTGGCTTTCGTCAGGAGATGGGCACTCAGGTGATCCTGCTGTTGGAAGACGAGCTTGATCCCCTGGCGATCAAGGCGTCGGATACTCGCTTTCGCAGTTGGCTGGATAAGGCCAAGCGCAACAGCATGGATGCGCAAGATCGCAAGGCAATCACTGAAATTGCCCGTGCTTACGCCCTATTTGGCGAGATGCTCAACTCGCCCGCCAACGTGCGTCGCGACCTGTTGCACAACGATAAATTTACCCGCGCGCTGCAAAGCCTTCGCGACCATATCAATGCGGTGCAACTGCGCTATGTTGCTGCGGTACAAAGTGCTCAGCAAGACTCACGGGAACGCGCCACTGTGGTCACCGCGTTGCTCGGATTGATCGGGCTAGCCTTGTTGGTGATCGGTTTTATTACCGCGCACAGCATCGCCAAACGGGTTGCCCAGCCTATTGAGTCACTGGCCAGCGCCGCCGACCAGATTGGCCAGGGTGATTTGCAGATTTCCCTGCCGCAGTCTCCGGTTGCTGAGCTGGCTGCGTTGAGCCGTCGCTTTGGCCTGATGGCTGATTCATTACGCCAATTCAAGAACAGCAATGTTGCCGCCTTAATGGCGGAGCAGCAGCGCTTGCAAGCAGTCCTCGACAGTATCGATGATGGTTTGTTGATGTTTGATCGCAGCGGTTTGCTTGAGCACTTCAACCCGGTTGCGGGTCGCCAGCTTGACTGGACTGAACAGCATATTGGTGAAAGCCTCGATCAAGCCCTGCAGAAACAGGGGCTCGACGAACAGATACAGCTTGTTCTGCAAGGTAAAACGCTGCGCTCCGCGCTGGATGACTTACAGATAATTGCCCACGGCGAAGAGCGCTTGCTGAGCTACAGCCTGACCCCGGTAAGCCAGGAGCAAGGCGGTATTCTCGGCGCCGTCATGGTGTTGCGTGATGTCACCAAGCAACGGGTATTCGAGCGCGTACGCAGTGATTTCGTATTGCGCGCCTCCCATGAGCTGCGTACACCGGTGACAGGCATGCACATGGCGTTCGCCTTGCTTCAGGAACGCCTGAAATTCGACCCGCAATCGCGCGAAGCAGACCTGACGCGAACTGTCGACGAGCAGATGCAGCGGCTGGTTGACTTGATTGCCGACCTGTTGAATTTCTCTCGCTATCAAAGTGGTGTGCAGAAGCTGGAGCTTGCACCTTGCAACCTTGCCGACCTGGTTAATCAAACCGAGCAGCGTTTTGCCAGCGAAGCCGCTGAAAAAGGCATCAACCTGCGCTGCGAAGCCGAAGATGATCTTCCTGAAGTACCGCTGGACCGCGCACAGATGGACCGTGTGCTCGACAACCTGATGGTCAACGCATTGCGCCATACCGCCCAAGGCGGTGAAATTCTGTTGAATGTGCAGATTGAGCAGCAAACACTGATTATTTGTGTGAAGGACGATGGTGATGGGGTGTTGTTTAGCCAGCAGTCACGGATATTCGAGCCCTTTGTTCAGGTCGGCAAGCGCAAAGGGGGCGTTGGCTTGGGGTTGGCGTTGTGTAAAGAGATCGTGCAGCTTCATGGTGGCCATATCAGCCTTGAATCGAAACCGGGAGAGGGCGCTCTGTTCTGCATCAATTTGCCGATTCATGCCTTGGATGAATGATCCCCATAAAAAAATGCCGAACACCTATTGGGGGTGTCTGGCATTCAGGAAAGTTGTATCGGCTTGGCTTTAAAACCCTGGGTTTTTGAAGCCTGGCAGTCGCTTGCTCAGCGCAGAACCGGATCAAACTTGATCCGTCGGCCAAGTGCCAGTGCCACGGTTGAAGCACAGAGCGAAAGCGCAAAGGTGCACTTCAGTACGGCGCTGCTTTGGCTGCCAGAATAAGCATCCATCAATAACACAGTGCCGCTCAATACAGTCAGAACCAGTAATCCCAATGCAGTCTTTGACATAACTCAACTCCTCCGGTGCACCTTACTCGGTACGCGCTCACACAATTGCGCCTCCCTTGCATGTGCTTACACAGCTCATGCCGGCGCTCTATGGTTTTGATAAGACAGTGATTCAGGCCTGCTTAGAACACCCAGCGCTGATTGGTATTGGGCATCAGTTCGACCTGCGACGGGTTCAGTCTTTGATCGGCTTCAGCTGCGGGCAAGAAGGCCGCAGTGCGTGCCGCTGAATTGGCCAATGGCTGGTGCTGAAATGTCGGCACAGAACGCGCCTTGATCTGTGCATGGGTGTTGGCGCTGGTATCGATTGAGGGTGCGGTTGATGCAACTGCGCCGCTGATTACAACTGCTGCGGCACTTAGCAGGTTCAGTACAGTTTTCATCGGAGTCGCACCCTTTAGCAATGTTTTAGTGATGCAGGGTACTTTGCAGGCTGCGTGCCAAATGTTTTATTAGATAAATTACTTATAAATCAAAGACTTATATATTTTAATCGAAAGGTTTGAATTGCAGTCTGCACGATTGCCTATTGTCAGTATTGCAAAATGCACGACAAGCCTTATGCCCAGCTATTGCTGGGCGAAGTGCCAATCTTCAGTGGCAAGGCAACGGTAAAGGTGGCCCCTTGCCCTTGTACGCTTTCAACCTTGATCTGGCCTTGATGGGCAGTGACTATCTGTTCGGTGATAAATAATCCAAGTCCCAGCCCTTGGGCCGACTGGTTGGCGTTCACGCGTTCAAATTGCTCGAAGATTCGCTGCTGGTCCTGCTCGGAAATACCGACTCCGTGATCCTGAACCTGCAGGTAGGCAAATTGGTCATCTGCCAATACACGCACGCTTATTGGCTGCTTGGCGCCGTAACGCATGGCGTTGGTCAGCAGGTTAATCATCACTTGTTCGACTCGAAATGCATCCCAGCAGCCTACGACTCCGATGGCGATTTCAGTGCTGAGCGTGCAACCGGACTCATCGAGTTGGGCGCTGTAGCGCTCCAGCACCTGCTCGGCTAAAACCCCAAGGTCGACCTCGCCAGGACGAATTGACAACTTGCCAGTGCGGATCCGCGAAACGTCGAGAATGTCCTCGATCAGGCGGATAAGGCTGGTGATCTGGCGCTCATCACGGCTGTTCATCGCCTGCAGGCGTTCTGGGGTGAAGGCCTGCATATTGCCGTTCTCAAGGTGCATCTTGCGCAACTGGGTGTCGAGAATCAGGCCGTTAAGCGGGGTGCGTAACTCATGGGAAACGATAGACATGAAGTCATCGCGCATGCGCACGGCCAGCTTCAACTCTTCTTGGGTGCTGCGTAACTCATTGAGCAGGGTTTCTTGCTCGCGGCGGCTTTGTTCCAGCGCTTGGACTTGAATATTGATGGCTTGGCGTTGGCGATCCAGGTCGGCAAACACCGCCACCTTGCTGGTTACAGCCTGAACATCCAGTGGTTTCTGCAGGAAGTCCACTGCGCCGGTCTCGTAGCCCTTGAAGGCATAGTTGAGCTCACGGCCAGCGGCGCTGACAAAGACGATAGGGATGTTCTTGGTTTTTTCTGTGCCGCGCATCAGTTCGGCCAGTTCAAAGCCGTTCATGTCTGGCATCTGTACATCGATGATCGCCAGCGCGAACTCGTGCTGCAGCAGCAGGCCCAGTGCTTGTTCACCGCTGCTGGCATGAAATATTTGTCGACCCTCACCACGAATCAGCGCGTCTAGCGCCAACAGGTTTTCCGGGATGTCATCGACAATAAGTAGTTTGGTTATGATCTTGCTCAGCATGCTTAAGCCGCTTCCAGTTCTATGAGCAACGCCCGAATATCATCCAGCCCGGCAACTACGTCTGGCTGGTGCAACGCCAAGGCAGCCAAGGGCATGGTGGGTACATGTGCATCCTGTGGGTCCTGGACGACAGTGAAGCCGCCCATTTGCTTGATCGTCGCCAAGCCTGAAGCGCCGTCCTGATTGGCTCCAGTCAATAAAATACCTGCCAGGTTGGCGCCATAGGCGTCAGCCGCAGACTCAAACAGAAAATCAATCGAGGGACGGGAGAAATACACCGGCTCCTCGCGACTGAAGGACAGGCTGTAATCCGTCTCAATCGATAGGTGATAGCCCGGCGCGGCGAAGTACAGGGTCCCCGCTTGCAGCTGCTCGCGACTTTCTGCTTCTTTGGCGGCCACGCCCAGGCGCCGCCCCATGACCTCAGCTAACTCACTTCGGCGGTTGTCCTGCAGGTGCAAGACCACAACAATGGGCAGCCTGAAGTTGGCCGGCAAGCCGGAAAAAATCGTCAGCAAGGCACTGACGCCACCGGCAGATGCGCCGACTACCAATGCATCGATTGGTACCGGGTGCGCGGCAAGGGCTTGTTGCCAATTACTCGGCTTCATAATTTACGGAAAACCCGCTCGGCACGGCTCAGCGCTTCAAAGCTGCGTGAATAGGTTGAGAAGTCGATGCTTTCCTTGCTGCCCAGGCCAAGAAAACCACGGTGGCAGAGTGACTCATGGAATAAACCAAGTGCCCGGTCCTGCAGCGGCTTGTTGAAGTAGATCAGCACGTTGCGGCAGGAGACGAGATGAGTTTCGGCAAACACCGTGTCAGTGGCCAGGCTGTGGTCGGCGAAGGTGATATTGGCGCGCAATGTCTTGTCGAACAGCACCCCGTCGTATGCTGCGGTGTAATAGTCCGAGAATGATTTGAGGCCACCGGCCTGCTGGTAGTTCTCGGTGTAGCTGCGCATGTTGTCCAAACTGAAGATGCCGCGCTCGGCACGTTCCAGGGACACCGGGTTTATATCGGTTGCATAGATGATCGAGCGCTCAAGCAAGCCTTCTTCCTTGAGCAAAATTGCCATGGAATATACTTCCTCGCCGGTGCTGCAACCCGCAATCCAGATTTTCAGCGACGGATAGGTGCGTAGAATCGGCATCACATTCTGGCGCAAGGCCAGAAAGTAACTGGGGTCGCGAAACATCTCACTGACCGGGATGGTCAGGTACTGCAACAGTTGCATGAATACGCCCGGTTCATGCAGCACTTTTTCTTGCAACGCCGAAATGCTCTGGCATTTGAGCTGGACCAGCGCATGGCGCACGCGACGTTTGAGCGAAGCCCCAGAGTAGTCGCGAAAATCGTAGTTGTACTTGAGGTAGATGGCCTCGACCAGCAGGCGCAACTCAATATCGCGGGTTCGCTCAGGCGCCATTAAATTCGTTCCAGTTTGGGCATCCATACCCTGATCAGAGAGAACAACCGGTCAAGATCAATGGGCTTGGCCAGGTAGTCGTTGGCACCGGCTCGCAAGCAGCGATCCTGGTCGTCCTTCATGGCTTTGGCGGTTACCGCAATAATCGGTAGTTTGCGCCAGCGCGGGTCCTTGCGAATAATTTCGGTGGCTTCATAGCCATCCATTTCCGGCATCATGATGTCCATCAACACCAAGTCGATATCTTCAAACTGATTAAGCTTTTCAATCGCCTCGCGACCGTTACAACCGACCTCGACCACCGCACCTTTTTGCTCAAGAGCGCTGGTCAGGGCAAAGATATTGCGTACGTCATCATCGACCAGCAGGATGCGCCGCCCTTCGAAAACCTTGTCCCGGTTGCGCGCCGTCTTGAGCATGCTCTGGCGCTCTGTGGACAACTGTGACTCGACCTTGTGCAAGAACAGCGTCACTTCATCGAGCAGGCGTTCCGGTGAACGGGCACCCTTGATGATGATCGACTTGGAATACTTCATCAGGTCCGCTTCTTCATCACGGGTCAGGTTGCGACCGGTGTAGACGATCACCGGAGGAAAAGCGCAGATCTGTTCGTTAGACATACGCTTGAGCAGCTGGTTGCCCTGCATGTCTGGCAGTTTGAGGTCGATGATCATGCAGTCGAAAATTGTCGTGCGCAGCAGCTCGAGCGCTTGCTCGCCAAACTCGACTGCGGTGATCTCGATATCTTCATCACCAATCAAATGGGCGATGCTCTCACGCTGCAAGGCATCGTCTTCGACCAGCAGTACCCGCTTGACCTGCTGGGAAAGCTTGGCCTCAAGCTTGGCAAATACATCCTTGAGATGTTCGCGGGTGGTGGGTTTTACTGCATAGCCAATGGCGCCCAGTTGCAGCGCGGCTTCCATGCGGTCTTCAACCGAGATCACATGCACGGGGATATGCCGGGTCAGCGGGTTGTTTTTCAGGCGTTGCAAAACGGTAAGGCCGGATGCATCGGGCAGGCGCATGTCGAGCAAGATGCCTCGTGGCAACATGGTCGAGGCCAGCTCAACCCCTTCGTCAGCGCCATGGGCGACCAGGCAGTTGTATTCAAGCTCGTGGGCCAGGTCATAAAGAATCTGCGCGAACTTGGGTTCATCCTCAATCACCAGCACGCAACGTCCAGCCGCTGGCAGTTGGTCGCGGTCATCGGCGAAGCTCGGTAGCTGTATCGGCGCGGTCACTGCGGGTACAGGCACAGAAGCCTGCGCGACGGTGATGGGCTGTTGCACCGCAACCTCGAGACGTGGGCCGGTGTTTGCACTGGCCGCAGTTTCGTCATAGGTCTCTGGCAGCAGTAAGGTAAAGGTGCTGCCAGCGCCCGGCTCGCTGGTGATGCTGATCGAGCCGCCAAGCAATGTTGCCAGGTCACGAGAAATGGAAAGGCCCAAACCGGTACCGCCGTAACGCCGGTTGATTGCGCCATCGGCCTGGCGAAATGCTTCGAAAATGCTTTCTTGCTGCTCTTGGCGAATACCAATGCCGGTGTCCTGTACGGCGAACGCAATACCGGCGCCGGGCTGGCGGCTTACGGTTAGCACTACACGGCCTTTCTCAGTGAATTTGATTGCATTGGACAACAGGTTCTTGAGGATCTGCTCAATGCGCTGCTGGTCACTGACCATTTCGTCTGGCACGCCCGCCAGTAACTGAATGTCGAACTCGAGGTTCTTGTCGTTGGCCAGTGGCTCAAAGACGTTGCGCATGCTTTCAATGACGCGCTCGATCTTCAGCTCATGCAGGTGAACCTCAAGCTTGCCGGCTTCGACCTTGGAGATGTCGAGGATGTCATTGATCAGGTTGAGCAGGTCGTTACCAGCCGAATAGATGGATTCGGCAAACTTGATCTGTTCGTCGCTGAGGTTACCTTGCGGGTTGTCCGCCAGCAGCTTGGCCAGGATCAGCGAGCTATTGAGTGGTGTGCGCAGCTCATGGGACATATTGGCGAGGAACTCGGACTTATACAGGCTGGCACGTTGCAGCTCTTGGGCGCGTTCCTCCAACAGGACCTGAACCCGGCCCAGTGCGGTATTGCGTTCGTCGAGTGCATCGCGCTGATCGGCCAGGGTCTGGGTTTGTTCCGCCAACTGCTCGTTGGTTTGCTCAAGTTCAGCCTGTTGGGTTTCAAGGTGCGCCTGCGACTCCTTGAGCACCCGTGACTGCTCCTCCAACTCCTCGTTGGCTGTGCGCAGCTCTTCTTGTTGCACCTGCAGTTCTTCGTTCAGTTGCTGGGTTTCCGAGAGCATTTCTTGCAGGCGCTGGCGGTTGCGTACCGAGTCGATTGAGGTGCCAACTGGCTCGGCGATCAGCTTGAGAAATTCGCTTACGCGCGGATTAATCGGCTTTAAAAAACCCAGTTCGAGCACGCCATTGACCGAATAGCCGTTGCTGATCGGCAGCAGCACAATGCTGACCGGCGACGTATTGCCCAGCCCGGAGCTGACTTTCAGGTAGCCGTTGGGCAGGTTATCCAATTGCAGGAATTTGTTTTCGCTGGCGGTCTGGCCAACCAATGACTCATTGCTGTTGAAGTCCTGCGCGGCATTCTCCAGCTCCCGACTGAAGCCGTAACTGGCGATCCGGCTTATGTCGCCTTGCTCCGAGCGTACATAGAAGGCGCCCACCGCAACGTCCAGGTACGAAGCCAGGCAGTTCAGTACATTGCGCCCTAGCGTCTGCAAGCTCGCCAGGCCGAGAACTTGCTCTGCCAACAGGCTTTGGCCATTACTCAACCAGGCTTTTTGCTCGATAAGCTCAGTGCTCTGGCGCTGTTGCTCGAGGATTTGCGCGTGTTGCGCCGCCAATCCAAGCAGGTCCCGACGGCCAAAATAGGCCAGTAAGCAGCTCAGTGTCAGGCTACCGAGCACATAAAGCAGCACATACAAGACCACTGAATCATTGGCTTTCTGGTTGCGCGCCTGGCGGCGTTGCTGCTCGATCTGGATGAAATTGTCGTACTCGTCGCGGGTGCTGTCGGTAATTCGCTTGCCACGTCCCGAGGCGACAGCGCCGCTGATGTCTGCGTTGTTCCGGCGCAGGTTGATCATGCCTTTGGCGTAGTTGTCCCACTCTTGGTGCAGGGCTTGAATACGCCTTAGGCGGGCGTTCTGGTCCGGGTTGTCCTTGACCATTGCCTTGAGGGTTTCCAGCTCCGTCTTGATCAGCGGCCGGGCTTCCTCGTAAGGCTGCAAGAAGCTTTCTTCGCCGGTAATCAGGTAGCCGCGCAGGGAGGTTTCCAGATCGATTGTCAGCTTGATTGACTGGCTGGCGCTGCTAATCACCTGATCGGTAAATTCAACGCCTTTTTGCGCGTTGATCAGGAAAAAGATCAAACCGATAAAAAATAAGGCGGTGACTAAACCTATACCTAACGGCAGCGCGATATTGCGGCGCACGAGCTGACGAAAACTCTGCTCACTGTTGGATGCTGGGTTGGTCATGGTCGGCCCTAGGCTGAAAAATCAAGATTTTGCATGAATATGCACAGATAATCATACTTAAGAACAGTGACTAGTGAGAACATACTCTAGTCGCGGTTATAGGTTTTCAATTGATCAGCCGCTGCAGATTTAAACAATACGACGCTGGACGAGCGGGCAGTCAGGGGATTTCTCGCTGATCCGTCGAAGCCTTACAGGCGGATTCTGGCGCACCTAAATACCTAGCCACCTGGCTCTAACGAAAGGCCCGCACATGCAAGATGAGACTGGCATCCTCGGCGTCAACCTGCACACCATTTTGGTGGTCGAAGATGATGCGGTGGTCAGAACCTTGACCCTCGAAGTGCTTGAAGCCTTTGGCTATCAAGTATTCGGTGCAGAGGATGGCGATACGGCCCTGGGCATCTTGCGTAGCGAACAGGCGCTAAGCCTGTTAATGACAGATATTGGCTTGCCGGATATAAGCGGGCTTGAATTGGCCCAGCAAGCGCAGACACTGCGGCCTGATATCGCGGTACTGCTGGCAAGCGGCTATGACGCCCAGCATCAAGAAATGCAGGATATTGTGGTCAATGGTGCAGTCGCCACGATCAGAAAACCCTTCCAGCTCGACCAGTTGCGCAGCACCCTGCAGGCCATGCTTGCCTGATTGAAGAGGGCGCGCGCCCAGCTTGACTCATTACATCTCATAAACCCGGTCAATGAGCCTTGACCCTGACCAAGGCTCAGGCACTGTTGAGTCTGCTACCTAGTGGAAGACTGACATGCCCAGCTTGAATCCGAGTCCTGAACAACTGGCCGAGTTTGCCGAGCGTATGCCCGACAATGTGCCAATCCTGATGCTCAACCTGCTGCGTTTCAATGCACAAGCCGCCTATCCCGAGGGCAGCAGCCACGCGCCATGCAGCGGCCAGCAAGCCTATGCGACCTACAGCAAGACGGCCCTGGGTAAAGTGCAGGGCGTGGGCGGCAATGTGGAATTGCTGGCCGCGGGCCATGTCGCGTTGATTGCACCCAGTGATGAGCAGTGGGACCAGATGCTGTTGGTGCGCTATCCCTCCAAGCAAGCGTTCCTGAGCATGATCAGCGACCCTGCCTATCAAGCCGTGACCGTGCATCGCACTGCAGCGCTGGCGGATTCGCGGCTGATTGGTACAACGGTCGTAACTCCTTAGCTTCAGGGTTTCGGGGCGGTGGGTCCAAACAGACTTTGGCTCCGTGATTTGCATGGGCAAGGTGGCGTTGTCGCTTAGAGCTTGCTGTTGAGCACCAGCAGCATCGCGGCGGTTTGTGCATCGGCTTCGCCGGAATAGTTGCTGGGTCGATATTTCATTTGAAATGCGGCAAGTACTTTGCGGGTTTGTTTATCGAGTTGACCACTCTCGATGATCTCGTAGCCCTGACGCGCCAATTGATGCTGGAACCAGCCGATATTGGGCAGGTTGACCGCCAGTTGCGCCTGCTTGCGGGCGACTTCGTTGGCATCCGGCCATGGCACCAGCCCTTCATCGGCCAAGCGTTTCCATGGAAAGTAGGGGCCCGGGTCAACCTTGCGCTGAGGTGCTACATCGCTGTGGCCGATAATACTGCCGAGCGGCAGGTCGTGGCGTTTGACAATGTCTTTGAGCAAGCTGATCAGCGCCTGGATCTGCGCTTCGGTATAGGGCTGCCACACCCGCCCGGAAGGCGTGTCGGTGTAGCCTTTGTTGACCATTTCAATGCCAATGGTGGTGCTGTTGAGCCATGTGCGGCCCTTCCATGAACTGACCCCTGCATGCCACGCACGACGGTTTTCATCCACGAGCTGGTAGACGGTCGCAGGGTTTGAGTCGATCAGGTAATGGCTGCTGACATCCGTGGTTGTCAGCAGCTCCAGGGAGCGTTGCAAATTGGTCGAGGTGTAATGCAGGACCACATATTGCACCCGGCTGCCTTGGCCGGTTGCGGTGTAGCTCTTGTCGATGCTTGGGCCGCTGGCGCAACCGGCCAGCAAGACCAACATCAGGGTAATACAGAATAATTTCATGGTTTGATATGCAGCACGCTTTGCAGGTTATCCAGCAGCATGTCGACACTGAGCATGATCAATAACATGCCCATAAGTCGTTCAATTGCAGTTAACCCTCGGGGACCTAAAAAACGCTGCAGTAACGATGCCTGCAGCAAGATAAATGCGGTAGCCGTCCACGCGATGATCACCGCCAGATACAGCTCCCAAAGTGGACCGGCATGGGTATTACGCAGGGTCATCAACACGGCAAGCGCTGAGGGCCCGGCAACTGCAGGTGTTGCCAGTGGAACCAGCATGGGTTCACCGTCTGGCAAATCGCCCAACAAGCCTTGTGGACTGGGAAAAATCAGGCGCATGGCGACGACAAACAGAATTATAGCCCCAGCAATCGCCGTGGCCTCTCGTGACAGGCCCAGGCTGCTGAGGATTTTGTCGCCAAATGTTAGGAACAGCAGCAACAGCGCCAGGGCGAAGAGCAGCTCGCGCCCAGCCACCCACAAGCGCCGCTCGGGGCTGACGTTTTTTAACGCAGCAATGTAGATCGCGATGTTACCGAACGGGTCAGTCACCAGAAATATCAATACCGCGATGCTTAAGATATCCATGCATCACTCCATCATCCTGATGCTAGTTTAGCTGCGTTGGGCGCAACAGTCTTTGCGGGCAGGGCTGTATCGAGCCCTGGCATGCAAATACTTCAGTCGGGTCGCCGTGGTTCCGTTGGTTCCTGTGAGTGCAGCGATGGTTCAGAGCTAGCCCTGCTCTACACGGTTGCGGCCCTGCTTTTTAGCGCGGTAGAGCGCCTGGTCGGCGCGCTCGAACACCTCATCGCTGCGTTCACCTTCAGCAAAGGCACTGATGCCCGCCGACAAGGTGATGGTGACAGGCTCGCCCTTGAAGTGAAACGGACACTTCTCAATGGCGCTGCGCAGGGTTTCTATTAACTGCTGGCCACCTTCCAGTGGGGTTGATGGCAGCAGCACAACAAACTCCTCGCCACCGAAGCGGGCGATAAAATCGGTTTTGCGCATCCGCTTTTGCAGCTCGCCGGCAATGATCTTCAGCACCTTGTCACCCGCCAGATGGCCGTAGGCATCGTTGATCCGCTTGAAGTGGTCGATATCGATAATCGCCAGCAGCAGGTGGCCATTGTAGCGTTGCCAGCGGGCCAGTTCGATTTCAAGGCGCTCGCTCCAGGCCGCGCGATTGGGTAGCCCGGTGAGCGGGTCGATCAGGGCCTTTTGCCGCTGCTCCTCAATGTGCTGGCGAAACCCTGTTGCTTCCTGCTCCATGCTCGCAACGCGCTCAACCAGCGTTTGCAGGCGGCTGGTGACTTGTTGCTCGCGTTCATCACGCTGCGATTGGTATTGCGCCATGGTGCCAAGCAAGCCGCTCAGGCGGTTTTCAACCAGGTCTTTGAGGTTGCTCAGGTCCGTGGCCTCTTGCACGCTGGCATTGAGGCCATCAACCTGTTCGCGAAGCTCGGTATCCAACGCTCGCTCAGAGTTGACCGCTTCAACGTAGCCTTCATGCGTATCCTTGAGTGACCCTTGGAAGTGGGCAAGGCGCTCGTTGAGTTGCTTTAGGTAGCCCTCAAACTCGCGTTGCCCGACATCTGCAATTACGCGCATCAGTACCGCGAGATCATCGAGCACCGGGACTAGCTCATACATGTTCAAGCCCGCGCGGATGCGCTTGCTTAATGCCTCGGCTTGCGACTGATGGTGTTCGGGCAGGGGCAGTTCGGCAAGCAACTCGAGCAGGGTTGCCTCAACGTGATCGGCAATTGCGCTGTAGACCGGCTCTGGTTCTAGCTCGGGATCGGCCTGGACCACTTCCTCGGTAGGCTCAGTCGCGGTCTCTGGCGAAGCCAGGTCGTGATGCGTTTCAGTCGTTGCAACTTCGGCAATGACGGGTTCTTGAGCTTGATCATCCGTTTCAATGGTGTTCGCTTGGACGGCTACAACGGTCTCTATTACCGACTGCTTTTCAGCCTCTACAAGGAGTGGATCGCTTGGGGGCTGCTGGTCTGCCAGCGGTTCGGTTTCAGGCAGCGGTTCGTTGGCCGCAGGCTCAAGTGAGTATTCGTCCTGTGGTTCAACGGCGCTTTGCGGCTCGGTTTCTTGCTCAGTCTCAGGCATTGGCGCCAGATAGGACGTGTTCGCCGTAACGCCTGTTGCTTGTGGCTGCAGCGATTCAGCGGCTGGAGCCTGGGCGGGTGCGGGGTGATTACCTCCAAGCAGGCGCTGCAGCAAACCGGGGCGTTTGGTTTCTTGGTTTTCTAGTGCCGCCAGTGTTTGTCGTTGCAGTGTGCTGAGTTCGGTGAGCAGCGCTGGTAGTTCGCTGGAGTGTTCATATGAGCGCTCCAGTTTTTTGGCAAAGGCTTTGAGTGGCTTGGTTATTTCACGTGGCGGCTCAAGGCGAAACAGTTGATCAACCAGTGCCGTCAGGGCTTCGGTAATACGTTCCGCGCGCTTTTTGCGCTGTTTTTCAGAGTCGAGAACGGTGCGTTCCAGGTGTGGAATCAGATTGGACAGGCCAGCGTCGATATCATTTTTGCGCAGCACGGCCCGCAAATCCTGCATGCACTGGTCGACGGCCTTGTCGGCACCTTCTGCAGCAAGGCTGCTACGCACCAGGCCACGGCGCAGCAGATCAAGACGCATATCCCAACGTTGTTCGAGCTTGTCCTGTTGTTCGAGGCTGGACAGATATTTGTCTTTCCAATGTTCAGCATCAGTGCTCATTCAAGGCTTCCGCGCGGATGATGTATTTAACATAGGCGGCTTTGCGGCGTTTGGCATGTTGGGTAGGCCAATCTCAACTGCAACGGGTAAATGATCAGAGATCGGCTGAGCCAGGACTTCCACGCGTCTCAGTTCAAGTGTCGGGCTGAGCAAAATATGATCAAGACAGCGCTGGGGCCGCCAGCTCGGGAATGTGGCATCAACCTGCGGCGCCAGCAAGCCCAGGTCGCGCAACGGCGAGTTGAGCAACAAGTCGTTGGCGTGGGTATTCATGTCACCCATCAATATGTGGTGACGATAGCTGCCGAGCAGCTCGCGGATATAGGCCAGTTGCCGTGAACGCGTACGTGCGCCCAACGACAAGTGCATCATGACCACCGCAATTGCATCCTCGCCTTCGCCAATGCGCAGCAATATGGCTCCGCGACCGGGTGGCCCGGGCAGCGGGTGGTCTTCGATCAACGTCGGGCGAATACGGCTCAACAGGCCATTGCTGTGCTGGGCAAAACGGCCGAGGTTGCGGTTGAGCTGTTGGTACCAGAAAGGAAATGCGCCGAGGTGCGCAAGGTGTTCGACCTGATTGATATTGCCCGAGCGCAAGCTGCCGCCATCGGCTTCTTGCAGGGCAACCACATCGTAATCGGCCAGTAGCGCGCCAATGCGTTGCAGGTTCAGTGAGCGGCCTGCGTGGGGCAGGATATGTTGCCAGCCGCGGGTCAGGTAGTGGTGATAGCGCTCGGTGCTGATGCCTACCTGGATATTAAAGCTGAGCAGGCGCAGGCAGTTATTTTCAGGCCAGTCAGCTACCGGCTCGCACGACAGGTTGATTTGTGGGTCGCACAGATTAACCTGTCGTGTTTTTTGCCAACGGCGTAGCACGGCTAACGCCTCGGGCAGGCGCGCTTACTGCGCAGCCCGCTCCTTGGCGATGAGGTGGTCGGCAACTTCCAGTGCCTGCTGTGGGCCACCGGAGCTGCTGATGTCAAAACGGTATTTGCCGTTGACGATCAGGGTTGGGACGCCGCTGATTTGATAGGCCATCGCCAGTTTCTTATCTTTCTCCATCTGGCTCTTCACGCCAAAGGAGTTGTAGGTCTTGAGGAACTCTTCACGGTCAACACCCAGGCCAGCCAGGTAGTCAGCCATCTCTTCTGGAGTGGCCAGTTTTTTGCCCTGGTTGTGGATCGCATCGAATACTGACGAATGAACCTGGTGCTCTACGCCCATGCTTTCGAGGGTGATGAACAATTGACCATGGACATTCCAGACACCGCCGAACATTGCCGGTACGCGAACGAAATTGACGTCATCAGGCAGTTGCTTGATCCACGGGTTGATGGTCGACTCAAACTGATAGCAATGCGGGCAGCCATACCAGAACAGCTCAACCACTTCGATTTTGCCGGGCTTGGATACCGGTACAGGATTCGACAACTCAACATACTGTTTGCCCGCTTCGATTGGTTCGGCGTGCGCCGCAACACCAAACAGGCTGGCAGTGACCAGGGCGGCGCTAAGAATCAGGTTACGCATGCAGAACTCCTTTAAAAAAATAAGCGATGTCTGGCCTTAGATCACAGGTTTGACGGTTCGACCTGTAGTCTTTTGCGAGGTTCAAGCCATTGTAACGGCGCAACAAATAGAAAAGGGTGGCCATTGCCACCCTTTTTTAACACTTCATGTCACAGCGTGCACAACTCAGTGCAGGCCTTGGACATAGCTCGAAATGGCAGCGATGTCTTTATTGCTCAACTTTGCAGCGATAGAGCGCATGATCATTGCGTCGCCATCGTTGGTGCGGTTGCCTTCACGGAAGTCGGTCAGCTGCTTGGCAACGTAGGTTGCGTGTTGACCGCCCAAGTGTGGGAAACCGGCAGCAGCGATACCCGCGCCATTAGGTGAATGACAGCCGGTGCAAGCTGGCATGCCTTCTTCAAGCTTGCCACCGCGGAACAGTGCTTCGCCGCGCTTGACCAGTTCCGGGTCAGCTGCGCCGACGCTCATCTTCTGGCTGGAGAAGTAGGCAGCGATATCAGCAATATCCTGCTCGGAGAGGTTATCCAGAATACCCGTCATCTCGACAACGGTACGGTCACCGTTCTTGATGTCGTGGATCTGTTTGAGCAAGTAGCGCTCGCCTTGACCTGCCAGTTTAGGGAAGTTTGGGGCTGGGCTATTGCCGTCAGGACCATGACAGGCGCCACATACAGCGGCTTTGCTCTGACCAGCAGTAGCGTCGCCGGCGGCATGCGCCAAACCAGTGATACCAAGGGTCAACAGCAGACTCACGAGTACTTTGTTCATCAGCTAATCCAATAACGGCTAAGAGAGAAAGAGTAATAGACCGAGTTTATTCAGTCATCAATTTGATGACCGCTTTGTAATCCTCGGCCGTGCAATCCATGCACAAACCGCGTGGCGGCATGGCATTCAAACCATTGGTGACGCTCGCAACCAGAGCATCTGTACCTTTGGCCAAACGCGGCTCCCACGCAGCCTTGTCGCCTTTTTTAGGCGCCATAGGCAGTTGACCGTTATGACAAGCGGCACACGCTTTAGCGTATACAGCTTCTGGGTCTTGGGCAGCCTGGGTGTTTAGTGACAGTGTCAATACACCTGCAGCTAGCAATATTTTTTTCACGAGATCAACCTCATCAGGGAGGGGCGTTCTGCATTCTATGCGCAGATAATCTTATTCGTCCCCGTGTACACATACCCCAAGTAAAGGGCAAAGCGCACACAAAATCTGCGGCATTATATACTGGCAGGACTGAAACGGAAACGACGCGACTTGCCCGATGTAGCTATCACAGGCAGGATGCGCGCAAATGTCGCAAGGGCCACACTCATTCGTGGCGCAAAATATGCGCCGCTCTCGCCCACGCTCTTACCGGATACCCAGGCAATTACATGCAATTAAAGAACCCAATCATCGGCCTTTGCCAAAAAGCCACCTTTCAGATCAGCGCCGCAAAGGTTGATCAATGCCCGTCTGATCACGGCCATGAAGTGGCATTTGCCGGGCGTTCTAACGCGGGTAAGTCGAGCGCGCTGAACACCATCACCCACGCGAGCCTGGCCCGCACCTCGAAAACGCCGGGGCGCACGCAATTGCTTAACTTCTTCCGCCTGGACGACGAACGGCGTCTTGTCGACCTGCCAGGCTATGGCTACGCCAAGGTGCCAATTCCTCTCAAGTTGCATTGGCAAAAGCACCTGGAAGCCTATTTGGGCAGTCGCGAAAGCCTGCGCGGGCTGATATTGATGATGGATATCCGTCATCCGCTCACCGAGTTCGACCAATTATTGCTCGATTGGTCGAAAGCCAGCGGCATGCCGCTGCATATTCTGCTGACCAAAGCCGACAAGTTGACCTTTGGCGCCGCCAAGAATGTCCTGTTGAAAGTGCAGCAAGAAATTCACAGGAACTGGGGCAAGCAGATCAGCATCCAGCTGTTTTCCGCGCCCAAGCGCCTTGGTGTTGAAGATGCGCAGGCGGTTTTGGCCGAGTGGCTGATGCTCAATGAGCCCGATGCAGAAGTCGCGCAGGACGAAATCGAAGACTAGGCTCGGCTGCTAAATTGCGCTGTTTAGATATGCTGAACCTCAGCGATTACGAGGCCTGCGGGGCGGGCTGAACTTTTCTTCAGGCAAAAAAAACTCCGAGCTTCATATGGGGAGGGAGAAGTTCGGAGTTTAAGGGTCTGAACCGCTAGGGCGGGGTTCAGATGTCTGCCAACACTTAACACAACAAAGGAGCATGAATGGCTTTGCGGGCCATTCATAACCTCTGACTGGTTGCTGGAAAAGAAAGTTCAGCCGTTTTAAAAAATATTTTAGTCATAAGCAAAGGCTTTTAATAACTTTGCGATCTGTAGCACGGACAGCATGCGCTGTCCATGCTACAGGGCCCGAGATCAGTGGGCTTCGTCCCAGTTGTTGCCTACCCCGACCTCGACCAGTAGCGGCACATCCAGCTTGGCGGCGCCGCTCATTTGCAGTTTTATCTGCTCGCGAACCGTATCGACCTGGTCCTCGCGTACCTCAAGCACCAATTCATCGTGAACCTGCAGGATAACCTTGGCATCGAGCTTTGATTCGGTCAGCCATTTATCCACAGCAATCATTGCGCGTTTGATGATATCGGCTGCAGTGCCTTGCATTGGGGCGTTGATTGCCGTGCGTTCGGCGCCTTTGCGCAGCGCCGGGTTTTTCGCGTTGATCTCAGGCAAATACAGGCGGCGCCCGAAGATGGTCTCGACGAAGCCTTGCTCTGCGGCCTTTGCCCGGGTGCTTTCCATATAGGCCAGAACCCCCGGATAACGCGCGAAGTAGCGGTCGATATAAGCTTGCGACTGCTTGCGGTCGACCCCAATCTGCTTGGCCAGGCCGAACGCGCTCATGCCGTAGATCAGGCCGAAGTTGATGGCTTTGGCGCTGCGGCGCTGGTCGCTGCTGACCTCATCAAGTTCTACGCCGAATACTTCGGCAGCCGTGGCCTTGTGCACATCAAGATCGTGGCGGAAAGCATCAAGCAGGCCGGCATCTTGCGCCAGGTGCGCCATGATCCGTAGTTCGATCTGCGAGTAGTCCGCCGCCAGCAGCTTGTAGCCTTTAGGCGCGACAAAGGCTTGGCGAATGCGTCGGCCTTCGGCAGTGCGGATCGGAATGTTCTGCAGGTTCGGGTCACTGGAAGACAGGCGGCCTGTGGCGGCAACCGCCTGATGATAGCTGGTGTGGATTCGCCCCGTGCGCGGGTTGATTTGCTCTGGCAAGCGATCGGTATAGGTGCTCTTGAGTTTGCTCAGGCTGCGGTATTGCATCAGCACTTTGGGCAGTTCGAAATCCTGCTCAGCCAGTTCGGCCAGCACCGCTTCAGCGGTAGATGCTTGGCCCTTGGCTGTCTTGCTGATGATTGGCAGGCCGAGTTTCTCGTAGAGAATCACCCCGAGCTGCTTGGGCGAGGCCAGGTTGAACTCTTCGCCCGCGATGTCGAATGCTTGTCGCTCCAGCGCAATCAGCTTTTCACCCAGCTCGCGGCTCTGTTCGCCGAGAAGCTTGGCATCGACCAGTGCGCCCTGGCGTTCAATACGCGCCAGCACCGGTACCAGCGGAATTTCAATATCGCCGAGCACGCTGAGCAGGCTCGGCGTGGCCGAAAGCTTCTCCCACAGCGCCTGGTGCAGACGCAGGGTTATATCTGCATCTTCAGCAGCATAGGGGCCGGCTTGTTCGAGAGAAATCTGATCGAAGGTCAGCTGCTTGGCGCCTTTGCCAGCAATATCTTCAAAGCGGATGGTGCTGTGGCCGAGGTACTTGAGCGCAAGGCTGTCCATATCGTGGCGCGTTGCGGTGGAGTCGTACACGTAGGATTCCAGCATGGTGTCGAACTTCACACCCTGGACATGGACGGGCGTCGAGGCATTGGCCAGTATGTTGATGTCGTACTTGGCGTTCTGGCCGACTTTGGCTTTATTCGGGTTTTCGAGGATTGGCTTCAGCGCCTTGAGCACGGCGTCGCGATCAAGTTGTGTCGGCACGCCCATATAAGAGTGGGCCAAGGGCACGTACGCGGCTTCACCGGCGCTGACGGCAAATGAAACACCGACTAGTTGCGCCTGCTGGGCATCTACGCTGGTGGTTTCGGTATCAAAGGCGATGAGCTCGGCTTTATCTAGCTTCTCAAGCCAGGCGTCAAATTCAGCTTGCTCAAGTACGGTCTGGTAACCGCCTGCTGCGGTTACTGCATCGCTGGCATCCGCCGGTGCGTCGGCGACATCTGCTGGCAGGGCAAACAGGTCATTGGACGGCGTCGCTGCAACCTTGGCTGCCACCGCTTTGTGTTTGCGCTGCAGCTCGTCGCGCCAAGTCTTGAATTCCAGCTCTTCATATAATTCAAGCAACTGCTCTACGTCGGGGGTGCCCGGGTGCAGCGCTTCAATCTCGACGTTCAGTTCGACGTCGAGCTTGATGGTTGCCAACTGATAGGACAGGTAAGCCATGTCGCGATGTTCTTCGAGCTTGGCAGGCAAGCCTTTGGCGCCACGAATTGGCAGCTCAGGGACTTTGTCGAGATTGGCGTAGATCACATCAAGGCCGCCACCGACACCAACTAACAAGCCCAGCGCGGTTTTTTCACCGACTCCGGGCACGCCCGGAATGTTGTCGACCTTGTCGCCCATCAGTGCGAGGTAGTCGATGATCAGCTCAGGACCGACCCCGAATTTCTCTTTCACGCCTTCGATGTCGTAGACGCTACCGGTCATGGTGTTGACCAGGGTAACGTGCTTGCAGACCAGCTGCGCCATGTCCTTGTCGCCTGTGGATATCACCACATCGCGGCCTTCACCTGCAGCTTTGCGCGCCAACGTGCCTATTACGTCATCGGCCTCAACGCCTTCAACGCAGAGCAATGGCAAGCCTTGTGCGCGCACGCTGGCATGCAGCGGTTCGATCTGCACGCGCAGTTCATCCGGCATGGAAGGGCGGTTGGCTTTGTATTCGGCAAACATTTCATCGCGGAAGGTGCCGCCTTTTGCATCGAAAACTACGGCAAAAGGGCTGTCTGGATATTGCTTGCGCAAACTCTTGAGCATGTTCAACACGCCCTTGACCGCACCTGTGGGCAGACCCTTTGAGGTGGTCAGTGGCGGCAATGCATGAAAGGCGCGGTACAGGTACGAAGAACCGTCGACCAGAACCAGAGGGGTTTGACTCATGAGCAGGTTTAACCTTTTGACGGGGGCAGTCTTAATGGTGTTCGAGCGTAAACAGGGTAGCCCAATTGTGCGCAGCTTTTCTAAAGCCGACGAACAACAATTAACCCTATAGACTGACTAACCACTAGAATGACTGCATCGTTGACTACAAAAGGGCAAGGTTACCATGCGCACACTTAACTGCCTGTTACTGGCTGGCTTGCTTGGCGTTGGCGCAACCGTGGCGCATGCCGAGGATCCGGTCACTGCGGAACCGGACGTAACCATACGTCAAGAAGGCGATCGCAAGGTGCAGGAGTACCGGGTCAACGGTTTTCTGTATGCGATCAAAGTCATTCCAAAGAATGGCAAACCTTACTTTTTGGTGCGCTCTGATGGCAGTGACGGCAATTTCATCCGTTCCGACGACCCTGACATGTTGATTCCTGCATGGGAAATCTTCAGCTGGTAATCGAGCAATACAGATAACGTTTTAGGCGCTAAGGCAGTTTTGACATGTCCGTGTTTACCCCTCTGGAACGTCCAGAGTTAGAAGTCTTTCTTGCTCCCTATGGATTAGGTCGCCTGCGCGACTTCCAAGGTATTGCTGCGGGCAGTGAGAACACCAATTTTTTTATCAGCCTGGAGCAGGGCGAATTCGTCCTGACCCTGATCGAGCGTGGTCCAAGCGCTGACCTGCCGTTCTTTATCGAGCTGCTCGATGTGTTGCATGAGGCTGGCTTGCCAGTGCCTTATGCGTTGCGCACCACCGATGATCAAGCCTTGCGCAGCTTGGCTGATAAGCCTGCCTTGCTGCAGCCGCGCTTGAGTGGCAAGCATGTGAGCGAGGCCAATGCCCATCACTGCCAGGAGGTTGGGCAACTGCTGGCGCGTATTCATGTGGCAACCCGTGAGCAACCGATCACGCGCAAAAGTGATCGTGGCCTCGACTGGATGTTGCAACAAGGCCCGCATCTGGCCGAGCAATTGCCAGCCAAGTCTGCTGAGTTGCTTAATGCGGTGCTGGCTGAAATTAACCAGCACAAGACGCAAATCCAAGCATTGCCCCAAGCTAATCTGCACGCTGACCTGTTCCGTGACAATGTGTTGTTTGATGGCCTGCATCTGGCTGGGGTGATCGATTTCTACAACGCCTGCTCGGGGCCGATGCTGTATGACCTGGCGATCACGCTTAATGATTGGTGCTCAGGAGCAGACGGCCAGCTTGATCTGCACCGGGCCCGCGCCTTGCTTGGCGCCTATGCTGCGTTGCGTCCGTTCACAGCAGCTGAGGCTGAACTTTGGCCAACCCTGCTGCGGGTAGCATGTGTGCGTTTTTGGCTGTCACGCCTGATCGCCGCAGAGTCATTCGCCGGTCAGGAAGTGCTGATTCATGACCCAGACGAGTTTCGCCAGCGCCTGAGTCATCGTCAGCAAGTCGATTTACACCTGCCATTTGCCCTGTAATTGGTGTTTGCCTGGATTGCAGGCAAACACTGGTTTAGGGCTGTTGCTGTTGGGCCGCAGGTAAATTGCCCAAGCATTGAGTCAGGTCGTTGGCCAAGTTATCCATCAACGTCTCGTAGCCTGTTGCGTTGGCGCTCAGCTCAGCTCCCATTGGGTCGAGTACCGCCAGGTTGACCGGCAAGCCTGCGGTAAGGGTTTTCGCCAGGCGCGGTACAAAGGGTGGCTCGCTGAATACGCAGGCCGGTCCCGCTTCTTGCAAGCGCTCGCGCATCGCATCGACATGCTTGGCGCCTGGCTGCACTTCTCCCAAGACGCTGAATACGCCAGCGTGTTCAAGGCCATAGGCGTGTTCGAAGTAGTTATAGGCTTCGTGGAAGACGAAATAGGGTTTGCCTTCGGCAGCCTGCAAGCGGGTCTTCAAGCGTGCGTCGAGGGTTTTCAGGCGCTCGTCGAAAGCTGCCAGATTGGCTTGATAGCGCGCGGCGTTGCTTGGGTCCGCACTGCTCAAGTCAGCAGCCATGCGTTCGGCAATGACCTGGGCATTGACTGGGTTCAGCCACAGGTGCACATCCAGGCTACCCGGTTGGTGGTCGTGATCGTGATCATCGGCGCCATGGTTGTGTGCCTCATGTTCCTCCGTTTCGCCGAAATGCTGCAGTTGCAGCCCTTTCAGGGTTTGTATCGCGACACTGGGTTGTGTGCGCTGGGCCATTACCCGTGGCAGAAAGTTTTCCAGTTCAGGGCCAACCCAATACATCAACTGGGCATCACGCACCCGGCGAATGTCCGAAGGTCGCAGTGCGTAATGGTGCGGCGATGCGCCAGGCGGCAGCAGTACATCAGGCTCGCCAACGCCATCCTGCACGGCGGCGGCAATCAGCTGCAGGGGTTTGATACTCGTTAGCACCTGCACCTCAGCCTGGGCAACGGTGCTGCACAGCAAGGTGCTCAGCAATAAACAAGCGACAGAGAAGACACGTGACACGATAAATACTCGATAAGGACAAAAGAGGTTATATAATAACGTCTCTTAACCAAAACGTCGCCGCCCATGACTCAGACACCGCTTGCATCCCGCCCACACGATCATTCGCATTGCGTCAGCCATGCCTTGGCTGAAGCCGAACATATCTGCCTGCGCCAAGGCACGCGCCTGACCGCGTTGCGCAAACGGGTGCTGGAATTGGTGTGGCAGAGCCATAAGCCATTGGGCGCCTATGACATCCTCGGTGTACTGAGCGATGAAGATGGTCGCCGCGCCGCGCCGCCTACGGTCTACCGCGCCTTGGATTTCCTGCTGGAAAACGGCTTGGTGCACCGCATTGCTTCACTCAATGCCTTTGTCGGCTGTAACCAGCCAGAGCATGCGCATCAGGGCCAGTTCCTGATCTGCCGCGATTGCCACGTCGCAGTTGAGCTTGAGCACGAGAAAATTAACCAAGCCATTCTCAATAGCGCCAAGAGCATTGGCTTTGCAGTCGAAAGCCAGACCGTCGAAGTGGTTGGATTATGCGCAGCCTGCCGGGAGCCCAAATGACTGATGCGCTGATACGGCTTGAAGATGTCGGCGTTCACTTTTCTGGTCAGGCCGTGCTTGAGAACGTGCAACTTAGCGTCAGACCGGGTGAAATCGTTACCCTGATCGGCCCCAACGGTGCTGGCAAGACAACCCTGGTACGGGCAGTGCTCGGTTTGCTGAAAATCGATACTGGCGATGTCTGGCGCAAGCACAAGCTGCGCATCGGCTATATGCCGCAAAAGCTGCATGTCGACGCCACCTTACCGCTCACCGTGCTGCGCTTTTTGCGCTTGGTACCGGGTGTGGATCGACGCAAGGCGTTGTCAGCCTTGGCTGAAGTTGGCGCCGAGCATGTTATCGACAGCCCTTTGCAAACAGTCTCCGGCGGCGAGATGCAACGGGTATTGCTGGCGCGGGCGCTGTTGCGCGAACCTGAGTTGCTTGTGCTTGATGAGCCGGTCCAGGGTGTTGATGTCGCCGGGCAGGCGGAGTTATATCGGCTGATTACCCGTCTGCGTGACCGTCACCAGTGTGGCGTGCTGATGGTTTCCCATGACTTGCACTTGGTGATGAGTACCACTGACAAAGTGGTGTGCCTCAATCGCCATGTATGTTGTTCCGGGCACCCGGAGCAAGTCAGCGGCG
This sequence comes from Pseudomonas sp. RL_15y_Pfl2_60, assembly GCF_963970595.1. Taxonomy (NCBI): domain Bacteria; kingdom Pseudomonadati; phylum Pseudomonadota; class Gammaproteobacteria; order Pseudomonadales; family Pseudomonadaceae; genus Pseudomonas; species Pseudomonas sp. RL_15y_Pfl2_60. The sequence continues at coordinate 94,834 of NZ_CAXAOE010000003.1, read as the reverse complement.
ACCCCGCGTTTGTCGAGCTGTTCGGTCAGGATGCGAAAAGCCTCGCGGTCTATCACCACCATCACGACCACGCCCACGACCTGCATGGCGGCGTCATCAGCGAGCAACCTCATGTACATGGCCCGAACTGCGGGCACGCGCCGGGGAGCGCGGAAAAATAATGGCTGATTTTCTGATTAATGCGCTGGTTGCCGGTCTGGCATTGGCGCTGGTTGCCGGCCCGCTGGGTTCGTTCGTGGTTTGGCGTCGCATGGCTTATTTTGGCGATACGCTGTCGCACGCGGCCCTGCTTGGCGTGGCACTGGGCTTGATGCTGGATGTCAGCCCAATGTTCGCCGTTACCGTTGGCTGCGTATTGATTGCGGCGCTCTTGGTGACACTGCAAACCCGGCAGCCGCTGGCCTCCGACACCCTGCTCGGGATTCTCGCGCACAGCACCCTGTCCCTGGGTTTGGTGGTACTGAGCTTCATGCATGACGTGCGTATTGATTTGATGGGCTATCTGTTTGGTGATCTGCTGGCTGTCGGCCCCACTGATCTGGCCTGGATTCTCGGCGGCAGCGCGCTGGTGCTGGTGTTATTGGCGATTCTTTGGCGGCCCTTGCTGGCAATTACCGTGCACGAGGAACTGGCCAAGGTTGAAGGGCTGCCGGTCGCGGCGATTCGTCTGAGCTTGATGCTTTTGATTGCTGTGGTGATTGCGGTGGCGATGAAAATCGTCGGGGTGTTGCTGATTACCTCGTTGCTGATTATTCCAGCCGCAGCCGCCCAGCGTCATGCGCGAACGCCTGAGCAAATGGCGTTCGGTGCGAGCCTGCTGGGTATGGTTGCCGTGTGCTGCGGGCTCAGCCTTTCCTGGTTTCAAGACACGCCCGCCGGGCCTTCGATTGTGGTTTCTGCCGCCAGTTTGTTCTTGCTTAGTTTTGCATTGCCCAAACGTCATGCTTAACACTTGGGCGGCAGATTCGTGGTCTGTCGCCTTGCTGGTGTAAACTTGCGTGTTTTTTGTTCAATTCGAGACTAACAGAATGATGTCTTTAGCGTTGCGTCGCCTGTTTATCGTTGCGACTTTACTGGTGTTGGCGGCCTGCCAGCAGCAAGTGCCTCAAGAGGCAAATCTGCCGACTGATGCTGTGGTCAGCGGCTTCAACCAGATCGACCAAAGCCTGCGCGCCGGTGACTTGGCAGCTGCCGAGCAACAACTCGATGCCTTGAAACTCAGTGCAGCAGGCGATACGCGCCTTGAGGCCTATCAACGGCAACTGGCCGAAGCCTACCTGCACCAAGGCCAGCAAGCCTTGCAAAGTGGCGATCTTGATACCGCCACCACAGCCCTTGGACGTGCCCGCAGCATGATGCCGCAAGCGCCTGCTTTGACCACCGGCCTGGACGGGGCGATTGCCAAAGCCCGTGAGACCGAAATGAATGCCGCCCAAGAACAGCGCGCCGCCGGCGCCAAGGCTGAAGCTGCACGCCTTGAGCAAGCGCAGCTACTGCGCCAAGCGGCTGAAACCCAGGCGGCGGTACTTGGCATCGCGCGTTTGGCCGAACCTCAAGTGGGGGTCAGGACGCCGGGCAAGCCCAAGGCGCAAGTGATCAATCCATCCGAGGCGAACAGCCAGGTATTGCTGCCAATGCTGGATAACCACGACAACGACAGCTTGCGCCGTCTGCTCGATAAAGCGGCGTCAGATGTCGTGCACTTCAATTGCGCCGTGCATATCCAGGTTCGTGAAAGTAAGGATTACCCGTGGGTTGCTGCGTTGCTCAATGCACGCATCAAACGCATTGAGCCGAATTACAAGGCGAGCTTGAGCTATACCATCAAGGCGGATTCGGTGCCGCGCCTGGTGCTCAGCCCGCGACCGAAGTTCTAATCGGTCCGGCAACTACCTGCTGCGGGCCAGGCCAAGTACCCGCGTGAGTTTCTGGCTTGCCCAAGATGTACTGGGCAGCTGGCTACACGGCGCTAAAAACCACGATCGTTATTTCGATTTAGTTATAACCATAGGTCTACAAAGATTTTTGAGACCTATAGAGCAGCGGGTAAACTACGCAACCTTTTTGCGCTTACCCCGCAGTTTGAAGACCCAAAAGGTTTCCCGCGTGATCAATTTTCAACAGGTCCATAAGGCGTATCACGTCAATGGCCAAGCGATAACGGCGCTACAGCCGACCGACTTGAACATCGCCCGTGGCGAAGTATTCGGCATTATCGGCCACTCCGGTGCCGGTAAAAGTACCCTGCTGCGCTTGATCAACCGCCTGGAAGAGCCTTCCGGTGGGCGCATCGACATTGACGGTGAAGAAGTCACCGCGCTGGACGCCAATGGCTTGCGTGGTTTCCGCCAGCAGGTCGGAATGATTTTCCAGCACTTCAACCTGTTGTCATCGAAAACCGTGGCCGACAACGTTGCGCTGCCGCTGAAATTGGCTGGCAAGTTGTCACGCGTCGATCTCGACAAGCGAGTCGCGCAATTGCTCGCCCGTGTTGGCTTGAGCGACCACGCCAAGAAATACCCTGCGCAACTGTCGGGCGGCCAAAAGCAGCGTGTCGGTATTGCCCGGGCATTGGCCACCGAGCCCAAAATCCTGCTCTGCGATGAAGCCACCAGCGCACTAGACCCGCAAACAACCGCGTCGGTCCTGCAATTGCTGGCTGAGATCAACCGCGAGCTGAACCTGACCATTGTGCTGATTACCCATGAAATGGATGTCATCCGCCGGGTATGCGATCGCGTTGCAGTGATGGATGCCGGGATTATTGTCGAGCAAGGCCCGGTGGCGGACGTGTTCCTGCATCCGCAGCACAGCACCACCAAGCGCTTCGTGCAGGAGTCCGAGCATGTCGATGAACAAGAACAGCACGATGACTTTGCCCATGTTGAAGGCCGCATCTTGCGCCTGACCTTCCAGGGCGAAGCTACATATGCGCCTTTGCTGGGCACTGTTGCCCGCCAGACCGGGGTTGATTACAGCATTCTTGCCGGTCGTATCGACCGCATCAAAGACACGCCGTACGGCCAGTTGACCTTGGCCCTGACCGGCGGCGACCTGGAAGCGGCGATTGCCTGCTTTGCCGAGGCCGACGTTCACCTGGAGGTGCTGCGCTAATGGAAAGCCTATTTCCCAACGTCGACTGGGTCGAAATCTGGCAGGCCAGCCTCGACACCCTGAGCATGCTCGGCGGCTCGCTGCTGTTTACCGTATTGCTGGGTTTGCCGCTTGGTGTGCTGCTGTTTCTCACCAGCCCACGGCAGATGTTCGAGCAAAAAGCCTTTTACGGCCTGCTCTCGTTGCTGGTTAACGTACTGCGCTCGGTGCCCTTTGTGATCTTGCTGATTGTGATGATCCCGGTAACCGTGGTGATCACTGGTACTTCACTCGGTGTTGCCGGTGCCATTCCGCCGCTGGTGGTTGGCGCGACGCCGTTCTTCGCCAGGCTGGTCGAGACCGCATTGCGCGAAGTCGATAAAGGCATTATCGAGGCGACCCAGGCGATGGGCGCAACCACTAAACAGATTGTGATCAATGCGCTGCTGCCTGAAGCCCTGCCCGGCATCTTTGCCGCGATCACCGTGACTGCAATTACCCTGGTTTCTTATACCGCAATGTCCGGCCTGATTGGCGGCGGTGGTCTTGGTGACCTTGCTGTGCGTTACGGTTACCAGCGTTATCAGCCCGACGTAATGATGGTCACCGTGGTGCTATTGCTGGTGCTTGTGCAGATTCTGCAAAGCGTTGGCGACAAGCTGGTGGTGCATTTCTCACGTAAATAATTGCAGCAAACTCAAGCGGTTTGCCAAGAACCAACAGAACAGTGCGGTTATCAGCCGCCGCTTAACATCCCACAAGGAGATATATGATGAAAAAGTTGCTCGTTGCTGCTTTCGCAACCGTCGCTGCCTTTGCCGCCCAGGCTGAAACCCTGAGCGTGGCGGCCACTGCTGTACCGCACGCCGAAATCCTCGAATTTGTGAAGCCAGCCCTGGCTAAAGAAGGCGTAGATCTGGATATCAAGGTATTCACTGACTACGTCCAGCCAAACGTGCAGGTTGCTGAAAAGCGTCTGGATGCCAACTTCTTCCAGCACCAGCCTTATCTTGATGAGTTCAACAAAAGCCGTGGCACCAAGTTGGTAAGTGTTGTCGGCGTTCATGTTGAACCCTTTGGTGCTTATTCGACCAAGTACAAGAGCCTCGACGAATTGCCGCAAGGCGCCACCGTGGTTATCCCGAACGATGCAACCAACGGCGGCCGCGCGCTGTTGCTGCTGGAGAAAGCCGGTCTGATCAAGCTCAAGGACTCAAGCAACATCCTGGCGACGCCCAAGGATGTGGTTGAGAACCCGAAGAACATCAAGTTCCGTGCTCTTGAGGCTGCCACTCTGGCCCGTGTTCTGACTCAGGTTGACCTTGCGTTGATCAACACCAACTACGCGTTGGAAGCCAAGCTCAACCCAACCAAAGACGCGCTGGTGATCGAAGACAGCAATTCGCCATACGTGAACAATCTGGTTGCCCGCGAAGACAACAAAGACAGCCCAGCCATGCAGAAACTGGCCAAGGCACTGAACAGCCCAGACGTCAAAGCCTTCATTGTTGAAAAATATAAAGGTGCAATCGTTCCAGCGTTCTAAATGCTTGCTGCAACCAACGCTCGATGAAAAAGCCGCTCTTTAAGAGCGGCTTTTTTGTTGGCGAGATTCACAGGCACAGCGACACTCAAGTGTTGGCGGATGTCTGGAGCAAGCATTCAAGCAAGCAATCGAGCGCAGGCTGGCGCTGGGCGCGACGTAACAAGGCAATCAGTTCGCGGTGAAATGTCAGGGGGCCCAACTCAATCACGCGCAACTGCGTAGGCCGTTGCAGCCACAAGCCTGCACGTGGAATCAGTGATACTCCCATGCCATTCTCAACCATCCGCACTATGGCTTCCAGTTCGTCCAGTTCAAGGGTGTCGCGGGTATCAATCCGTTGCTCACGCAAGAACCTGCTCACCAACCTGCCGCCAAACGAGCGCCGTTCATAGCGAACGAAAGGCTGCTCGGCGAGTATTTTCAGCGGCTCATCGGCTTCGACAGACCAGGGTGTTATCAGTACAAAGGGTTCGCGCACCAAGCTGACTTCGAGCAGTTCTTTGGGCAGCTCGAATGGCGGTTTGATCAGTAATGCCAAATCAATTTCGCCTGCGTCGATCTGGCCAAGCAGGTTCAAGGAAACCCCGGGTATGATCTTGACCTCGACCTGCGCCGCCTGAGCACGAAAGCTCGGCAAGGCATCGGGCAGTAAGCCGGTTTGCACGCTGGCAATAGCCCCGACTTTCAACTCGCCGCGCCATTCCGCCAAGGCTGTTGGCAGCGCCATTTGTGCATAAAGCCCGAGCATTTGCTCCGCCAGTGGCAGCGCATGCCGACCCGCGGCATTAAGCACAGCCGCGCGGCCGCTGCGGTCGAACAAACGCAGGCCCAGCCCCTGTTCAAGTACACGCATTTGCGCGCTCACCGCTGATTGAGTCAGGCCCGCGTGCTGACCTGCCGCCGCGAAGGTGCCGTACTTTGCAACCAGCAAAAAGGTTTTTAGCTCGCGGAGCATGACTGTCTCGATTGATCAATTTAATTTGAGGTTGGGCGCAATAATATTCGCTTTTAATCACTTTTACTGTAGCTAAACTAAGGCGATTGGCTTCTCTCAACAGGACATCCCTATGGCTCTCGCTCCGTTTCACCTGGCTATTCCGGTTTATGACTTAAAGGCTGCCCGGCACTTCTACGGCGAGGTCTTTGGCTGCCCAGAAGGTCGCAGCAGTGATCACTGGGTTGATTTCGACTTCTTTGGCCACCAGCTGGTCATCCACGAAAGCCCGAAGACTGACTCGCAAAGCAACGCGCAGAGTAATCCTGTCGATGGCCATGACGTGCCGGTGCCGCATTTTGGCGTGGTATTGGGCTGGCAGGATTGGGAGCAGCTGGCGCAGCGGTTGCGCGATCGGCAGACCGAATTTGTGATTGAGCCTTATGTGCGCTTCAAGGGCCAGGTGGGTGAACAGGCAACCATGTTCCTGTTTGATCCTTGCGGTAATGCGCTTGAATTCAAGGCCTTCAAGGACCTGTCGCAGATGTTTGCCAAGTAATAAACAGCTGAACGCCCAGGTGCAGACTGCATGCAGTTCGCACCTGGCGGCTTTTAGTCTTTCTGTCTCAGCAGTTCGGGCAGTTGCGCCGCGAGCTTCTGGTTATTCAGCGGTGCACGGATAAAGCCGCGCTGCCTGCCATCCGGGCCAACAATCACCAGATTGCCGCTGTGATCAACGGTGTAATTGGGCTTGCTGGTGTCGGCTGGAATAAACGGGATGCTTACGCCATTGGCCAGTTTTTCGATGGTCTTTTCTTCACCGGTCAAGCCGATAAAACCGGGGTCAAAGTAACCAAGGTATTTCTTCAGCTGCTCCGGCGTATCGCGATGTGGGTCAACGCTGACCAGCACTACGCGCAAGTTATCCACAGCCTCCTTGGGCAGCATTTTTTTCAGTTCGCGCAGTTCTGCCAGTGTTGCCGGGCAAATGTCCGGGCAAAAGGTGTAGCCGAAAAACAGCAGGCTCCATTTGTCTTTGAGCTGTTCGGTCTTGAATGGCTTGCCGTCCTGGTCAATCAAGTCGAGATTCGGCACGTCACGACCTTGAGGCAGTAAGACGATACCCGCATCGAGCAGCTTGGTTGGGTCAGCTTGAGCCTTGCTGTTAAGCACTTTGTTTACAGTGAGCCCCAATACCAGGGCGATGACAGCGACAAGAACAAAAACGGTAGTCTGAGTACGGGTCATGGCACCAAAATCTATAGGTTGAAGAACAAGTAGTGATCCACCAGCAAGGCGATAAACAACAGGAACAGGTACCAGATACTGTACTTGAAGGTGTTGATCGCCGCGTGCGGTTTGCTGTCACGGTACAACACCACCGACCATTGGAGAAAGCGTGCGCCCAGAATGACTGCGCAGACCAGATACAGCAGACCGCTCATGTGGATAGCGTAAGGCAGCAGCGTAACGGCGAACATCATGCAGGTGTAAAGAATGATGTGAATCTTTGTGTAGTGTTCGCCGTGAGTGACCGGCAGCATCGGGATATCGGCTTTGGCGTATTCCTCCTTGCGGTGGATGGCCAGCGCCCAGAAGTGCGGTGGGGTCCAGGCAAAGATAATCAACACCAGCAGTAACGGCTCGGCACTGATATGCCCGGTGACTGCAACCCAGCCAAGCAGCGGTGGTGCTGCGCCAGCCAAACCACCGATGACGATATTTTGCGGCGTCGCACGCTTGAGAAAGCCGGTATAGAGCACCGCATAACCGAGCAGCGAGGCCAGCGTCAGCCAGGCGGCCAGCTCGTTGGTAAATGCCAGCAACAGCAGCATTCCGCTAACGGCCAACACTAATGCAAAGCTCAGCGCCAATAGCGGCGACATGCGTCCGGAGGTGACTGGGCGTTTGTGGGTGCGGGCCATGATCGAGTCGATTCGCCGGTCGACCACATGGTTCACTGCGGCGGCAGCGCCTGCGCATAAACCAATGCCCAGGTTGCCGAAAATCAACACCTGCCAGGTCACGCCCGCGCGCGTCGCGAGAAACATACCGACCAGCGAGGTGATCAGCATCAGCACCACGACACGGGGTTTGGTCAACTCGAGGAAATCTCTCCAGCTAAGGTGTCTAGCGTGTTCGCGTAATAGAGTTGCCATGGGGTGACTCCTTCTACTTATTCTTATGCGTTAGACGGCTGTATGCCGCCTGATTTGCTTAGCGAAGCTTTCTTCAATGATGCGACTCGCTTGCCCGCGGTTGCCGGTGCGCGCACGCGGTAATTAACCTGGACCATGCTCATCAGCAGCACCGCGCCGCCAGCGTTGTGCGCTACCGCGACCAGAAGTGGCAGATGGAAGATGACATTGCTGATGCCCAGGCTAACCTGCATGGCCAGAGCGACTAAAACCCCGCCGGCCAGGCGTCGCAGGCCCGCAGCGCGGAGTTGCCAGGCCAAAAGCAAAAGCATGCAGGTGACGAGCAGGGCGCCGATCCGGTGAGTCATGTGAATAGCGGTGCGCGCATCACTGTCGAGTTGGCCACCAAGGTAGTTCGGGCCGATGTGCTGGCTGAGATGAAAGCCATTGGCGAAATCCATTGCCGGCCACCAATCACCGTGGCAGCGGGGCAAGTCGACGCAGGCAACTGCGGCGTAATTACTGCTGACCCAACCGCCCAGTGCAATCTGGCCGATAACCAATGCCAATGCTGCGCCAGCGAACATCCTCAAGCGAGGCGGGACCGAGGGAATAGCTGGCGCCTTACCCGATAGGCGCAAGGTTAATAAAAACAACAGGCTCAAGGTGGCGAAGCCGCCGAGCAAATGCAGGGTTACCACTTGTGGCCACAGCTTGAGGGTGACCGTCCACATGCCAAACGCCGCTTGCACTATCACCAGCCCAAGCAGCAGTAGCGGCAGTTTCAACGGTTGAGCATGCTGCCCGTGCTGCCTCAAGGCGTGTACCGCCAAACCTAGAATCACCAGGCCGAGGGTGCCGGCAAAGTAGCGGTGAATCATTTCTGCCCAGCCCTTGGCGACTTCGACCGGCGCTGCTGGGAATCGTGACTCTGCCAATCCTTGCGCGTGTTCGCTCATGGGTACGCCGATAAACCCGTAGCAACCGGGCCAGTCCGGGCAGCCCAGACCTGAATGACTAAGGCGCGTGTAGGCGCCAAGCATCACCACAACGGCTGCAAGCAAGGTGGCGAACAATGCAAAGCGATAGCCCGGTTTAGTCATCAAGCACACTCCTAAGTGCAAATCTGCTTTCAGCCAATGCGCGACAGTTTGAGCAAGTGCTGCAGGTCTTTCAGTGTTTCTTTACCGTTGTTGCTGCTGTCATAACGCAGCACCAGATTGCCGTGTGGATCGACAATCCATAGCTGTGCTGCGCCGGCTTTGGCATCGGTCTGGCGCAAGGTTTTCTGATAGGCGGAGAGATCCAGCGAATGCTGAGTGAGTTGTGGGTATTCGCGTTTGAGTTGATTGTCGTAATCGTTGCTAACCGGCTGGCTGGTGGCGAGCGTATGGGTTGCACGCGTGGCCTCGCGGTTAAGGCCAATGTTGATTTGGCGGGCCAGGAACACCAGTTTTTTGCAATCATCCGCGCAAGCGTTTGGCGCAGTTACCAGTAACTGCCAGCGCTTGTCTGCAGCGTCGCTGATACCGAGGCTCTGGAGATTTTCCCCGTTACCCAGTAGCTCGCCGTGGTAATTGCGGCTTTCTGGTACCCAGAAATTGCCGTAATACATGGCCGTTGCCAGCACCATAGGGCCAATCACTATGGCCAGTATCAGGAGCAATTGCAGGCGTCCGGTGACGCGACTTTTCGGTGTGGTATCAGGCATGGTGATGCTTGGGTTCATTGTGCGGCTCCCGTGCGTTGTGCACACCTAGGTAAATGAATAATCCGAGCAGGGTCAGGGCCATCGCAAACCATTGAACGGCGTAGCCAAGATGCTTGTCTGGGCTCATCGAGACCACTGGCCATTGGGTTTCAAACGCAGCTGGGCCGGGTTCGATACGCAACTCAGCAGCCAATCCGGCACGCCCGAGTTGTTGCCACAGGGCCTTGGCGTCGACCTTGGTGATCAGTTTTGGCCAGGCGCTGCTGGCGGCGACATCCTGTAGTTGCAGGCCATCGCCCAAGGACAGATAGACCGATGCATTGAGTTGTTGCTGTGAATCTGGCGTGTTGAATTGGGGGGGGATGCGCCTGTCGGGCCATGGTAGCCAACCGCGATTGAGCAGCACCCATAAGCCGCTGATCTGGTCGTAAAAGGGTTGCAGCACTTCAACGCCTGCATGGCCGTCGCGAATGCGGTTGTCCAGTAACAGGCTGTGGTTGCTGTCGAATGAGCCCTGCAATTTGACCCGCACGTAGGCGGTGTCAGTCAGGCCTTCAAGTTGGTTAAGGCTGATTGGTGCTGCGACTTCCTGAAGTTGATGGGCGGTGAGCATTTGCTGTTTTTGTTCGGCACGATCAAGCTGCCAGAAGCCCAGGGCAACCAGCACGGGCAGCAAGATAAGCACTGCTATGCTGGGAATAGCGCCCGGACGAAAGCCACTCATGACATCTGCCCAAGTAACCTGGCGGAGCTGGCTATACTGCTGGTTGAGCGCATTTATCTCCCCCCGGAGTCTTAAAGGAGTCACGCATGCTCAAAGCCGCGATAATCCTTCTGTTGCTTGCGACCTTGGTCAGCTTGTTCAGTGGCCTGTTCTTTCTGGTTAAAGATGAAGGCCATGGTTCGCGAGTGGTCAACTCGCTGACCGTCCGAGTTAGTTTGACCGCTGCAACCGTAGCGCTTATCGCCTGGGGTTTTTACAGCGGCCAGTTGGTCAGTCATGTCACCTGGTGATTCCCGCATTCATGGGCCTTGCACCACCAAGTGCCCAGCGCTTGGTCAAAGCACGTAGACGAAGATAAACAAGCCCAGCCAGACCACATCCACGAAGTGCCAGTACCAGCTTGCGGCTTCAAATCCGAAGTGTTTCTCCGGGTTGAAATGCCCTTTCATGATTCGCATCAACATCACGAACAGAATCAGTGCGCCCATGGTGACGTGCGCACCGTGGAAGCCTGTGAGCATAAAAAATGTGGCGCCATAGATCCCCGAGCCCAAAGTCAGGCCGAGGTGGTTGTAGGCTTCGTAGTATTCGTAGGCTTGCAAGAACAGGAAGGCCACGCCAAGCACTACGGTCAGTGCCAGCCAGGCTTTTAGCGCGCCGCGCTTGTCTTTTTTCAGGGCATGGTGAGCGAAGGTCACGGTGAAACTGGAGCTGACCAGCAAGATGGTGTTGATCAATGGCAGGTGCCAAGGATCAATCACGCCGCTTGGCGGTGGGAACAGTTTTGGATCGGGGGTGTGCAGCAGCGGCCAGCTGAACTGGAAGTTCGGCCACAGCATATTGGCAACGCCTTTTGCACCTTCACCGCCAAGCCAGGGGCCAGCAAGGTTGCGAACATAGAAGAGTGCGCCGAAGAAGGCGGCAAAGAACATCACCTCGGAGAAGATAAACCAGCTCATGCCCCAGCGGAACGAGCGGTCCATCTGAGGGCTGTAGAGCCCTTGGTGACTTTCCTTGATCACGCTGCCGAACCAGCCAAACAGCATGTAGGCGAGGAACAAGCCGCCAATAAAGAAAATCAGTGGGCCGTGGGAGTCAGGGCGCTCGGCGGACATGTCATTGAACCAGGTGCCAACCCCGAAGACGCTGATCAGCATGCCCAGCGTAGCAATGATCGGCCACTTGCTTTGTGAGGGTACATAATAGGTTTCGTGAGACGCCATCTTTGTTCTCCTTATTAAGGCGAAACTACGCTCATTACTTATGGCTAACCTGCGCGACCGGTGGGATGCGCGCAGTTACATCAAACAAGGTGTACGCCAGCGTCAGGTGATGCACGTCGGCGGGTAGGTCTTTATCAACGATAAATCGCACCGGCATTTCGATTCGCTCGCCGGGTTGGAGTATTTGCTGGCTGAAGCAGAAGCACTCGGTCTTATGGAAATAGGCAGCAGCTTTGGACGGCGCAATACTTGGAATGGCTTGAGCCGTCATTGGTTTATCCGTTGGGTTACTGGCCACAAACACCATCTGGTTGGTGCCGCCGGGGTGCACCACAATGTCATCCGCCATTGGCTTGAACACCCAAGGCATGTCGATGTTGTTGGTCGCCAGAAACTGCACCCGCACTTCACGCGCGGTGTTCGCAGCTTGCGCACCTTCGTAAGCTGCGCCGCTGGTTTTGCCATTGATGCCGAATGCCTGGCACATCACGTCATAGATCGGCACCAAGGCAAAACCGAAGGCGAACATGCCCACCACCACGCCTAAAAGGCGTAACACTAAACGGCGGTTGGGCATTGGGCTGTTCATGTGGGCTCCTTATTTGACTTCAGGTGGCGTGCTGAACGTGTGGTAAGGCGCAGGCGAAGGAATGGTCCACTCCAGCCCATCCGCGCCATCCCAAGGCTTGGCTGGCGCAGGTTTGCCGCCACGAATGCACTTGATGACGATGAACAGGAACAACAGCTGCGTGGCGCCGAACATGAATGCCCCAATCGAGGAAACCATGTTGAAGTTGGCGAACATCAGGTTGTAGTCCGGAATCCGTCTTGGCATGCCAGCAAGACCGACGAAGTGCATCGGGAAGAACGCCATGTTCATGCCGATGAAGCTCATCCAGAAATGCAGTTTGCCGAGCGTTTCGTCGTACATGTGCCCAGTCCACTTCGGCAGCCAGAAGTAGGCTGAGGCGAAGATGCCGAAGATCGCGCCGGGCACCAGCACATAGTGGAAGTGCGCCACCACAAAGTAGGTGTCGTGGTACTGGAAGTCAGCGGGTGCAATAGCCAGCATCAGTCCGGAAAAACCACCAATGGTGAACAGAATGACGAAGGCCACGGCGAACAGCATCGGCGTCTCGAAGGTCATCGAGCCCTGCCACATGGTGCTCGCCCAGTTGAACACCTTGACCCCGGTTGGCACGGCAATCATCAGGGTGGCATACATGAAGAACAGCTCACCGGTCAGTGGAATACCGACGGTGAACATGTGGTGCGCCCAGACGATAAAAGACAGGAAGGCGATCGAGGCTGTCGCGTAAACCATCGAGGTGTAGCCGAATAACGGCTTCCGTGCGAAGGCCGGGATGATTGAGCTGACGGCGCCAAACGCCGGCAGAATCATGATGTACACCTCGGGGTGGCCAAAGAACCAGAACACGTGCTGGAACAATACCGGGTCACCGCCGCCCGCGGCGCTGAAGAAGCTGGTGCCGAAGTGAATGTCCATCAGCATCATGGTCACCACACCTGCCAATACCGGCATTACCGCGATCAGCAGGAAGGCGGTGATCAGCCACGTCCAGACGAACAGCGGCATTTTCATCAATGTCATGCCTGGCGCACGCAGGTTGAGGATGGTGGCGATTACATTGATCGCGCCCATGATCGAGCTCACGCCCATCAAGTGAATGGCGAAGATGAAAAACGTCACGCTTTCAGGTGCGTAGGTTGTCGACAGCGGGGCATAGAAGGTCCAGCCAAAGTTTGGCCCGCCACCGGGCATAAACAAGGTGCTGACCAACAAGGCAAAGGCTGCTGGCAGTAACCAGAAGCTGAAGTTGTTCATGCGCGGCAGGGCCATGTCTGGGGCGCCGATCATCAGCGGCACCATCCAGTTGGCCAGCCCGACAAATGCAGGCATTACTGCACCGAAGACCATGATCAGGCCGTGCATGGTGGTCATTTGATTGAAGAATTCGGGCTGCACGATTTGCAGGCCGGGCTGGAACAGCTCAGCACGAATGACCATGGCAAAGCTGCCGCCAAGCAGGAACATGGCGAAGCTGAACCATAGGTACATGGTGCCAATATCTTTGTGGTTGGTGGTCAATACCCAACGCATCAGGCCTTTAGCTGGGCCGTGGTGATGGTCATGCCCTGCATGACCGTGGTCGATCACTGCACTCATGTCATTGCTCCTCGGCTTGCTTGAGCTCTAGCACTTCTTTTGGGGTGACCATATCGCCTACCTTGTTGCCCCAGGCATTGCGCTCGTAGGTAACGACCGCCGCGATATCGACTTCAGACAGTTGTTTGCCGAAGGCAGCCATCGCCGTGCCCGGCTTGCCATGGAAGACAATGCTCAGGTGATCCTCTTTTGGCCCTGTGGCGATTTTCGAGCCATCCAGCGCCGGGAACATAGGCGGCAAACCCTGGCCTTCGGCTTGGTGACATGAGGCGCAAGTGGTGTGATAAACCTTGTCGCCGCGGGCAACCAGCTCTTCAAGCGTCCAGTCTTTCTCGGTCAGCTCTTTAAGTTTTGCGGTTTCGGCTTTTTGTTCAGCCAGCCACGCCTCATAGTCAGATTTTGACTTGGCCTCGACCACGATCGGCATGAATCCGTGGTCTTTACCGCACAGTTCGGCGCACTGACCGCGGTAGATTCCAGGCTGCTCAATACGTGTCCAGGATTCGTTGATAAAGCCGGGGATCGCATCCTTTTTCACCGCCAGTGCAGGCACCCACCAGGCGTGGATAACGTCGGCGGAGGTAATCAGGAAGCGAATTTTTGCACCCACGGGCACCACCAGTGGCTGGTCGACTTCAAGCAGGTAATGCTCGCCTTTGTCGGCCTGGTTGTGGATTTGCTCGGAAGGTGTCGCCAGGTTGCTGAAGAACTCAACATCCTGTCCAAGATACTTGTAGTGCCACTTCCACTGATAGCCGGTGACCTGAATATCAACGTCGGACTCGGAGGTGTCGTAGATATCGATCAGGGTCTTTGTGGCTGGGATCGCCATCAATACCAGAATCACTAGGGGCACCACGGTCCAGAGAATCTCGACCGTGGTGCTCTCATGGAAGTTGGCGGGCACTTGGCCGGTGGAGCGGCGGTGGATAAACATCGACCAGAACATCGCGCCAAACACGATGACGCCGATGACCACGCAGATCCAGAAGATGGTCATGTGCAGGTCGAAAACGGTGCGGCTTACCTCGGTAGCTCCTGGCGTCATGTTGACCGTCCAGCTCGCCTCAGCGGCGCTGAACGCCAAACACAGCAGCAGCCCCATCCAAACACGTGGATGTCGCGACATTGCGGGTTCCCCTTATGATTCTTGTTATCCCGCCGGCGAAGCCTGCGGCAAAGGGATCAACTGCCAAGCCCGGGCGCGTGTCAACGGCCTGGGTCTCTAGCAACAACTGTCAAGCCCTCTCCGTGCCGAAGCCCGTCCGGTTCCATCAAGCAGTGCCTATCGCTCTGGAGTATAGTCGGCGACTTGCAGCCCGCAATGTGAAAGCTGAAATGGTTGAGACATTACAAGGCACGGCGTAAACCCCACGGATGGCGCGGCTTTGCAAAAGCTATCAGGCAATCGTTATAGCTGGCTGGTATAGATGTTATTTGAGTTATGACGATCGCGTCTTAGACTTAAGCAGACAGCAACTAGGGTTGCATGGGTCTGTTTGTCCCGGGAATCGGCGAACGTCGAAGCATCTGTAATCCTTTGGATTTGTCCTTGTCTATGGAGTGACTACTCATCAGCAGTTGAATGCTGTGCCAGATAGTTATCGGCCTGCACGCTGCCAATTAAGCACTAAGGCCCTCGCTAGAAGGAGCTGCCATGAACACCCCTGCTTTACGCGAACTTATCAACAAAGCGCTGGAACATGAGGCGAACACCGGCCAACTGGCTAAGCAGTTGGAGGCAAAGCTCGAAGATATCCACCCCTCGATCCGCTTACCTGAAGCCAAACCCCTGGCGATTCTTATCGGCTTTGTGACGGCTTATATCGAAGAAGTACCGCAAGTCATTGACGCTGCGACACAGGTCGCGCGTGAGGCCGGGATAGAGGACCGGATAAAGCCGGTACTCAAGGTTGCCGAACAGTTTTTCCTGCAGCCGCCCGAACTAATGTCTGGACATGAAGGGCTTGATGGTTTGCTCGACGAGGCTTACTTGGCCCATCGCCTGGTTGAGGAAGTGAACGACCTGTATATCGCACACCTTGGTCAGCCGCTGATTCCATTGGATACCACAGTTGCCAACCTGGTTGCCCACCAACTGATCGGCGAACCATTTGCCAATCAACTGGATGAGGCGGTGCATCACACGGTCATTAACATGCTCGATAAAGACAGCTTCAAGCAGGACTCTGTCGTGGCTTATCGCGAGCGCTTGAGTGCACCGACAACCGAGGCTGCGTGGAAGCGCTGGCCGTGTTTCTCGGAGCAGTTAGGGGTCGAGTTGGTGCTTGACGGGCAGCGCGTCAGCCAATAGAACGTCGGCGATAACCTTTGCTTAAAGGGTTATCGCCGTTCTTTGGCCATGTAGGGCAAGGCCTGTCGATCAGTCTTGGCGGTAGCGAGCACGCGGTGTAGCCAAGGGCATCGGACCCTCATCGATTGAGCGGAATTCACCCAGCTCGGCATCATAGGCGACGATTTCACTCGTTTCGATATCGTAGACCCAGCCATGCACAAAGAGTTGGCCGCTGGCGATTTTGGCTGCCACTGAAGGGTGAGTGCGCAAGTGATCGAGTTGCGCCAGCACGTTTTCCTTGGTCAGCAAGCCCAGCGTGGTGTCGTGATCAACGCAGCCGCAATTTTCTGCGACCACTGTTTTTGCCACTTCAGCATGACGTAGCCAAGCCTTGACCGTTGGCATGCGCTCCAGCGACTCGGGGTTGAGAACCGCCTTCATTGCGCCGCAGTCGGAATGGCCGCAAACAATGATGTGGTGCACATTGAGCGCCATGACCGCGAACTCGATCGCCGTTGAAACACCGCCCATCATCTGCCCATAAGGCGGTACGACGTTGCCAACGTTACGGGTGACGAACAAGTCGCCCGGGTTGGTCTGGGTGATCAGTTCTGGAACGATGCGCGAGTCAGCGCAGGTGATAAACATGGCGCGTGGGGTTTGCTCATGCGCAAGCTTCTTGAACAGTTCCTCTTGTTGAGGAAAAACTTCCTTACGAAAGCGCCGGAAGCCTTCAACAATATACTGCAACGCCTCATCAGCACTTTCTGTATGCGCGGCGTCTACTTGTTTTTTATCCATGCTACCAACCTCGAAAACCACAGGAATATCGAAGCCTGCCGGCTCAGGTTAATCATCCGCCGGTTTATCAGGCCAATACTGGACTGCCCAAAAAGACTTCAAGTCACAACTTTCAGGTGAATGTTCTGACAGCTGAGTCTAGCGGTCTACTGCATCAAGAAAAATGCTTTTTTGTAACCTTCTTAGCGCTTCTGAAATGGTCAAGTTGAGTATTTAGGGAACCGCTGAAAAAGGTAGCGAGCGACGAGAGTACAAGGCAAAAAAATGCGAAAAAGTGGAGTTTAGTTGGCCTAAATGAGCATTTGATTCGCGTTGCTCACCCCTTCGGGGCCGAACTAAAGTTCGTTCAGCCTGAAGGCTGTGAGCAGTTTTTTAACGCAGTAATATCGAGCGCAGTAGTTTTTCAGAGGTTCCTTAGAGGCCTTTGACTTCGGCCAGCAAGGGCAGATCCGGGCCTCTACGCGAGCAGGTAATTGCGGCAGCGCGCACGGCCAGCTTGAGCATTGCGTCAATCTGCTCGCGGCTGATGCTGGCTAAGGCGTTTGGTGAGTCCAGTTGGTTACGCTGCAGGTAAGCGAGCAGCACGGCCTGAAACGTATCGCCGGCGCCCACCGTATCGCGGATGGTGACTGAGGCTGCCGGCACGCTCCAGTGGCCATGCTGATAACTGAATACGCTTGCACCCTGCTGCCCGCGGGTTAAAAAGACCAACTGGCAGCGTTCGCTGAGCCAACTGTTGACCAGTGCTTGAGGATCCTGGCCGGGGTAGAGCAAGTCGAGGTCTTCATCGCTGACCTTGATCATGTGGGCGTAGTTAACCAAAGTTTCAACGCTGAGCCGCCACAGCGCGATATCGGGTTGTGGGTTAAGCCGCACATTGGGGTCGTAACTGATCAAGCGCTGCTGAGGTTGGGCTTTGATCAACGCAAGCAGGGTGTCAGCGACTGGCAACACCACCAATGAATAGGAACCGATATGAATGCCGCGTATCCGTGAGTCAAGCGACGGTAGGTTTTCGCTATGCAGTTGCCGGTCGGCACAGCCTTCGCCGCGAAACGAATACTGTGGCGAGCCCTGTTGATCAAGCCCGACCATAGCCAATGTAGTGGGTGCGTCTGAACCAACCAGATAGTCAGCGACAACACCTTCTTCAGCCAGCACGCGGCGTAAACGCTGGCCAAAGTAGTCCGTCGAGATGCCTGTGAACAATGCTGAGTCAGCTCCCAGGCGGCGCAAGCCAATCGCCACATTGAAGGGTGAGCCGCCAGCCACTGCCTTGAACGCAACCTCGCCATTGCGCGGGCTGGGCTCGACACTGAAGAAATCGAATAAAGCTTCGCCACATACCAGATACATAAACGACTCCCTCAGTGCCACACGCAGATAAAACGCTCGGCCGGAGGATTTTCGCGACCAGGCGACAAGGTTGAATGGGTTACGCAAACAATTATCGAATCGTCCGGCGCCGTTGCTTCTCAGAGGCTTCCAAGCTGTGCATAGTAATCCCGATAGGCTTTTTCATATTGGGCACTGCGCAGTGGGTCCGGGAGCGTGCGGGTGCGATCATCAAGGCGTACGCAGGCATTGCATAATTGCTCTAGGGAAACCGCTTCGCCACCCACGCACCAGGCTGCTTGAATCGCCGCACCGAGCGCTGCGGCTTCAGTGTGTTCAGGGCAGACCAGGGGTGTCGCCATGATGTCGGCTACGGCCTGGCGCCACATGGGGCTTTTCGCTGCGCCGCCAATCAAGCGGATATCCTGGCTCTGAATACCGCTGTCGCGCAGCAGGTCAAGGCCATAACGCAAGCTGAACAATGTGCCCTCGACCACAGCGCGACAGAGGTTGGCGCGATTGAGGTTTTCGCCGGTCATGCCGCTCAGGCTGGCTGTTGCATGGGGCAGGGCGGGCACACGCTCACCGTTGAAAAACGGCATCATCCGTAGGCCCTGAGCACCAATTGGGGCGGCCTCGACCAGCTTGGAAAATTCATCCAGGCTGAGCGCTAGAAGGTCTTGAATCAGGCCGCTGGCGCTGGTGAGGTTCATGGTGCAGATCAGCGGCAGCCAGCCGCCGGATGACGAACAGAAAGCCGCGACCTGTGGATGAGGGCTGATCACCGGTTGGTCGTCATAGGCATATAAAGTGCCCGAGGTGCCGAGGCTCATGGTGATCAAGCCGGGGCGGATATTGCCGGTGCCAATGGCCCCCATCATATTGTCACCGCCGCCACTGGCAACCACGACACCGGGATTCAACCCCAGGCGCTTGGCTGCCTCTGCACGCAAGCTGCCGATGGGCTGGTTGGGCTCAATCAGTTCGGGCAATGCATTGATCAAGCGTCCAGACGGATCCATATGTTCCAGCAGTGCGGTGTCCCATGTTCGCGTGCGGATGTTGAAGTAGCCGGTGCCCGAGGCATCGCCATATTCACTGCAACAGCGCCCGGTCAGCCAATAATTGAGGTAATCGTGGGGCAACAGAATGTGAGCAATCCGGGCAAAGAGTTCCGGGTAATTGCGTTGTGTCCAAAGTAATTTGGACAGGGTGTAACCGGGCGCAATCGCTACGCCCAAGCGTTCGATGGAGCCGACCTCGCCGCCCAGGATATCGAGCAGCTCCTGGTTTTCGGCGGTTGACTCGGTGTCGCACCAGAGCTTGGCCGGGCGTAGCACTGCACCGAGCTCATCAAGCAAGACCAAGCCATGCTGCTGGCCCGAAACCGCCATGCCCTTGATGGCTTGGCCTGAGATACCAGCTTGCTGCAATGCGCCATGGGTTGCCTGCTCAAGCGCCGACAGCCATTGATCAACTTCTTGCTCGCGGCGTCCGTTGGCGCCACTGATTAGCTGATGTACAGCACTGCCCTGGCCCATCACCTCGCCCGTTTCAGGGTTGAGGATCAGTGCCTTGGTGCCCTGCGTGCCACAATCGATACCTAAATACATGGCTGTCTTTCTCTGGTTACTGTCGCCTGGTTTACTCAGCCAGTTGTCCGAGCCTATTTGGCATAAGCCTTCGCCTCGGCTAGCGAGCGTCCTCAAGCAATGCTTGCAAAGTACCGCTCACGCCCTGGGTGCGCAGGCGGTGCAGGTTGCGTTCAAAGGCCTGGACAAATGCCGGCGAGGTTGCAAGCGCTTTACCGAAGATGCTTTCGGCGCCTAAAACGCGTTCGGTCAAGCGCGCATCATCGCTAACCAGGCTGCGGCAATAATCAGCGCGCGGGTCGATAA
Source organism: Pseudomonas sp. RL_15y_Pfl2_60 (assembly GCF_963970595.1). Taxonomy (NCBI): domain Bacteria; kingdom Pseudomonadati; phylum Pseudomonadota; class Gammaproteobacteria; order Pseudomonadales; family Pseudomonadaceae; genus Pseudomonas; species Pseudomonas sp. RL_15y_Pfl2_60. The sequence goes on along the minus strand of NZ_CAXAOE010000003.1, from coordinate 74,947 downwards.
TGCGGTAGCCCGCCCCCTGTTCATCAACCTCTTTCAAGTACAGCGCCCACGCCGCCACGACCAGCGCGACAGAGTCCAGTGGCTTGTCTTCTGCGATCAGCTGGTTAAGTGTGGGCACGATAAATTTCGAGAATTTTGACGAGCCATCCGAGCACACACGCTCAAGCTGGTCGGCAATCGCCTGGTTGGAGAAACGTTCAATCAAGGTGTCTTTGTAGAGGCTCAAGTCGATGCCCGGTACCGGCGCCAACTGCGGCGTTACATCGACATCCATAAAGCGCCGAATGTAGTCGCGCATCAAACTGTCGTCCATGGTTTGGTGGACGAAGCGATAGCCCTTGAGGAAGCCCAGATAGGTCAGCGCCAGGTGGCTGCCGTTGAGCAGCTTGATCTTCATGTCTTCATAAGGCGTGACATCGTCGGTGAATTGCACGCCGACCTTGTCCCAAGCTGGCCGACCGTTGCAGAACTTATCTTCCAGCACCCATTGCACAAAAGGCTCGCAGACCACTGGCCAGGCATCTTCAATGTTCTGTTCAGCGGCGAGTTGTTGGCGGTGGCTGGGCTTGGTCATTGGGGTAATGCGGTCGACCATGGCGTTGGGGAAACTGACGTGGGTATCAATCCAGTTGGCCAGATCGTGATCGAGCAGGTGAGCAAAACTGAGCAGCGCCTTGCGCGAAACCGAGCCGTTATGTGGCAGGTTATCGCACGACATCAGGGTGAACGCTGGAATATTGGCGGCGCGCCGCTTGGCCAGCGCCGCGCAGAGAAAGCCAAAGACGCTGCGTGGTGATTGCGGATGGGCAAGGTCATGCTGGATTTCCGCCAGTTCGGACATGAATTCGCCCGTGCTGTCATCCATGCAATAGCCACCTTCGGTGATCGTCAGCGAAACAATCTTGACCTGCGGATCACTGAGCTTTTCGATCAAGGCCTGGGGTGAGTCCTCGGCCAAGAGCATGTTGCGGATCGAACCAATCACACGGATCTCGGCGCCAGGTTCATCCGCCAGCTGGACCAAGGTGTAGAGGTGATCTTGTGCGGCCAAAGCGTCACGCATTGCACGGTCTTCGGCGCGCAAGCCGACGCCACAGATTCCCCACTGGGCAGCTTCGCCCTGGTTAATCAGGGCGTCGGTGTAGACCGCTTGATGGGCCCGATGAAAGCCGCCGACACCAATGTGGACGATGCCTTCAGCGGCAATCGAATATTCTTCGCTAGGACGGCCAATATCAGCGGCAAGCCTGGATAAATTCTGGCGATTGAGTTTCATCGGGGTTCCTTAGCAAGCCGCTTAAGCTGCAGATTGAATGCGTTTATCGACGGCCTTGCCGCTGTCGTCAAATAGATGGCAATGCGCGGGATCGAAGCTCAAATCCAGGGTTTCGCCGAATTTAGGTGCGAAGTCGCCACGCACTCGTACGGTAAGCATTTCGCCTGACTGGCTGCGGACGTGGCAGTAGGTGTCGCTACCGAGGCGTTCGCTGACATCGGCGGTGACGCTGAGCAGGCCTTCACCGGCTGGTACGATATTTATGTGTTCAGGGCGAATTCCCAGCGTCACCTTGCTGCCAGGGGCCAGTGATGCTGTCAGCGGCAGGCTGATGTTGGCCATTGCTTCAAGCTTGATCTCGCACGCATTGGCTGTGGCCTGGCCCAGATTTCCGGTGAGAAAACCCATGGTCGGCGTGCCAAGGAAGCCGGCAACGAACAGGTTGGCCGGATGGTGATACAGCTCAAGTGGTGAGCCGACTTGCTCGACGCGTCCGCTGTTTAGCACCACCACTTTGGTTGCCAGGGTCATGGCCTCGACTTGGTCGTGGGTGACGTAGATCATTGTTGCTTGCAAGTCTTGGTGCAGGCGCGCCAGTTCCAGGCGCATTTGCACGCGTAGCGCCGCATCAAGGTTGGACAACGGTTCATCGAAGAGGAAAATCTTTGGGTTGCGCACAATGGCACGGCCAATGGCTACGCGCTGGCGCTGTCCGCCCGATAACTGCTTGGGTTTGCGCTCCAGCAGCGGGTCGAGTTCGAGGATGCGCGCAGCGTTTTCAACTTTCTCTTTCACTTCCTGCTTGGGCGCACCCGACAGATCGAGACCAAAGGACAAGTTCTTGCGCACGGTCATGTGCGGGTACAGGGCGTAGGTCTGAAACACCATGGCCAGGTCGCGCTTGGCCGGGGCGACTTCGGTAATGTCCTTGCCGTCCAGCTCAATGCTACCGCTGCTGACATCTTCCAGCCCGGCGATCAGGCGCAGCAGGGTCGATTTACCGCAGCCAGACGGCCCGACAAACACCACGAACTCGCGGTCATGGATATCCAGGTCAATGCCCTTGATGATCGAAAACCCTTCAAACGCTTTTTTCAGATTGCGTACTTTTAGATCAGCCATTACAGAATCCTTTTGTTATTTGACGGCGCCGAAGGACAGACCGCGAACCAGTTGCTTCTGGCTGATCCAGCCAAGTATCAGAATCGGCGCACAGGCCAGGGTCGAAACGGCTGAAAGCTTGGCCCAGAACAAGCCTTCGGGGCTTGAGTAAGAGGCGACCAAAGCGGTCAGTGGCGCGGCGGCGGAGGAGGTCAGGTTGAGTGACCAGAATGCCTCGTTCCAGCACAGGATCAGTGACAGCAACATGGTCGAGGCCAGCCCGCCACGGGAGATTGGCAGCAATACGCGGCTGATTTCCTGCAGCGTGGTTGCGCCATCCAGGCGCGCGGCTTCAAGGATGTCGACCGGGATATCCTTGAAGTAGGTGTAAACCATCCAGATCACGATCGGCAGGTTGATCAGGGTGTAGATCACAATCAGTGCCAGGCGCGAATCCAGCATGCCCAGGCTTTTGCAGATCAAGTAGATAGGCATCAGCACGCCCACCGGCGGGAGCATTTTGGTCGACAGCATCCACAGCAATGTGCCCTTGGTGCGCTTGGTTTCGAAGAAGGCCATCGAGTACGCCGCTGGCACCGCAATCAGCATGCACAAGGCGGTGGCGGCGAACGAGATCAGCACCGAGTTCCAGGCATAGCTGAAATAGTCGCTGCGATCATTGATGTGCAGGTAGTTTTCCAGGGTCGGGGTGAAGATCAACTGCGGCGGCGTGGCAAACGCGGCCAGCTCGGTTTTAAAGCTGGTCAGCACCATCCAGAAGATCGGGAAGAAGATCAGCGCGGCAATCAGCCAGGCGGCGCAGCCAACCAACAGGCTTTGCAGGCTACGCTTTTGTTTTAGGGTCAGCATGGTCTGCTCCTCACTGTTTGTCGGTGAGGCTTTTGCCGATCAATCTGATCAGCACTAGCGCCGCAATATTGGCAATCACAACCGCGATCAAGCCGCCCGCCGATGCCATGCCGACATCGAATTGCAACAACGCCTGGTTGTAGATCAGGTACGCCAGGTTGGTCGATTCATAGCCCGGGCCACCGCTGGTCGTGGTGAAAATTTCAGCGAAGATCGACAGCAGGAAGATGGTTTCAATCATCACCACCACCGCAATCGGACGCGCCAGATGGGGCAGTGTCAGGTGCCAGAAAATCGCAATTGGACCGGCGCCTTCGAGGCGTGCGGCCTCTTTCTGTTCCTGATCCAACGACTGCATGGCGGTCATCAGCAGCAGGATCGCGAAGGGCAACCATTGCCACGAGACAATCATGATGATCGAGAACAAGGGGTGTTGCGCCAGCCAGTCCACCGGCTGGGCGCCGAAGAACTTCCACACCGCCGCGAGAATCCCCGAGACAGGATGGAAAATCAGGTTCTTCCACAGCAGCGCGCTCACCGTCGGCATGATGAAAAAGGGTGAAATCAGCATCACCCGCACTATGCCGCGGCCCCAGAATTCGCATGCCTCAAGCAGTGCTGAAATCAATACGCCAAACACCACGCTAATCAGCAATACGCTGCCGACCAGCGTCAGGGTGTTCAAGGCGCCCGGCATAAAGCCCGGGTCGGTCAGGAAGTATTCAAAATTTTCCAGCCCGACAAAGCTCTCTTCACCCGGGTACAACAGGTTGTAGCGGATGGTCGAGAAGTAGAAGGTCATGGCCAGCGGCACGACCATCCAAAGCAGCAACAGCAGCACCGATGGGCTGACCAGGAACCAGCCAACTTTCAAGCCGCGCTTGCGGGGCTTCGCTTGTGTCGCTGGCGGGGACGTATCGAGAGCCGAACTAGTCATGGCAACTCCAGGGGTGAGCAGGGTGAACAACGCCCGGCCCGGCGCTATACAAGCGCCGAAACGGGTACTGCCGAGGAGGAATTACTTCAGGTAGCCGGCGCGCTTCATCTGCCGTTCAGTCGCGGTTTGCGCGGCTTGAAGGGCCTGTTCGACGCTCATGCTGCCAGTCAATGCGGCGGCAAACTGCTTGCCTACCTGGGTACCAATGGCCTGGAACTCGGGGATGGTCACCAGTTGCACGCCAACATAAGGCACGGGCTTGAGTGTTGGCTTGTTGGGGTCAATCGACTTCAAGGATTCAAGCGTGACCTTGGCAAAGGGTGCAGCGGCCATGTACGCATCTGTGTAGGTTGATGCGCGCGTGCCTGGCGGCACATTGGCAATACCGTCGGTCTTGGCAACCAGTTCGGAGTAGGCTTTTGACGTTGCCCACATGCTGAAGGTTTTAGCTGCGTCTTTTTCTTTGGAGCTGGTCGGGATGGCCAACGCCCAGGAATACAACCAAGACGAACCTTTGCTGGTTGCTTGAATCGGCGCAAAGGTAAAGCCCACATCGTCGGCCACTTTGCTCTGGCTCTTGTCGGTAACAAATGAGCCGGCCACGCTGGCGTCTACCCACATCGCGCACTTGCCGCTGTTGAACAGTGCAAGGTTCTCGTTGAAGCCATTGCTCGATGCGCCTGGAGGGCCGTATTTGCCTAGGGTGTCGACGTAAAAATTCAGTGCATTTTTCCACTCGCTGCCGGTGAATTCTGGCTTCCAGTCCTCATCAAACCAGCGCGCACCAAAGGCGTTGGCCACTGTGCTGATCAGCGCCATGTTTTCACCCCAACCCGCTTTGCCGCGCAGGCAGATGCCGTATTGATCTTTGTCCGGGGCATGCAGCTTGGCCGCGAAATTTGCCATTTGCGTCCAGGTCGGGTGTTCAGGCATTTTCAAACCCGCATCCTTGAACAGGTCTGTGCGGTAATAGGTGATTGAGCTTTCAGCGTAGAACGGCAAGGCGTACAGCTGGCCCTTGACTGAAAGGCCATCGCGAACCGAAGGGAATACATCGTCAACGTCGTATTCGGCGCTGAGATTGGTCATGGGTTCGAGCCAGCCTTTGGCGCCCCACAATGACGCTTCATACATGCCGATGGTCAACACATCAAACTGGCCGCCTTGGGTGGCGATATCAGTGGTCAGGCGTTGGCGCAAAACGTTCTCTTCCAGCACGACCCACTTCAGCTTGATGTCGGGGTGCTCTGCCTCAAAGGTTTTTGACAGGCGCTGCATTCGGATCATGTCGCTGTTGTTGACCGTGGCAATGGTCAGTGTTTCAGCCGCCTGGCTTAAACCAGACAGTGAAAAACAGGCAGTGGCAGCAAATGCCAGAGATAACTTATTCATTTATCGACTCCGCTTCTGCACCCGTCCTGGCCGCAGAAGATCGCTATTATTTTTGTCGTGCTCATCCCGATTACACCGTTGCGGGGGCGGTATAACAAATCCTTGTCTGCACAGTTACTGATACTTTTTTGCACTTGCTGGGTATGGGCTCAATAAGGAAAAGTCCATGAAAGCCAGCAGGTAAAGGGGGTTGTGTCTGGTTTACTGTTTTGAGGAGGTATAAATCAGTACAGGTTTTGTTCGGAAAAACGCTGAACAACCAGCTTCCTGTAGCGTGAAGGCGTCATGCCTTTAAGCTGCTGGAAGCGGCGGTTGAAGTTGGAGATGTTGTTAAAGCCTGACTCAAAGCACACATCGGTGATGGGCTTGTCACTGCGAGTCAGCAATTCGCACGACTTGCTGACTCGCAGACGATTAACGAACTCAACAAAGCCGCGACCGGTTGCCTGTTTGAAGAAGCGCGAGAAGTAAGTCGGGGTCATGCCGAGAGACGCCGCTACATCGTCCTGACTAATCTCTTGAGCGTAATGGCTGAAGATGTAATCCACGGCAAGGCTGATCCGGTCAACATGGCTTTCATCAGCCAGTTGCGAAGCGGTAACCCCGGAGAGCAACTGGTAATCCTCGGTCTCAGCCAGCAGCTCAAGCAAAATCAAAAAGTGGCCGAGCCGCTTGATGCCTTGTGATTGGGCAATGCAGCCCATCAGTTGCCTGGCTTGGGCAATAACCTGCGGATGATGGAACTCAATGCCATATTCGGCCCGCGCCAATAATGGCATCAGGGTTTTCAGCTCGGAAAATACACTGGTTCCACTGCCGAGCACTTCATGGGTGAAGTTAACCAGCATGTCGCGGTCCTGCACCTCTTGTTCGGTTTCGTCGAGCTGGCTGATCCAGTTATGCGGCAGGTTGGGACCGGTCAGGAATAAACTGTTGGGGGCAAAGTTACCGATATAGTCGCCGATGAATACCTTGCCGGAGCTGGCGGTAATCAGGTGCAGTTCGAACTCTTTATGGAAGTGCCAGCGCACCAGTGGGCTGGGAAAACCATGCTGGCGGTAGATCAGCGAATGGCCGCCATGGTCGTCCATCAGCTCATAGGAAGGGTCTGTAACACGGGCAATTCGAGTCATGGTGGCTTGGATTATCCGGCTCTGGCCTGGTGGGTTGTAGGTCTTTTTGTAGCACAGTCTGTATGACCGCGTTTGCCCCCAACAGTTTTTACAACAGCGCCAGTTGCCCGCCGGGAGGGCAAAACTGTGAACAGTCCAGCTTAAAATCGCCTCGAGGGTTCAGGCCAAAGCGTTTTATGGCCAAGGCAAAGCGCTTGGCTATCAGCTCGGCAAAGGCGCCTTCGCCACGGAAGCGGTGGCCAAAGCGACTGTCGTACAGTTCGCCGTCGCGGCTTTGCCGGATCAAGCTCAGTACGTGCTCAGCGCGCTGCGGGTAATGTGCGTGCAGCCACTCTTCAAACAGCGGTGCGACTTCGCGCGGCAAGCGCAGAAACATATAGGATGCGCTTTGCGCGCCCGCCTGCTTGGCTTTTTCGAGCAGGCTTTCCAACTCCATGTCATTGGTCATCGGGATCATTGGCGAGCACAACACGCCGACCTTGATACCCTGATCACGCAAGACGCCTATGGCCCGCAAGCGCGCCGCCGGAGAGGCTGCACGGGGTTCCATGATGCACTTCAACTGGTTATCCAGGGTGGTCAGGCTGATCATCACGGCGACCAGGCGTTGCTTGGCCAACTCGGTGAGAATGTCCAGGTCGCGCAGGATCATCGAGCCCTTGGTGACTATGGTCACCGGGTGGCGATAGCGCAGCAGCACTTCGAGGGTTTTGCGCGTGAGCATATGCTGGCGCTCGATCGGCTGGTAGGGATCGGTATTGGCGCCAAGGTTGATTGGCGCACAGCGATACCCAGGTTTGCTCAGCTGTTGTTCAAGCAATGCCACGGCATTGGTCTTGGCGATTAATTTGGTTTCAAAGTCGATGCCCGGCGACATATCCCAATAGGCATGGCTGGGCCTGGCGTAGCAATAAATGCAGCCATGCTCACAGCCGCGATAGGGGTTGATTGAGCGATCGAAGGGCAAGTCGGGCGACTGGTTGCGGGTGATGATGCTCTTGGCAGTTTCCAGGCGCACTTCGGTTGCAGCGCTGGGCGGTACTTCTTGAAACCAACCGTCGTCAGTCGCGATGACTTGCGTCGGTGCAAAGCGGTTGAACGGGTTGCTGGCCGTACCACGACCGCGCGGAGGTAGAGAGGCTGACATCGTAAGGTTCCATGCGCAAGAGTAAGGTGACTGCATTGATAGCTGTATATTTATACAGTTAAAAATGCAGTCAAGCCAAGTCTCTTTACGCGCCGCTGATCAGCGGTGCCTGGGCAGCTGGTCGGCCAGAACCTGCGACTAGCGCACCAAAGGGGGTTCCCCTTTCAGGCTATCGACCTCCTCTGGGCGCTGCGCATAGCGCTGTGCAAGCACGGCGCAGACCATGAGCTGGATCTGGTGGAAAATCATCAGCGGCAGGATCAGCAAGCCAATGGTGCTGCCGGCAAACAACACCTGGGCCATTGGCACGCCGGTGGCCAGGCTTTTCTTCGAGCCGCAGAACACAATAGTGATGCGGTCTTCCTGGTTGAAGCCAAACCATTTGCCCAACAAGTGCGTGCCGAGCAGCGAGAAGGTGAGCAGTACGCAGCAGGCAAATACCAGCCAGGCAAGCTCAACCAGCGGCACCTGGTGCCACAAGCCTTCGATGACCGCCGCGCCGAATGCGGTGTAGACCACCAGCAGAATCGAGCCTTGATCGACAAACTTGAGCCAGTTTTTATTGCGCCCCACCCAGTCACCAATCCAGCGTCTGGCAATTTGACCGGCCACGAACGGCACCAACAACTGCAAGGTAATCTTGCCAATCGCATCAACGGTCGAGCCGCCGTCACCGTGGACGTTCATCAGTAGCGCGACCAACAACGGGGTGAGGAAAATACCAAACAGGCTTGATGCCGCAGCGCTGCAGATCGCGGCGGGAATGTTGCCGCGCGCCAGGGAAGTGAAGGCAATGGCCGACTGCACCGTGGCCGGTAAGGCACAGAGATAAAGCATGCCCAGGTACAACTCATTGCCGACCAGGGGCGAGAGCAGGGGTTTGAGCGCCAGGCCCAGCAGCGGGAACATGATAAAGGTGCAAGCGAACACCAGCAGGTGCAAGCGCCAATGGCTGGCGCCAGCCACTATCGCCTGGCGGGACAGCTTGGCACCATGCAGGAAGAACAGCAGGGCAATGGCCAGGTTGGTAATCCAGCCGAAGGCAACCGCCGTCTGCCCGCTCGCGGGTAACAGGCTGGCGATGGCGACGACTGCAATCAGGGCGCAGGTGAAGTTATCGGGCATGAAGCGCTTGAGTGACATGTTCGAATCTCGTACTTGCAGACAGGTTGAGGCAAACACTACCCTGTTCGCAGCTTTCCGACTAACGCCAAAGAGCCAGTGAATGTCGCCAAACAGACAAGGGCAGATTATCCATCGCTCACTGCCCGAGCTTCCGGCCTTGCCGCGCCCGCTCTATGGCCGGGTCGAGTCGCTGCCGAACCGGGCGTTGACCTTTCGTCACAGCCATCCTTGGGTGCAGTTGTCCTACGCCATTGCCGGGGTGCTTGAGGTGCAAACCGATAACGCACGCTATGTCGCGCCACCGCAGCGCGCGGTCTGGCTGCCTGCGGGGCTGGAGCACCAGGTTTCCAGTTCATCGCATACGGAAATGCGTAGCCTGTATATCGAGTGTTCAGCCGTGGCCTGGGCCCCGCAAAGCTGTCGGGTGCTAGCGGTCAGCCCCTTGCTGCGTGAGTTGATCAATCGCTTCAGTGATGTGCCCGTCGAGTACGACGAAGCCGGTGCGGATGGGCGCTTGGCGAATGTATTGCTTGATCAGTTACGGGTTGCGGCAGAGGTCGATCTGGTGCTGCCAATGCCCCATGACGTACGCTTGCAAAAGCTGTGCATGAGCCTGCAGGAGAACCCTGAACAGCATGCCACGCTGGCGCAGTGGAGCACGCACCTGAACCTATCGGAGCGCACCCTGAGTCGCTTGTTTTTGCAGGACACTGGCCTGACGTTTCGCGCCTGGCGTCAACGCTTACGCCTGCTTGGCGCGTTGGCACCGTTGGAGCAGGGTGAGCGGGTGACTGATGTCGCGTTGGCCTGCGGCTATGATTCGATTTCAGCCTTTATTGCCGCCTTCAGGCAGCACTTTGGCGCCACGCCCGGCGAGTTCTTTCGCTAGCTGCATTTAACAGTTTGTTCAGCATAGGCGGTGTCCAAGGGCGCTGAAAAAACCAGTTGCCCGCTGGCGACCAGTTCACGGGCGCACCACCAGAGAAAGAAGTCGGTGGCGAAAAAACCGTCGCACTCCACCATGACGCTGGCCATGACGCGGTTAAGTGGTTGCCATTGGTCTGTGCAAAAGTGCAGCAGGTGCTGGCGGATATGCTTATGGCTTACACCGTGGAATGCGCCGTCACGCCAGCGACGGATAGCGGCATTTTCCGCTACGGCTGCGTGCCATTGCGCGGCTAGCTGCTGGCGCTGTGCGGCGCTGAGCAACCTGGGCTGATGCAAGGCCGCGAGTGTATCGGGTGCATGCATGGCCACGGCTTTACGGCTGACTACGCGGCTGTCGCCGGTGCCGCAAGCCACTCGCCATAATTCCACGCTGGAGCTTTCGAGGGCGGCTGCCACCCGGGCCAGCAGCAGTTGTTCCGATGCGCTGTCACCGTCCCAAACCGTCACCGCTTGGGTCTGTTGCGCCAAGTCTTTGAGCCACAGCGCGTCGCTGCTCAACTCGGGGCCGAAATCAGGTTGCGACTGCACCGAGGCGGGCCACAGCTGTTGCCAGAAGTCGCTGCGCATCTGGCAGGGCGGGGTATCGATATCAGCCAGGGGGCCGACAGCCAGGTCATCGCGCATTACTCGCAGCGACTGTTTGGCCGTCTCGGCACCGATGCAGTGAGCCACGCCCGCCACGGCGTTGTCACCGCATACCAGATGCCACATCGGCTATTTCTCGGGTTTCTTCAGCTTGGGATTGGGGAAAAACTGCACGGTTTGCACTTTTGTCTCAGCCGGTTTGACCTCGACTTTGTTAACCCGCGTACCGAGTTCGCGCGGCACGGACTGGCCTTGGGCGTTAAGCAAATCGCTAAAGCCGCAGGCCACGCACTCGCGGTGCGGCACGCCGTCTTCGTCCCACATTTTGACCGTATCGGTCGCGCTGCACGCCGGGCACACGGCACCGGCGATAAAGCGCTTCTTGGGGGTGTTGCTGCCGGTCATGCGGCCTCCTGACTCAAGCCCAGATGCCGCAGCAGTGCATCAATGCTCGGCTCGCGGCCACGGAAATCGACAAAGAGTACCATCGGCTCCTGTGAGCCACCGCGTGCCAGTATGGCCTGGCGGAAGGCGCGACCGGTGTCACTGTTAAACACCCCTTCTTCCTCAAACTTGGAGAAGGCATCGGCAGACAGTACTTCTGCCCACTTATAGCTGTAGTAACCCGCTGCATAGCCGCCAGCAAAGATATGCGCGAAGCCGTTAGGGAAGCGGTTGTACTGCGGAGGACGCATCACCGAGACTTCGGCGCGGATGCTTTCGAGTACTTCCAGCACGCTGCGCCCGTCGCCATGGGTGGCGTGCAGTTCGAAGTCGAACAGGGAGAACTCCAACTGGCGCACCATCATCAGCCCCGACTGGAAGTTCTTCGCGGCGAGCATCTTGTCCAGCAGGTCTTGCGGCAGTGCTTCGCCGCTCTGGTAGTGACCTGAAATCAACGCGAGGCCATCGGGCTCCCAGCACCAGTTTTCCATGAATTGGCTCGGCAACTCGACCGCATCCCAGGCCACACCATTGATGCCTGAGGCGCCGGCGTGCTCAACCTGGGTCAGCAGGTGATGCAAGCCATGGCCGAATTCGTGGAACAGGGTGGTGACTTCATCATGGGTCAGCAGGGCAGGCTTGTCGCCAACCGCCGGGGTGAAGTTGCACACCAGATTGGCCACTGGGCTGATCAGCTCGCCTGCTGCGTTGCGGCGTTTGTCACGGGCGCCGTCCATCCATGCGCCGCCACGCTTATTGGCCCGGGCATAGAGATCAAAGAAGAAGCGGCCGACATGCTCGCCTTTCTCGCTGATCTCAAACAGGCGCACATCCGGGTGCCAGGTGTCGAAGCCGCTGAGTTCCTTGATTTGAATCCCATAGAGTTTTTTGACAATGGCGAACAAGCCGGTCAGCACTTTATCGACCGGGAAGTACGGGCGCAGGATCTCCTGCGAGATGCTGTAGCGCTGCTCGCGAAGCTTCTCGCCGTAGTAGGCGGCGTCCCAGCTTTGCAGGTCAGCGCAGCCTTGCTCGCGGGCAAAGGCCTGCAGTTCCTTGAGGTCTTGCGCGGCAAAGGGCTTGCTGCGCACGGCCAGGTCACGCAGGAAGCTCAGCACTTGCTCGTTGTTCTCGGCCATCTTGCTCGACAGGCTGAGTTCCGAGTAGTTGGCAAAGCCCAGCAGCGTGGCCAGCTCCTGGCGCAGGTCGAGAATTTCCTGCATCACCGGGGTGTTGTCATTTTGCCCGGCGTTCGGGCCTTGATCCGAGGCGCGGGTGCAGTAGGCGGCATAGATTTCTTCACGCAGCGCGCGGTTGTCGGCATAGGTGATCACCGCGTAGTAGCTGGGGAATTCCAATGTGATCAACCAGCCTTCCAGGCCCTTGGCCTTGGCCGCTTCAGCCATTTGCTGCTTGGCCGAGTCGGTAATGCCTTGCAACTGCGCTTCGTCAGTGACGTGCTTGCTCCACGCCTGGGTGGCATCGAGCAGTTGGTTGGAAAAGTGGCTGGCCAGCTCGGAGAGGCGCATTTGAATCGCGCCATAGCGCTGTTGCTCGGCTTCTGGCAGGTCGATACCGGACAAGCGGAAATCACGCAGGGTGTGCTGCAAAATGGTCTGTTGCGCCACATCGTAGCCAGCCGACTCAGGGCTGCTCGACAAAGCCTTGTAGGCGTCGAATAAGCGACGGTTCTGGCCGATCTCGGTGAAGTATTCGGACAGTTTCGGCAAACAGGCTTCGTACACCTGGCGCAATTCGGCGTTGTTACGCACGGCGTTGAGGTGACTCACCGGGCCCCAGGCCCTTTCCAGGCGCCCGTTGAGCTCATCAAGCGCGAGCACCAATCCGGCCCAGCTCGGAGCGTCAGCATGTTGCTCAAGCAACTTGGCGATGGCTGCGCGGTTCTCAGCAAGAATGGTGTCTACCGCGGGCTCAACATGCTCAGGGCGAATGCTGGAATAAGGCGGCAGATCGAAGTTCTGGAGCAGCGGATTGCTATCGGTCACGGGCAGGCACCTGTCGTTTGAAGGCAAAAATTAAAAACTATTGATTCAGTTATTGGGTCACACAGGCCAATTAACAACCCATAGGCTTGGTATCTTAATTAGAATTCTGAGCATTAACAGCCAAGAGGAATCTATCGTGTCGATTCGAACTTACCAACAATTCACTCCGCAACTGGGCGAGCGCGCATTTGTCGACAGTTCCGCCGTGGTGCTGGGTGACGTCGAGATTGGCGACGACAGCTCAGTCTGGCCGTTGACCGTGATTCGCGCAGACATGCACAGCATTCGTATTGGCCAGCGCACTAGCATCCAGGATGGCTGCGTTTTGCACATCACCCACGCCGGGCCATTCAATCCTGCCGGTTATCCGCTGAATATTGGCGACGATGTAACCATCGCGCACAAGGTTACCTTGCATGGTTGCAGCATTGGGAACCGGGTGCTGGTTGGCATGGGCAGCATCGTCATGGACGGCGCTGTGATCGAGGATGAAGTGGTGCTAGGCGCTGGCAGCCTGGTGCCGCCGGGCAAGCGACTGCAAAGCGGTTTTCTCTATGTCGGCAGCCCGGCCAAGCAGGTGCGCCCCTTGAGCGACAAGGAACGCAGTTATTTCTGCTACAGCTCGAAAAACTACGTGAATCTCAAGGATCAGCACCTGATGGAGGGCTACGGACACTAAGCCGTCAATCTGCTTTGGACGGTGCCTGCTTGGGTTTGCGGAGCGGGTTTTCCGGTAATTGTTCAGCCAGTAACGCCGGGCGCCTGGTTTCGAGTTTGGCGCCGTAGTTGCTGCTCAAGTAGGTAAGTATGGTGTCTTCGGTTTTTGCATCAAAGGGCCATAAACCTTGCTTGTCCTGCATCCAGCGGATCAATGACAGCCAGTGTTCGCGGCTGCCACTGTTTTGCGTGACCAGTTTGGCCGAGTGACAGGCCATGCAGTTATTGCGAACGGTTTCCCAGCCGGGCGCGATGATGAAACCGCTGGCAGGGTCGGTTTGGGTAGCGGTTTGCGCGGCTTGGGTCGAGACTGATACTAGTCCGAGCAGCAACAGACTCAGGGCAGTTGAGTGGGCCATGGGTCCTCCTAGACTATTTGAATCGCGATGCGATGGCAGGCGTTGTTCAGATAACCCTTGGGGTTCCAGCCCGGCACCAGCATGGGCTGTGATTTACCCTGATTATCCACCGCCCGCGCCCACACCTCGTAATAGCCCTTCTCGCTAAAATCCAGTTCTGCGCTCCAGTGTTGCCATGCCAGGCGATTAACCGGCGCCTTCAGCTTGGCCGGTTGCCAGGTCACGCCGAAGTCGGTTGAAACATGTACTTCACTGACCTCAAGATCGCCCGCCCATGCATGGCCGCGCACCTGCACGCTTTGCGCAAGTGGCAGGCTGACACCGGATTTAGGGAAGGTGATCAGTGACTTGACCGGCATCGATTCAATGATCTGCATGTCTTCGAGTGGGACTTCGCTGCCCGGCGCGACCGGATACTTGGGTACGCTGTAAGACGGCGGCGCCATCTTGTTGCCGTCATGCACCTTGTTGCGCACCACGATCTTGCTCAGCCATTTGCCCGAAGTCGAAGCTGGCCAACCGCCGCAAACCAGGCGCAGTGGCTGGCCGTTGAGGTAAGGAATTGGTTGATCATTCATGGCCCAGGCGATCAGCGTCTGGTCTTCCAGGGCTTTGTCCATGGGCACACCACGTGAGATCGCATGTTTGCTTGGATCGCCACTTGGGTGTTTATCCGTGCCGTAATAGCCGATGTAGACGGCATCCTTTTTAATTCCGCAGGCTTCGAGCACATCGCGCAGGCGCACCCCGGTGAAGGTCGGACAGGCAACGGCGCCTACCGTCCATTGGTTGCCGCTTGCCGCCGGGACGAATTCACTGCGGCCATTACCGCCGCATTCGACCACCAGTTGATAGGTGTGGTGCTTGAAGCGTGACTTGAGTTCGGCGACGGTGAAGGTCATCGGCGTGACGCAGGACTCGCCCGCGATTTCCAATTTCCAGTTGGCCGCATCCAGCGTTTCGAGTGCTGGTGGAATGCCGTTGTTGCGCACGAACATATGGCGCGCCGGCGTGACTTCATCGTCGAGCAAATGGGCGGGAGTCTCTGCATTCAAGGGCCGGTCATTGAGTACCTTGAGACCGTCTTTACCTTCAATGCTGAAGGGTTCGTCTGCATGGGCCAGCCCGGCGGGAATAATGCCCAGCGGCATGAATCGGGCGTATGGAATGCTGGCGCCCAGGGCAGAGGCCATGGCAAGCAAACTGCTGCGCTTGAGAAATCCACGGCGGCTTGGTTCAGCCTCACGATCCCAAAGCAGTTTTTCCGCCTTGATTGGGTCTTCAGCATACAACTCATGAATGCCACGTTGGTCTTTCGACATACTCGGCTTCTCCTTGCCAACATTTACTGTCAGGGGCGCCGCAAAAGACCTTGGACGCCATAGTTGTCGTTTGACAGTAAGCGTATATAACACTTTGGGCAACGACCAGTTGCAGCTTGTGCTTCGGTCCAGATGTTACTTCTGGGGTGATCCGCAGGTATTTAAGCTTTGTTTGGAACCTTGATTTTTGTATGGTGGCGCACTCTTCTCATGGCGCTAGGCGGGCGGTTGCGATGCATTATCAAAATATCTTGTTTGACCTTGATGGCACGCTTACCGACCCGCGTGAAGGCATCACCCGCTCGGTGCAGTACGCACTAAGCAAATTGGGGATAGATGAGCCAGACCTGCAAGCGCTTGAGCATTTTATCGGGCCGCCACTGCTGCAGTGTTTTATGAGCACCTACGCACTGGACCAAGCGACGGCTTGGCAGGCGGTGAATTTTTATCGTGAGCGCTTTGCCGATGTCGGCTTGTATGAAAACCAGATGTTTTCAGGGGTTCCGCAGTTGCTGAGCTTGCTCAACGGTCAGCAGCGCAGCCTGTATGTGGCGACCAGCAAGCCACAGGTATTCGCCGCAAAAATCGCCCAGCACTTCGGTTTTGCCGGGCAGTTCAAGGTGATCTATGGCAGCGAGCTTGACGGCACGCGGACCAACAAGGTCGAGCTCATTGCCCACCTGCTTGAGCAGGAGGGCTTGGCGCCAGGTGATTGCCTGATGATTGGTGATCGCAAACACGACCTGATTGGCGCGCGCGACAATGGTTTGGACGCAGCAGCGGTCGGTTATGGGTTTGGTAGCTTCGCTGAGCTTAGCGACGAGCAGCCACGTTATCACTTCCAGACGCTGCACGAACTGCATCAGGCCTTTGCGGGCTGAGTCGACGCAAGTGTGGGTTTAGCCGTCGTTACGTTGGTAGATGATCTTCTTGGTGCCGCCATCGCAACTGCCGACCACCATGTTTTCATCTTCAACCTCAGCGTTGGGGACGATTTCCAAGGTGTAGCTCTGCACGCCCGAGGCCTGGATCTTGACCTCAATCTCTTGCTTGAGCTCTTCGCAAGGTTTAACCGCTGCCTGCGCACTTAGGCTACCCAGAGCAGCGCCAAGCGCAACGAGGGCAACAACTGTGTGGGGTTTGATCGTGCTTAACATGACGCACCGCCTTGGGAGCATTCGCTTTGAGTAGGAATAATTTAGACGCAATCAGCTGAGACTAGTTCGTCACCTGTACTGTTAATTTGCCATTAACCGCAATTCAAGCGCTGCCTTGCGCTGCTCCGTCGGTAATTTTCCAAGTTGAGCAACCTTTTGATAGAACCTTGGCCAGTCGCCGCCGGCTTCGGCGAACAGCTTGGCAAATGCAGGCACCCACTGATCGTAGAGGCCGAAGGGCAGCAGCTTGGCGTTATTGATCGGTGAGTTGATCCAGCCATCATAGCGGCCGACACCGCCCCAACTGCGCTGGCGCAGGTCGTGATACTCGGCGCGCAAGAGCTCAAATTCAGCCTGCTTGCCTTGGCGCATTTGCTCGGCCGATTTACCACTGGCGTACAGCGTTTCCAGACGCGCACGAGTCTTTAGCACAAGCTGGGTAAACTGCTCGCGTTGCTGGTCGGCTGGCGGATCTGCTGCAGGCTGGTCATGCTCGGCTCGCCACTGGCGCAGCCCCTGTTGTTCGACAAAGGTGGCGAAGGACTCATTAAACTCAGTGTCGCCCGCGACATAGAACTGTTGATGGGCCAGCTCGTGAAAAATCACCGAGACCAAGCGCTCGTCACTCCAGCGCAGCATGGTGTTGAGTAGCGGGTCATCAAACCAGCCCAATGTCGAATAAGCCTCAACCCCGCCCATGTACACATCCAGCCCTTGCTGCTTGAGCAGCGCCGCAGCGCCGCGCGCTCGTCCCTGCTGGTAATAACCGCGATACGCCACGCAGCCGGCGATGGGGAAGCAGTGCAATTCGGGTTTTAGGGAGAACTCCGGGGTCGCAAACACATTCCAGAGCACAAATGGCCGCTGCACATCTGCGTAGACCCGGTAGCTCTGGTTATCTGGCAGGGCCAGTTGTTGGCTGGCGAAGCTGCGTGCTTGTTGTGAAAGGGCCAGGCGCCTGCGCAATTGCGCATCGGTCTGAGGGTCGCTGAGCAGTTGCGAAATGGTTTGGCGGCGCTGCAACAGATCAACCTGCCCATTGAGCAGCTGGCTGTAGTAATCAAGGCTGGAACAACCGCTCAGCAGGACGATGAGCAGCAATGGAACCCAGCTTAGCGGGATGCGGTCGAGTAGAGAGCGATAAGTAGGCGGCATGGCAGGACACTACTGTATCCGCAGGCCCATACGCCAGCCCCTTTCAGTAGCAGATTTTCGTTCAAATACAGCGGCGCTACCCCAGCGTTGATAATCAAAGTCGGAGCCCTTGCATGCGCGCATTTTTGGCTGTCACCAGTTTGGCACTTATCAGTGGTTGTTCGTTGCTTATGCCGAGCCATGACCCAAGCATGGCTTGGGTGGACCTGCGGACTGACGACGATACCGAGTTGCTGGCCAGCGAGGTTGATAGCAAAGCGTTGGAAGACGACCGTTTCTTTCAAGTCAGCCCCGGCACCCATGAGTTGCATGCGCATATACGCTTCGAGGTGGACGCGACCAATATGGGCGGCGATGAAGCGCCTTTGGCGCGCACCTGCGAGATGGTGGTCGAATACAATGACTTCGCCGCTGGGCAAACCTATCGGCTGGAGGCTGGCTCCGTAGGTTTTCGGCCCTGGGCCAAACTCTTTGATACAAATGACCGGCTGCTGGCCACGGCACGCGAAGGCAGTTGTGGGCAAATATGAGTGAAACAGCGCTATGCTGAATGCTCTTCTCTAGGCATTGACGAGGTTGTCATGCACCGAATAGCACTCACTGCCTGCACGCTGGCCCTCACCGCCTGCGCATCTGAGCTGCCACAACCGTCACCCAATCAGGCATGGGTTGACCTCTACGCCAGCGCTGGCTATCTGCTGATGGCCAATAAACTTGATGGAAAGCGTCTCAACGATGGACGTTACTTCCAAGTGCCACCCGGTGCCCATGACTTGGAGGCGCGCTTCCAATTCGAGGTGCAAGGTGGTGGTAGCCTGGGGGGCATGTCTGAGCCGGTGCAGATGACTTGCGAGTTGCGCTACCGCTATGACAATTTTGAAGCGGGCAAACGCTACCAAATGCAGGCTCGCCCGTTAATGCGTGAAGCGCAAGGCTGGCTCTATGACGAGCAGCGCAATGTCGTTGCCAAAGCAGAAGTCATGCGCTGCGGTACTTTTTAGTCACCAGTCTTGCTGGCAGGCGAATCAAGTTTCGAGCGTGGCTTCAAGGGTGATGGTTGCATTCAACACTTTTGAAACCGGGCAGCCGGTTTTGGCGTTCTGTACCGCTTTTTCGAAAGCAGCACGATCCGCGCCCGGAACTTTTGCGTGCAAGGTCAGGTGTACGGCGGTGATCGAGAAGCCATCGCCGTCTTTATCAAGGGTCACTTCCGTCTTTGTGTCGATGCTCTCGGCAGTCATCCCAGCTTCGCCCAGTTGCAGCGACAGCGCCATTGAGAAGCAGCCCGCGTGTGCGGCGCCAATCAATTCCTCAGGGTTGGTTCCCGGCTCGTTTTCAAAGCGGGTATTGAAGCCGTAAGGTGATTTTGACAGCACACCGCTCTCGGTCGAGATGGTGCCTTTGCCTTGTTTGATGCTGCCCTGCCAATGGGCTGATGCGGTCTTCTTCATCAAAGATCTCCTGCTTCGTAGGGTACTTAGTTGAGAGTCCGGTGCTGCCAACAAGTTCGTTGGCAGCCAGGTTCCACAGCCGATAAACGTCGGATCAGCGCAAGCCTGCGAGAATCTCGAAAGAGCGCTTGCGGTCATTGAAGTCGTAAAGATCGCTGGTGAACATCAGCTCATCGGCGCCGGTTTGCTCGAGCAATACCTCAAGCTTAGCGCGGATTTTCTCCGGGCCGCCGATCATGGCCAGGCCAAAGAACTCGCCCACGGCATTGCGTTCATGGGGCAACCACAACCCGTCCATGCTGGCGACAGGCGGACGCTGGACCAGGCTCTGGCCGCGAATGAGCGAGAGAATCCGCTGGTAGGCCGAGGTCGCCAAGTGTTCAGCGTGTTCGTCGGTATCCGCCGCAACCAAGGGGACGCCGAGCATGACATAAGGTTTGTCGAGTACATCGGAGGGGGTGAAGTGATCGCGGTAGATCCGAATCGCCTCATGCATCATGCGCGGGGCAAAGTGCGAGGCGAATGCATAGGGCAGGCCTTTCTGGCCCGCTAACTGCGCGCTGAACAGGCTTGAGCCGAGCAGCCAGATTGGCACATTGGTATCGCTGCCGGGCATGGCCACAACCCGTTGATTGGCTGTGCGCGGGCCCAGATAGCGCTGAAGTTCTTCTACATCCCGCGGGAAGTCATCGGCGCTGCCGCTGCGGTCGCGGCGCAGGGCATGCGCGGTGTATTGGTCGGCACCGGGCGCACGGCCCAACCCCAAGTCAATCCGCTCAGGATAGAGCGTTGCCAGTGTGCCGAACTGTTCGGCGATGACCAGCGGGGCGTGGTTGGGCAGCATCACCCCACCAGAGCCCAGGCGAATGCGTTGGGTGTTGGCCGCCAGATAACCGATCAAAACCGAAGTCGCCGAACTGGCGATGCCGTCCATGTTGTGGTGTTCAGCCACCCAGAAGCGGTTAAAGCCCAGTTGCTCGGCATGTTGCGCCAATGCCAGGGAGTTGCCCAAGGCCTGCTTGGCGTCGCCGTCATCGCGGATTGGGGCTAGATCGAGGATAGAAATCTTGGTCTTTGCTAAAGCGCTCATCTGCTCTGCCTATTAAATGCTCAAATGTGCGGCGCAGTCTCAAGCCTTAATGAATACGCCAATACTTGAGTTTAATAGTGGGGATTAATCAGTCGATTCCAAGTCCTGAAATCGAATTGGCTGATTTGCGCCTATGGCTCGGCGTTAAAAACTCACCGCCAGGCCTAGTGACAAGCCCGATACGTTATCTCCGACCATCTGTCGTAATACCAGGCGGGTGCGGCTGATAAATATGTCGTAAGCGCTGGAGTCGAACTCGACGCCGAGGCCAAATGTGGATAAACGGTCAAAACCCAGGGCGCCCCGTTGGTCGCCCAGGTATTCCGAATGGGAAAACTCCAGGACATAACGCAGCGGGCGCTGCATCACCACCCAGCCGGTGGGTGCTCGCCAGCGTGACCATAAGTTGGCTGTTTCGGCGGTAACCTCGCCGTTAATGGCTTCATCGCCGCCGATCTGCTGCAAATTCATGTAGGTGTAGCGCAGTTCGATATCCGCTTCGTAATCGGGGCGAACACGTTCCCAGTCGAGCATCATGGCGCCGCCCAGGCCCAAGGCACTCATCTGACCGTCATCGAGAAACTTGATTTGTTTATTGGTCTTGCGGTTGATCAATATCCGCGCCGCGTTGAGGTCGCTGGTCATGTAGCCCAGGCCCACGCTGGCGATCGGACGCACCACCACTTCATCACTGATGGGAAAATCCCAGCCGACACCACCGGTTGCCGAGACAGAGTTCCACTTGACCGGAATGGCACGGCGCTCGGCACCATCTGTGGCGACAAAGCGTGGGTCGTAACGGCTGTAGGCCGCAGCGCCTTCGAGATACAGCGGGAATGACTTGCTCATGGTCGCGCCGCCACCCAACTGGGTCATCTTGATGCTTGGGTTGCCGCTGCTGCCATCCTTGATCTGTAGCGAGCTTGAGGCCAAATCAAGGGTCATTGAGTAGGACATCAATGACAGCACGCCATTAACCCGATCCTCCACATCATCGCGGTCGAGCATCAGCTCGGCATGGGCTGTGGGGGCAGCAATAACGACAAGAAGCGTAAAGCGGGAAACGAGTTTGGCCATGATTGAGCCGTCAGTAATCAGTTCGCCTGAATTCTAGACGCTAATCCAAGGGCCGGTAACTAATTACCCGCAATCAAACGCTCTGCCAAACGCCGTACTAGAGGCATTCAGCAGCAAGGGCTGTGCAGGCGAGGCTCGCCTGCAGCTCCAGGCGGGTTTAGCTGCTGCTTAGGCGAAAGCCCACTTTGAGGGTGACTTGATAGTGACAAACCTTGCCGTTTTCGATGTGTCCGCGGGTCTCTGTCACTTCAAACCAATCGAGGTTACGAATCGACTTGGCGCATTCGGCAATGGCGTTGTTAATGGCATCGTCAATGCTGGTTTTGGATGAACCAACGACTTCGACTTTCTTGTAGATGTGGTCTGACATGGTCTACTCCTCAGTGAAATCACTTTTGGATAGGGGCTGGTAGCGCCGATTAAATCAGGCACTTATCAATACTGATGCCGCCATCCGTGCAACGTTCACTCTAAGCCTAGGCAAGGATCAAGCATTCAGCGCGATAATTCGCGCTCCAGCCACTGCGCCAAGCGCTCTGCGCGCTTATCCAGTTGGCGTTTCGGTACCCATAGCGCCAGCCGTGCCGAGGTTTCAACAAAGCCCCAGGGTGCCAGCAAGCGCCCGCCGGCCAGGTCGTCGGCGACCAGTTGCTGCGGGGCGATGGCGACACCAAGCCCGGCGGCGGCAGCTTCCAGCAGGTAATACAAATGCTCGAAGCCCTGGCCCAGGCGCAGCTTTGCCGGGGCGATGGCATTACTCTGTGCCCAGCTTGGCCAGGCTTGCGGCCGCGAAGTTGTATGCAGCAATGGCTCGTTGAGCAAGCCTTCGGCAGAACCCTGTGCCAGCGCATTGAAATGGCTGTAACGCGGGCTTACCACCGGGCCGATACGCTCCGCTGCCAGCTCGAATACGCGCATATCCGCCGGCCAAGGTGGCTCGGCAAACCATAAGGTGGCATCGACTCCGGCGCCGCGCGGGTCCAGCTCGCCTTCGCTGGCAGACAGCTGCAGGCGCAAGTCGGGCAGCTCGCGGTTGAGTCGATCGAGCCGGGGAATAAACCAGCGCGCGAGCAAGCTGCCGGGGCAGGCCAGGACGAAGGGCGACTCAGCCTGGCCTTGCTTGAGCTCTGCGCAGGTTTGTCGTAGCCGCTCGAAGAGCTCTGAGCTGGTGTCGCGTAAACGTACGCCTGAATCTGTGAGTTTAAGGCCGCGTCCGTCTTTGCTGAACAGCGTTAGGCCAAGCTGTGTTTCGAGCAGCTTGATCTGTCGACTCACTGCGCCGTGAGTCACGTTAAGCTCGTCTGCTGCAGCGCTAACGCTGTTGAGGCGGGCAGCCGCTTCGAAAGCACGTAATGCATTTAGGGGCGGAAGCGCTTGGTTCATGTGTGAGTTTTCCTAACAGATCGCAGCAATCTTATCGCTTTTTTCCTGGGGCACACAGCCTTATCCTGTGTCCATTGTCCGAGTGGATGGAGCATTTGCCCGCCCAAGCTCGTGACCCAGCCGTTCAGATTAGATTGAGGAGCAAACCATGACTTCATTTCGCAGTGGTCCTGACGCCAACGGCCTGTTCGGCGCGTTCGGCGGTCAGTACGTCGCAGAAACCCTGATGCCGTTGATCCACGATCTGGCGGACGAATATGAAAAAGCCAAGCAAGATCCCGAGTTTGCCAAGGAGCTGGCGTACTTCCAGCGTGATTATGTCGGCCGTCCAAGCCCGCTGTATTTCGCTGAGCGTCTGACCGAACATTGCGGCGGGGCGAAAATTTATTTCAAGCGCGAAGAGCTCAATCACACCGGCGCGCACAAGATTAACAACTGCATCGGTCAGATCTTGCTGGCGCGGCGCATGGGTAAAAAACGCATCATCGCCGAGACCGGCGCAGGTATGCACGGTGTGGCAACGGCAACTGTCGCGGCGCGCTTTGGCCTTGAATGCGTGATCTACATGGGCACCACCGACATTGATCGCCAGCAGGCCAACGTCTTTCGCATGAAGTTGCTCGGTGCCAAGGTGATTCCGGTGGTTGCCGGCACTGGCACCCTGAAGGATGCGATGAACGAAGCGCTGCGCGACTGGGTGACCAACGTCGACAGCACTTTCTACCTGATCGGTACCGTAGCCGGGCCGCACCCTTATCCAGCCATGGTGCGTGACTTCCAGGCGGTGATCGGCAAGGAAACCCGCGAGCAGATGCAGGCCCAGGAAGGGCGTCTGCCAGACAGCCTGGTGGCTTGCATCGGCGGTGGCTCTAACGCCATGGGCCTGTTTCACCCGTTTCTTGATGACCAGTCCGTTGAAATTATCGGCGTCGAAGCGGCCGGTCACGGCATCGAGACCGGCAAGCACGCAGCCAGCCTGAACGGCGGCGTTCCCGGCGTTTTGCACGGCAATCGCACCTTTTTGCTGCAAGATGACGACGGCCAGATCATTGATGCGCACTCCATCTCAGCCGGTCTTGATTATCCGGGCATCGGCCCCGAGCACGCCTGGTTGCACGAGATTGGCCGCGTGCAATACACCTCGGTCACCGACAACGAAGCGCTCGATGCCTTCCACAAGTGCTGTCGCCTGGAAGGCATCATTCCCGCACTGGAAAGCGCCCACGCACTGGCTGAAGTATTCAAGCGCGCCCCAAGCCTGCCAAGCGATCACCTGATGGTCATCAACCTGTCCGGTCGCGGTGACAAAGACATGCAAACCGTTATGCATCACATGGCTGATGCCGTAAACCAGCAGGAGAACAACTGATGAGCCGCCTGCAAGCTCGCTTTGCCGAACTCAAGCAACAAAACCGCGCCGCGCTGGTGACCTTCGTCACCGCAGGCGACCCCGGCTATGACGCCTCATTGGCGATCCTCAAGGGCTTGCCGAAGGCGGGCGCTGATGTGATCGAACTGGGCATGCCGTTTACCGACCCAATGGCTGACGGCCCGGCGATCCAGCTGGCCAATATTCGCGCCTTGGCCGCCAAGCAAGACCTGGCCAAGACCCTGAAGATGGTGCGCGAGTTTCGCCAAGATGACCAAAGCACGCCGCTGGTGTTGATGGGTTACTTCAACCCGATCCACAAATACGGGGTTGAGCGCTTTATCGCCGAGGCCAAGGAGTCTGGAGTCGATGGCCTGATCGTGGTCGATCTGCCGCCAGAGCATAACGTTGACCTCTGTGATCCGGCGCAAGCGGCCGGGCTCGACTTTATCCGCCTGACAACTCCGACCACGGACGACAAGCGTTTGCCGAAAGTGCTCAACGGCAGCTCGGGGTTTGTGTACTACGTCTCGGTGGCGGGTGTGACCGGTGCCGGTTCGGCCACGCTTGAGCATGTCGAGCAGGCAGTTGCGCGTCTGCGTCGCCACACCGACCTGCCAATTAGCATCGGTTTTGGTATTCGCACTCCGGAACACGCCGCAACCATCGCCCGTTTGGCCGAAGGTGTGGTGGTGGGCTCGGCACTGATCGATCAGATCGAAAAGGCCGACAGCAGCGATGCGGCCGTCAAAGGCGTGCTCGACCTGTGCAGCCAACTGGCTGAAGGTGTACGCAGCGCCCGCAAGTAACGCTGTTGCAATTGGGGCGGACGATTGGCTCAAACCCGGGGTTTAGGGTTTGAGTCATGCTGGACAAGCTTCGCGTTGTCGCACCCTACGCTCGATAGCGCTTTTCATCCGCCTCGCTGGATTTGTATCCCGCCAAAATCTGTTGTCACCTTACTGAACTGTTAATCTAACCAGATTGCCCGGATGTGATGTGACCCATGCTGACTCTGTATCACGCGCCAGACCTGGAAACCCTTGGTGAGCTTGCGACCACGCTGCTCGCCCAACCTTTGCGTGACCCCTTCGCGGCAGTCAAAGTGGTGGTGCCCAGCCAAGGCATGGGGCGCTGGTTGACGCTTGAGCTGGCGCGCAAGCAAGGCATCGCCATGCAATTGGATGTGCAGCTGCCTGCAAAATTTGTCTGGGATTTATCACGCCTAGCGCTCGGCCAATTGCCCGAGCAATCCGCGTTCTCACCGACCACCCTGAGCTGGCGCCTGTATGACTGGCTTTGCGAGGCTGAGCATCTCGCCCAGGCGCCGCGTCTGGCGCACTACCTTGAAGGCGGTGATGAGCGCCGCCGGTTGTCGCTGGCAGCGAAGATCGCCGACGTCTTTGACCAGTATCTGCTCTACCGCGATGACTGGCTGGCGGCCTGGGAGCGCAATGAGTTGCTGGAGCTGGGGCCGGACGAGGCCTGGCAAGCCTTGCTCTGGCGCGAACTGACTAAAGACGGCCACCCGCACCGCGCGCGCCTGCTCGATGACTTGCTCAAGCGCTTGTACAGCAGTGACCCTATTGCCGGCATGCCGGAGCGGCTGCTGGTATTTGGCATCAGCAGCTTGCCGCCGCATCACATGCGCGTGCTCGATGGCCTGGCCAAGCACACTGAAGTGATCATCTTCGCGCTCAACCCGTGCCGCGAGGCCTGGGGCGAGATTCGTGATATCCGTGAGTTGGCGCGTCAGCCTGAGCTGAGCCCGGATGACTGGTACCTGGATGTCGGTCACCCGCTACTGGCTAGTCTGGGTAAACAGGGGCGTGACTTCTTCGACAGCTTATTTTCCCTGGCCAGCAGTGAAGGCAGCCAGGAAATTGGCTTGTATTCAGAAGACGATGCGCTGCACGACGACAGTTTGCTGCAAGCCTTGCAGAACGACATCCTGCGCCTGCAAACGCGCACGCCTGAGCAGCGTCTGGTTCTGCGCGAAGATGATCGTTCGCTGGAAGTTCACGTCGCTCACTCGCCGTTGCGTGAAGTCGAAATCCTTCACGACCAGCTGCTCGCTCGCTTTGCAGCCGACCCGGAGCTGACGCCTGATCAGGTCGTGGTGCTGACGCCCGACATCGAGCGTTATGCGCCTTATATCGAAGCGGTGTTCGCGCCCCGTGAAGGCGTGCCGCGTATTCCGTTCAGTCTTGCCGACCGCAGCCTGCGCGCTGAAATACCGCTGATCGAGGCCTTTATCAGCCTGCTCGGTCTGCCCGACAGCCGCTTTGCCGCAGAGGAAGTGCTGAGCTGGCTTGAACAGCCCGCCATCGCCCGCAAGGCCGGGATCGAAGCGGAAGATTTACCGCTCATTCGCGATTGGCTGCACGAGGCAGGCGTACGCTGGGGGCGCGACAGCAGCCATCGTCAGCAATTGGGTTTACCGGCCGATGCGGCATTCACCTGGCGTCAGGGGCTCGATCGCCTGTTGCTGGGCTTTGCCGCGCCGCCGCAACTGGCCGGTCTGGCTGCGCCGCTGTTGGGTGAAAGCTGGCCGTTGGATGCGCTGGAAGGGGCGCGCGGCCAATTGCTCGGACGCCTGGCCGGATTTGTCGAACGGCTCGCCGGATTAGCGCAAAACATGCAGCGCCCTCGTTCATTGAGTGAATGGGCGCAGACCCTGCTTGAGCTGGTCGATAACCTGTTTGATGAGCGCGAGGCGGGCGATACCTTGTTGTTGCTGTCCAAGGCGTGTGCGGCCTTGCAGGAACAGGCGCTGGCATCCGGCATCGAGCGGCCCCTTGAGCTGGCGCTGATTCGTCAGCAACTCAGCGCTGCGCTGGAGCAAGGCAGCGGCGCCTCAGGCTTTCTAACCGGTGCGGTGACCTTCTGCACCATGGTGCCGATGCGCAGCTTGCCCTTCAAACAGGTGTGCCTGCTCGGCCTGGATGACGGCGCACTGCCACGTAGAACGCCAGCGGCCGGCTTTGATTTGATCGGCCAGAAACCGCGTCGGGGTGACCGTGCCCGGCGTCTGGATGACCGCTATTTGCTGCTCGAAACCCTGCTCAGCGCGCGCGGTGGCCTGTACCTCAGCTATGTCGGTCGCGACCCGCGCAGTAACGCTGAGTTGCCGCCTTCGGTGCTGATCAGTGAGTTGCTCGAAGTGGTCGATCTGACTGCGGTATGCGCCGGGGCGGAACATGCCTACGCGCAAACCGCGAGCAAGCACATCGTTCTCCAGCATCCGTTGCAGCCGTTTGCCCCGGCTAACTTTCAACAGGATCGCCATGCCGGTTTTGCTGCGCCATGGTTCCGCGCCGCGCAGCGTCTGGCCCAGCCAGTGAATATGCTTGCCCAGCCTTTTGTTGAGCGCTTACCCGAGCCTGATGAAGAATGGCTGACGCTGGAACCGAGCCAGTTGATTCATTGCTTCAAGCACCCGGCGCGCTACCTGCTGGAACAACGCCTTGGCTTGCGCTTGGCGCAAACCGAGGACGCGCTGGCGGGCGACGAGCCCTTCAGTGTTGAGTGGACATCGACCCACGGCCTGCGTCAATTGGCCTTGCAGGCGATTGAGCGCAACTGGAGCGAAGCCGAGGAACGTGCAATCGCGGCGGCCTCCGGTTGGTTGCCGGTCGGCGAGTTGGGGCAGGCGTATTGGGGGCAAATTCGCGGGCCGATCCGGGCCTTCGCACCGACGCTGTTTGCCGAGCGTCCGGATGATGCGCCGCAGCCGGTGTTGGTTGATATCAAGCTGGCCGGTGTGCGTATACATGGCTGGCTCGAAGGTGTCTGCGAGAGCGGCCTGTTCGATTACCGCCTGCGCGACCTGGGTGCGTGGGAGCTGGCGCCATTCTGGCTGCGCCACTTGCTGCTCAACTGCAGCGATAACCCCGCTGTTTGTCGCGAGAGCCGATTGCTGTCACCCAAAAGCGAGTGGCGCCTGGGCGCCTTGGGCAATGCCCGTGAATTGCTCGAACCCTGGCTGCTGGCTTACCGCTCGGCGCTGTGCGAACCCTTACCAGTCTTGGCCAAGTGCAGTTATGGCTTTGCTAAAAAATGGCGCAAACCGGGGCGCAAGGAACCCATAGACGCCGCGCGCAGCGAGGCACGTATTTTGTGGGCCGGGAACGATTTTATGAGTGGCGAAAGCCAGGACCCATGGAACGCGTTGGCGTTTCGTGACCGGGAACCTCTGGATGAACGCTTCGAAGCATTGGCCGAACAGTTGTATGGCCCTGCGCTGGATGCCCTGCAAGGCGATGAGGACGAGCAATGAGTGGCGTTAAGTTGGACCTGCTGCACGACAGCTTCAAGGGTCGCTCGCTGATCGAGGCCAGTGCGGGCACCGGTAAGACCTTCACCCTGACCTTGCTCTATGCGCGCTTGTTGCTGGAAAAGCAGCTGTCCGTTTCCCAGATTCTGGTGGTGACTTACACCACCGCGGCCACGGCTGAGTTGCGCGAACGCGTGCGCAAGCGCCTGGCCGAGTTGCTGGTGGTTTATGAGCAGGGTCACGGCGCTGATGCCTTGCTCAATGCCTTGCATGACCAATTCTCCGACTCGGCCAGCCACCGACGTTTGTTGCTCGCGGTGCATGGTTTTGACCAGGCGGCGATCTTCACCATTCACGGTTTCTGCCAGCGCGCGTTGCAAGATGCGGCGTTTGAAGCCGGTGGCGATTTCGATAACGAGCTGACCCAGGATGACCGCGAGCTGCTGGATGCGCTGATCGCCGATCTCTGGCGTATTGAGCTGGCCAGCGCAGAGCCTGAATGGGCGGCGTTTTTGGTGCAGCAGAAAATAACCCCGCAGGTGCTGCGCCAGCGCTTGCGCAGCCATTTGGGCAAACCCTATTTGCGCATTGAGCCCCAGCCGGGCGCTCCGGCTGAGCTGGCTGAGTTGCGTAACGCCTGGCAGCACGCCAAAGACTTCTGGTTGCGTCAGGGCGCGGGCTGGATCGAGCAGCTCAAAGCCTTTGATGGCTTCAATAAGCGCAGCTACAGCGCCGAGAAATTCGGCTTCTGGCAACTTGAACTGGATGGCTATTTCAGTGATGCGGCGGCTCTGTTCAGCAAGGTCGATGGCTTGCGCAAACTGGCCCGCGAGGCATTGATCAAAGGCACCAACAAGGGGTTTGCGGCGCCGTTAGAAGCGGTCGCCGATGCCTTGCAAGGCTTGTGCGACGCACTGGATGCGGCGCAGCCTGAGGCCGAGCAACGCCTGATCGACCTGCAAGTACGGATGATCGGCCAGCTCAATCAACAACTGCCAGCGCGCAAGGCGGCGCAGCGCATGCTGGCGTTTGATGACCTGCTCAACCAGCTGCAACAAGCCCTGTACGGCGAAGGCGGCGAGCATCTGGCCCAGACGCTGCGCGAGCAGTATTCACTGGCGTTGATCGATGAGTTTCAGGACACCGATCCGATTCAATACCAGATATTCCGGCGTATCTACGCAGACAGCGGGCTGGAGTCAGCGCAGGTCATCGATGAGCCTGCTAATAGCGCGGATCTGTGTTTTGTCGGCGATCCCAAGCAGGCGATCTACGCATTTCGCGGGGCGGACTTGGCCACCTATTTTACTGCGCGCAGTGAAGCCGCCCGGCAATACAGCCTGGCCACCAACCACCGTTCAACGCCGCAACTGATCAGCGCCCTGAACCAGGTATTTGACCGGCCCATGCCATTTGCCGTCGAGGGGCTGGACTATCCAAGCGTTGGCGCCAGCGACAAGGCGCGGGCCAAGCTGGTGTTGCCAGAGCTCGAAGGGCAAAGCGATGCCTCGCTGGCGTTGGTCTGGCTGGCGGATGATTACCTGAGCAAAGGCGAGGCAGGCAGTTTGGTCGCTATCGACACGGCCCGACGTATCGCTGGCTTGCTGGCGGCAAGCGCCAAAGGCCAAGCCTACTTCGACGATGATGGCGTGCACGAACCGCTCAAGGGCGGTGATATTGCGGTGTTGGTCGCCAGTCATCGCCAAGCCGCTGAGGTTGCCGCGCAGCTTGCGGCTCGGGGCGTCCCCAGTGTGCGCCGCGGTAAGGAAAGTGTCTGGCACAGCGAAGAAGCCGAAGCCTTGTCTGCGGTGCTGGCGGCCTACGCTGAACCGGGCCGTGAGGGCGCATTGCGCTATGCGCTGGCAACACGTTTGCTCGGGCGTAGTGCGGCAGATCTGGCGGCTTGCCAGGATGATGCGCGGGCTTGGGATCAAGAGCGTGAAGCGGCGGAGCGTTACCATCAACTCTGGCAACAACAAGGCTTTATGCGCGCCTTCCGCGCCTGGCTGGACGAGCAAGGCGTTGCCGAGCGCTTGTTGGAAGTTGTCGATGGCGAACGGCGCTTGACCAACTTGCTGCATCTGGCCGAATTGCTGCAAAGCGAAAGCCTGCAGCGCCCGGGCATGGAGCAGTTGCTGGCCTGGTTCAACGCCCAGCGCAGTGTGGATAATCACGGCGAAGAGGCGCTGCTGCGTCTGGAAAGCGATGCCGAACGGGTGCAGATCGTCACCATCCACACCTCAAAAGGCCTGGAATATCCCTTGGTGTTTTGCCCCTACCTCTGGGATGGCGCGTTGCTGCGCAAGACGGAAGACATCACCTGTCATGCCGAAGACGGCACGCCATTGCTCGACCTTGGCGGCGAGCAGTTTGATCAGCATCGCCAGCTGGCGCGGCAAGAGCGTTTTGCCGAGCGCTTGCGCCTGACCTATGTGGCCATGACCCGCGCTGCCGTGCGCCTCTGGCTGCATTGGGGCGCAATCGACTGCAAACCAAAAAAAGACGGCACCTTAAGCGATGAAGGCTTGCACAGCAGCGCCTTGGCCTGGCTGCTACAGGGCCGCGATCTGCCGGGCAATGACCCGCTGACCGAGATGGCTGCGCACCTGCAAAACCTGACGCCACAGGGCATACGTGCAGAGCTTGAAGCCCTGGCCAATAACAGCCAGCAGCATATTGGCCTGACGCCGCTGCTTGAAGCCGAAGCCAGTGCTGCTGGTGAGCATCGTGCTCCCGCTCCAGAACAATTGACGCAGTTGCACCGCAGCCTGCACAGCAGTTGGCGTATTGGCAGCTTCTCTGGCTTGTCAGCCGGTATGCATATGGAGGCGCCAGACCGCGATGGCTTGGTGATTCCAGACGCCAGCGAGCCGGGCATGGGTTTTTATGGCTTCCCCCGTGGCGCACGCGCCGGTACTTGCTTGCACGCGATCCTTGAAGACTGGGCCTGCAACAAAGCGCCGCTGGCAGAGCTGGTCGAGCCGGCCTTGAGCGGCCACGGCATTTCCAGCGACTGGACTGAAATTGCCCGCAACCAACTGCAACAAGTGCTTGATACTGACTTGGACGGCGCGGGTCTGACGTTGACCACCCTTGCTGGCGCGCGTCGCTTGCCTGAACTGGGTTTTACCTTCCCGGTGGCGCGTCTGGATGTGCAGCGCTTACGCGCCATTCTGACTGATCCGGCCTATGGTCTGGCCGAACCCATGCGTGAAGCGGCAGCGCGGCTTGAGTTCGACAGCTTGCAGGGCTTTCTGAAAGGGTTTATCGACCTGACATTTGAGTATCAAGGGCGTTGGTATATCGCTGACTACAAATCCAACTGGCTGGGCCCGGACGCCAGTTTCTACAGCGGCGAACGGCTGGTGCAGGCCTTGGCCCGCGAGCATTACTATTTGCAGTACCTGATTTATCTGGTCGCCCTGCGGCGTTTTCTGCGCCAGCGCCTGAGCGACTTCAGCAATGAGCAAATCGGCGGCGCCTATTACTTGTTTCTGCGCGGCATGCCAAGCGCTGGCGTGTATTTCTCGCGGCCCAGTGATGAATTGCTGGATGCCCTTGATCTGTTATTCAGCGCCGAGGTGGCCGCATGATCGATCTTGCCCAGTTGTCATTCGGCGCGCTGGAGCGTGCCTTGGTGCAGAGCCTGCAACGGTTGCAGCCGGACGCAGATGCATGGGTACTGGCCTCGGCTGCCTTGACCTGCGCCGCGCTGGAGAAGGGCGATGTGTGCCTGGATTTAGCGCGTCTTGCTGGCCAGCGCCCATGGCCGGAAAACACCACGCAACTGCCGGTGTTGGCTGACTGGCTAAACCTCCTGCACGCCTCGCCGCTGGTGGGTGAGGCCGGTGATTTCACCCCGCTGATACTGGATGGCCAGCGCTTGTATCTGGCCCGTTATCAAGCCTATGAACAGCAGCTCGCCGAGCAATTGCTGGCCCGTTCAGCCGCTCTGCCAGCGGTTGATGAAGCCGTGCTTGGGCAAACCCTTGAGCGTTTGTTTGCCTTCAATACCCAGCAGCCCGACTGGCAACGTCTCGCCGCGGCGCAAGCGGTACGGCGCAATCTGGCGGTGATTTCCGGCGGGCCCGGCACCGGTAAAACCACTACGGTTGTACGCTTGCTCGCAGCCTTGCTTGAACAGCCGGGTGGCGAGCAGTTGGCGATTGGCCTTGGTGCACCGACGGGCAAGGCTGCGGCGCGCATGGCCGAGGCAATCCGCAACGCCAAGGCTGCATTGCCGGTGAGCGATGCAGTCAAGCAGATGCTCCCGGAAGAAGCGCGTACCTTGCACCGCCTGCTCGGTAGTCGCGGCGACAGCCCGCAGGTGCGGCATACGGCGGCAAATCCTCTGCCGCTTGATGTGTTGGTGGTCGATGAAGCCTCCATGGTCGATCTGGCGCTGATGGCCAAGTTGGTCGATGCCTTGCCGCCCAAGGCGCGACTGATTTTGCTCGGCGATAAAGATCAACTGGCGGCGGTTGAAGCAGGTGCCGTCTTTGCCGAGTTATGTGAGGGGCGCGGCTTTGATGCCCAGGCAGCGGCTGATCTACAACGTATTACCGGGCAACAAGTAGAGGTGCAGCCGCCCGCGTCAAAACTCGGTGATGCCGTGGTGTTGCTGACCCACAGCCATCGTTTTGCCGGCGACAGTGGGATTGGCGAACTAGCCCGGCGAATAAACGCCGGTGACGTGCCGGGCACCTTGAGTTTGCTCAGGGAGTCGCGGGCTGATCTTGCCTGGCAGGCAGAGCCAAACGCGACCGATCTGCTGGAGCGTTTGACCCAGGGCTACGCCGGTTACTTCCAGGCGGTTAAAAGCGCCGACCCAGAAGCTGCATTCAGCGCCTTCAATGATTTTCGGGTGCTCACCGCCCAGCGTGAAGGGCCTTGGGGTGTGGCGGGTATCAATGAAGCCCTGGAAGCGCGTATCAGGCGGCGCCAGCAAGTCGCCAGCCGTGAGCGCTGGTATGCCGGACGAGCAGTAATGGTTCGGCAGAACGACTATGCGCTGGGCTTGTTCAACGGTGATATTGGTATCTGCTTGCCGACCGAACATGGCTTGCGCGTGTTCTTCGAGGGCGAGCAGGGTTTCAGGCCCTTTGCCCCGGCGCGGCTGCCCAGCCACGACAGTGCCTTCGCCATGACCGTACATAAAAGCCAGGGCTCGGAGTTCAGCGAAGTGCTGCTGGCGCTGCCTGAACAGCCAAGCCCGTTGCTGACTCGCAGCCTGTTCTACACCGGTATTACCCGGGCCAAGCACAAGGTCGAGATCTGGGGCTTACCCCAGCGCCTGGCTGAAGCCGTAGCGACCCGCGCCGAGCGCGCGGCGGGCTTGGCTGAGCGCTTGGCCAGGGTGTCGACTGCGCAAGCGCCGCAGCCGCCCCGTGATGAACCCGTCAATACAGGGCATCAGGGGCAGCTGGATCTATTTTGAGCCTAACCCAGTAAAGTCAAAATAATCGGCAAGCTGGCGGCGGCGAGCAGTGTTTGCAGGGTGATGGCGCCTGCCATTAGCTGGCTGTCGCCGCCCAGATGGCGCGTCAGCACATAGGCGGTGGGCGCTGTTGGCAGGGCAAAGAACAGCACCAGCACCGTGGTTTCCATCGCAGGCAAGCCGAGAATCTGCGCAATCACCCACGCAAGCAGCGGCATGCCGATCAAGCGCGCCAGGCTGCTCCAGGCCAAGGCCGGAACTTCCCCGCCCAACTCTTCAGGTTTCAACGCCGCGCCAACGCAAAGCAGGCCCAGCGGCAGGCTGGCGGCGGCGAGCAGACTGAGCAATCGATCGGTGCCGCCGGGCAGACCAATACCGCTGAGATTGATTAGCGCGCCACCGAGGCAGGCAAGAATCAGTGGGTTCTTGGCAATGGGCAATAGCAGGCTGCGCAGGCTTATCCCGCGTTCGGCGGTTAACGACCACACAGACAATACGTTCACCGTCGGCACCATCAGCGCCAGCATCAGCGCGGCCAGTGTCAGGCCCGGTTGACCAAAAAGGCTGCCAACGGCGGCAAGGCCGAGGTAGGTGTTGAAGCGCAGAGTGCCTTGGGTGAACACCCCAAAACGTGCGGCGGGCCAGCCACGCAAGCGGCGCATCAGCAGCAGCGCCAGCCAGCCGATGCCAAGCCCCAGCATCACCGCGAGCGCCAGTTGTTTGAGCGCAGGATTATCCAGTGGCGCGCGGGCCAGACTGCTGAATAGCAGCGCCGGGAACAGCACAAAGTAGTTGAGGCGTTCGGCGCCGGGCCAAAAGGCCTCATTGGGGAAGTTCCAGCGTCGCAGATAGAAACCGGCCACAATCAAGGCAAATAACGGCCACAAGGCCAGTAGCAGCTCAAGCACGGAAACCTCCTGCAATAGATAGGCAGCTATCTTGCTCAGTGGCGTGCTGGAGCGCAACACTAAGGTTGTCAATTCGATGGGCGTGTTGATAACGGGAGGACGTGATCATGACGCAGCTTCATCGCGGCGGGTGCCAGTGCGGTGCCATGCGTTACGAGTTTGATGCGCCGCTGCAGGACATCGCGCATTGCCATTGCTCGATTTGCAGGCGCAGCAGCGGAGGGATTGTCACCACCTGGATTACCGTGCCGCGGGCCAGTTTTACCTGGCTCAAAGGCCAGGCCAGGCAATATGCCTCATCAACCAGTTGCACGCGGTATTTTTGTGCCGATTGTGGCGCGCAGCTGGCGCTGTTCACCTCGCTCAGCCCCGATACCCTGGACGTCACCATCGCAACCCTTGATCACCCTGAACGGGCACCTGCCGACCGGCATATCTGGGTGCAAAGCCGTTTGCCGTGGCTGCGGCTTGACCCTGAGTTGCCTGATGAGCAGCAAGAGATAATCGTTTAAGGCAGCATCAATCCGCCGCTGGCCTTGTGCATCTCGCGCAAGTGTTTGCCGAGTAACTTGAGGTTGTCTTCAATCGTCTCCAGCTCAGCCAGCCGCTCGGGTTCAAGCAGGCTGCGGACTTCGCTGTCGAGCGAGTCGCGCAGTTTCAGCAGGTACTTTTGCCGGCTGCTGCTCTCGGTTTCGAGACGTTGCCATTCAGCCTCTTGTGGTAAACCGTAACCGCCTTCGAGCAGCTCGGCGGGCCTGCTCAAGAAGCCGCTATTGGCGAGGATTTGTTCGAGCGCATTACCCGCTTTATCGAGGCCCTTGTCAGGCACTTCGCGACCGCTGAGGTAGCGCTCCTTGAGTTCCTGTTGGGCGACCAGTATCTGCTTACGCTGTGCGGCTTTTTCCAGGAGCATCATTGCCGCTGTGGTGCGAATATCGGCTTGGGCGAACCATTGGCTGCGCTCTTTGGCTGGCAGCTCCAGCCAGTCTTCCACGGATTCTTGTTTGATCGGTAAGTGAGTGCGCAATACATCAAACATGGCTTGATAGCGATCGCGGTACGAATCAAACAAATAACCCAGGCGCATGGCTTCTTTGCGGTCTTTGAGCATGCTTGAGTCCGCTAGCCCGCGCGCCTCAAGGACTTCCAGCAAGCCATTGGGCATGATGCTGTCGAGTGTTTGCAGCTTGGGGTTGTTGGTTCCGGTGCGCAGCAGTTTCAGGTTTTCCACCGCGCAGTTGTTCGACAGGAAGTAGTAGTTACCGTCGTAACTCCAGTGCTGTTCAACCGAGCGGATGACGAAGTCATTGATCTGTTGACGATTAAGGTTCATTGGCACCGAAATCAGGCTGCGCAGCTCGGTCTTGGTGTATTCGTCGACCACTTGCGCCAGCGGTAAAACAAATAATCTGGATGGATAGGCGCCAATCATCGCGCCCCAACTGGACAGTTGCACGTCGCCGATAAACGCCCGGTAGGACAGCACCAGGCTCTGATCCAGGTCGAGCCGGCACGCCGGGCCAAGTGGTCGCCCCGGTGCACAGATAATCAGACGGATCATGCTGTGGCCCCAGCGGCTGGCAAGCTGGTCATTGGCTTCAGCGAGCAGGTAATCGACCGCGTAGACGCGCTCAGGGTCGATCTTACCCAGTGGTTCCTTGGCAAAGTCATTGCCCGCATTGAGATAGGCCAGGCTGGTGTCGCAGTTGTCTTGGTTGGGCGGCGTCCAGGCAAATTGTTCGCGGTAGTAAGCGGCCAGTGTTGGGCGGCGGCAGGCGAAGCTTGGATCAAGCAGGAAGTACTCCATGTTGACCGCAACAAATTCGCGCGGGTTTTCCAGTTCGTACAAATCCGGGCTGCGGGCGACCTGATGGTTCTCTTGTTCGCGTTCGCCGCGACGGCCCACGTATTGCGGCCAGCCTGCAATATCCAGCAGGCGCGGGTCATCGCTGAGGGTAAAGCGCCGTGCGGTTTCACCCCGACAATTATCCGGTAAGCCAACAAGACCACTGCTGCTGGCGCGGTTCTGGCAGCGATGCAGGCGTATTTTCTCAGCGGCGGGCCAAAGCTGGGCGCGGTCGTAGAGATGGGTCAGTTCGTGAATCACCGTGGCCAGTAATTCTTTGCGCACCGTGCCGTGGGGGCGATTGGTCTGTTGGGTCTGCGCGCTGCCGTCGACCAGTGACGGAAGAAGCCGCTGGTTGAGCCAGATCTGATCGACCTTTACCGTGCGCCCGTAAACACGCTCCGGCAGTTTCTGCCAGCTGAAATTGACCTCTCGATCAAGCCGTTGACGAAAACTGGGTGGCAGCGCCTGCAGCGCATCATTGAGCAGCGCTTGGCTGGCGGCCTGTTCAGGCGCGCTTAAGTCATCGCCAACAACTTCCAGGTTGAGCTGCGCGTAACTACCGGTGGAAACCAGCAGCAGGCAAAGAACCAGGCAGGTACGCGCCAGGCTCACAGAGCGAGAATGGCTTGCGCTAGAGTCAGGTCGGAGGCGTTTTCGGCTTCGGGTACGCGGCTACGAATAGTGGTGATTGCCGCTTCAAGATTGGCACCACGGATTTCGCCCTGGCTGGCGACAAAGCTGGCCGCGTCATCATGGGCTTCACGCACGACTTTAGAGTCGCGGATTGATGTGGTGGTGTCCGAGGTGAAGTCCAGCGTGCGGTCGAGAGCACGCACAATGATATTACTGGTCGCAACCAGTGTCTGGGCCTGGACGGAGCCGGCCATGAGTGCGGCTGCGGCAACAGAGGTGAGCAAAATGCGACGCATAAAAAATCTCCGTAAAACAATTCGATAGCGATTGGACGGGCAAAACTCTGCCCGGTTCCGCTACACAAGTAGCAGCGTGGTATACGGATTTTGACTCACACAGCAGGCCGATAGCCAGAGGTGCAGGGTAAATGCATAACGCCACGAGCAAGTCGTGGCGTTATTTGGCGATTACAGGCTGATGATTGCCTGAGCCAGCTGCATATCATTGGCCTGGAGGCTTGGAACCTTGGTGCGGATGTGCTCAAGAGCAGCTTCCAGGTGCACGCCACGAATGTCGCCCTGGCTGGCTACAAAACTGGCGGCGTCATCGCGAGCAGCCAAGACAACTTTGTCGTCCTTAAATGACGAACTGATATCAGAGGTTGCGTCGGTGGTCGCTGCAACAGCACCAACAATGGCATCGGTTGTGACCACAAAACTGGTGGCCGAGGCATTGGCTGCTAAGGCCATAAGCGCTGCGAAGCTAAGTGTGCGTAAGGGATTCATCCTGAAAACTCCAAGCTGTGGGTAGATGTAGGGCGCAGGGCACCTAGGGAGAGTATAAGCCTAGCCCGCTGATTATGCCGCGTCGGGTAATGCCCGCTAATAGATTTTTTAATCCGGGAGCTGAAGGTTCGGCCAGCGGATTGTGCGTAGCGCCAAGCTATGAGTTTGGGCGGCAGCGAAAGTTGCACTGACCTTGATTCAATGCGCTCCAGTTTTTATTCACTACGCATAGGTTTCAGCACAGGCCCTGCAAATACTGGGCCGGCGCAAAGCGTCTAGATTGCGCCTTTCGCAGGTTACAAAAAATTTCACATATCATGGATTTGCCTATTGCAAGCCAAACTAAATGCTGGTGGTATTGAGGGGTCGTGAAAAAATATTTGCCTGCCGATATTGCCGCCATATTTCATGAAAACCTGCAAAAAATAGCGAATTTATCGCTTTTATAACGGTTTGATCTCTCGGCGTCAGGTCTAGCAAGGCTTAAAAATAATAACAATCAAGCCTGGTTGCTCGCAGCCAGGGATCTGACGCTAAAGGCTTGCAAGCCGTACATGATTATTCTCATCAGTTCGAAAATTACCCAGTCGAATATCCAGGCCTCCTTGGGCAAGGCGGAATACAGCTATTTCTTTTTGCTGAAAGAATTCATGCCTGCCTTGCAGCAGATAGCCGAAGTCATCAGCGTGGAGTCGGCCGATCAGGTCGATAGCCTGTACCAACAGTATCGCGCCGCTGGCGAGCAAGTCTTTTTTATCAGCGTAAGCCCTCCGCAACAGACCCCCATTGATCTTGAGTGTCCAACGATTTGCCTGTTTGCCTGGGAGTTCGACAATGTGCCGGATGAGCCTTGGGAAGGCGAACCACGTAATGATTGGCGCTATGTCCTGCAAGGCTTTGCAGGCGCCATAGCCTGCAGCCGTGAGTCGGCGGATGCAGTGCGTAAAGCCATGGGTAATAGCTATCCAGTTACTGCGATACCAGCACCTGTCTGGTCGCGATTCCAAGCTCTGATGCCGGAAGGTGGTTGGACACCTTGCCGGCCAGGGCGCTCTATCGAGTTCACCGGGCACGTCATCGACAGCCCTTTACTGGGACTTTCGGCCGATGGCTTGGTCCAGCATATGCCCCGGCCCCAAGCGCCCTTGTTGGTTGCAGCGGCGAAGTCAGATCACAGCCGGGTTGGACGTACCCGGGCGCTTTATCACGCGTGGCGCGAGGCCCTGAGCAACAGGCCCAGCGCTGTGGCCAGGCGTGAAAAGCCTGCTGCGCCTGCCCATAGTGAGCTCGGTGCGCAAGCGTTGCATGCATGCCGCATTGAATTGTCAGGCGTGGTGTTTACCTCTGTACTTAATCCGCGCGATGGCCGCAAAAACTGGATCGATATCGTGACTGCGTTCTGCTGGGCATTTTCAGAAACCAGCGATGCGACCTTGATCCTGAAGATGACCCACCATGATCTGGAACACTACCGAATTCCTTTGCTGACCCTATTGTCGCGCTTAGCACCTTTCAAATGCCGAGTGTTGGTATTACACGGATTTCTCGATGATCAGCAGTATCGGCAGTTAATTGAGATCAGTGACTTTTATGTCAATGCGTCGACTTGCGAAGGCTTGTGCTTGCCGTTGATGGAGTTTCTTGCCAGCGGTAAGCCCGCTCTAGCCCCCAGGCATACGGCGATGCTCGATTATGTCGATGAGCAGATGGCCTATGTCGTGAAAACCAGCGTCGAACCATCCTGCTGGGCGCACGATCCTTGTGGAATATTTCGCACGCGCAAATATCGATTGAACTGGCAATCGCTGATGGAGGGGTATCGCCATTGTCATCAGATTGCGGGCGGTGACCTTGCCCGTTATCAGCAAATGTCCCAGCACGCTTGGCATCAATTGCGTGAGTTTTCTGATACCCCAGTCGTTGCACAGCAGGTGCAGGATTTTCTGCAAGGACTGGGCTCAGGTAGCGAACAACGCCTGGCTGGAGCTCAAGCATGAAGTTCTTGCTCTATAGCGCCATGAATGCTGAAACCGTAGTGCAAAACCTGGGAGAACCCGAGTACAGCTATTTCTTTGTGCTTCGCGAGTTCTTGCCATTGCTCAAGACGCTTGGTGAAGTGGTTCTGGTGGCCGATCCGGCTGTTGAAGTTGATGCGCATTACGCAGCGGCTCAAGCCAGGGGTGAGGATTGTGTATTTCTCAGCTTCACGCCGCCACACCTGACATGCCGAGACCTGGCCTGCCCGACAATTCCTGTTTTCGCATGGGAATTCAGTAGCATGCCGGATGAAACCTGGTGGGAGGACCGGCCTGAAAATGATTGGCGTAAATGTCTCGCCCAGTGCGGTGCGGCCATTGTCCATTCGGAGCAAAGCGTAAGGGCGGTTCGCCAGATCATGGGCGAGGCATTCGCGGTAGTGTCGATTCCGGCTCCCGTTTGGGATCGCCTGGAGACCGTGCGCGAGCTTCTTCGGACGGCAGCTGTCGCCAGGTCACAGCTCTTGGCGATAGAACGTGGCGTGGTCTTTGATAGCCATGCTCCTGATTTTGCGCGTTTACTGCCGACAGCAGAGGAGATTGCGCGCGAGGTTGCTGAGTCTCGTGGATTGATTCCAATCGAGAGTCACCTTGGTTATCGACGTAAATCCGGGACCATTGTTGGTATCACCCAGCACTACCTCTTGCACTGGTATCAACAGGTGATGGCTCCGGCCCTGCCTGCGCAATTGCGCAAGATGCTTGATCGCTTCGTTGAGAGCAGTGATCCGTGGCAGGCCGGTACTCGTCAGCTGGAATTGAGCGGGGTGGTGTTTACCAGCCTGTTTAATCCTCAAGATGGTCGCAAGAACTGGGTGGATATGCTGACGGCCTTCTGTTCGGCATTCAAGGATGAACCCAACGCCACCCTGGTTTTCAAACTGGGCCATCACCGTTATGAAGATGCGATCAGAGGCATATTAATGGCAATGTCTCGCCTTGATCCCTTCGCTTGTCGAGTGGTGTTGGTACATGGCTATCTGAGTGGCGATGCCTATAACCAACTGATCCAGGCAACGCATTACATCGTG
Source organism: Pseudomonas sp. RL_15y_Pfl2_60 (assembly GCF_963970595.1). Classification (NCBI taxonomy): domain Bacteria; kingdom Pseudomonadati; phylum Pseudomonadota; class Gammaproteobacteria; order Pseudomonadales; family Pseudomonadaceae; genus Pseudomonas; species Pseudomonas sp. RL_15y_Pfl2_60. Next base: position 33,948 of record NZ_CAXAOE010000003.1, on the reverse strand, counting down.
AATGCATCTTATGGCGAAGGCCAATGTCTGCCGCTTATGGAGTATTTGTCCTGTGGCAAGCCGGCCATTGCGCCGCGACATTCGGCAATGACGGATTACATCGACGACAGCGTGGGTTTTGTGGTCGATAGCTGGGCAGATGCAACCGCATGGCCCCATGATCCGAGGATCGCCTACCGTACGTTGCGCCAGCAGATAGATTGGCAGTCGCTAAAGGAGGCTTATAGCGCCGCTTACAGCTGTGTCCAGGAGCACCCGGAGCGTTATCAGCAACTGGCGAAAAATGCGATCAAGCGCATGCAGCAGCATTGTTCTTACTCGGTTGCCAGTGAGCGAATGCTCGGCTTTCTTCAGCTTGAAGAGCAGGTCTCGGCATGAAGATTCTGCAAAAGCTTTTCCAGCGTCTAGGCGCGCCCGCTGCATCTGCAGCTGCGAGTGGCCGTACCGAAGACTACGTTGATGCGCGTGATTGCGGGCTGGTCGATGCCGTGCAAAGTGGCTGGTTCCAAAATGCCACTGATGAGTTGTTCAGCGGCTTTGCTATTTCCGCTGAGGACGTGGTGCTTGATATCGGCTGCGGGGCTGGCGGCGCCACATTGTTCTGCGCCAATCGCGGCGCCCATGTGGTCTTCACCGATGTAATTGCCGAAAAGATTGACGCACTCAAACAAAAGCTCAAGGAGACACCGGCGCGGGGAGTCGAAGGCATTGTCTCTGACAGCGTGCCGCTGCCCTGCGCCGATGAGTATGCCTCCCGGGTCATTGCCCTTGAGGTGCTGGAACATGTGGAAGATCCCGCACGGGTTTTACGTGAGCTGGTGCGTGTTGCGCGTCCGGGGGCTCTGTTTCTCTTGGCCGTGCCTGATCCTGTCGGTGAGCACATTCAAAAAGACTGTGCGGCGCCGCACTATTTCAGCCATCCCAACCATATCCATATTTTCGAGCGTGAACAGTTCGCCGCCTTGGTCGAGGAGGCCGGGTTGATCATTGAGCGCCGCGCTTCCTATGGCTTCTTTTGGACCATGTGGATGCTGATGTACTGGACGCAGCAAAAGCACAGCGGCGAGCCCAACTCAGGCGAAACACATGATGTTGTACATCCGCCATACAGCGCGCTAGTCGAGGACTGGTCGAGTCTTTGGAAGCGTTTAATTGATATGCCGGAGTTTTCCCCGGTGAAGCAGAACCTGGACAGCTTGATGCCTAAGAGTCAGGTCATTGTCGCCCGCAAACCAAGTCAGTAAGCCAGTCACGAGCCGATAACAGGAATAAAAATGCTCAGTAAAATTAAACGGTTTTTAAGCCCATCCTCCGAACCAAAAGGTTTCGGCGAAACTGCTCCTAGCCCTCGGACAGCTGCAATTGCTTCCAAGAATGAAGAGGAAGCGTTGGGCTTAGAGATTGGTCTGGTGGATAGCTATCTCAGTGGTTGGTTGCGCAATGATACGGGCGAATTGATTGAAGGCTTTGCAATTACTGCAGCCGATAAGGTGCTTGATATCGGTTGCGGCGATGGTGGCTATGCAACGTTCAGTGGCAAGCATGGTGCGGCCGTTATCCTCGCGGATGTTGATGCTGAAAAAATCGAAATAGCACAACGGCGAGTGCTAGACGCTGGTGCACGCAGCGTGCAGGCACTAGTCACTGACGCCAACCCGTTGCCCTTGCCTGATGCACATGTGACGAGGGTCGTGGCCATGGAGGTGCTTGAGCATGTCGATGATCCTGCCCAGTTTATGCAGGAATTGGTTCGGGTTGCGGCGCCTGGTGCATTGTTCCTGCTGACGGTGCCGGACGAGTTGATTGAAACCATACAAACCCATATCGCCCCTCCCGTCTACTTTGAGAAGCCCAACCACATTCGTATTTTCAAACGCGGCGAGTTGGCCCAACTGGCGCTTGATGCCGGCCTGACAATTGAGCGCACCACCCAATATGGCTTTTACCATTCGGTTTGGTGGTCGCTGTACTGGGCCTGTGAAAATCAATCGCTTTCCCCTCCTTGGCACCCATTAATCGAAAGCTGGACACAGACGTGGACTACATTGCTGTCACTGCCGGATGGTCCAATAATCAAGCAGGCGCTGGACGCAGCAATGCCTAAAAGCCAAGTCGTTATTGCGCGCAAGCCTCTTTAGGTGGGCTCCAGGATGAATGCAGCTACGCAAAAAATTACTGAGATTGAAGTTCTGCGTGGGCTGGCGGTCCTTGGCGTGCTGTTTCATCACGTCTCTGGAAATTTGGTGAGCAGTAACCTTGAGTGGCTTGAGGCTTTGATGTCGCAGTTGCAGCTTTGGTGGGGAGTCGATCTGTTCTTCGTGATCTCAGGTTTCGTCATCGCGCGCCAGTTGCTACCCGCTTTGCAGCAATCTGCGGCCAGGCCAGTAATCGTTGCTTTCTGGATTCGGAGAGCTTTCCGGCTTCTACCATCGGCTTGGCTGTGGCTGCTTCTACCCTTGCCATTGGTTCTGGTGTTCAACCAAACGGGCGTGTTTGGCACGCTGTCGACAAATATCGAAGCCACAGTCGCGGGCTTGTTTAATTTCGCCAATTTCCGCTTTGCAGACAGTTTCTTTAAGTATGACTACGGTTTTAGTTTTGTTTACTGGAGCCTCTCTCTGGAGGAACAGTTTTACTTGCTATTGCCACTTTTGGCGCTGTGCTTCAGACAGAAGTTGATGTGGCTGATGTTAATCGTCGTGCTTGTGCAGTTTTTCCAAGTGCGCAGCGTATTGATGATGTCTTTTCGTACAGATGCGTTAGCACTTGGCGTACTGCTCGCTATTTGGTCGGCAAAGCCTAGCTATCAGCAGTTCGAGCCGCGCTTTTTAAAGGCATTGCCATTATCAGGTGGTTTGATTCTGCTTTCGTTGCTGCTGGCCATGTCGTTTTTAGCGGCGCATAACGATTTTCTACCCACGGTACGAATTGGTTTGATAGCGGTTATGGCGACAGTCTTGGTTTGGCTTGCTTCCTATGGACGAGGCTATTTATGGCCAACGGGGTTGGGGCAGCGTTTGATGATGTGGCTGGGGGCTCGTTCGTACGCCATTTATCTTATCCATATCCCTGCATATTTCTTTACTCGTGAGCTGCTCTACCGCGTTCTGGCAATTACAGAGATTTCTGCAAGTGAACACGTACTTCTGAGTGTTGCCGTCGCTGGCGGACTGATTTTAGCGCTTAGCCAACTCAATTACCGATGGGTAGAAGTGCCGATGCGTCAACTTGGTAGCCGGGTTGCGCAACGTATCGAGCCTAAGTTGCAAGTTACTACTGGTTATCAGCAACCAATAGTTGCACTACTAAATAGTCCTATTAACCCAAGGAAGCAGGCATGAGCCGTCTTTTTGTCACCGGGCGCAGTGGTTTTGTCGGCCAACATTTGGAGATGGCTTTAGCGGCATCTGATTGGCAGTTAATTGAGACTGCGAAGTTTGACTTGCTTGAGCCTGCATCGCTTGACGCTGCGCTCGCTGAAACCTGCCCCGATGCCGTCATCCACCTTGCCGGTCAGACATTTGTGCCTGAGGCATTTCGCGATCCGCAGCGCACCTTCGAAGTGAATTTGCTGGGCACTTTGAATCTGCTGCAGGCACTCAAGCGATGTGGATTTAGTGGCACTTTTTTGTATGTCAGCTCGGGTGATGTTTATGGCCGTGTCGATGAATCGGACATGCCAATTGCCGAGAGTTTGAGGGTTAAACCGCGTAACCCTTATGCCGTGAGCAAGGTTTCTGCAGAGCTGTTGTGCCAACAGTGGGGATATACCGAGTCTTGGCGAGTGCTGATTGCTCGTCCGTTTAACCACATTGGCAGCGGTCAGAGTGAGAGCTTTTTGGTGGCCGATATGGCGCGCCAATTGGTCCGTATTAAGCGTGGTCTGCAAGCGCCGGTTTTGAATGTGGGCGATGTGGATGTCACTCGAGATTTTCTCGATGTCCGGGATGTGGTCAGGGCGTACGTGTTGATGCTGGAAAAAGGTCAGGCTGGCGAGGTTTACAACCTGTGCTCAGGCATTGAGCGCAGCGTTCGTGACGTGATTGTCGATATGGCGCATTCGTCTGGTCTAGAAGTGGCTCTTGAGCAGGACCCGGCACGATTGCGCAAAGCCGAGCAACGAAGGGTTGTGGGTTGCTCCGAAAAACTACAAAAGCAGACCGGATGGAAACCAGGTGCTGACTTTTCCGAGACGCTGCTTAGCGTCCTGGGTGATTGGGAGGCGCGAGAAGAAAGCTGAATACAACGCTCGATAAGGTTTGATTGGCGAGTCACACCACGGGAGTTGATAGCTCTGAAAAACAGATGAAGAGACTGGGTACAAACCTAGCAAAACTTTCCAGAGGCCCTGCTCAGAGTCAGCTCTGATAGAAGTAAGAGAATAATAATGTATAAAAAAGCGCTTATTACAGGTTTAACAGGTCAAGATGGTGCGTACTTGGCCAAACTGCTATTAGACAAGGGTTACGAGGTCCATGGCCTTGTTGCCCGGCGCAGTACCGACACCCGCTGGCGTTTGCGTGAGCTTGGGGTCGAGTCGCGTATTGTCTATCACGACGGCGATTTGGCTGATGCATCATCAGTGCAGCGTGCCGTGCTCAAGGCCTGCCCGGATGAGGTGTATAACCTCGGCGCGCAAAGCTTCGTCGGCAGCTCATGGGATCAGCCTATTACCACCGGCATTGTCGATGGCCTGGGCGTTACCCACATGCTCGAAGCCATACGCCAGTTCAGCCCGCAGACGCGTTTCTATCAAGCCTCGACCAGCGAAATGTTCGGTTTGATACAGGCCGAGCGTCAGGATGAGAACACGCCGTTTTATCCGCGCAGCCCCTATGGTGTGGCCAAACTCTATGGTCACTGGATTACGGTTAACTATCGAGAAAGCTTTGGTTTACATGCCTCTAGCGGGATTCTGTTTAACCATGAATCGCCACTGCGCGGCATTGAGTTTGTCACGCGCAAAGTGACAGATGCCGTAGCGCGGATTAAGCAGGGCAAGCAACGCGAACTGCGCCTGGGCAATATCGATGCCCAACGCGACTGGGGGTTTGCTGGTGACTATGTTGAAGCCATGTGGCTGATGCTCCAGCAAGACAAACCCGATGACTATGTAATTGCCACCGGCATTACTACGACGGTGCGTGAGATGTGCCGCATCGCGTTTTCCTATGTGGAGCTGGATTATCAGGATCACGTTGTGATTGATCCCGAGTTCTTCCGCCCAGCTGAGGTCGAAGTCTTGCTGGGTAATCCAGCTAAAGCTGAGCGCGTTCTCGGCTGGTCGCCCAAAACCAATTTGGAAACCCTGATTCAATCGATGGTGGATGCTGATCTTAAGCGCGTAGCCAAGGAGTGATCTGATGATAGTTCCTGTAATTTTATCCGGCGGCGCCGGAACACGCTTATGGCCAGTGTCGCGTGAAGGACAACCCAAACCCTTTATGCTGATGCCCGACGGTGAGTCGTTGTTGGCCAAGACCTATCGCCGCGCGGCTGACTTGATTGTCGATGGCGGGGAAATTGTCACTGTGACCAACCGTGACTACTACTTCCAAAGCAAGGATCACTTTAACGCCGCCAAGACCAGGCCGCGCCGGCCTCACTTTATTCTTGAGCCGGTTGGGCGTAACACTGCGCCCGCAGTTGCTATTGCGGCCCTGACACTGGCGCAAAGTCATGGTGACGATGTGGTGATGGTGGTAATGCCTGCCGATCACTTGATCTGCGACGGCGCTGGTTTCACGGCATCAGTCAAGCATGCAGAGGCCCTTGCATTGGAGGGTTACCTGGTGACATTCGGGGTGCCTCCTACCACGCCTGAAACCGGTTTTGGCTATATAGAAACAGGCAACGCACTGAACAGTGATGGCGCCACAAAGGTGGCACGATTCGTCGAGAAACCGGATGCGAGCACCGCGCAAACCTATCTGGATAGTGGCAAGTTTCTCTGGAATTCAGGCATGTTTTGCTTCACCGCTGGCACCTTTATTGAAGAGCTCGAGCGTCACGCGCCGCAATTGCTCGAACAGGTGCGCCAATGCGTTGAGCAAAGCCCAGTGCAGGAAGTGCCGACACTGGTTCAGCGCGAACTGGACACAAAAACCTTTTCTGATATGCCGGATATTTCCATCGACTACGCCTTGATGGAGGTTTCACAACGCGTGGCAGTGATACCGGCGACCTTTGACTGGAGCGATATTGGCTCCTGGAAGGCCATGAGCCAGTTGGTCGAGCCAGATGCACATAATAACCGGGCGACCCACAATGCCTTGTTTATCGATAGCCACAACAATTATGTGCAAAGCGACGGTCGGATGGTCGCGACCGTCGGTTTGGATAACCTGATTGTGATTGATACCGATGATGCGCTGTTGGTAGCCCATGCTGATCGTGCTCAGGATGTCCGGTTAGTGGTCAAGCAGCTCAAGGATAACAATCATGATGCCTACCGATTACACCGCACGGTAAGCCGGCCATGGGGAACCTTTACCGTTCTGGAAGAAGGGCCGCGCTTCAAGATCAAGCGCATTGTAGTCAAGCCAGGTGCGTCGCTGTCGCTACAAATGCACCATCACCGCAGCGAACACTGGATTGTGGTCAAGGGTATGGCCAAGGTCACCAATGGCGACGGCGCGCGCTTGGTCAACAGCGACCAATCAACCTACATCGCTGCTGGGCACAAGCACCGCTTGGAAAACCCGGGTGTGATCGAGCTGGTGATGATCGAGGTGCAGAGCGGCGAGTACCTTGGCGAAGACGATATTGTGCGCTTTGAAGATCAGTACGGCAGGGTGGTCTGATGGCTTTGAGCATGGCGCGTTCTGTTTGGACCTACCGCGGATTTGTGCTCGGCAGTGTTAAGCGTGAGTTCCAAACGCGCTATCAAAACTCGCTGTTGGGCGCGGCCTGGTCGGTACTTAATCCGTTGTCGATGATCATCGTCTACACGGTTATTTTCTCGCAGTTGATGAAAGCCCGGCTGCCGGGTGTGGATAACGGCTTGGCGTATGGGATCTATCTGTGCGCCGGGATTCTCACCTGGGGCTTCTTTGCCGAGATCATTGGCCGCAGCCAGTCGGTATTCCTTGAACACGCCAACCTGATCAAGAAACTCAGCTTCCCACGGATCTGTTTACCGCTGATTGTGGTGCTTAATGCCGGGGTCAACTTTGCGATTATCTTTGCCCTGTTCCTTGGTTTTTTGGTTGCCACGCAGAATTTTCCAGGCTGGGCTGTTTTGGCGGTCATTCCGCTGTTGATGATTCAGATCCTGTTCTCTATCGGCCTTGGCGTCATGCTGGGCGTGCTCAATGTGTTCTTTCGTGATGTCGGTCAGTTTGTCGGCATATTCCTGCAGTTCTGGTTCTGGTTCACGCCCATTGTGTACCCGGCTTCAATCCTCCCCGATTGGGTTAAGCCTTTGTTGAGTGCGAACCCGATGGCGCCATTGATTGCTGGCTATCAAGGCATTTTTGTCTATGGCCGTTGGCCTGATTGGTGGTCGTTGATGCCGACGTTGGTCATTGCGGGTGTCTTGTGTGTGTTAGCAATGCGCTTGTTTCGCAAACGCTCGGGCGAAATGGTGGATGAACTCTAATGGGTAGCATTCAAGTCAGCCAACTGGGCAAGGCATACAAGCAATACCCCTCGCGCTGGGCGCGTCTTGCCGAATGGTTTATCCCGTTTTCAGCACCCAGGCATCAGCTTAAATGGGTGCTTCAAGATTTGTCTTTTACCGTCAATCCAGGTGAGGCGCTGGGCATCATTGGAGTCAATGGTGCGGGTAAAAGCACATTGTTGAAGATGATCACCGGAACCACCCAGCCCAATGCTGGGCATATCCATTTGCAGGGACGGGTTGCAGCCTTATTGGAGCTGGGCATGGGCTTTCACCCGGATTTCAGTGGTCGGCAAAATGTGTTTATGGCCGGGCAGCTATTGGGTCTGGGAATGGATGAGCTGCATGAACTGATGGCGGAGATCGAGGCATTCGCGGAAATCGGTGAGTATATTGATCATCCTGTGCGCACCTATTCCAGCGGCATGCAAATGCGTTTGGCATTCAGCGTGGCAACCGCACGGCGCCCGGACGTATTGATTGTCGATGAAGCCTTGTCGGTGGGGGATGCGTATTTTCAGCATAAAAGCTTCGCGCGTATCCGCGAGTTTCGTAAAGCCGGTACAACATTATTGATTGTGTCCCATGATCGTCAGGCGATTCAGAACCTGTGTGACCGGGCTATCTTGCTGGCAAACGGCAAATTGGCGCTTGAAGGTTCACCTGAGGAAGTCATGGATTTCTACAGTGCCATGCTTGCTGAGAAAGAGCAGCAAACCGTGCGCCAGGAGCGTCTTGAAAGCGGACAAGTCAGGACGATTTCCGGCACTGGTGAGGCTGGCTTTGCCGATATCGCTTTGATCAATGAGCAGGGGCAGCGGGTTGAGGTTGTGTCGGTCGGCGCTATGGTCACCCTTGAGGTGACCGTAGATATAAGGGCTGATGTGCCGAGACTGGTGTTGGGGTTCATGATCAAAGACCGCATGGGCCAAGCCATGTACGGCATCAATACCCATCGTCTTAATCAGCCTGTGGAAAACCTGAAAGCGGGTGAGCAGGTGGTTTATCGCTTCAGGTTTCCTGCGCGCCTGGGTAAGGGCAACTACTCAATTGCCCTGTCCTTGTCACGCTTTGATTCACACCTCGACACCAACTATGAGTGGCGTGATTTTGCCTTGGTGTTTCACGTGATCAATATCAAGCAGGCTGACTTTGTTGGCTGTGCCTGGCTTGATTCCGATGTGTCTATCGAGCGTAGCGAAGCTGTTGTTGCAGCTACTGTTGAGGGTTAAGGATGACTATGAGGCTTTTAGTTGAATGCACTTATGTATTTGAACACCCGAACGACAACTCGGGTATTCAGCGTGTCGTGCGTAATGTGATCAAACAGTTGCCTAAAATCGATGCGTCTGTTGAGTGTATTCCGGTGATGATGCAGGCAGGTGAAGTGCATCGAGTACTGAGCTTGGCGCCATTACCGACAAAACAACTTTCATTGATGCATAAGCTTAGGGTCAAGCTTGAGCATTGGCGTAATCGTTTCTGGTATTTGCATGCACGGGTCGAGCGGGTTGCTCCGCTGCGTTATTCACATGCGTTGCGTCGAGTGTTCTACGTACTCTGCCGCTTGGCCGGGCTGAGCTTCAGTATTCCTATCCGTTTGCTTGATCGCTTTATCGATGACGCGCCTGCGCCAGAGCGTGCGGTGGTCCTGGAATGTCGGGAAGGCGATCAGTTATTGCTGCTCGACTCATCCTGGCATGCCGATTTCTTTCCGCTGGCTGAGCGATTGAAGAGTCAGGGCGTAGGTATCATTTCGGTGATTTACGACCTTATCCCGCTGACTCATCCGCAGTTTTGTGATGCCGGCCTGGTCAAGGTATTTGACCGTTGGTTTGACTGGATCTCGCAAACTGCAGATGGCTTTATCGCAATTTCCTCGACCATCAGTGAGCAGGTCCGGGCAGAGGTCGGTCGACGCATTGGTCAAGCCAAGGCTCAAACCCGTTGGTTCGACCATTTTCATCTGGGGTCTGAGCTTGACCTGGTTGTGCCCGATAAAAAGCTTGATCCCGAACTGCTCAATCTGTTTGCCAAGGATGCTCCGGTTTACCTGATGGTCAGCACCATAGAGCCGCGCAAGAATCACGCTTATTTGCTTGATGCTTTTGAGCTGCTTTGGCAAAAGGGCTCGCCAGCTTGCCTGTGCATCATTGGTAAAGTCGGTTGGAAATGCGATGCCTTAATCGAGCGCATTGAGTCTCACCCGGAATTGAACCAGCGCCTGTTTATGTTTAACGGGCTTGATGATGCCGGGCTCGAATATGCCTATAGCCATTCACGGGCACTGGTTTTTCCTTCCTATGTTGAGGGCTTTGGTCTGCCGCTGGTTGAAGCCATGCAGCGCGGCCTGCCAGCCATGGCCAGTGCTATTCCAGTCTTTGAAGAAATCGGCGGTGACTTCATGGCTTATTTCCAGCTTGATCAACCCGCATCCCTGGCCGCCCTGGTCGAAACGTTTGAGCAGCAAGGTCGTTTTCCTGCAGCGCAGGATCTGCAGCAGTGGTCATGGTTGAGCTGGAGTGATTCGACTCGTCAATTGATTGAGCGCACCGCAGCGCATATTGGCCAAGCGCACTCGCTGGACAGATCAGAGAGAGAGTTTGATGCCAAAACGCATAGCGCTTAACGCAAGTATTTTGCGTGCGCCGCGTACTGGCATTGGTCAGTACCTGACGGAGCTCGCCAAAGAATTGACCAAGCAAGATGACCTGCAACTGCAGTTCTTCAATGGTTGGAACTGGAGCGAGCAATTACCTGATGCGCCTATGCCCGGCTATTCGCGCTGGAGTTCTTTGATCAAACGTTGGGTGCCTGGCGCCTATCCGCTGCGCAGGGCGCTGGAACAACAGCGCTTTAGTCAAGGAATAGGCAAGCAGCCAGGGTGTTTGTATCACGACCCAAATCTCTGGCCATTTGAGTTCGATGGACCCATGGTGATGACGTTGCATGACCTTACGCATGTACATCATCCTCAAACCCAGCCAGCGGATCGGCTTGCCGAGATCGAACGGCATACGGCGAAGGCTGTTCAACGCGCTCAGCGCATCCTAGTTGATTCCGAGTTCATTGCGGCTGAAGTCGCAAAGTACTACGCGGTCGCTAAAGACAAACTCGTGGTTGCTCCGCTCGGGTGTTCTGAGCGCTTCCAGCCTAGAGCGGATGATGACTTACGTGAACCCTTGCTGTCGTTTGGGCTGGTGCCAGGGCAGTACCTGCTGTGTGTAGGCACCCTGGAGCCTCGTAAAAATCTGCAACTGACGCTCAATGCTCATCAACGTTTGCCTGAGTCGCTACGTAGGCAGTATCCCTTGGTGATCGTTGGCATGGCCGGTTGGCTGCCTGAAAGTTACTCGCAGCAATTGCAACAGGCACTCGCCGGTGGCTTTGCGCGAGTGCTGGGCTATCAACCTGATGCACTGCTTGCACAAATTGTATCGGGGGCGCGACTGTTGATATTTCCATCGCTCTATGAAGGTTTTGGTCTACCGGTGCTTGAGGCCATGAGCAGTGGTGTACCCGTTGTGCTCAGCCGACGGGCTTCATTGCCGGAGGTTGCTGGCGGGGCTGGCAGTTATGTGGATGTGGACGATGAAATGGCCTGTGCCGAAGTGATCACTCAGTTGCTTGAGAATCAGCAGCTTTGGCAGGCTAAGCGTGCGGCTGGACTAGCCCGTGCGCAACAATTTTCTTGGCAGCGCTGCGCGGCAGTTACTGCTGATGTGTATCGACAGGTAATGGTGAGCTAATGCGTGTTTTACACTTTTATAAGGCCTACCTGCCTGAGTCTATGGGGGGCATTGAGCAGGTTATCTATCAACTTTGCCAAGGCAGCGCCGCTCAAGGGATTGACAGCCATGTACTGACCCTCAGTGCCGAAGATGGGGCCAAGGATTTTGCATTCGGTTCGCATCAAGTACACCACGCAAAACTGGATTTCTATCTGGCGTCCACGGGCTTTTCGTGCAGTGCGTTCAAGCGTTTCCGTGAACTGGCTGCTGAAGCGGACATTATTAATTATCATTTCCCATGGCCTTTCATGGATGTGGTGCACTTTGCTTCTTCTGTGCGCAAGCCAACGGTGGTGACCTATCACTCCGACATTGTTCGTCAACGAAGGTTGTTACAGCTATATAAGCCGGTTATGAACCGCTTTCTTAGTAGTGTCGATAGGATAATTGCTGCGTCGCCAAACTACATGCACACCAGTGAAGTGCTGACGCGGTTTGCCAGCAAGACTCGGGTGATTCCTTATGGGCTCGATAAAACCACCTATCCAGTTCCGGACGCTGAACGTTTAAGCCGTTGGCAGCAGCAATTTGGTTCGCGATTTTTCCTGTTTGTTGGGGTTATGCGTTACTACAAAGGGCTGCATATTCTGCTGGATGCCTTGCAGGGTACGAATTATCCGGTGGTTATTCTCGGCGCTGGTCCTTTGGAGCTGGAACTCCGGGCACAGGCTCAGCGCCTTGGCTTGGATCACCTGCACTTTGTTGGCCGTTTGGGTGATGAGGATAAAGTGGCCTTGCTGCAGTTGTGCAGCGCAATCGTATTCCCGTCGCACTTGCGCTCCGAGGCTTTTGGTATTTCTTTGCTCGAAGGCGCCATGTATGGCAAGCCGATGATTTCCAGTGAGATAGGAACGGGCACCAGCTATATCAATATTCATGGCGAAACAGGCTTGGTGGTTCCGCCTAGCAATCCTCCCGCATTCAGGGATGCCATGCGTACGCTCTGGGATAATCCAGAACTTGCTGCGCAAATGGGCATGCGTGCGCAAGAGCGCTATGAGCGGGTGTTTTCTGCTCAGCGCATGTGCGAGCAAACAGCAGCTCTTTATCAAGAGTTACTGGATGCTCCACATCAGCGAGCCGCGCCTGTGCATGAGTGATAACTTGAATTTTAGCTAGGGCAGCAAGCTTTCCCTCGGCCACAAAAAAACCGCCAAGCTCAAGCTTTGGCGGTTTTTTATTGGGCTGGAATTAGCGCCAGAAAGGCTTCTTCAGCTCTGTATAGCGCTGGCTTTCCGAAATACCGGCGTCGGCCAGAAGGCGTGCATCAAGACGCGCCAGTTGGCGGCGGCTGACGATGCGGCGCTGCCACAGCAGCAGCGTGGCAGCCATACGCAGCGGAAGGCCGCTGGTAACAGAAGTCGGTTTGGTTTCGAACAACAAGTCGGAACTGAGGGTACGTTCCATGGTGACATCCTTCCGCTTGTGGCGGTGTGAGAGAGTATTTTGCTTGGTACTAATGATCGGTGTTTTGCAAATTGTGCAGTAGTCACAGCTGATCAAAATTGTTGCATTAATAGATAGGATGCTTTGTAACTGTTTCTATGGTTTTTGACAAAACTGTACTGCACATAAGTTATTTGGCCAGGTTGGCTGCTTTTTTGCAGTTGATTCAACTGCTATTCAAACAAAATTCAGGATAAACGTTGCGGTACAGTTGCAAATTGATCGAGTTATTTATCTGACCTGTTTATCAAGTTATATGAATAGTGTTGTCGGTTTTAAGCCGTCTGTACTGGTTGCTTGGCCGGGCGACTGCGTACAGTTTGATCCCTCCCTATCTACGCGCTACAGCCGATTCCTACGCGGCAATAGACAAAATCCCTCGACGTAATTCTAGTGTTCTGCGCCCTGGGGTAGTGACTTTTAAGCAAAACCTGTCGGGCTGCTTGTAATGATCGGGCGCGCTTTGCGTCCCTATCTAGAGATGTCTGCTGTGTTCCTGGCTGGAGTCATGGATACACAGACAGGATGAGGAAAATAGATAAGGAAACAGCCGTGAATACATTAACGAGGTTTACTGGTGCCGCCTTGGTTGCATCCTGTGTGGCGCTTTCGGCGCAGGCCGATGACAGTTTCTCTTCTCAGGTCGATGCCAAAGGCAACATTAGTTTGCCTAAGGATTTTCGGGCGACGATGTCGCATTTGGGCTCTTGGTTCGTGCCTGCTGGCGATGCCAGTGGCTTCCATGATGTCTATTTGGATTCAGACGGCGTCACCGCTTTCCGCAAAACAGGCAAGTTCCCGGATGGCGCGGTAATGGTTAAGGAGTTGCGTCATCCCAAGGTGGGCAACTACACCACGGGCGCAGGTGTGAGCTACGCGGGTGATATCAAGCAAACCTTTGTCTTGGTCAAGGACAGCACCAACCGTTTTGCCGGTAAGAATCCTGCCTGGGGCGATGGCTGGGGTTGGGCGCTGTTCAAGCCTGACAGTGCTGGCAAGAGCGTGGTCACCGATTACAAGATCGATTGCCTGGGTTGCCATTTACCGGCCAAGTCCAAGGACTTTATCTACACTGAAGCCTATCCGACATTGGGTGCCAAATAAGCCCTTGATGGCACCACCTGTACGCAATTAAAAAGGCCCAGGCTGATATCAGCCTGGGCCTTTTGTGCGGCTGGGGAAGGGCTTAACCCTTACTCAACAGCTTTTACCATGTCTTCAATGACTTTCTTGGCATCGCCAAACACCATCATGGTTTTGTCGAGGTAGAACAGCTCATTGTCGAGACCGGCATAGCCGCTGGCCATCGAGCGCTTGTTGACGATGACCGTCTTGGCTTTGTAAGCCTCAAGAATCGGCATGCCAGCGATTGGCGACTTGGGATCGTTTTTCGCCGCAGGGTTGACCACGTCGTTGGCGCCCAGCACCAGCACCACGTCGGTCTGGCCGAACTCGGAGTTGATGTCTTCCATCTCGAACACTTGCTCGTAAGGCACTTCTGCCTCAGCCAGCAACACGTTCATGTGCCCAGGCATGCGCCCGGCAACCGGGTGGATTGCATACTTAACGGTAACGCCGCGATGGGTCAGCTTCTCGGCCAGTTCCATCAGCGCATGTTGGGCGCGGGCAACGGCCAAGCCGTAACCAGGCACAATCACAACGGTGTCGGCGTTGGTCAGCAAGAAGGCGGCATCGTCGCTGGAGCCAGACTTGACCGGCCGTTGCTCTTTGCTACCGGCTGCAGGGCCTGCATCCGCTTCGGCACCGAAGCCACCGAGGATCACGTTGAAGAACGAGCGGTTCATGGCCTTGCACATGATGTACGACAGAATCGCGCCGCTTGAACCGACCAGGGAACCGGCAATGATCAACATCGAGTTGTTCAGCGAGAAACCGATACCGGCCGCAGCCCAGCCCGAGTAGCTGTTGAGCATCGACACCACAACCGGCATGTCTGCACCGCCAATCGGGATGATGATCAACACGCCGATGATAAACGCCAGGATCAGCAGCAGGACGAACGCAGTCAGGCTGCCGGTAAAGGTGAAGTACAGACCCAATACCAGAATGGCGATGCCAACAATCAGGTTGAGCTTGTGCTGGCCACTAAAGGATACCGGTGCGCCTTGAAACAGGCGGAACTTGTACTTGCCTGACAGCTTGCCGAAGGCAATTACCGAGCCCGAGAAGGTCACGGCACCAATGGCTGCACCAAGGAACAGCTCCAGGCGGTTGCCAGCTGGAATGGCGTCGCCCAAGGCGGCAACGATGCCCAGCGACTGGGGTTCAACCACTGCGGCGATTGCAATAAACACCGCAGCCAAGCCGATCATGCTGTGCATGAAGGCAACCAGCTCGGGCATCTTGGTCATTTCAACACGCTTGGCCATGATCGAACCGGCCGTGCCACCGACCAGCAATCCGAGGATTACGTAGCCGATGCCGGGTGTGTCAGCTTCAGCGCTGAGCTTGTACATCAGGCCAACAGTGGTGATGACAGCCAGGCCCATACCGATCATGCCGAACAGGTTACCCCGGCGCGAAGTGGTCGGGTGGGACAGGCCCTTGAGTGCCTGGATAAAACAGACCGAGGCGACCAGGTAGAGAACAGTGATTAAATTCATGCTCATGATCAGTGCTTCTCCGTCGGCGCGGCTGCTTTAGGCGCCTTCTTCTTGAACATTTCGAGCATGCGTCGGGTGACCAAAAAGCCACCGAAGACGTTAACCGCTGCCAGTGCAACGGCCATGGTGCCCATCAGCTTGCCGAACGGGGTAACGGTCAATGCGGCAGCCAGCATGGCGCCGACGATCACGATTGCCGAAATAGCGTTGGTCACCGCCATCAGTGGCGTGTGCAGCGCCGGGGTGACGTTCCAGACCACGTGGTAGCCGACATAAATAGCCAGTACAAAAATGATCAGGTTGTAGATACCGTCGGAAATTTCCATGTCTCTACTCCTTTAACCGTTGCTGCGTACGATTTCACCGTCGCGGCACATTAGGCACGCGGCGACGATGTCGTCTTCAAGGTTGACGTTGAACTGGCCATCTTTGTCGATCACCAGTTTGAGGAAGTCGAGCAGGTTGCGGGCATACAGGGCCGATGCATCCGCTGGCACCAACGCCGCGAGGTTGCTATGGCCGACGATGGTCACACCGTGCTTGATCACCACTTGCTCGGCTTCGGTCAGCGGGCAGTTGCCACCTTGGGCCGCAGCGAGGTCGATGATGACCGAGCCCGGCTTCATTTCCTGCACTGTTGCTTCATGCAGCAAGGTTGGCGCCTTGCGGCCCGGAATCAGTGCTGTGGTAATTACGATGTCAGCCTGTTTGGCGCGCTCGTGTACCGCTTTGGCCTGGCGTTCCATCCAAGAGGCTGGCATTGGCCGGGCATAACCGCCAACGCCTTGTGCGGCATCGCGCTCTTCATCGGTTTCGAATGGCACATCAACGAACTTCGCACCCAGCGACTCGATTTGCTCTTTAACCGCAGGGCGCACATCTGATGCTTCAATCACTGCACCCAGGCGCTTGGCTGTCGCAATAGCCTGCAAGCCTGCAACACCGGCACCGAGGATCAGAATCCGCGCTGCTTTAACGGTACCGGCAGCGGTCATCAGCATCGGCATAAAGCGCGGATAGTGATGAGCGGCCAGCAACACGGCTTTGTAGCCGGCAATGTTGGCTTGCGACGAAAGCACATCAAGGCTCTGCGCGCGCGAGGTGCGCGGCGCTGCTTCGAGGGCAAAGGCAGTAATGCCGCGTGCGTTCATCAGCGCGATGGTTTCATTGCTGAACGGGTTGAGCATACCCACCAGGACAGTGCCGGATTTCATGAGCGCAAGTTCAGCTTCAGATGGAGCGACCACCTTCAGCACAAGTTCAGCGCCAAAGGCATCGCTATCGCTGCCAATGGTTGCGCCGGCAGCTTCATAAGCTGCATCTGTCACGCTGGCACTGATGCCTGCGCCGCTTTGCACTGTTACCTGATGGCCTTGGCCAATCAGCTTCTTGATGGTCTCGGGAGTCGCGGCTACGCGCGTCTCTCCGGCATGGGTTTCGAGAGGAACACCGATGTGCACTTCAAATCTCCTGCGTGATCTTTTTTTGTGAACCCGGACGCTACGTTGGCATGCGGGCGAGGGAGGATCAGCACAATCCCGCTTAAGCATGGCTTCTAGTATTTAGCGGGGTCGGCATTTTGCAGGTGAAGCGCGAGGCCTTCAAGCCGTTCTGTAATAAAACCTTGCAGTAACTACAGGTCACCAGATGACTGATGGGCCATTATTTATAGCTAAGGCCCCGTAATTAGTGACTTTATGGCGTATTTAAGTGGGATTTTATGGGCATGGCGCTCGCTAAATAATTTGCGATTCAGCAGATCAATGGTTGACAGTCTAATCGGAGTTAAAACCACTGATATAGCGCATTAGCGACCTCTACTGTGCAAAAAACGAAACACTTAGAGGCTGTGAGAGGAGGGTGGTCTGTAGCTTGTCTAGATATTGACTACGGGGTCAGCTTACGTGTGCTGCCCTATGATTTTAAAGGCTTTAGCTCGATTGGTCTGGAAGTAGCTCGCGAATTCAACTGCAAAAATCGTTTGGTTGCTGTCATTTATTCCAGTCCAGTGCGTTCAGCATAGTCTTTCGTCTGTTCGACAAGCCAGTCACTCAGTGCTTTCAGGGCAGTGAATTCGGCCTTGCGTTCGGGGATGATCAAAAAATACGCCTTGTCACTCGGATGGCTACAAGGTGACGCAATCACCAGACGGCCTTCGTTAAGCTCGCGTTCGATCAAAAACGGCGGTATCAGGGCAATGCCCATCTCATGGATGGCTGCTTGCGCAAGCATGGAAAAAAGCTCGTAGCGGGGGCCGCTCATGTCGCGTGCGACCGACATGCCTTGGCCATTGAACCACTGCCGCCAACCGTACGGGCGGGTCGTCTGCTGGAGCAGCGGCAGGTTTGCCAGTTCATCGGGCGATAATTGCGGCTGGCCATTGAGTAGTGCCGGACTGCATACCGGCATGGGGTTTTCACGCATCAGCCGGTAGGAGGCGGTACCCGACCAGTCGCCATCACCAAAATAGATAGCGGCGTCAAAGGCGGTGTCGGCAAATAAGAAGGGGCGCGTGCGGTTGGTCAGGTTAACTGTGACTTGCGGGTGCAAGCGTTGAAAGTCCTTAAGCCGCGGTAGCAGCCATTGGGTGCCGAATGTGGGCACCACTGCCAGTTCAATGGTGATCGCACCTTGCTGGCCAATCACCGCCAAGGTGTCGCGTTCGACAGCATCCAGTTGGCTGGCGACGCGGCGTGAATAGGACGCGCCGGCCTCCGTCAGTACGACCCCGCGTCTTGAGCGGCGAAACAGCTCAATGTTAAGAAACTCCTCAAGCCCGGCAATCTGTCGACAGATCGCACTTTGTGTCAGTGCCAGTTCTTGCGCCGCCTTGGTAAAGCTTTGATGGCGGGCAGCTGACTCGAAGGCGATCAGGGCGGCAGTGCTGGGTATTTTTCGGCGCATGGTCGGCTATCCGCTGATGATGACGTCGGTGCATTTATCGGGGGCAATGCCCTGGAAACATGCCATAAAGTTATTCTGTGCAGTCGCGGTATTGATTCGCCATTTGCCGTAGCGCTGCGAATCTGGCTCGCCTGTGTCAAGAGTTTGTGGTGCTCAACGACAAGTTTACGAAGTGAGTATTATGCACAGGTAAGTGCAAAATACTCGTTTGTCTGCTGTGCATTGCGGGTCTAGGATCAATTCACACGATCAATTTGAGGAGCGTCTTGTTGCTCCCGCGCTGAACAGAGGATTACCCGATGGCCAAGGCAAGCTTTAACTGGATTGACCCCCTGCTGCTGGATCAACAGCTCACTGAAGAAGAGCGCATGGTGCGTGATAGCGCCCAGCAGTTTGCCAATGACAAGCTTGCACCGCGGGTGCTTGAGGCTTTTCGTAATGAGCAAACCGACCCGGCCATTTTCCGTGAGATGGGCGAAACCGGCCTGCTCGGCGCCACCATTCCTGAAGCCTACGGCGGCAGTGGTCTCAATTATGTGAGTTATGGCTTGATCGCCCGTGAGGTTGAGCGGATCGATTCGGGCTATCGCTCAATGATGAGTGTGCAGTCGTCCTTGGTGATGGTGCCGATCTACGAGTTTGGTAACGAAGAAACCCGGCAAAAGTACCTGCCCAAGCTGGCCAGTGGCGAATACATCGGCTGCTTTGGCTTGACCGAGCCGAACCATGGTTCGGATCCGGGAGCGATGATCACCCGCGCTCGCGCTGTCGACGGTGGCTATCGCCTGAGCGGCAGTAAAATGTGGATTACCAACAGTCCGATTGCTGATGTCTTCGTGGTGTGGGCCAAGGACGATGCGGGCGAGATTCGCGGTTTTGTCATGGAGAAAGGCTGGGAAGGTCTCACCACCCCGGCGATTCACGGCAAGGTCGGCCTGCGTGCTTCGATCACCGGTGAAATCGTGATGGACAATGTGTTCGTGCCCGAAGTGAATGCCTTTCCGGATGTGCGCGGCCTTAAAGGTCCGTTCACATGCCTTAACTCAGCACGATATGGCATCAGTTGGGGTGCCTTGGGGGCGGCCGAGTTTTGCTGGCACACTGCTCGCCAGTACACCCTGGATCGCCAGCAGTTCGGTCGTCCGCTGGCTGCAACGCAATTGGTGCAGAAGAAACTCGCCGATATGCAGACTGAGATCACCCTGGCACTGCAAGGTTGCCTGCGCTTGGGGCGTATGAAGGATGAAGGCACTGCCGCCGTCGAAATCACATCAATCATGAAGCGCAACAGTTGCGGCAAGTCGCTGGAGATTGCGCGCATGGCGCGTGACATGCTCGGCGGCAACGGCATCAGTGATGAATTTGGTGTAGCTCGGCATCTGGTCAACCTGGAAGTGGTCAACACCTATGAAGGCACCCACGATGTGCATGCGTTGATTCTTGGGCGTGCGCAAACTGGTATCCAGGCGTTCTTCTGATCCATGGTCTGAGGGCAAGGCTGATAAGGTCGCGCCCTCATTAACCGCTGCTTTTGCTGTGCCTTGTCTCAATTTCGGAGTCTGTTATGTCCGGTGCTCTGTCGCATCTGCGTGTTCTTGATCTGTCCCGTGTGCTGGCTGGCCCCTGGGCGGGGCAGATACTCGCTGACCTTGGGGCCGAGGTCATCAAGGTTGAGCGCCCGGGTGTGGGCGACGATACACGTCATTGGGGGCCACCCTTCTTGCAGGATGCGGCCGGCGAAGATACCTCGGAGGCGGCATATTACCTAAGTGCCAATCGCAACAAGCAGTCGGTCACTATCGACTTTACCCAGCCTCGCGGTCAGCAATTGATCCGGGAGTTGGCGGCCAAGTCAGATGTATTGATTGAGAACTTCAAAGTGGGTGGCCTGGCTGCCTATGGCCTGGATTATGCGAGTCTGAAAGCGCTTAACCCACGGCTGATTTACTGCTCCATAACCGGCTTTGGGCAAACCGGCCCGTATGCCAAGCGTGCGGGCTATGACTTTATGATTCAGGGGCTGGGCGGGCTGATGAGCTTGACCGGGCGTGCTGATGATCAGGCGGGTGCCGGGCCGGTGAAAGTTGGGGTGGCGTTGACTGATATTCTTACCGGGCTCTATTCCACCTCGGCAATTCTGGCTGCGCTTGCCAATCGCGGTGAGACGGGTAAGGGGCAGCACATTGATATGGCGCTGCTCGATGTTCAGGTTGCATGCCTGGCCAATCAGGCGATGAACTACCTTGCAACCGGCGCGGCGCCAAAGCGTTTAGGCAATGCTCACCCTAATATCGTGCCCTATCAGGATTTTCCTACGGCGGACGGTGATTTCATCCTGACGGTGGGCAATGACAGGCAGTTCAGAAAATTTTGCGAAGTTGCCGGCAAGCCTGAGTGGGCAGATGACTCGCGCTTTGCAACCAATCAGGCCAGAGTCGCGCACCGAGCCGAGTTGATCCCGTTGATACGCCAGGTCACGGTATTTAAAACAACCGCGCAATGGGTTGGTGATCTAGAGCAGGCAGGGGTTCCCTGTGGGCCGGTCAATGATATTCAGCAGGTGTTTGCTGATCCACAGGTGATCGCACGCCAGTTGCAGATTGAACTGCCCCACGCGTTGGCGGGGGCGGTGCCGCAAGTTGCAAGTCCGATAAGGTTGTCCGAGACGCCGGTGCAGTATCGAAATGCGCCGCCGCTATTGGGTGAGCACACTGAGCAGGTCTTGCAGCGCTGGCTGGGTTTAAGCCTTGCCGATATTGCGGCATTGCGCGAAGGCGCGGTGCTTTAGCGAGATTTTTGAGCTGTCCGGGCTGACAGTCCAAGTAGAATGATCTAGTGTCAATATAGTGGCGCTGGATTCTTGGGCGGCACCTTAGACAACAAATTTATAATTTAATTTCACGCATGTGAAAATACCGCCTAGTCTTATTCCTTTTATATATACGGATAACTCCTACAGGGCTGTAGATGATTAGATTTTGCAGTATTCGATCCGCAGTCGTTTTGACCTCCTCATTCTTTTCATCACTGCTTCGCTCGACTCTCACACTGATTGCCAAGTTTCGGCATTTGTTCATGTGCTGTTGCTTGCTGTGTTCAGGCATGGCGCTCGCCCAGCCGCAAGCGCCTAAAAGCGTGGTTTTCTGGTATGCGGTTTCGCCTCCACTGGCCGAGCTTTCACAGTTCGACTGGAGCGTGGTGGAGCCCGCACACCTGAGCGTTAAGGATGTTCAATACCTGCGTGATCAGGGCTCCCAGCCTTTTGCCTATCTTTCCGTGGGCGAATTCGATGGCGATCTGAGTCAAGTACAAAACCAAGGTTTGCAAACCGGTGCCAGCCCAACGCGCAACGATGCTTGGCAAAGCCAGGTCATGCGACTGAGTTCCGATGTCTGGCGTAATCACCTGCTGCAACGGGCAAAAGCGCTCAAAGCCCAAGGCTATAGCGGACTGTTTCTCGACACCCTTGATAGTTTCCAGCTGCTGCCCAAGGATCAACAAGAGGCGGAGCGCGTTGCCTTGCGCGACTTTCTCAAGCAGTTGGCCAAGCAAGAGCCTGACCTCAAGCTGTTTTTCAACCGCGGTTTTGAAGTACTCCCCGAGCTGCCTGGTGTAGCGGCTGCTGTTGCTGTTGAATCAATCCACGCGGGTTGGAATCCATCCAAGCGCAGTTACCGTGAAGTCCCGGCCAGTGATCGAGAGTGGCTTGAAGGCCACCTCAAACCACTGCGTGAGCAGGGGGTACCGCTTGTAGCGATTGATTATCTGCCTGCCGAGCGCCGGGTTGAGGCACGCAAGCTGGCCAAGCAACTGCAAAGCGAAGGTTTTATCCCTTTCGTGACAATGCCCGACCTTAACTACCTGGGCATTAGTTCGATTGAAGTAAAGCCACGCAGAATCGCGCTGATATATGACTTGCGTGAAGGAGCGCTTTATCGGGCAACGGGCTTCAATGTGCTCGGCGGGCTGCTTGAGTACCTGGGCTATCGTGTCGACTACTTTGCTGCCGACGAGTTGCCTGAAACGCCATCTGCAGGCCTCTATGCCGGGATTATCACCTGGATGAACACCGGGCCACCGCTAGACGCGGGTGTATTCAACAAGTGGATTAACCAGCGCCTTGATGAGCAGGTTCCACTGGCTATTTTCAAGGGGCTGCCGATTTCCGATCCGCAGCTTTTGCGCCGTCTTGGCTTGCAGCTAAATACTGTGGATTTAAGCAAGAATGCCAAAATCACAAGCTTCGATAAAACCCTGTTGGGCAGCTTTGAGGCGCCGTTGAAGATGCGCACGCGTGAGTTTTCCGCCGTGACTGCACTGGCGAATGGCCCCAAGCCTGCGATAACAGTCGTTGATGAAGGCGAGTCCTATAACCCGGTAGCGCTAGGTGACTGGGGCGGCATTGCTCTGAGCCCGTTCGTGCACGAAACCATTCCTGATCAAATGCGCTGGATTGTTGATCCCTTTGCCTTTTTACAGCGCGCCTTGAAGCTGGAAACCATGCCGCGACCTGACGTGACCACGGAAAATGGCCGGCGTGTGGCGACTGTGCACATCGATGGCGATGGTTTTGTATCGCGCGCCGAAGTGCCGGGCAGTCCTTATGCCGGGACTGAAGTGCTTAACAGCTTTATCAAGCCCCATGACTTTTTAACCTCGGTTTCGGTTATCGAGGGTGAAGTCGGGCCAAAGGGCATGTACCCGCACCTGTCGGCCGAGCTGGAACCGATTGCACGCAAGATCTTTGCCGAAGACAAAGTTGAAGTGGCCACGCACACCTTCAGCCATCCGTTTTTCTGGCGGCCAGAGGAGGCTAGCCAGAGTGAGGACTTTGAGCCTGAATATGGCTTTATGATGCAGATTCCGGGGTACAAGAAGATTGACTTCAAGCGTGAGGTGATCGGTTCCACGGACTACATCAATCAGCGGCTGACCACGCCTGATAAGCCGGTGAAAATGATTTTCTGGTCCGGTGATGCCATCCCTGATGCTGCCACCATTAAGCTGGCGTATGACAAGGGGTTGGCCAACGTTAATGGTGGCAACACTGCGTTGACCAATGCATTTCCTTCGGTGACCAATCTCTACCCGTTGATCAAACCCAGCGCCGGTGGCGTGCAGTTTTACGCGCCAGTTATCAACGAGAACGTCTACACCAACCTTTGGCATGGCCCGTACTACGGTTTCCGTGATGTTATGCAAACCTTTGCCTTGACTGACAAGCCAAGGCGCTTGCGTGGATTGCACCTGTACTATCACTTCTATTCAGGAACCAAGCAGGCCTCGATCAAGGTCATGGGCGAGATCTACCGATCGATGCAGGCCGAGCATCCTATATCGCTGTGGATGAGTGATTACATTCCGCGCATGCGTGGCTTGTATGAAGCCAGCATGGCCCAGCGTGCTGATGGCGCTTGGCAATTTCGCGGACTGAACAAGCTGCGCACCGTGCGCATTGATCCGGCAATGGGTTGGCCTGATTTGGGCGCGTCTAAAGACGTTGCCGGGGTCAGGGATTTGCCGCAAGGACGCTATGTGCATTTCAGTAGCGATTTCCCCGTCCTGGCATTGCGCAAGACGCGCGACCCTCGCCCCGCACTCGAACAGGCCAATATCCCGCTGACTGGCTGGGTCTACCAGAGTGACAAGAAGGTGCGAGTGTCATTCGCCGGACAATTTCCATTGCAATTCAGCGTTCGTGCCAGCACAGCGTGTTCACTTGACTACGCGGGTAAGCGTTATGTTGCCAAGGCGGTTGATGGCCTTTGGCAGTTCAATATCGATAAAACACAGGTGAACGATGCGCAGTTCACCTGTCGTTAAAAAGACCCGCCTGCTTAGCCCATGGATTCTCCTGCTGATCGCCATATTGGTCGGCACGCTTTTAGTTGTCAGTTTCTCGGGTAAAGATGCATTTTTGCCGGATGATAATAAGCCTGATGCGGTCTCGGTAAATTACGCAGAGTTATTGCTCAAGGCTGACCCTGAAAACCAGGAGCTACGCGAGAAACTCATCGGGCAACTCATCGAGTTGGGCAGCTATGACGCTGCGCGCCGGCACGTCAATGAGTTGCCGGTGACGGCCCCAGATCTCAAGGGTTTCTTCGAGTTGGAGCTGGATACCCTCGAGGCACTGGCCAAAACCGAGGGCGTTGATGCGGCAACAAAGGCTGTATTGGCTGCACGAATAGAGGCTTTGCCACGCACAAAACTTAGCGATGAACAGCTTAAACGTGAGGCCAGTTACGCCCTTGCGTTAGGCGCGCCTGGCGTTGCAGCTCCGATCTATGATGAGTTGGCAGTGCGTCAGCCGGAGAAGAAGGCTCAGTGGTTAGGTCTGGCTGCGAAATGGTTTATGGCAGGCTCGGAGCCGGGGCGCGCTGCTGAGGTATACAAGCTGCTGCTTGATGATGAAAAAGACCCACAAAAGCGCCTCGACCTGATCTACCAAACGGTGTTGGCCCTGCGGGGCGCCAATCAAGAAGATGCGGCTGCGGTTTTTCTCAGTGAGCACGTGGACGCGCTAAGTGGCCACGACTCAGCATTACTGGATGAAGGCTTCCAAGCGGCCTTGGGCAGCAATCGATATGACCTAGCCGAGCAGTTTGTCACCCTGTGGCGTAAGCAGGAGCCCAATGACAAGCGCGCAATCAAGGCTGAGTTTGATTTGCATATGGCCTCGGGCAACATCGCCGCTGCCTGGCCATTGGGTCAATTGTTGGTCGCTGAAGACCCAGAGAATCCAGAGTTACTGTCGACCATGGGTAAGCTGGGTGAGTGGGTCGGGCAATCGATTGGTGCGCTCGACTACTGGGAACGCCTGCTGGCGCTGAACGAAGACCCGGCAGTTCGTGAGCACGCGTGGCGTTTGGCAGCTCAGTTATTTGAGTTCGACCGTGCAATCCCCTTGTTGGTTGAGCTGGGTGATATGCGCGAACTGACCCCGGTTGAGCTCGACTCGCTGGTGTACAGCTATGAGTCCTTGGGTGAGCCCGAAGAAGAGGAACAATGGTTGCGCCGCTATACAAAGGCGCATCCCGGCCAGGAACTTGGCTGGTTGCGGTTGCAGCAATTGCTTGAGCGGACCCAGCAATTCAAGGCAGAAACTCAAATATGGGCGCAACTGGATAAGCGCTTCGGAATATCGACCAGTGAGCGCATCAGTTGGGCCCAGGCCCATTGGAAGCTCTTCGACGAGCAAACGGCCTGGCAGGTTATTACAGCTAAGAATGCTCGTGCCGAGAAGATTACCGACCCCGAATACTGGCGGCTAAGGGCTGAGCTGGCATGGGTGACGGCCAATGATCAGGATGCCCAGTATGCGTTTGAGCAACTCTTGGCCCTCAACGAAACGCTGTATAGCTCCGATCGTGAACAGTTACTGAGCATTTATCAAAAGGTCGACCCGGTAAAAGCCTTGGCCTTGGTAGTGTCTTTCTGGAATGAACGGCACAGGCCTGAACGATTGGCCAGTGCCTTGGATCTAGCCGAAGGACTCGGCGACTGGGAGCAGTATGCAGCGTTAGTTGCCAGCGCCGAAAAAGTGCCAGGCACCGAGAACCTTCCAGTGCTGTGGAATGCTCGGGCTCAATTGGCTATTCGCGCAGGTGATGTAGCCAAAGCTGAGCGTATTTATGCACAGGCACTCAAACGCTTTCCAACCCAGAATATCTACCGCGAACAGCTACTTTGGCTCTACATCGACCAAGGGCGACATGAAGATATCAAGCGGGCGCTAAGCAAGTGGCAATCGATCGCGCGGGCTGACGGCATCATGTGGTTGCCTTTTGCCAGTGGCAATTTAATGCTCAATCGAACCCAGCGTGCGCTGGCTTGGCTAAAGCTCTATCTACAGGCCAATCCGGATGACATGCTGGCCAACGCAAGCTATGCCGATGCGCTCGAAGCTTCGGGTTATCAGGAGGCAGCCTTGCGCCTGCGCAGTAAGCTGCTCAAGGAGATGCAGGCACAAGCCCTGCCAGCAGATCCGGATACATTACGCACTTACTTGCGCCTGCTCGCCAGTGCTCAGTCGCAGCATGCCGCATCGGCTCAAGCTACCCGATTGGCGGGTGATTCCAAGGCAATGCTGCAACTCTGGTTCGAGCAATATACCGCCCAGCTCAGCGCGAACGGTCAGGCTGATATTAATGGCCAGTGGCTGGCGTGGGCAGGAGGTCAGGGCTTGAAGGTTGAGCGTTATGAGCAGCTCAGCGAAGCGCTGCGCACTTTGAACCGTACGCGCCTGCAAGCCGAACTGAACAAAGGCGGCCTGGATCCATTGCAGGAAACTGAAGTACTTGCGGCGTTAGGCATGGACGGCCAGGCCCATGCTTATGCGCTGAGCCATCTTTCCGATCAATATCCTGATGCCGTGGGCAATCAGCTTCGCGAGATGCTGGCCGGCGTCATAGAAGGTACACCGCAAGGTGCGCAGTTGGGCTGGCAGAGTGAAGATTTTGGCGGGCTCAAGTTGCAAGGTGCCCGTGCAGCGATTGCCCGTAATATCAATGATGACTGGTATGCGCGGCTTGATTTATTCGACGGCCGTTACGACTCGGATAGTCTCGATGAAAGCGTTATTGGTAATGAGCGCAATGCCGAGCTGCAATTGCAGCGGACAATGGACAACGGCGTACTCGGCTTCGAGCTGGATGGAAGCTGGCGCGACGATGAGGATCGTTATGGTTTCGGCCTGTTCCGCACCTTGCAGCTGACTTCGCGTGATTTGCTGCGCGTCGATCTGGACGTTCATCGCGAGGCTGATGAAAGTGGTCTGCTGCGCGCATTGGGCATGCGTGATGGCCTGACTCTGGGCGGACAACACAACCTGACGGCACGGGATCAGATTGCCTGGTCCATAGGCCAACAGTATTACCAGACCCGTCAAGGCGATGACATCGGCTCGGGTCAGAAATACAACCTGGAATACAACCACACGTTGTTTTTTGCCGGCCCGGCCTGGGTGTTGCGCACGGGCGTGGATTATCAGACCAACAGCCTGGAAAACACCTTGCCAGACGATCTGCTAACGCGCCAGGAAGTGGTAAATGACAATGGGGATGACTTCTTTGTGCCCTTAGGTGGGGCCTTGTCTGTGGATGGGGCGACGCCTGAAACCCTTCTTGAAGAACGTTATGGCCAGCTTTACTTCGGCACCAGTTGGCAGCGCGGTCTGCCCGGCTCACTGAATCGCAGTCACCCGCAATACACCTGGTTCGTGGATATGCAGGCAGGCTGGCAGTGGGTTGAACAAGAGGTTAATTACGCCTTCAGCACCGGTTTGGGCATGGAAGTGGTCGGTGATGATGAGCTGGCGTTTTCCATGGGTTATCAATCGGCTCCGCAAAATGGCGATGGTGAGCCGGGCGGCACCGCAGCAATTACTTACAGCACCCGATTTGGGCGTTGAAAACAGGTTTAAATGGAGGAACTGACAATGTTGAGTATTCGAAAGCTGGCCTTGTTGGCCGTTGTTGTCGCGGTAGCGGGTTGTTCAAGTTTCACCACGCCTGATGGCCAGGTGTTTCCGCGGGCAGCGCAGTGGGGCGTCCTGCCTCTGGTCAACTATTCGCAAGCACCTCAAGCGGGTCAGCGCAGTGAGCAGATTTTGCTCAGCGTGTTGAACGAAGAGGGGCTGCATCCTCGTTTGTATCCGGCGAGCACGCAAAGTGAGTTGCCGCTGCTCGATGACCGCGCGCGTCTTGACGAGGCGCTTAACTGGGCCCGTAAAGAAGGCCTGGATTATGTCATCAGCGGCAGCGTTGAAGAGTGGCAGTACAAAAGTGGTCTTGATGGCGAGCCCGCTGTAGGCCTGAGCCTTCAGGTTATCGAGCCTGCAACCGGTCGTGTGCTCTGGAGCAACAGCGGTGCTCGCGCGGGCTGGTCACGCGAAAGCCTGGCTGGCACCACCCAAAAAGTCCTGCGTGAGCTGGTCGGCGAATTACAGGTTGAATGATGGCAACTGAGTCTGCTCACAAGGACTTTGCCCTGGCGCCTCGCGCCAGTGGTCATGTCTCCTGGGTCGAAACCCTGTTAATCAGCGTGGTTGCGGTTGCGCTTGGTTATTGGTTGTCACCGGCTGATCCGTTGTTGGTGCACGGCTCGTTTCCATGGCTGATTCTGGCGCCATTGCTGATGGCGATTCGTTACGGCTTTATGCGTGGCTTGATCAGTGCGCTGATTATTGTCGCCGCGCTCTTTGCTTATCGCGCCAGTGACCTGGGCTTGTATCAGGAGCTGCCGGTATCATTTATCGTGGGTGTGCTCATCAGCGCGATGCTGATTGGCGAGTTTCGCGATATCTGGGAACGACGCCTGGAGCGGCTTGATCTGGCCAATGAGTATCGTCAGTTGCGGCTTGATGAGTTCACCCGGGCTCATTACATCCTGCGCATTTCCCATGATCGCCTGGAAAAGCGTGTTGCCGGAAATGACCAGAGCTTACGCAGTTCTCTTCTGGGGCTACGGGCAAAAATGCGTGAATTGCCGCGCGAAAGCGTGGGGATCTCGGTATTGGCCGAATCCATCCTGACCTTGCTCGCGCAATATGGCTCATTTCGTGTGGCCAGCCTGCATAGGGTCAATGACAGTAAAACCGTGGTGCTCGAGCCACTGAGCAGCATGGGTGAAGTGCGCCCCATGCTGGCCGATGATCTACTGGTCAAGCGATGCCTGGCGCAAGGCCAGTTGGTCAGTGTACGTGAAGAGTTGATGGAGCGTGGGGAGCATCGCCAGCATTCGCAGTACCAAGTCTGTATTCCGCTGATGGATACCGAGGGGCGGATTTTGGCCTTGCTGGCGGTTGAGCAGATGCCTTTCTTCTCTTTTACCCAGCGCGTGCTGAGCTTGCTGATGATCCTGTGTGGACACATTGCTGACTTGCTGCAAACCGATGCGCAAACCTTGCAGCTTACTGATATGGATGCACAGGATTTCAGCTTGCAGCTCAAGCGTTCGATCAATGATGCTGTCGAGCACGACCTTGAGGCGCACATCTTTGTTATCGAGGCCAGTCCGAGTGAGCATCACGCTGCGTTGTTGCGCCTGATCCAAGACAGTCGGCGCGGTCTGGATGTGCAGTTGCTGGTGACTAACGAGCGCGGCAACGAGTGTGTGCTGGTGCTGTTGCCGCTGACATCTGCAGATGGCGGCCAAGGCTACCTGACACGGCTCAATAATATTATTCATGAGCGCTTTGGTCTGGATCAGAGCTTCGAGTCTCTGGGGCTGCAGGTTCGCGAGTTCGATCTCGACGGCCAGGGCGGAAGTGAAGGCTTGCGGCGTTTTATGTTCAACGAGTGTGGGATCAATGATCAGCAAGTGGCTATTTAGCGGGGCGGCGTTTTTCGAGCTGAGCAGTTTTGCTGCTTTGCTCGATAACTTATCCACGGTCGAGGCCACGCTGCTGTATGTCTCTGCCCATGGTTTGGCAAGTGTGATGCTCAGCGCAGGCGTGTGGTTATTGCTGCCGCGTCGTTACAAATTTCCAGTGCCCTGGAGTCCGCTGGTGCTATTTAGCCTGGCTTTCTTCATCCCTATCCTTGGTACCTTGGGTGTGATCCTCGCGGTATTCCCAGCGCTTTATTTGCCTCGTCGACCAAAGCCGCTGGTATGGAACTCAATGGATGTGCCAGAGCTGCCGTTCCGCGCCCAAGAGCTTGGTCGTGATTTGATGTTCAACGATGGCGGTCTGCAGGATGTGTTGCGCCATGCGCCTAGTCCTGAGCGCCGCACCATGGCTCTGATGGCCACGCGCCGAATGAATGGCAAAGACTCTATTCCTATTCTCAAGCTGGCATTGCGTGACCCGGCCGACGATGTGCGTTTGCTGGCGTACTCGATGCTTGATCAGCAAGAAAGCCAGATCAACCAGCGAATAGAGAAAACCCTCAATCAACTGCAAGCAGCACCCCAGGCGCAACATTCGGCCCTGCATTCGACCTTGGCGCGCTGGTACTGGGAGCTGGCCTATATGGGCTTGGCGCAAGGCAGTGTGCTTGAGCATGTACTCAATCAGGCGCGTGAGCATGTCGAGCATGGCCTGAGTCTTGGCGCGGGCGATGACATGCACCTGTTGGCGGCACGCATTGCCATGGAGCAAGGTCTGCTGGACGAGGCGCGGGATCATCTATTGGCGGCCAAGGCTGCCGGGCTTGCGCAAGAAAAAATTGCCCCGTTCAAGGCTGAGATTGCTTTCCTTCAAGGGCGTTATGACGAAGTACCCCTGTACTTGTCCCAGCTGTCTAGCGAAGCCTTGGCGCGCCCACCTTTTGGCGCGCTGGCGAGATATTGGTTATGACGACTAAACCGCTGAGTACTGCGCCAATTGCCGATGTATGCCTACTGCTTGAAGGGACTTGGCCCTATGTGCGCGGAGGGGTTTCCAGTTGGGTGAATCAACTGATCCTTGGCTTGCCTGAGTTGACCTTCTCGGTGTTCTTCATCGGTGGCCAACAAAGCGCTTACACCAAGCGCCAATATGCTATTCCGCCAAATGTGGTGCATATAGAAGAGCATTTTCTGGAAAGTTCTTGGACGGCTGGGCGTGCCGTTATGTCGGCCAAACGTGAAGGGCCAAGAGCCGAGATCAATGCGCTGCACGAGTTTTTCCATCACCCGACTGAACCGCTCGCCGAGCAAGGCGAACAGGTGCTTGAGATTCTCGCTGCAGGTGATGTGACACTAGACGATGTGCTGCACAGCCGCGCCAGTTGGGATGCCGTGACAGAAGGCTACACCAACCATTGCAGCGATCCTTCATTCGTCAATTATTTCTGGACGCTGCGCACCATGCAGGCGCCGTTGATGATGCTGTGTGAAGCAGCAATGCGCATGCCGCGTGCTCGTGCGTTGCACTCAATCTCTACGGGTTATGCAGGGTTGCTGGGCAGCATCTTGCAGTCGCGCTGGAATTGCGCCTATGTATTGAGTGAGCACGGTATATACACCAAGGAACGCAAGATCGATCTGGCGCAGGCCAGTTGGATCTCCGACAGCCCGGATGAAGCCTTGAAAACAGGCATCGATTCCGAGGTCAATTACGTTCGACGTTTATGGATCCGGTTCTTTGAGCGTATTGGCTTGCTGGCATACCGCTCTGCCAATCCTATTACGGCCTTATATGAAGGCAATCGCCAGCGCCAACTGGCCGATGGCGCCGATCCGCAGCGAGCACGGGTTATCCCCAACGGTATCGCCATGGAGGTATGGAGCAATGCCATCGAACAGCGCTCGGCTGGTATCCCGCCAATAGTGGGTTTGATTGGACGGGTTGTGCCGATCAAGGACGTCAAGACCTTCATCCGCGCCATGCGTGGCGTGGTCAGTGCCATACCCGAAGCCGAAGGCTGGATTGTGGGGCCAGAGGAAGAAGATCCGGATTACGCCAGCGAATGCCATAGCTTGGTGGTCAGCCTGGGCTTGCAAGACAAAGTGAAGTTCCTGGGGTATCGCAATATCCGCGAACTGCTGCCAGAACTGGGCATGATGGTCCTGACATCAATCAGTGAGGCCCAGCCATTGGTGATTCTTGAGGCTTGGGCGGCGGGAACACCTGTTGTCAGTAGCGATGTGGGTTCTTGCCGAGAAATGATTGAGGGGGTTGAGGGGGAAGACCGGGCATTAGGCAATGCCGGAGAGGTGGTGGCCATTGCCGATCCTCAGGCGACATCGCGGGCTATTGTCAGTCTGCTTACTGATTCAAACCGTTGGCACGAGGCCCAGGCTGTTGGCTTGAAACGGGTCAACACCTACTACACAGAGACACTGATGCTGCAGCGCTACCGCACACTTTATCGCGATGCTATTGCCATGGAGGCCCAATAAAATGGCTGGCATTGGTTTTGAACTGCGCAAGATTCTCTCGCGAGACTCTTATACCTCGACATTGCGTGCTTATGTTTACGCGGGGTTGATCGGCTCCGGTCCATGGGTGCTGTCGATCCTGAGCGTGATGATGATCGGCGTGCTTAGCCTGGGTATCGTGGTCCCCGAATTGCTCATCAGGCAGTTCCTTATCACCGTAACCTACCTGATGGCCTGTTCACTGATCATCACTGGCGGCTTGCAGTTGATGTTTACCCGCTTTATCTCCGATCGTTTGTTTGAAAAGGCCAATGACAGAATTCTGCCTAACCTGGTGGGCATGTTATTGGTGGTCACTATAGGTGCAGGCTTTCTGGGCTTTGTGCTACTGGCGACCATGTTCGATGAGTCGTTCACCTACCGCCTGCTGGTGGTGTCGAACTTCGTTGTGCTGTGCAACTTGTGGCTGGTAATCACCTTCCTGTCAGGGATGAAGGCCTACAACCGGATCCTGCTGGTGATGCTGGCGGGCTATTCATTGATGGTGCTCTGTGCCCTGTTGTTGCGCTTCCTGAAAATGGAGGGCTTATTGCTGGCCTTCCTCATCGGTCACGCCAGTCTGCTCTTTATGTACCTGTTCGATATTCTGCGTGAGTACCCGGCTAAACAGTTGGTCGCCTTTGATTTCTTTAAGCGCCAGCAAGTGTTTTACAGCCTGCTGATTACAGGGCTTTGCTACAACCTCGGGGTGTGGATAGACAAGTTCATCTTTTGGTACACCCCCGCGACCTCAAGCCAGGTTATCGGACCATTACGCGCCTCGATTCTTTATGACTTGCCGATCTTCCTCGCTTACTTGGCGATTATTCCCGGTATGGCGGTGTTCCTGGTGCGGATTGAAACTGATTTTGCCGAATGGAACGAGCGCTTGTATGTGGCCATCCGCGGAGGCGAGACGCTGCAGCATATTGGCCAGCTAAAAGAGCAGATGATTCTATCTATCCGCCAAGGTCTGCTGGAGATCTGCAAGGTGCAGGGCGTCACGGTGACATTGCTGTTCTTGTTGGCGCCGCAACTGCTTGAGTGGTTGGGCATGTCCAGCCACTACCTGCCGTTGTTCTACATCGATCTGATCGGGGTAAGCATCCAGGTGGTATTCATGGCCTTGCTTAACGTCTTCTTCTATCTAGACAAGCGCGCCATTGTGCTGGAGTTGTGCATCCTGTTTGTCGTGCTCAACGCCGCGTTGACCATATTAAGCATCTATATGGGGCCGAGCTTCTTCGGCTACGGATTCACTCTATCCTTGCTGGTCTGTGTACTGTTGGCCTTAGGCCGCTTATCAAGCTCGCTGGATGATCTGGAGTATGAAACCTTCATGCTCAGCCGTTAATACGCGGGTTTGAAGGTTTTTTGGATTAGATTCAAATAAACCCTTGACGGCAAATCTGAGGTGCCTATAATGCGCACCTCTTCCGGCGTAGACCTCTCGGAAAACCTCTTGTAAAACAAGAAGTTAGCTTAAAAAGAGGGGTTGCAAAACAGTGAAAGCTGTGTAGAATGCGCCGGGCTCTGAAGGGTGCTTTGAATAGCCTTTGGAGTGATCGCTTCGGTGATCGGAAGCGGTAGAAAAGAGGTGTTGACAGCGGTTTTGAACGCTGTAGAATGCGCCTCCCGCTGACGAGAAGCTGGTTTGATCGGAAGCGCAAGTGGTTGAGTAGAAACGGTTTTCTTCGGAAAAGAACTTCGAAAAACA
>NZ_CAXAOE010000002.1:0-822537 GCF_963970595.1 Pseudomonas sp. RL_15y_Pfl2_60 | reverse complement strand
AGGCATCGTTTCCATCACTCATAACCCCGCTATTCGGGCGCTGGCTGAGCGAATGAAAGCCAATGGCAAAACGGGTAAACAGATCATCTGTGCAGCTATGCGCAAGCTACTCTGCATCGCCTACGGCATACTAAAATCCGGAAAACCGTTTGATCCTCATCTCGCTGTTGCGCGATGAGGATTAAGACGGTATCTACAAAGTTGGTAGGTTGTTTGGTGTTTTTTTGAGCTAATTATTTGTTTTATAAGGTTTTAAAAAATAATTCGAAACGCCTTGAAAAAAAATCTAAAGCTTGTGCCAGTAACGCCGATACAACTTACGAATGCGAAGTAACTGGGTGCCGGAGCAAGGCTCAAGCCCACAGCTCGCAACACCCAGATACCTAAGACACTAGCCCATTGGAGGCAAACACCATGGCCCTTACAGTCAATACCAACGTTGCTTCTCTGAACACTCAGCGCAACCTGAACTCGTCTTCCAATGCGCTCAGCACTTCCTTGCAGCGTCTGTCTACCGGTTCGCGTATCAACTCCGCCAAGGACGACGCCGCCGGCCTGCAGATCTCCAACCGTCTGGGCAGCCAGATCAGCGGTCTGGGCGTTGCAGTACGTAACGCTAACGACGGCATCTCCTTGGCGCAAACCGCTGAAGGCGCACTGCAACAGTCGACCAACATCCTGCAGCGTATGCGTGACCTGTCTCTGCAAGCCGCTAACGGCAGCAACGACTCCACCGACCGTTCTGCTCTGCAGAAAGAAGTGGGCGCACTGCAAAACGAATTGAACCGTATCGCTGAAACCACCACTTTCGGTGGTCGTAAGTTGCTCGACGGCTCGTTCGGAGCCACTGCTTTCCAGGTTGGCGCCAATGCAAACGAAACCATCAACGTTTCAATCGGCAACGCCAGCTCTAACAAAATTGGTGCTTATACTTCGGATAAAGCCGGTACTGCTCTGGGTATTGCAAGCGCTGCCGCTGGTGCTCCGACCGGTGCCCTGACCATCTCGGCAAACGGTAAGCAAGTTGATGTTGAAGACTTCGTCGCGACTGATACAGCCTCCGTAGTTGCCAGCAAAATCAACGCTGCGGGTACTCCGGTCAAGGCTTCAGCTCGCACTGACGCAGTGATCACTAAAACTGCGGCTGCTGAAGTATTCGATCTGAAAATCGAAGTGTCCAAAACTGACAGCTCCAGCGTTGACTCGACTATCGACCTGAAGGGTCTGAACTCCTTCGACCAGGTTGTTAGCGCTGTAAACTCCAGCGGTGCTGGCCTGCAGGCTAAGGTCAATGGCGACGGCACACTTGAGATCAGCTCTGACAGTGGCGCGACCATCTCCTTCACAGGTGCGGCTTTCGAGGCTGACGGTACAACTGCTGCTGGCGCTGGTGACCTTACTCTGGCAACCCGTTCGGCTGAAGACTCCGATGGCGATAACCTGGGCGACCTTTCTGCAACCGTTGATATCGGCGCTGGTGCTGGTTTTGCCAACGGCGCACTGAAACTCAGCTCTTCGACTGCCTTCTCTCTGTCGGGTGCTGCTGCAGCCGCCATTACAGGTGAAACAGCAGGTCTGCTGTCTTCGGTCAGTGAAGTTGATGTAAGTACTGCTTACGGCGCTCAGAACGCTATCGACGTGATCGATGCTGCGATTGCTTCTATCGACTCACAGCGTTCGGATCTCGGTGCGGTGCAGAACCGTTTCGATAACACCATCAGCAACCTGCAGAGCATCTCGGAGAACGTATCGGCTGCAAAAGGCCGTATCCAGGACACCGACTATGCTGCTGAAACTGCAAACCTGAGCAAAAACCAGGTGCTGCAACAGGCTGGTACTGCGATTCTGGCCCAGGCTAACCAACTGCCACAGGCTGTTCTCAGCCTCCTGCAGTAAGTTTTAGGTTAGGCAAACATCGCGGGGGGAAGTGCATTGGCGCTTCTCCCCGTCTTGCCATTCAGAGGATTTAACGATGGACGTAGCAATCAGCAATACGTTGTCGTTGGTGAATAGCGGAGTCAAGGCTCCGGTGGTCGGCACAGGTAATCGCTCTGCAACTGTCCAGCCTGATCCCATTGCGGTGAGCGAACAACGCGTAACCGAGCAAGAGCCCGAGTCTTCAGCTCAAGCAGTTGAACAGGCGGCTTCATCCATTCAGGGTTATATGCAGTCTATTCGCCGTGACCTGAATTTTGCAGTCGATGACTCATCTGGCCGTGTCGTGGTCAAAGTCACTGACTCGGCTTCCGGGGATGTTATTCGACAGATCCCGTCGGAAGATGCGCTCAAACTTGCCGAAAGCCTTGAGGCTGTCCGCAGCTTGCTGTTCAAAGCTGAAGCCTGAAAGGCCGCCTCTGAACTTGGTTGCTTCAAACTGAGTAGGCGGCATGATTTTTGTAAGGGTTTGCCACTAGATAATTTAGCGTCAAACCCATGACGAGGTGGAGAACATGGTAGGTATATCAGGTCTTGGTGGTTCCGGTTTGGATATCGACAGCATTGTCACCGCCTTGGTGAATGCTGATTCAGCCCCGAAGACGGCGCAGCTGTCTCGCCTTGAAACTGCCACAACTTCCAAGTTTTCTGCCTTGGGAACCCTCAAAGGCGCATTGAGTGAGTTCCAGACGGCCTTGGCCGGGCTCAACGATATCAAGTTGTTTGAGAATCGGACCGCCAGTTCGTCGAATACCAGTTCAGTCACAGCGACTGCCACCAAGGATGCCTTGCCGGGTAGCTACTCGGTTGTGGTCAATAGTCTGGCGACCTCAAGCAAAGTCGCCAGCGCCACAGTTGCCAGTACTTTTGAGAGTGGCGCAGGCGAGGAAACATTCTCGGTTCAACTGGGCAGCTCGGGTGCTGTCACCGAGGTTAAAATCGCCGCAGGTTCCGATCTTGCAAGCACCCGCGACCAGCTCAATGCTGCGCTTAAAGAGCAGGGCATCAGCGCTAACATCGTCAATAACCCGAGCACCGGAGAGTCGCGCCTGGTCTTTAGCTCAACCACCACCGGCGCAGGCAACGACATTATTGTCAGTGGCACAGGTAACTTATCTGCGCTTGATGCAGACGGCACTCAAGCGCTCAACAGTACTGATCCAGCAAGTGCAGGCTTCATCACTCAGTCTGCCGATGCCGAATTCAGCATTGATGGCCTGGTACTGCACAGCAAAACCAACACTGTTACTGATGCTATTCCTGAGGTGACGCTTTCTTTGGCAGCAGTGACCGAGGCAGGCAAGACCGCGACTGTGAAAGTCGGTCAGGACACCTCTGGCGTTACGGCGAATATCAAGAAATTTGTCGACGCCTATAACACGCTTATCACCACCAGCAATGAGCTGACCCGAGTGGTTAGCGTGGGCGAGGGTAAAGAGCCCGTTGTCGGAGGCTTGGTCGGTGACGCCACGGTGCGTAACCTGCTCAGCTCTGTTCGCAATGAGCTGGTAAATCCGGCTGATCAAAGCGGTATTCGCACGCTTTCTGACATGGGCATTACCACTCAGAAAGACGGCACGCTGGCCATTGATGATGACAAGTTAAAGACAGCGTTGACTGACAACTTTGACTCGGTAGGCACCTTCTTTACCGGAGATACCGGCATAACCGGTCGTCTGGATAGCAAGGTTGATGGTTTTGTCAAAAACGGCGGTGTGCTTGAGCAGCGTATGAATGGCTTGCAATCGACCCTGACCGATATCGATGACCAGAAAGAAGACCTTAATCGTCGGATCGAGTCACTGCAGACACGCCTGTACAAGCAATTTAACGCAATGGAATCATTGGTTACCCAACTCAACCAGACCAGCGATCGCTTGACTCAATCGCTTGAAGCATTACCCGGCTTCGTCAAAAAGGATAAGTAAGGCATGAGCCAACAACCGATTGATATGTACAAGCAGGTTGCTGTCAGCCAGGACGTGAGCCAGTACCGTGCGGTGCAGATGCTACTCGATGGCGCCATTGAGCGTCTGCGCAAGGCCCGCAAAGCCCAGGCGGCTAACCAGCCCGGTGTACGCGGTGAGGCGGTCAGCAGCACGCTTAGCATCATTGGCGCCTTGCAAGGCAGCCTGGACATGGAGTTGGGTGGTGAGTTGGCGCAAAACCTCGATTCGCTCTACGACTACATGACCCGCCGTCTGGCAGGTGTCGCGCTGGATACAACCCCGCGCTCGATTGACGAAGTTGAAGCGCTGCTAAGTGAGATCAAGTCCGCTTGGGATGCCATTGCCCCGGAAGTCGAAACCGCCTGATCATGGTTCATTCGCGTAGGGTGTGACAACGCGAAGCTTGTCCACCGTGAATCCAACGCGTAGCTGTTGAGCGCGTGATGCTCAAGCCAATCGGCTCTATTGCGGTGTTTTCAATTGAATTTTCCACCATGAAAATAGCGTCTTTCACCCCGGCTATTTCCAAGCTTTTTAAGCGATATTTTCACCCACAAATCATTAAAGCTTCTTGCCGCTGCGCCGATAGCTTAAGCATCAGGCACAGATATAAGCGAGAGCGACAATGTACGCGATGGCAGCGATGAAGCAGTACCAAGCCGTTAATACTCAGGTCCAGGCTGTTGATGCAAGCCCGCACCGGTTGATCCAGATGCTCATGGAAGGTGGCTTGACCCGTATCGCCCAGGCGCGTGGCGCCATGGAGCGTGGCCAGGTGGCCCTCAAGGGTGAGTTGATTGGTAAAGCCATTGGCATCGTTGGCGGCTTGCGCGACGGTCTGGACCTGCAGCAAGGCGGTGAACTGGCAGCAAACCTCGACAGTCTGTATGAATACATGTCAGCGCGTTTGTTTGAAGCCAACGTGAAAAACCAAGCTGAGCCACTTGAAGAAGTAGCGAGCCTGTTGCGTAATATTAAGTCCGGTTGGGACGCGATCGGTTAAGGCGGCATTCGGAGTAAGTTATGAGTTCATCAGTACAGCGCCTACAAGACACCGGAAGTGCACTGCGTAGCGCCTTGGCTACTCAGGACTGGGCCGCAATCGGCAACCTCGACCTACAGTGTCGCGAGGCTGTGGATGAAGCCATGCTTGATGTCGCCGGTGACGAAGAGGCCTTGCGCACGCGGATGACCGAGCTGCTTGATTTGTACCGCGAGCTGGTCAACGTTTGCCAGTCCGAGCAAAAACGCCTTGCCGGTGAGTTGGTACAGCTTAATCAGGCGCACAATGGCGCGAAGGTTTATCAGCTGTTTGGTTAAGAATCTTCTGAATAACGGCTGCGTTAGGTATCACAAGGCGGCCCGTGCGGCGTTAAAGAATGGCTCACAGCTTTTAGGCTGAACGCATTTTGGGCTTTGTCTCTGTATCGCTCGCCACCTTTGTAGGGGGGTTGTAAGCGACTGTTTCACCAGCTCTTTGTGTCTGGCCTTGGCAATCGCTCAAGGCCTCTTGCTCTGTGCCCTGCGCATGATTGTGTCTTTCACGTCGATCACACGTAAATATTGGCATTGGTCGTTTTTAACAAATAAAACACGCCATAAAATTGACATGTGCCGGGTTAATTGATTTAACTTAATGGCTAAGTGCTGGCGGTTCAGATAGTGATCCAGCCCAATTTTCACTCCCGGACACGAAATAAAACTATGTGGCGTGAAACTAAAATTCTGCTGATTGATGACAACATTGAGCGTCGCCGCGATCTTGCGGTGATTTTAAATTTTTTAGGCGAAGAACATCTGGCGTGTGATAGCGCTTCGTGGAAAACCAAGGTTGCTGACCTGGAGTCCAGTCGAGCGGTGTTGTGCGTCATGCTTGGCGATGTGCAAGGCAGTGGGGAGCTGCTGGAGCAAATCAAGCAACTGGTAAGCTGGGATGAGTTCTTGCCGGTGCTGTTGATTGACGCCACAGCTCATGCGGATTGGCCCGAGGATATTCGCCGTAGCGTGCTGGCTAGCCTAGAGATGCCGCCCAGCTACAACAAGCTGCTTGACTCACTGCACCGCGCGCAGGTGTACCGCGAAATGTACGATCAAGCCCGTGCCCGCGGTCGCCAGCGCGAAGCTAATCTATTTCGCAGCCTGGTTGGTACCAGCCGTGCTATTCAGCAAGTGCGGCAGATGATGCAGCAAGTGGCGGATACCGAAGCCAGTGTGTTGATCCTCGGCGAGTCTGGCACCGGCAAGGAAGTTGTTGCGCGTAACCTGCATTACCATTCCAAGCGCCGTGAAGGGCCCTTTGTTCCGGTCAACTGCGGCGCCATTCCTGCCGAGCTGTTGGAAAGCGAGCTGTTCGGCCATGACAAAGGCGCCTTTACCGGGGCAATAACCAACCGTGCCGGGCGTTTTGAGCTGGCCAACGGCGGTACCTTGTTTCTTGATGAAATTGGCGACATGCCGTTGCCAATGCAGGTCAAGTTACTGCGCGTGCTGCAGGAGCGCACATTCGAGCGGGTGGGAAGCAACAAGACTCAGGTCGCCGATGTGCGCATCATTGCCGCGACTCACAAAGACCTCGAAAGCATGATCGAGGCAGGCACCTTCCGTGAAGACCTGTATTACCGGTTGAACGTGTTCCCCATCGAGATGGCGCCCCTGCGTGAGCGCATTGAAGATATTCCGCTGCTGATGAACGAGTTGATCTCGCGCATGGAGCACGAAAAGCGTGGCTCGATCCGTTTCAACTCAGCGGCGATCATGTCGCTGTGTCGTCATGACTGGGCAGGCAACGTGCGCGAGCTGGCAAACCTGGTCGAGCGCATGGCGATCATGCATCCCTACGGCGTGATTGGTGTCGGTGAGCTGCCCAAGAAGTTTCGCCATGTAGATGATGAAGACGAACACTTGCACGAACCCATGTTTGACGAATTTGAGGAGCGGGCGGCCATTCTCGCAGGTTTGCCTGGCCCTGAAACTGCACCGCAGCTCCCGGCTGAAGGCATCGACCTCAAGGATTACCTGGGCAGCCTCGAACAGGGCTTGATCCAGCAGGCGCTGGATGAATCCAATGGCATCGTTGCGCGGGCAGCCGAGCGTTTGCGTATCCGGCGCACGACGCTGGTTGAGAAAATGCGCAAGTACAACATGAGTAGGCGCGATGAAGAGGGCCAGGACGACTAACACACAAACATTAGTCATTCCCTTGGCGCGAACCCATTAAATAAGGCCGAAGCTTTGACACTAGCTTCGGCCTTATTTTTTATCTGATTGATAATAAAGGATATTTTTTTCGGCACGGGTATTGCTAACACTCATGCAACTGACTGTCTTATGACGGCACGCTGCGCGAGATAGAAGAATGACTAGCACTGCCAAAACTGCTGAAAACACCCAGGAAATGCCCTCCGAGCCGGCCGAGCAGGCGGGGCGTGAGAGTTTGCAGCAAGCATTTGAGATGTTTAATCAGATGTCCAACCAGCTTAGCGAGTCCTACAGCTTGCTGGAGTCACGGGTCACTGAGCTCAAAGGGCAGCTGGCGTTGGTCAGTGCGCAACGCATGCAGGAATTGGCCGAGAAGGAGCGCCTGGCTCTGCGCCTGCAGAGTCTGCTCGATTTGCTGCCGGGTGGGGTGATTGTTATCGACGGCCAGGGCGTGGTGCGCGAGGCCAATCCGGTTGCGCGTAATCTGCTGGGCAAACCCCTTGCGGGCATGCTCTGGCGTGAAGTCATCGCCCGCAGTTTTGCCCCGCGTGAAGATGATGGCCATGAAGTCTCGCTCAGGGATGGTCGACGCCTGGCGATTGCGACTCGCTCATTGCAGGGCGAG
The DNA here is from genome assembly GCF_963970595.1 of Pseudomonas sp. RL_15y_Pfl2_60. NCBI lineage: Bacteria > Pseudomonadati > Pseudomonadota > Gammaproteobacteria > Pseudomonadales > Pseudomonadaceae > Pseudomonas > Pseudomonas sp. RL_15y_Pfl2_60. The sequence goes on along the minus strand of NZ_CAXAOE010000002.1, from coordinate 814,830 downwards.
CCTGGCCAGTTGGTGCTGCTCACCGACTTGACCGAAACCCGTCGCCTGCAAGATCAGCTGTCACGCCATGAGCGTTTATCGGCGCTGGGCCGCATGGTGGCATCGCTGGCTCACCAGATTCGTACGCCGCTCTCGGCCGCGCTGCTCTACGCCAGCCACTTGACTGAACAGGTGTTGCCGGCCGAACAGCAGCAGCGCTTTGCCGGTCGCTTGAAAGAACGCCTGCATGAGCTTGAGCATCAGGTCCGCGACATGCTGATATTTGCTCGCGGCGACTTGCCCTTGCCAGACCGAATCACGCCAAAGGCTTTGTTCAATGCCTTGCGCGCAGCGGGTGAGGCGCATGTGCAAGGCATGCAGGTGCGCTGGCAATGCGACAGTTACACGGGCGAGTTGCTGTGTAATCGCGACACCTTGGTCGGCACTGCGCTGAATCTGGTGGAAAACGCCATTCAGGCTTCCGGGCGCGATGCACGCTTGAAAATACATCTATACAGCCGCGACAACAGCTTGCGGCTGTGTATCAGTGATGACGGTCCCGGTATCGACGCGCCGACTCTGGCGCGCCTCGGCGAACCCTTCTTCACCACTAAAACCACAGGTACCGGATTGGGACTTGCGGTGGTCAAGGCTGTGGCTAAAGCCCATCAGGGCGAGCTGAAGTTGTTGTCCAAGCCGGGGCGCGGTACCAGCGCGTTATTGATTTTGCCGCTGATCAGCGCGGCGCAAATGATTGTTCAGGAGTAACCGCCATGGCCGCTAAAATTCTATTGGTCGAAGACGACCGCGCGCTGCGTGAAGCACTCGCCGATACCTTGAGTATTGGCGGACACGACTACCACGCGGTGGATTGTGCCGAGGCTGCGTTGCTGGCGTTGGAGCAAGAACCATTTGGCTTGGTGGTCAGCGACGTCAACATGCCTGGAATGGATGGCCACCAATTACTGGCCACCATCCGTCAGCGTTTGCCGCAAATGCCGGTGTTATTGATGACCGCCTTTGGCGCCGTCGAGCGAGCAGTTGATGCGATGCGTCAAGGCGCCGCCGATTATCTGGTCAAGCCCTTTGAGCCCAAGGCATTGCTGGCGCTGGTTGATCGTCATGCGCGTGGCGTTATTACCTGTGGCGAGCAACAAGGCCCGATTGCTGTAGAGCCGGCGAGCGTGCAGTTGCTCGACCTTGCTGCACGGGTGGCGCGCAGTGATTCAACGGTATTGATTACTGGCGAGTCAGGTACAGGTAAAGAGGTTCTGGCGCGTTACATTCACGAGCAATCGCCCCGTGCGAACAAGCCGTTTATTGCGATCAACTGTGCGGCGATTCCAGACAATATGCTTGAGGCCACGCTGTTCGGTCACGAGAAAGGCTCGTTTACCGGCGCCGTGAACAGTGCCCCGGGCAAGTTTGAACTGGCCAACGGCGGCACCATCTTGCTCGACGAAATTTCTGAAATGCCCTTAGCGTTGCAGGCTAAGTTGTTGCGTGTGTTGCAAGAGCGGGAGGTCGAGCGTGTAGGTGGGCGCAAGCCGATTGAGCTGGATATTCGCGTGCTCGCCACCAGTAACCGCGACATGGCGGGCGATGTTGCTGCCGGGCGCTTCCGCGAGGATTTGTATTACCGGCTTTCGGTGTTCCCGCTGGCGTGGATGCCGTTGCGTGAACGGCCAGCAGATATAGTGCCGTTGGCCGAGCGACTGCTGGCCAAGCACGTCAAGAAAATGAATCACGCCCCGGTTCGATTCTCTGCGCAGGCGCAAGCCAGCTTGTTGGCGCATGCCTGGCCGGGCAACGTGCGCGAGCTGGATAACGCAGTGCAGCGCGCGCTGATTTTGCAGCAGGGCGGTTTGGTCCAGCCGCAGGACCTGTGCCTGGCGGCGCCCGTGGGCGCCAGCTCCTTGGCGCCTATCGCCAGGCCGGCTCAACCGAGCGTGACGGCGCCAGCCGAGGTGGTGATCGAGGAGATTGACGCGCCAGAGTCTGGGGCTTTGGGCGAAGATCTTCGTCGTCGTGAATTCCAAGTGATTATCGACACCTTGCGTACCGAACGGGGGCGGCGCAAGGAAGCAGCGGAGCGCCTGGGTATCAGCCCGCGCACCCTGCGTTACAAGCTGGCGCAAATGCGCGATGCCGGGATGGATGTAGAGGCGTATCTCTACGCCAGCTGAGCCCTTCCCTGTAGAGGCGACAATGCGAAGCTTGTCCACCAGGCCATAACCCGTGCTTCGAGTGTTTAGCTGCGCAAAGCGTCAATCACCCGATCGCTTCAGAATAATTATCCACCAGCGCTTAACTGGCATCCTTGTTGCTACTAACCCTGTATAGCGCCGCGAAGTGTCAAAAAGAAAGCGGCCAGTGGAGGAAGTTATGAGCCAAGGCATTGAATTTAATCGACTGATGTTGGAAATGCGCTCCATGCAGGCGGATGCCATGGCGCGTCCAAAACCTGTGTCAGCCACACCTGAGCCAGGCGCACCGAGTTTTTCTGACATGCTCGGTCAAGCGGTTGGCAAGGTCAATGAAACCCAGCAGGCTTCCACTCAGCTGGCTACCGCCTTCGAGATGGGCAAAAGCGGCGTTGACCTGACCGACGTGATGATCGCGTCGCAAAAAGCCAGCGTTTCATTCCAGGCCATGACCCAGGTGCGTAACAAGCTGGTTCAGGCGTATCAAGACATCATGCAGATGCCGGTTTAAAGGCGGATTTTGAATCATGGCTGACGCTCTCTCGGCAAATATGCCGGCTACCACCGGCGCCTCTGGCGACTCGAAGAAACCGCTGTTTGGTCTGACATTTCTGGAAAACCTTTCGGAAATGACCATGCTGCGTCAGGTCGGTCTTATGGTCGGTTTGGCGGCAAGCGTGGCGATTGGTTTTGCCGTGGTTTTGTGGTCACAGCAGCCCGACTATCGTCCGCTTTATGGCAGCCTCGACGGCATGGATGCATCGCAGGTGATGGAAACCCTGTCGATGGCTGACATTGCCTATACCGTCGAGCCAAACTCAGGCGCCTTGCTGGTCAAGTCCGAAGACATGGCCCGTGCGCGCATGCGTCTGGCCGCCGCGGGCGTGGCTCCGAGCGACAAAACCATGGGCTTTGAAATCCTTGATCAGGAACAAGGCCTGGGCACCAGTCAGTTCATGGAAGCCACCCGTTATCGTCGCGGCCTGGAAGGTGAGTTGGCGCGTACTGTTTCGAGCCTCAATAACGTCAAGGCTGCGCGTGTACATCTGGCGATTCCGAAAAGTTCGGTGTTTGTGCGCGATGACCGCAAGCCAAGCGCTTCGGTGCTGGTCGAACTCTATCCGGGCCGTGGGCTTGAGCCGAGCCAGGTGATGGCGATCATTAATTTGGTGGCGACCAGCGTACCTGAGTTGGATAAGTCGCAAGTCACAGTGGTCGATCAAAAAGGCAATCTGCTCAGCGATCAGCAAGAAAACTCGGCGCTGACCATGGCGGGCAAACAGTTCGACTACAGCCGTCGCCTTGAAAGCCTGATGACCCAGCGCGTGCACAATATCTTGCAACCGGTTTTAGGTTCGGGCCGCTATAAAGCCGAAGTCTCAGCCGATGTTGATTTCAGCGCCGTTGAATCGACCTCGGAAATGTTCAATCCAGACCAGCCAGCGCTGCGCAGCGAACAGAAAACCGACGAGCAGCGTAGCAGTAGCCTGCCGCCGCAAGGCGTGCCGGGTGCGCTGAGCAATCAGCCGCCGACGCCAACCAATGCGCCGCAACAAGCCAATGCACCCGCTGCCGCTGCACCTGCAGGCCCGGTTGCTGCGGGGCAACCGCTGCTCGACGCCAATGGCCAGCAAGTGATTGATCCGGCTACCGGCCAGCCTATGCTGGCACCTTTCCCGGCCGATAAACGTGAACAGTCAACGCGCAACTATGAGTTGGATCGTTCAATCAGCCACACCAAGCAACAACAAGGTCGCCTGCGCCGGTTATCTGTCGCTGTAGTGGTTGATGATCAGATCAAGGTTGATCCTGCAACAGGCGAGACCACGCAGGTGCCTTGGAGCAGCGATGAGCTGGCGCGCTTTACCCGACTGGTTCAGGACTCTGTTGGCTTTGATGCCAGCCGTGGTGACAGCGTCAGCGTCATCAATACGCCGTTTACCGCGATCACTGGCGAGGAGGTAGTCGACATTCCGTTCTACACCCAGCCGTGGTTCTGGGATACGGTCAAGCAGGTGCTGGGCGTGCTGTTTATCCTGGTCTTGGTGTTTGGTGTGTTGCGTCCGGTGTTGAATAACATCACCGGCGGTGGCAAGAGCCGTGAAATGGCAGTGGCCGGCGGCGCAGATGGCGATGTAGAGTTAGGCGACATGGCCGGTGGCTTGGCGGCCGATCGGGTCAGCCTTGGCGGCCCGCAAAGCATCTTGTTGCCTAGCCCGAGCGAAGGCTATGACGCGCAGCTCAATGCAATTAAAAGTCTGGTTGCCGAAGATCCGGGCCGGGTTGCTCAAGTAGTTAAAGAGTGGATCAACGACGATGAGTGAAGGTCGCGCGAACGCCAAGTTAGATAAGGTCGAGAAGGCTGCAATCCTGCTGCTGTCATTGGGGGAAACCGACGCGGCCCAGGTCTTGCGCCACCTTGGTCCTAAGGAAGTGCAGAAAGTCGGCGTGGCCATGGCTGGCATGCGCAATATCAACCGTGACCAGGTCGAATTGGTGATGGGTGAGTTTGTCGAGATTGTTGGCGACCAGACTAGCCTGGGCGTGGGTGCCGATGGCTACATCCGCAAAATGCTGACTCAAGCCCTTGGCGAAGACAAAGCGGGCAACTTGATTGACCGGATTTTGCTCGGTGGTAGCACCAGCGGCCTCGACAGCCTTAAGTGGATGGAGCCGCGGGCGGTGGCTGACGTCATTCGTTACGAGCATCCGCAGATCCAGGCCATTGTCGTGGCGTACCTGGACCCCGACCAGGCCGGTGAAGTGCTGAGCCACTTTGACCATAAAGTCCGCCTGGATATTGTCCTGCGTGTGTCTTCGCTGAACACAGTACAGCCTGCAGCCCTGAAAGAATTGAACCTGATCCTGGAGAAGCAGTTTTCCGGGAATTCCAACACCAGTCGCGCCAGCCTTGGTGGCATCAAGCGCGCCGCAGATATCATGAACTTCCTCGACAGCTCTGTTGAAGGGCAGTTGATGGATTCGATTCGTGAAGTCGATGAAGACCTGTCGACCCAGATCGAAGACCTGATGTTTGTCTTTGACAACCTGGCCGATGTTGATGATCGCGGCATCCAGGCGCTGCTGCGCGAGGTGTCGTCCGATGTTCTGGTGCTGGCGCTCAAGGGCGCTGACGAGGCGATCAAGGAAAAGGTCTTCAAGAATATGTCCAAGCGAGCTGCCGAGCTGCTGCGTGACGACCTTGAAGCCAAGGGGCCGGTGCGCGTCAGCGATGTCGAGACCGCGCAAAAAGAAATTCTCACCATCGCCCGCCGCATGGCCGAAGCCGGGGAGATCGTCCTTGGTGGCAAGGGCGGCGAAGAAATGGTGTAAGCCACTATGGCTAAAGACGTTCAGAGCGAGCTTATTCGTGCCGGGGATATCAATGCACTTGATGTCTGGTCGTTGCCGAGTTTCGATCAGCATATAGAAACCACCAAGCTGCCAGCCAGTGAGGCGGATGAGGAGCCCGCAACGCCGGCGGCTGATGCTCAAGCCGACAGCGAAGACGTTGCCCCGGAAGACCTCAAGCCGCTGACACTGGATGAGCTAGAAGCCATTCGCCAGGAAGCCTACAACGAGGGTTTGTTGACCGGCGAGCGTGACGGTTACCATGCCGGGCAACTCAAGGCCAAGCAGGAAGCCGAGGCCGCATTGGCCAGCAAGCTTGAAGGGCTTGAGCGGGTAATGAGCCAGTTGTTCGAGCCCATTGCCGAGCAGGATCAGCAGATAGAGGCGGCCATGATCGACCTGGTCAGCCGCATCACCCGCGAGGTGATCCAGCGTGAGTTGTCGCACGACTCCAGCCATATACGGCAGGTGCTGCGAGAGGCTTTGAAGTTATTGCCCATTGGTGATGACAATGTGCGGATTCATCTTAATCCGCAGGATTACGACATCATCAAAACCTTGCGTGACCGCCATGAGGAAAACTGGCGGATACTTGAGGATGAGTCACTGCTTCCGGGCGGTTGCCGGGTGGAGTGTGCCAACAGTCGGATCGATGCGACCGTTGAAACGCGCATTACCCAGTCGCTCAAGCAACTCTTCGAACAACAACGCGAACAGGCGGTGCATCCGCTTGAGGCCGATATGCATATTCCACTGAGCTCAGCGGACAACTCCCCACGTGAATCTTGAGCGCGTTAGTTTTGCCAAGCGCTTGAGTGGCTACAGCGAGGCGATCAAGTTGCCGAGCTCGCCCGTAGTCGAAGGACGTTTGTTGCGCGTCGTGGGTTTAACCCTTGAAGCCGAAGGTTTGCGTGCTTCGTTGGGCAGCCGCTGCATGGTCATTAACGAGGGCAGCTATCATCCGCTGCAGGTCGAGGCCGAGGTGATGGGGTTTGCCAACGGCAAGATCTTCCTGATGCCGGTCGGCAGCCTGGCCGGCATAGCGCCAGGGGCGCGTGTCGTACCTTTGCCGGATACCGGGCGTCTGCCGATGGGCATGTCGATGCTGGGCCGGGTGCTTGATGGCACAGGCGCTGCATTGGATGGCAAGGGGCGGATGAAGGCCGAAGATTGGGTGCCGATGGACGGCCCGCAAATCAACCCGATGAAGCGTCATCCGATTGACCTGCCGCTGGATGTGGGCATTCGCTCGATCAATGGCCTGCTGACCGTGGGGCGAGGCCAGCGATTGGGGCTTTTTGCCGGTACCGGCGTGGGTAAAAGCGTGCTGCTGGGCATGATGACGCGCTTCACCGAAGCCGAGATTATTGTTGTCGGGCTCATTGGTGAGCGGGGCCGCGAGGTCAAGGAATTCATCGAGGAAATACTCGGTGAAGAGGGCATCAAACGCTCGGTGGTGGTGGCTTCGCCAGCTGATGATGCGCCGTTGATGCGCTTGCGCGCTGCCACCTATTGCACACGAATTGCCGAATACTTTCGTGACAAGGGCAAGAATGTCCTGTTGCTGATGGATTCGCTGACGCGTTTTGCCCAGGCCCAGCGTGAAATTGCCTTGGCCATTGGTGAGCCGCCAGCTACCAAGGGATATCCGCCATCAGTTTTTGCCAAGTTGCCCAAGCTGGTGGAGCGTGCGGGTAATGCCGAAGAAGGTGGCGGTTCAATTACCGCTTTTTATACCGTGTTGAGCGAAGGTGACGATCAACAGGATCCGATTGCCGATGCCGCGCGCGGGGTGCTCGACGGACATATAGTCTTGAGTCGACGCTTGGCCGAAGAGGGCCATTATCCGGCGATTGATATCGAAGCCTCTGTCAGCCGGGTAATGCCGCAAGTGGTCACGCGTGAGCACCTGCAGAGCGCCCAGCGGTTCAAGCAGCTGTGGTCGCGCTATCAACAAAGCCGCGACTTGATCAGTGTTGGCGCCTATGTGCCGGGTGGCGATGCGGATACCGATCTGGCCATCGCCAAGCGTCCGCAAATGGTGGCTTTTTTGCGCCAGAGCCTGGACGAGAGCGAGGGGTTGTCGAGCAGTTCAGCCCAGCTTGCGAGCACATTCAACCCGCCAAATAATACTCAAGCATGAGTAAACGTCGTGCTCAGCAGTTGGCGCCAGTGGTCGAAATGGCTGAGCGCGCCGAGCGTGAAGCTGCTGTGCAGCTGGGCCGGGCTCAAGCGCTACAGGGCCAGGCTGAGGTCAAACTGGGTGAGCTTGAGCGCTACCGCGCCGATTATCAGCAGCAATGGATGACTGAAGGTCAGCGCGGTGTATCCGGGCAATGGTTGATTAACTATCAGCGTTTTCTTTCCCAGTTGGAAACCGCGATTGCCCAGCAGCAGCAAAGCCTTGATTGGCATCGCAATAATGTCGATAAAGTTCGCCAGGCTTGGCAGCAGCGTTATGCACGTCTTGAGGGGCTGCGTAAATTGATCCAGCGCTACCAGGATGAAGCGCGTCAACTTGAGGACAAGCGTGAGCAGAAAATGCTCGATGAATTGTCGCAACGGCTGGCCGATCGAGAGCGGTTTTAAGCTAGCCTCTGGATGAAATCGATTAAAAAGCATTTGGTCTTATACTTGGGCGACGTTAGTGTGTCCGCGCAGTGTTTTCGGTGATGGGCGAATCAAGGAGTGTCGCACCGTGGTAGCACATGTTGATAAAGTCATAATTGCCGGATTAAAGGACGTCATGGGTCATGAATACCCGGTCTTGCTCCAGGCCTATCTGCAAGACTCCAATGAACGCCTGAGGCTGGCCGAGCATGCGCTTGTCGAGAACGACATGACAGCCCTGCGTCTGGCCATACACAGTTTCAAGGGCAGTTGCGGCAATATTGGTGCCTTTGAATTGGCGCGCATGTGCCAGGCGCTTGAACTGGCTGTCGAGCAGCAAAACAGACCCATGCTTGATCAGCTATTTGCCCAGATCAAAATCGAGTTGGCCGCAGTCAGGGTTTTTTTCCAGCTCGAAATTCGAGCCTCCCAAGCCTGATCAAATAGGCGCCAAGCCGCAGGCGGCGTAGACCAAACCGATTAAACTCCCTTCACTGATGCACGCAGGCAGACTTGGCCTGGCTCTTGCTATCTCCCAGTACGAACCAATCCGTGTGGAGAGTGCCGATGTCCGGTGCAGCTGACTTACTGCTCAAACCAGCAGTCGATTTAAAGCCCAAGGTTGCGGCGGCCAAGCCTCAGGCAAAACCGACTGAACCCCGTGGCCGTGAGGCTTCCAGCTTTGCTGAGGTCTACGCCAATGAGCGTCAGGCCAAGCCAGCCGAGCGCAGTAACAGCCCGGCAAAAGCGGCGAATGAGCACAAAGCCAAGGCGGCCGATGATGCCGGTGTCGACACTAATGGCGAGGCTCAGCCGCAAACGGTTGCCGATAGCGGCAATTCCTTGCCGACTGACCCGGCGATGACCCAGGGTGAGGGCGAGGAGGGGCAAGCCGATACGCCACCGTCGACTGAAGAGACTGATGAGTTGCTCGGCTTGCAATTGAATGCCGATCAGCTTGCGCAGATGACCGCGGTCTCGGCCAACTTCAAAAGCTCGGGGCCAGCCAGCATGACTGATGCCAGTTTTGATGCCGACCTCGATGCCATGAACCAGCTGCCAGCGGTGCGTATGGCTCTGGATATCGGCAAGGCGCAGGCGGCGGCCAATGCCGAACAGAAATCACCAGGAGCGGTCTCCACGCAAGCCGCGCTCAACCCCGAGCAGAGCTTTGCCAGCGCCATGGCAGCGATGGGCTCGAAGTTGCAATCAAGCGAGAAAGCTGTGGCCGGCGAATTCAACTTGAGTGATCTCACCGCCGAAGCGCTGGACAGCCTCAAGGAAAGTTCGGCCGATACCCGGCCAGAGAATTTTGTCAGCAAGCTCAATGCGTTGAGTCAGGCCGTAACCCAGCAAACTTCACTCACCCCGAAAATACCGGTGGTCGGTACGCCAATCGCGATGCAGCAGGGCGGTTGGACCGAGGCGGTCGTGGATCGGGTCATGTACTTGTCGAGCCAGAACCTCAAGTCGGCAGAGATCCAGCTTGACCCGGCTGAGCTGGGGCGCTTGGAAGTGCGTATCCACATGAACCATGACCAGACCCAGGTTTCCTTTGCCAGCGCCAATGCCGCGGTGCGCGATAGTCTTGAAGGGCAAATGCATCGGTTGCGCGAGATGTTCACCCAGCAGGGAATCAACCTGCAGGATGTCAGCGTCACCGACCCCAACCAAGGACGCGGTTGGCAAGGCCAGGGACAAAACCAGCAACAAGCAGGCAGTGACGGTCAGCGTGGTGCTTCTGGTTCAGGCTTTACTGGTGGTCATGATGAGGAGTTGTCGATTGCCAGTATCGATCAGCGAGCCACGGCCTATGGCGCGCCTCGCAGCATGGTCGATTACTACGCCTGATCACAGGCTGGGCAACGCCAAGCCTGTCTATCATGACCTAACCAGCATCTGGCCAGGGTGTGCGTAGTTATGACCAATGACGGATAAAAAGCGTTATCCTGTCGACCACTCGCCCGGCGTTGCAAAGCGTCGGGCGATGTTGTTTGTGCATCCCTCAAAAGCATAAAAGCCAATCTGGCATAACACTTGCTCGAACAGGCTTTAATGGTTGCTAACCTGAATTTGTGACGGATTATTGGCATGGCGAAGAAAGATAAGCCGCAAGACCCGGCAGCGGATGGCAAGTCTGGCGGTAAGATGAAGATCATTATCCTGGCTGTGGTGGCCTTGTTGCTGGTGGTGAGTCTGACAATTGCCGGTACTTGGTTCTTTCTCAGCAAGCAGGACGATACACCAGAGCCTAGCGCCGAAACCCAGCAAGAAGAGGGCGCGCCAGTCAAGCAAGCCGCTATCTACGAGGAGTTGACGCCTGCGTTTGTGGTCAACTTCAGCCAGAATGGCCGCGCCCGCTACATGCAGGTCAGCGTTGCCTTGATGTCGCGTGACCAAGCAGCGCTGGATGCGCTTAAAGTGCATATGCCGGTACTGCGTAACCGTTTGGTTATGCTGTTCTCTGGCCAGGATTTCAATAGCTTAGTGACACCGGTCGGCAAGGAAATGCTGCGCCAGCAGGCGACGGCTAGCGTGCAGGAACTGGCGCAAAAGGAAGTCGGCAAGACCGTGGTCGAACAAGTGTTATTTACCAACCTCGTGTTGCAGTAGTCGGGAGCCATCGATGGCCGTGCAAGACCTGCTTTCCCAGGATGAAATTGATGCCTTGCTGCATGGTGTCGATGACGGAATGGTCGAAACTGAAGACGCTGGGGTTCCAGGTAGCGTCAAACAATATGACCTGACAAGCCAGGATCGTATCGTGCGTGGGCGCATGCCGACGTTGGAGATGATCAACGAGCGCTTTGCCCGGTACACCCGCATCAGCATGTTCAACCTGCTGCGCCGTTCTGCGGATGTTTCAGTTGGCGGCGTACAGGTGATGAAATTTGGCGAGTACGTGCATTCGTTGTACGTGCCGACCAGCCTCAACCTGGTGAAGATGAAGCCCTTGCGCGGCACCAGCTTGTTTATCCTCGACGCCAAGCTGGTGTTCAAGCTGGTTGATAACTTTTTTGGCGGTGATGGTCGTCACGCCAAGATTGAAGGCCGGGAGTTCACTCCGACCGAGTTGCGCGTGGTGCGCATGGTGTTGGACCAGGCGTTTGTCGATCTCAAGGAAGCCTGGCACGCGGTCATGGACATTAACTTCGATTACGTTAATTCCGAGGTTAACCCGGCGTTGGCCAACATCGTCAGCCCAAGTGAAGTGGTGGTTGTGTCGACCTTCCACATTGAATTGGATGGTGGCGGTGGCGACCTGCATGTGACCATGCCTTACTCGATGATCGAACCCATTCGCGAAATGCTAGATGCCGGATTCCAGTCCGATGTCGGCGATCATGACGAGCGTTGGATCAACGCGCTGCGCGAAGATGTGCTGGATGTTCGCGTGCCCTTGTCGGCCACGGTTGCGCGGCGTCAACTGAAGCTGCGCGATATCCTGCATATGCAGCCCGGTGATGTGATTCCGGTTGAGCTGCCAGACGATGTGATTATGCGCGCCAGTGGCGTGCCTTCGTTCAAGGTCAAGCTGGGCGCGCACAAAGGTAATTTGGCGCTGCAAGTGCTCGACCCGATTAATCGTAGCCGCTAGCGGCGGCTGCAACACTGAATAACCAGGAGATTCTGCGCCAACCCAGAGCGTTGCAGAAGAACTCCAACTGTTTTACGCCATCCGAGGAATGATCATGGCAGATGAAAATGAAGCAACTTCACCCGAGGAGCAGGCATTGGCCGATGAGTGGGCCGCTGCACTGTCCGAGTCGGGCGATGCCAATCAAGATGACATAGACGCTATGCTCGCCGGTGTTGGCGGTGATTCGGCGCCAGCGGCTTCTCGGGCTGAAATGGAAGAGTTTGGCGGCGTGCCAAAGAGCAATTTGCCGGTCAACCTTGAAGGTCCGAATCTTGACGTGATTCTCGACATTCCAGTGTCGATATCCATGGAAGTGGGTAATACCGACATCACCATCCGTAACCTGCTGCAGCTTAACCAGGGCTCGGTCATCGAACTGGATCGCCTGGCAGGCGAGCCGTTGGATGTGCTGGTCAACGGCACGCTCATCGCCCACGGTGAAGTGGTTGTGGTCAACGAAAAGTTCGGCATTCGTCTAACGGACGTGATCAGTCCGAGCGAACGCATCAAGAAGCTGCGTTGATATGAAAAGCCTCGCCGTGCTGCTCGCCATGCCTGTGACTGCGCTGGCTGCCGAACCTGCTGCCAGGGCGGTCACGCCGATGGCCAGCAGTGGCATCGCCGGGCAACTGACTCAACTGCTGGTTGGTTTGCTGCTGGTTATCGGCTTGATCTTTTTGCTGGCCTGGCTGATGCGCCGGGTGCAGCAGATTACTCCGCGTGGTGGTCAGGCAATCAAGATTATATCCAGCCAGGCGCTGAGCACGCGTGATCGTCTGCTGTTGGTGCAAGTCGGTAATGAGCAGGTGTTGCTGGGTCTGACGCCGGGGCGGATCACCCCGTTGCATGTGCTTAAAGAGCCGGTCGAAAGCAGTGAAAGCAAGCCTGCGCCAACAGAGTTTTCCCAACGCCTGATGGAGCTGTTGGGTAAAGACCATAAGGACAAGAGTTGATGAGCGCTATGCGCCTGTTGTTGCTTGCGTTGTTCATGCTGGTGGCGCCAATGGCGCTGGGCGCGGATGACCCGCTGTCGATTTCGGCGATCACCCTGAGCACCAATGCCGAGGGGCAGCAGGAGTATTCGGTCAGTCTGCAGATTCTGCTGATCATGACCGCGCTGAGCTTTATCCCTGCGTTCCTGATGCTGATGACCAGCTTTACCCGGATCATCATTGTGTTTTCGATTTTGCGTCAGGCGCTTGGCTTGCAGCAGACGCCATCGAACCAGATATTGGTCGGCCTGGCGCTGTTCTTGACCTTGTTCATCATGGCGCCAGTGTTCGACCAGATTAACAAGGACGCCTTGCAACCCTATCTCAATGAACAGCTGCCGGCGCAAGAGGCGATACTCAAGGCCGAAGGCCCGATCAAGAATTTCATGCTGGCGCAAACCCGTGAAAGTGATCTTGAGTTGTTTATGCGCCTGTCCAAGCGCACCGACATCGCCAGCCCGGATGACGCGCCATTGACCATCCTTGTACCGGCCTTTGTGACCTCTGAGCTGAAGACCGCATTTCAGATCGGCTTTATGATTTTCATCCCCTTCCTGATTATCGACCTGGTCGTATCGAGTATCTTGATGGCGATGGGGATGATGATGCTATCGCCACTGATTATCTCGTTGCCGTTCAAGATCATGTTGTTTGTACTCATTGATGGCTGGGCGTTGATCATGGGCACGCTGGCCGCCAGCTTTGGAGGTATATAGCCATGACTCCAGAAGTTGCAGTCGATCTGTTCCGTGAGGCGCTGTGGCTGACCTCGATGATTGTCGCAACTATTGTTGTGCCAAGTTTGTTGGTGGGGTTATTAGTTGCCATGTTCCAGGCCGCCACCCAGATCAATGAACAAACCCTGAGTTTCCTGCCGCGCCTGATGGTGATTTTCCTCACTCTGATTGTGACCGGCCCCTGGCTGGTACGTGAGTTGATGGACTACTCGCGCACCTTGATCATGAACATTCCCTCGCTCATTGGCTGACCATGCTTGAGCTGAGCGATGCGCAGATCGGTGGTTGGGTGGGCAGTTTTTTGCTGCCACTGTTTCGCATCGCCGCGTTGCTTATGACCATGCCTATTTTCGGCACCAAGCTGGTTCCGGTGCGGGTGCGCTTGTATTTGTCGCTGGCGATCTGCCTGGTGCTGCTGCCGACGTTGCCAGCCATGCCGCAGGTGGACGCATTGAACGTGCAAACCCTGGTTCTGATTACCCAGGAAGTCCTGATCGGGGTGATGCTGGGCTTTGTGTTGCAGCTGTTTTTCCACGCATTCGTGATCGCCGGGCAAATTGTCTCGATGCAAATGGGCCTGGGCTTCGCCTCGATGGTCGACCCTACCAACGGTATTTCAGTACCGGTGATTGGCCAGTTCTTTACCATGTTGGTGACCTTGTTGTTCCTGGCCATGAACGGGCATCTGGTGGTGTTCGAGGTGCTGGCCGAAAGTTTTGTCACCTTGCCTGTCGGCGGCGGCTTTTTGACTAACCAGTATTGGGATATCGCGACCAAGCTTGGTTGGGTATTTGGCGCGGCACTGATCCTGGTGTTGCCGGCGATTACCGCCTTGCTGGTGATTAACCTGGCGTTCGGGGTCATGACCCGGGCCTCACCGCAGTTCAATATTTTCACCATCGGTTTTCCGCTGACGGTGGTGCTGGGCTTGGTGATTATCTGGATCGGCCTGGCCGATATTCTGGCGCAATACGACGTCTTCGCACGCGAGGCGTTACTGTTCTTGCGTGAAATGGCACAGTCGAGGTGAGGTCATTCCATGGCTGAATCTGAAAGCGGCGCCGACAAAAGCGAGGAACCCACGGAGAAACGCCTGCGTGAGTCCCGTGAAAAAGGTCAGATAGCACGTTCGCGTGAACTCAACACCTTGGCCATCATGCTGGCTGGTACCGGTGGCTTGCTGGCCAGCGGTGGCGCGCTGGGCAATGCCATGCTTAATGTCATGCGTGGTAGTTTTTCACTGCCCCGCGAAGTGATACTGGATGAACGCAACATGGGTATCTGGCTGATGGCCGCCGGGCAAGTCGCGTTTGAGGCACTGGTGCCATTGTTCATGGCGCTGCTGATCGCTTCAATCCTTGGTCCAATCGCCTTGGGGGGCTGGTTGTTTTCGGCGCAGGCGATGGCGCCCAAGTTCAGCCGCATGAACCCGGCGGCAGGGCTCAAGCGAATGTTCTCGACCAAGGCCCTGGTCGAGCTGGTCAAGGCGCTGGCCAAGTTTGCCGTTATCCTGATTATTGCCTTGCTGGTGCTGTCGGCGGATCGCGATGCCTTGTTGGCCATTTCCCATGAGCCGCTGGAAAACGCCATCATGCATGCCTCGCAAGTGGTGGGCTGGAGCGCGTTGTGGATTGCCTGTGGCCTGATTCTGATTGCCGCAGTCGATGTGCCGTTCCAGATCTGGGACAACAAGCAAAAGCTGATGATGACCAAGCAAGAGGTGCGCGACGAGTACAAGGACAGCGAAGGCAAGCCTGAGGTCAAGCAGCGCATTCGCCAATTGCAGCGCGAGATGACCGAGCGTCGGATGATGCAGGCCGTGCCCCAGGCCGACGTGGTCATCACCAACCCGACGCACTTTGCCGTGGCGCTAAAGTACGATCCGACCAAGGGCAACGCCCCGGTGATGCTGGCCAAGGGGAGCGATTTTACGGCACTGAAGATTCGCGAGATCGCCCAAGAACACGATGTCATGCTGCTGGAGTCCCCAGCGCTGGCGCGGGCGGTGTTCTACTCGACAGAGCTTGATCAGGAAATTCCGGCTGGCTTGTATCTGGCGGTGGCCCAGGTGTTGGCCTATGTCTATCAGTTACGCCAGTACCAAGCTGGCAAAGGCAAGCGCCCGGATACCCTCAAGGATTTACCAATCCCACCTGATTTGCGCCGTGATGATTAACCTCAGGTGCCGGCCTCACTTGCGACTGGCGTAAAGCATCTATTGCAGGGAATTTTCAGGCGCAAGGCAAAGTTGGACGGGATCTTGCAAAACCCCAGT
This sequence comes from Pseudomonas sp. RL_15y_Pfl2_60, assembly GCF_963970595.1. Taxonomy (NCBI): domain Bacteria; kingdom Pseudomonadati; phylum Pseudomonadota; class Gammaproteobacteria; order Pseudomonadales; family Pseudomonadaceae; genus Pseudomonas; species Pseudomonas sp. RL_15y_Pfl2_60. The sequence continues at coordinate 799,042 of NZ_CAXAOE010000002.1, read as the reverse complement.
GAAAGACGCTTTCGCGTCAAAAGATTGAACCTGCTGGGGTAGAGAAGTGGCGGTAGATCATTCACAGATTATCGGTAACGTGCGCAGTAATCTTTCGGGGTTGCGCCAGGGCAACTTGGGCATCCCGCTGTTGCTGCTGGTCATGCTTGGCATGGTCATGTTGCCGATCCCTCCGTTTCTGCTCGACGTGCTGTTTACCTTCAGCATTGCCTTGTCGATCGTGGTGCTGCTGGTCAGTATCTACGCCTTGCGTCCGCTGGATTTCGCGGTATTCCCGACCATCTTGCTGGCGGCAACCTTGCTGCGTCTGGCGCTTAACGTCGCTTCCACGCGAGTGGTGCTGCTCCACGGTCATGATGGCCATGCCGCAGCGGGGCAGGTGATCCAGGCCTTTGGCGAGGTGGTGATTGGCGGTAACTACGTTGTGGGTATCGTGGTCTTCGCCATCTTGATGATCATCAACTTTGTGGTGGTTACCAAGGGTGCTGGGCGTATTTCCGAAGTGAGCGCGCGTTTTACCCTCGACGCGATGCCCGGTAAGCAAATGGCGATCGACGCCGATCTCAACGCCGGTCTTATTGAGCAAGCAGAGGCCAAAAAGCGCCGCTCCGAAGTGTCCCAGGAAGCGGATTTCTACGGTTCGATGGACGGTGCCAGCAAATTCGTGCGTGGTGATGCCATTGCCGGTCTGCTGATTCTATTTATCAACCTGATTGGCGGCATCGCCATTGGTATCTTCCAGCACAGTTTGAGTTTTGCCGATGCTGGCAAGGTCTACACCTTGCTGACCATTGGTGACGGTCTGGTTGCGCAGATTCCGTCGCTGTTGCTGTCGACGGCGGCAGCAATCATGGTGACCCGGGTGTCCAGCTCGGAAGACATGGGCGCGCAGGTCAACCGCCAGATGTTTGCCTCGCCGCGCGCATTGGCCGTGGCTGCAGCCATCATGATTGCCATGGGGTTGGTGCCGGGGATGCCGCATTTCTCCTTTATCAGCCTGGGCCTGGTGGCTGCCGGTGCGGCGTACTGGATCGCCAACAAGCAGCGCAAGGTCAAGGAAGAGGAAGTTAAGGAAGTCCAGCGCCAGCAAGAACAATTGCCAGCCCAGCGTGCCCAGGACGTCAAGGAACTGGGTTGGGATGATGTGATGCCAGTCGATATGGTCGGCCTGGAGGTCGGGTATCGGCTGATTCCGCTGGTTGATCGCAATCAGGGTGGTCAATTGCTTGCGCGGATCAAGGGCGTGCGTAAAAAGCTGTCGCAGGAGATGGGGTTCTTGATGCCTTCGGTGCACATTCGCGACAACCTTGATCTGCAGCCAAATGCTTATCGCCTGACCTTGATGGGCGTGAGCGTGGCGGAGGCGGAAGTCTATCCGGACCGTGAGTTGGCGATTAACCCGGGGCAGGTATTTGGCACGCTCAACGGGGTTGCCGCCAAAGATCCGGCGTTCGGCCTTGAAGCCGTGTGGATTGATGTCAATCAGCGTGACCAGGCGCAGTCGCTGGGTTACACCGTGGTCGACGCCAGTACGGTTGTTGCGACCCATCTCAATCAGGTGCTGCACAAGCACGCCCATGAATTGCTGGGTCATGAAGAAGTCCAGCAGCTTATGCAGCTACTGGCCAAGAGTTCGCCCAAGCTGGCCGAGGAGTTGGTACCAGGGTTGGTGTCGCTGTCGACCCTGCTTAAAGTGCTGCAGGCACTGTTGCAGGAACAGGTGCCGGTGCGTGACATTCGGACCATCGCCGAGGCCATCGCCAATGTCGCGCCAAAGAGTCAAGATCCCGCCGCTATGGTTGCAGCAGTTCGCGTTTCGCTATCCCGCGCAATTGTGCAAAGCATTGTGGGACTAGAGCCCGAGCTGCCTGTGATTACCTTGGAGCCAAGGTTGGAACAGATATTGCTAAATAGCGTACAGAAGGCCGGTCAAGGTTCCGAAGAAGGCATCTTGCTGGAGCCGGGCATGGCTGAAAAGCTGCAACGTTCCTTGATCGATGCAGCGCAGCGTCAGGAAATGCTTGGCAAGCCAGTGATACTTCTGGTTGCCGGGCCGGTTCGGGCGATGCTCTCGCGCTTTGCGCGAATGGCGGTAGCCAATGCCCATGTGTTGGCTTACCAGGAAATACCCGATAACAAGCAGGTCACCATCGTTGCGACGGTGGGTCAGAATTAAGCGGTGCTGAATCGCACAGATGTTGTCCAGCCGCCGCAAAACCGAGGTCACAGGTATGCAGGTTAAACGCTTTTTTGCTGCCGATATGCGTCAAGCCATGAAGCTGGTTCGTGAAGAACTGGGCGCTGATGCGTCGATCATCGGTAATCGCCGCGTTGCAGGCGGTGTCGAGTTGACCGCTGCGCTGGATTACCAGGTTCCTGCGGCCCCGGTGCGCCAACCGAATCCTGCCCTGGAAACCGAGTTGCGCAAAACACAGTCGAAAATTGCTGCGGCCCATGCTGAATTGAGCCTGCGCGTTGAGCCTGAGGTGGCCAAGGATTTGCAGCTATTTGCTGAGTTGTCGGCGCAGGTTGAAAGCCCGCTGGATGCTGCCGTGCGTGCGTCTTCCAAAGCGGCGGCTGCGGCGGTTGATCAAAACACTATCGATGCCATGCGTTCAGAGTTGTCTGGTCTGCGTGAGCTGATCGAAGTCCAGCTCGGTTCTATCGCCTGGGGCCAGATGCAAACCCGTCGGCCTCAACAAGCCAATCTATGGCGTCGCCTGCAGCGCATGGGCTTGCCGGCAGACGTCGCCCGGCCCTTGCTGGAGCGCGTCAGCGAGATTGCCGAGCCTCGCCAGGCCTGGCGCATGTTGTTGGCGCATATGGCTCACGCCATTCAGATCCCCAAGCAAGAGCCTCTTGAACAGGGCGGTGTTATAGCCTTGGTCGGGCCAGCAGGCATGGGCAAGACCACGACCATTGCCAAGCTGGCCGCACGCTACGTGCTGAAGTTTGGCGCACAGAATATTGCGTTGGTCAGCCTGGATAGCTATCGCATCGGCGCTCAGGAACAGTTGAAAACCCTGGGCCGCATCCTTAATGTGCCGGTGACTCTGGTTGATCCCAGCCAATCGCTGACCCAGGTCATCACGCCCTTGATGCGCAAACGCGTGGTTTTGATTGATACTGCAGGCTTGCCGGCAAATGACCCGGCGCTGCGGATGCAGCTTGAAGCCTTGTCGAGCCGCTCGATTAATGCGAAAAACTACCTGGTAATGGCCGCGACCAGTCAGAATCAGGTACTGAAATCGGCTTATCATAGTTACAAGCGCTGTGGGCTTATGGGTTGTATTCTGACTAAACTGGATGAAGCAGCAAGTATGGGTGAGGTTCTGGGGTTGGCGATGAGTCAGCGCCTGCCAGTTGCCTACGTGACTGATGGCCCCCGCATTCCTGATGATTTACAGCTGCCGCGCAGCCATCAGTTGGTCAGCCGCGCAGTTGGCCTTCAAGCTCAAGAGGAACCCTGTGAAGACACCATGGCTGAAGTCTTTGCGGGCCTTTACCAGCAACCGGCAAAACAGGCGAGTTGATGCGTCACCACATGATCTTTGATACAGCTTGCATGCAAGCTTGTTGTGTTCATCTTAGTCGAAGCTCAATGGACAAGATGCTTCTGACCAACGTGAACAAGGAGCGTAATTAAATGGCTATGCACCCAGTGCAAGTAATTGCAGTTACTGGTGGTAAGGGCGGCGTCGGTAAAACCAACGTATCCGTCAACCTGGCAATGGCGCTGGCCGAGGAAGGCAAGCGCGTAATGCTGATGGATGCTGACTTGGGGCTGGCGAACATCGATGTACTGCTGGGGCTTACACCGAAGCGTACGCTGGCAGATGTCATCAGTGGCGAATGCGACATGCGCGACGTGGTTATCCAGGGGCCATGCGGTATTCGCATTGTGCCTGCTGCGTCAGGCACGCAAAGCATGGTCCAGTTATCACCCATGCAGCATGCCGGTTTGATCCAGGCGTTTAGCGACATCAGTGAAAATATCGACGTGTTGATTGTCGACACCGCTGCCGGAATCGGCGACTCGGTTGTCAGCTTCGTTCGCGCGGCGCAAGAAGTGCTGGTGGTGGTTTGTGATGAGCCAACGTCAATCACCGATGCCTACGCCCTGATCAAACTGCTCAATCGCGATTACGGCATGAATCGCTTCCGGGTGCTGGCCAATATGGCGCACACCCCGCAAGAGGGGCGAAACCTGTTCGCTAAACTGAGCAAGGTCACAGACCGTTTCCTCGATGTTGCACTGCAATACGTCGGCACCGTTCCTTATGACGAGTCGGTACGCAAAGCCGTGCAGAAGCAACGTGCAGTTTTTGAAGCATTTCCACGTTCAAAATGCTCCATGGCGTTTCGAGCAATAGCCCAGAAGGTCTGCACCTGGCCTTTACCTGCCAATCCGCGCGGGCATCTGGAGTTTTTTGTCGAGCGTCTGGTGCAACAACCTGCTACTGACACGCCGGCATGACAGCGGCGTCTGGACTTCGAATGTATAGCAAAGCGCAAGGTAAAGACTTGCAACATCAGCTGATTGAACGGTATGCGCCACTGGTCAAGCGGATTGCCTATCACCTTTTGGCGCGCTTGCCCGCGAATGTCCAGGTCGATGATTTGATTCAAGCCGGGATGATCGGCTTGCTTGAAGCTTCAAAAAAATACGACGGCTCCAAAGGTGCAAGTTTTGAGACTTTTGCCGGTATTCGTATCCGCGGCTCAATGCTCGATGAAGTGCGCAAAGGTGATTGGGCACCGCGTTCGGTGCATCGCAATAGCCGCATGGTCAGTGATGCAATTCGATTAATTGAAGCAAAAACAGGTCGTGACGCTAAAGATCACGAAGTTGCGGCCGAACTCCAATTGAGTCTCGAAGATTACTACGGCATTCTTGGCGACACTTTGGGCAGCCGCCTATTCAGTTTTGACGACCTGCTTGAGGACGGAGAAAATAGCGGCCTGCATGAAGATGTAAGTAACGGTCAGTCAGGGCCTTCACGCGAGTTTGAGGAAGAGCGCTTTCAAAAAGCACTTGCCGATGCAATTGGCAACTTGCCAGAGCGCGAGCAATTGGTTCTTTCGTTGTATTACGACGAAGAACTCAACCTCAAGGAAATCGGTGAAGTGCTGGGCGTGAGTGAGTCTCGGGTAAGTCAATTGCACAGCCAATGCGCCGCACGTTTGCGCGCGCGCCTGGGTGAGTGGCGAGCCGGATAATAGTTGGATACTGAAAACCTTGTATAGCGAGGCACGCATGTGCCTAGCCAGGCCGGTTTCACGATTATAGGGTGCATTCAGGCTGCTGAATGCACTGGGGAAGGTACGGAGGTCGACTTGGACAAGAACATGAAAATCCTCATCGTTGATGACTTTTCAACGATGCGCCGCATTATTAAAAACCTCCTGCGTGACCTGGGGTTTACCAACACTGCTGAAGCCGATGACGGCACAACCGCACTGCCAATGCTGCAAAGCGGCAGTTTCGATTTTCTGGTGACTGACTGGAACATGCCGGGAATGACCGGTATCGAGTTGTTGCGCGCAGTGCGTGCGGATGAACGGTTGAAACAACTGCCAGTACTTATGGTGACCGCTGAAGCCAAACGTGACCAGATCATCGAGGCTGCGCAAGCCGGTGTGAATGGCTACGTGGTGAAGCCCTTCACTGCTCAAGTGCTTAAAGAAAAAATAGAAAAGATATTTGAGCGTGTAAACGGCTGATGTCTGCGCTGAGGTTGTTATGGAACACGATGATTCCCAAGTGGGTGACTTTGAATCGACCCTGAAAAGTAATGCCCACCAATTGCTCGAAAGCCTTGAACGCGGCAATTTTGGTGATGCGGTCCAGGTTATCAATGAACTGAACAAAGTGCGCGACCGTGGTCTTTATCACGAAGTCGGCAAGCTGACGCGCGAGTTGCACAGCGCAATAGTCAACTTCCAGCTTGACCCGCGCCTACCGCATGCGACTGAAGTCTCGCAGATTACCGACGCAACCGAACGCCTCAATTACGTGGTGACGATGACCGAAGATGCGGCCAATCGCACCATGGATCTGGTCGAGCAAAGCGCGCCGCTGGTTAATGATATCCGAACCGAAGCGCAAAGCCTGAGTGCCGATTGGGGGCGTTTCATGCGCCGCGAGATGGGCGCCGAGGATTTTCGTGAGCTGGCCAAGCGGGTCGAGTTGTTCCTGGTCAACAGCGAACGAGACAGTGGCAAGTTGTCAGGGCACTTGAACGACATCCTCTTGGCGCAAGACTACCAAGACTTGACTGGCCAGGTGATAAAGCGCGTCACCCAGCTGGTCACTGAAGTTGAAAGCAATCTGCTCAAGTTGATGCTCATGGCCACTCAGGTTGATCGCTATGCAGGCATCGAACATGACCAGGAAGCATTGCGTGCAGAAAAACAACAAGAAAAAAATCCATCTCAGGGTGAAGGTCCGCAGATTCATGCCGATAAGCTTGATGACGTCGCTGCAAGTCAGGATGACGTCGATGATCTGTTGTCCAGTCTGGGATTTTAGGAGCACGTCCATATGAGCTTCGGCGCCGATGAAGAAATTCTCCAGGACTTCCTGGTAGAGGCCGGCGAGATACTCGAACAATTGTCCGAGCAGTTGGTTGAGCTTGAGAGCCGCCCGGATGATATGAATCTGCTCAATGCGATTTTTCGGGGATTTCACACAGTTAAAGGCGGTGCCGGTTTTCTCCAGCTTAATGAGCTGGTGGAGTGCTGCCATATTGCGGAAAACGTCTTCGATATATTGCGCAAAGGTGAGCGCCGGGTCGATTCGGAGTTGATGGACGTCGTGCTTGAAGCGCTGGACGCCGTCAATGGCATGTTCAGTGAAGTACGTGAAGGTGTCACGCCCACTGCCGCGACCCCGGAGCTATTGGCCGCGTTGGCCCAGTTGGCTGAGCCAACGCCTGCAGCAGGTGCCGCTAGCCCAGCGCCAGTTGCCGAACCGGTCATTGCACCGACTGCCTCAGTGTCGACTGCCGCAGCATCGACTGCCGCAACTTCCAACGATATTACCGACAGCGAATTTGAACAGTTGCTCGACGCCCTTGGCGAAACTCCGCAACAGGTCGATGCCCCGGCGGCCAGTGATGAAATCACTGACGATGAGTTTGAGTCGCTACTTGATCAATTGCACGGCAAGGGCCAGTTCGCCGCGGGCGAGGTTTCAGCTAGCCCAGCCAAAGTTGAGGCAGCTCCTGAAGCTCCGGCTGGCGAATCGACCAGTGACGAGATCAGCGATGATGAGTTTGAAGCCTTGCTCGATCAGTTGCATGGCAAAGGCCAGTTTGTAGCGCCCAAGGCGGTTGAGCCTGCGGCTGCTTCAGTGCCGGTTGAAAGCGCTTCTGCGCCAGCGGTTGCCGGTGATGAAATCAGCGACGACGAATTTGAAGCCTTGCTTGACGAGTTGCACGGCAAGGGCAAGTTTAGCGAGCCGGTGGCCAACGTTGCCGGTTCTGATGTGCAACCTGTCCAGGTCGCTGCGGCTGTCGCCAAAGCCGCACCGGCCAAAGCCTCGGCACCTGCACCAGCTCCTGAAAAAGCGGCTCCAGCCAGCGAAGCTGAAACCACGGTTCGGGTTGATACCGCGCGCCTTGATGAAATCATGAACATGGTTGGTGAGTTGGTACTGGTGCGTAATCGCCTGGTTCGCTTGGGTGCAAGCAGCAACGATGAAGCCATGGGCAAGGCGGTATCGAATCTTGATGTGGTCACTGCAGATTTGCAGACCGCAGTGATGAAAACCCGCATGCAGCCAATCAAGAAGGTATTTGGCCGCTTTCCACGCCTGGTTCGTGACCTGGCCCGTAACCTGAAAAAAGAGATCAGCCTGGAGCTGATTGGCGAAGAAACCGACCTGGATAAAAACCTGGTCGAGGCCCTGGCCGATCCGCTGGTGCACTTGGTGCGCAATGCGGTTGACCACGGCATTGAGTCGCCCGCTGAACGTGAAGCGGCAGGCAAGTCGCGCGGCGGCAAGGTGGTGTTGTCGGCCGAGCAAGAAGGCGATCATATCCTGTTGATGATCACCGACGACGGCAAGGGCATGGATGCCGACGTATTGCGTGCCAAGGCCGTCGAGAAGGGGTTGTTGGAAAAAGACGCAGCAGATCGTCTCAACGAATTTGAATGCTACAACCTGATCTTCGCGCCCGGCTTCTCGACCAAAACCGAGATATCCGACGTGTCCGGTCGGGGTGTCGGCATGGATGTGGTGAAGACCAAGATCTCTCAGCTCAACGGTACGGTCAACGTGTTCTCGGTCAAGGGCCAAGGCTCGAAGATCGTGATTAAAGTGCCATTGACCCTGGCCATCATGCCGACCTTGATGGTGATGCTGGCTGACCAGGCGTTTGCTTTCCCGCTGGTCAACGTTAACGAAATTTTCCACCTCGACTTGTCGCGCACCAACATTGTTGATGGCCAGGAAGTGGTCGTGGTGCGAGAGAAGGCTTTGCCATTGTTCTACCTCAAGCGTTGGCTGGTAAAAGGCGCAGCGCATGAGGAACAGCATGAAGGTCATGTGGTGATTTTGACTGTCGGCAGCCAGCGCATTGGCTTTGTCGTCGATCAGTTGGTGGGGCAGGAGGAAGTGGTGATCAAGCCGCTTGGCAAGATGCTTCAAGGCACGCCCGGCATGTCGGGTGCGACCATCACGGGGGACGGGCGTATTGCGCTGATTCTCGATGTGCCGAGCATGCTCAAACATTACGCACGCCGCATGTGACTGTCGCCCGCGCAGCTTTGTCTGCGCGGAAAAGGAGCTCTAATGGCTGTAAAAGTATTGGTAGTGGATGACTCCGGTTTTTTTCGCCGTCGAGTCTCTGAAATCCTTTCCTCAGATCCGAATATCCAAGTCATCGGCACGGCAACCAACGGCCGTGAGGCGATCGATCAGGCGCAAAATCTCAAGCCTGATGTGATCACCATGGATTATGAGATGCCGATGATGGATGGCATCACGGCAGTGCGTAACATCATGCAGCGCTGCCCAACACCGGTACTGATGTTTTCCTCGCTGACTCATGAAGGCGCTCGCGTTACGCTCGATGCGCTGGACGCGGGGGCGGTTGATTTCCTGCCGAAGAATTTTGAGGATATCTCGCGTAATCCGGACAAAGTTCGCCAGCTGCTCTGCGAGAAAGTCCACAGCATTGCACGCAGTAACAGGCGCAGCCTCAGCTCGGTGCCTGCGGCTGCACCGGCGCCCGCCGCGACCTCTACATCTGCCGCAACCCCTTTGCCCAGGCGAACCACAACGCCGCTGTCAACAACTGCACGAGCGCCTGTAGAAACAGCAAAACCTGCAACTGCGCATGCAGCGGGTCATGTCAGCAGTGCGGCGCCGAAGCATCGGGCTTACAAACTCGTAGCGATAGGCACATCAACCGGCGGGCCTGTGGCATTGCAGCGCGTGCTCAGCCAGTTGCCTGCCAATTTTCCGGCACCGATTGTCCTGATTCAACATATGCCGGCGGCGTTCACCAAGGCTTTCGCTGAACGCTTGGACAAGCTGTGCCGGATCAGCGTTAAAGAAGCTGAGGATGGCGATTTGTTGCGTCCGGGCTTGGCTTTGCTGGCGCCCGGCGGCAAGCAAATGATGATTGATGCACGGGGCTCGGTGCGGATTCTACCCGGTGATGAGCGGCTTAACTACAAGCCTTGTGTCGACATTACCTTTGGTTCCGCGGCACGTACCTATCATGACAAAGTGCTGGCGGTGGTGCTCACCGGCATGGGCGCAGACGGCCGCGAAGGCGCACGCCTGCTCAAGCAGAATGGCAGCCAAGTGTGGGCGCAGGATGAAGCCAGCTGTGTGATTTATGGCATGCCAATGGCGGTGGTCAAAGCCAACCTGACCGATGCTGTGTACCCGCTGGATGACATCGGCCGCCACATTACCCAGGTTTGCATCTAATGGATGTCCTGAGCCTGATTGGCATCATCCTGGCGTTTGTCGCTATTTTGGGCGGCAACTACCTTGAGGGAGGCCATGCCGCCGCGCTGCTCAATGGCCCGGCTGCGCTTATCGTGATTGGTGGTACCTTGGGCGCTGCTTTTTTGCAGGCGCCGATGAGCGTCTTCAAGCGCTCGCTGGTGATTGTCCGCTGGATCATCTTCCCGCCGCGCATCGATTTGGCAGGTGGTATTGATCGCATCGTCAACTGGAGCCTGGTGGCGCGTAAGGAAGGTTTGCTCGGACTTGAGTCAGTGGCCGACCTTGAGAGCGATCCCTATGCGCGCAAAGGCTTGCAGTTGCTGGTCGATGGCGCCGAGCCAGAGTCGATTCGCAGTGTGCTTGAGGTAGATCTATACACCAAGGAAAGCCACGACATCCAAGCGGCCAAGGTATTCGAGAGCATGGGCGGTTATGCCCCGACCATCGGCATTATTGGTGCGGTCATGGGGTTGATCCATGTCATGGGCAACCTGGCCGACCCTAGCATGCTGGGCAGCGGTATTGCCGTTGCCTTTGTTGCGACCATCTATGGCGTCAGCTTTGCCAACTTGCTGCTGCTGCCCATTGGTAACAAGCTCAAAGCCATCGCCCAGCGCCAGACGCGTTATCGCGAAATGATCCTCGAAGGCATATTGTCGATTGCCGAAGGTGAGAATCCGCGTTCCATTGAATTGAAACTGCAAGGTTTCATGGATTAATGGAGTGAGATATGGCTCGCCGTCGCCATCAGGAAGAACACGAAAACCATGAGCGCTGGCTAGTCTCCTATGCCGACTTCATCACCTTGCTGTTCGCGTTTTTTGTGGTGATGTATTCGATCTCATCGGTCAACGAAGGCAAGTACAAGATACTTTCGGAAACCCTGACTGGTGTGTTCAACCAGCCGGATCGCTCAATCAAGCCAATTCCGGTGGGTGAGGAGCGGCCGAGAACCACTGAGCCGGATCGTTCCTTGGTCGATGAAGACGTGACACAAGCACCGCAAGACTCTCTGCAAAGCATTTCCGAGAGCATCACGGCTGCTTTTGGCGATCTGATTGCCAGTGATCAGTTGAAGGTGCGCGGCAATGAGTTGTGGATCGAAATCGAACTGAGTTCAAGCTTGTTGTTCTCCAGCGGCGATGCGCTGCCCAGCGATGCAGCCTTTGATATTGTCGAGAAGGTAGCCAAGATTTTGGCACCTTACGGCAACCCGGTTCATGTTGAGGGTTTTACCGATAACCAGCCGATTCATACTGCGCAGTTCCCAAGTAATTGGGAGCTTTCCGCCGCGCGGGCTGCAAGTATTGTGCGGATGCTGGCGCTTGATGGCGTCAGCCCTTCGCGCATGGCTTCGGTAGGGTATGGCGAGTTTCAACCGGTGGCCGATAACGCGACCAGCGAAGGTCGGGCGCGAAACCGTCGGGTGGTTTTGGTAATCTCGCGTAACCTCGATGTGCGCCGCAGTATCAGTGGCGTTGGCAGTTCCCGGGCACAGCCTGACAATGCGTTGCGCAACGCTGGCACGCAACCTGCACCATCACCCATGGTTCAGGCGTCGCAGGGCGGTGCCGTCAAATCATCGTCGCCAAATTGATCGGGCGACACTAGGTCCCGCGCAGGCAATCCCTGTGGTGGGCGGAAGAGCAGAATGAGAGTTTGGGCAGTAGCCAATCAAAAAGGTGGTGTCGGTAAGACCACTTCATCCATCGCACTGGCAGGTCTTTTGGCCGATGCCGGTAAGCGTGTGATTGTGGTCGACCTCGACCCCCATGGCTCAATGACAAGCTATTTTGGGCACGATCCAGATAGCTTGGCGCACAGTGCATTCGATTTGTTCTTGCATCAGGGCGTGGTGCCTGAAGGTTTGCCTAAACAGTTGCTACTGCCCACCAGCCATGAGCAGATCGCCTTGCTGCCTTCCAGCACTGCATTGGCCACGCTTGAGCGGCAGTCGCCTGGCCAGAATGGGTTGGGGCTGGTCGTCTCCAAGGCGCTGGCCCAGCTGTGGGGTGAATTTGACTACGCCATTATCGACAGTCCGCCGTTGCTCGGCGTATTGATGGTCAATGCCCTGGCCGCCAGCCAGCAACTGGTGATTCCGGTGCAAACTGAGTTTCTTGCCGTCAAAGGCCTTGAGCGCATGGTCAGCACCCTGGCGATGATCAATCGTTCACGGAAGCAGGCATTGCCTTACACCATCGTGCCCACGCTGTTTGACCGTCGTACGCAGGCGTCGATGTCGACCTTGCGCCTGTTGCGAAACACTTACCCGGATAATTTGTGGCAGGCTTATATTCCTGTCGATACCCGCCTGCGTGATGCCAGCCGGGCAGGGCAGACACCTTCGCAGTTTGACGCCAAGAGTCGCGGCACCTTGGCCTACCGAGCCTTGCTCAAGCATTTGCTCGCACACCAGTTGTCTGCGCAGGTGGCGTGATATGCCGCTATTTTTTGCAAACCGCTGCTCAAGTCTGCCCGGATCGCTGCCGATAAAGGCTACAGACTCTTTTTGCGGATATTCACTATGAGCGCGCCTGCTACCACCACAGGCCCACAACTGGCGCTGCAGTCCTATCTGGACAGCTTGCTTCAGGACGCGTCGCTGGAATTGGCGGCGAGCGTAAGCCTGGATGAGTTCGAAGCGGCCGTGCGCGAAGAGCAGGCGCGTGACGCCACTGCGCAACCGCTGCTGACATTGGCGCCAGCGTCGCAACCCGTGGCGGAGCCTGTTATTGAAGCGCCAACTGTGGCGCCTGAACCTTTAGCACCCGTTGCACTGCTTGAGTTGCCGGAGGCTTTGACCCCGGAATCGCCGGTGTCGATTGTCGAGCCTATTGTTGACCTGAACAGTCCATCGGACAGTGCGCCATTTGCGCCTACGCTGGCTGAAGATGGGCGTCCGCAGTGGGCACAGGAACCCTTTGAATGCTTGCTGTTCGACGTCGCCGGTTTGACCCTGGCTGTGCCACTGGTGTGCCTTGGTTCGATTTATCCACTTGAAGGCCAAGACCTGACGCCATTGTTCGGCCAGCCGGACTGGTTTCTCGGTATTCTGCCTTGCCAGGCGGGCAATCTTAAGGTGCTCGACACTGCACGCTGGGTGATGCCGGATCGTTATCGCGATGATTTTCGCCAAGGCCTGCAATTTGTAATTTCGGTCCAGGGTTACGAATGGGGGCTGGCGGTGCATCAGGTGAGCCGCTCGATTCGCCTTGATCCGACTGAAGTCAAATGGCGCAGCCAGCGTTCGCAGCGGCCATGGCTGGCAGGCACGGTGATAGAACATATGTGTGCGTTGCTGGATGTCTCGGCCTTGGCTGAACTGATCACCAGCGGCGCAGCAAAGCGGTTGGTCAATGGCCAAGTGCACTAAGGAATCTATGAAAAACGACTGCGCTCGTTACTTTTTTTAGAAGATCCCAGATTTACTTTCAATCGGGCAACGGCTCGAAACCGATCATTCCAAGAGGCTAGGAATATGAATAAAAGCTCTGCTCAAGGTGCTGAGGATCCAATCCTGCAATGGGTAACATTCCGCCTGGATAACGAAAGTTACGGTATCAATGTCATGCAGGTGCAGGAAGTTCTGCGCTATTCAGAGATTGCACCTGTCCCGGGCGCGCCTTCTTACGTATTAGGTATTATCAACCTGCGTGGTAACGTGGTAACGGTGATCGACACCCGTCAGCGCTTTGGCCTGGCGCCTGCTGACATTACCGATAACACCCGCGTGGTGATTATCGAAGCGGACAAGCAGGTGGTTGGTATTCTGGTCGACAGTGTTGCCGAAGTTGTTTATCTGCGCCAGTCTGAGGTCGAGACGGCGCCCAATGTGGGTAATGATGAGTCCGCCAAGTTTATTCAGGGCGTATGCAACAAGAATGGTGAGTTGCTGATCCTGGTCGAGCTGGACAAGATGATGACTGAAGAAGAATGGTCGGAGCTGGAGTCAATTTGAATGATGCTTGAAGCCGCACTGGTGGTACTGGCCCTGATCAGCGTTGCATTGATCGGAGCTTGTGTGTGGCTGCATTCCCAGCTCAAGGGCAGTGTTGCACTTCAACTGGAGCGCGATGCGGCGCGTGACCAGCGGATCAAGGAGCTAAGCAAACGCCTGGACACTTATCTCACTGGCAGTATCCGCATGGGCGAGGAGTTGCATGAGTTGCGCCAGACAGTGGCGCCGCTGCCTGACAAGGTTAGCCAGATGGAGCAACGCGATCCGGCTAATTTATCCTTCACCCAAGCGGCTCGCCTGGTGGGGCTGGGAGCCAGTGTCGATGATCTCACCCAGTCTTGCGGCCTGAGCAAGGCTGAGGCTGAACTGGTCAGCAAGCTGCATCAGGCCAAGCCGGGCCAGTTATAAACCTTTGTCTGACTCAGTGGTTCTCCTGTTTTCAAGCCTGAGAAAGCAATAACAACGCCACCTTTACAGTTAAATTCCCCTTCTTTTGTTTAGTTTCGCTGGTTCTTAGCGCGATGCATTGCCAGTTAAAACGTTCCTAGCCTTCAGCTCAGGCTGCCTAAGCTGTTAGTAAGCGAGTAGTAACAGGGGGCTATTATGACTAGGTTACTGGCAGTATTGATGGTGTTGAGCATGGGTTTTCCGGTGATGGCCCAGCAAGTGCCAGAAACCGTAGCGGGGGCGAGCACCATTAATGTCTTGCAGGCCCGAATCCTCTATGAGCAAGGTGCGATGTTTGTCGACGTGAGACCCCAGCGCGAGTGGTCTTGGGGGCATGTGCAGGGCGCCACGCACCTGGACGTCGACACCCGGTTTGCCCACCTGGCGACTGCTGCCATTGCCCGCGACACGCCCTTGGTCGTTTATTGCGACAATGATTTCAGCCTCCGCAGCGCCGAAGCTGTGCGTAAGGCCGTAAGCTGGGGCTACAGCCAGGTGTATTTCTTTCGCAGCGGCTACTTTGCCTGGCAGCTGCTCGATTTCCCACTGGACCAGGGCGAGAGCAATGACTCGCAGCTGTATGCCGTGTCGGACGGATTCAAGCGCTTGACCGATTAAAGATCTTGAGGACTATCCGACAGGCCTGCATTGAAGCCTGTCGGGCATTTCCCCTTGAGGTGCCAGGCAAAGGCAATGATCTCGGCGATGCAGCGGTACAGCTCTTCAGGAATGCTGTCACCAAGTTCCAGGCGAGCGAGTAGGCGCACCAGCTCGGCATTTTCATAAATGGGCACTTCGTATTCACGGGCTATCGCCAGGATCGCTTCGGCCAGTTCATCGTCGCCCTTGGCGCTGAGCGTGGGGGCCTGCTGGCCGTCGTAGTTCAGGGCGATTGCTTGGCGAGGCGTGCTGTGTTTGCTCATGCGGTTTCGTCCACCCAACGTTGTTGCAACGCAGTTTTGGGGCCTTGCGGTGGTATGCCTTGGGCGCAGGACAGGGCGCTGACCTGTAGCCCGGCGTCAAGCAGGCGCTGGCGTAGATTAGTCAACTCGCTGTCGATCAGCCTGGCGGTGCTGGGCTGCTCGGCCCAGAGCGTGCTCGACAAGGAGCCACGGACCAACTGGGTCTGCACCTGCACAGGTCCAAGCGGCTCCAGGTCGAAGGCCAGGTCGATACGCCACAGCATTTCTTTTTGCTCTTGGGCGGCGGATTTTTGTGGTTCGTCACGCTGGATTTTCAACTGCACCGGCACCAGTTCCTGCTGGTTGCGCATTGGCAGTTCCAATTGCCAGGTGGTGAGGATATTACCGTCTGGTCCTACCTGGGTTTGAGCCAGGCTGGACAGTTGGTGAGTCTGCAAGCGTGATACTGCGGCAGCTGCGAGCTTGAGCAGGGCCTCAAGGTCGCCATCTTCGCTAAGGGCCTGCAAAAGTCTTGTAGGCAGAGGGAAACTCAGTGCCTGCTGCTTGCTGCTATTTTGATTGATGCTGCCCAGCAGGTTGCGCGCCAGGGCCGGTAGAGATTGGGCCATGGCTGCGCTGGCGGCGGTCCCCGGTAATACGCCCTGCACAGGTAGATTGAGTTGCAGTTGGCTGATCAGCTTGAGCAGGTTGGCCTTAAGGTCTGTTGGCAAGGCACCGGCCTGTGGGCTTAGTAGTTTGCTTTCAAGGAATGCGCCGCTGTTTTCCAATGCCCTGCCCAATCCTTTGGCGTCACTCAGTTGCTGGCCATCAGGCAATGAGCCTATCAATTTGTCGATACTGTTACGCACGCTGCTCGGGATATCGCTGCGCTCACTCAGGCCTTGCAAGGATTTGAATAAGCCCTGCAACGAGCCTTGGTTGCTGTGTTGGCTTTGCAGTTGTTGCGTCAGGGCGAGTTGATCCAGGCGACCACTCAATGGCAATAAGTTGAGTGCCTGATTGCCCTGCACCTGGGCGCTGAGCAGGCTTCCCGGTTGTAGCGACAAAGGCGTCTCGATTGACAGCTTGCTGCCTGCCAATGAGGTGTTGAGCAGGCTGACCAGGACTTTGTAGATGACTTGGGCCTTGCCCTGCGCGAGTTGTTCGCTGCTGAGCACCTTGCCTTGAATCAGCGTGCCGACCGGTATCTGCTTGAGGTCCAGGCTGTTGAGTGGTTTGTCGCCACCGGGCTGCAGCGCCACCAGCAACTTGCTGTCGGTTAATGCAGTAATGTTCAGGGCTGTGCCTTGGGCAATGGGGCGATTACTGCTGGCTTCGAGTGTGGTTTGACGGCCGCTGTCCAAGGTTAGCCTGAGTAATAGCTGGAAGCTCTGGGCGACCTGTTTGAGGCTCACTACTTCGGCGGTGGCGCTTTCGCCTTTGGCCAGCAATCCTTCAAGCGGTTGCAGCAGTTTCACCGCCATGTCGCTAGCCACCGAGTTTGGGCGGTTACTGGCGGGCGTGGGGGGTAATGGCCGGCTGCTGCTTATTTCACTCATGAACGCGTTACACCCTGTCGAAAAGCCAACTGCGGGGAGGTGGGCCAGGCATGTATAATGCCGCCGCTTGATTGGAACCCCTGCAAAAGTACTGCGTTAGGCATCACTTGGTAAAAACGGGTCACAGCCTTTGACCTTGAGGGCTGAGCCAGGCGAATCGAATGCTTATGTACAACTATAAAGTTGAACATGATCCTAGTTGCTTTTCGCACCTTTTACGTTGCGTAGCCCAAATGCATGGCTTTACATGGGTTCCATGCAGACGCTTGTTTGACTATATAGCGGCTGAAATGCTGCCATCTTGAATCATTTATTAGGTAAAAATGCTGTGATCAGCCCAATTCTTGAAGCCAAGTCGCTCGCCTGTGAGCGTGATTGGCGCATGCTTTTTGAGCATCTTGAACTGTCTCTGGTTCCCGGCGAAATGCTTCAGGTTGCTGGCCCCAACGGCAGTGGTAAAACCAGTCTGTTGCGCCTTTTAGCAGGGCTGATGCAGCCTACTGCAGGCGAAGTCCGGCTGTATGGCCGGGCATTGGACAAACAGCGCGCCGAGCCCGGCAAGTTGCTCTGGATCGGCCACGCGGCCGGGATAAAAGGTTTGCTTACGCCCGAGGAAAACCTCTCTTGGCTTTGTGCCTTGCAGCAACCGGCGCCGCGCGAACACATCTGGCAGGCGCTTGCTGCCGTCGGCCTGCAAGGTTATGAGGATGTGCCCTGTCATTCGCTTTCAGCCGGACAGCAACGTCGCGTTGGCTTGGCCCGCTTGTACTTGCCTGGGCCAGAGCTTTGGATTCTCGATGAACCTTTTACCGCACTTGATATTGCTGCCGTCGCCCAGCTCGAAGCGCATCTGGCCGCGCATTGCGAGAAGGGCGGCCTGGTCGTGATGACCACCCACCACAGCCTATCGGTCAAGCCACAGGGCTATCGTGTGCTTGATCTAGGAACGCGCCGTCTATGAGTAACGTATTCACCCTGCTGGTGGCGCGCGAAGCACGTTTGCTGTTCCGGCGTCCGGCTGAACTGGCCAATCCCCTGGTTTTCTTCGCGATTGTCATTGCCTTGTTCCCTTTGGCGGTCGGTCCCGAGGCTCAATTGTTGCAAACCCTTTCACCGGGGTTGGTCTGGGTAGCGGCCCTTTTGGCAGTCCTGCTCTCGCTGGACGGGCTTTTCCGCAGTGATTTTGAAGATGGCTCGCTTGAGCAGTGGGTCCTTTCGTCGCACCCCCTGGCTCTTCTGGTTTTAGCCAAGGTGCTGGCACACTGGGCTTTTTCAGGCTTGGCGCTGGTCATTCTGTCTCCAGTGCTGGCACTTATGTTGGGGCTGCCGACTCACTGCTTACCTGTTTTACTGATTTCGTTGTTGCTTGGCACGCCAATCTTGAGCTTATTGGGTGCGGTAGGCGCGGCATTGACTGTTGGCCTCAAGCGCGGTGGTTTGCTCCTGGCGTTGTTGATTTTGCCGCTGTATATCCCGGTGCTGATTCTCGGCAGTGGGGCCTTGCAGGCGAGTTTGCAGGGCTTGCCAGCGGTGGGACACTTGCTGTGGATGGCGTGTCTGACAGCCTTGGCGGTGACATTCAGTCCTTTTGCCATCGCCGCGGGTCTTCGGATAAGCGTCGCTGAATAGGCGTTGTAACTATAAAGATAAGTGACCACCGTGCTTGGCATGCAGTGGTTGACTGCAGAACTGATGAGTAACCTGATGAACTGGACATGGTTTCACAAGCTGGGTTCGCCCAAGTGGTTTTATGAGATCAGTGGTCGTTGGCTGCCGTGGCTGATTGCAGCTGCGGCGCTGTTGATGGTTTCGGGACTGGTTTGGGGCTTGGTTTTTGCTCCACCTGAACGTTATCAAGGCGATAGCTATCGAATTATTTACATCCACGTACCGGCGGCATTCCTTGCCCAGGCTTGCTACCTGACGATGGCACTTGCGGGCGCTGTTGGCTTGATCTGGAAGATGAAGATCGCCGATGTTGCCCTGCAGCAAGCCGCGCCGGTGGGTGCATGGTTGTGTTTTATCGCACTGGTGACCGGTGCAATCTGGGGCAAGCCAACCTGGGGCACCTATTGGGTGTGGGATGCACGCCTGACGTCGATGTTGATCTTGCTGTTTCTGTATTTTGGTGTGATTGCACTGGGCCAGGCGATCAGCAATCGTGACAGTGCAGCCAAGGCCTGCGCAGTGCTTTCTTTGGTCGGCGCCGTGAATATCCCGATCATCCAGAAGTCGGTCGAGTGGTGGAGCACCTTGCACCAGCCCGCGACCTTCAAGATTACGGGTAAAGCCAGCATGAGCGCTGAAATGTGGCTGCCGCTGCTGCTCTCGGTGCTGGGTTTCTATTGCTTGTTTATCGTGCTGGTGCTGATGCGCATGCGACTTGAGGTGCTCAAGCGTGAATCACGCAGCGCCTGGGCAAAAGCTGAAGTCAGCAAGCTGGTGGAGGCGCGTCCATGAGTTTCGCATCATTGAGTGATTTTATCGCCATGGGCGGCCACGGTGCCTATGTATGGGCGGCCTATGGCATCACCCTTGGGGTGCTCGGTTTGAACATTGCCATGCCAATTCTCGCCAAACGGCGCTACCTGCAAGACGAGGCGCGCCGTTTGCGCCGGGAGAGCAATTCGTGAACGCGGTTCGTAAAAAACGCTTGTATATCATTCTTGCCTTGGTTGCCGGTGTGGCAATCGCTGTGGGCCTTGCATTGTCCGCCCTGCAGGAGAATATCAACCTGTTCTATACCCCGACGCAAATCGCCAATGGCGAGGCGCCGCAAGACGCGCGAATTCGTGCGGGCGGAATGGTCACCGAAGGCTCGGTCAAGCGTTCGGCGGATTCACTGGAAGTCGAGTTCCTCGTCACTGACTTTGCCAATAGCGTGCCGATTCGCTATCGCGGCATCCTGCCTGATCTGTTTCGTGAAGGGCAGGGCATCGTCGCGCTTGGCAAGCTCAATGCCGATGGCGTGCTGATCGCCGAT
The DNA here is from genome assembly GCF_963970595.1 of Pseudomonas sp. RL_15y_Pfl2_60. Lineage (NCBI taxonomy): Bacteria > Pseudomonadati > Pseudomonadota > Gammaproteobacteria > Pseudomonadales > Pseudomonadaceae > Pseudomonas > Pseudomonas sp. RL_15y_Pfl2_60. The sequence continues at coordinate 779,223 of NZ_CAXAOE010000002.1, read as the reverse complement.
CAAGTCCTGGCCAAGCACGACGAGAATTACATGCCGCCCGAGGTCACCAAAGCGCTTAAAGAAAGCGGCAAGCTCAAGCCTGATGCGAAGGAGGGCGGCGCATGAGTGCCATGTTGATGGTTCCAGAACTCGGCCATTTGGCGATGATTTTGGCGTTGTGTATGGCCCTTGTGCAGGCCACTTTACCAATGATTGGCGCCTGGCGCGGCGATCGCCAGTGGATGAGCCTGGCGCAGCCTGCTGCCTGGGGACAGTTTGCGTTTCTGTTGTTTTCCTTTGCCTGTTTGACCTACGCCTTTATGGTCGACGATTTCTCGGTGCGTTACGTTGCCAGTAACTCCAACAGTGCCTTGCCTTGGTATTACAAGTTCAGCGCTGTTTGGGGCGCGCACGAAGGCTCGCTGTTGCTTTGGGCATTGATTCTGGGCGGCTGGACCTTTGCCGTTTCGATTTTCTCGCGCCAGTTGCCAGAAGAAATGTTGGCCCGTGTGCTTGGCGTGATGGGCATCATCAGCGTTGGCTTCTTGCTGTTTCTGATTATTACTTCAAACCCTTTTGCCCGTTTGCTGCCAAATATGCCGGCCGATGGTCGCGACCTTAACCCCTTGCTGCAAGACTTCGGCCTGATCATCCATCCGCCAATGCTCTACATGGGCTATGTCGGCTTTTCCGTAGCATTCTCTTTCGCCATTGCCGCGTTGCTTGGTGGCAAGCTGGACGCTGCCTGGGCGCGTTGGTCGCGGCCTTGGACCATTGTTGCCTGGGCCTTTCTTGGTATTGGTATCGCCCTAGGCTCGTGGTGGGCCTATTACGAGCTTGGCTGGGGCGGCTGGTGGTTCTGGGACCCAGTAGAAAATGCTTCGTTCATGCCTTGGCTGGTGGGCACTGCACTGATTCACTCGCTGGCAGTCACTGAAAAACGTGGCGTATTCAAGAGCTGGACCGTGTTGCTGGCGATTGCTGCATTTTCCCTGAGCTTGCTCGGCACCTTCCTGGTTCGTTCGGGCGTATTGACATCGGTACACGCATTCGCCAGTGATCCCGAGCGCGGTGTGTTTATCCTGGCGTTCTTGCTGCTGGTTGTAGGTGGTTCGCTGGCGTTGTTTGCGGTACGGGCACCGGTGGTTAAGAGCCAGGTTGGCTTTGCCCTGTGGTCGCGTGAAACCTTGTTGCTGGTCAATAACCTGGTGCTGGTGGTGGCCGCTTCGATGATCCTGCTTGGCACCCTGTACCCCTTGGTGCTTGATGCGTTGACCGGGGCCAAGCTGTCGGTGGGGCCTCCTTACTTCAATGCGCTGTTTGTACCGCTGATGGGGCTGCTTATGGCCGTCATTGCCGTCGGCGTGCTGGTGCGTTGGAAAAGCACGCCGGTCAAATGGCTGGTGAGCATGCTTATGCCCGTGTTGCTGGGTAGCGTCGCGGTTGGGGTGATCGCAGCATTTGCCTTTGGTGACTTCAACTGGGGCGTCATGGCTGTGTGCATGCTGGCCGCTTGGGTGGTGTTGGCCGGCGTGCGCGACATTTTCGACAAGACCCGCAACAAGGGCTTGTTCAAAGGCATGCGCGATCTGACCCGCAGCTATTGGGGCATGCAGCTGGCGCACTTTGGCATGGCTGTTTGTGCCTTGGGCGTGGTCCTGACAAGCGTCGGCAATCTTGAGCGTGACATGCGCATGGCGCCGGGCGACCAGGTTGAAGTGGGCGCCTACCAGTTTGTCTTTGAAGGCTCGAAGCACCGTGAAGGGCCTAACTTCAGCGCCGACCGCGGCACCATGCGAGTACTGCAAGACGGACAGCAAATCGCCGTGTTGCACCCGGAAAAGCGCTTTTACAAGGTGCAGCAGTCGATGATGACCGAGGCTGCTATTGATGCAGGCTTCACCCGTGACGTGTTTGTGGCCCTGGGTGAACCGTTGGAAGACGGCGCCTGGGCTGTGCGCGTGCACATCAAGCCATTCGTGCGTTGGATCTGGCTGGGTGCGTTGCTGATGGGGCTTGGTGGTCTGCTGGCGGCACTGGATAAACGCTACCGGGTGAAAGTGCGCACGCGGGTGCGTGATGCACTGAAACTGGAAGGAGCTGCTGCATGAAACGACTGATCCTGCTGTTGCCGCTGGCGCTGTTTCTGGCAATTGCCGTAGTGCTCTATCGCGGTATGTTTCTCGATCCATCCGAGCTGCCTTCGGCGCTGATCGACAAGCCGTTTCCTGCATTCTCTCTGCCAGCGGTGGATGAGGATAAGACCATCACCCTGGCCGATATCAAGGGCAAGCCAGCCTTGGTTAACGTCTGGGCGACCTGGTGCATTTCGTGCCGGGTCGAGCACCCGGTGCTGAACAAAATCGCCAAGCTGGGCGTGAATATCTATGGCATCAACTACAAAGACGAAAATGCTGAAGCGCAGAAGTGGCTGAAAGAATTCCACAACCCTTATCAACTCAATATCAGTGACGCCAAGGGCTCGCTGGGGGTTGACCTTGGGGTCTACGGAGCGCCGGAAACCTTCCTGATCGATAAGGACGGCATCATCCGCCACAAGTTCGTTGGCGTCATTGATGACAACGTCTGGCGTGACCAACTGGCGCCGTTGTACCAGGCCATGATCGACGAGGCTAAGCCATGAAACGCTTAACCTGGCGTCGAGGCTGTGCCGCGCTGCTGTTGGGTTTTGCCTTGGCTGGCGCAGCCCATGCCGCCATTGATACCTACGAATTCAAGACCGAGGTCGAGCGCGAGCGCTATCGCAACCTGACTGAAGAGTTGCGCTGCCCCAAGTGCCAGAACCAGAACATTGCCGACTCCAACGCGCCGATCGCGCTGGACTTGCGCGCCGAGATCTACAAGAAGATCGAAGGCGGCGAGAGCGATCAGCAAATCATTGATTACCTGGTCGCCCGCTACGGCAACTTTGTGCTGTACAAGCCACCGGTCACCGCACGTACTTTGGTGCTGTGGTACGGCCCGGCTGCCTTGTTGATCGGTGGTTTTGTGCTGTTGGCTGTGATCGTGCTGCGTAAGCGTCGGCGCAAGGCCGAGCGATATGAAGGTCTGTCAACGGATGAGCAGCAACGTCTGGCTGCCGTACTAAATCAAGCGCCTTTGGATAAGAAAGACTGATGATTGAATTTTGGCTGTGTGCTGGTCTGTTAATCCTGGCCGCCTTGGGGTTTCTGCTGATTCCTGTTGTGCGTGCTCGTAAGTTTCAGGCTGAAGAAGACCGTACCGCGTTAAACGTGACGCTCTATCAGGAACGCATCAAGGAGTTGGAGGCCCAGCTCGCCGCCGGTGTATTGACCGCCGAGCAAATGCAAGTGGGGCGCGACGAGGCGTCTCGCGAGCTGTTGTCTGATACCGAGGGCCTCACTGCCAAGGCCAGTGTTCTGGGACGCAAGGTGCCGTTGATTGTGGCATTGCTGATGCCGCTGTTCGGCTACGGCCTCTACATGCACTGGGGTGCCATTGACCAGGTCGAGCAAACCCTCGCTTTTGCCGACCAACCGCAAACCATCGAGGCCATGACCGCGCGCCTTGAAACCGCTGTCAAAGAAAATCCTGACTCGGCTGAAGCCTGGTATTTCCTGGGGCGTACCTATATGGCTCAGGAACGCGCAGCCGAGGCAGCGAAGGCATTTGAGAAGGCTGTTGGCCTGGCTGGGCGTGATCCTGCCTTGCTCGGCCAGTGGGCACAGGCGATCTACTTTGCTGGCGACAAGCAGTGGTCGCCGCAATTGCAAAGCCTTACCGATGAAGCGCTGAAGGCTGATCCGGAAGAAGTCACCAGTCTGGGCTTGCTGGGCATTGCGGCATTCGAGCAAGGCCGCTTCCAGGATGCGATTGATAACTGGGAAAAGCTGGTCGCTGTATTGCCTGAGAACGATCCGTCACGCCAGGCCATTCAGGGCGGTATCGAGCGTGCGCGTGGCGAGCTTGATCCTGATGCGACCCGTCCTGAAGCGCCAGCTCCAGGCACGGCTGCCACTTCCGAACATAAGCTCAAGGTCAAGGTTGAGTTAGCTGCTGCGCTGAAAGACAAAGTTCAGCCGGGCGATAGCGTATTTATTTTTGCTCGTGCGTTGTCTGGTCCTCCAATGCCGCTGGCAGTCAAGCGCTTGACCGTTGCGGACCTGCCGGTCGAGGTCAGCCTGTCTGACGCTGATGCAATGATGCCGCAACTGAAGATCTCCGGTTTTGACCAGGTTCAATTGGTGGCGCGGATCTCGCGTAGCGGCAATGCAACCCAAGGCGAATGGGTTGCGCAGCCAAAAGCTGTCGCCACCAATAGCGATGAGCTGCAGCAACTTACGATTGACAGTGCAGAGGCTTCAGGTCAATGAAAAACTGGTTGGGCTACACGGGGTTGGCCGCGTTGTTGCTACTCTCAGGTTGCTCTAGCCATGGCCCGGGCACTCAGGTAACGGATTTGCCGGTCAAGCCGTCGCATCCCCGGTATGCGCCGCCACCTGGGGCGCAAAGCCACTGGGTCCCGGCATTGGGTGTGTATTCGGTTGAAGGGGCTCGTAACCTTTACTACCGCGAGCGCACCTATTATCGCTGGAGCAACGGTTGGAGCTGGGGACTCAGTGCCAATGGGCCTTGGCAAGACGCCGACAGCAGTGAAGTGCCGCCGGGCTTGTATCACTACTACGCCAAGTAAGGCGGATAAGGCTTTCTATCCGCCATTGTGGGCTGTTTAGCTGTAAATCTAGGCGGACAAGCTGTGTGCTGGCCGCCTCAGGCCAATACCCCGTCACGAAAATCGCGTAATGCTTGCTCGATCTCCTCGCGGCTGTTCATCACGAAGGGGCCGTATTGAACGATGGGTTCGCCAATGGGTTTGCCCGCAATCAACAAGACCTTTGCTCCCGTGGCGCTGGCCAGGTGCAATTCGCCTTGGTCCGACAATCGCACCAGACGCCCGTTTTGGATGGTGTCAGGATTGATTTCGGGTAGCTGCAGGCTGCCTTCGTAGACATAGAGCATCACGCGGTGGCCGTCGGGCAACCTGGGCTGCACCTGGCTGCCTGGCGCTAGGTGCAGGTCAAACAGCTGGGGCTCTGTGTCCGGGCGCTGCACGGCGCCGTCCTGGATCAGTTGACCATCGTTGAACCGACCGGCAATTACCACTGCCTCGACGCCTCGCGTGGTGCTCACACGAGGGATTTCGCTGGTCGCTATATCGCGGTAGTCCGGATCATTGAGCTTGCTTTTGGCTGGCAGGTTGAGCCACAACTGGAATCCGCGCATGGCGCCATCTTGCTGTTCTGGCATTTCACTGTGGATTACCCCGCGGGCGGCGGTCATCCATTGCACGCTGCCGCTTTCAAGCAGGCCGACATTGCCCATGTGATCTTCATGGCGCATGCGCCCTTCAATCATATAGGTAATGGTTTCAAAGCCGCGATGAGGGTGGGGCGGGAAGCCGGCGATGTAGTCGTCTGGGTTTTCTGTGGCGAACTCATCAAGCATCAGGAAAGGATCAAAGCGCTCCAGTCCTGTGCCACCAATAACCCGATTCAGCTTGACCCCGGCGCCGTCGGATGCGGCTTGGCCCGGTTGTACGGAGAGTATTTTGCGCATGGTTTTCATCAGGCACCTCGTTAGCTGACATGATGTTGATGGCGCTATGGTATTGGATCTTATTAGATAGATGGGTGCTAAATATTTGAGTAACTAATCGATAAAACCGATTGGTTTTGTGTTCGGCAGGGCAGATTTTCGAGGCATAAAAAAACGCCCAGTTCGAGCTGGGCGTTTTCATTTTTGCAGGATTAACGCTATTCGTTAATCTGCAGCTTTCGCGCTTCTGTGTAGAAGTAACGGATCTTCTCGTACTCGAACGGCGAGTTGAGCTGGCCGTAGCGGAAGTTGACTGTAGAGCGCGTATCGATTGCCCAGAGTGTGCTGACTTCCAGTTGCGGGGATTCAAAGCTGAATGCAAAGAAGTCGAGGAAATCGAGGGTTGCCAGGCCTTCGAAGTCGGCAACCAGTCCTGTGCCATCGCGCAGCGTTGAAGGCCCCAGAATAGGTACCATCAAATAAGGACCGGCAGGTACGCCGTAGTAACCCAGTGTTTGGCCGAAATCCTCACGTTGCTTGGGAATACCCATTTTGGTTGCTGGGTCCCATACACCCAGCACGCCAATGGTGGTGTTGAGCAGCAAGCGCGCGGTGATATCCATCGAGCGTTTGCCTTTCAGTTGCAGCAGGCTGTTGGCCAGGTTGCTGATATCACCGATGTTGGCAAAGAAGTTGCTGACCCCGCTTTCAACAAAGTCAGGTGTGATCCAGCGATAGCCATCGACGACCGGGATAAATACCCATTCATCAAAGCGGTAGTTGAAGTGATAGATGCGCCGGTTGACAGACTCCCAGGGGTCGTAGACATCCAGCGCCTGGAAACTCGACTGTTCGAACACATGCTGATCAAGCCCTGGGTTGAACTCGAGTCGATCCAGCGGGTTCTTGAAGCCATCTTCACCGATTGGTGGTGTTGTTTCGGCCCACGCAGTTTTTGCACTGAGCAACAGGGCGAGCAGGAGGATTTTCTTAACCACGGAAGAACTCCAGCATGGCGTCGCTGTTGACGCGGTAATTTAGGTTGCCGCAGTGTCCGCCAAGCGGGTATACGGTCAAGCGGTCGCCCATGGTGCGGCGCAAGAAACCAAGATCGCCTGGGCCAAGAATGATGTCGTCGGCGTTATGCATGACCGCAATCTTTTTGCTGGTCTTCAAGTAGTCCTCCAATGCATAGAGGCTGACCTTGTTAACCAGTTGACTGAGGCTGCCGCCGTCGTAGCGGGCGCGCCACATGGGGATCAGTTGTTCGCGCATGTAGCACTCGAAATCACACTGCAAGGCACGGCGCAGATACGGCGTCATATCTGTATTGGCTTCGATCACTGTGCCGGGTGGTGTTATCAAGCCGCGGCGGTTAAGCAGGTCGGAGGTATAGGCGATGTCCGACGAGGAAAAGCGGAACACAGTGCCAATCAACATGGCCATCTGTTCGTCGGTCAAATGCTCCTTGGACATTTGGAATTCATAGAGCATGGCCTCGTTGATGTCGATGTAGCCTTTCTGCTCAAAATAGCGCGCCAGCTTGCCAAGGATCAGGTCGAAGAAGTTGCTGTTGGTATTGATCCCCTCCACTTTGGTCTGCACCAGTTTGTTGAGGTTGCTGATCGAGGTGTAGAGGTTCACCGGTGGATTGAGCAGTAATACACGCTTGAAATTGAAGCTGCGTCGTTCCTCGTCGAGCTTGCTGACGAAGGCGGCGTTAAGCGCGCCGAGGCTGTAGCCGGTCAGGTAGTAGTCGCTGACCTTCAAGTCTGGGTGCTGGGCGCGAACCGCCTGCATGGCGCGGTACAGGTCATCGGCATCGTCTTCCGACAGCCCTGGCGTGGCATGGCGCGAGGCTGATGCCATGAAGTCATAGCTGGTCGGTGATGAGAGTTGAACGACATGGTAACCGGCGCCATAGAACAGCTTCTTCAGGTATTCAGGCGTGCTGCTGGAGTATTGGGCGCCGGTACCCGCAATAATGAAGATCAATGGCGCTTCACCGTCTTGCTCGGCCAGACGGTATTTCATCTTGGTAACCGCCCACAGGTTATCCGGCAACTCGTACTCACGTTCCGGGTGCAGCAATATCTTGTAGTCGCTCTGGTCGATATCACTGTCGTCCGGCAAAGTCGGGCGCAGGTTTGGCGGCGTTGTGGCGATAGTCGCCTCAAACGGGTTGGTAATCGGGTAGCCATAGCTTTCGATGTCTACGTCTGCCGCCCACAGTGGTGCACTGAGGGTTAGGCCGCAGACAAGCGCAGCAAGGCGGCGGGTAAGCGACATGGGTAAAGTCCCTTTAGAAGATGACGTAATATTGAAGTATTGATTTATGACAATTGAAAGTTAAGCAAGTGCAAGTCCGTCTGTAACTTTTGCCAGACCCTGAAGAGCATCGCCGGTTAGGCGAAATTGTGTCCAATCTTCCAGGGGGTAGGCGCCGAGTTGTTTATAGAAACCAATTGCCGGCTCATTCCAGTCGAGTACAGACCATTCTAGACGTCCACAGCCGCGAGAGACTGCCAGTTTTGCCAGTGTGCTCAACAAGGCCTTGCCGAGCCCTGAACCCCGGGTTTCGGTACGCACGTACAAGTCTTCGAGATAAATGCCTGGTTTCCCGAGGAATGTCGAGAAATTATGGAAAAACAAGGCAAATCCATTGGCTTGGCCGTCGAGTTCGCCAATCAGGACTTCTGCGTACGGACGTGGACCAAAAAGATGGTTGGCGAACTCTTGAGGGTCAGAAGTGATCTGATCCTGGAGCTTTTCATACACAGCCAATTCGGCGACAAGCGCCAAAATCAAAGGCATGTCTGCAGGTGTGGCTGGGCGAACATTGATACGACTCATAAAATTTCCTTTTTACTCAGCCTGCCAAGCATGCCGATATGGTTGGCGATGATCAACATTACTTGCATCCATTGGCCGTACGATTATTCTGGGCGCCGCCTATCTAATTGGAGTTACCCATGCCTCGCCCCTGGTCCATCGCCATTTTTGTAGTTCTGGTATTGCTGAGCCTGGCTGCCTGTTATGGCTTGCGTTATGGTCTGATGGAAGGTGATGAGTGGGTGGGCGTCTGTGCGGATACCCCCGAACTATATGCATGCAGCCTACGCTCAACACTGGGCTGGATGATTCATCTGCGAATCATTGCCTGGGCCGCAATTGTATTTGCTGGCCTTGGCTTTTTGCTGCCCGGGCGACTTGGTTGGTGGTTGGCCGTGCCTGGGTTGCTGTTGGGCCTGGCGGGCTTGGTGTTGTATAGCGCAAGTATTTCAGTTTTTGCCGTGGTCTTGGCGTTGTTGCGATTGGTGCGGGCGCCGCAGTCATCACTGGCTGCGACTCCCAACTCCTGAGGTCTAGCTGGGCTGGGCCTGGCGTTGCTGCAGGCTGCGCCACAACGCTGCACCCAACAGTGCGCTGACCAAGGCCCAGCCGATTGCCTGAACATTGCCCAGGGTTTCTTCAAAGAGCTGCAGTGGGATTCCAGCTGCTATCAGTAACAGCAATGCAAGGGTCTCACGGCGAAAACCAGCAACCGGGCGCCATAGATAAACCACTGCTGGCAACAGCAGTGCGGCGCTTGGGAAGCTGCGGTAGCGTGCATCGGTGACCAGTGCCAGCATCATCACCGCACCCGCAAAGCCGCTGGCAATCAACCACCAATGCCGCCGGCTATCGAGCCAGCTGAACACTGTCCTGCGCCAATCTTTGTTCTCGCTCAGGGCCAGGCTGATGTGCATCAGGACAACCATGTTCAGAACCAGAAGTGCGCCAGCCCACAACCATTCGCCAATGTAGCGGCTGGTGATCAGGCTTAACTCCGCCCATAGGCCCATGCAGCCAACCCCGACTGCGACCAGCAGCGGCTGAAGAAGGCTGTAGCGCATGGATTGCGGGCGCCATGTCAGTAACAGTATTGCACCGTAGAGCAATGCGCTGCCCCCTAGCCAGAAGGGCCAGTCTGGTAGGTTTGAGACGCTGCCGGCGAGCACCGACTTGTCATTGCGGTCTGCGTCGTACAAGCCCCAGTAGCCACCGACAGCGCCTTCGCTGGCGCGCTTCCAGGGCTGGTCAAAGGCTTCAATCAAGTTGTAATGCCAGCCATTTTCTTCCGCCATGGTGACGAAGCCGCGCATGAACTTGGCCTGGTTTACCCGGCTTGGCAGTGCAGTTTCACGTTGGCGTCCCTCGCTTGGCCAGCCGGTCTCGCCGATCAGGATATCTTTGGGTGCGAATTTTTCGGTGAACAGGTTACGCACCTTGGCGACCTGGGACAGTGCTGTGTCGATACCCGCTGGATCGTCTTCCCAGTAAGGCAGAAGGTGGATTGTCAGAAAATCCACCGCAGGCGCGATTTCAGGATGCTTTAACCAAAACTCCCAGACATCGGCATAGGTCACCGGTTGCTTGATTTGGGATTTAACCTGGCTAATCAGTTTGACCAATTGTTTGGAGGTGACTTCCTTGCGCAGCAAGGTTTCGTTGCCGACTATCACCGCTTTGACAATGTCAGGATTGGCGTTGGCAGCCTTGATTGCACCTTTGATCTCGATTTGAGTTTCAATCGGACTACGGCTGACCCAGGCACCGATCATCAGGGTCAGGCCGTGCTTTCTGGCCAAGTCGGGCAGCGCTTCAAGGCCCGTCACCGAGTAGGTGCGCAGGCAATCAAAGCGTTTGGCGAGAATCCCGAGATCGATGTCCATGCGTTCATTACTGATGCGCAAGGGTTTCTGGAAGGGGGATTGGTCTTTGCCGAAAGGGGTGTATGACGCGCACTGCATCTTGTGCGAGGCGCTGGCAACATCGGGTAGATGCACGGGTTTGCCAAGTCCATACCAAAGCCCGGTTAACAGGACTAACCCCAGCACGGCGCTAAGTAGGTAGGCAGGCAATGAAAAGCGTTGGATAGCAGGCATAGTAGGGCGCACAGAGGGAAGACGCTGGCAATGGTAACGGATACGCGATGGCTACGGCATAAGCAAATGCAATGACTCAAGTGCACTGCTTGGCAACGCTACTATGACGTTTGTCCTTTGGTTTGGTTCGAATATCAGAATCGCAGCGTTAGGGTCAGGTTATTGCACATGCGTGCAGTTCGGGCAGGAAGTCCGGGAACCTGAATAGGATAATTCAATATGCGTATTTACATCTTGCCAGCGCTGCTGGCTTTAGCGTGCACTGTTGTCCCATTTACCCTTAGCGCTGCGGAGCCTGTAGCAAAAGATCAGCTTGCTGTTGAGCAAACTGAGGCGCAAACGACCATCAATTTGAACACTGCAGATGCAGCCACCTTGCAGCAAGGCTTGACCGGCGTGGGTGAGATGAAGGCCAAGGCCATCGTTGCCTATCGTGAAAGCGTTGGGGCCTTTGCTTCTGTCGATGAGCTGCTTGAGGTCAAGGGGATTGGTGCCGCTATCCTTGAGCGCAATCGCAGCAAGCTCAGTGTTAAGTAATGCCGGGCATTACTTGCTTGCTGTTCAAGTGGCAGGCATAAAAAAAGCGCCATATCGGCGCTTTTTTTAATTGGAACAGAGTGAATGACGCTGTTCCTAAGATTCAACTCTTATCAACAGCAAGAGCGAAAATGGTGGGTCGTGTGGGATTCGAACCTACGACCAATTGGTTAAAAGCCAACTGCTCTACCAACTGAGCTAACGACCCAAATAATGGTCGGGGTAGGGGGATTCGAACTCCCGACATCCTGCTCCCAAAGCAGGCGCGCTACCGGACTGCGCTATACCCCGACAAGTGGCTCCACGACCTGGACTCGAACCAGGGACCCAATGATTAACAGTCATTTGCTCTACCAACTGAGCTATCGCGGAACAACGACGCGTATCCTACTGATTATTAAGGGGAAGTCAAGCCTCTGACGACCCCTTTTTAAATATTTAAAGGACTTTGGCGATGGCTTCGGTCACTGCCGGCAGATTTCGCACGTTAAGAGCCGCCACGCAGATGCGGCCTGTGCCTACGGCATAGATACCGAATTCGCTCTTCAAGCGTTCGACTTGCTCGGTGGTCAAGCCGGAGTAGGAGAACATGCCGCGTTGTTGGGCAACGAAGCTAAAGTCACGTTTAGCACCCAGCGCCGCCAATTGCTCGACCATGGACAGGCGCATGTTGCGAATGCGGTCACGCATTTCACCCAGCTCGGCTTCCCACATTGCACGCAGTTCAGGTGTATTGAGTACAGTGGCGACAACGCTGGCGCCATGGGTTGGCGGGTTCGAGTAGTTGGTGCGGATCACCCGTTTAACCTGCGACAGTACGCGGCTGGTTTCATCCGTTGAGCCGGTGACAATAGACAGCGCGCCAACTCGCTCACCGTACAGCGAGAACGATTTCGAGAACGAGCTTGAAACAAAGAAGGTCAGCCCAGATTGTGCAAACAAGCGAACGGCTGCAGCGTCTTCTTCGATACCGTCGCCAAAACCTTGATAGGCAATATCGAGGAATGGCACGTGTTCACGCTCACGGATAATCTCCAGGATCGCTTGCCAGTCCTCAATGTTCAGGTCGACGCCCGTCGGGTTGTGGCAGCAGGCATGCAGCACAACAACCGAGCGGGTCGGCAGGTTTTTCAAGTCTTCGAGCATGCCGCCGCGATTTACACCGTTGCTGAAAGCATCGTAGTAGCGGTAGTTGCGAACCGGGAAGCCTGCAGCCTCAAACAGTGCGCGATGGTTCTCCCAGCTAGGATCGCTGATGGCCACGCAGGCATCGGGCAGCAGGCGCTTGATGAAGTCTGCGCCGACTTTGAGCGCGCCGGTGCCGCCCAGCGCTTGGGTGGTGATGACCCGGCCTTCACTCACTAAGCGGGAATTGCTGCCAAACAACAGGGTCTGGACCGCTTGGTCGTAGGCGGCAATGCCTTCAATTGGCAGGTAGCCGCGCGGGGCATGGGCTTCAATACGTGCTTTTTCTGCCTCGGCCACTGCGCGTAGAAGAGGAATTCGGCCTTCTTCGTTGGTGTATACGCCAACGCCAAGGTTAACCTTATGGGCACGGGTATCAGCGTTGAATGCTTCGTTGAGGCCCAGGATCGGATCGCGCGGAGCCATTTCGACGGCGGTGAACAGACTCATGAGTGTGGCAGCTCTGTTATGAGAGAGGTGGGGGCAGGCATCCCTTAATGTCCAACATTAGGGGATGCGTCAGTGGCCCGTTAGTATAGCGGGCTAGATCGCGTGCTGCGACAGCGCAAGCACGCTTTTTATGACGTACTCTATCGGGTCGCGTCACATCGTTTGTTGAGGTTAGTTATGTCCGATTTTGAACTGGTTACCCGTTTTCAGCCTGCTGGTGATCAGCCTGAGGCAATCCGGCAGATGGTAGAAGGGCTCGAAGCTGGGCTTTCGCACCAGACCTTGCTGGGTGTGACGGGGTCGGGCAAGACATTCAGCATTGCCAATGTGATCGCCCAGATCAACCGGCCGACTCTGGTGCTGGCGCCCAATAAAACCCTGGCCGCCCAGCTCTATGGCGAGTTCAAGACCTTCTTTCCCAATAATGCGGTCGAGTATTTTGTTTCCTACTACGACTATTATCAGCCGGAGGCCTATGTGCCTTCGTCTGACACCTTTATTGAAAAAGACGCCTCGATCAACGACCACATCGAGCAAATGCGTCTTTCAGCGACCAAGGCACTGCTGGAGCGGCCCGACGCAATCATCGTGACGACTGTGTCTTGTATTTACGGCTTGGGCAGTCCCGAGCTGTACCTGAAGATGGTGCTGCACGTCGACCGGGGCGACAAGATGGATCAGCGGGCATTGCTGCGGCGCCTGGCTGACCTGCAATACACTCGCAATGACATGGATTTTGCCCGCGCGACCTTCCGCGTTCGTGGCGATGTGATTGATATCTTCCCGGCGGAATCCGACCTTGAAGCGATTCGCATCGAACTATTTGACGATGAAGTCGAAAGCATTTCAGCCTTCGACCCGTTGACCGGCGAGGTCATCCGCAAGCTGCCGCGCTTTACCTTTTATCCAAAAAGTCACTACGTGACGCCCCGTGAAACCCTGCTCGAAGCGGTGGAGAAGATCAAGGTCGAGCTGGCCGAACGCCTTGAATACCTGCGTGGCGCGAACAAGTTGGTCGAGGCCCAGCGTCTTGAGCAGCGTACTCGCTTCGACCTGGAAATGATTATCGAGCTGGGTTATTGCAACGGCATCGAGAACTACTCGCGCTATCTGTCTGGTCGCGACTCCGGCGAGGCGCCGCCGACGCTGTACGACTATCTACCTGATCAAGCCTTGTTGGTGATCGACGAGTCCCACGTCAGCGTGCCTCAGGTCGGAGCCATGTATAAGGGCGACCGCTCACGCAAGGAAACCCTGGTCGAGTATGGTTTTCGCTTGCCATCGGCTCTGGATAACCGGCCAATGCGTTTTGAAGAGTGGGAAAACGCCAGTCCGCAGACCATATTTGTCTCGGCAACCCCCGGCCCATACGAAGCCGAGCATGCCGGGCGAGTCATCGAGCAGGTGGTGCGCCCAACCGGTCTGGTTGACCCGCAAATCGAAGTGCGTCCGGCGCTGACCCAGGTTGATGATTTGTTGTCTGAAATCCACAAGCGCGTGGCGATCGAGGAGCGCGTGCTGGTCACCACGCTGACCAAGCGCATGGCTGAGGATCTGACCGATTATCTGGCCGATCACGGTGTGCGGGTGCGTTACCTGCATTCGGATATCGACACCGTTGAGCGCGTCGAGATTATCCGCGATTTGCGCATTGGCGCCTTCGACGTGTTGGTCGGCATCAACTTGCTGCGTGAAGGCCTGGATATGCCCGAGGTTTCACTGGTGGCGATTCTCGATGCTGACAAAGAAGGCTTCCTGCGTTCCGAGCGTTCATTGATCCAGACCATTGGCCGGGCGGCACGTAACCTCAATGGCCGGGCGATTCTGTATGCGGACCGCATGACTGGCTCCATGGAGCGGGCGATTGGCGAGACCGAGCGGCGGCGTAACAAGCAGATCGCCTACAACGAGGCCAACGGCATTGTGCCCAAGGGTGTATTCAAGGATGTTCAGGATATACTTGAAGGCGCTGTGGTGCCGGGCTCGCGTAGCAACAAACGCAAGGGTATGGCCAAGGCCGCTGAGGAGCAGGCCCGCTATGAAAATGAGCTGCGCTCGCCGAGTGAAATCAGCAAGCGCATTCGCCAGCTTGAAGAAAAAATGTACCAGTTGGCACGGGACCTGGAGTTCGAGGCCGCAGCGCAAATGCGTGACGAAGTGCAGAAGCTGCGCGAGCGCCTGCTTAAAGTCTAGCCGGTTGGTGTTTTCCAGCCAGCTTTGACATGTTCAGCGCAGGGTTAGATGACGACTGAGCAGGGCGCGCAACGCCGCAGGCTTGACCGGCTTGGACAGGTAATCAAGCCCCGCCGCATGCACTGCGGCGATAAGCTCAGGGCGGCCGTCCGCGCTAATCACCACGCCAGGTACAGGCTCGCCGAGACGGGTGCGTAGCCAGGCCATCAGTTCGGTGCCGGTGTCGCCTTCATCCAGATGAAAATCGATCAAGGCAAGCTGCGGACGCACATCTTCGCTGAGCAGGTGCTCGCATTCCAGGCGATTGCGCGCTGTCCAAACCTGGCAGCCCCAGCGTGACAGCAAGCTGTGCATACCCGTCAGAATGCTGTCTTCGTTGTCGATACAGAGCACCTGGGAACCTGGCAGCTGGGCATTGCTCTGTTCAACAGCATTGCTGGTTGGCTTGTGCAGCGAGGTCTTGGCCAGCGGCACGGTGACGCTGAACACGCTGCCTTTGCCTGGCCATGAGCGCACTTCCAGTGAGTGATTGAGCACTCGACACAGGCCGTCCGCGATCGCCAAACCCAGGCCGAGGCCTTTTTCGGCGCGGGTCTGGTGGCTGTCCAGGCGCTTGAATTCTTCAAAGATTTCTTTGCGCTTGTTCTCGGGAATGCCGGGGCCGCGATCCCACACCTCAAGGCGCAAATGGCCAGGGACATGGCGTACGCCCAGAATCACGCGGCCTTGGGCGTAGCGGAAGGCGTTGGTCAGGAAGTTCTGTAGCACACGGCGCAACAGGCGGATATCACTGTCGATACGCTGGCGGCTGCCGCGCAGGCGGAAATCAATGCCTTGCTCGGCGGCCAAAACCTTGAATTCAGCGCCAAGGGTGTCAAACAGCGTGCTTAGCGCGAAGGGATTGCAGTCGGGTGTGATGCGACCGCTTTCCAGTCGCGAGATATCCAGCAGGTCGGTGATCAACTCTTCAGCAGAACGCAGCGATGTGTCGAGATGGCGCACCAGTTCCTGGGCTTCATGGGGGAGTGCATCGTCCTGATGCGACAGGGCTGCGGAGAACAGGCGCGCGGCATTCAGGGGCTGCATCAAGTCATGGCTTACGGCAGCAAGGAAGCGGGTTTTCGACTGATTGGCGGCTTCGGCATTGCCCTTGGCCTCGGTTAGCGCGACATTCAGTTGCGACAGCTCGTGGGTGCGCTCGCTGACCCGCTGTTCAAGGCCTTCGTTGGCTTCTTTAAGGGCCTGCTCGGCTTGGCGGAATTCGGTAATGTCAGTGAAACTCATGACGAAACCGCCACCGGGCATGGGGTTGCCGATCAGCTCAATCACCCGGCCGTTGGGGAACATGCGCTCAGAGGTGTGGGGTGTTCCTTGGCGCATCCAGTACAGGCGCTTGCTGATATTGGCTTCGACGCCGCCTTCGCGAAACAGGCCGCGTTCGGCGTTGTGGCGAATGATGTCGGCGATGGGGCGGCCAACGTAAATCAAATCTTCCGGGTATTCGAACATTTCGATGTAGCGGTGATTCCAGGCCACCAGTCGCAGCGATTGATCGACCACGCTGATGCCTTGGGTGATGTTTTCTATCGCGCCTTGCAGCAGCGCCCGATTGAATTGCAGCACTTCAGAGGCTTCGTCGACGATGCGTACGACGTCTTCAACCTGCATGTCGCGGCCTTCAATGGCTGCTTTGACCACGGCGCGCGTCGATGAGGCGCCGAGCACACCGGCCAGCAGGCGTTCGGTATGGGCGATCCACTCGCTGTTGGCTTGATGATTGGGGTTGAACTCCAGGTCTTGGCGCGCGGCAAAGCGCATAAAGCTCTGTTTGGCGCGCTCCTCGCCAACAAAGCGGCTGGCCAGTATCAGTAAGTCGTTCACTTGCACGGCTAGGCTATTGCGGGCGCCGAGCTTGCTGCCCAGGTCATGGCCAATAAAGCGCCCGGCTTGCCAGTGTTCAGATACGCGGGTGCGGGAAAAGTACGAGACCCAGGCGAACAGCAGCGTATTGCCGGCCAGCGACAGCACCACGCCACGAGTGAGTGCATCTACTTCGAAGCCGATCGGCGCATAGAGCAGCGAGTTCAGGCCGGGAACGCGCTCTATGGACCAACCCAGGCTGCCGATAATCAACGGGATCACCAAGGTGTAGAACCAAATCAGCGCGCCGACAATGAGCCCGGCGAACACGCCACGGCGATTGGCTTGCTTCCACACTAAAGCCCCGAACATGGCCGGTGCCAGTTGACCGATAGCGGCGAAAGAGACCTGGCCGATGGTTGCAAGGCTGGCGTTGGAGCCGAGCAGGCGATAGCAGACATAGGCAAGCAACAGGATCAGCACAATACTCACGCGGCGTGCCGTCAGCATCCAGTGGCGGAATGCTTCATAAGGTCGCTCAGTGCTATTGCGGTGCAAGAGCCAAGGTAAGAGCATGTCATTGGAAATCATAGTCGACAGTGCCACGGAGGCAACAATGACCATGCCGGTTGCCGCCGAGGCGCCGCCAATGAACGCGAGCATGGCCAGCGCTGGATGAGCCTCGGCCAAGGGCAGGCTGATCACAAACGAGTCGGGGGTCACGCCTTGGGTCAGGAGCATTTGCCCGGCGAGCGCGATAGGCACCACAAACATCGCGGCAAGCATCAGGTAGAGCGGGAATACCCAGCGCGCCAGGCGCAGGTCTTGCGGCTCGATATTCTCAACCACTGTGACGTGGAACTGCCGTGGCAGGCAGACGATGGCAATCATCGCCAGGCAGGTTTGCACCAGCATTGCCGGCCAGTTCACTGCAACTTGCCAGAAATCCGTGAGCTCAGTGGAGTTTTTTGCTTGGGTGAAGACATCGGCGAAGCCGTCGAACAAACCAAAGGTGACAAAAGCGCCCACCGAGAGAAACGCCAGCAGCTTTACCAGTGATTCAAAGGCAATAGCCAGCACCATGCCGCGGTGGTGCTCGGTGGCATCCAGGTTGCGCGTACCGAACAAAATGGTGAACAGGGCCAATACCAGCGACACGATCAGCGCCGTGTCTTGGGCGCGGGTGCCGGTGGAATCAGGCACGGAGCCAACCAGCAGGTTCACCCCGAGCACAATGCCTTTGAGCTGCAAGGCAATATAAGGCAGCACACCAACCAAGCAGATCAGGGCTACGGCTATGGCAAGGCCTTGGGATTTGCCGTAGCGCGCGGCAATAAAGTCAGCAATCGAGGTGATGTTTTCCTGTTTGCTGATCAGCACCATTTTCTGCAGCACCCAGGGTGCGAACAGCAGCAAGAGAATCGGGCCGATATAAATAGGCAGGAATGACCAGAGTTGTTCAGCCGACTGGCCCACGGCGCCAAAGAATGTCCAGCTGGTGCAGTAAACGGTCAGCGATAAGCTGTAGACCCAGGCGCGAACTTTGGGCGACAGGGGTTTACGACGCCTGTCGCCATAAAATGCGATGGCGAACAGAATGGCCATATAAGTGAGGGCAACAGCAGCGATCAGCCCGCCGGACAGCGACATGCAGACTCCAACAACAAACTAATTACGAACGGTTCGGTCTTAACTTCAACAACCGACGGCTATGATATTTGCGCGCTTGCCAACAGTAACAGGCTGCAATACCGCAGCTGCTTTCAAATGCTTGAGCGTCACTCTCGACAGTGTCGCAGCAAAGTCTGCAAACGTCAGTTGCGACCTTGGTCGCAGGGCTGCGGCAGCGAATAATTCTACGGTTGTTAATTGTGAAGTGGTTATCACCCTGTTAAGTTGATTTGTTAGCGTACACGCATGTAGAGGAGCCTTATGTTCAGACCGCAATTAATAACCCTACAGCGTGGCGCCCTACGCATTGAGCCGATGCTTGATGCGGACATCCCGGCCTTGGTTGCGCTGGCCGAGGCCAATCGTAACGAACTGCTCTATGTCGATGGCGCGCAGCGGCTTGACTGGTATCGCCAGGGGTTAGCGGATCAGCGTGAGGATAAGGCGCTGCCATTTGTTATCCGTCTGAGTGATCAATTGGTTGGAACCACACGCTTTGCCGATTTCATGCCCAAGCTGCCTGCCGCCGAAATTGGCTGGACATGGCTTGATCGGGCGCAACACGGCACCGGGCTCAATACCATGATCAAGTACCTGATGCTGCGCCATGCCTTTGAAAGCTGGCGAATGGTCCGTGTGCAGCTTAAAACCGCTGCGAGCAACCTGCGTTCGCAAGCGGCGATTGAGAAACTCGGCGCTGAGCGCGAAGGCCTGCTGCGCAATCATCGTCGCTTGGCGGATGGGCGCCTTGATGACACCGTGTTATACAGCATCACGGATCAGCAATGGCCCATCATCAAGCAGCAGTTGGAGGCGCGGTTCGGCGCGTTGTAAAGCCATGAGCGAGGCAAGTGAACAAGCCCGTTTTTGGCAGGCCAAGGGCTTGGCCGATGTCGAACTGCTGCATGCCCGTTATGTGCAACAGCGATTTGCCCCGCATGTCCATGAAGGCTTTGTGTTCACTGTTATCCAAAACGGCGCACAACGATTCAGGCACCGTGGCAGTGACCATCTGGCGCCGCAAGGCAGCATGGTGTTGATCAATCCGGATGAAGTCCATACCGGCTCCAAGGCCCATGATGACGGCTGGCGCTACCGGGGCTTTTATCCGGATAACCGCCAAGTGCTCGGGGTGTTACAAGAGTTGGATCTCGCCGGTGGCGGCATGCCTGGCTTCGCCGTTAGCGTGCTGCATGACCCACAACTGCACAGTGCATTTACCCAGCTGCATCTTCTGCTGGAAGGCGGCGCCGATGCCTTGCAGCAGCAAGTTGTATGGCGCGAAGCGGTCTTGCTGCTGTTTCAGCGTTACGCCAAGATCGCCGAGCCTCGCGCTCCCGGGCGTGAAACCCGAGCGGTGGAGCTGGCCAAGGAGTTACTCAGCAGTCAAATGGCCGCGCCGCCTTCGCTCGAAGCATTGGCGATGGCGGTGAACCTATCACCGTTTCATTTCGCTCGGGTATTTCGCCGGGCAACTGGCTTGCCTCCCCACGCCTGGTTGAAGCAGCGGCGTTTGAGCCAAGCCCGTGCCTTGCTCAAGCAGGGCTGCATGCCGTTGCACGTGGCGATGCAGCTTGGCTTTGCTGACCAGAGTCATTTGAGCCGTCAGTTCAAACAGGTATTCGGCGTATCTCCTGGTGCTTACCGGGCAGCCAGCTCGGGTCTGCCAAGCCTGCAATAGCGATTTCGGCGCAGGCGCGCAGTTGAGCAATATCGTTCAAGCTGCCAGGCGCAGGTTGCGATAGGCTTGCGGGTCAAGGAGATGCGTTATGACCCGCGTGCAGGAATTTTCTCAAGGTGTCCGTGACATGCTGCCCATGCTGTTGGGCGCCATGCCATTTGGCATCATCTATGGCAGCCTGGCGGTTGCGGCTGGGCTGAGCCCATGGCAAACACTGGCCATGTCGGTTTTTGTTTTCGCCGGTTCCGCGCAGTTTATTGCGATCAGTCTGCTCAGCAGCGGTGTCGGTATCACCGTTCTATTGCTGACCACCTTTGTGGTCAACCTGCGCCATGCTTTGTACAGCGCCAGTTTGCAGCCGTTTGTGCGACACCTGCCCACGCGCTGGCGCATGAGTCTGGCGTTCTGGCTGACAGATGAAGCCTTCGCTGTGGTGCAGCACCGCTATGCGCTCGGTGACGAGTCGCTGAACAAGCACTGGTATTTCCTCGGCGCTGCACTGGCGATGTACAGCAACTGGTTGCTGTGCACAGTCATTGGCTTGGTTTTTGGTCAGTCGGTGCCAAATCTGGCCGAGTGGGGGTTGGATTTTGCCATGCTCGCAACCTTTATCGGCATTGTTGTGCCGATGCTGCGCAATCGCCCGCAAGTCGCAGCAGCCCTGGTTGCCGCTGCCGTAGCCCTGGCCTGTCATGAGTTGCCTTACAAGCTGGGGCTTATGGCGGCGGCATTCAGCGGGATCCTTGTCGGCGTGGTTTTGGAACGGCGCGGTGAACTGCCTGTAGAGGAGCTAGCATGATGGACAATTGGTTGCTGATCTTCGGTATGACGGTCATTACCTTCGGCATTCGCTATAGTTTGTTCGCCTTGCCAAACCTGAGCTTTCCGCCGCTGGTGCGCCAAGGGCTGCATTACGTGCCGACTGCAGTGCTGACGGCGATCGTGGTGCCCGGCATGCTGCTGCCCGATGGCCAGAATTGGCAGCTGGCGCTGGATAACGCCTACCTGGTGGCGGGCCTGATTACCATTGCGATTGCGGCGTTCACCCGGCATTTACTGGCGACAATCGGCGGTGGCTTGCTGGTGTTTTTCCTGCTGCGCTGGGCAATGGGGCAGTTGCCGATCTAGTGGAAACCCATGATTCTCCCGGAAGTAGGGTGTGACAACGCGAAGCTTGTCCACCATAAGGTATGAAGTCGACGTCAATGTTGGTGGAAGGGCGATGCGTCTTCCACCGGGTGGGGGCTTAATGAAAGAGTGCCCGAGGGCGCTTTTTTCGTTAATCCTCTGCAAAAAACTGCTTTGGGTGTGGCTTTCGATGGATGGGTTGCAGTCAAATGCATAACGAATCCGCCACAGGTACATGGAAGATGACCCAACAATCGCAGTTTGCGTTACTCGGCACCAAGCGGTTCTTGCCGTTTTTCTTGACCCAGTTGCTCGGCGCTTTTAACGACAACATTTTCAAGCAATCACTGATCCTAGCCATTCTGTTCAAGCTCACCGTCGACGCCGACCGTGATTTATTGGTCAATCTCTGTGCGTTGCTATTTATCCTGCCGTTCTTTCTGTTCTCCGCGCTGGGCGGGCAATTCGGTGAGAAGTTCGATAAGGACTGGCTGATTCGCAAGATCAAGTTCGCTGAAATCATCATCATGCTCGCCGGTGCTGCTGGGGTTTTGTTGGGGAGTCTGCCGCTGATGCTGTTGGTGCTGTTTGCCATGGGCACTCAATCGGCGCTGTTTGGCCCGGTCAAATATTCAATCTTGCCCCAGCACTTGCAAGAGCGTGAGCTGATAGGCGGCAACGCACTGGTTGAGATGGGCACCTTTCTGGCGATCCTGGCTGGCACCATCGGCGCAGGTGTGATCATGGCGAGTAGCAGCTACGCGAATATTGTCGCCGGAGCGGTGGTGAGCGTTGCGGTGCTGGGTTACCTGACCAGTTGCAAGATTCCCTCCGGGCCTGCGGCCTTGCCTGACCTGAAGATGGACTGGAATATCTTCCGCCAGTCCTGGACCACCATGAAAATTGGCTTGGGCCAAACGCCAGCCGTTTCACGCTCCTTGTTGGGTAACTCCTGGTTCTGGTTTCTCGGCGCGGTGTACCTGACGCAAATCCCGGCGTACGCCAAAGACTGGCTGTATGGCGACGAGAGCGTGGTAACCCTGATTCTCACGGTGTTCTCGCTGGGTATTGGTCTGGGCTCGATGCTCTGCGAAAAGATGTCGGGAGAAAAGGTCGAGATCGGCCTGGTGCCGTTTGGCTCCATCGGCCTGACCCTGTTTGGCATTCTGCTCTGGTGGGTGTCCGGTGACTTTCCGCAAGCCGCTCAGCCCCATGACTGGCTCGGTGTCCTGAGTCATGGCCAGGCGTGGGCGATCATGGCGTCGATCATGGGCATTGGCCTGTTTGGTGGTTTCTACATTGTGCCTTTGTACGCATTGATTCAGTCGCGTAGCGTCGAGAGTGAGCGGGCGCGGGTGATTGCGGCCAACAACATCCTTAATGCGTTGTTTATGGTGATCTCAGCGATCATTTCGATTGCCTTTCTGACCCTGGCCAAGCTGTCGATTCCGCAGTTGTTCCTGGTTATTTCGCTGATGAACATTGCCGTCAACAGCTACA
Organism: Pseudomonas sp. RL_15y_Pfl2_60; assembly: GCF_963970595.1. Classification (NCBI taxonomy): domain Bacteria; kingdom Pseudomonadati; phylum Pseudomonadota; class Gammaproteobacteria; order Pseudomonadales; family Pseudomonadaceae; genus Pseudomonas; species Pseudomonas sp. RL_15y_Pfl2_60. The sequence goes on along the minus strand of NZ_CAXAOE010000002.1, from coordinate 756,534 downwards.
TCTTCAAGATTGTGCCCGAGTTCAGCATGCGCTTTATGATCTGGCTGCTGAGCCATTCGATGTACCGCGTTGAGCACAAAAATCTGCAAGTGATACCTGATGAAGGCGCGGCACTGTTGGTCTGCAATCATGTTTCGTTTGTTGATGCCTTGCTGATTGGCGGCGCGATCCGGCGGCCGGTACGCTTCGTGATGTACTACAAAATCTATAACCTGCCGGTGCTTAACTTTATCTTCCGCACGGCGGGTACGGTGCCGATTGCCGGGCGCAATGAAGACCTGCTGGTCTACGATGCTGCGTTTAAGCAAATCGCCGAGTACCTGCGCAAGGGTGAAGTGGTGTGCATCTTCCCCGAGGGCAAGTTGACCACTGACGGTGAGATTAATGAATTCAAGGGTGGTGTTGATCGCATTCTTGAGCAAACCCCGGTGCCGGTGATTCCGATTGCATTGCAGGGGTTGTGGGGCAGCTTCTTCAGTCGCGACCCGAACAAGGGCTTTTTAAAGCGCCTGTGGTCACGTATTTGCTTGGTGGCGGGCTCGCCGATTGCTGCACAAGAGGCCAATCGCGCTTACTTGCAGGAGCAGGTGGCTGGGCTGCGTGGCGATATTCGTTGAGTTGATGAGCTGTCTGCCAGCGCGCTGATAGGCGGCGCTGGCAGAGCGCTATTGGGTTAGTGGCTGAGTTTCAACCCCAGCAGCCCGCTAACAATCAAGACCACGCTGAGTATGCGCATCGGCGCCATCGATTCGCCGAACAGGATGATTCCGGCAATCACGGTGCCAACGGCGCCAATACCGGTCCAGATCGCATAAGCGGTGCCCAGTGGCAGGTCTTTCATGGCGATGCCGAGCAGCACCAAGCTTATTGCCATGGCACCAATGGTCAGCGCGGTAGGGAGGGGGCGGGTAAAGCCGTCGGTGTATTTAAGACCGACAGCCCAGCCAACTTCGAATAAGCCGGCGAAAAACAGAATGATCCAGGACATACAGACCTCCAGACGATTAATTTGCGTCGTTGGGGTCGTCCCCGCTAGATGGATATGCAGTCTGAGGTCGTCCTCAAAACGGGCCTAGTTTAACCGAGTCCTGCGGCGAGGCAAGTCGCCGCAATATCCAAATATTTCTGATTTATTGGCTTTTCTCAGGCGCGTCATCTTTCATGCGTCGATAAATACTGGCGACCAGTGGGCCCGACAGATTGTGCCAAACGCTGAATAGAGCGCTGGGTACGGCGGCCAAGGGTGAGAAATGCGCGCTGGCCAATGCAGCACCCAGTCCGGAATTTTGCATGCCGACTTCAATAGACATGGTTTTACGTTGCGCCAGGGGCATGCCCATTATCCGTCCTGCGAAGTAACCGAGTGCCAAACCGATACCGTTATGCAGAATCACCACCGCCATGATCAGCAGGCCAGACTCAGCAATCTTGGCCTGGCTGGCGGCAACAACCGCCGCGACAATGGCAACGATGCTGACCACCGAGATCAGCGGCAATACATCGACCGCCAGTTTTACCCGCTCGCCTAGCAGGCGCTGGACGACCAGGCCGAGAATGATTGGCAGCAGGACCATTTTCAGGATCGAGATAAACATCGCCATAAAGGACACCGGCAGCCATTGCGAAGCAAGCAGCCATATCAACGCGGGTGTTACCAGTGGGGCGAGCAGGGTCGTAACCGAGGTGATCGCCACCGACAGCGCAACATCGCCGCGGGCGAACCAGGTCATGACATTTGACGCCGTGCCACCTGGGCAGCAGCCAACCAGAATCACTCCGACGGCAATTTCGGCCGGCAAATTCAGCAGCTTGCAAAGTAACCATGCCAGGCACGGCATGATCACGAATTGAGCGATAACCCCGGCGAAAACCCGGCCTGGGCGTTGGGCGACTTCACGGAAATCTTCGGTCTTGAGGGTCAGGCCCATGCCGAACATGATCAAGCCAAGCAGCGGCACGATCCAAGCGGTGAGCGGTAGAAAAACGCTTGGCAGGAAAAAAGCCAAAACCGCAAATAACAGCACCCACAAGGCAAAGGTATTGCCGACAAAACGGCTTAGGCTAATCAATGCACGCATGTTGTTGATCCATTAAAAGGCAGAGGTGGTGGCCGATGCGCAAGGCATGCGCCGCTCTTATTCATTAGGGACTTGCATGTACAGTGTTGCGGTGTTGCGAGCGCCAGGGCGAGCCACTTGAGCGCACCCTGGAACGTACCGGCTTTAGAGACCTTGTGGGGTGTCTTCGCCGCCGAGGGCTTCAAACAGCGCTGGCAGGAACTCAACGAAGGTCAGCATCATCAGGGTGAAGCTGGCGTCGAGTTGGCCAAGGTTGTCATCACCACCGTCCTGCTCTGCTTGTTCTTGCAGCAGGTCTTCAAAACGCAGGCGCTTTACGGTCAGCTTGTCATCAAGCACGAACGACAGTTTCTCTTGCCATGCCAAGGACAGTTGGGTGACTTGCTTGCCTGACTCCATGTGCAGCTGGATTTCATCGCTGGTCAGGTCCTGACGCTTGACCCGTACCACGCCGCCATCTTCATGGGTGTCACGCAGTTCGCACTCATCAAGCACGTAGAAGTCGTCGGCGCTTTTCTGGGTCTTCACCCATTCGGTCATGGTTGCAGTCGGAGCGATCTTCACCGTCAGCGGGCGTACCGGCAGTGAGCCAATGGCTTCACGCAGGGTCGAAAGCAGGTCTTCGGCACGCTTCGGGCTGGATGCATCAACCAGGATCAAGCCTTGGGCCGGGGCAATGGCGGCAAAGGTTGCAGATTTGCGAATAAAGGCGCGGGGCAGGAAGGCCTGGACGATTTCGTCCTTGATTTGGTCGCGCTCCTTCTTGTAGACCTTGCGCATTTGCTCAGCTTCGATCTCATCGACCTTTTCTTTGACTGCGTCACGCACCACGCTACCCGGCAGAATGCGCTCTTCCTTGCGTGCGGCAATCAGCAGGAATCCTTGGCTACTGTGAACCAGGGGGGCGTCAGCACCTTTGCCGAAGGGGGCGACAAAACCGTAAGTGGTCAGTTCCTGACTAGCGCATGGGCGCGCCGGTTTGGCAGCAAGTGCGGCTTCCAGCGCATCTGCATCAAAGGGCACATCTTGGGTGAGGCGATAAACCAGCAGGTTACGAAACCACATAGCAGGGTGACTCTCCATTAACGCAAAGCCGCCATTATTCCCGCCTAATCGTCCCAGGCCAACCCTGAGTGAAGGAATCGCCTGGAAAGCGGGTAAGTGGCGATAGTGCAAATTTAAAAATTAGGCAGTTAAGCCATCGCTTGGGCAACGTTTTAACGCAGGAGTGCCTGCCAGGGTAGTTTTTCAGACTTTATCTAAGCCTTTGCTGGATAAATAAAATTTATTTCTCAAAGGGGGTTGCCAAGGTGCGATTGGCTCTCTAGAATGCGCCCCACTTCGAGAGTGAAGGGTGATTAGCTCAGCTGGGAGAGCATCTGCCTTACAAGCAGAGGGTCGGCGGTTCGATCCCGTCATCACCCACCAAACTCGCTTTTTGAAGTTACGCGCAGCGGTAGTTCAGTTGGTTAGAATACCGGCCTGTCACGCCGGGGGTCGCGGGTTCGAGTCCCGTCCGCTGCGCCATTTTTTCCCCGCTTCAAGCATCTCCCCCTCTTGCATCATATCCCCTAGATTTATCCCTTTCTCTGCAAATCAATTGTTTTCGTCGAAGTTTGACCTAAATAGCTGAACTTATAAGCATTTTCTTAATCCTAAGCTGGTAGCCAGTGATCGTTGCGGCCTGCTAAGCTCGCGCTTTCACTCGAATGCCCTACGGGCGTGCACCGAACAAGGAATAAGCATGAAACAGCATCGTTTAGCAGCTGCGGTAGCCCTGGTTGGGCTGGTGCTCGCTGGTTGTGATTCTCAAACCAACAGCGTGGAACTGAAAACCCCAGCGCAGAAAGCCTCTTACGGTATCGGCCTGAACATGGGCAGAAGCCTGGCTCAAGAAGGCATGGACGACCTTGATTCGAAAGCAGTTGCCCAAGGCATTGAAGATGCAATTGGTAAGAAAGAGCAGCGCCTGAAAGACGAAGAGCTGGTTGAAGCCTTTGCTTCCCTGCAAAAACGTTCTGAAGAGCGCCTGGCCAAGCTGAGCGATGAATCGAAAGCAGCGGGCAAGAAATTCCTGGAAGAGAACGGCAAGCGCGACGGCGTCGTGACCACTGATTCCGGTTTGCAGTACGAAATCGTCAAGAAGGCTGACGGTGCGCAACCTAAGCCAACCGATATCGTTACTGTTCACTACGAAGGCAAGCTGACTGACGGCACTGTCTTTGACAGCTCGATTGAGCGTGGTAGCCCGATTGATTTGCCCGTTAACGGTGTGATCCCAGGTTGGGTTGAAGGCCTGCAACTGATGCACGTTGGCGAGAAGATCAAACTGTACATCCCTAGCGACCTGGCCTACGGCGCGCAAAGCCCAAGCCCTGCGATCCCAGCCAACTCTGTGTTGGTTTTCGATCTGGAGTTGATTGGCATCAAGGATCCGAAAGCTGAGGCCGCCGCTCCTGAAGCATCGGCTGAAGACGCACAAAAAGCCGAGTAAGCTATTCTGGCTTCAACAACGCCCCGTTTCGACGGGGCGTTGTCGTTTGTGCGGGTCATAAATAGAACCAAAAAACGACTATTCGGTCTTAATGTGAAGAGAACGGCTAGTGAATGTTACGGTTATGCACATTTGCTGAGGCCTTCATTTTTACTGATTTCAGCCTGCCTTAAAAAACCTTTTGATTTATATAACTTATTGATAAATAAAGGTTTTATTTGCTGGGCAAAAAATGCCCGATCTGTAGAGAAGCCGCATGAGCCGGGCGTTTGGTAAGCTAATCCAGTATTTGTTCACAAGGTTATCCACAGCTTTGGTGGATAACCCATGCCAGCCCTTGAAAGACGCGGGCTGGCGAGGGAGGCACGATGAAAGAACCTCGAAATTTTTCCCGTTATCTGAAGCTTGCGCAAAATTTTTTGAGCAATGGTAGGTTGCCAGCTTTGTTGGCAGCAACAACCCGCAAGATCGCCAAGAAAGGCCCGGCGCTGAGCGGTTTGAAACAAGACCTAACACTGTTGCAAAGCCTGTGCATCGCTTGGTGGCGTGGCGAGTACCGCGCGGTAAGTAGCGAAGCGTTACTGGCGTTCGTGGGGGCGTTGTTATACTTCGTAACACCCCTCGATGCGTTACCCGATTGGATCCTCGGCATCGGTTTTGTCGACGACATAGCCGTGCTCGCCTGGGTTCTGCGCAAATGGTCGGACGAGTTGCGCATGTTTCGTCTATGGCAGTCGCAACAGCCTGCGGAAAAGCTCAAGCGCATTGAGCACTTGCCTGAGACGCCACCGCTGGAGATGGAAGAGCTCAAACCCTGAGCTCATTGCGCCCGGAAAACCAGTCCCCCGGCTAAATTGTCGACCCGCAAAGTTGTTCAATGACGCCAAGCAGGCCTCCGTTCACGCTTATTAGTTGTACGGGCTGCTAAGATGTTGATAAGCGGATGCAAATATTTATCAAACACTGCACTTTTCGTGAGCGTCGGCTTTGCGTTAGTAGAAGTAGCAGGGTGGAGAGTTGAACATGAGTGTGCAAGTTATCTCGCGTGACGGTGAGCCTGAATATGCGGTGATTCCATGGGCGCATTATCAGGCGTTGTTGCAAGCTGCCGGGAGTCTTCAGGTTGTTGCTGAACCTGTATCCAATGATGTTTCCGCACTGAGCCAGCTAAGCAGTCTGCGCGAAGCCAAGGGCATGGACATTGACACCCTGGCGCGCGCCGTTGGCATCAGTCCCCATTACCTGAAAATGATCGAAAGCGGCGAGCGTGAGCCTGATGCGGCGATTCAGCGCGCCTTGGCCTGGAACCTTGGCATTGAGGGTTGGGAGGCGAACTCTTGAGTGTTCGAATTACTCGTCAACACTATGATGCGTTATTGACTGCTCTCGACGATGCCCGACGGCAGCGTCACCTCCTGACCTACCGTGCATTGATCGAGCGTTTGGCACTGCCTGCGCCCGCAATGCAAACCCTGACTGCTGCACTTGAGCACCTGGCGGCCTTGGATGCACAAGCGGATCGCCCGCTACGCAGTTCACTGGTGATCAGCCAAGGTGCCAGCCGCCTTCCGCGTACCGGTTACTTTGACTGCGTTACACGTCTTGGCCGTTTCAGTGGGCCGACCGATGGTGTGGCGGCAGCTTCATGGCATGCCGCTGAAGTGGCACGGGTCTTTGAGTTTGATTACCCGCCGGAGCATTAAATGCTGCATAAACTGCGTGCTCGGTTAAGTTACTGGCTAGCCCGCCGCTTGTTCCACTGGCCATGGTTGGTCAAGCAGCCGCGCGGCTGGCAATGGCTCGAAGGTCAGTTTGCACGGATGGCCAACTTGGGTGACGTGCAGGCGCAAAGTTTCTATGGGCACATCCTGTTGTTTCGCGGCCAGGGCTTGGGCGCACGGGAAGAGGGCGTGCGTCTGTTGCGATTGGCTGCGACGGCAGGCGATGCCAAGGCGGCCTATCAAATGGGGCTGCTGAGCCTAAAGGGCGATACTCGCCAAGCTCCGGATGCCAGCCAGACGGCCCATTGGTGGGCCTTGGCTGCGGCCGCAGGCCATCCGCTTGCAGCCCAGCGCTTGTCTGAACTCTACCGTGATGGGGCACCGGGTCTAGCCGCAGACCCGGTGCAAGCAGAGCACTTTGCGATGCGCGCAGAATCGTTGGGCCTATAGCCGCTAATTGCCCGTTGAGTGCGCTGATGTAGCGACTCCGAGCTTGAGGGCATGATCGCTGGCTTTGTTAGTGAGCTTTCCAGCGCTTGGAACTGTTCGCAAGTTGTTGGCGCAAGGTTTCTAGGGTGGCGGACAACTCAAATGTCAGCAGCACATAACCGCCCATGCCCGATGCGGCGGCAGCTTCCAGTGCGAGCATCTTTTCGGGCTTGTGATCAGCTTCATTTAGCATTTTTGCCGAGCCCAGACGCAGGGCACGTGCCATGCCGAGCAACAACACCCGGATGCGCTTGTTTTCAGGCGCCAAGGTCGACTGCAGTAACTCCAAACCTTTGCTGTCGCCAGCCTCAGGGCGCGTATGAGCGAGAATTTCCAGGGTACTGATGCACATGCGCAGGCTGCGCTGGATTGCATCCAGGCGCGTCATGGAGACATGCATCTCCTTTGATGCAGATGGCATCAGCGAGCGTTGTTCAACCATGCGTTTGTTCAAGCGGCTGATCAGCTTTTGGTGCTCATCGTCGGTCACTGGCAAGCCGGTGATGATGCGCCGATGAATAGTGGCGCAATCGCGCAGGGCGCCCGATAAGTTATAGCGCCACGAGTAGAAGGCATACAGCGGCAGGGCGAATGAGAATATCAGGGCCAAGGCGATGCCGATGAGAATATTGACCCCGCGCCAGATACCATCGCTGACCGGGTTTTCGCCGTGGCCTGCGACCACAAACAAAGTGATTGCTGCCAGCAGGGCTGTATAGCCGCCTTTGCCAATTGCATGATAGGCAAAGAAGCCGCAGCAAATGGACATCAAGACATAGGTGAGTCCGGCTAGCTCCATGTAGTTATGCTGGATCACCAAGAGCAAGCCAAGGCCTGCGCCAATCAGTGTGCCGACGGCCCGTTCGGCAGCCTTTCTGCGGATATTGCCATGGTGCTGGAGGCCGCCAATGACCACCAGCATGGTCACTGAGGCCCACTCACCGTGGGGCAGATTGAAACCCGTGGTTAACAGAATCGATGCGAGCAGGCCCACCGAAATACGCGCTGAGTGAATCAGTCGGGCATTGCGGTAACGTCGATAAGGATCTGTGATGGGGCGTGCGATTTTGCGCATTAATGCGCTGATAAAAGATGTGCGCAAGTTACCGGCCTTGGTAGAGAGTATTTCTGGTGCCGCCGATCATGCTAGTCGGCAGGACAATCTTAGCGCAAGCCGGGCCTGTGTCGCAGCACCATCGGTTGCCTGCGCCTCAGGCCGATATTTTTTGTGCCTCAATCACATGAAAGCTATAGCCGGGAATGGCCTTGGCGTGATGCTTGGCTTCTGAGGCCAGGGCTGCCAACTGACTTGCATCCAGGTCGGCAGCGTATTGCGGTGTCACCTGGACTATGCCTATGGAGATCGAGAGCAAGGCAAACTCCTGGCGCGTGCCGTGGCGGTCATGGGAGACGAAGCAACCGGCATTCAGATCTTCTTCGCGGTAAAAGCGCCGGCACTGATTCTGGAAGGTTTCAAACACCCTGCTCAGTTGTTTGCGCCACTGCTCTGAACTCAATACCAAAAGAAAGTCATCACCGCCAATATGCCCAACAAAATCGCGGGTTGGGTCGACGCATTCACTTAGGCATTGCGCGAGATACAGCAGCACTTCGTCGCCCTTGGCGTAACCGTACAGGTCGTTGAAAGGTTTGAAGTTATCAATATCCACATAGCACACCACAGCAGGTCTGGCTTGTTGCAGCAGGCGTGTGAGGCACTGCTGAATAGGGACGTTGCCGGGTAGCATGGTTAGCGGGTTGGCATGCTTGGCTTGCTGGATTTTCAATTCGGTAATCAGCTTGAGCACATCGATCACCCGGCCAAGCCCTTGGTAGCGGCCGTTGAGGGTAATGATGAAGTCTTCTTCAATACGCTGCCGTGCACGGCTGGTCAGCAGGCGGCTGACCTTTTGCAAGGATTGGCTCACTTCAACACTGAGAAAATCGGTGCTCATCAACCGGCTGATGGGCTTGCGGGCAAACAATTCGGCGGCAAAGGGTTTGAGCAGGGCATCGGCAAACGCGTGGCGATGGACAATGCCAACGGGCTGCTTGTGTTCATCAAGAACCGCGAGGGAGTTAAGGTTGGCTTGCAGGCGAAAAGCTTCGAGTACCGCGGATGTAGAGGTATCGATAGTCACCGCAGGTTGTTCGTTAAGCAGGGCGCAGAGGTCGCTGTCATCTTCGCTGAGCGTGGCCGGTGAGCTGTGCAATTGCGGCAGCAATATGCGTGCGTCACGCGGCGGTTGTTCTTGTGGTCGACACAGTAGATAACCTTGGAGCAGGTCGACACCCATTTCGGAAAGTACTGCCAGTTCCTCCTCAAGCTCGATACCTTCGGCAATCACGGTGGCGCGTGATGCTTGGGCCATCTTGAGGATGGAGCCGACAAACTCACGCTTGACCGAGTCGAGATGTATGCCATCGATGAAGTGGCGGTCAATCTTCACATAGTCGGGTCTTAACTCGGACCACAGTCGCAGACTTGAATAGCCCGCGCCAAGGTCATCCAGCGCAATTGAGAAGCCCATGGCGCGATAGTGATGCAAGGCGTTATCGAGCAGGGCAAAGTCTTCGGTAGGGGTTTGTTCGGTGAGTTCTATCACCACATTGTTGGGCGATATGCCAAAGGCTTGCAGCAACTGCAGTGTGCGACCAGGGCGGTGGTTGGCTTCGAGCAACGAGTCGGGGGAAACGTTGAGGAACAGCTTGCCCTCGAGCTTTTGTTGACTGAAGTGCTGGCAGGCGCTTTTGCGGCAAGCCATTTCCAGTTCACTGAGGCGGCCAGCTTGACGCGCCACGCTGAACAAGTTGATCGGCGAGTGCAGGGCACTGTTGGAGGGGCCACGAGTCAGGGCCTCATAACCGACGATGCGTCGCTCAGATAACGAGACGATAGGCTGAAAGAGGCTATGCAAGTCGCCGTGAGCGAGGATGTGGTCCAGCGTGCTCAACTGCTCGGTGACGGTCATTTAGAGTCTCGGTGTCAGAAAAAACAAAGGGCTGATAGTGATATCAGCCCTTGATTTTGCGACAAATTAGTGACTCTTTAATGACAGCTCGGCTCAACCTCAAGCGCGAGCCAGCTCAAGCCCGGTTCCGAGCTTGAGCTGGTGTGCATCACTTTTTAACCAGCGCTGAAGTCAGGTTCAGGTAGTCGAGCAGGATCTGCCCGGCTTCGCTGAGGAAGGCATCATCTTCGGGCTTGGTTTTCTTGTCCTCGACCGCAACGCTGTCTTCATCGACTTCCTTGAGCTTGGTTAGCGGCTCTTCGCCTTTAGCCTTGCGCAGCTTGTTTTCGATGGCCAATTGCTCACCCTCGATCTGCTTGTGCTGTGCCCGGCGCGTAACTTCATTGAGGCTGACTTTGGTTTCTTTCATCAGCTTTTGCGCAAGCGCCAAGCGTTCACGAGAGAAGGTGAAGTCCGGGTTGTTCGCTGTACGCGCTTCATAGTGCTCCTTGAGGCGCACCAGGTAAGGTTTGAACGGGTCACGCTCGGGCTTGATAGCCGGGCTGATGGTGTCCCAAGGCATGGCTTCTGGCAGTGCGCTTTCGCCAATTTCCTTGGTGTCCATCACATCGGGATAGGCGATATCAGGCAGTACGCCCTGATTTTGGGTGCTTTGCCCCGAAACCCGGTAGAACTTGGCCAGGGTCAGCTTTAGCTCGCCGTGGTTCAGCGGCTGGATGGTTTGCACCGTGCCTTTGCCGAAGGTCTGGCCACCGATGATCAGAGCACGATGATAGTCCTGCATGGCCCCTGCAAAAATCTCCGATGCCGAGGCGGACAGGCGGTTGACCAGCAGCACCATTGGGCCTTTGTAGAAGATTCCTGGATTTTCATCGTTAAGCACATCAACCCGGCCATCGCTGTTGCGCACCAAGACTGTTGGGCCTTGGTCGATAAACAGGCCAGTCAGCTCGGTGGCTTCTTGCAGAGAGCCGCCGCCGTTGTTGCGCAGGTCGATGACCACGCCATCTACTTTTTCTTTGTTCAGCTCTGTCAGCACGCGCTTAACGTCACGCGTGGTGCTCTTGTAGTTCGGGTCGCCAGCACGGAATGCTTTGAAATCCAGATAGAAGGCCGGAATTTCAATGACCCCGAGCTTGTAGTCACGACCGTCGTGCTTGAGCTTGAGAATCTTTTTTTGCACCGCTTGATCTTCAAGCTTCACCGCTTCGCGGGTAATAGTGACGATCTTGCTTGTTTGGTCGTTGGGTGCATTGCTTGCTGGAATCACCTCAAGGCGAACCTTCGAGCCTTTGGGGCCACGAATCAGCTTGACCACTTCGTCCAGACGCCAGCCGATGACATCAACCATTTCGTCATCGCCCTGGGCGACGCCAATGATTTTGTCAGCAGGCTTAATTTGCTTGCTCTTTTCCGCCGGGCCAGCTGGAACCAGGCGCACGACTTTGACATTGTCGTTGTCGCTTTGCAGAACTGCGCCAATGCCTTCGAGCGACAAGCTCATGTTGATGTCGAAGTTTTCCGCGTTATCCGGTGACAGATAAGAGGTGTGCGGATCGTATGACATCGCAAAGGCATTGATGTAGGTCTGGAAGATATCTTCGCTGCGGGTTTGATCGAGGCGAAGCAACTGACGCTTGTAGCGCTTGACCAGGGTTTCCTGGATGGTCTTGGTGTCTTTTCCTGCAATCTTCTGGCGCAGTACTTCGTCCTTGACCTGGCGCCGCCAAAGATCTTGAAGCGCTGCTTCGTCTTTGACCCAGGGTGATTTCTCTCGATCGAGAGTGAGCGTTTCATCGACGCTGTAGTCGATCTTGTCGACGCCTTTCTCAAGCATGGTCAAGGCAGCGTTGAGACGGCTTTTCAAGCGATCGAGATGGCGTTTGTACATGACAAAGCCGGGCTCAAGGTTGCCGCTTTTGAGAAAGTCATCGAACTGGTCTTTCCACTTGTCGAACTCGGCGATATCGGCGGCAGTGAAATAACTGCGCTGAGGATCGAGCATCTTCAAGTAGCCCTCATAGATGATTTCCGAACGGGCATCATCAAGCGGAGGCTTGCTGTAGTGGTGGCGCTTGAGCAGCTCCACTACGTTGAGGCTGGCAATGACTTGTTCGCGATCAGGCGTCAAATAGTCCCAGCTGTGATCGCTGGTGGTCTTTGCTGCCAAAGGCAATGCACTCAATCCGAGGGCAAGGGCGAGGGTGGCGCTGATAAATGAACGCTTCATGCTGATTCGACGTAGGGGCTGTTGATAAAGCATATTAGGCCATCTTTAAGGGCGCCGAGTTCCAACGGCGCAATGCAAAAGCCCGACAGTCGTGCCGGGCTCGGTTCAATTGCACTATGGAGGCAGCGTGAAGGCATTGCAAGGCGTTGAAGGCAGCACTGAGTGGTTAGACATCACATCCCCATCATGCGATGTGGGTGAAATTCGCATAAAAGTGGCGGCTGCGGGGCTCAATCGAGCTGATTTGCTGCAGCGTGCCGGGCTGTATCCGCCACCACCTGGAGCCAGCGTCGCGCTTGGGCTGGAGTGCTCTGGAGTGATCACCGAAGTCGGCGCAGGCAGTGACTGGCAAGTGGGAGACCGGGTTTGTGCATTGCTCGCCGGCGGCGGCATGGCTGAGGAAGTGGTGGTTGATGGTCGCCATGCATTGCCTGTTCCTGACGGTGTATCACTGCACGAAGCGGCGGCTATCCCCGAGGTGTACGCAACGGCCTGGCTCAATCTTTTTCAGTTGGCGGGGCTCAAGCCGGGTGAAAAAGTGCTGCTGCACGCAGGCGCCAGTGGTGTGGGTTCAGCGGCAATCCAGTTGTGCAAGGCCTTCGGCAGCCCGTGCTGGGTGAGTGTCGGTACGGCTGATCGCTTGGTTTATTGCGAATCGCTGGGTGCGCAAGGCGGTGTTTTACGCGGTGAAGAAGGGCCGCAGGCATTGCGTGATTTTGCCCCCTTTGACGTAATTCTCGACCCGGTTGGCGGCAAATATGCAGCGCTGAACCTTGAGTTGCTGGGGCTGGATGGGCGCTGGGTGAATATTGGCCTGATGGGCGGGCGCAAGGCTGAGCTGGATATGACGTTGCTGTTAAGCAAGCGTGTGCAGCTCGTGGGATCGACTTTGCGCAGTCGCGATGACCAGTTCAAGGCCGATCTGATGAGTGATCTTGGCCAGCAGGTCTGGCCATTGTTTGGCGAAGGGCGGCTTAGCCCGCAGTTGGTACGCAGTTTCCCGATTGCAGACGCTGAAGCGGCCTTTGCCGAGCTTGCGGGGAATCAGGTAAATGGCAAATTAGTGTTGGTGATTGATCCAAGCCTCGCCTGATCATCGTTCAGCCCGGTAATGCTGTTTGGCTGAGGCCAATTACGGTCTGTTGCAGGGCATTGGTTTGATCTGAAGGGATCAGCTGGGTTTTCGGCAATCGAGGACTCAGCTTATCTCTATGTTTTTAAAAGATTTAACTATGGTTCGATTGAGTCTCTCAATCAGCACTATGGGGTCAATCAATAAGACCTTTCAGGATTCAGTGGGTACTCTTTGCAGGGTAAATTTTCAACCCTCCCAAGGAGTTCATCGATGTCTTATATCAATAGCGAAGTTAAGCCGTTCAACGCCACTGCCTATCACAACGGCGCGTTCGTTGAAGTCAGTGAAGCCAACCTGAAAGGCAAATGGTCGGTCGTATTCTTCTACCCAGCCGACTTTACCTTCGTCTGCCCAACCGAGTTGGGTGACCTGGCTGATAACTACGCTGAGTTCCAGAAGCTGAATGTTGAAATCTACGGCGTGTCGACTGACACCCACTTCACACACAAAGCCTGGCACGACACCTCTGACACCATCGGCAAAATCCAGTACCCACTGATCGGCGACCCAACTGGCACCATCACTCGCAACTTCGGCGTGATGATCGAAGAAGCCGGTTTGGCTGATCGCGGTACTTTCGTCATCGATCCAGAAGGCAAGATCCAGATCGTTGAAGTCAACGCAGGTGGCATTGGCCGTGATGCACAAGAACTGCTGCGCAAAGTAAAAGCTGCTCAGTACGTTGCTGCGCATCCAGGTGAAGTTTGCCCGGCTAAGTGGAAAGAAGGCGAAGCCACTCTGGCGCCATCGCTGGATCTGGTCGGCAAAATCTAACTCTGTTTTGCGAGTCGCCAGCTAATTGGCTGGCGCTTTCAATGACAGGTGAAGGCTGAGGTGTATAGGCGCCTCAGTAGCTGGCAAACAGCTGGTCGACACATTGTTGATCAGCTTACAAGCGCCTGGGCGCGATCCGTCCGGGCGTTTTTGTCTCTGAAATTCGTATAAAGGGAAGTCAAATCATGTTGGACGCCAATCTGAAAAACCAGTTGAAGGCTTACCTGGAAAAGGTCACCCAGCCGTTCGAGATCGTCGCGTCCCTCGATGACAGCGATAAATCCCGTGAACTGCATGGCTTGCTTGAAGATATTCGCAGCCTTAGCGACAAAATTACCTTGAAGACCGATGGCACTGATGCACGCACGCCGTCGTTCTCGTTAAATCGCCCTGGCGCCGATATCAGCTTGCGTTTTGCCGGTATCCCGATGGGACACGAATTCACCTCGTTGGTGCTGGCGCTGCTACAAGTCGGCGGGCATCCATCGAAATTGGCTGCTGATGTGATTGAGCAGATCAAGGCTATCGAAGGTGAGTTTAGCTTTGAAACCTACTTCTCGCTGTCCTGCCAGAACTGCCCGGATGTGGTGCAGGCGCTGAACTTGATGGCGGTGCTGAACCCGAATATTCGCCACGTAGCGATCGACGGGGCGCTGTTCCAGGCTGAGGTTGAGCAGCGCCAGATTATGTCTGTACCAAGCATCTACCTTAACGGTGAACTCTTTGGTCAGGGGCGCATGGATGTCGAGCAGATCCTGGCCAAGATCGACACCGGTGCCGCCGCGCGTGATGCGGAAAAACTCAACAGCAAGGATGCCTTCGACGTATTGGTCGTCGGTGGTGGTCCCGCTGGAGCTGCAGCAGCGATTTATGCCGCGCGCAAAGGCATTCGTACCGGTGTGGCCGCCGAGCGTTTCGGCGGTCAGGTGCTCGATACCATGGCCATCGAAAACTTTATCTCGGTGCAGGAAACAGATGGCCCGAAAATGGCCCGCGCCTTGGAAGAGCATGTGCGCCAGTACGAGGTCGATATCATGAACCTGCAGCGCGCCAGCGCACTGGTTCCGGCCAGCACAGCAGGTGGCTTGCACGAGGTTAAATTCGACAGCGGCGCATCGCTCAAGGCCAAGACGGTGATCCTGGCCACTGGCGCGCGCTGGAGAGAGATGAATGTGCCCGGTGAGCAACAATATCGCGGCCGTGGTGTAGCCTATTGTCCGCATTGCGATGGCCCATTGTTCAAGGGCAAGCGCGTGGCTGTGATCGGTGGCGGCAATTCGGGCGTCGAGGCGGCGATTGATCTGGCCGGTATTGTTGCTCACGTCACTTTGATTGAATTCGACAGCCAGTTGCGCGCCGATGCGGTGTTGCAGAAGAAGCTCGCCAGCCTGGCCAACGTGACCATCATCAAAAGCGCTTTGACCACTGAAGTACTGGGTGATGGCCAGAAGGTCAATGCCTTGGTTTACCAGGATCGCAACACCGATGAACGGGTGACTGTCGAGCTGGAAGGCATCTTTGTGCAAATCGGCTTGCTGCCAAACAGTGACTGGCTCAAAGGCGCGATCGAGTTGTCACCACGAGGTGAAATCATCGTGGATGCCAAAGGTCAGAGTAATGTGCCGGGTATTTTTGCCGCAGGTGACGTGACCACGGTGCCTTACAAGCAAATCGTCATCGCCGTGGGTGAGGGCGCCAAGGCTTCATTGAGTGCTTTCGATCACTTGATTCGCAGCGTTTAAACCAACGCTGTAAGCACCATCCAAAGCGGGTGACCAGAAATGGTTACCCGCTTTTTTGTGTGAATGGGTTTTGTTTTTGTCGAGCGGTGCCTGGCGAGGGATTCAGCTCCAGTCATTGCGTTGGTTAATGCTCAGCTAGACTTGCCTCGTCGCGCTTGATTTGTATTGGTTAATTTAAATTATGGGCTTAATATAAATATAAGATTATGATCGTAATATAAATTGCGAGATAGTCACTCCATCGGCTCGATCGCAGCCATTTCAAACTGAGGAAGCAGCAATGAATCAACCTACGAACAAAGGCACTGCCTTGATCACTGGCGCATCCTCAGGGATTGGCGCCACCTATGCACAGCGTCTGGCTGCACGCGGTTATGACTTGCTATTGGTGGCGCGTGACCAGCAACGGCTCGATGCGCTTGCTGAAACCCTGCGCCAGGAATCTGGGGTTAAGGTTGAGGTGCTCAGGGCCGATCTGACTGACAACGCTGATCTGCAGCGTGTTGAGCAGCGTTTGCGCACGGACTCAAGCATCAGCATGTTGGTCAACAATGCCGGTGTTGCGATCAATGGCACGTTGGCTGAAGGTGACGCGGCCAAGGTCGATACCTTGATTCAGTTGAATATTGTGGCCCTGACCCACCTGTCTGCGGCAGCGGCGGCAAGCTTTGGCGCGGCAGGGCGCGGCTCAATCATCAATCTCGCTTCAGTGGTTGCATTGATTCCCGAGATGTTCAACGCGGTCTACAGTGCCAGCAAGGCCTATGTGCTGAGCTTGACTCAAACCATGCAGGCGGAAGTCGGTAAGGTTGGAGTGCAGGTCCAGGCGGTTTTACCCGGCGTTACCCGTACGGAAATCTGGGAGCGTTCAGGCATGGATGCTGCGGCCTTGCCCCCTGAGATGATCATGGAAGTTGGCGATATGGTAGACGCTGCTCTGGCAGGTTTTGACCAGGGCGAGCTGGTGACTATTCCATCGCTTCCGGACGCGGCAGACTGGCAGGCAGTGGTCACTGCGCGGACCAAGTTGGGGCCGAACCTGTCGCGCAATCAGGCGGCAGCCCGGTACAAGTAGCTCGATACGCTTGAGCTGGCTTCTACTCCGAGCTAGCTCAAGCGCTTTGTTTGCGCTGCTCAATAGGCAAGGATCAACTGGCTTCGACCTGCTCCAGTAACTGTTTGCGCGCGGTCTTGAGCAGCCGTTCTGATAGTTCGGGATCACTGACACTGCGCGCCAGAACCAATGCGCCGATCACCGTAGAAAGCAGGACCACGCTTTGTTCGGCGGCATTGTCGCCAGGTAGACAACCTTCGATGGATTTCAGGCGCTTTTGTACCAGCTGATCGGTAACCGGGCTGGGCTGGCCACGCTGGCCAAGCTCCGCTGACATGGTTGGCAGCGGGCAACCTTCTCCCGGATTGGCGCGATGGGCGCTGGACAGATAACCACGAATAAATGTGGCCAGCGGCGCTTCACCGCTAAACAGCTGCTGTGTGCGATCGCTGAGTTGCTCGGCGCTGTGGGCCAATGCAGTTTCAACCAGTTCATCCTTGGACTTGAAGTGCGCATAAAAGCCGCCGTGAGTCAGTCCCAGGGTTTTCATCAAGGGCTGCAATCCGGTCGCACCAATGCCGTCACGTCGAAACAGGCGCGCTGCTTCTTCAATGATGCGCTGGTGGGTTTTGGCCTTGTGATCGTCCGAGTAACGCATAATTTGCCTCACGGGTTCTTTGCATGCTGATCGACATATTAATTGACCCTGCACCCTTTGGGTAAAAGTTAATGGCCAGGGCCGTGATTGGTGTTTTTAGTTGGGGTTGCCCAGGATCAAGCAGGTGGTTGAGCCAACGGCGTAGAGGCGATCATCGACATCATAGATGCGTCCTTCGGCGATTGCCGTTGAACGGCCCAGATGCACGATGCGGCCCTCGGCGCGTATCGGGCCGACTTTATCGGTCAAGGCGCGTGTATAGCTGATGCGCAAGTCGGTGGTGGTATAGCCCTGCCCGCGTTGCAAGCGGGTATGAATCGCGCAGCCCATGCAGGAGTCGAGCAGTGTCGCGGCATAACCACCGTGCACGATGCCCAATGGGTTGTAATGGCGGGCATCGGGCGAGCCTTGGAACAAGAAAAAGCCCTCTGCCCATTCAATCGGCACAAAATCGACCAAGTGTCCGAAAGGCGGGCAGGGCAATTGCCCTTCGCCAATGCCATTGAAGAACTCGGCTGGTGACATTTCACTGACCTGGGCCAGGTTCATGCTGCCAGGCGCGGCGAGCTTGCTGCGGGCGACTTGCTCGGCATCAATCCAGCTTGCCAGTTTTTCTTCTCGGGAAATGTTGTCCATCTAGCGGCCCTCTGCGGATGTTGGATAAGTCGATTGCTTTATTAAATTACATGTGTAATCTAATTGTGTAAATTATAGTCGTAATATAAAAGTATCCAAGGCTATCTGATCATCAGTCCGAGCCATTGCTTACAGGAAAACTGTCATGCACAGCGCCGTTAAACCTTCGCGCAAGCTTCTCGTATTACTGATGGCGCTCACCGCATTGGGTGAGATCTCCACTCAGTTGATTATTCCCGGCCTTTCTGCAATCGAGTGGGTGATGGCGGCCAAGCCCGGCAGCAGTTTGCTGGCGTTGTCAGTGTTCGTGGCTGCTTTTGGCATGGGACAACTGGTGCTTGGTCCGCTGTCTGATCGACTGGGACGACGCCCGATCCTGTTCGCGGGGTTGCTGGTTTATCTGTGTGCGACCTTTTGGATGTTGCTGGCCAACAACATGGTTGAGTTTATTGCAGCCCGCGCTTTACAAGGTCTAGGTGCCTGTTCGGCCTTGGTCATAGCGCGAGCTATTGTGCGTGATGTATGGCAGGCCGAGGCGGGCCCGGCATTGGCCATGACCGTGATTGGCATGCTTTGCGCCATTGTGGTTTCCCCGGCATTAGGTGGCTTGCTGGTGCGTTTCGGTGGTTGGCAGGCGCCTATTCTGATGGCCTTGCTGGTTGCTGGCGCAATTGTCCTCTCCGTGTTGTGCTTTTACCGGGAAAGCAACCGGCAGCTTGATCCTCAGGCGGGAAGGCTGACCAAACTGCTCGCCAACTATGCCGATTTGCTCAAGGATCCTTCCTTTCGGGCCTTGGCCCTGACATTGGCGTTTACCTACGGTGCGATGTTTGCGGTGATCGCCGGTTCATCAGCTGTTTATATCGGCCTGTTGCACCTGAGCCCCAGCCAGTACGGGATGACCATCAGCGCGATTGTGGCGGCCTTGATTGCTGGCGCGTTGTTTACCCAACGCAATATCAGCCGTTTAGGGCCGGACAAAATCGTCAGTATTGGCGTGAGCCTGGCGGCCCTTGGCGCGGTTGCGACCCTGGTCATTCATCAAGGCTTTGGGTTGTCGGTGCTTGGGCTTTCGCTGCCGCAGGTTTTAGTGACGCTGGGTGGCGGCATGGTGCTGCCCGCAAGCGTTGCGGGGGCGGTAATACCCAATGCTCACAGAGCAGGCTTGGCAGCAGGATTCATGGGGTTTGCACAGATGGCCGGGGCAACCTTCAGCGGTGTGTTATTGAGCGCCCTGCAAGATGGCAGCGCCTGGGCTATGGTCTTTCTCAATGCCAGCTTCGCATTTATTGCCTGGTCGCTGTTCCACCTGCTGCAACGCCGGCGCAGAGCCGCCGAGCTTGCAGTGCAATGATCCCTAGCTGTGTTTCTAAGGTGCCGTTTGACGCTGAACATCAGCAATTGTGAAGGTAATCGACATGAGTGAAATGTACGACGTGGTGATTATTGGCGGTGGGCCTGGCGGGTATAACGCAGCCATTCGCGCCGGGCAGCTAGGGTTGAAGGTCGCCTGCGTCGAGGGTCGTGAAACCCTTGGCGGCACCTGCCTTAATGTCGGCTGCATGCCATCGAAGGCCTTGCTGCATGCCTCCGAGTTGTATGAAGCGGCCAGTAGCGGCGAGCTGAATAAGCTGGGTGTTGAGGTGCAGCCGACCTTGAACCTGGCGCAGATGATGAAACAGAAAGATGCCAGCGTCAGCGCGCTGACCAAGGGGGTCGAGTTTCTGTTTCGCAAGAACAAGGTTGATTGGATCAAAGGCTGGGCCAAGCTCGACGGGGTGGGCAAGGTCAGCGTCAGCCATGCAGACGGTAGCCAGAGCCAGTTGCAGGCTCGCGATATCGTTTTGGCCAGCGGCTCGGAGCCAACACCGCTGCCGGGTGTGACGGTCGATAACAAGCGCATCATCGACTCCACCGGCGCCCTTGAACTGCCTGAGGTGCCCAAGCATTTGGTGGTCATTGGCGCTGGAGTGATTGGGCTGGAATTGGGTTCGGTTTGGCGCCGCTTGGGCAGCAAGGTGACTGTGGTTGAGTATCTGGAGCGTATCTGTCCCGGACTGGACACAGAAACAGCCACCGCGTTGCAACGCACCCTGGCGAAACAAGGCGTGGGCTTCAAACTGGGCACCAAGGTGATGGCTGCGCAAAGCTCGGCCAGCGGTGTTGAATTGAATATCGAGGCTGCTGCGGGCGGTTCGAGTGAAGTCTTGCAGGCCGATTATGTGCTGGTTGCCATTGGCCGGCGGCCCTACACAGAAGGCCTTGGGCTGGAGACCGTTGGCCTAAGTACCGATAAACGCGGCATGCTCGGCAATCAACAGCAACGCAGTGAAGTGCCAGGTATCTGGGTTATTGGTGATGTCACCTCGGGGCCGATGCTTGCGCACAAGGCAGAGGAGGAAGCCATTGCCTGTATCGAGCGCATTGCGGGCCATGCCGCCGAAGTGAATTACGGTGTGATTCCCAGTGTGATCTACACCAAACCCGAGGTTGCCAGCGTTGGCAGCAGCGAACAGGCGCTAAAGGAGCAGGGGCGTGCCTATAAAGTCGGCAAGTTTCCGTTCACGGCCAACAGCCGGGCGAAAATAAATCACGAGGCCGAAGGGTTCGTCAAAGTGCTAGCGGATGAGCGCACCGATCAGATTCTCGGCGTACATATCATCGGTCCAAGCGCCGGTGAGCTGATTGCTGAGTATTGTGTGGCGATGGAGTTTTCAGCCAGCGCCGAGGATATTGCGCTGATTTGCCACCCACATCCAACGCGTTCGGAAGCCTTGCGTCAGGCGGCGATGAGTGTGCACGGCTGGGCCATGCAAGCCTAGAAAACTAGGTTGGACGTAGTTGACGAAAGCCCGCCAGGCCAAGCCTGGCGGGCTTTTTAGGCTTTACAGACCAAGCGCCTTGGCCAGGCCTGCGCCGTAGGCTGGGTCAGCCTTGGTGCAGTTGTCGACGTGGCGTTGCTTGATCTCATTCGGTACACCGTCCATGGCGCGCGCGGTGTTTTCGAACAAGGCTTGCTGTTGCTCCGGGCTCATCAGGCGGAACAGATCACCCGGTTGCTCGTAGTGATCATCATCAACCCGGTGATCCCAGGCCTTGGCGTCGCCATCGAGTGGCAGCGCCGGTTCGGCCAAGGCTTGATGGTCGGCCCATTCGCCTTGGCTGTTGGGCCAGTAGGCGATTTTCGAGCCGAGATTGCCATCGGTGCGCATATGGCCATCGCGGTGGAAGCTTTGATGCGGGCAGATCGGCGCATTGACCGGGATGTGGTTGAAGTTGACGCCCAGGCGATAGCGCTGTGCATCGCCGTAGGAGAACAGGCGCGCCTGCAGCATTTTGTCCGGCGAGAAGCCAATGCCGGGCACGATATTGGCGGGCGAGAAGGCGGCTTGTTCAACTTCGGCGAAGTGATTTTCGGCGTTGCGATTAAGCTGCATGACACCGACATCGATCAATGGGTAGTCGCCGTGTGGCCAGACTTTGGTCAAGTCGAACGGGTTGTGTTTGTGATGGCGCGCCTGGTTTTCAGTCATGACCTGGATGCGCAGCTTCCAGGACGGGAAATCACCGGCTTCAATGCTCTCGTAAAGATCGCGCATGCTGCTTTCGCGGTCTTTGCCGACCACGGTTTCAGCTTCGGCGTCAGTCAGGTTTTTGATGCCTTGCAGGCACTCGAAGTGAAACTTGACCCAGACCCGCTCATTGGCCGCATTGAGCATGCTGAAGGTGTGGCTGCCAAAACCATGCATGTGCCTGAAGTCTTTCGGGATGCCCCGATCGCTCATGACGATGGTCACTTGGTGCAGCGCTTCCGGCAGCAGGGTCCAGAAGTCCCAGTTGCTGGTGGCGTTGCGCATGCCGGTGCGCGGGTCACGCTTGACCACGTGATTG
The DNA here is from genome assembly GCF_963970595.1 of Pseudomonas sp. RL_15y_Pfl2_60. Lineage (NCBI taxonomy): Bacteria > Pseudomonadati > Pseudomonadota > Gammaproteobacteria > Pseudomonadales > Pseudomonadaceae > Pseudomonas > Pseudomonas sp. RL_15y_Pfl2_60. The sequence continues at coordinate 734,660 of NZ_CAXAOE010000002.1, read as the reverse complement.
AGGTCAGGGAAGCGCATTGGATCGCGGAAGAAGAACACCGGCGTATTGTTGCCAACCAGGTCCCAGTTACCTTCTTCGGTGTAAAACTTGACGGCGAAACCGCGGATATCCCGTTCAGCGTCGGCGGCGCCACGTTCACCGGCAACGGTTGAAAAACGCAGGAACAGCGGGGTTTCCTTACCGACCTTGGAAAACAGTGCGGCGCGGCAGTATTGGCTGATGTCGTGGGTTACGGTGAAGGTTCCGTAAGCGCCAGAGCCCTTGGCGTGCATGCGTCGCTCGGGGATGACTTCACGGTCGAAATGCGCCAGTTTTTCAATCAACCAGATGTCTTGCAAGAGTGCCGGGCCGCGAGGGCCAGCGGTTTGGGTATTGAGGTTGTCGACTACTGGGGCGCCGGTGGCGTGGGTCAGGCTTTTCTCGGTCATTGCTGAGTTCCTAGTTATTGAGTTGACTCTGCAGTTGAAGCGCTTGAAAAACGGCTGAAGCTAAAATTTCCAGAGGCTTCATGAAGCCATGTTGCTGATCTTTACAGTGAGTGGCTAACACTCAGCCTAGTCAGCTTTGGGCAGGGCTTCTACTGTCTATTGGTATACGTCCTTAGACTAGACAGTCTTTGTTGCTCAAGATTACGTATGGCGTTTTCTTCACATCCATTTCATCGGCTTTTCACACACCAAGTCATAGCGTAGTGCTCCTGATAACAGGAGCTGTCAATGCCATTAGTGTCTCGAAAAAACATCATAGGCCTAGCCGCCATTGGCATTGCAGCCACCGCTTTTGCCAGTATTGATGCGCGGGCGGTTCATCAGCCAAGCAGCTCAGTTGCGGTTCAGCATCAGCAGCAGTGGGCTACGCAGGTGGATAAACACTTCAACCTGTATCGGATGACCCCGGGCTTGTACCGTAGCGCATTGCCTGATCGAAGCGATGTCGCGACGCTGCAGGCTGCCAGGATCGGCACTGTTGTCAGTTTCATCAAGGATGATGACAAACAATGGCTTGGTGACGCGCCAATGCGCACGGTGAACATTGCACTGCATGCTGATCGCGTGACTGACGCCGATGTCATTCGTGTGCTGCATGTGCTTGAGCAGGCGCAGACAGATGGCGCGGTATTGATGCACTGCAAACATGGTCGTGACCGTACCGGCTTGATGGCCGCGATGTATCGCATGGTTATCCAGGGCTGGAGCAAGCCTGAGGCATTGAGTGAGATGCGCAGCGGTGGTTACGGCAATCCCCAAGAAATGGAAGATGCGCTGGATTACCTTGAGCAGGTAGATCTAGCAGCCATTCGTGCGGCGTATCGGGCAGGTAAGTGCAGCACAACGCTATTCTCGACCTGCTACGCCAAAGCGTGGTTGCAGAACGTACTGGCATTCAATAACTAGTTGCTATCGTCCCAGCCATCAAGCCTGGCGCCACTTGTGCGACTGGCGTCAGATCAGGCCCTCGGCTCGTCGGCAGTTCTTGCAAGCACCATGCTTGACCTGTTGCTTCAGTTATAGGGTGAATTTAATAGACGACTGGTCTATTCTTTTGAGCCAGAACTTTTGATAGGTAGTGCTGCTTTGCACTGTGTGAGTTTGACTTCAGGGTATTTTAGGCATTGGATTTGAATGGCAGGGTGCCAAAAATTCGCTGCTTTCCCTGTCTTACCAGAGCAGAGGACAGCTCGCTGTGTGAGCCCTGTCTTTGGATTTAACCAATTTTATGTGAGGTCGCCATGCACACACTTTCGATCAATGGACGTGAGCAACAGGTGGATGTGCCCGGCGATATGCCGCTGCTCTGGGTGCTGCGTGATGTGCTTGGGATGACGGGCACCAAGTTTGGATGCGGGATCGCCCAGTGCGGGGTTTGCACTGTACACCTTGATGGCAACGCCGTGCGCTCATGCGTACTGCCAATCAGCGCGGCGGTTGGCCATGAGATCAGCACCATCGAGGCAGTTGGTGAAACCGAGGTCGGCCAGAAAGTCCAGGCTTCCTGGCTTGAGCATGAAGTGGTGCAGTGCGGTTATTGCCAGTCTGGCCAAATAATGTCCGCCGTGGCCTTGCTTGAGAAACAGCCTGACGCGGATGACGCGGCAATTGACGCGGCCATGGCTGGCAATCTTTGCCGCTGCGCGACTTACACCCGTATTCGTGCAGCCATCAAAAGCGTCAGCCAGGCTTAAGGAGCGATTTATTCATGGAAAAGCCACACTTTAAATCTTCTCGTCGACGCTTTTTGCAGGGCAGCACACTGGCCATGGGCGGGCTGGTATTGAGCACCTGGTTGCCGCCACTGATTGCGCGTAGTGCGGCTGCTGATGCCGTAGCGCCGGGGCGTCTCGGTGAACAAAGTCCAAGCGGTTATGGCGCTTTTGTGCGGGTTGGGCATGATGGCCGGGTGACGGTGATTTCACCCAAGATTGAAATGGGCCAAGGCACTCATACCGGCATCGCGATGATGGTTGCCGAAGAGCTTGAAGTCAGCCTTGATCAGGTTGAGGTGGTCGATGCGCCGCCAAACGCCGAGCTGTATACCGACCCACTTCTGCAGTTTCAGGCTACCGGTGGTTCAACTGCGACACGCGCTACCTGGGAGCCGTTGCGCCAGGCTGGTGCAACTGCGCGAATCCTGTTGATCCAGGCCGCTGCGCTGGGTTGGAAGGTTGCGCCAAGCCAGTGCCACGCAGAAAACGCAGTGGTGTTTGGCCCCAATGGCTTGCGAGCAGGCTATGGTGAGCTGGTCGATGCAGCCAGCGCTTTGCCGGTTCCGGTTGCAGCTGATGTGCCACTTAAGAAACCTGAGCAGTTCAAGATCATCGGTAAACCGCTGCAGCGTGTCGATACGCCAAACAAGGTCAATGGCAAAGCCAAGTTCACCATCGACATCAACGTCCCTGACATGCAAATCGCTTCGACACTCACTTGCCCTGTCTATGGCGGTACCTTGCGCAGTGTTGACGACAGCGCCGCACGTAAAGTGCCGGGGGTGCGCGATGTGGTCAAGCTGGACAACGCGGTCGCGGTGATCGCCAGTAATTACTGGGCCTGCCAGCAAGGGCTCAATGCCCTGAAAATCGACTGGGACCTTGGCGCCAACGCTTCGATCAACTCGGCTGAGCTCGACCAGGCCCTGCAAGACGCCAGCAGCCGTGACGGTGTCATTGCCCATAAAACAGGCGATATCGCCGCCAGCTTAAAGTCGGCCAGCAGCCAGTTTGAAGCGGTTTATGAGCAGCCATTTCTGTCGCATTCGCCACTCGAACCCATGACCTGCGTGGTTCATGTTCGCCCTGACGCCTGTGATCTGTGGGTCGGCACCCAGGTGCCAGTGTTTGCCCAGCAGACCGCAGCACAAGTCACAGGCTTGGCCCCTGAACAAATTACCGTGCATAACCAGCTGATTGGTGGTGCTTTTGGCCGGCGGCTTGATTTTGACTTCATTACCCAGGCAGTGGCCATTGCCAAGCAGGTCAACTATCCGGTGAAGATGATCTGGAGCCGGGAAGAGGACATGACCCACGACATGTACCGTCCTCATTATGTTGACCGCATCAATGCTGCTTTCGACGGCGACAAGCTACTGGGTTGGCAACATCGCATCGCGGGTGCTTCGGTATTGGCCCGTTATGCTGGCAGCCTGCCGGAAAACGGCGTGGATGCAGACGCCGTCGAAGTGGCCATCGAGCCCCTGTACGCCATGGACAACTTGCAGGTGCATTACATCCGCGAAGAGCCAAAAACCATCCCGGTTTCCTGGTGGCGCGGGGTGGGGCCATTACGCAGTACCTATGCGCTTGAGAATTTTATCGATGAGCTGGCGCACAACGCCAAGGCTGATCCGCTGGAGTATCGCCTCAAGCTGATGCAAAACCAGCCCCGCGCACAAGCGGTGCTGAAAATGCTCGCGGAAAAAACAGATTGGAAAACGCCGCTGCCTGCTGGACAAGGCCGTGGTTTGGCGGTGAGTGCCGTGTTCGGCAGTTTCGTCGCGACCCTGGTCGAGTTGGAGATGCAGGGCGACAAGGGTGTGCGTATCAAGCGCCTGGTCAGTGTTGTCGACTGTGGCCTGGTGACGAATCCGACCTCGGTCATGGCGCAGATCGAAGGGGGCACCTTGTTTGGCTTGTCCGCTGCCTTCTTCAACGAGATTTTGCTTGAGCAGGGGCAGGTCCAACAAACCAACTTCCATAACTACCGGCAGCTTCGTATCAGCGAAGTGCCAGGTGTGGAGGCGCATTTGATGCCGAGTCTGGAGTTGCCCGGTGGTGTGGGCGAAGCCGGTACCGCGCTCATTGCGCCAGCGTTGGTCAATGCTCTGCATGCCGCTTCTGGTGAGCGGGTGCGACGCTTACCGCTGACCCGTGCGGGCTACTACCTTGTTTAAGGATGAACTCATGAACGCTTTGAAAAACATCCTGATGCTTATGGGCCTGACCTTCGTTTCTGGTGGGGTGATGGCTGCAGGCACCGATACACAAACCTCGGCTGATGCGCTGGTCAAGAAGGGTGCCTACCTGGCCAAGGCTGCAGATTGCGTGGCTTGCCACACTACCGAGAAGGGCAAGCCCTTTGCCGGTGGCGTCGAATTCGAGTTGCCTTTTGGTTCGCTTTTTTCGCCGAATATCACCCCCGATGTCGACACCGGGATTGGTGCCTGGACTGATGACGAATTCGTCAGTGCGCTGCAAGAAGGTGTGGGACGCGACGGTAAACACTATTACCCGGCATTTCCTTATACTTCGTACAGCTTGATGCCAAGGGATGAAATCCTGGCAATCAAGGCGTATTTGTTCAGCTTGCCTGCGGTCAAGCAGGCGCCGATTGAAAACAGCTTGTCGTTTCCATTCAACCAACGCTGGGGCATGTTCTTCTGGAATGCGCTGTTTCTCGATAACCAGCGGTACGAGCCGGATAGCAAGCAGTCGGCCGAGTGGAACCGTGGCGCCTACCTGGTGCAGGGGCCTGGCCACTGTGGTGAGTGCCACACGCCGCGCACCCTTTTCCAGTCGCTTGACTCGGATCAAGCCTTGGCTGGTGCGCCTATCCAGGGTTGGCAGGCCTACAACATAAGCTCTGATCCGCTGTACGGCATTGGCGCTTGGTCGGTTGATGACCTCACTCACTACATGGCCAAGGGCTATGCATCTGGCTATGGCTTTGCTGGCGGGCCAATGGCTTCAGTGGTTGAGCACAGCTTGAGCCAGCTGACCCCGCAAGACCAGAAGGCTATCGCCGTCTACCTGAAAAGCACGCCAGCGCAAAGCAGCGGGATTGCCCGCGCGGTAACCGACGACCTGAGCGCCAGGGCCGTGGTGGTTGATGATCTGGGCAGCAAGGTTTTCGCTGAAGCCTGTGCCGCGTGCCACCGCTGGGACGGCGAGGGTAACCAAAGCCCGACCGCCAAGTTGGCTGGGTTGAAGACAGTTAATGATCCGACGGCGGCGAACTTGCTTGGCGTCTTGCTCAATGGTCATCGCAATGCGGGTGCGCCGGTCGATCAGCGCATGCCGAACTTTGCCAAGGGCTACAACGACCAGGAACTCGCGGCCGTGAGTACCTTCGTGCTCAAGCACTTTGGCCAGAGTGACGGCGTGGTGACCCCTGAAACCGTGGCAGAGCGGCGCAAGGTGCAAAGCCACTGATCTGACTAACAGCGACCCAAACCAGGCGCCGGGCCTCTGATTCAGAGCCCCGGCGTTTTTATAAGCGCTTATCAGCGCGAATGTTGATTGGTTATTGAGTGAAACCGAGCAGTTGCTTGGTGCTATTGTTTGGGAGCAAGCGCCTCTTTGAAAAATGTAGCGCGGTCGTTTTTCACTGGGCGTAAATATGTTCAGCGCGAGAATAAAACCATATGGCTCATGAACATCATTCCATCGTCATTATTGGTGCAGGCTTGTCTGGTATCGGCATGGCTTGTCATCTCGCCCGGGAGTGCCCGGACAAGCGCTTCAGCATTATCGAGCGCCGTGACAATATCGGCGGCACCTGGGATCTGTTTCGCTATCCTGGCATTCGCTCGGACTCGGATATGTTCAGCTTCGGTTACCGGTTCCGCCCCTGGAATGAATTGAAAGTGCTGGCCGATGGCCCTTCGATACGCCAATACATCAGCGAAACGGCCGATCAATATGGCATCACCCAACATATCCAGTTCGGCACTGATGTAAGCGCTGCCGACTGGTCGAGTGCTGAGCAGCGCTGGACGCTAAAGGTGCAGGACAATGCCAGCGGCCAGACCCGGCATATCAGCTGCGACTTCTTGATTTCCTGCACCGGTTATTACAACCATCGCAGCGGTTATCTGCCGGATTTTCCCGGTATCGAGCAGTTCAACGGCCAGTGTATTCACCCTCAGCACTGGCCAGAGCATCTCGATTACCAAGGCAAGCGCATTGTGGTGATTGGCAGCGGTGCGACGGCAGTCACGCTGGTGCCGGCCATGGCTGAGAGCGCAGCCCATATCACCTTGTTGCAACGTTCGCCTTCGTATATTTTTTCGGTACCGGGGCAGGACAAGTTAAGTGCCTTGCTGCGCCGTTTCCTGCCTGAATCCTGGGTCTACACGCTGGCGCGCAAGCGCAATATCCGCCTGCAGCGCTGGATGTTCAAAGCGGCCAAGCGCTGGCCGAATAAAGTCCGTGCAGTATTGCTCAAGGGCGTGCGGAAACAGTTGCCCGATGATTTTGACATGCGCCATTTCAGCCCGAGTTATAAGCCCTGGGATGAGCGCTTGTGCGCCGTGCCTGATGGTGATTTGTTCCGCGCAATCAGCAATGGCAAGGCCTCGATTGTGACGGATCGAATCAAGTCCTTTACCGAGCGGGGCATTGCGCTTGAGTCCGGCCAACAGCTGGATGCTGATATCATCATTACCGCAACGGGTTTGCAGGTGCAGGTACTGGGCGGTCTGGCATTGAGCCTGGATGGCAAGCCTTGCTTGCTCAACCAGCACCTGACGTACAAAGGCGTGATGGTGGACGATGTGCCAAACATGGGCTGGATATTTGGCTACACCAATGCGTCCTGGACCCTCAAGGCTGATATTGCTGCAGCTTACTTTTGTCGCCTGCTCAAGCACATGGACCAGCACCAGTATCAAGCCGTGGTGGCGCACGATGCCGAGGGCTGCGCTGAAAGTGAATCGATCATGGGTGCGCTGCGCTCTGGCTATGTACAACGTGCCAATGAAGTCCTGCCGCGCCAAGGCTCGAAGTTGCCGTGGCGACTGCTGAACGATTACGCCCGCGATTCGCAGATGTTGCTTGATGAGCCGGTTGCCGATCGCTATTTGCGATTTTCCCCGGCCAATGCTGTGCACTCGTCGCTCAAGGCTGAGCTGCAATTGCGCTTTTGACAGGCCGCACTGTAGCCTGTCAAAAGCGCTTGCTTAGCGCTGAGCGATCCAGTGATCGTGAATGGCCAGCGCCGCCGGTTTGATGGCGGCAACGCTCTGGGCATGAAGCGCCATGTCGAGGTCGGGTGCCGGTTCAAAGTTGTCCTGCTCGGCGCACAGCGAGATGGCCTGGAACTTGGCCGTCAGGGGGGCAGGCAAGTCCGGCCAGTTGGCCAGTGCGGCGCCTCGCAGGTAACCAAAGCACCACTCTTCAGCCAGCGGCAGTGATTGCCCTTGATGCTCGGTTTGCTCAAAACGCGGATTGAATGCCTGAGGGCTCATCGCCAGTTGGCTGGCAAGGCTGTTCATGTGGCGTACGCACAGCTCGAGGAATTGCTTGGCTTGCTCGGGGCTGCTCCAGTCCGGCGTTTGTCCGCCCCATATGGTCGGGAACCACTCACTGATATCGACCTGGGCGGGGCTTGAGACCAGCGCCGTGAAATACCCATCGAGCTCGGAGCAATTGAGTACGCAATTATCATCGCCGTATTCGAGCAGGGTGTGTTCGATAAAGTCGAAGTCGGCAGCAGTGAGAGGTTGGTCTTGCATGGCAGTGCTCCGCTAACAACAGCATCAAGGGCTGTGTTGAAAAATGTCTGGCTAGAATGGCGGTCTTGGCCGGTTTTATCCAGTCTCTGTTTGCCGATTGCTGCAGGATTTGGGGCCGAGAAGCCTTGGGTGAGGGCACATGAGCAATCGCCAGCACCATCTATCTCTTTACACTGAACTCAATCTATTGAGCCGCTGTCTGTCTCTTGTCGGCCCGCCGGGTGAGTAGTAGGCGGAGCAAAGGGCTACCTGGTCGCCCATGCATACACCTGCGCGAATTTCTGCACTTAACTTGGCCGATTTATTTGCGCGCCCGTTTGCTGGGTTTCATTCGTTTGTCATGTGAAGATATTGCCTCATGTCCCTATTTAGCCATTCCCTTGTTCGTGTTCACCCATTCAAGCACCGCGCACTCAGTGCTTGTGTACTCGGCGGCTTGCTTATCGCTGGCGCGCCAGTACAGGCCGAGGAGCCCGCTGCCAATGCACGCTGGGTGAGCGATAGTCTCAATACCTATGTGCGCAGTGGGCCTACCGATGGCTACCGTATTGTTGGAACCCTGGCCTCTGGGCAAAAACTTGAGCTATTGAAAACTCAGGGTGATTACAGCCAGGTGCGCAGTGAAAATGGCGACACAGTATGGATTCCAAGTCGCGACCTGCAAGATGTGCCGGGCCAGGCCGAGCGTTTGCCGCAGTTGGAACAAAAGCTGGCCGAGTTGACATCTGAACTGGCTGGCATTGATGAAACATGGAAGACCCGGGTGCAGGGCATGCAGGAAACCATGGATGCGCGCAAGAAGCTGATCGACGAGTTGCAGACCGCGCGAACCACCCAAGAAACTGCCTTGAGCCAGGCGCGCTCTGAACTGCGCGAAGCGAGATCGCAACTCGGCAATGAACAACAGCAGGTATTGATGCGTTATATGGTTTACGGCGGCGGTATTGCCGGCGTTGGCTTGTTTGCTGGATTGATCTTGCCATCATTGCTGCGTGTTCGGCGCAAGCGCAATGACCAGTGGTTTTAAACTGGATTAGTTAATATCTAGCGTTCAGTTGCGGCAGTTGGTGGGCAAAAAAGCGTTGTCCGCCACTGCTTCACACCAAGGCAGAGCTAACTTTTTCGTGAACCGCCATGCAGTTGGCGGTTACTCCAGCTACGCAGCGCCCGCTGGGTAATGCTGGCGATCTTTAGTTGTCCGTCTACTTCGCTGAAAACGAATTCATAGGCGCCGCATGAGTGGAAAAAATCATCGCCGTCTTCACGCTCGGTACTGTCGAATCGCAAGATCAGGTAATTGCAACGGGCGTTGATACCCTCAGCACTTTTCGAAAGTAGCAGGTTGGAAAAACTGTGGTGCTTGTTCAGACTGTCCACGGCATTTTGCCGGCGTTGGACAAATTCCTGATTGCTCATCCTGCTGGGTTGTTCTCGTCCTGACGAGGCGTAGTCAATATGCAGCTGTGGCGCCAGGCAATCGCGCATCAGTTGCCAGTCACGTTCATCGAATGCCAGGAAAAAACGGCTCAAGGTAGCGTTTACGGCCATAAATTCATCTGTGCTTACCGAGGACATCTGTTGGTCTTCCTGTGTGAGGTCTGGCGGATCAATCCGTTGTAGCAAGCTGCAACCAAGCCGTCTTGTTTTGGACTGTTCTCAGCGCAACCCAAGGCGCTTGGCCAGGCGGTTGAGATTAGCGCGATCGACCCCAAGCTCGCGGGCCACTTCGGACCAATTGCCCTGATGACGGGTCAGTGCTTCGCTGATCAGGCTGCTTTGGTAGATATCGATCGACTCCTTCAAGTCTCGCCCGCGCGCGGGCGCCGCGCGGCCGTGGATTGTTGTGGCTGTCTTGTTCGTAGCCTGTATGCCTAGCCCCAACGCCTCTTCATCGATGGTCAATACTCGCGGTCTTTCGGGCCTGGCCTGCATGGCTTTGAGTGCCGCGCGGCCGATCAGGTGCTCCAGCTCACGCACATTGCCGGGCCAGTCGTAGGCGAGCAGTGCGTGTTGGCTGTCGCTGCTTAAACGCAAGTTGCGCAAGCCCAGGCGTGCGCGGTTTTCTTCGAGGAAATAACCTGCCAGCAACAAGGTATCGCGACCGCGCTCGCGCAGCGCGGGCACATGCAACGGGTAAACACTGAGGCGATGATAAAGATCGGCGCGAAAGCGTCCACTGCGCACTTCCTCGGCAAGATCGCGATTGGTGGCTGCAATCACGCGCACATCAACATGGTGTTCGCTATCGGAGCCGACACGTTGTAACTGACCGCTCTGTAAGACGCGCAGCAACTTGGCCTGCATGGCCAGCGGCAACTCGCCGACTTCATCGAGAAACAAGGTGCCGCCATCGGCCAAGTCGAACTTGCCGCTGCGCTCATTCATGGCGCCGGAGAATGCACCTTTGACGTGGCCAAACAACTCGCTTTCGGCGAGGGTTTCCGGCAGGGCGGCGCAGTTCAGGCTGATCAGGGGCTTGCGCGCGCGCGGCGACTGCCTATGAATGGCTTCGGCGACCAATTCCTTACCGACGCCGGTTTCGCCGGTGATCAATACGCTCAATTGGCTGTTGGCGACAATTTCTATTTCCCGGCGAAGCTGTCGTTGGCTGCTGCTCTGGCCAATCAACTCGCGGCTAGGATGAGTGCTGGCTGCACGTTTGTAGATCTCGACCAGTTGGCGTTGATCTTCAGCGTTACGCGCAAGCAGCTTAATGCGTTCGCTGGCCATTACCGTTGCAGCGGCAAGGCTGGCGAAAGCCTCAAGGTTGCTTAGATCAACGGCGCCAAAACGGGATGGGTCCAGTGAGTCCAGGGTTATCAATCCCCAGAGCTGTTCCTGGACATAGAGCGGGCAACCCAGGCAGTCGTGAACTTCAAGATGGCCCCGGTGATTTTCGACTAAACCATCATAAGGATCGGGTAGTTCGCAGTCTGTCGCAAAACGTGTTGGGCCGGTGTTTTCCAGCAGCGCTTTTAAGCGTGGATGCTCATCTACTTTGAAGCGCCGCCCCAGCGTATCTGTGCTCAAGCCGTTCACCGCCAAGGGGATCAACTGCTGGTCTTCGAGCTTGAGCAGGGCCACGGCATCGCAGGGCAGCAACTGGCGCAGTGCAAGCAACAGGCGTCGATAGCGTTCATCGTCCGGCAGGTCGCGCGAAAGGTCAGCCATTAGCGGAATGAGTGCCAGTAATAGGGGGTTAGTCAAAATAACTCCATTGGGTCTTTATGACTGCAAAGTAGCTGGGTCATAAAGACTATAAATTTTATAAGTTATTGAATTTATTTAATAAAAAATATGGCATGGAAAATGGTTATTTGACAGTGAGTGAACATTATCACGCGCCCGCAAGCGTGCAAACCTTGAACAAGGAAATGCCAGAATGACTCCAGAACAACGTGCCATCGTCAAATCAACCGTGCCATTACTTGAAACCGGTGGCGAAGCGCTGACTCGGCATTTTTACGCGCTGATGTTCAGCGAATACCCGCAGGTGCGCGCCTTGTTCAACCAGGCACATCAGGCCAGCGGTGATCAGCAGCGTGCCTTGGCCAACGGCGTATTGATGTATGCCAGGCATATTGATCGTCTGGAGGCGCTTGGTCCGCTAGTCGGCCAGATTGTCAGCAAGCATGTGTCGTTGAATATCTTGCCAGAGCATTACCCCATCGTTGGCAGCTGTTTGCTGCGGGCAATCCGCGAAGTGCTGGGGGCTGAGATCGCCACTGACCAAGTGATCGATGCTTGGGCGCAAGCCTATGGCCAACTGGCCGATATCTTGATCGCCGCCGAAGAGCAGGTTTACAGCGCCAATGAAAACGCTGCCGGAGGTTGGCGCGGGCGCCGTCGCTTCAAGGTCGCGCAGAAGGTGGTTGAGAGCGATGAGATCATTTCGTTCTATCTGGTCCCGGTCGATGGCAAACCGGTGCTGGCGCATCAGCCGGGCCAGTATATTGGTTTGCTGCTGACGCTTGATGGCCAAGAGGTACGGCGTAATTACTCCTTGTCGGCATTGAGCAACGGCGAGTCTTATCGCATCAGCGTCAAGCGCGAGCCTCAGGGTTTGGTCTCCAGTCACTTGCACGACAACCTGATTGAGGGCGATGAGCTTGAGCTGTTTGCACCGGCGGGTGACTTTGTCTTGCGAGAGTCGCAAAAGCCGCTGGCGCTGATAACCGCAGGCGTAGGCATTACGCCTGCACTGACCATGCTTGATGCGGCGAAAGCCAGTGGCCGGCCCATTCACTTTATTCACTGTGCGCGCAACGGTGCCGTGCATGCCTTCAAAGACTGGGTCGACAGCCAAGTCGCGGCCTATCCGCAGTTGCTCAGGTTCTTTTGCTACAGCGAGCCGGCGGCAAATGACCAGAGCGATGCCAAGGGATTTCTCAGCCGCGAACAGTTGGCTGCGTGGCTGCCTGAAAACCTGGACCTGGATGCCTATTTCCTTGGGCCAAAACCTTTTATGGCGCAGGTTAAGAAGCACTTGCGTGATCTGGGTGTGCCAGGCGATCAGTGCCATTACGAGTTTTTTGGTCCAGCCAGTGCGCTTGAGGCTTGAGCGTTCGATTAGGCTTGGCACGATTTGATTGATATAAATTGGGCTGCCGACGCGGTTAACCGATCAAACCGCGTTGGCAACCAGGTTAGTTTCTAAGGGGCACAAGATGACAGTTTTGACCCAGCGTTTGGGAATCGAACATCCAATTATTCAGGCGCCCATGGCGGGAACCTCAACTGCACGACTGGCTGCACAGGTCAGCAATGCCGGCGGACTCGGCTCCATCGCGATTGCAGCAGTAGACGCCAGCGCCGGCCAAAAGATGATCGCCGAGACGCGCGCGCTGACTTCAGCACCGTTTAATGTGAATGTCTTTTGTCACCAGCCCAGCCGTGCAAATGCGGCTGTCGAACAGGCGTGGATCAAGCACCTGCAACCCTATTTCGCCGAATTTGATGTGCCTGCGCCCAGCGGCCTGAAAGATATCTACAGCAGCTTTTGCAACAACGATGAGCAGCTCGAAGTGTTATTGGCTGAGCGTCCGGCGGTGGTCAGTTTTCATTTGGGCTTGCCGCCGCAGTCGCGAATTGATGCACTCAAGGCCGCCGGTATCACCTTGTTCGCCTCGGCAACCAGTCTTGAAGAAGGCTTGCTGGTGGAACGGGCTGGCATTGATGTAGTTGTTGCCCAAGGCATTGAGGCCGGTGGTCATCGCGGTGTGTTTGACCCTGAGCAAGACCAGGCGATTGGCACAACCGCTCTGGTGCGCTTGCTGGTCACGCACACACGGCTGCCGGTGGTTGCGGCAGGCGGGATTATGGATGGTGCGGGCATTGCCTCGGTTCTGGCGCTTGGCGCCGGTGCCGCGCAGCTGGGCACGGCCTTTGTGCTGTGCCCTGAAAGCGCTGCAAATGCAGGTTATCGCAGCATGCTCGCCAGCGAGCGGGCACGCACCACGCAAGTCACCAAGGTTATATCCGGGCGTCCGGCGCGGGGCATGGTTAATCGCTTTATGCGCGAAGTTGGCGCAGCTGGGCATCCACCTGTGCCCGGCTTTGGTATCGGCTATGACGCGGGCAAGCAGTTGATCGCAGCGGCTGCGGCGGCGGGTAATCTCGAGTTTGCGGCTTACTGGGCCGGGCAGGGCGCTGCACTGGCTCGCGAGCTGCCAGCCGCGGAACTCCTTGCCCTGCTGGTGCAGGAGTATCAAGCGGCGCAGCAGTGATCATCGTCGAGTTGGGCAAGGCTTTGGTTCAAGGATGAATTTCCTTTTCGCCCGGGTCCTTGCCTTCCTCGACACTGTGCTCTATCACGGCATTGAGCTCGGCACCGAACAACAGTACCGCCGAGGAGATATAGAGGTAGAGCAGCAGGATGATAATTGCACCAATGCTGCCGTAGGTTGCGTTGTAGTCGGCGAAGTTCTGCGCGTAATAGCTAAAACCCATCGACGCCGCTATCCATACGATTACTGCGAGGATGGAGCCGGGGGTGATAAAGCGGAACTCCTGCTCGACATCCGGCGCCACGTAATACACCACCGATACCACCAGCATCAGCATGCAAATCGCTATGGGCCAGCGCAGGATTGCCCAAAGCGTGACCACGATTTGCTCGATGCCGAATTGCTGCGCAAGCCAGTTCATCGCCTGTGGCCCAAGCACCATCAAGCCCGCAGCGCCGAGCAAGGTGATGGCGATGGCGATGGTGTAGATAAACGACAGTGGAAAGCGCTTCCACGCTGGGCGGCCTTCCTTGACGCCGTAAGCCCGGTTGGTTGCAACCATCACCGAGCGCACCGCTGATGAAGCTGTCCACAATGCAACTACGATTGCGACCGAGAACAGCCCGGCTTTTTGCGTTTGCAGTTGATCGATCGCCGGGTTGACCAAGTCATACGCCGCGCGTGGCATCACCAGTGCGGCTTGCTCGCGCAGCCAGTCAAAGAATGGCTGCAAATCGAGCACGCCGATGATCGCGACCAAAAACAGCAGGAAGGGGAACAGCGAGAAGAAAATCTGAAAGGCCAGTGCCGAGGCATAGGTTGGTAACTCGTCATCGACAAAATCGATAACGGTTTTCTTGATGACCTGATGGAGCTTGATGCCGGTCAAATCCGGAAAAAGCATGCGGCTTCCTTTCTGCGCGGGGTGATATGAGCTCGATATGTTGCTTACTTTTGAGCGTAATTGATCGACAACAGTTCAGTTGAGGTTAAACCCTGTCCAGTTCCAGAGCCGATTCTGTCTGTTCATGCGGTGCTTGGCCGCTGAAGCGCTTGAGCTGCATTTCTTGCAGGCGACTTAGCGTGCGCCTGAAGGCAAACTCAAGATAACCTTCTGTATACAGCTCAGCCAGCGGCACTGCGGCTTCAATATACAAGGGCACGCGGCGGTCGTAGCATTCATCAACCAAGGCGATAAAGCGTCGCACGCTGTCGTCGTGGACTGACAGACTGGGCAGTTCGCGATCACCCGCATCAATCCGTTGCGCGCCATCTTCGGTGCCTCTGGCGATTTTTGCTCGGCGTGGCTGAGCACTCAAGCTGGGCACCTCGCTCAACAAGATGGCGCTGAATTGGTCGCACAAGGCGATGTAGTCATCGGCTGCCAGCGCGGCTACGCAGAGGTCGGCAAAGCGACACCAGATTACAGTGTCGGCGCGGCGCACCAATTTTAGGCTGCGTTGATTCAACATCATGGGCTCAGCTGTGTTTTGCTGGCCCTCACTCAGGCGCAGAAAGACATCATGCAAGGCGCTGGGGCCATCATCGGCGCTGCGCCAGAAGCGCTGGATTTGTGTACCCGGATGCAGGCGGTGGTCTTGGCCGCCATCAATTTCTACCACCTGCATATTGGCTTCAATGGCTGCGATGGCAGGGAGAAAGCGCTCGCGATTAAAGCCACCTTCGTAAAGCTGGTCAGGCGGCTGGTTTGAGGTGCAGACCATCACCACGCCTTCCTCGAACATCACCTGAAACAGCCTGCCGAGAATAATCGCATCGCCAATATCGTTGACGTACAACTCGTCAAAACACAGGACCCGCACTTCATCGCGCAGCTCACAGGCCAGTGCCCGCAGCGGGTCGGCGGTGCCGGTCAACTGGAACATGCGCTGATGCGCCCAGCGGATAAAGTGGTGAAAGTGCTGGCGGCGGGTTGGTACCTGCAGGCTTTTATAGAACTGATCCATCAACCAGGTTTTGCCGCGCCCAACCGGCCCCCATAAATACACGCCCATTGCTGGCGGTGTCTCAGGTGTTGGGTTATGCAGGGCCTGGTAACAGGCTTGCAGTTGCTCAGCGGCCAATCGTTGCGCTGCGTCGGGCTTGAAACCCAGATGGTCCAGCGCATGTTGATAGGCGGCAAGAGGGGCAAGATCGGTCATGGTGCATGGCTCGCTGTAGGTTTCGCCCGGCGATACAGCGTAAGTGACCGCGCAGCATTTATGGCAAATGAGCCGATTGTAACCCGCTCACCGCCAGGGGCAAAAAGAGAGGGAACGGTTATTGCTTACTTTGTTAGCAAAGTATTTGTAGATAGCTAGCAAAGTCAGGAGCTGAACCGATGATAGCAGAGTCCCGTCGTGGCGTGATTTGTACCCCACACCCTGATGCAAGTGCCGCGGGCATGCAGATCCTAGATGCCGGTGGCACGGCCATCGATGCCATGTTGGCGGCCAGTGCGATGCTGGCGGCGGTGTATCCGCACATGACTGGCTTGGGTGGCGATGCGCTATGGATGATTCACGACAGTCGCGTGCGCACCATTATGGGGATCGGTCAGGCCGGGCAGCTGTTACCACAAGGCGGAGCCATCAGCTTGCGTGGACCTGGTGCTGTCGCAACCACCGCAGGGGCAATGGCGAGCTGGAGAACCGCTCAGCAAATTAGTCGGCAATGGGGCTCACACCTGGGCTGGTGTGATCTTTTGGCAGATGCTGCTGCAACCGCGCAACGGGGTGTTGAAGTGTCAGAGTCGCAATTGTTCTGGCAAGCGCGGCGTCAAGATATGATCGAGGGGCTGCCCGATCTGCATGCGCTGTGCAAGCGTGATGGTCGCTGGTTGCAAAAGGGCGATATCCTGCGTCAGCCAGCATTGGCCAACACCTTGCTGCAATTGTCGCGCGACGGGATTGACGACTTTTATCAAGGGCAACTGGCGCAGGCATTCGCTGAATCGTTCAGCCAGTTGGAGTGTGGTTTGACCGCCGCAGACCTGGCGGCAACAACGGCGCCAGAAGTCGCGCCCATCTCCATTCGCTATCGTCAAGGGCGGCTATTCAATGTCGCGCCTCCGTGTCAGGGGCTCTATACCCTGCAGGCCATGTCGGCATTGCAGCACAAGCCGGTCGGCAACTATGGCAATGGCTCTGCCCGTTATTATCACGCGCTGGTTGAAGCCATCAAGCAAGGGTTGTTGCGGCGTAACGCGCAGCTGTGCGATCCAGGTGCGACTCAGTGGGATTTCAACGCCAGCCTGTCTGATGCCTGCGCCCAACAATATGCCGCGCAGATTGATGACAGCCGAGCCGCTGCATGGTCCGAACCGGGGCGTCCAGCCGATACGGTATGGATGGCCGCCACCGATGAGCAAGGGCGCACCGCCTGCTTGATCCAGAGCCTGTTTCACGATTTTGGTTCGGGCTGCATCATGGGTGACACCGGCGTGCTTTGGCAAAACCGTGCAGCAGGTTTCAGTGCCGACTCCGCGCATCCAAATGCTTGGGGACCTGGCAAACGCCCGGCCCATACGCTTAATCCCTCCTGTTACCTGGCGGACGACGGGCGTCGTTGGTTCTTTGGCACCCAGGGCGGCGATGGCCAGCCACAAACACAGATGGTGCTGGCAACCCAGTTGATCGACTTCGCCCAGCCCATTGATAAAGCCTTGAGCATGCCACGTTTTTTGTTGGGCAGAAGCTTCTTTGACAGCACTGACAACCTGAAGCTTGAAGCAGATATCGACAACCGGGTGATCGAGCAGTTGGCCGCATTGGGCCATGAAGTGGAAGTCATACCCGCACGCAGTCCATTTACCGGCCAAGCCGGGGCTATCGCTATCGAGAACACTGGCAAGCGCTTTGCAATGCATGATCCCCGTGGTCAGGGCGTCAGTCTGGGGCAGGCAGATTAAGTCTGGCCAGGCGTTTGCCGGGTTGTCGACTGTGGCGGATAATAAGCCTCGGCTTTTGCAATCTAGCGACTGGGTACCGAGGACAAGATGGGTTCGATGAGCGTCAGTGCTAAACAAGTTGAGGTCCAGCGCATTGTTGATGTGCTGTCAAAAGCGATTGCCCAGCATCGCTTGCGCCCCGGTACACGTTTGGTCGAGGCGCAAATTGTCGAAACACTCCAGGCCAATCGCAATCACGTCCAGGTGGCGCTGCAGCGTTTGGCCATGCAGCGAATTGTCACGATCGAGCCCAACCGCGGTGCATTGGTCTCCCAGCCGACCGCCAAAGAGGCGCGTGAAGTCTTTGCCGCGCGGCGGGCCATCGAGCGTGCCATAGTCGAGAGCATCAGCCCACGAATGATGGCTGAGCATGCGCAACGGGTCAGCACTCATCTGTGCAACGAACGCTGCGCCACCAATGCCACTGACCGACGGGCAATCGTGCGCGAGTTAAGCGAATTCCATCTGTTGCTGGGTGAGCTGAGCGGCAATAGCGTGCTCAGTGAAATACTGGCGAACCTGATGGTGCGCAGTTCGTTGATTGTCGCCTTGTATCAGCGCAATGATGTGCCGTCCTGCGCCTCGGACGAGCATCAGGAGATCATCACTGCATTGCAACAGGGCGATACCGACAAGGCGGTGCAGGTTATGCTCGAACACCTTGACGAGCTTGAGGGGCAGCTGGCCCTTGATGAGCAAGAGCCAGAAGATGTGAATCTGCGCCAAGCCCTTGCTGGGCTCTAACCCGGCGCAGACGCCCCACCAGCGGTGTTTACTGCAGCAGTTGCAGCAGGGCTTCAGCTGTCGCTTCGGATGAGGCGGGATTCTGGCCGGTAATCAAATGGCCGTCACCGACCACATAGCTTTCCCAGTCGGCTGATTTGGAGTAGATACCGCCATTGGCCTGGAGCATGTCCTCAACCAGGAACGGCACCACATCAGTCAAGCCTACCGCTGCTTCCTCGCTATTGCTGAAACCGGTCACGCTCTTGGCATTGACCAGCGGCTTGCCATCGACACCTTTGGTATGGCGAAAAATGGCTGGCGCGTGGCAAACCGCTCCAATGGGTTTGCCTGCCGCGTAAAAGTCTTCGAGCAGTGCAATCGAGTTTTTGTCTTCAGCCAGGTCCCACAACGGGCCATGTCCGCCAGGGTAGAACACCGCGTCGTAGTCGGTAGCATTTACGCTTTCTAGCTCGAGGGTATTGGCCAAGGCCTTTTGGGCGACTTGATCCCCCGCGAAGCGTTCGGTTGCCGCCGTTTGTGCGTCGGGCTCATCGCTTTTGGGGTCAAGTGGCGGCTGGTCACCTTTGGGTGAGGCGAGTGTGATTGCTGCGCCTGCATCCTTGAGCAGGTAATAGGGAGCCGCGAACTCTTCGAGCCAGAAACCGGTTTTCTTGCCGGTGTCGCCCAGTCGGTCGTGCGATGTCAAAACCATCAGAACTTTCATGGAAATCTTCCTCTTGGGTAATCAGTCTTCAGCGCCGACTTGAACCACCAGCTTGCCGAAATTCTTGCCTACAAGCAGGCCGATAAAGGCATCAGGTGCGTTCTCCAGGCCCTGTACAAGCTGTTCGCGGTATTTGATCTTGCCTTCGGTGAGCCATTGGCCCATGTCACGGGCAAACTCGTCGTAGCGGTGGGCGTAATCATCGAAAATGATGAAGCCTTGAATCTTCAAACGCTTGGTGAGAATGGTGCGCGTCAGCAGCGTCATACGGTCTGGCCCATCTGGCAGGGCGGTCATGTTGTACTGGGCAATCAGCCCGCAAACCGGAATCCGGGCACGGGCATTGAGCAGTGGCAAGACTGCATCGAACACCTTGCCGCCGACGTTTTCGTAATACACATCTATGCCATTGGGGCAGGCCTTGGCCAGTTGTTCGGCGAAGTCACTGGCGTGGTGATCAAGGCAGGCATCAAAGCCCAGTGTTTCCACTGCGTAACGGCATTTTTCAGCGCCACCGGCGACGCCGACGACATGGCACTGCTTGATTTTGCCAATTTGCCCAACTGTAGCGCCGACAGGGCCGGTGGCGGCGGCTACCACCAAGGTTTCCCCAGCCTTGGGTTGACCAATATCAAGCAGGCCCATGTAGGCGGTGAAGCCGGGCATGCCCATGATGCCCAAGGCGTAGGATGGGTTTTGCGGCGTGCTGCCCAGGTTGGTCAGGCCGGTGCCATCGGACAATGAATAATCTTGCCAGCCGCTGTAGGACAACACCCAGTCGCCGGGCTTGAAATCCGGATTGTTCGAGCTCACGACCCGGCACACGGTGCCGCCAACCATCAGGTCGTCGACTTCGACAGGGTCTGCGTAGGAGGCCGCATCGCTCATGCGTCCACGCATATAGGGGTCCAGTGACAAATAAACAGTGCGCAATAACAACTGGTTCGGCCCTGGCGTGGGCAGCGGCTTTTCTTCGATCCGGAAGTTTTCTGCGCGCGGCGCACCTTGTGGGCGGGAGGCCAGGACAACTTGTCGGTTGATGCTTGTTGATTGCTGCATATCTGCATGACTCCTTGTTTGTTAAAGGGGCGTCCAGCATTAGGTGCGCTTTACGGCCAATCGTTTCAATTATTGCTGCATCGGCTTGGTCTTGCTTGGCCTATCATTGAACATTATTAGACCGGTCGTCTAGTAAAGGTTCAAGCCTTCAATTGCGAGGCCAATGTACGACTAATAGGGGCTCGATGTTGCTGGGGCGTTAGGCCGCGAGCACTTGCTGTGACACGCGCATGGCGTGTTGCATGGGCTCATTGCTGCGGTGCAGCTTGCTTAACAGGCTGGCGCCAAGCCACAGCTGGTAGAGCATTGCCGCGTTGGCCTTGGCGTCGATGTCAGGTAGCGAGCCGTCGGCATTGGCTGCGCTGATGCAATCAGCCAGTCGAGTAATGATTTGGTCGGTGCCGTCGCGCAGGGTAATGCGCATGCTTTCGGACAGATCCGCCACTTCTGCGCTCAATTTGACCACCAGGCATTTGCCCTCGCATTGCGGGCCGCTGTAGCCATCGAGCCAGTGCTGCCAGTAACCAAGCAAGCGTTCACGCGCTTTGACAGTTTGCTCGGAAAAACGCTGGTCGAGTTCGGCGAGATAGTGTTTGAAATAGTCTTCGAGCAAGGCTTGGCCAAATTGCTCTTTAGACTTGAAGTAATGATAGAAGGAGCCCTTGGGAACCCCTGCAGTTTGCAGGATTTCACTCAGGCCGACGCCCGAAAAGCCCTTGCTCGACATGATCTGGTGACCGGTGTCGAGTAGGTGCTGGCGAGTGTCGTCGTATTTGGGCTTCATGACCATAGCTTAATTGAAACCTCGCCCCATGAGCTAGCGGGCATCGCTCATGGCGGCAGTTGGTTTTAGGCTGTGGCTACGACATCAACTGCTGGCCGGGGCGCAGCAATTGCGCCTGATCGCGCTGGAAAGTCTTCAGGCCAGCTTTGAAACCCATTAGCGCTGGGCTGATTTCGGCAACCACCGCCGCACTGCTTGCGGCATCAAAGACGATAAAGTCAGCTCGGCAATTGGGCTCCAGCCCATAGTTTGGCAAATGCAGAAGCTTGGCTGACTCGGTTGAAATCCAACTCATGCAGCTAAGCAATTCGGCTTCGGTGGCGAGCTGGCTGACATTGGCGAACAGGTTTGCCTGTCGCACCAGTGAGGCATCGCCATAAGGCGTGAATGGGTTGCCGATATTGTTGGTCGAGAGCGAGCAGGTAACCCCGCAGGCATGCAAGTGGGCCAATGGCGCCAAGCCTCTGGGCTTGTTATGAAAATGCTCGCGAGCGGTTAAAAACAAGTCGGTACTGGGCAGGCAAGTCACCTGCACGCCCGCTTCGCCGAGCGCCATCGCCAGGCTGGTCAACTGCGCTTTGGGAAGCGCCGAGAGCTTGGTCACATGGCCGATGGCAACACGGTTTTGCCAACCAGAATCGAGGGTGCAGCGGATCACTTCGTCAACCGTCAAACCTTCAGGGTTGAGGTCAAAGTCGAGATGAAAATCGATATCGCAATCGTATTCGCGGGCTAATTCAAACACGCGCTGGATATGGGCCAAGGGTTGATCGTCCATATAGGGACAGCCACCGATGACCGTTGCGCCTTGTTCAAGCGCTTGGCGCATAAGCGCCTCGGTCCCCGGGTTATTGAGCAGCCCTTCCTGGGGAAAGACGCACAACTGCAAGGAGATCGCCCATGCGTAGTCCGCCTGCAAGCGCTTGATGGCATTGAACCCGGTCAAGCCGATTTGCGGGTCGATTTCAATGTGCGTGCGCATGTGGCTGGTGCCTTGGATTATGGCTTTTTCCAGCACGCTAGCGCCGCGTTGGTAGACATCCTCTTCGGTAAAGCCCGCTTTTGCCGCACGGGTCTGGCTGATCGCTTCGCTCAAGGTGCCGTGCAGCAGTTGGCAGCGCGACATGATGCAGGCTTTATCCAGGTGGATATGGCTTTCAATCAGGCCCGGCACTATCAGTTTTCCCTTCAGGTCCAGTACCTCATGGTGTCGTCCGGGGGAGGGTGCAGCGACAAAAAATCCATCTTCGATATAGAGTTCGGCGGCCTGTGCCGAACGGTCTGCGCGGCGTGCATTGATAATTGTCAGGCCGTTCATGCTGCGGCTCCTTCACCGAGATAGGCGGCTTCCAACTCAGGGTCTCCGCGCAGTTCTTCGGCGCTGCCAGCTTTAACGATTTGCCCGGTTTCAAGCACATAGGCGCGGTCGGCGACTTGCAGTGCCAGGTTGGCCATCTGGTCGACCAGCAGTATGGTCACGCCTTCATCGCGTAGCGCGGCGAGCGTGTTGTAGAGCTCGCCAATCATGGCTGGCGACAGTCCGAGCGAAGGTTCGTCGAGCAACAGTATCTTCGGTTTGGCCATCAAGCCGCGCCCAATGGCAACCATCTGTTGTTCGCCGCCCGAGAGCAGGCCCGCCGGGCTATCTATGCGGTCGCGCAAGCGCGGAAATCGTTTGAGGATCGCCTCAACTTCTGCAGCGGCGTCATAGCTGTCACGACGTGAATAACCACCCAGCAGCAGGTTGTCGCGCACGCTCAGCAGTGGAAAGACCTGGCGGCCTTCAGGTACCAGTGCCAGCCCTTGGGCGGCAATGCTGTTGGGCGGTGCATGATGGATGCTTTCGTTATCCAGCAGGATACTGCCGGACGTTGCCGGGTGCAGGCCCGCCAGGCATTGCAGGATGCTTGATTTGCCGGCGCCGTTCGCGCCGAGAATCGCCACCAATTCACCGGGATTGACCAGCAGGTTGACCCTGTCCACAACAGGCGAGGCGCCGTAATCGATCACCAGGTCCTTGACGAACAGGCGGGCATCTCGTGAACCGTCCCAAGGGCATTCACGCGGGGTCGCTTGATAGCTGGTGCTGCCTAGGTAGGCCGCGATCACGCGCTCATTGCTGCGTACTTCCTCGGGCGTGCCCCAGGCAATTGGCTTGCCGGCATCAAGCACCAGCAATCGTTCGGAAACCGCCATGACCAAGGTCATGTCGTGTTCCACCAGGATTACGGCAATGCCGAATCCGGCGAGCTGCTTGAACAGAAGGGCCAGCTTGTCAGTGTCGCTGCGGCTCAAGCCTGCCGCCGGTTCATCCAGCAGCAGCACCGCAGGGCGTGTGGCGAGCGCACGGGCGATCTCGACTAGGCGGCGGTCGACATGGGGTAGATCTTCAGTCGGGGTATTCACCGAACCAGCATAGCCAACCAAACCCAGCAGTTGCATGGCCAGTTCGCGTTGTTGCTCATTCGCCCGGCTGAACGGGTGCTTTAGCCGGCCTTTTTGCAGGGCGACCAATACGTTTTCAAGCACCGATAACTCAGCAAACAATTGCGTGGTCTGGTAGGTGCGGGCGATACCGGCGCGGGCAACTTTCCACGCGGGTTTGCCTGCCAGTGGCTGGTTCAGGTTGATGCTGCCGCTGTCGGGCGCATAAAAGCCGCTGATCATGTTCAGTACTGTGGTCTTGCCCGCGCCGTTGGGGCCAATGATGCTGGTGATACTGCCCGGACGTGCTGAGAAACTCACCTCTTGGGCGGCCTGAACGCCGCCGAAGCGAATACCGATCTCTTTGACCTGCAAGCCTTCGCTGGCCTCGGGCTGGGCGAAGAACTCTGCCAGTAACCGGCTATTGAGCGTGCCTTGTACAAGCACCTTGTTTGGGCGCATACACAGATTGGCGAGGGTGCCCAAGACTCCGCGTGGCGCGACCCAAAGCACACCAAGCAACAGCGCAGAAAAGATCAGCAGGCGATACTCGGCAAAGTCCGAAAGCAATTCGGGCAGGAGAACAATCAGCAAGGCACCCAGTAACGGGCCAAACAATGTGCCGCTGCCGCCGACAATTACGGCCAGTACAAACAGGATCGATTGCGAGAAGGGGAAGGAGGCCGGGTTGATAAACATCATCAAGGGCGCAACCAGGGCACCTGCAAGTCCGGCCAGCGCTGCTGACAAGGCAAAGGCGAGGGTTTTGCTGTGCATGGGGTTGAAGCCCAGCGATCTGGCAGCGATCTCGGTGGATTTAACCGCACGCATTGCCAGGCCCCAGCCGCTATTGCGCAAGCACTGATAAAAGACCAGGGAGGCAATCATCAGCGCACTTGAAATCAAAGACAGTGATATTGTCGGGTCCAAGCTGCCAAACTCAGGCAGTGGAATGCCCATCAAACCATTGGCGCCACCGGTTACCGAGCGCCACTCGATCAAGCTGTGATGGACCACCAAAGCAAATGCAATGGTAATCATCGCCAGGTAAGGACCGCTCACCCGCAAGGCAGGAATCGCCAGCAGCCCACCAATTGCAGCACAGGCCAAGCCTGCCGCGAGCATGGCTAGGCCAAGGGGAATTTGCGCCATGGTGAGAAGGGCGCAAACGTAGGCGCCAATCGCGTAAAAAGCGATGTGACCGAATGAAATTTGTCCACTCAAGCCAATCAGGATATTCAGGCCGACGCCAACCACCACGGTCAGGGCGCAGAATGTGAATACCAGCAGCGAGTAGCTGTCGAGTGTCAGCGCCAAGAGGGTGCTGGCAAGGGCTAGCAAGACGATGCTGGCGGGTGCAATCAATGTTTTGTTCAGGCTCATACTTTCACCAGTGTCTTGCTGCCAAACAGGCCGTTGGGACGCAGTGCCAAGGCCACGATGACCAGTGCGAAGGTAAATATCTGGGTAAATGCCGATCCGAAGTAAACCGTGATCAATGCTTCGGCCAGACCAAAAATCAGCCCTGCCGCAAACACACCGCTGGCGCTGGAAATACCGCCCAGAATAGCCACGGCAAAGGCCTTTAGACCGAACAAGGTGCCCATCTCGGCGCTGACATTGAACAAGGGGGCGATCAGCAATCCGGCCAGTGCGGCAAAGACACTCGACACGGCAAAGGCGATGGCCACCACCCGATTGACCCTGATACCCATCAGCATGGCGGCGCGTGGGTTCTGTACACAGGCCTCCAAGACCTTGCCCAGGCGGGTGTAGCGACGCACCAAAAACAGCGTCAGCGCAATGCTTGCACCTGCAATCGGGATCAGGATCTGCAATGCGCCGATACTGCTGCCAAACAACTCGATACTTTGATTGGCCAACTCCGAAGTGAACTGGCGTGGCTCTTTGCCGAAGCTGAACATCGCCAGGTTATCCACCAGAATGCCGCCGGCCACTGTCGCCATCAGCCAGGCTTCCGAGCCACGCGAGTGGAAGGGCCTGACCAGGAAACGTTCAATCGCCAGGCCATAGACTGCGCACAGTGTCAAGGTCGCGAGCACTGCCAGCCACAGCGGCCAGCCCCAGGTGATATAGAAGCTGTAACCGATGACGGCGCCGACCATCATGGCGCTGCCTTGGGCAAAGTTGACCGTGCGTGAAACCACGTAGGTAATGTGAAACCCCAAGGCCAGCAAGGCGTACATGCTGCCCAGGCCTATGCCGGTAATGATGGCGGCGGTGATCATCTGAGTATCCTTTTGGCGGCCCTGCACGCAGGGCCGCTCACAGCTGCGTTTAAGGTGCTATCGGAACGATCTGGTCGTTTACGAAGTGGGTAAACACATAGTCATTCGGGCCCAAGGCATCGTGCTTGGTTGGGGTGAATGGCTGCTTGTAATCCTTGATCAGGCCGCTGTATTCATTGATCGCGTAAAAGCCATCGCGCACCTCTGTACCTTTGGTGCTGCCTGCTTTCTCAATGGCAAGCGAGGCCAGGAACATGGCGTCGTAGGCGTTGGCAATGCCTACGGCTGGGGTGACATCCGCCAGGGTCTTGATTTCGGGGTAGCGCTTTTTCAATGCTGCCAGCACCGAGTCGCCCTTGGCGCTGTTGTTGTCGGTAAATACATAGGTCTGGATGAAGTGAACCTTGCTGGCATTCGGCCCTGCCAACTCGCCAAAACGTCCCCCCGCTGGACCCCAGTGCGAAACAATAGGGACATCCCAGCCCATGCGATCAAGAGACTTGACCACCTGCGCCGATGGCCCCACGTTGCCGACCATCAACAGGCTGTCGGCGCCGGCATTTTTCAAGCGGGTCAGCTGTGGCACAACGTCTAGGTCGCTGCCTTCAATACGCTCGATGCCTGCCGCTTGCATGCCGCGTTTATCCAATGCGTGCTTGAAGCCGATTTCATTCGACTCGCCCCACGGATTGTTAATCAGGATCATGCCGGGTTTGTGCATGCCTTTTTTAGTGACGCCATACTCAACCAAGGCTTCGTCGACCAGTTCATCAACGGCTGATACACGAAACACATAGTTATCTTTAGCGCCGTTTTCAGTGATTTTGGTTCCCGCCGCCCAGATGCCCATGAAAGGCGCCTTGAGTTGGTTGGCCAGGGGCACTATGGCCAGGGAAACCGGGGTGTCGAGGCCGCCGAACAGCACGGCAACTTGCTCGCGCTGGATCAGTTCGCGGGCTGCCAGCATGCCCTTGGCCGGGTTGCTTTCATCGTCGCGGCGGATTAACTCGACCGGGCGGCCGAGAATCCCGCCTGCGGCGTTGATTTCGTCAATGGCTACTGTCAAGCCACGGGTCAGTGCTTCACCTGACTTTGCCGATTGCCCGGAAAGCGCTGCAACCAAACCCACCTTGATGGGCTCTGCGGCATGGGCGCTGTTGAGTGTCACCAAGCCCAGGGTTGCTACGGCCACTGCGCGAGGCAGTAGCTTGGCGAGGGGAGAGAGTATTTTTTGCATGTTATTTCTCCAGATTGCTAGCATTTGTATGAAGTTTGCTAGCAAACTGGGTGCCACATATGAAACCCCAGTATTTACGGGGCTTGTGGCGCACATGCTTGAGCTTTACGCACAGCATTTGGGCGGCTTGCACCAGAGCAATGCGCCAATTTAATCATTTCAATGTTTATGGATTCGGAGTTAGCGACCATGCAGCACGACAACCCGGCAGTACAAATTGTCAGTGACTTTCTAGACGCTTCAATGGCGCCTGATCCGGTTAAGGCAGCGACCTATATGTCAGCCGATGTCCGCATCACCTTTACCGGCGGGCGGGTCATGCCAAGCGCAAAGGAGATCACGGCCTTCAATGCCGCACGCTATAACTGGGTGAAGAAAGCGCTGGGCCAGTTTGACTGGACAGATCGTGGCGACCACACGGTGGTGTACTCCAACGGCACCCTGTACGGCGAATGGCCCGATGGGCGCAGTTTCAGTGGCAATCGCTATCTGGATCGCTTTGAAGTGCGCGATGGCAAGATCACCCGGATGGATGTCTGGAATGACAGCGCCGAGTGGATACTGGCGCCAGAGGTGGCGAAGGCCTGATTGGTGACTGGTCGTGAGCCAATACTGTTTAATCGCTTACGACCACACCCTTCCAAAATGCCACATAGTCACGAATCTTGGCTGCTTCTTCCTTGGGCTGCGGGTAATACCAGGCGGCATCGGGGTTGCGCTTACCCTCGACTTCCAGGCTGTAGTAGTGCGCCTGGCCTTTCCATGGGCAATGGCTGCTGTAGTCGCTGGGCTTGAAATACTCGCTGACGATGGAGTCAGCTGGAAAGTAATGATTGCCTTCGACCACCACAGTTGCATCTGACTGGGCGATTATGCGGTCGTTCCAGATTGCTTTCATGTGCTGTTCCTCACCAAATGACAAAGCGTGGAGCGTTATCGCGCCACGCAATCTCTGATCATTGCACGTCGTTCTAGTCGAGCTTTTTCAAGGCGACTGCGTTCATGCAGAAGCGCAAGCCAGTCGGCTCCGGACCATCCGGGAATACGTGGCCCAAATGCGCGCCACACACATTGCAGGTGTTCTCGATACGGGACATGCCGTGGCTTGAGTCGGTGTGATAGGCAACTACGTTGTCCTTGATCGGCTGCGTGAATGATGGCCAGCCGCTGTGCGACTCGTACTTGTTGCTCCCATCAAACAGGGGCGTACCGCAACACACACAACCATAGACGCCTGGTTCAAACAGGCTGCACATTGGCGAGCTGTGGGGCCGTTCGGTACCGGCTTGGCGAGTGACCCGGTATTGTTCAGCATCGAGTTGGGCGCGCCACTCTTCTTCAGTCTTGACGACTTTGCGCTCAGGCGCTGGATTGCCGTGGGCGGCTCGAGAAATAACATCGTTCCAGTTATGCATCTAAGGCTCCTAGCTAAATATCGATTGTGCAGCCTTCTGGGGCAGCGCAGGTAGTCGCTCTTTGTATCACTTTTGGGGGGCGAGGCCGGATATACACAATACCCAAACCACGAGCCCGAGCAGCGGACCGTCGAGCGATTACCTATTTAGAGACTTGCGAACAGGCTAAGTGTTACAAAAGCCGGGTTTGGCCGCGACGGGCTTAATGCTGGAAGAAAAAGCGGTCGCCCAGCAAGTACGGGCCAGGCGACTAAGGAGCCTCAGTGCCAGTTGAGAATTGGCCAGCCAGCCTGTTCTGCATGCTCACGCAGTTGTGAGTCTGGGTTTACCACCCGCGGATTGTCGACTTGTTTGAGCAAGGGCAAGTCGTTGCGTGAGTCCGAATAGAAGAAGGCGCCCTCAAGGGATTCATTGTTTTCGGACAGCCAGTGCTGAAGGCGCGTGACCTTACCTTCGCGATAGGTCAAAACGCCTTGGGTACGGCCGCTGTAGCAGCCGTGCTGGATTTCCAGATCTATCGCCAGTACGTCTTCAATGCCCAGGCGTTGGGCAATGGCGCTGACCAAGAAATGCGCTGAGGCGGAGATAATCACAATGCGATCTCCGGCTTTGCGGTGAGTGGCCAGGCAGCGTGTTGCATCGCTGTGTAAGACCGGTTCGATCACATCCTCGACAAAGGGCTCGACGATAAAGGCGACTTCTTCCGGGGTTCGGCCTACAAGCGGTGCGAGGCTGAACGCCATGTAGTCTTCCATGGCCAATTGGCCTTGGGCGTAAAGCTTCATCAGTTCGTGGTCGCGTGCCATGAAACTCTCAGCGTCGACCCAGCCAATCTTGGCCATTTCGGCGCTCCACAAGCTGGCACAGTCGCCGTCGATCAAGGTGTCATCAAGGTCAAAGATCGCCAGGGTCATCATGCCACCTCGCGCACGGCTTGGTTATCAATGCTCAGGACGATGCGTTGGCCTTTGCCATGCAGGTCGCTCTCGTTGCGGTTGAGCACATCGACCAGCAGTTCGACGCCACGCGCCTCGACACGGTAGCGAATAACATTGCCGAGCAGGCTATGGCTGCGGATCAGGCCTTCAATTTCGCCATCGGCGCTGATCGCAATGGCTTCCGGGCGAATGGCCACGCGCGTGCTGATCGGGCGGTCGAGCAGACGACTGGCTGTTTCCGCATCAAGCAGGTTGTAGTTGCCGATAAAGCCTGCGGCGAAGGCATCAACCGGTTCGGTGTACAGGGTTTCAGCATTGCCGCTCTGGACAATCTTGCCTGCGTTCATCAGGAAGATGCGGTCACTCATGACCAGCGCTTCCTCCTGGTCGTGGGTGACGAAAATCGTCGTCAGGCCTAGCTCCTGCTGAATCTCGCGGATTTGCTCGCGCAAGTGTCGGCGTATGCGTGCGTCGAGCGCCGACAGGGGTTCATCCAGCAAAAGCAGGCGTGGCCGGGTCACCAACGAACGTGCCAGCGCCACACGTTGGCACTGGCCGCCTGACAGTTGATGCGGGTAGCGATTGGCGAAATCGCTGAGTTCAACCATCTGCAAGGCTTCTTTTACCCGCGCCTGGCTTTGCGCTTTATCCGCCTTTTGCATGCGCAGGCCAAAGGCGACGTTTTGCTCGACGCTCATGTTGGGAAACAGGGCGTAACTCTGGAACACCATGCCGATGCCGCGCTTTTGCGGGGTCACGGGGACCAGGTCTTCGCCGTCGAGCAGGATTTGCCCGCCATTGACCGTGGTCAGGCCTGCAATGCAGCGCAGCAAGGTCGATTTGCCGCAACCCGATGGGCCGAGCAGCGTAATGAATTCGCCTTGGCCGATTTCGCAATTGATGTCGCTGAAAATTTGCGTGCTGCCGTAGCTTTTGTTCAGGCCCTGAATGCTCAGATAACTCATGACTTGTCCTTGTTCAGGCGGTTGGCTGCCCAGGTGAAAATCAACACAAAGAAGAAATAGGAAATCACCAGCGCACTGTTGAAGTGACCGCTGCTGTTACGCATGTTGTTGAGGTAGACCTGCAAGGTTTCGTAGCGTGTACCGACCAGCATATTGGCGAACACAAACTCGCCAAACAGGAACGAGAACGACAGAAACAGCGACACCATGAGGCCCTTGCGCAGGTTTGGCAACACCACCAGAAAGGCGGCTTTCCAGGTGCTGGCGCCAAGCAGGTGGGCGGCATCCATCAGGTCCGGCAAGTTGATCGCATGCAGGTTATTGGTGATCGCGCGATACATGAAGGGCAGGGCGATGGTGAAGTAGCAGCCAATCAGGATCCAGGGCGTGCCGACCAACTGCACAGGCCCTGAGCCATAAACTTGCAGCAAGCCGACCGATGACACCACCGGTGGCATGGCGAAGGGCAGCAGAATAAGGATGTTCATCAGCCCATCGAGCTTGGGGAAGTAATAATGGACCACAAACAGCAGTGGCAGAATCAGTACCGAAGCCAGAAATAACGCCGAAAAGCAGATCAGCAGCGACTGGCCAAAGGCCCTGAGAAAGCGCGGTTCGCCCCACAATTCGACGTACCACTTGAAGGTCAGGCCGTCAGGCAGAATGGTTGCCGACCAACTGGTCGACAACGAATACAACAAGGTGCCGGCCAGGGGCAACAGCAAGATTAAAAACAGCAGCCAAACCACCACGCGATGATAGAGGATGCCGACGGTCTGGTTATCAACGCGCGACATGGTAGCTCCTCTTCAGCAGCAGTTGATGAACGATGGTAATCAGCGCCATAAGCCCGAGCAGCACCATCGACAAGGCACTGGCCAGGTTCGGATTGAGCGAGATATCGCCAGAAACCAGGCCGGCGATGCGAATCGGCATAATGTTGAAGTTACCTGTCGTCAGGTAATACACCGTGGCATAGGCGCCCAAGGCGTTCGCCAGCAAAATCACAAAGGTGCCGAGCAGCGCCGGGGTCAGTACCGGCAAGCCGATATGGCGCCAGAAATCCCAGGTGTTGGCGCCGAGCAGGGCCGCCGACTCGCGCCAGTCTTCGCGCAAGGCATCGAACGCCGGATACAACAGCATGACGCCAAGCGGAATCTGGAAATAGGTGTAAAGCACGATCAGCCCGGTTTTGGAGTACAGGTTGAAGTCGTCAATCCAGCCAATCTGCTTGAGCAGCAGGGTGATCGCGCCATTGAAGCCGAGCAGGATGATAAAGGCGAACGCCAAGGGCACCCCGGCGAAGTTGCTGGTCATGTTGGAGAATGCCATGACGAAATCGCGCAACTTTGAATCAACCTGATGCAGCGAGTAGCTGCCGATGATGGCGATGATGATGCCGAACAGGCTGGACCAGAAACCGACCTGCAAGCTGTGCTTGATGGCTTGCAGATAGAACTTGGAGGAGAAGATTTTCTCGAAGTTGGCCAAACTCCAACTGCCATCCACGTTCACGCTGTTGAGCGTAATCCAGATCAGCGGGGCGATCTGGAAGGCGAAGAAAAACAGCGCAAATGGCACAAGCCACAGGGCAGCCAGCCACTTGCTCCGCGAAAGGCTTGGTTTGAGAGCACTCACTTAAGCAGTTCCTTGCACAGTGGTTTGTCATGGGCGGCGCCGAGCAACTGGCAAATGGTGCCGCACAGTTCGGTTTGCCTGGGCGCGGCCTGCGCATCCAGGCTGAACGCGTCGCCGAGTACAAATAAGGGAACTTCACGTTCTTCGGCAAGCAAGCCGTTGTGCGAGCGGTCGTTGTTCATGCCGTGATCAGCCGTAACCAGGACCTGGTAGCCGTCATCCAGCCAGCGCTGCAGGTATTCGGCAAGAAACAAGTCAGCGCGTCTGGCGCTGTTGCGATACTGCGCTGAGTCGAGCCCATGCTTGTGACCCGCATCATCGATATTCATGGGATGGACCAGCAGGAAGTTGGGCTTGTGATCTGCGCGTAAATGCTCGGCATCATCAAATACATGCGAGTCCGGGTAGTGATCGACGTAGTAGAAGTGGCCGTGCTGAATCGCAAGCGTGGCGTCATTGGTATGGCGGTCTCGTGCGGCTACGAAGGGCGCACGGTTATACAATTCGCTCATCCAGTGATACGCCGCAGCCGCAGTGCTCAGGCCCGCGTCACGGGCGTAATGAAAGATGCTGCGCTGGTTGCTCAGGCGCACCACATCGTTATGCACGATGCCGCTGTCGATGGGGGCAACGCCAGTCATGATGCATTCATAAAGCGGGCGTGACAGCGATGGTAACTCGCATTCGAGCTTATACAGCCTGGCGCGACCTGCACCACAGTAGGCCTGCAGATGGCCCATGGCATGTTGGGCGACCTCAAAGTTCAGGCCATCCAGAATCACCAGGATGACATTGTGTTTCATAGTCGACTCACTGCAAAAACTGGGGAGTTGTAAATGGACAGAGGGAGACAGTCCAGATTGTCTCCCTCTTGGTTAAGCCTGTTGCAACGGCTTATTCCATATTGATGATGACGTTTTCTTGCCACAGTTGTGGCAGCGCCTTGGAGGTTGCCTCCCAGGCCGCGGCATCTTTGATTGGCTTCACATTTGCGTACTGTTCGTTAGGCAGTAGTTTGGCCTGAACCTCAGCTGGCAGTTTCAGGTGGTCAGCACGAATCGGCCGTGCATTACCCTTGGCCAGGTTGATCTGGCCTGCGTCGCTGAGAATATATTCACGCGCCAGTTTGGCCGCGTTGGGGTGCTTGGCGTATTTGTTGATGATGGTGGTGTAGCCAGAAATCACCGAGCCGTCAGACGGAATCAGCACTTCAAAGCGGCTAGGATCGATCTGGTCGCGGTAGCTCAGGCCATTGAAATCCCAGACCACGCCGACTTCAACTTCACCTTTCTCCAGGGTTTGGATGGTCGGGTTAGAGAGCGACAGGCGACCTTGTTCGGCGATTGCACCAAAGAAGTCCAGGCCCGGTTGAATGTTCTTCTCGTCACCGCCGTTGGCGATAGCGGCGGCCAGCACACCGTTTACTGCTTGTGCAGCAGCGCTGACATCGCCAATCGCAACTTTGTACTTGCCGTTTTTCAGGTCAGCCCAGCTTTTAGGTACATCTTTGACCAGCTGTTTGTTGACGATAAATGCGATTGAGCCGGTGTAGGCGAGCATCCAATGGCCATCTTTATCCTTGGCCCAGTCTGGAATCTGCTCCCAAGTCGTTGGTTTGTAGGCTTGGGTGACCCCTTGCTGCACGGCAATAGGACCGAACGCAGCACCAACGTCGCCGATGTCGGCAGTGGCGTTGTCTTTCTCCGCGGCGAACTTGGCGATTTCCTGCGCCGAGCTCATGTCGGTGTCGAGGTGCTTGAGGCCGTAATTTTTATTCAGGTCCGCCCAGGTGTCTTTCCAGTTGGCCCAGCTGTCAGGCATGCCGACGCTATTCACTTGGCCTTCGGCGCGAGCAGCTTGCTCGAGTGCTTTGACATCTGTATCCGCAGCCATTGCCTGTGTTGCCATGGCGATGGCCGAACCCATCAATGTAGCTAGCAGCAGTTGTTTCATTTGAAACTCCCTTGCAGATTAAGTGTTGGTCTAGATCAGCAATACCCGAGCCAATTTAGGCGCAATAAATGACAGTTTTATGTCCTGCGCTACCGCTAATTGTTAATACGCTCTGGCGGCGTACTGCTCTTCAAGCGTAGACCATAGATAAGTGGCTGTTTTAATGAGTCATATTTACCCAGCCAACTGGCATGGGAGCTGCTTGCATTCGGCCTGTCATCTAGCGGTCATCTAGACTGCCTAGGCTTGCTGCAATAGATATGCAACTGAAATGCTGTATTTCATGCCCCTTAATAGGGCTGGACTAGTCCAGGAGGATCAACTTGATGCGTGAGGTCACGCCGCGCGCGGTCACGACTATTTGTCGAGCGCTGCAAGAGCAGATAGAGCATGGCTTGCTCGCATCCGGTAACAAGCTGCCTGCTGAGCGCAAGTTGAGTGAGCTATTTGATACCACGCGCATCACCTTGCGCGAGGCGCTGGGGCAGTTGGAGGCGCAAGGGCTGGTGTACCGGGAAGAGCGCCGAGGCTGGTTTGTATCTCCTGCGCGTGTAGCCTACAACCCGCTGGTGCGCAGCCATTTTCATGCAATGGTTGCTGAGCAGGGACGCGAGCCTGCCACCGAAGTGCTCAGTGCCCGACTGATTCCGGCGAATGCGGAAATCTGTCAGATTCTCGATCTGCCAGCCTTGACCAGCGTGTTTCAGATACGCCGTGCGCGGCGTATTGATGGACGCCTGGTGCTCTATGTCGAGCATTACTTGAACCCACTGTATTTCCCGGCGATCCTCGAATATGACCTGACGCGGTCGCTCACCGAGCTCTATGCCAAGCAATATCAGATTCGCTACGGGCGGGTGCGGTTTGACATGATGCCCACGGCGTTGCATGCCGAGGCTGCAAGCAGTCTAAAAGTGGCGGTGGGCAGTCCGGCGTTGCGCATTACCCGGGTTAATCGCGACCAGCATGATCGCCTGATCGATTGTGATCTCGAATACTGGCGCCATGATGCCATTCACGTCAGCGTCGAAGTGCCGGATTAATTGCCGGGTCTGGTGGACAAGCTTCGCGTTGTCGCACCCTACGGTCTGCTTTGTAGGGTGGGTGGCGTTTTTTCACCCACCATTGTCGCTGCGGATAGTGAGTTGATTTGTCGAGTGTTGGCGGACAGGCTGCGCCTTGTCACGCCCTGCATCATGCGTAGTTTTCAGGGTTGAGCTTACGCTCGATCAGCTCGATCAGGATATGCACGACCTTGATATGCAGCTCCTGAACGCGGTCGGCGTAGTTGCCGCCAGGGGCGCAAATGCAGATATCCGCCAGCTCTTCGAGCTTGGAGCCGGGCTTGCCGGTCAGGCCGATAACCTTGACCCCGAGCTGTTTCGCCGCTGCCACCGCGTTAAGCACGTTGGGGCTTTTGCCGCTGGTGCTGAATGCCAGCAATACATCGCCCTCACGACCGTGCGACTCGATGTAGCGCGAGAAGATGTACTCGTAACCGAAGTCGTTGGCCACGCAGCTGATGTGGCTGGCATCGCTGATTGAAACTGCAGCGATACCGGGCCTGTTGCCACGATATCGCCCCGTCAGCTCTTCGGCGAAGTGCATGGCGTCGCACATCGAGCCGCCGTTGCCGCACGAGAAAACCTTGCCCTTTTGCTCAAAGCTCTCGACCAGCATTTGCGCTGCACTTTCAATCTTTTGCAGGGTCTGTTCGTTATTGATGAAGTTGTCCAGCGCGCGTTGCGCTTCCAGCAGGCTGTTGCGAATGTGCTCGATCATAGGGGCCTCAAGGCAGCTCTGGGCTGCTGTAGAACGCACTCAGGACCTTGACCAGGTGAGCCAGGTCATGGCTGCCGGCAAGCTCGCGGATTGAGTGCATGGCAAAGGTTGGCAAGCCGATATCAACGGTACGAACACCCAGTTGGCTTGCGGTGATCGGACCTATGGTCGAACCGCAGGCCATGTCGCTGCGCACCACAAAACTTTGCACCGGTACTTCATTTTCCAGGCACAGGTGCCGGAAAAAGCCCGCCGTTTCGCTGTTGGTCGCATAGCGCTGGTTGCTGTTGATCTTGATCACTGGACCGGCGTTAAGCTTTGGCCCGTGATTCTCATCATGTTTGTCTGGATAGTTCGGGTGGATACCGTGGGCATTGTCAGCCGATACCAGTAGCGAACGCTGGATAGTGCGCACGAAGTCCTGATCCTGGGGGATGACCCGGCGCAAGACTTGTTCGAGCATCGGGCCGTCGGCGCCACAGGCTGAGCTGGAGCCAATTTCTTCGTGATCGGTGCAGACCAGTACGCAGGTTTCGGCTTCACCGGCGCTGAGCAGCGCTTGCAATCCGGCGTAGCACGAAAGCAGGTTGTCCAGGCGCGCACCGGCGATGAAGTCGCGGTTGAGGCCGATTACCGCCGCTGGCTGGGTATCGTAGAAGCTCAGTTCGTAATCCAGTACCGCATCGGCATTCAAGCTGTGCTCAAGGGCCAGTTGATTGGCCAGCAGGGCACGGAAATCAACCGGCTCAGTGCCCGCTACCTGCGCCAATATAGGTGGCATCTCGGTTTGCTTGTTGATCTCCCAACCGCTGTTGGCTTCGCGGTTCAGGTGAATAGCCAGGTTGGGGATCACGGCGATTGGCAGTTCGAAGTTGATCAGCTGGCTTTCAACCTTACCGTCGCGGCGGAAGGTCACCCGGCCAGCCAGGGACAGGTCGCGGTCAAACCAGGGCGCAAGCAGTGCACCACCATAAATCTCTACGCCAAGTTGGAAAAAACCATGGCGCTGCAGCTCAGGGTGCGGTTTGACGCGCAAACATGGGCTGTCGGTATGGGCGCCGACCAGGCGAATACCCGCTTCGGTCAGTGGCCGCTTGCCCACTTTAAAGGCAATGATGGCGGAGTCGTTGCGAGTGACGTAGTACTGGCCACCTGCTTCGGTGTGCCAGGTATCGCGCTCGTCCAAACGCTGAAAGCCCGCTGCTTCTAAGCGAAGCGCAAGATTGGAAGTAGCATGGAAGGGCGTTGGCGATGCTTTTAGAAAGTCGATCAAGCCTTGATTCAGTTCGTCGCGCATAGGTACTCCTGACAGCAATTGCCAGAGTTTATCGGATTTGCGCGCGAGAAGGGATTAACTGACGCTAGCGGGTTGATAGTCGTGGGACATAAACCACGCTCAACAACTGGTTTTCGAGCATGCAGAATTGTCCGTTGACTTCACTGCCGGCGGGCCAGTGCTGATTCAAATCAACCAGCAGACGCAGGCGCGCCTGGCCTTGTGCGCCGTCGTCGCATTCGAGCAGCTCGGCATCTTCAAAGTAAAACCGAGTCAAAACCAGTGGGTACAGCGCCTTGAACAAGCTTTCTTTAAGCGAGAAGGTCAGGCTGACCCACCAGGCTTGTTCCTCTGCGCTGGCTTTGGCTATCCGGTGCATCTCGCGCGGGGTCAGGATTTCACTGGCCAGGCGCGCTGCGCGCTGCGTCTCCAGAGGCTGCTCTATGTCCAGGCCAAGCCCACGCCAATCGCTACGCTCGGCCACGATCGCCGCAGCCAGGCC
The DNA here is from genome assembly GCF_963970595.1 of Pseudomonas sp. RL_15y_Pfl2_60. Classification (NCBI taxonomy): domain Bacteria; kingdom Pseudomonadati; phylum Pseudomonadota; class Gammaproteobacteria; order Pseudomonadales; family Pseudomonadaceae; genus Pseudomonas; species Pseudomonas sp. RL_15y_Pfl2_60. The sequence goes on along the minus strand of NZ_CAXAOE010000002.1, from coordinate 697,369 downwards.
ATTGCCGTGTGAGATCGATCCGCAGACATCCAACGGCCAGACTGGAGAGCGATCCTCGCCAACGGCTGGCACCCCCGCGACACCGGTAACCTGACGCAGGGCTTCACGTGCGCAAAGGCGCCCGGCAAGGTATTCGGTTTGGCGCTTAGCAACACCGCGCACGGGAGCGATTGCACAGCGTTCAAAGGCCGATGGCTCAAATAACTCCGGGTCAAATCGCGTGCTGATTAGCTGCGTACCCGCCATTGGCAAGGGTAAAGGCCAACACGCAGTCAAGGGCGTGCAGCAATTCGGTAGGTAGTCTTTATTCATCTAAGCATTGTGCCCTGTGTGCAGCGCCCGATCTAGACAGGCTGCTGCAAATGGTGCTGATACAGATCCATTGTTTGGTGCAGGGGCGCAAGCTAGGTGCCGGCTGGACGAATCAGGTTGAAGCTGCGCTCGGTCAGGCTTGGGCTGCGGGTCGGCAAGATGCTGCGATCCAGGTCGCCCTTGAGGGTTTCGAACACATCAAGGGTAAAGACCCGGTTGCCGAAGAACCACGAATGGCTTTGATTGCCATGAAAGCCACTCGGTTGATCGGCCGCTTGCAGGGCTGTGCTTTGCAGCAGTGCCTGATGGTAAAGCGTGCAGTCAACATTGGCGCTGGTACGCGGTGCAAGCATGGGCAAGCCAATACGACCGGCGCGAGGGGCAACGCCTGCTCGCTTGACATTACTGAGCTTGAGTACGCTGTCGCCAAGGCTGAAGTAATTGGTCAGGCGCATGCAGTGGCGGTAAAGCGAATCGGTTGTGGCGTTGCCTTCGTTGAGCGATTGCGCTGAGATGTCCGCGCCAATGAAACAGAGTTGGCTGATCATCCAGCTGTTGTTTTCGAGGCGGGCATCGTCTGCGTCATCAAAGGCTTCACGCACCACATAGGCGCCCATGGAGTGCGCCAGGATATGGGTGTTGATTGCACAATCCGGGGTTTGCCTGGCCGCTAGCAGCGAGATCAGATCGGTGACCAGTTGCATTGCGCTTTGTTTGGCGTCGTGGCGGTCTTCAAGGTAACCGGCTGCTTTGTTGTCGCATGGCCAATCAAAGGACACCACCGCGCCTTTCCAGCCAACGGCGTGCAGGTCAGACTTGAGCTGGCGGTGGCGCGCCATTAGTTCGGCGGGACTATTGTTGTAGCCGTGGACGAAGATCAAGATGTCGCCGCGGTTTGCGCCTGTGCGCTCATCCACACCCCAGACCGCTTCAGCCAGCATTTGCTGCAGCCAGGCATTGATCCATGTGACGCCGGTACGCCCCTGTTCGGGCGCGGGCAGTTGCGGGGCATCGAGGATCAGGAATCGGGAAGGGCCAGGCTCGGCAATAAAGGCTCCTTGCCTGATGCGGCGTGCGCTGACGACGAAATCGCTCATCGTGAATCCTCCTGGATTGTGCCCTTGGCGTTCAAGCGCACAGACTCAGATTAGGAGGTTGTCAGGGCTGCGTCCAGCCGCTTGGCATCATGCGAGCTTGAGGGTCACAACGCCGAGCAAGATCACCATGCAAGACAGGATTCTGAGTAGTGGTAACGATTCCTTGAGGACCAGGCGGCCGATCAACAGGGCAAACAATACGCTGCTCTCACGCAGCGCAGACACCACGGCAACCGGGGCTAGCGTCATGGCCCAGATGACAATGCTGTAGGCAATAAGCGACATGACTCCGCCGCTCAAACCACCTTTCCAGTGCTGGCCCAGCTTGCCTAAAACTGCGGTGCCTCGCATCGCTACGAGGACCAACAGGGTTACCAGTCCATTGGTTGCAAACAGCCACATAGCGTAAGACAGCGCATCGCCATTGACCCGTGCGCCCACTGCGTCTGTAAGTGTGTAGGCAGCAATAAAGCTGGCGGTGGTGAGTGCGGTCAGGAGCAATGGGGTATTGAACGGGCTGTCTTTCTGGGTGCGCAGCGCCATCAGCCAGATGCCGGTGACCAAGATAAGCAGCCCACTGATTTGTCCCCAACTCAAGGTTTCGTGAAGCAGGGCGACGCCGATCAAGGCAACGATCAGCGGTGAGCTGCCCCGCGACAAGGGGTAGACCTGGCTCAGGTCGCCGTATTTATAGGCATGGGCGAGAAAACCGTTGTAACCGATATGCAGCAGTGCCGAGAGGATGATCCACGGCCAGGCAGCTGTTTCGGGCAGGGCCAGGAATGGCAGTGCGCAGGTGGCGGCAATCCCGGCGCCGATCTGGATCAGGCATACACTCAGGTAACGATCCAGACCAATCTTGATCAGGGCATTCCAGCCCGCATGCAGCATGGCTGCGGCCAGTACAGCGAAGAAAATGCTGCTATCCAAGCGCCTCTATCCTTATCACAACCCATTGCGTTACTTGCTCGGTGTGCCTGCAATCCTCATATGGAGACAGGCGTACAGGCAACGCCAGAGTGTACGCCTGTCGTTTGTCAATTTACCAACCCGGTACTCCGCTCATGCTGGGTAACTGGTGGGCAATACCCTTGTGGCAGTCAATACAGGTGGCTTCTCCGTTAGCCAGGGATGTGGAGTGCATCTTGGCCGCGCGCTTGCTTTGCTTGGTGAAATCCATGAAGTCGAAGTTGTGGCAGTTGCGGCATTCCAGCGAATCATTGGCTTTGAGCCGCTTCCACTCATGCTCGGCAAGCTCGCGGCGGTGGGCGAGAAATTTATCCCGGGTGTTGATGGTGCCGAAAATCTTGCCCCATACCTCTTTGGATGCCTGCATCTTGCGGGCGATCTTGTCTGTCCACTTGTGCGGCACGTGACAGTCAGGACAGGTGGCGCGCACCCCTGAACGGTTGCTGTAGTGAATGGTGGTCTTGAGTTCAGCGAATACGTTGTCACGCATCTCGTGGCACGAAGTACAAAACTGCTCGGTGTTGGTCACTTCCAGCGCGGTGTTGAAACCACCCCAGAAAATGATTCCCGCAATAAAGCCGCCAAGGGTTAGAAACCCCAAGCTGAAATGCAGGCTGGGGCGGCGCAGTGTGCGCCAGTAATCCTTGAGCCAGGCGAACAAAGATTTCATGGCGCCTCCTCAGGGATTCTTGTTGGTGGTTGAGGTTGCTTGCTTCAGCACTGTGTCGATGTCCTTGAAGCTGTTGCCGACCAGAGGCGGTGCGTCTTTCTGGGTAACATGGCATTGGTTGCAGAAGTAGCGCCGAGGCGATACGGCTGCCAAGGCCTGGCCGTCCCGATCCATGTAATGGGTGATGCTGATCATCGGCGCCTGGGTTATGGCGCTGTTGGCACGGCTGTGACATGACAGGCACTTGTTGCTGTTTTTATCCAGGTGATAGCCACGAATGCTGTGCGGGATCGTTGGCGGTTGCTCGGGGTAGTTACGCTCGCGCTTGATGTCCTTGTTTTCAGTGCTGCTGAGCTTGGGTGCGGCAAGATCCTGGCTCAAAGTGCCACCCGGCCGGCGACCGTCTGGCGCAGGCGCATCGAGTGGATAGTTGATGTCGCTGGCGACGGCAATACCAAAGACGGCGAGCAACAAAAGTGGCAGTAGGCGATAGCTCATGGCTGCATTCCTCAGGCCAAATTGACCAGTTCGATCTTCACCGCACATTTTTTGTAGTCGGTTTGTTTGGAGATCGGGTCGGTGGCATCCAGCGTGACTTTATTGATCAGTTTTCGAGCATCAAAGAAGGGCACGAACACCAGGCCTTGCGGTGGTTGGTTGCGTCCGCGGGTTTCGATGCGGGCGCGGGTTTCGCCACGGCGGCTGATGACCTTGACTTCGCTACCGCGCCGGGCCTTCATTGCTTTTGCATCATCTGGGTGCATGTAGACCACTGCGTCTGGCACGGCTTTGTGCAACTCCGGCACACGCTGGGTCATGGAGCCGGTGTGCCAGTGTTCAAGCACGCGGCCGGTGCAGAGCCAGAATGGGTATTCCTCATCCGGTGACTCTGCTGGCGGCTCGTAAGGCAGGGCGAAGATGATGGCCTTTTTATCGGCGTTGCCATAGAACTGCACTTCGCTGCCTTTTTCGACATAGGGGTCTGACCCTTCGCGGTAGCGCCAGAGTGTTTCCTTGCCGTCCACCACCGGCCAGCGCAGGCCACGTGCGTTGTGATAGTCGTCAAAGGGGGCGAGGTCATGGCCATGGCCACGGCCAAAGGCGGCGTATTCTTCAAACAGGCCTTTTTGCACATAGAAGCCAAACGCCTTGGCCTCATCGTTGAGATAGCCTTCTGCGAGCTGCTCGTTGGGGAACTGGTCGACATGGCCATTTTTGTAGAGCACCTCGAACAGCGACTTGCCTTTCAATTCCGGCTTTTTGGCCAACAGGTCTTCAGGCCAGACATCTTCGGTCTTGAAGCGCTTGGAAAACTCCATCAGTTGCCACAGATCCGACTTCGCATCACCCGGCGGGCTGACAAGTTGATGCCAGAACTGGGTGCGGCGTTCGGCGTTGCCGTATGCGCCTTCTTTCTCGACCCACATGGCGGTCGGCAATATCAGGTCGGCGGCTTGGGCTGATACGGTCGGGTAGGGGTCTGACACAATCACGAATACATCAGGATTGCGCCAGCCCGGCAGGACTTCCTGCATGATGTTGGGCCCGGCCTGCATGTTGTTGCTGGCCATGGTCCAGTACACCTTGAGTACCGAGTCTTTGAGCATGCGGCTCTGCTGCACCGCATGAAAGCCTGGTTTTTCCTGAATGGTCCCGGCAGGAAGCTTCCAGATTTTCTCGGCGGTCTCACGGTGCTTGGGATTGGTGACGACCAGGTCCGCTGGCAAACGGTGCGAGAAGGTCCCGACCTCGCGCGCGGTGCCACAGGCCGATGGCTGGCCGGTAAGCGAGAACGGGCTGTTGCCCGGTTCGCTGATCTTTCCGGTCAGCAAGTGAATGTTGTACACCATGTTGTTGGCCCAGACGCCACGGGTGTGCTGGTTAAAACCCATGGTCCAGAATGACACCACCTTGCGTTTTGGGTCGGCGTACAACTCGGCCAACTGCTGCAGTCGCTCAGCTGGCACGCCACTTTCTTTGGCCGCACGTTCAAGGGTGTAGGGTTTGACGAACTCGGCGTATTGCTCGAACGATATATCGTCCCAGGTGTTGGCCTTGTCGGCGTTCTTGGCTTGCATCTCCAGTGGGTTATCCGGGCGCAGGCCGTAACCGATATCTTCGGCGCCTTTGGCGAAACGGGTGTGCTTGCCGACAAAGTCCTTGTTCACTGCGCCAGACTGAATGATGTGATTGGCGATGTAGTTAAGAATCAGCAAGTCAGTCTGCGGCGTGAATACCATGGGGATATCAGCCAGCTCGAAACTGCGGTGCTCAAAGGTCGAAAGCACAGCCACTTTTACGTGAGGGTAGCTCAAGCGCCGGTCAGTCAGGCGACTCCACAAGATGGGGTGCATCTCCGCCATGTTTGAACCCCAAAGTACAAAGGCATCGGTGGCTTCAATGTCGTCATAGCAACCCATGGGTTCATCCATGCCAAAGGTGCGCATGAAGCCCATGACCGCTGAAGCCATGCAGTGGCGCGCGTTGGGGTCGATGTTGTTGCTGCGAAAACCGGCCTTCATCAACTTGTTGGCGGCGTAGCCTTCCCAGACGGTCCATTGGCCTGAACCAAACATGCCGAGCGCAGTGGGGCCGTCAGATTTGAGTGCTTGCTTGACCTTGGTTTCCATGATGTCGAAGGCTTGTTCCCAGCTGATTGGCTGGAACTCGCCTTGCTTGTCGAACTGGCCGTCTTTCATGCGCAGCATCGGCTGGGTCAGGCGGTCGGTGCCGTACATGATCTTTGACAAGAAGTAGCCTTTAACGCAGTTGAGACCGCGATTGACCTCGGCTTTCACATCACCATGGGTGGCCACGACCTGGTTGTCGCGCGTCGCCACCATCACACTGCAACCGGTACCGCAAAAGCGGCAGGGCGCCTTGTTCCAGTTCAGGGTGGTCATGTCAGATTCAGTGATCAGGTTCGAGGCCGTGGTAATAATTGGCAGGCCTGCTGCGGCGGCTGCTATGGCGGCGGCCTGTGCTTTGGCAAACTGACGACGTGTCAGGTCCATGGTGTTTCTCCTTCGCTGGCGAGGAGTTCGTGATAAACCAGAGCGGCATTCAAGACGCCGGGAATGTTGCTGATTTGATCGATGCGCTGGAGTATTTGCTGTTCATTGGTCGCCTCAATCACGACCACAAGCTTGCCGACAGGGCTTTCTTGATGCAGTTCAAGGTCAGGTAGCAAGCGCAAGTTGGCTTTGACCGCGGCAAATAATTCGGGGCGTGCGTGTACCAACAAACTGGCGATATGCAGGGATTCATCCATGTCACGTTGCTCCAGATTGAGCCTGTAACCGTTTTGAGTGAGACACGCTTAGGAAGGTGGGCCGGGCGGCCCAAGAAGCATCTGCATAAACCAGATGAAAAATCCGTAACCGCCAACAATAGCGACTGCTAGGGCCGGGAAAAGGCAGATGACAAGAAAGAGAAAAAGTCGGGTTTCCTTGCCCTTGCTGCCTTGGTCATCAGTTGGCTGATGCATACAGGCTCACTCCTCAAGAGGTGTGAGCAAAAGTCTAGACTTGCTTGAAAAGAGCGGGCTGATCCAGGTCAATAACCTGATAAATGGTAGGGATAAATGCGAGTGAGAAACTTTTAGTTTGTCATCGACCCGTCTAGAGCAGCAGTTGATGTAGATAGCATGCTAACATTTATCTGCGGCCAGTCAGGGGCCGTTCTTTGTGAGCAGCGAAATGTCCGATACAACTCTTGCCAGCCATCTGCAACAAGGCACCAGTGCCTATAAACGAGCCACTTTTGCATTATTTTGCGCGGGCTTTTCGACCTTTGCCTTGCTCTATTGCGTGCAACCCTTGCTGCCTTTATTGGCCAGCTCTTTCAGTGTGTCCGCCGCGGCCAGCAGCTTGGCGTTGTCGCTGACCACGCTGAGTCTTGCCGTCTGTTTGCTGGTCAGTGGCGCGCTTGCCGAAAGCTGGGGGCGCAAGCCAGTGATGGCTGTTGCGTTAGGGTTGGCCAGCTTGTTTGGAATTGCCTGTGCATTTGTCAGCGATTGGGATCATTTACTGATTTTACGCGCCTTGCTTGGCTTGGCGCTCAGTGGTCTGCCGGCCTTGGCGATGGCCTATGTTGGCGAGGAGTTCGATCCCAAAGCCCTGCCAGCAGCCATGGGCCTGTATATCGGCGGCACCGCTCTGGGTGGCTTGCTGGGGCGCTTGCTTGCCGGTTTTCTCAGTGATATTGGCGGCTGGCATTTGGCTTTGGCTGGGATTGGCTGCCTCGGTGTGCTGGGGCTTGGCTTGTTTATCTGGCTGTTGCCCGCATCGCGGCATTTTCAAGCGCAGTCCTTATCGCTCAAGGGGCTTTTGGGTAACTTCCGGTTGCATCTAGCCAACCCAGAACTTCGCCTGTTGTTCGGCATGGGATTCTTGCTGATGGGCGGCTTTGTCGCCATGTTCAACTATGTGGGTTTCCGTTTGGCGGCGGCGCCGTTCAACCTGTCATCGACTGTGATTGGCCTGCTGTTCACCGTCTATCTGGTGGGTATTTTCAGCGCGGGCTGGGCGGGCAGGTTGGTACCGCGCTTGGGGTCGCGCCAGGTCATGCAGGGCGGCATTGTGATCATGCTGATCGGCGTCGGCTTATGCGCCACGCCTTGGCTGGTGGCCGTGGTGATTGGTCTTGGGTTATTCACCCTCGGTTTTTTTGCCGCCCATGCGGTTGCCAGCGGCCAGGTAGGGCAGCGGGCAAAAGGTGCCAAGGCCCAAGCATCGGCACTGTACCTCTGCGCTTATTACCTGGGCTCAAGCGTGGTCGGTTACGTTGGCGGCTATGTTTGGGAACACGCGGGTTGGTTGGCATTGCTAGGTGTGCTGGCAGGATTGTTCATGGTCGCGGCGTGGCGTGCTCGACGGTTGTAGGCACCGGATTACTGCTCCAGAGAGCGGTATGCACCAGGCGTCAGGCCAGTCCATTTCTTAAAGGCACGGTGAAAAGCCGAGGGTTCTGAAAAGCCGAGCTGTTCGGCAATCAGTTGAATCGAAATTTCATTGCGGCTCAGGTGATAGATCGCCAGGTCGCGGCGCAGGTTGTCTTTCAACTCCTGAAAACTGCTGCCTTCTTCACGCAGGTGACGGCGCAAGGTTTGTGCGCTCATGTGAAGCCTCTGCGCCACATTCTCAAGGTCGGGCCATTCGCTGCAGTCCCGTCCGAGCAAGCGCCTGATCTGGCTGGTCAGGCTGTGTCCGCTGTCGGGGCGGGCCAGCAGGTCTGCCGGTGAGTGCTGCAGGAAATGCTTGAGCGTGCGTTCGTCCTGCAGCAAGGGCATCGCCAGATAGCGTTTGTGAAAGTACAGGCAAGTCCGTTGCGTATCGAAATGGCGCGGGCAGGGAAACAGCAGTTTGTATTGGGGTTCGTGCTCTGGTTTGGGGTAACTGAAGGTGGCTTGCTCCAGACGGATATGCTGGCCAATCAGCCAACTGCCCAGGCGATGCCAGATAACCAGTAATGACTCGACCAGAAAGTGCTCAGGATCATCCAGCCTTGAGTCGTCTACGGTGAGGCAAGCGAGCTCGCCTTCATGGCTGATCTGAATGCCCGGTGCTTCGGGAAACAAGCTATAAAACAGAGCGCCGCGACTCAGGGCCTTTTCCAGCGAACGGCAATGAATAATGGCGTGGCACATCATGGCGAAGGTGCCGCGTTTGCTCGGGTATCTGCCGAAACCGAGGTATTCGTCGTCGAGCAGTTCCCAAAGTCGCTGGATAAGCTGGGCGAACTGCTCCGGGGCGATGCGTGCTCTTGGTTCGTCGAGCAGCGCCGGTTGGATATTGAGTTGGCGCAGCAAGGCCGAACAGTCATAACCATGGCGCTTTGCACCGTTGATAGCGGCGCGAACAAAATGGCTGGCGATGGTTCGTTCGCTCATGAAACGGTTCCCTGATGACGGCTGCCCGATGGTGCCAGCCAGGCCCGGCAGGGACAAGCGTGCTGACGCGAGGATCATCAAGCATGCGCTGAAATGGCCGATTCAGCGCATGCTTTGCTATCAATCAGCGCCGATAAACACCAGGTCAGATGGGTTACCGACTTGCAGTCGCTGACGCGTTTCGCCCAGTTTCCCGCTCAGTGGATCACGGGCAATCACCAGCACCTCATTGCTGCCTTGGTTGGCAACCAACAACTGGTTTCCGCTGGGATCGATGCTGAACTCGCGCAGCTCTTTACCTTCTACGGCGTGCCGCTGCACCAGCTCAAGGCTTGTGCCTGTGGCAAATACCAGTATCTGGCTTACTGGCCCACGTGTGGCCACGTACAAGAATCGCCCATCCGCCGAATTGTGCAGGGCGCCCGCGGCATAAACTGCGGTCCCGATATCTGGCGGGTTGAGGTCGATAAGCTGTTGTTGGCTCAGTGTGCCTTGCGCATAGTCGAAGACCGCAAGCTGGTTACTCAACTCAAGCGTCAGGTAGGCACGCTTGCCATCCGCGCTGAACAGCAGGTGACGCGGGCCGCTGCCAGGCGGTAAGGCGGTCGAGCCAGCGGGGCTCAAGGGTTTATTCGAACCGGACCGGGGATTGTAGCGATAGGCAAATACCTGATCAGCGCCCAGGTCGCAGGCAAACAGATATTCTTGGTCAGGGCTCATCACCACCGCATGTACGTGTGAGCTGGCCTGGCGTTCTTTATTCACATGGCTGGGCGAGTGGTTGAAGCGCTGGCTTGGCGCGTGCAAGGTGCCATCAGGGCTCAGTGGTAAAACACTGAGGCTGCCGCCCGGATCAGGCTGAACCGCATAGTTGGCGACGAACATAAAGCGTTCGTCGGGACTCAGGCTGGCATGGGTTGGTTCATCACCGCCGCTATCGACGCGGTTGATTGGCGTGATCCTGTGGTTGTTCGACTCAATTGAAAAACTGCTGGCCTGGCCTATGTCAGCTGCTTGCCCCGGACCATTTTCGTTGACACTGAACAGCCTGGATTGATCCTTGGACAACAACAGGAACGATGGGTTGTCCGCACTGATGACCTGTTCGGGCTGGTCCTTGATACGACCTGTTTTAGCGTCGTAGCGATAACGATAAATGCCTTGGCTGGCACCTTGGGTGTAGCTGCCGATCAACAGGTCGTATGGGTTGGGCATGGCGGGGCTCGTGGTGCAGGCGCTTAGGCTGGAAATGCTTAGCAGCAGGGCGAAGGGTTTGAACATGCAGGCTCCTTGGCTGGCTTTTGCAGAAGGTCCTCAAGCCAAAAAAGGGCCTTGCGGCCCTCTTTTGATGTTGAAACAGCTGGTCTGAGCGCTGTTATTTTTTCGGCAGTGCAAAGGCCATTACATAATCGCCTTGCTTAGTGCCGAGCGAACCGTGACCACCGGCAACCACCAGCACATACTGACGACCGTCTTTACCGGTGTAGGTCATCGGCGTGGTCTGGCCGCCAGCAGGTAGGCGACCTTCCCAAAGCTGCTTGCCGTTACGCACGTCGTAGGCACGCAGATACTGGTCGAGCGTACCGCTGAGGAAGGCAACGCCAGCTTCAGTGGTGATGGTTCCACCCAGGCTTGGCACGCCCATCGGCAGCGGCAAGGGAACAGGCGAGCTGTCACGAACCGTACCGTTCTTGTGCTGCCAGATAACCTGGTGATTGGTCAGGTCGACCGCCGCGATATAGCCCCAAGGTGGCGACTGGCATGGCAGGCCCAGTTGCGACAGCAGTGGCTGCAGAATCACGCCATAGGGCGCGCCTTTGTTTGGCTGCACGCCTTCGGTCTCACTCTTGCGCGCCGGGCCGCCTTCAACGGCTTCGCTCGGTACCAGTTGTGAGGTAAACGCCATGTAGTTCGGGTTTACGATGGCAATCTGACGCTCGGGATCAACGGAAATACCGCCCCAGTCGAACACGCCAAAGTTGCCGGGATAGACAATTGAGCCTTGCAGCGATGGCGGGGTGTAGATGCCTTCGTAGCGCAGTGACTTGAACTGGATGCGGCAAAGCATCTGGTCAAATGGCGTGCCGCCCCACATGTCCTTCTCAGTCAGGGTTTTCGGCATAAAGTGGAGGTCCGACATGGGTTGCGTCGGCGAAGTGAAGTCGCCCTCGACGGCGCCCTGTGGAACCGGTACTTCCTTGACTGGAACAATAGGCTTGCCCGTCGCACGGTCAAGCACATAGATGCTGCCTTGCTTGGTCGAGGCCATCAGCGCGGGCTTAACGCCATCGGCTGTCTTGATGTCGACCAGGGTTGGCTGGCCTCCAATGTCCATGTCCCACAAGTCGTGATGGGTCATCTGGAAAGTCCAGCTGACTTTACCGGTCTTGATATCCAGCGCTGTCACGCCAGCGCTGTAGGTTTCTGATGCCTCAGAGCGGTTGCCACCCCATTGGTCGGGCATCTGGTTGCCCATCGGCAGATAGAGCAGGCCGAGCTTGTCGTCGATGCTCATCACCGACCACATGTTCGGCGAGTTGCGAGTGTAGGTTTCACCTTCGGCGATCGGTGCAGTGGCATCCGGTTTGCCGCTGTCCCAATTCCACACCAGATGGCCATCTTTGGCGTCGTAGGCGCGAATGACCCCGGAAGGCTCGTCGACCGACAGGTTGTCAGTCACGTGGCCGCCAATGATCACCAAGTCGCCACTGACGCCAGGAGGCGAAGTGGAGTAGTAACCGCCTGGGGTAAAGCTGCCCATGTTGGCGGTCAGGTCAACGGTGCCATTGTCGCCAAAGTCGCTGCAGACCTTACCGGTGTCGGCGTTGATCGCCATCAGGCGGGTGTCGGCTGTAGGCAGGAACAAACGGCGTGGGCAGGCGTTCTGCTCAGGTGAAGTACCGGCTTGAGCTGCGCTCTTGTCTTCGTGATAGGCAACCCCACGGCAGGTCATATGCGCCCAGCCTTTGAAGCTATCAGCATTTTGCGTGCTGAGTTTGGGGTCAAAGCGCCAGATTTCCTTGCCACTGTCTGGGTCGAGTGCAATCACCTGGCTATGCGGTGTGCAGACATAGAGCATGCCGTTGACTTTGAGTGGGGTGTTTTCAGCTGTGGTTTCCTGCGGGTCGTTTGGTCCTGGAATGTCACCTGTACGGTAAGACCAGGCCAGCTCTAGCTGATTGGCATTTTCTGGGGTGATCTGGCCCAGCGGTGAGTAGCGGTCACCAAAGCTGGTGCGGCCGTATGCTTGCCAATCGCCGTCAGGCATTTGTGGCGCAGCACTTTTTACATCAGTGCTGGCGCGGCTCAGTTCGCCCTTGATTTCACCGTTATACCCGGTGAACTGGCTGGCAACCGCCACGGCTCCGGCCAGCACCACCGAGGCACCGAGCAGGCCGTTGGCCAAGCCGACAGGTTGCGGTTGTAGCGGGCGACGTAGCCAGGGTAGCCACAGCACCAAGCCGATAGCGAACCACAACGACAGGCGTGGCACCAGTTGCCACCAGTCAAGGCCAACTTCCCAAAGCGCCCAGCCAGTGCTGGCGAACAGGAAAATCGCGTAAATAATGATCACTGCCGGATGCAGCCGGAACAGGAAGAAGCCGCTGAGGCTAACGCCGATGCCAGCGAGCAAGTAATACCAGGAACCACCCAGCAGGCCGAGGCGGATGCCTCCAATCAGTAATGCCAAGCCCATGATGAGCAAAAGCCCGGCCAATAATTTGGCGGGTATTCGGCCGCGATTCCGTGCACCTGCAGTGCGCATATACAAGCTCCTGTTTGGGGATTAACAAGGGTGTTAACAGTTTGGCATCGATACAGATTATCGGAATGCCTGAACTGCGATTGGTTCAGTGCTGTAGAGCATTTTGCTATCACGCGCACTGTTAAATCGCTGTTCGTAATAGTTTGTCACAGCTGTCCATAATACCTGACAGAAACAGTCAATGCAGGCTGAGCACATGCGTCATTGAGGCGCTTATATACTGAGTCTAGGCTGAGCAGGCACTGTATTGGCAGTATAGGTGTGGCCAAGCCTGCATCACCATGACTGTGTCGAGCACAATAATCAGACCCAAGGAGTTGCAATGACCGGTCCGCTTGCTTCGTTAAAAGTATTGGATTTTTCGACCTTGCTTCCGGGGCCATTTGCCTCGCTGCTATTGGCTGACATGGGCGCGCAGGTAGTGCGGGTTGAGTCGCCAACGCGGACCGATCTTGTGCGTGTGTTGCCGCCTCATGTTGATGGGGTTTCAGCCAGTCATGCTTACCTTAACCGTAACAAGCGCAGCATTGCCCTGGACTTGAAGCAAGCCGCTGCGGTTGAGGTGGTCAAGCAGTTGGTTGTCGATTATGACATTGTGCTTGAACAGTTCCGGCCCGGGGTGATGGATAAGCTCGGGGTTGGCTATGCAGCCTTGAAGGCGATAAACCCCAGGCTGATCTATGTCTCCATTACCGGTTACGGGCAAACCGGGCCTTACAAGGACCGTGCGGGACACGATATCAACTATCTGGCCCTGGCGGGGGTTGCCAGTTACACCGGGCGCAGCGAGTCCGGGCCTTTGCCGCTAGGCGTGCAGCTTGCTGATCTAGCAGGCGGCTCGCTGCATGGCGTGATGGGGCTTTTAGCGGCGGTGATCCAGCGCAATGTTACAGGCGAAGGCCAGTATGTAGATATCAGCATGACGGACTGCGCGTTCAGCCTCAATGCCATGGCGGGTGCGGGCTATTTAGCCGCAGGTGTTGAGCCGGAAATGCAAAAGCAGGCGCTCAATGGCGGCAGTTTCTATGACTACTACCGCACCCGGGACGGGCGTTGGATTTCGGTGGGCAGTCTGGAACCGCAATTTATGCAGCAGTTTTGTGCTGCAATTGGCCGTCCCGAGTTGGCAGCATCGGGTTTGTCGGCAAAGCCCGAAGAGCAGCAGGCGCTCAAGCGCGAGTTGGAGATCGAATTCGAGAAGCACGATTTCGAGGAGCTATGCCAGCGTTTTGCGCAAATCGATGCCTGTGTCGAGCCGATGCTGAGCTTTTCCGAGGCCTGTGAGCATCCGCAGGCAAAGGCCCGCGGCTTGGTCACAGAAGTGCCGCGTGAAGGCCTGGCGGCGCAAAAACAGTTAGCGTGTCCGATCAAGTTCTCTGCTGGACTGCCCGCACCCCGGCATGTTGGGGTTGAGGTTGGCGCGCATACCGCTCAAGTGCTCGCTGAACTGGGTTACAGCGAGCAGCAAATCGCAGATCTAAAGGCCAGCAAAGCTGCAATATGAGCCGCAAGCCATTTGGTGCAGGGGTTGGCTGAGCCTGAATACGCCACGGCTCAGCGATTCCCTAGTTCTTGGTCAGGGTCATCAGCACGTCGGCGTACCAGGTGCAGTTGAGCCCCAAGGCCTCATCCAGTTCAAGGTCGCGGGTGCCGACATCCAGACGTGCCGAGTGGATGCCCAGCAGCACCCAGGGTAATCCGCCAAGACTGTCCTTTTGCTCCGAGGTGGCACGCATTACCACCGGTGCCCCACTGATGCCGCGGTGGGTGCGGGCATCGCTCAAGAAGTAGCCTTCGCCCTGGAACCTGAGACCGAACGATGATGCGATAACCGCCTGCCTGACCACGGGAATGTGGTGCAAGGTGTCGTGGAAACCCAGTGGAAAGCCAACCACCAGCATTGAACTGCCGACTTCGACCTGGTCCAGCGAATGCTGCAAGTGCGCCGGGGTGTAGGCCTGATAGAACATTTGCTCGGGCAGGGCGGTGCGGTCGAGCTCGATGACCGCGACATCAATTTCCCCCGTGGCATCCTCTGCCTGGCGCCAGATGCTTTTGCCATCCAGGTACAAGGGGATCGAGAAACCGATTGACTGTGCAATGTTGTCTGGATCGGTGTGCAGCTCGATTTCAATGCGATTGGGGTAATGCTCGGTTGCTGCATCGACCACCACATGTCGACTGGTCACCAAAAAAAGTCGATTATCACGCTCGAAGTAAAAGCCTGTGGCGTTGGTCAGGTGACGTTCCTGGTCAAAGGTCGATAAGCGAGTGGCCGTCAGCAAAATGGGTTCGATCATTAGCCTGTCCTTGCGCAAAGAAAAAGTGAGTATGCACCTTGCGGGCATGCATGGGGGTTTGACGGGCATTTTGCGCAATAGTGCCGGTCAGGCCGCAACCTAGCGATTTGGCTCGGCTGCAATTGGCTGCCATCCAGGCCTGTGCGAAAAACAACAGCGCGGCGTTGCGGGGATTATTCGACGCGTTGCTCACCGGTGAAGCTCAGCGTCACCCGGCAGCGCCGACAGAAATAGCGCCGACCTTTGGCGACCAGCGCATGGCGTTGGGCCGAAAAGGGGAATTCACCCTTGCTGTCCGGGCAGGTGCAACGGTAGATATAACGCTGCACCTGGCGCCGCTGGACTTCATAGCTGTGGCAGCGGTGGGGCGGCAGTTCGTAAACGCCGCGCATGATCAGTTGCCACTCTTCGCCATGGGCCTGGATGCTCAAGCCAAACAGATGGTGGGCAATCAGGTGGGCGACTTCGTGGGCGACGGTTTGTTTTAGAAAATCTTGCTGATTTTCACGGTAGAGCTGCAGGTTGAAACGCAGCTTATTCTCCGTGAGGTGGGCGACTCCAGCCTTTTGTCCGCGCAGCTTGAAACTGACTTCCGGGCGCGGGAAAGGTCGCTTGAAGAAGGCCTCAGCTTGTAAGTAACAGGCTTCTACACGGTCGTGGATCTGCTCGGGCATTGGCTTCACAGCAACTAATCAGAGCCCCGATTATGCCCGTGCCTAGCTGTTTCAGCAGCTATTAAGCGACGAAACCACCGGTTGGTGGTTTCGTCAGTGGTTTTCAGCTAGTGATCAGTTGGTGTATTCAGGGCCAATTCCCAATCCCCAGAAGATGACCGATGCGGCGATCATTGCTACCAGCACCACCAAGCCAACGGCGAGCACTGAACTTGAGAACATAAAGCCCTCATCCTCGGGAATGCTCATAAAGGTTGGAATACCGACGTAGAGCAAGTAAACCGTGTAGCAAATGGCAACGGTGCCGAGCACCAAACCCAGCCACATATGCGGATAAAGCGCAGCCAAACCTCCTATGAATAGCGGGGTCGCGGTATACGCGGCGAACACCACGCAGCGGGTGAATGATGGCGTGGCGTCATAGGTGCGTGCCATCCAATGGATAAACGCGCCCATGACTGCAACCCCGGCAAGCATGGCGATGTAGGACATTATGGTGAGATACAGGGCGCTGCTTTCGGTCAGCATCACCGGTTCGCGCTGGCCGATGGACCAGCCAACCTGCGTGGTTCCGATATAGGCCGATACTGCGGGAATGGCTGCAAGCACCAGTACATGGGTGAGATACATGTGGCTGATGGATTCTTCCTCGCCACGTATTTCTTGCCATTCTTGGTCGGGATGGGTGAAGAGCCCCCAAACATGGTGGATCATACCAGGCACCTCCTCTTGTTATCCGATCGCCCCCCAGCGAAGTGCCCGAGACGCATGAGCAGCGTTGCCGGGTACAGGCCAATTTAAATGCGACCGTATGTCGCAGTATAGGCAGAGGCTGGCGATCATGAGGGGTATTGGCTTAGAGCAAATTGCTCTGTACAGCTCACTGGTAATAGCGCGTAAGAATTTCCATGGCTTTGTTGATCGACTGCAACCGCTCGGTATTGCCGCCCCGGTCCGGGTGGTGGATGCTGACCAACTGTCGATAGCGCTGCTTGATTCGCGCAAGATCGAGGGCTTCAGCGCTGTGTTGAAGTTCGAATAGCTCAAGTGCAGCCAATTTCTCATCGCCACCTTGCATTCGCGTCCAGAAACTCGCCAATAACTTTTCAACATCGCGCTCTTCCATTCCGCGCAAGTTGGCCATATCCAGGTAATAGCTGCGCAAGGGGTCGTGCTCGCCCAGGTTTTGCTCGCCTGGGTGCAGATTGTCCGGATAGGGCCGTAGCTCGATCAAGATTGCGCTGATGTGCAGCTCGGCAGCCTGTTCACGCCAAAGCTGATCACGCAGTCGATAGAGTGCGTTAAACAGCACAAAATGTGTGCGAAACAAAGCCAGCTTGTCGGTTAGCGGCAAATTGGGAATGTGCGTTGAATGCAGGGCTTTTAGCTGCTGGATGAGCGCGTACTCGCTCAGCCCTTCGGGTGCGGCCTTTAGCAGGCCCAGCACCTGCTCGGATAAATCGAGTGTTGGATCAAGGGCTTCAGTCATGGGCTAAGCCTACCAACTGTGCCGCCCGCTGGCAGCGGATGATCAAGTTGGGCCGCGGTAACTGTGTGCAAAGTCTCATTTGCTTAATGGGGGTAGGGCAGCGCGCCCAATCTAGGTAAACTGTCGGGCTTTAGTATTTCTATGCGGACACCAGCGCACCATGGGCACCCTTTCGGTCAATCAGAACAAACTGCAAAAACGTCTGCGTCGTCAGGCTGGCGAAGCCATTGCCGACTACAACATGATCGAAGATGGCGACAAGGTAATGGTGTGCCTATCGGGCGGTAAAGACAGCTACACCATGCTCGACGTGTTGCTGCACCTGCAGAAAGTCGCGCCGATCAAGTTTGAAATTGTCGCCGTGAACATGGATCAAAAGCAGCCCGGCTTTCCCGAGCACGTGTTGCCAGCCTATCTGGACTCCATTGGTGTGGCGTACCACATCGTCGAGAAAGACACCTACTCGGTGGTCAAGGAAAAGATACCTGAAGGCAAAACGACGTGCTCGCTGTGCTCGCGCTTGCGCCGAGGCACGCTGTATACCTTTGCCGATGAAATCGGTGCGACGAAAATGGCGCTGGGCCATCACCGGGACGACATTCTGGAAACCTTCTTCCTCAATATGTTCTACGGCGGCACCTTGAAGGCCATGCCGCCCAAGCTGCGTTCAGATGATGGGCGCAATGTGGTGATTCGTCCGCTGGCCTACTGCAACGAGGCGGATATCGAAGCCTATTCGACGTTGAAAGAGTTCCCGATCATTCCGTGCAACCTGTGCGGCTCGCAGGAAAACCTGCAACGTCAGGTGGTCAAGGAAATGCTGCAGGAGTGGGAGCGTAAAACCCCGGGACGTACCGAGATCATGTTCCGCGCCCTGCAGAACATTGTGCCTTCG
Organism: Pseudomonas sp. RL_15y_Pfl2_60; assembly: GCF_963970595.1. Classification (NCBI taxonomy): domain Bacteria; kingdom Pseudomonadati; phylum Pseudomonadota; class Gammaproteobacteria; order Pseudomonadales; family Pseudomonadaceae; genus Pseudomonas; species Pseudomonas sp. RL_15y_Pfl2_60. The sequence goes on along the minus strand of NZ_CAXAOE010000002.1, from coordinate 679,307 downwards.
CAACTGGCTGACCGGGAGTTATTTGACTTCGCCAGCTTGAAGATCGATCAGGGGGCGACGCCACGGTTTGTGGATGTGATGAACCTCTGAGGAACCGCCTTGGGCAGCAAGCAACAGCCGGCAGCGCTCACACAATTCACAAAGGTAATGCATGCGCGACTACAAGTGGCTCCATGAATATTGTCTAAACCGTTTTGGCTCCGCCGCCGCGCTTGAGGCGCACTTGCCTCGGCCTGAGTCGGCTGAACATCTGCGTAGCATCAGTGATGACCGCTATCTGTCGGTGATGAGCTTGCGAGTGTTCCGCGCAGGCTTGCGGCACAGTGTGATAGACGCCAAATGGCCCGCATTTGAGCAGGTTTTCTTTGGGTTCGACCCGGAAAAAGTGGTGCTGATGGGCGCCGAGCGTATTGAAAACCTGATGCAGGATGCGCGCATTATTCGTCACTTGGGCAAGCTCAAGAGCGTGCCACGCAATGCCCAGTTTATTCTCGATGTGCGCCACGAAAAGGGCAGCTTTGGTGAGCTGATCGCCAGCTGGCCGGTGACGGATATCGTTGGCCTGTGGAAGTACATCGCCAAGCACGGCGCGCAAATGGGTGGTTTGTCGGCGCCACGATTTTTACGCATGGTCGGTAAAGATACCTTTGTACCGACCAATGACATGGTCGCGGCGCTGAATGCGCAGGGCATTATCGACAAGGTCCCGACCAGCCTCAGGGATTTGGCAAAGGTGCAGGCGGCGTTCAATGCCTGGCATGAGCAAAGCGGGCGGCCGTTGTGTCAGTTGTCTACGATGTTGGCCTACACGGTTAATCATTGAATGCGACCATTTGCCGCGGCGGCAGGGGTGGATGATGCTGAGCGAAATCGAACAACTGGCCCAAGCCTTTAAATGCGCCGAGCGCGTGCTGATTATCACGGGTGCGGGGCTTTCAGCGGATTCCGGCCTGCTGACCTATCGTGGCGTTGGCGGCCTGTATAACGGCAATACCGACGAAGGTGTGCCCATCGAAGTCGCGCTTAGCGGGCCAATGCTGCAGCGCGACCCGGCGTTGTGCTGGAAGTACCTGGCTGAACTGGGTCGGGCCTGCCTTGGTGCGCAGCCTAACGCAGGGCATCAGGCCATCGCCGAGCTGCAAAGGCTCAAGCCACAATGCTGGCTGCTGACCCAGAATATCGATGGCTTCCATCGTGCCGCAGGCAGCCCTGTAGAGCGGCTGATAGAGATTCACGGCCAGCTTGCGCCATTGTATTGCCAGGCATGTGGGCTGCAGGATAATCAACTGGCCGCTCGTTTGGAGCAGGACTTACCGCCTCTTTGTCGGCAGTGCGCAGGGCTGATGCGCCCGCCGGTGGTGTTGTTTGAAGAGATGCTGCCGGAAAAAGCCATCGCCATGCTCTATCAACAGTTGGCCGAGGGCTTTGATTTGGTATTGAGCATCGGCACCAGCGCCAGTTTCGCGTATATTGCCGAACCGGTGCTGCGAACCCGGGCCATTGGTGGCTTCACGGCGGAAATAAACCCTTCGCGAACCGACCTGAGCGACGCTGTTGATGTCTACATAGCCGGGAAGGCCTTAGATGTTTTGCCGCAACTGCTAAGTCACATTTCGGGCGATAGAATTTGCAAATCGACGCCATAGAAGGCATAGTCTCGCGAATTTATTAAATTCGACACGGCTGTGCCCATGCTAAAACGCTTCGCACCCCTCGTGCCTATTGCACTTACGGTTCTTCTGGCAGCCTGTGCTAGCCAGGCACCGCAACCACCAGTCAATCAGCCTGAGCCTCTGGCTGAGGCAGTTAATCCGGCGACGGAAGATTTTACTGATTTCACTGATGCGCTTGCTGCGCAGAAGTCTTATCAGTTGCCGCAACTGGCCGACAGTATTCTCGAACATGGTCTTTCCTTGGTTGGTACGCGTTATCGCTGGGGCGGTAGCAGCGTCAAGTCAGGCTTCGATTGCAGTGGCTTTATCGGCTATTTGTTCGAAGAAGAAGCGGGCATGCAGTTACCGCGCTCCACCCGCGAAATGATCAATCTTGATGCGCCTATTGTTAAGCGTGATGAGTTGGAACCGGGTGATGTGGTGTTCTTCAGCACCAACGGTCGCGGCCGTGTAAGCCATGCCGGGATTTACCTGGGTGATGATCAATTTATCCACTCTGCCAGCCGGCGCAGTGGCGGGGTCCGGGTTGACAGCCTGCAAAGCCCCTACTGGAAGCGAAACTACATGGAAGCCAAACGCGTACTGGCGATGGCTTCAACCGGGCAGGGAGTTACTGTTCGTTAAGTTGTGTGTGCAAAGGCGCTTCGGCGCCTTTTTCATTTTGGTGGTACTGGTTTTCTGCGGGCGCTTGGCCCGGATGGGTCGTACTGTTTTTTCACTTTTTTGGCATCCGCAACCGCTGTTGCTGTTTGGGTTTCGTAATGCGCAGGTCTCTACTCAGTATTTTGTTTTGTTGCTTCTTTGGGCTCTTGGCCAGTTTTTCTGCGCAGGCCACAGAGAAACACCTCAGTGCGCAAAAGGCTTCTTTACCAAAAGCCGCTGCGGTGGTTGGCCGTGCGCAAGAATTGATCGGTGTGCCTTATCGCTGGGGCGGCACCAATGTTCGTCGTGGTTTCGATTGCAGTGGCTTGATTGTCTACCTCTTCGGTAGCGAGGCGAATATCCACCTGCCGCGTACCACAGCGCAGATGATCAAGATGAAGGCGCCCAAGGTTGCCAAGAACGACCTGCGTGCAGGCGATGTTGTGTTCTTCAATCACAATGGACGTGGGCGCGTCAGCCATATGGGCTTGTACATCGGCGAGGGGCAGTTCATTCACGCGCCACGCACTGGCAAGAGCATCCGTATCAGCAAGTTGGGCAGTGGCTACTGGTCGCGTCACTACATCGGGGCCAAGCGCTTCCTTAAAGGTGATGGCTCGCGGGACCAGCCGATGCTGGCTTCGCGTACTCGCTCTGAGCTGAATCACAAGGGTGGATTCTCGCGAACGGTGCTTTCAGCACATAAAGCTTCGCGCAGCCAACCTGTGCTCGCATCACGCTCACGCTTGCGTCATAAGCGATAGCGCGGCAGAGTAGGCGCATTAGGGAATAAGGTGCGCCTCGCATGACTCGAACGATCCGCATTGCATTGCTATCTCTTGCAGCGCTGCTCAGCGCCTGCTCCAGTCATCCCCCGACACCGCAACCTGTCCCGCGAATAACCAACCCCGCCGCCAATGGTAATGCTGACGATGTACTGATCCGAGCGATTGGCTTGGTCGGTACGCCATACCGCTATGGCGGCAATACGCCCGACGGCGGCTTCGATTGCAGCGGCCTCATAGGCTTCGTCTACCGGGATGTTGCTGGTATCAGCCTGCCGCGCACCACCAGCCAACTGAGTCGGATGCGCGGGCAAAATGTCAGTCGCAACAACCTGCAAAGTGGCGATCTGGTGTTCTTTGCCACCAGTGGCGGCAGCAAAGTCAGCCATGCGGGCATTTATGTGGGTGAGGGCCGCTTTGTACATGCGCCTTCCAGTGGTGGCACTGTGCGCCTCGACAGCCTGGCTAACAGCTATTGGCAGGGTGTCTACCTGGATGCCAAGCGGGTATTTAGCCCTGAGCTTGCGCATAACCTGTAGGCAGCCAGCGTGTTAGGGAGCCCGCTTATTGAGAGCCGGAAAGATAATGACCAATCGAACGCTCAATCTTGATGAGTCCCTTTACCAATACCTGCTCGATGTATCGCTGCGTGAATCGGAGTTGCTTAAACAATTGCGTGACGAAACTGCCGGGCTGGCCAATGCGCGCTGGCAAATAGCGCCTGAGCAAGGTCAGTTCATGGCGCTGCTGGTCCAGTTGCTCGCACCCAGGCGCATCATCGAGGTTGGCACCTTCACTGGTTACAGCGCCATTTGCATGGCTCAGGCAATGCCCGCCGGCGGTCAACTGATCTGCTGCGACTTGCCAGCAGACTACAACGCCATTGCCGAGCGCTATTGGCAGCAAGCTGGGGTCAGTGGATGTATTGAGCAACGCCTGGCGCCAGCCTTGCAAACCCTGGCCGAGCTAGAAGCTCAGGGGCTAGCCGAGACCTTCGATATGATTTTTATCGATGCCGATAAAGCCAATTATCCCGAGTATTTCGAGCGTGGCTTGCGGTTGCTCAAACCGGCTGGCCTGCTGCTTTTTGACAATACCCTGTGGAGTGGACGAGTGCTTGAGGTGGCGCCGCAAAGCGCGGATACCCGTGCAATCCAAGCGCTAAACCTGCAGCTTAAAAATGACAGACGAATTGATTTGTCGATGCTGCCGCTGGGCGATGGGCTGACGCTCTGTCGCAAGCGCTAAACACTGTAGAGATAGTCCGCTATGCCTGAACCGCTTCGCTTGCCCACGCAGCCATCTGCCTGTGAGCTGTGCGCGCGCAATGCCCCCTTGACTCGCCATCACTTGATCCCCAAGTCTCTGCATAACAAAGCCTATGTGCAAAAGCGCTACGCCAAGAGCGAGCGCATCACTGCAACCTTGTGGCTGTGTCGTGCCTGCCATAACCAGGTGCATCGCTTATTCACCGAGAAGGAGCTGGCGTTGACTTACAACAATAAGGAACGCCTATTGAGTGATGAGCGCCTGAGTACCTTTGTTGCCTGGTTGGCGGCCAAGCCTGCGGGTTTTCATCCCCGTCACTGACCCGTCTTGATGGTTTTCCAGCGAAGTCAGGCAATCGCATGTTGTTCGCGCATTGTTGTTTGACCTTCTGCTCGCAAGTCACTACTCTGCGCGACTTGCTTCAGGTGCCCTGTATTTACAGGGTGAAACAGGGAAGTCGGTGCGTTTCGCGTGTCCACGCCTAACAATTCCGACGCTGCCCCCGCAACGGTAAACGAGTCAAACCAAACGCTTTTTCAACCACTGTGCATTCGCATGGGAAGGTGCGTTTGTAGCTGTGCTGGCAACAGTACGCTGCTCGTAAGCCCGGAGACCGGCCTGTCGCATGTTCACGGCATCGCGGAGGGCTTTGTCGGGCGTAGTACCCTCTGTACGTTCTTGCGTGCCTGTGGTTTATGCCTCTGCTGTTCTCCGTATGCCTTTCCCAGCCTATGTCGCACGGGTGAGAGCGGCGGAGCATACACAATGAAGAGCAAGTCCTTTTTGACGTCGGCAGCAGTCGTGCTGTGCGGCGTTTCCAGCGGTTCCCAGGTTTTCGCAGCAGAGCCGAACCAGCTTGACGATACCGTGGTTACCGCCACGCGCACGGCGCAAACGGCCGAACAGAGCCTGTCTGCCGTCACCGTCTTCGATCGCGCGGAGATCGAGCAAAGCCAGGTCAATTCCGTTCCTGAACTATTACGCAAGGTCCCGGGTGTTTCACTGGCCAATAACGGCGGGCCGGGCAAGTCGACCTCGCTGTTTATGCGCGGCACAGAGTCTGACCATGTGTTGGTGATGATCGACGGGGTCAAGATCGGCTCTGTCAGTTCAGGCGGCGCAGCCTTGCAGGATCTGCCACTTGAGCTGATCGAGCGGATTGAAGTGGTGCGCGGTCCACGTTCCAGCCTTTATGGCTCGGAAGCCATTGGTGGGGTTATCCAGATCTTTACCCGCAAAGGCCAGAGTGGCGGCGCCAAGCCATTCTTCTCGGCGGGTTACGGCACCCACGACACTTACACCGGCAGCGCGGGTGTTTCTGGTGGCGATGACAAGGCCTGGTACAGCGTTGGGGTCAGCAGTTCAGACACCGACGGCATCAACGTTAAATCAGCCAATGTCAGCGGTTATGAAAGCGACGACGATGGCTATCGCAACCTGTCGGGCAGCCTGAGTGCTGGTTATCGTTTCGATAATGGCCTTGAGCTTGACGGCAATGTGCTTAAAGCCAAGTCGCATAACGATTACGACAGTGTTAACCGCAGCCGCACTTCCGGTTTCAACGCCAATGCCGATGGCGAATCCAATGTCTATGGCGCCCGCGCCCGTTTCGCTCCGTTCGATATCTGGCAAGTCACCTTGCAAGCGGGGCGCAGTGAAGACAAGTCCGATGCCTATACCGACGGTAGCTTCAATTCGCGCTTTGACAGTCGCCGCGATACCGCCAGTTGGCAGAACGACCTGAGCATTGCCGAGGGCCAAACCCTGACCCTGGGGACTGACTACCAACGCGATGAAATCAGCGGCAGCACCGATTACGACAGTGACTCGCGTGACAACAATGGCTACTTCATCCAGTACTTGGGCGATGTGGGGCGCCATGACTGGCAAGTGGCATTGCGCCGCGATGATAACGAGCAGTTCGGTGATCACCAGACCGGCAACGTCGCTTATGGCTTTGCCCTGACCGATTGGTTGCGCAGCACTGTCAGTTACGGCACTGCGTTTAAGGCTCCGACTTTCAACGAGTTGTATTTTCCCGATTATGGCAATCCAAATCTGGATGCTGAAACCTCGGAAAGCCTGGAAATAGGCCTGACCGGCCAGCACGCCTGGGGACATTGGTCGGTTAATGCTTTCCGCAATGAAATTGACGACCTGATTGCTTACGACTCCTCGGTTCAGGGCCCGTCAAACGTCGATAAAGCCCGCATCAATGGTGTTGAGCTAGTAGTCGCCAGTCAGTTGCTGGGGTTCGACTGGAGCGCCAACTACACCCTGATGGACCCGGAAAACCAATCGAGCGGAGCCAATGATGGTAACGAATTGGCGCGCCGGGCCAAGCAACTGTTCAACCTTGACGTTGATCGCCGGATTGGCAAGTTCAGCATCGGCGGCACTGTGCACGCTGAAGGGCAGCGTTATGACGACTTGGCCAACACCAAGGAGCTGTCGGGGTTCGCCACGGTTGACCTGCGCGGTGAGTATCGCCTGACCGAGGAATGGCGCCTGCAAAGCCGGGTGGCAAACTTGCTCGGTGCCGATTATGAAACTGCCGAAGGCTACAACCAGCCAGGGCAGGCTGTGTATTTCAGCGTGCGTTACCAAGCGCTCTAGCGGACAAAACTGCCCAGAACGTCCCAGGGCGTTTTGGGCTACCAACAGGAGAAGAAGATGAACCTTTCACCGCGTAACCAGTTGCTGGTCGGCATTGCACTTGCTGCCTTGATGGCCATGACCCGAGGTCAGCATTTCGCCACGGTCAACCTGCCCAGCGCATCCTGGGCTGTGTTCTTTCTGGCGGGTGTGTTGCTTAAACCGCGTTGGGTATTTCCTGCACTGTTTATCGAGGCGTCTTTGCTCGATATGGCTGCCGTGCAATGGGCGGGCGTGAGTGACTGGTGCATGTCTCCCGCCTACTGGATGCTGGTTCCAGCCTACGGTTCACTCTGGTTGGGTGGCCGTTTGTATGCTGGCATGCACCGCCAACAGTTGAGCAACCTGCTGTTGCTGGCAGCTGTTGTCTCGGTGAGTGCCTTTGTTTGTTACCTGTTTTCCGGTGGTGGCTTTTTGTTCTTCTCGGGCCGTTACCCGGATCCAAGCCTGGCTCAGTTGGGCGAGCGCATCGCGGTTTACTACCCACGTTATCTGACCACTTTGGCTTTGTATGTGGGCGTTGCAAGCGTCTTTTATATCGGTCTGCATGCAGCGTTCGCCGGGCGTAAATCTGAGGTGCAGTCATGAGCGAGTCAACTGAGCGCGATGCCCGGCATAAGGCGCGAATGGAGCGCAAGAAAGCCCTGATCGACGAAAAAATCGCTCAGGCCCAAGATGAATATGGCCTGTTGTTGGTGCATACCGGCAACGGCAAAGGTAAAAGCAGTTCTGCGTTTGGCATGGTCGCCCGGGCCTTGGGCCACGGCTATAAAGTCGGTGTCGTGCAGTTCATCAAGGGGGCGGCGAGCACGGGTGAAGAAAGCTTCTTCCGGCGTTTTCCAGATGAAGTCAGTTATCACGTAATGGGCGAGGGATTCACCTGGGAAACCCAGGATCGTCAGCGCGACATCGAAAAAGCCCGTGAAGCCTGGGCGGTTGCCGCGCAGTTACTGCAGGATCCAGACGTTGCACTGGTGGTACTCGATGAACTCAATATTGCGCTGAAGTACGGCTACCTTGAACTTGAAACCGTGCTGGCCGATATCGAAGCCCGGCCGCTGTTGCAGCATGTGGTCGTCACCGGACGCGGTGCTTTGCCGGGAATGGTTGAAGCGGCGGATACCGTGACCGACATGACGCTGGTCAAGCATGCCTTCAAAGCGGGGGTGAAGGCGCAGAAAGGGGTTGAGTTTTGACTGCCCGCCAATGCCCGGCACTGTTGATCGCCGCGCCTGCTTCCGGGCAAGGCAAGACCACGGTTACCGCTGCGCTGGCACGTTTGTATTCGCGCCAAGGCAAACGGGTTCAGGTGTTCAAGTGCGGTCCGGACTTTCTTGACCCGATGATCCTGGCGCGCGCCTCTGGCCAGCCGGTGTACCAGTTGGATTTATGGATGGTTGGCGAGGCCGAGAGCCGCCGTTTGTTGTGGCAAGCGGCTGGCGATGCCGATTTGATCTTGATCGAAGGAGTCATGGGCCTGTTCGATGGTTCGCCTTCGGCTGCTGATCTTGCCCGCCACTTTGCGGTGCCGGTCATGGCGGTCATCGACGCCTCGGCCATGGCGCAGACCTTTGCCGCATTGGCTCATGGGCTGGCCAGTTTCCAGCCTGGCTTGCCATTTTCCGGGGTTTTGGCCAATCGCGTTGGCAGCGAGCGTCATGGACATATTCTGGCCGATGCATTGCCTGAGTCGATTCGTTGGTATGGCGCCTTGCCGCGCAGTGCCGATATCGAGCTGCCAAGCCGACACCTGGGGTTGGTGCAGGCCGATGAGTTGGCGGATCTGGATGCTCGTTTAGATGCTGCGGCAGATGCGCTGGCAGCCAGTGCGCAGGTTGAGTTACCGCCACCGATTGAGTTTTCAGCACCTCAGGTGCATCCCGTCGAGCCCTTATTGGCTGGCGTGCGGATTGCCGTTGCGCGGGATGCTGCATTTGCCTTTTTGTATCAGGCCAACCTCGATGTTCTGCGCCAACTCGGCGCCAGCCTGTGCTTCTTTTCACCCCTTGAAGACAGTGCATTGCCCCAGGCCGATAGCTTGTATTTGCCCGGTGGCTATCCCGAGTTGCACTTGCAGCAACTGGCCGCAAACCAGGATATGGCCACGGCGATCAGGCAGCATCATGGCGCAGGCAAACCGCTGTTGGCCGAGTGCGGCGGCATGCTTTATCTGCTTGAGTCCCTGACCGACAAGCAAGGCGAGACCGGCACCATGTTGGGCTTGCTCAAGGGGCGGGCGACGTTGCAACCGCGCTTGACTGCGCTGGCCTTGCAAGAAGTCGAGTTGCCTGAGGGCGCGCTGCGTGGGCACAGCTTTCATCACTCCTCGCTTGAAGGCGAACTGCCTGAGATCGCACGTGGCGAGTGCCCCAATTACCGGCGTACCCGCGAGGCGGTTTACCGTCAGGGACGATTGACCGCTTCGTACATTCATTTCTACTTCGCCTCCAACCCGCGGGCAGTTGCTGAGCTGTTCCGACCATGACTGAGCATGCCTACAGCGCCGCAGAGCGTGCGGCGATCTATCGGGTGATTGCCGAGCGGCGTGATATGCGTCATTTCAGCGGCGGCCAGGTCGCTCCTGAACTGCTAGCCAAACTGCTTGAAGCCGCACATCAGGCACCGAGCGTAGGTTTGATGCAGCCCTGGCGCTTTATCCGCATTACCCAGGCGCAAACCCGCGAGGCGATTGCTGGGTTGGTCGAACAAGAGCGTGTGCGCACGGCTGAAGCACTCAATGAGCGTTCTGACGCGTTTATGCGGCTCAAGGTTGAGGGGATTCGCGAATGCGCCGAGCTGTTGGTCGTCGGGCTGATGGACCAGCGTGAGGCGCATATTTTCGGGCGCCGCACGTTGCCCGAGATGGATTTAGCCTCTGTCGCCTGTGCGATTCAAAATATGTGGCTGGCCGCACGTTCTGAAGGCTTGGGGATGGGCTGGGTGTCACTTTTTGATCCTGCTGCACTGGGCAAACTATTGGGCATGCCCGCTGGCAGTAAGCCGCTCGCCGTTTTGTGTCTTGGACCTGTAGAGGCGTTTTATCAGCAACCCATGTTGCAAGCACAAGGCTGGGCACAGCCACGCGAGCTGAGCGAACTGCTTTTTGAGAACCAATGGGGAGCATGATGGTCGGCCCACAACGCATCGTTTGTTTATCTACGGAAACCTGTGAAACCCTGTACATGCTCGGCGAGCAGTCGCGTATTGCAGGTATTTCCGGCTTCACTGTACGACCGCCGCAGGCGCGCAAGGAAAAGCCCAAGGTCAGCGGTTTTACCAGCGCTCGGCTGGAGATGATTATCGCCCTGCAGCCAGACCTGGTGCTTGGTTACAGCGACTTGCAGGCGGATATCGCTGCGGATCTGGCCCGTGCCGGGCTGGAGGTTCACCTGTTTAATCAACGTGATATCAATGGTTGTCTGCGCATGATCGAAACCCTTGGCGCGTTGGTACATGCCAATGATCGCGCCAGCCAGTTGGTCACTGAGTTGACGGCGGGTCTGCAGCAAGTTCGACAAGCTGCCGAACACTTGGCGTTTCGTCCAAAAGTTTACTTTGAGGAGTGGAACGAACCGTTGATCAGCGGTATTGGCTGGGTCAGTGAGTTGATCCAGCTGGCGGGCGGGGAAGACTGCTTTGCCGAACTGGGGCATTTCAAGGCTGCCAAACAGCGCATTATCGCCGATCCGAGCGAGGTGGTGCGCCGTGCTCCCGATCTGATTATTGGCTCCTGGTGTGGCAAGCGTTTTCGTCCTGAGCAGGTGGCTGCACGTTCTGGTTGGGAAAATATTCCGGCTGTGCGCAATCAACAGCTGCATGAGATCAAATCGCCAGATATCCTCCAGCCCGGTCCTGCTGCACTCACCGATGGCGTGCAGCAGCTACAGGCATTGATAAGAGGTTGCGTAGAAGCGCGAGGATGAGTTTGTTTTTTAGCACTGTTGCAGGCGTGGCGGCGGATGCAGTCTTTGGTGAGTCCAAAGGTTGGCATCCCTTGGTGGCTTTTGGTCAGTGGGCCGAGCGCATTGAGCAGCGGTTTAATCCGTCGGGCGCTGGCTGGCGCAGTCATGGTGTCAGCGCCTGGTGCCTTGCCGTGGTGCCGCTGACCTTCTTGGTCTGGTTGCTCAGCCAGGTGTCAGCCTTTGGCTGGTTTGTCGAAATTGCCGTGCTCTACATTGCCTTGGGCTTGCGCAGTCTGGGTGAGCATGCGCGGCCAGTCATACAGGCATTGCGCCTGGGGGATTTAAGCCAGGCCCGTGAGCGTGTGGGTTATATGGTGAGCCGCAATACGGCGCAGCTCGACGCGAATGGCGTGGCGCGAGCGGGAACCGAATCAGTGCTTGAGAATGGTAGCGACGCGGTGTTTGCAGCGCTGTTCTGGTTCATCGTCGCGGGGGCGCCCGGGGTAGTCTTGTATCGCCTGAGCAACACCCTGGATGCGATGTGGGGCTATCGTACTGAGCGCTATGAACGCTTCGGCTGGGCCGCTGCGAAGATTGACGATGCACTCAATTATGTTCCTGCGCGCCTGGTTGCCCTGACCTATGCATTGCTCGGCAATACGCGCCTGGGCTTGCGTTGCTGGCGTCAGCAGGCGCCACTGTGGGACAGCCCAAATGCGGGGCCGGTCATGGCGGCTGGGGCAGGTGCCTTGAATGTGCAACTGGGCGGTGCGGCGCAATATCGGGGCGAGACGCACCAGCGGCCTGATCTGGGTGCTGGGCCGCAGGCGCGTGCCGCTGATATCGAGCGGGCGCTTAATCTGGTTTGGGGTGGCGTGTTGCTTTGGCTGCTGCTGTTGGGCGCGTGGGAATTGTTCAGTGCTTGAGCACGGCGGACGCTTACGCCTGGCTGCGCTGCAATTCGGCATCGCGCTACCGGATTGGCTGGATCTGTCTACCGGTATTGCGCCCTATGGCTGGGCGCTGCCTGATATTCCTGCATCTGCCTGGCAACGCTTGCCAGAAACCGAAGATGGCCTGGAAGCTGCGGCACGTGATTATTATGGCTGCAGTACGCTTTTAGCCGTGGCCGGTTCGCAAGCGGCTATTCAGGCGCTACCCCGGCTACGCCGTAAATCGGTGGTCGGCATGTTGCCGCTGGCCTATGCCGAACATGCCGCCGCATGGCGCCGCCACGGGCACAAGTTGCTGAGCTTCAGCGAAGCCAGCATTCATCGCGCCATTGATCGCCTGGATGTGTTGGTGTTGGTCAATCCGAACAACCCGACTGGGCGTCTTATCGATCCTGAGCAATTGCTGGCGTGGCACGCGCGTCTTGCCGAACGCGGCGGTTGGCTGGTTGTGGATGAAGCCTTTATTGACTGCACCCCAGAGCAAAGCCTGGCCCGTTTTAGCCATTTGCGGGGGCTGATCGTACTGCGCTCGTTTGGCAAGTTTTTCGCCATGGCCGGTGCGCGTCTGGGCTTTGTGCTGGCGCAGCAACCCTTGTTGCAAGATCTGGCCGAGATGCTCGGGCCTTGGCCGATCAGTGGGCCGACCCGGGTGCTGGCAACGGCCTTGCTCAAGGATTTTGAGGGCCAGTCGGCGCAACGCCAACGCTTGATCAATGATTCGCGGCGCCTTGCTGAATTGCTGGCAAGCCAAGGTTTACCCGTTCTGGGCGGGTGCTCTCTGTTCCAGTGGGTTGCAACTGAGCGAGCCTCGCAACTGCATGAGTATCTGGCCAATCAAGGCATTTTGCTGCGTCACTTCCAGCAGCCGGAAAGCCTGCGTTTTGGACTGCCTGCCGATGAATCCGGCTGGCAGCGTCTGGCCGCTGCGCTTGAGGCATTCAACGAGAGTTTGCGATGAATAACAATCAGCCGCCGGGCGGCGCGACCTTGATGGTGCAGGGCACCACCTCCGACGCCGGGAAAAGCACCTTGGTGACTGCGCTGTGCCGCTGGTTGCGGCGCCAAGCAGTGAGCGTGGTGCCATTCAAACCGCAAAACATGGCGCTTAATAGCGCGGTGACTGCCGATGGTGGCGAAATAGGTCGCGCCCAGGCCGTGCAAGCGCAGGCCGCCGGCTTGGCGCCGCATACCGACATGAACCCGATATTGCTCAAGCCGAGCAGCGATACCGGCGCGCAAGTGATAATTCATGGCCGGGCGATCAGCAGCATGGATGCGCTGGCTTATCACGATTACAAGAAGGTCGCGATGAGCGCCGTGCTGGAGTCGCACCAGCGTTTGCGCAGCGCCTATCCGGTGGTCATGGTCGAAGGGGCTGGCTCACCGGCGGAAATCAATTTGCGTGAGGGCGACATCGCCAACATGGGCTTTGCCGAAGCGGTCGATTGCCCGGTCATCCTGATTGCCGATATCGACAAAGGCGGAGTCTTTGCCCATCTGGTCGGCACCTTGGCGCTGCTCTCGGAAAGCGAGCAAGCGCGGATCAAGGGTTTTGTGATCAACCGCTTTCGAGGCGACATCGCCTTGCTGCAACCTGGGCTCGACTGGCTCGAAGCGCGCACCGGCAAGCCGGTGTTGGGGGTGTTGCCCTACTTGATGGATTTTCACCTCGAAGCCGAAGATGCAATCGATACCCGGCAAATCAGTAAAACCGAGCAGGTACTGCGGGTGATAGTGCCGGTGCTGCCGCGCATCAGTAACCACACCGACTTTGACCCGCTGCGCCTGCATCCACAGGTCGAGCTGACCTTTGTCGGGCCGGGCCAGCCGATACCCAATGCCGATTTGATCATCCTGCCGGGCTCGAAAGCGGTGCGTGCCGACCTTGCATTCTTGTGTGAACAGGGCTGGGAGCAGGCCATTGCCAAGCACCTGCGTTACGGCGGCAAGGTGCTGGGGATTTGCGGTGGCTTGCAGATGCTCGGCAAGCAGATTGATGATCCCCATGGGCTCGAAGGCACGCCTGGCAACAGCGCGGGCCTGGGCTTGCTGGGTATCGAGACCGTGCTTGAGTCGCACAAGCAATTACGCAATGTGTCTGGGCGATTGCGGGCGAGCGGCGCGGCCATTAGTGGTTATGAAATTCATGCCGGTGTCAGCGTAATCGACCCTGTGCTGGCGCCCGCTATCGAGCTGGATGATGGCCGCAGCGACGGTGCCGTCAGCGCCGATGGGCAGATTCTGGCGACTTATCTGCATGGTTTGTTCGAGTCGCCATCAGCCTGTTCGGCGCTGCTGCGCTGGGCGGGCCTGAGCGAGGTCGAAGAGATCGATTATCACGCCTTGCGCGAGCGTGATATCGAGCGGCTGGCCGATATGGTCGAGGCGCATCTTGATTGCGCCGTGCTTAAAAACTTGTGCGGATTAAGCTGATGTTTATTTATCGATCTGGAGCCGCGCCATGCATGAATTAATTCTCGGCGGCGCTCGTTCCGGCAAAAGCCGTCTGGCCGAGCGCCTGGCTTCGGAATCTGGCATGGCGGTGACCTATATCGCCACCAGCGAGGCGCTTGATGGCGAGATGAGTCAGCGCATCGCTCATCATCGCCAGCGTCGCCCAGCACATTGGCAACTGATTGAGGAGCCGGTGCAGTTAGCCAAGGTTCTGCAGGAGCATGCTGCAGCGGATCGCTGTTTACTGGTGGATTGCCTGACGCTGTGGCTAAGCAACCTATTGATGTTGAACGATGATGCACGCTTGCATAGGGAAGTTGATCAATTGCTGGCCTGCCTTGAGGCAATACCTGGACGCGTCATTTTGGTGAGCAATGAAACCGGTCTCGGCGTGATTCCGCTTGGCGAGCTGACCCGGCGTTATGTCGATCAAGCGGGTTGGCTGCATCAGGCCTTGGCTGAACGCTGCCAGCGCGTGGTGTTTACCGTCGCCGGATTGCCAATGGTGTTAAAAGGAGCGGCGCTGTGAGCAAGTCATGGTTACAGCAGGCTTGTCGTCCGTTGGATGTGGACGCACAGCAGGCGGCGCAAGAGCGCCAGGCTCAACTGACCAAGCCTGCCGGTTCATTGGCTCAGCTTGAGCTGATTGCGGTCCGCCTAGCTGGCTTGCAGGGGCGCGAGAAACCCCGGGTCGAGAAGATCTGGATCAGCATCTTCGCGGCTGATCATGGTATTGCCAGTGAAGGTGTCTCGGCTTATCCGCAAGAAGTCACCGGGCAAATGCTGGGTAATTTTGTCGGCGGTGGCGCAGCCATTAATGTGCTGGCGCGTCAGCTGGACGCTCAGCTTGAAGTGATTGATCTTGGTACCGCGACAGCGCTTGACGCATTACCCGGTGTCCGTCATTTGGCGTTGGGGCCAGGCACCCAGAACTTCTTGCATGGGCCAGCGATGACTGCCGAGCACGTGACGCAGGCGTTGGCTGCCGGGCGTGATGCGGTGCTGCGCGCGCAAGCCGCAGGTACTGAGCTGTTTATCGCAGGTGAGATGGGCATTGCCAATACGACGTCCGCCTCGGCGCTGGCCTGTTGGTTGTTGCAATGCGATGCTTCGGCGCTGGTTGGTCCCGGCACGGGTCTGAATGCTGCAGGTGTGCAGCACAAAACTCAGGTAATCGACACGGCATTGGCGCTGCATCGTCCGCAGATAAACGACGTGGTTGATGGGCTGCGCCGCTTGGGCGGTTTCGAAATTGCTGCCTTGGCGGGCGCTTATCTGGCCTGTGCGCAGCAAGGCATTGCAGCGTTGGTCGATGGCTTTATCTGCACAGTGGCGGCCTTGGTAGCGCAGCAGTTAAATGCAGAGTGTGGGCGCTGGTTGTTCTTCGCTCATCGAGGGGCTGAGCCCGGGCATGGCAAGGTGTTGCACGCGCTTGATGGGCAGCCGTTGCTGGATATCGGTTTGCGCTTGGGTGAGGGCAGCGGCGCGGCCTTGGCAGCACCACTGCTGCGCATGGCCTGCGCGCTGCACAACGATATGGCGACTTTTGCTGAAGCGGCTGTCTCAGGGCGTTCGGCATGACCGTGCAGCTCGACCTGCTGCGACATGGCGAAACCGAGCAGGGCGGCGGCTTGCGTGGCTCGATTGACGATGCACTGACGGCCACGGGCTGGACCCAATTGCGTGAAGCACTGGCAACTACCCTGAGTGAACAGCAGGGCCAGCCGCTGTGGGACCGCGTGATCAGCTCACCGCTGCAACGTTGCGCGCGCTTTGCCGAAGAGGTCGCCCAGGCGCAGGGCATTCCCCTGAGTTTTGATGCAGCCTTGCAAGAGCTGCATTTTGGCGACTGGGAAGGCTTGAGCAGCGCCGAGGTCATGCAGCGAGACGCGCAGGGGCTTGGCCAGTTCTGGGCTGATCCTTATGCATTTACCCCGCCCAATGCCGAGCCTTTGCTCCAGTTTGAGGCGCGGATTCTCGCCAGTGTGCAGCGAATGCAACAGGCGCATTGCGGCGAACGTATCTTGCTGCTCACCCATGGCGGCGTGATGCGTTTGTTGCTGGCGCGGGCACGTGGCTTGCCGCGCAGCGATCTGATGCAGGTCAGTGTTGGCCATGCGCAACTGGTCAGGCTGGCGGTCGAACCGGACGGCACCTTGGGTGAGCGTCGATGAACGGATTGCTTATTGCGCTGCAGTTTCTGACCCGTCTGCCTGTCACCCTGAAGCAGATGCCCAGCGCCGAGCAGAACGGCCGCTCTGTGCTCTGGTATCCGCTGGTGGGCATGCTGATTGGCATTGTGTTGTGGCTGGCCCATTATCTGCTCGACGATGTGCCGGCGGTATTGCAGGCCGCGTTGCTGTTAAGCCTTTGGGTAGCGATGAGCGGCGGCCTGCACCTCGATGGCCTGGCTGACAGCGCGGACGCCTGGGCGGGCGGCTTTGGTGACAAGCAACGCACGCTTGAGATCATGAAAGACCCGCGCAGTGGCCCGATTGCCGTGGTGGCTTTGCTGTTGTTGCTGTTGCTCAAGTTTGCTGCGCTGATGGTCTTGCTCGGTGCCGCTTCAACTTCAGCGCTGTTGCTGGCGCCACTTCTGGCACGCAGTGCGCTGCCTTTACTGTTTTTAACCACGCCCTATGTGCGCAAGGGTGGCTTGGGTCAGGCGCTGTCGAGTCATTTGCCACGTCAGCACTTACCCTGGTTGCTGGCCGCGGTGGCTGGGGTGTCACTGGTATTTATCCCCGCTGCTTGGCTGGCACTGATAACAGCGGGGCTGGTTTTTGTCCTCTGCCGTCAGTTGATGCTCAAGCACCTGGGCGGTACAACTGGCGACACTGCGGGCGCCTTGCTCGAGATAATGGAGTGCGCAATAGTGGTGGTCTTGGGCTGCGCTGCTAGCTGACCGACACCTAGAAGGAAAGGATTTGCCTGTGTCTGCAAAAATCATCATCGCTCTGGTCGTTATTGTCAGTCTGGCGGCGCATTACTGGCTGTATCGCTGGGTGAAATTCAAGATCGACGAAGGGGTGATCCTCAAGTGCCTTGAGGATGCAAAGACCGCTTCAGGGCAAGCGCAATTGAGCAGCCAGTCCATTGCTCTGCAAACGCAGATGAAGCCGCAGCGCATCAACCAGGTTTGCCAGAAAAGCCCCAAGATTCAGCCTTCGCCAGGCACGGAGCAAAGCTGGCAACTTGTCTAGCCAAGCAAAACCTTCAGCCTATGTTCAGTTCGATTTAAGTTGCTTTTA
This sequence comes from Pseudomonas sp. RL_15y_Pfl2_60, assembly GCF_963970595.1. NCBI lineage: Bacteria > Pseudomonadati > Pseudomonadota > Gammaproteobacteria > Pseudomonadales > Pseudomonadaceae > Pseudomonas > Pseudomonas sp. RL_15y_Pfl2_60. The sequence continues at coordinate 661,723 of NZ_CAXAOE010000002.1, read as the reverse complement.
GATTGATGCGGGTATATACCCGCATTTATGTTATCGACTCAATGCCTATGTACTCAGCTGCGCCGTGCGAGTCGCGGGGTCAGCAAGCTATACGACGATGCGCTCAGCGCCATCGGGATCAATGTTGCCCAGTATTCACTGCTTAAACATCTGCAGCGTCTGGAACAACCGAGCATCAGTGACCTTGCCCTGGCCATTGGCCTGGATCGCAGCACCCTGGGGCGCAACCTGCGTGTGCTGGAGACCAAGGGCTTGGTCGTGATGCAAGAGGGCGCCGATCAGCGTAATCGCATTGTGCAGCTGAGCGCCCATGGGGAACAGGTCATCAAGGCGGCGTTTGCTGCATGGCAAGGTGTCCAGCAGCTGCTCGTCGAGCGTATGGGGGCTGAGCAGGTGGATGAATTGAGCCACCTGCTAGCCAAGTTGCAAGCATTCGACTCGGACTTCGATTGAGCGCAGCTCACTGCGTATCCAGGAATTGATATGAATAATGTGTGGCGCAAAAGTGGTTGGATAATGCTTGGGGCTTCGTTGATCCTTGCGTTGTCGCTGGGTATTCGACATGGCTTTGGCTTGTTCCTGCCACCAATGAGCGCAGAATTTGGCTGGGGGCGCGAAGTCTTTGCCTTGGCCATTGCCCTGCAAAACCTGATCTGGGGCCTGACTCAACCTTTCACCGGCGCTATTGCCGACCGCTTTGGTGCGCAACGCACGGTGATTATTGGTGGCGTCCTGTATGCGCTGGGCCTGGTCTTGATGGGCTTTGCAGACTCATTGTGGTCGCTGTCGTTGAGCGCTGGCTTGCTGATTGGCATGGGCCTGTCTGCCACGTCGTTCTCGGTGATTCTAGGCGTGGTGGGGCGCGCTGTTGCGGTCGAAGATCGCAGCATGGCGATGGGTATAGCCAGTGCAGCAGGTTCATTCGGGCAGTTTGCCATGTTGCCGGGCACGCTTGGCTTGATCAGTTGGCTGGGTTGGTCGTCGGCATTATTGGCCCTGGGACTGCTGGTTGCGCTGATCGTGCCGCTGGCGAAGATGATCAAGGATGCGCCACTTCCGGCTCAGGTTGGCGATCAAAGTTTGCTTGAGGCGCTGCATGAAGCCAGTACGCACTCGGGATTCTGGTTGTTAGCCCTGGGTTTCTTTGTCTGCGGTTTCCAAGTGGTATTTATCGGCGTGCATTTGCCTGCGTATCTGGTCGATCAGCATTTACCGGCGCTGGTCGGTACCACTGTATTGGCGCTGGTTGGACTGTTTAATATTTTCGGAACCTACACCGCAGGTTGGCTCGGCGCCTCGCGTTCCAAGCCGCGACTGCTCAGTGCCTTGTACCTGGCGCGGGCAGTGGTGATAGGCGCCTTTATCTGGATGCCCCTTACGGTCTGGAGTGCGTATGCCTTTGGTATCGCCATGGGCCTTTTATGGCTTTCAACCGTACCTTTGACCAACGGTACCATTGCCACCATGTTTGGCGTGCGCAACTTGTCGATGTTGGGTGGGATCGTCTTTCTGTTTCACCAGCTTGGCGCATTTCTCGGCGGCTGGATGGGCGGCTATCTGTATGACCAGACGGGCAACTATGACCTGGTTTGGCAGATCTCGATTGGCTTGAGCCTGATCGCTGCGGCGCTTAACTGGCCGGTGCGTGAACAGCCGGTTGCACGTTTGCAAACTATACCGGCGGCTATATGAATAAGCCTTGGTTGATCCGGACTTGCCTGGCAATTGCTGGGCTGCTGCTATTGGCCTTGATTGGCTGGGGCTGGCTTCAGGGCGGGTTGGCAGTGTTGCAGCTAGGAGTGGGTATCTGCTGAAGGGTCGTTGGCTTGCAAGCACAGATTGCAGTAGGCGTTATGGGGCTGGTGTCGGGGGCGGTAGATTTGCGCGGCTTTCTTATTGTTGTTTGCGCCGCACAAATGGAGTGCTTAACTGCCGTGAATCAGAAGCGGTAAGTCACTTGCGCACCTAGACCGTGGGCGCTGTTTTCATAGGTAGAGCTGTAGTTGCCGCGCAGCGGATCGCTGTTGTCGAGCTTGGCGTCGTCTTCTTTGAGGTAGGAGTAAGCCACGTCGATGGTCATGTCATCGGTTGGGCTCCAGCCAGCACCCAGGCTGAAGATCTTGCGGTCGCCGGTCGGGATACGCGGCGAGCGGTGCGTGTTGTTGGCAGGCGACTGGTCGACAGCCAAGCCCGCGCGCAGCACCCACTGCTTGTTGAGCTTGTAGGCTGCACCAATGGCGTGGGCCCAGGTGTCGTGCCAGTCTTGCTCTTCGGTGATGGTTTCAAACGGAGCTGTTACGCCTTCGTTGTTGACCGTGATGTCTTCCAGGCGGCTCCAACGGGTCCAGGTGCTGCCTGCATAAACAGTCCACTGGTCGTTGATGTCGTAGGTCAGGGACATATCAACCGATTCAGGCGTGGTGATATCCAGGCCAGCGTCGTACTTGCCTTGGAAGCCGCTTAGCAGGCTGCCATCGGGCACGGATACCTTGGTGTCGCCATCAAGCTCGTAATCCACCTTGGAGTGATAAGTCACACCGGCACGTACGTGCTCGTTGAATTCGTAGAGCACACCCACGTTATAACCAATGGCGACGTCGTCCCCCTTGATTTTGACCTTGCCGTCTTCTGGCGTGAAGCTTGGGATTTTCGAGGTCAGTTCGCCGGAGATGTGGTTGATGGTTGGGCCAAAACCGATCGACAGATTGTCATTGAAGCGGTAGCTGACAGTGGGTTGCAGTGTGATGACCTGAACTTCGCTCTTGTCACCAAAATAACGTCCCTGGAAGTCGCTCTCGTAATCCGTTACCAAACCAAAGGGTACATACATGCCGATACCGAAACTGACCTTGTCGTCGATTGGCTTGACGTAGTAACCCATAGGCACGCCCACGACTGGCACCATATCGCCGTCGTTGCTGCCACTAAGGCTGCCATCGGCGTTTTTGATGTCGGTCTTGGCGATGACCACTGCGGCACCGGCGGAGACTTCTTCACGCTTGAGGCGAGACATACCAGCAGGGTTGCCGTACAGCGTGGTGGCGTCGTCGGCAGAGGAAGAGCGGCCAGCAAATGCAGTACCCATGCTGCTGATGCTTTGCTCATTGAGGGCAAAACCGCTGGCAAGGCTGTAGCTGGATACAACACTGATGGCTAAGGCCAAACTGCTTTTTAGAATTTTTTGGCTCACGGGAGGACTCCAAAGGGTAGCTGGGGAGCGCAAGCTAACAGGCTTTTTAGGCGTTTGCCAAGAGCAAAAGTTCAGTTGAAAAGTTGGGTTTTGTAGGACAATTTGTGGCGTTGTGCCGCTATCTTCGCTGAATGTGAACAGGCGTACACTGAGCTGAAATGACGCAAACCCTGACTATTCGGACAGTTTGGCAATATGTCAGGCAACTTGACCGAGCTGGCCGATGCAACGTTGCCATGCCTCAATAAAATCCTGCGCACGCCCCGTTGGTCGAAAAACATGGCGCCAAATTGTTGCCATGCCCGCCAGGTCATCAACTTCAGGCAGGGGGCGGTGTTCAATTTCAATCAGCATCCAGGCAATTGCAGTTGCATAGCGCAGGTTGACCGTGAGCTCTATATGCGGAGCATCGAGAAAGGCATGCTGGCTGGCCAGCCCACGGATCAGGCTGGCAAGGTCTGGGTCAAAAGCGAGATGGCAGTCCCAGAGTTGCTGATGGCGGGTTTCGGTAATACGAAACAGGCCATGGCCCAGGTTGTCATCGAGCTCCGAGCACAGGCTTGATTGACTGGCTGCAGCACCCAGAAGCAGGGCCTCTGCTGCTGGTGAGTAGTGGCCCAGATAGACCAATGTCGGGCGAATAACGTGCTGGCTTAGTTCACAGGCCGCAATTCCCATACCATCCTCACAAAATTGGAGACCGGTAGGGCGGGCGCTTGGCAGCTGGTTGTTCGTACAAAGGCTCTACCGGGGGCGGGTTTAGCCGCTCATGTTGAAGTGTAGTGCTACCTTTGAGTTGTAAAGGCCTGTTTTTAAATTGTTTTCTTCGCTCACAAAATATCTATATAGCACTTGGGAATTAACAAACCCGCTGATGTAGCGGGTTTGCCGGTCGTAGCGCTGTTCACTCGCCAGTGGCTATGGGCCTGTGTTGATTGGTGATCCATTCGCTCCAGGAACCTGCGTAAAGCGCTGCAAGCGGGTAGCCTGCCAGGCACAGGCTGAACAGGTTATGGCAAGCCGTCACCCCAGAACCACAGTAGGCCACCAGTTGCTCAACAGGGCGTTGCCCGAGCAGCTCGCTGAAGCGTTGATGCAGCTCAGTGGCGGGCAAGAAGCGGCCGTCACTGTCCAGGTTGTCGGTGAATGCGGCGCATTGCGCCCCCGGAATATGCCCGGCCACGGGGTCCAATGGTTCCACTTCGCCTTTGAAACGCGGCAGGGCGCGGGCGTCCAGCAAGGTCATATCTGGAGCGTTCAAACGGACCTGCAATTGCTCGGCGCTGAGCACCATCGCGCTGTCGGGCTGGCCGCTGAAGTTGCCTGCAGTCACAGGCGGCGTCTCAGTGCTGACCGGCAAGCCCGCCTCGCGCCAGGCCTTGAGGCCGCCATCTAGCAGGAAAACACCTTCGCGCTTGCCCAGCCATGCCAATAGCCACCAAGCCCTGGCGGCATAAGCGCCGGGGCCGTCATCGTAAAGAATGACTTCGCTGTGATTGTCCAGGCCAAGCTCAGCCAGTCGCTGGATCAGCGGTAGCGGCTGTGGCAGGGGGTGGCGGCCGGTGATGCCGGGTTTTATTTCACCGGAAAGATCGTCTTCCAGGTCGAGAAATTGCGCACCTTCGATATGCCCTTCGGCGAAGCTGCGTTTGCCGTAGCCCTTGTCCTCCAGCGCAAAACGGCAATCAATAATCCGCAAGTTGGGGGCTTGCAGGCGCTTATGCAGTTGTTCGGCAGTGATCAGTTGAGCGATAGGCATTTGGGTCTTCTCGGTCTGGTGGGGCAACAGGCTTTTTATCATGCTGCAAAACTCAAGCGTAGCGGCGTGGTCTTATTCATTATCGTAGCGCTTGATCCTGAGCCTTCGTTTTAAGCATCCGCCAATTGCGAGGTGAATAAAATGCTGACAATTAAACCGAGTGAACACACTAATGTCATCGAGTTTGAGCTTGATGGTGGTTTAAGTCGTGAGGAGTTTGATCAGTTGGCTGCGCGTATTGAGCAAGTCATCAGTGAGTACGGCGAGGTGCGCATTGTCGAGGTGGTCAAGCATGTGGGCGCGATCTCTCCATCTGCGCTATGGGCCGATTTTAAATTTGCTCCCAAGCACCTCAAGGATTTCTCCCATGTGGCAATAGTTGCCGACCAAAAATGGATTGGCTGGTTTAGCGAACTTGTCAAACCCCTGATGCAGGCCCAGATCCGTAACTTTGCTCTGAATGAACTTGATCAGGCGCGCTACTGGATTCGAAACGTCACAGAGAATGTCTGATTATCGAATGCCCCATTAACCACGAGAGTTAGCGCAATGCAGCCACAACCCCTGATCGCAGTTGCCGATGTGCCTGCTAGTAGCCTTTGGTACCAGCAATTGCTGGGGTGTAGGTCGGCCCATGGTGGGGCTGAGTATGAACAACTGGTCAACTCTAAGGGCCAGATGATCCTGCAGCTGCATGCTTGGGATGCGCACAATCATCGGTACCTGGGCGACAGCAGCCAGGCTTCGCGCGGCAATGGTGTATTGCTGTGGTTCCAGGTCAATGACTTTGCCGCCGCGTTGGTGCGCATTGCAGCTTTGCAAATCAAGGTGCTGCAAGGGCCGTTATTGAACCCGAACGCGCAGCACCGTGAGGTCTGGTTGCGCGACCCTGACGGTTACATCGTAGTCCTGGCCGGGCAGCACGGCGAGTTCTAAGCGTTTTAATGCGTGGAGGTCCCTTAGCGTTTTAAGCTTGGCTTCGCTGCTGTATGGTGCGCGGCATTCAATGATGTCTTTACGTGAGTTGCCAATGAAACGCTTTGTGTTGCTGGACACCGCACCTATTCCTCAAGGCAGTTCCGCGCTGTGCCTGTTCGAGTACGGCGAAGACTTTGTGATCAAGATTGCCGGTGGTGATGGCGGTCAGTTGATGAATACCCGGATGCACGGCTCAGAAGATGCCTTGGCGGCGATCCCCTGTAAAAAGATTGCAGGCCGTCCAGCGCCGCGCGTACTGATTGGCGGTTTGGGCATGGGCTTTACCTTGGCTTCAGCACTGCTGCATCTGGGCAAAAATGCCGAAGTGGTTGTGGCAGAGTTGGTGCCGGGGGTGATCGAGTGGAATCGCGGCGCTTTGGGTGCTAAGTCAGGCCACCCAATCAATGATCCGCGTACCCGAATCATTGAGGATGATGTGGCCAAGGTGCTTAACGCCGCCAAGGACGACTATGACGCAATCATGCTCGATGTCGACAATGGCCCTGAAGGCTTGACGCAAAAGAGCAATACCTGGCTGTACTCAATGGAAGGCCTGCGCCAGTGCCACAAGGCCTTGCGCAGTCAAGGTATTTTGGCGGTCTGGTCCTCAAGTGCAGATCGCAAGTTCTCCGAGAAAATCGCCAAGGCTGGTTTTAAAGCCGAAGCGGTGCAGGTCTATGCCCATGGCAACAAGGGCACACGCCACACCATCTGGATTGCCGAAAAGCAGGGTTGAGTACCCGTCATGAAATGCCCCGGTGAGGGGCCTTTGTCAGCATCGCTTTAGCGGATCTTCAGTTTGCCGATGCGGTCGTTTTCAAGGCTGCCAAGGTACAGATAGTCACCCACGGGTTTGGCTGAGGTGATCATGCTCAGGTGGCTGCCGCTGGTGTCGTGCAGGCTGCGGGTGATTTCCCCTTGCTCGTTGATGGCAATTACCAGTCCGTAGCGCGTGGCCTTGGGCCAGAACATGCGCGGCAGTTTACTGATTTGCGCTTTTAGCCATGGATGCTGGTGCAGAAAGTCTGCATCGGCTTTGCGCGGCGAAGGCATTGCCACCCAGAAGGTGCCGGCATGGTCGCTTTCAAGGTTGTCAGGCAAGCCTGGCAGGTTGTCGATAAACACATCGTGGCTGCCCGCCTTGTCGCCCTTGAGCCAGTAACGGTTGATGCGGTAGCGATAGGTTTCGTTGACCAGCAGGAAGTCTTCATTGGCGGATAGCGCGACACCGTTGGCGAAGTACAAATCCTTCATCAATACCTTGGTTTCGCCGGTGGCTGGCGTGTAGCTGAGCAAGCGACCCCATGGGCGTGCTTCGAGCAGGTCCAGTAAATAGTCGGGCTGCCCGAAGCGTGAACTGGCATCGCTGAAATAAATGGTGCCGTCACGGGCGATGGCCAGGTCATCGGTAAACTTGAACGGCAGGCCTTCAGCGCCGGTGGTGAGCACCTTGATACTGCCCTTGGGGTCGACTGAAAGCAGGCCTTTATAGGCGTCGGCAACGATCAGGTTGCCCTGTGCGTCGAAATCCATGCCCAAAGGGCGACCTTGGGTGTTGGCAAAGGTGTCGACCGTCTCGCCCTCAATGCGCACAATCCTGCCGTCTGCGAGGCCTGCATAAACGCGGCCTTGGCCATCAACTGCGGTGTCTTCCGGGCCGTGAACCTTGCCTTTGGCGATTAGCTGCGCCTTCATCAGCGTGTCATTTGGTTCAAGTACACCCGTCATGGCTGGCGCTTTGGGTGCCTGCCAGGCGACTGGATTGATCGGGCTGGGTGTGACGGCGAGGAAGACCGCAGCGCAGGCGATCAGCAGTATCAAAAGACCAAGCAGTTTTTTCATTATTATTTTCCGTATTGAGTGATGGGCGCAGCACCTTGGGACTAGCCACCAGACTACAGGTTTCGGGGCAATGGTTGGGTAACCATGCAGCTCTTTATGGTTGCATCATTCAGTCGAATGGTAGCTGCCGTGCACAATTAATCCCCTAAGCTTTTGCATGGCGACCGGTCGACGCAATGAAACACGACGCTTGTAGATTCTTATCGCTTAACCAGGCCCCCGATATACGGCGCGGGCATATATACTGCCGGACATTCAACAAGGGAGAGCCGCGTGGCGATTGATATTCAGTGGATCAATGACAACCAGAGCCTGACCCAGCACTGCGCGCAATGGCAGCGCTTGGCGTTTGTGGCCTTGGATACCGAGTTTATGCGGGTTGATACCTTCTACCCGATTGCTGGCCTGATCCAGGTTAGCGAAGGTGAACGTGCCTACCTGATTGATCCGCTGTTGATCAGCGATTGGACGCCATTCGCGGCGCTGCTCGAAAATCCCGAGGTGGTTAAGGTCGTACATGCCTGCAGCGAAGACCTTGAAGTCTTCCTGCGTCTGACTAGCAGCTTGCCCGCGCCGCTGTTTGACAGCCAGATTGCCGCGGGATACCTCAACCTTGGGTTCTCTATGGGCTATTCCCGTTTGGTGAAGGCCGTGCTGGATATTGAGTTGCCCAAAGGCGAGACGCGCTCGGACTGGCTCAAGCGTCCGCTTTCAGAGACTCAGGTCAGCTATGCAGCCGAAGATGTCCTGCACTTGGCGCATGTCTACCGTGAGTTGCAAGCAAAGCTCTCGCCTGAAAAATACCAATGGGTGCTTGAAGACTGCGCCGACATGGTCAATAACCTTGGCCGTGAAATCGAACCACGAGAGGCCTACCGCGAAGCCAAGCTGGCGTGGAAGCTGTCCCGTGCGCAATTGGCAGTGTTGCGCGAGCTCTGTGCCTGGCGTGAACATGAAGCGCGGGCGCGCAACCAGCCGCGCAATCGAATCCTGCGTGAGCACTCATTGTGGCCGCTGGCCAAGACTCAGCCGGATAACCTGCAAAGCCTGGCGCGTATCGAAGAGATGCATCCAAAGACGGTGCGTCAAGACGGCGAGTTTATACTGCAGTTGATCAAGGATGCTACGGCGCTGCCCGCCTCAGAGTGGCCGGAAGCCTTGCCTGAGCCGCTGCCGATTGAGGCATCTGGAATCCTTAAAAAGCTGCGCGCCATTGGCCAGCGAGAAGCTGAGCGTCTGGATATTGCGCCTGAGCTGATGCTGCGCAAGAAGATCCTCGAGGCACTACTCAAAAGTGGCTATCCAACGGGGCCTTATGAGTTGCCTGAGTCCCTTACCGGCTGGCGCCGTGAGTTGATGGGACAAGCATTATTAGATCGTCTGGCTAAAATCAGCGAAGCCAAAGAAGAGGAAAGGGTGTGAAGCGCATCTGCAATATCTACAAGAGTTCAAAACGCAACGAGATGTACCTCTACGTGCTCAAAAGCGATGAGCTCAAGCGTGTACCAGAATCCTTGCTGGCGGCTTTTGGCACGCCAACCCTGGCGTTCAGCATGATCTTGACCCCTGAGCGCGCCCTGGCCCGCGAGGATATTCACCAGGTGCTGGATAACCTCGACAACCAGGGCTATCACCTGCAGATGCCGCCGCAAGAAGAAGACTACATCCAGCACCTGCCCGAAGAGCTGTTGCGCCGTAATGACCCTGTATAGGTCGAAATGCTATGCGTGTACTCATTGCTGAAAAGTCCCATGCCAAATACGCCGAACTGATCAAGGCCACGCTGAGTTCAGGCTCGCCACGGCTTGAGCTGGTCGCTAGTGATGATCTGCAAGGCCTGCCGGCCCTGGCCGCGGATTGCCACGTTTGGCTGGGGCAGCCAGATTTGCTCGCAGGCCTACTGCGTAAAGGGCTAAAACCGCAGTGGCTGCAATCGACCTGGGCAGGCATCAAACCCTTGCTGGCTGATGATTTACCGCGTGACTACTTACTGAGCCGGGCGGTTGGTATTTTTGGCCAGGTCATGGCTGAGTACGTGCTTTGCCACATGCTTGCCCATGAACGGCAGATCTCGGCTCAACAAGCGGCGCAACAAGCGCAGCACTGGCGTGGAGTATTACCGCACAGCCTGGCCGGGCGACGGGTATTGATTGTAGGTTGTGGCGATATTGGCCACAGCGTGGCCTTGTTTTTGGCAGCCTTTGGCGTTGAGCTCCTAGGCGTTGCCAGCCAGGCACGTGAACAAGGGCCGTTTATTGAGGTAGCGTCGATTTCTGATCTACCGCGCATGGCAGCCCGGGCGGATTACTTGATTAACCTGCTGCCAGATACACCGGCAACTCAGGATATCTACAATAGCGAGCTGTTTGCCCTGCTTAAGCCGAGCGCCATGTTTATCAATGCCGGGCGCGGCGCAGCCGTGGTGGATGAAGATTTGGTCAGCGCGTTGCAGGCGGACAAGCTGGCGGCCGCGGTAATCGATGTTTGCCGGGTGGAGCCGTTGCCAGCCGGACATATGTTCTGGACTGGGCCGCGCTTGTTGCTCACCGGGCATAGTTCCGCCCCGACGCAGCCGGCGTTGATGGCCAAGCTGTTTGTCAGCAACCTGGAGCGCTTCCAGGCTGGACAGAGGCTTCAAGGGTTTGTGGATTTTTCTCGCGATTACTAACCTCGGTCAGGTTCGGGCATATACCCGGCCTCGGCTAGCCAGTCATTTAAAATACCCACTATCCGCCGAAGTAGACTTGGTCGCGAAAGGGCGCCGCGTTAGACTGCCGGCCTTTTCGCACCTCAATCGTAGTTGTTGGTTTTGTCATGGCCGCTAAAGTCGAACCCTTCTGGAAACGTAAAACCCTCGAACAGCTTGATCAGGCTGAGTGGGAATCGCTGTGCGATGGCTGCGGGCTGTGCTGCCTGCAAAAGCTAGAAGATGAAGACGACGGCAGCGTTTATTACACGCGCATTGCCTGCAAGCTGCTCGATCTAGACACCTGTCGCTGCACCAATTATGAAAACCGCATCAAGTTTGTGCCCGACTGCATTCAGTTGACACCGGCGCAGGCGGATCAGTTTCAGTGGCTACCACCGACCTGCGGCTATCGGTTAGTCAGTGAAGGTAAAGACCTGCCGCTCTGGCATCATCTGGTGTGTGGCGACCCAGAGGCGGTGCATATCGAGCGTATTTCGCAGTCAGGGCGCATGCTCAGTGAGAAAAACGTCGCTGAAGATGACTGGGAAGACTATTTGATTTTTCGGGCAGGCTAATATCTGCACCATTGAACATTCGCTAAGATTGTTCCCGCTAACCTGAATAAAGGCCCAGGCCGGTGATGGAATTGCCGGGTTGGCTGCTTGTCTATGTTTGGAACTGACCTCGTTTGCCATGGAGTTGCCCTGTGATGTCGATTCGTCCCCTGTTGTTGTCTGTTGCGCTGTTTGGTTTCGGCTCGCCGTTATGGGCAGCCACTAAGGTTGACCTGGATTACAACGTGCGTTTCGTGCCAGAGGATGACGTGGCCGAAGTGAGCATGACCCTGGATAAGGGCGAAGCCATCAACCGATTTTCTTTTAATCTGGGTGACGAGCAACGCTACTCGGACTTCAGCACTGAAGGCGGGGAGTGGACCCAGGAAAGCCCTGAACGCGGTATCTGGACGCCGGGCAAGGGCAAGACCAAGCTCAGCTACCGGGTGAAAATAAGCCATCCGCGCAGTGACGGTAAGTTCGATGCGCGTATGACCGAGGATTGGGCGCTGTTTCGTGGCGACAACCTGATACCCAGCGCAGCGATGCAGATTCAGGACAAGACCAACCTGGTCGCGCACCTGAAATTCGAGTTACCCAAAGGTTGGCCAAGCGTCGAAACCGGTTGGCCGCGTGTGGGTAAAAACACATTCAGGATTGACAACCCGCAGCGCAAGTTCGACCGTCCAACGGGCTGGATTCTTGCCGGTAAAATCGGCACCCGCCGCACCAAGCTAGGCGAAACCGATGTCACCATCGCTGCGCCAGATGGCCAGGGCATGCGTCGCATGGACATGCTCACCATGCTTACCTTCGTCTGGCCAGAAGCGCAGGCAGTATTCCCACGGGACCCGAAAAAGCTGCTCATAGTGGGCGCTAACGATCCGATGTGGCGTGGCGGTCTGTCAGCACCGAACTCCTATTTCATGCATGCCGAGCGTCCCGTTGTCAGTGAAAACGGTACCAGCTCATTGGTTCACGAATTGGTTCACGTGTTTACCCGTATCAAGGACACTGACAAAAGTGATTGGATCAGTGAGGGCCTGGCCGAGTATTACGCGATCGAACTGGTTCGCCGCTCGGGCGGTATGACTGAAGAGCGCTACCAGAAAGTGCGTGAACAACTGCTGAAGTGGAGCAAGCCGGTCAAGACCTTGCGCACCGAAAATTCGACGGGACCAGTCACTGCGCGTGCAGTGTTGATGTTGCAGGATTTAGACCGTGAAATCCGCAAAGCCACCAACGACCGTAAGCAACTATCGCTGGATGACGTGACTCGCGGCCTGATGCGCCTCGACAAGGTCAGCACCAAGGACTTTATCGAAATCAGCGAAAACGTCATGGGCAAGGCTTCGGACGTGCTTGATACCAAGTTGCTGAAGAGCAAATAAGTACAGCCGTAAATTGCACAGCCCCGTCTGGGCGCTTGGTGGACACGCTCCGCGTTGACCGCCCGACGGAGTGGCTTTTGCAGGGTGGGTAACGCTTTTTTACCCACCATCCATTGGCTCGAATGCTTGGCTGATGACGTGCAATCTTGGTGGACAAGCTTCGCGTTGTCACACCCTACGGAGTTGTGCCCTAGAATTTCGGCCCGGACTTGGTGTTATTTCCCTTGGCCATGCGGTCGTAAAGCACCACATTCACTGTCGCCGCAAGGTTCATGCAGCCTTGAGTGGGGATGTACACCACATCTTCACACCAGGCGCGAATTTCCTTGCTGAGCGAGCCGTCTTCCGGGCCAAAGATGTAGATCGCCCGGTCCGGGTGGGTGTATTCCGGCAGCGCGTGAGCGCCATCAACCAACTCCACAGCCACGGGGGTGCAGCCCAGCGGAATGATTTTCTGCAAGTCATCGATATTGATCAATGGAATATCAAGGTGCACGCGCTTGGTGTCGGTGACAAAGTCCTTGGCGCGGTCATAGCGGGTGCCGGTATAAAACACGCTGCTAACGCTGTAGCAGCCTGCAGCCCGCATGATAGAGCCGACGTTGTCCGGTGACTTCGGGTTGACCAAGCCAATGCAACTGTATCGTTTGTTCGCCACAGCTTGTGCCCTTTGCGCAAAAGGCGCTGATTATACGTGCAGTTGCGCGCCGGTGATTACTCTTTGCTCTTGAGCAGCGCAGCCAGGTCGGCAAATGGATTATGGGTGACCTGGGCTTTTTTCGGCGAGCCGGTCGAAGACTCAGAGAAGTACTGTTGGTCGGTGTAGCGCGAGTGCTCGTTGTCGTGGCAAAACAGGCAAAGCAGTTCCCAGTTTGAACCGTCCTGCGGGTTGTTGTCATGGTTGTGGTCGCGGTGGTGAACAGTCAGCTCACTCAGGCGCTTGCCAGAAAACTCACGGGCACAGCGGCCGCAGACATGAGGGTACATTTTCAGGGCTTTGTCGCGATAACCCTCTTCGCGGCTGCGCTGGGCGTCAGCAAGGATACGGTCGAGCTTGGCGGTGGCAGGTGGTTTTTGCGAGTTCATGCAGGTTGTCCGAGTGAGTGACCTTGCTCATTAGTTTAGCGCCAGTAGTGTTCAGCGAGAACTGTCTTGATGGGCTGCCGTCCAATGCAAGAGATAAGCACTACACTGAGGTCGAAGTACTGGAGGTCAATATGCGTGCTATCAAGCCTGTTATAACTGCTCTGGCGTTGAGCCTATGCGCTACGGCCATGACGGCGCAGGCGCAAAATTACGGCACCCTGGGTTCCGGCAGTGGTTCGTCTGCCGGCTCACCGGGCAGCCCAACCCCGCAACCCTATGAGCAGCCACGTTTACGTTCGGCGCCAAGCGCTGCGCCAGCCAGCAGTCCACGTCTGCTTAATAATTCGGTTAACCAACCGATCCGCCAGCAAAGGCCGACTACCACCTTGAGTCCGGCGGACGACCCCATTCCCGAGCTTGAAGAGCAATTGCAGCGCAATCGCGAGGGCTTCAAGCAAGAGACGAAACCCGAACAGTAGGGTGGTTGACGCCTTTTTATCCACCCATGGCTGGCGCGTCTAAGTGCGTGGTGGACAAGCTTCGCGTTGTCGCACCCTACAGATGCTTTTGTAGGGTGGGTAACGCCTTTTTACCCACCGCCCGGTGGCGCGAATATTTGGCTGAAGGTATGCGATCTTGGTGGACAAGCTTTGCGTTGTCGCACCCTAGCTAAAGCTGCTGTTCTACACGTTGGCCGTCCAGCATGCGCAAGCGCTTGGACATGGCCACGGCAATTGCTCGGACGAGTTTAGCGGCGGCCTTTGGCGATTCGTTGATCATTTTTTCCAGCGAATCCCGTGATAAAACCACCAAGGTACAGTCACTCACTGCAATGCAACTGGCTGAGCGGCGCTCGCCGTCGAGCACTGCCATTTCACCGAAGGCGCGCCCTTTGCGCAGCTTGGCGATTTCAACAGTGTCGCCACCAGAATTGGTCTTGCAGACCGATACGGCGCCGAAATGAATGACGCACATAAAGGTACCAGCTTCACCTTCGCTGCAGATCAATTGCTCTGGCTCATACTTGCTGATGCTGAAATAGCCAGCCGCAGCGAGTATGTCCGCAGGATGCAAGCTATTGAACAGGCCGCAGTCGAGCAGCATGTCGCGTATTTCGTCGATCAGGTATGAGCGGTCAGTCATCGTCGTTCAAGGCAGTTTTCGGATGGCTCAAGCATGCCAGTCCTGGCGTGTTCAAAGCTGTGAACGCCCGCACAGGCGGGTGCTCACAGGCTGTGTTGAAGCGGCTAGCCAAGCTGCAAAACCTTGAAGATAAAGGCATATTCCAGGGCGACGTCCTTGAGCGCCTGATACCGGCCGCTCATGCCGCCATGGCCTGCATCCAGCTCGGTTTTAAGCAGCAACAAGTTCTGATCGGTTTTGCTGGCGCGCAGCTTGGCCACCCATTTTGCTGCTTCCCAATACTGCACACGACTGTCGTTGTAGCCCGCAACCACCAACATGGCCGGATAAGCCTGTGCGCGGACATTCTCATAAGGGGCGTAAGCCTTGATGGTCGAATACACTTCGGGTTGGCTCGGGTCACCCCATTCATCGTACTCGGTGACGGTAAGTGGCAGGTCTGGGTTGAGCATGGTGTTGAGCACATCAACGAAAGGCACTTCAGCAATGGCAGCGGCAAACAGATCGGGCCGCTGGTTGAGTACTGCGCCCATGAGCAGGCCGCCAGCGCTGCCGCCGCTGATGACCAACTGCTCGCGGCGGGTGTAACCGCCAGCGCATAAGTGCTCGGCGCAAGCGATAAAGTCATCGAAGCTGTTGTGCTTGTGCTCAAGTTTGCCTGCACGGTACCAGGCTTCACCCAGCTCACCGCCGCCGCGCACATGGGCGATGGCAAATACCACACCGCGATCAAGCAGGCTCAGACGTGCGTGGGAGAACCATGGGTCGAGGCATTCGCCATAGGCGCCATAACCGTAGAGATACAGCGGGGAGGGCGTGCCGATCAGGTCTTTGCGTGCGACCAGGCTGATCGGGATTTGCTGACCATCCGCCGCCGTGGCCCAGACCCGTTGGCTGACATAGGCATCGGCATCAAACCGGCCTTCGACCGGGGTTTCCTTGAGTACTTGTTGCTCACCTGTGGCCAGGTTCAGTTGGCGAATCTGGGCAGGGCGATTCAGCGCCTCATAGCGCAGGCGCATGTTGTTGCTCTCGAACTCCAGCGCATCCTGTACATACAGGCTGTAAGCCGCATCAGGCAGGCTGACGCGGTAGGTCGGTAAGCCATTGGGCGTCACTTCTATGACCGGCAAGCCGCCTTCGCGCAGGCTAAGCAGCAATGCATTGGCATTGAGCGTCATGCCGTCGATCATCACCTGTTGATCATGGGCGCGCAGCTCAATCCAGTGATCACGGGTGAAGTTATGCTCGGGCGCGCGGTACAGCGCAAAGTTGATACCGCTTTGGTTGCTGCGAATAAACCACTGCCACTCGCCATTGTGCAGGCCGTGGTCAACGTCGTATTCGTGATCTTCCTGGCGCGGGGCAACGCAGCTAAAGGCTTGCTCGGGTGTTTCGGCATCCAGTACCCAGACTTCGCTGGTGGTCTTGCTGCCCATCATCAGGATCAGCTTGCGTTCCGATGAAGCGCGGTAGCAGTGCAGGAAGAACCGCCCATCGGGCTCATGAAACACCAGCTCGGCCTTATCGCAGCCCAACGAGGTGCGGTACAGCTTGTGTGGGCGATGGGTTTCATCGAGCTCGACAAAAAACAGCGTTTGGCTGTCGTTGGCCCAAGTCATGCTGCCATCACAGCCTTCAAACGCCAGGGTCTGGACGCTGTTGTCGCTGAGTTGCTTGACGTGCAGCTGGTAAATTTCTTCGCCGCTGGTATCGGTGCTGTACGCCAGGCGCTGATGATCAGGGCTAATGCTGAAGGCACCGAGGGAGAAGAATCCGCCGTCGGCCAGTTGGTTGGGGTCGAGCAGCAGTTGCTCGCTGCTTTCATCGACAATATGGGAGCCATCTGCCGGGCGTTTGCAGCGGTAATGGCGCGGGTATTCATCACCGGCGGTGGTGCGCTGGTAGTACAGATAAGGCCCCCAAGGCGAGGGCAGCGACAGGTCGGTCTCGCGGATGCGGCCTTTGATCTCTTGGAAAAGACGCTCGCGTAGCTCGGCCTGATCGCCTAGTTGAGCCTCAAGGTAGTCATTTTCGGCCCGTAAATACTGGAGAACATCTTCACTGTCGCGGTTTTCCAGCCAGCGATAGGGGTCGCTGCCCGCTTCACTGCGGGCGATAGGGGCGTTGGCCATGAATAACTCCAGAATCATTGAGTACCGACAGCAGGGGCGCCGTTGGACGTAAAAGTCGCTATCATAAGGGCCACCATACATCGCCCGCTATCTTGTCAGGGATTTGCCACCTTATGTTTGAGAACGAAAACCTACTCGCTTGGGCCGTCTATGCCGTTGCTGCGCTAGGTTGCTTATTGGTTTGGTTCCGTTTAACCAGTTGGATGTGGCGTTACGTGCGCGAGCCTTTGCGGGTTCTGGTTGCGGTCTTGTTGTTCAGCCCGACCATTGTTGACCCGGGCAAAGAGCTGTTTGCTCCAGCGATTGCGGTTAGCGCCCTGGATATCTTGTTCAAAGTCGGCAATAACCTCTGGCGCGCAGTCGCGGACCTGGCCCTCTACGGCATGATTGCCTTTGCCGCCTACCTGATTTTTGTGGCGATTCGCTGGCCAATCGAACGCTGGTGGAAAGAGCGTCGCCAAGCCAAGCTTGAGCCGCAAGAGGAGCAAGATCCACGCACCTTGCGTGAAATTATGGATGATGGTGATGCCGAGCCCAGCTACGCACAGCACGATCGTCACGGCATGCGTGTAGAACCACGACTCTAGCCCTGCCCACGCCGCCTGTTAATTGCAGGCGGGTCTCCAAGGCATCAGCTGACAGGTTTGCACCTTTTAGCGTGCCTATAGGAAACCTGAGCATAAACCTAGCTGCAAAAACTCTCGCGGCATGCAGATGGCGGGCGACTGACGGGTATCGCCTGGGCTAATCTTGTGCAAACGCGCTTTGCGCCATGGCGAGCCTCTAAATAGAGTGTCCATGTTATTACAGCGGTTGGAGAAAACAGGATGTGTGAACTGTTGGGCATGAGTGCCAACGTGCCGACTGATATTGTTTTTAGCTTTACCGGGCTGATGCAGCGCGGTGGCAGCACCGGCCCGCACCGGGATGGTTGGGGGATCGGTTTTTATGAAGGGCGCGGCCTGCGCTTGTTTCAAGACCCCAGTGCCAGCTATGAGTCGGAAGTGGCGAAGCTGGTGCAGCGTTATCCGATCAAGAGCGAAGTGGTGATCGGACATATTCGCCAAGCCAATGTTGGCCGGGTTTGCCTGGCCAATACTCACCCCTTCGTACGCGAAATGTGGGGCCGTAGCTGGTGTTTTGCCCACAACGGCCAATTGGCGGATTTCGCTCCTGAGCTGGGCTTCTATCAGCCCATTGGCGATACGGACAGTGAGGCGGCCTTTTGCGATTTGCTCAACCGGCTACGCACTGAGTTTTCCTGTGCGGTTGATGTAGAGAAAATGTTACCGACTCTGGTTCAGGCCTGTGCCGCCTACCGCCGCAAGGGGGTCTTCAATTGCCTGCTCAGTAATGGCGATTGGCTATTTAGCTTTTGTTCAAGCAAGCTAGCGCATATTACCCGTCGTGCACCTTTCGGGCCGGCACAGCTGACGGATGCTGATGTGCAGGTTGATTTTCAGTCAGAAACCACGCCTGATGACATAGTCACAGTGCTGGCCACCGCGCCGCTGACCAATAACGAGAGCTGGAATCTCTACCAGCCAGGTGAGTGGCGTCTATGGCGTGCCGGGGAATGTATCGCACAAGGTATGGCGGATTAACCAAGAATAAAGGGGAGGGGGCGGATGTTTAAAAGCTATCTACGCTTGGCGCTGTTTGCTTTGGGCTTGCTGGTCGGGGTGCAAGTACCGGGCTATATCGACGATTACAGCAAGCGTGTTGATGCGCACCTGCAGGAGTCGGAGCAGAGCTTGCAAGGCTTTCGAGACACCGCCAAACGCTTCTTCAAGGGCGATATGGTTGCCTTGGTGGCGCATTATCAGGCCAGTGATGATCCGGTGATGCAAAGCGATGCCAAGAGCGTCAATACTCTGGTAATGCGCTCAGACTGGCTTAACGCTGAATCCAAAGCCATGCATGGTCCTTGGTATCAGCAGGTTTGGCATCTGGCTACCGCTGCCGATTCAGAATTGCTCAGGGAAACCTACGCTGCTTACAGCTTCCAAGTGTTGCTGGTGCCTGAGGCGATTGCCTGGGGGATTATCTGCGCCTTGCTGCTGGCCTTGCTGGTCGAGTTGTTGCTGGTGACTCTACTACAGCTGCTTGGCGGTGGTCAGGATCGCCGCGTGCGTGACCGCCACTGGCGTTAAATTGAGGTAATGCCGCAGGGCAAGCCTGCGGCATTTGCTTATTTCGACAGCAGTTTCATGCCGTCTTCAAGCCCTTGCAAGGTCAAGGGAAACATCTTGTCCTCGACCAGTTCACGAATGATGTTGGTCGATGCGGTGTAGCCCCAGGTGTCTTTCGGGTAGGGGTTGATCCAGATGAGTTTCTTGTATTTCTCCATGAATCGCTTGATCCACAGATAACCCGGCTCTTCGTTCCAGTGTTCGACACTGCCGCCAGCCTGGGTGATTTCATAGGGCGCCATGGCCGCATCCCCGACAAATACCACTTTGTAGTCAGCGCCATACTTGTGCAGCAAGTCTTGGGTGGAGAAGCGCTCGGAGGTGCGGCGCAGGTTGTTCTTCCACACCGACTCATAGACGCAGTTGTGAAAGTAGAAGTATTCCATGTGCTTGAACTCGGTCTTGCACGCGGAAAACAGCTCTTCACAGACTTTGACGTGGGCGTCCATCGAGCCGCCAATGTCGAACAGAATCAGCAGTTTGACCGTATTGCGTCGCTCTGGGCGCATGCGAATATTGAGCAGGCCTGCGTCCTTGGCGGTATGGTCGATGGTGCCGTCGAGATCCAGCTCATCTTCCGCACCCTGGCGAGCAAACTTGCGCAGGCGGCGCAATGCTACCTTGATGTTGCGCGTGCCCAGCTCAACCTGATCATCAAGGTTTTTATAGTCGCGCTGATCCCACACCTTAACCGCTTTGCCCTGGCGCTTTCCGGCGTCACCAACACGAATCCCTTCTGGGTTGAAGCCACCCGAGCCGAATGGACTGGTGCCGCCTGTGCCTATCCATTTATTACCGCCAGCGTGGCGCTCTTTTTGCTCTTCGAGGCGCTTTTTAAACTCTTCGATGAGTTTGTCCAGGCCGCCGAGGGATTCGATCCTGGCGCGTTCCTCTTCACTCAGCGAACGCTCGAACTCCTTGCGCAGCCATTCATCCGGGATCAAGGCTTCAATATGCTGACTGAGGTTTTCCAGGCCATTGAAATAGGCGCCGAAGGCGCGGTCGAACTTGTCGAAATGGCGCTCGTCCTTAACCAGAATAGTGCGGGCGAGGTAATAGAACTCGTCCATGTCAGCGAACACCACGTTGTGCTTCAACGCGTTGATCAGGTCGAGCAGCTCACGCACCGAGACCGGCACCTTGGCTGCACGCATTTCATTGAATAGGTTAAGCAGCATGGCTGCACCCTCGTGTGTTGGTTCTGGCCGGGCTGCATCCCGGCCTGGCGCGTGAGCCATTGACCGAGCGGGGAAGTCTGTCCGGTTGAAATGTCACAATCGACAGTTAACGACCGGCGCGGCGACTCATAAATGCCAGGCGTTCGAGCAGCTGAACATCCTGCTCGTTCTTGACCAAGGCTCCGGCCAGCGGCGGAATCGCCTTGGTTGGGTCGCGCTCACGCAAGACCGCTTCGCCAATGTTGTCGGCCATCAGCAGCTTGAGCCAATCAACCAATTCAGAGGTCGAAGGTTTCTTCTTCAGGCCCGGCACTTTGCGCACGTCGAAGAATACGTCGAGGGCCTCGCTGACCAGGTCTTTCTTGATGGTCGGATAATGCACATCAACGATGCGCTGCAAGGTGTCGCGATCGGGGAAGGCGATGTAATGGAAAAAGCAGCGGCGCAAGAAGGCGTCCGGCAGTTCTTTCTCGTTGTTCGAGGTGATGATGATAATCGGGCGCTGGACCGCCTTGATGGTTTCATCCGTCTCGTAAACGTAGAACTCCATCTTGTCGAGTTCTTGCAGCAAGTCGTTAGGAAACTCGATGTCGGCTTTGTCGATTTCATCGATCAGCAGGATGACTCGTTCCTCTGACTCAAATGCTTCCCAGAGCTTGCCCTTCTTGATGTAGTTGCGCACATCGTGAACTTTGTCGGAGTCGAGTTGCGAGTCACGCAGGCGGCTAACCGCGTCGTATTCATACAGGCCTTGATGAGCTTTGGTCGTCGACTTGATGTGCCAGGTGATCAGGCGCGCACCAAAGGACTCGGCCAGTTGTTCAGCCAGCATGGTTTTGCCGGTGCCGGGCTCGCCCTTTACCAGCAGCGGGCGTTCCAAGGTAATGGCAGCGTTAACCGCAAGCTTGAGATCGTCGGTTGCGACGTATGACTGAGTGCCTTCGAACTTCATGCTAAATCCTCACACCGGTACGCCCGGGTAATCGCCGCGGGTCAATGGGTTAAAGCTCAACTATACCGTGCCGGTTGTGGGCTGTGAACGAATACGGGGTATTCAGTCACTGAATGGCGAGTCAGCTTGTAAACGTTCCCTGGAGCGGGTCATTGCTGGCTTGAGTCAAACCTATTACTGAACGCCTTGACGAAGGCGTTGCGCAGAATCGATTTGAAAGCTTGCCAGTTGCTGACGTCATAGGCATTGAGGTCGCCGGCAATTTCGATGCGTGTGGCGAATTGGTCCTTGCTATGGTTTTTCAACAGCCAGCCGCCGCTGCCAACCAGAGCTTCCCAGATGCCGCTGAAAACGTTTTTATCCTCGGCGACGACATCTTGTTGCCAGTCAAAGATTTCCATGTCGCGCAGCAATGGCTTGGCATAGCCGTCGACCTTGCCTTTACGCGCTTCAAGCTCCATGACGAAATCGCCATTGCCCTTGGCAAAATCAAAGTCGGCGTAAGTGCGGGTGAAGCTATTGAGTTGTTTAAGCTCAATATCAGTGGTGCGCAGCTTGAGATCAAAGTCATCCAGCTCGCCCAGGGGATTAAGTTTGGCGCTGGTCTGCAATGGCGCATTGCCAAAGATTTTTCCGGTTGCCTGGAAGCTGGCGGGCAATAACTCTTTGCTGTTGTTGGTGTTGCTTAGATTCAGCAGCGTTGCATTCAACTGCGTGGCTTTTATATCCACCGGTGGTTTTGAGTTGAAGTTGCGAAAGGCCAAGGTGCCTTGGTTGACCCTGACTTCGTTGAGGGTGATGGGCAGGAATGCCTTGAGTTGCTGGCGCCAGTCAACCCCTTCACCGGTTTGCGAGGCTGCGGCGTTGCCACCATCAACAAAGGTCAGTTTGGGCTGCTCGAAGACCACGCTCGCGACCACTGCATGGTCGTGCCACAACGCACTCCAGCTCACTGACAGATCAATCGAGGGGGCCTCCAGCAGCGGCACTGGAACCTTACCGTTGACCTTGCTGATATTCAGTTGGTTAATGCGGTATGCGCCGCGCCACAGCGCGAGGTCGACATCGGTGATGTGCCCGCGATAATCACCCATGTCGGCGAGCTGCTCATTGAGGTAATCACGAACCAATGACGGCAGCATGATATGCAGCACCACCAACAGGCAGGCGAGGCTGATCAGGGTCCACAAAGGTATAGCGAAACGTTTTCTCATAATTAAACTGACTCGCTAAATAACAATTGGTTTCCATTCCGTAAGTTCAAGCGTCACATGACTACTGGACTGTCAGCAACATGCGTCATAGGCTAATCAGCTAACTCCGAACAAGGATCCCATCATGAGCCGCATCTTCGCAGACAACGCACAAGCCATCGGCAATACACCGCTGGTGATGATTAATCGTCTGGGCCCGAAAGGGGTGACCATTCTCGCCAAGATCGAAGGGCGCAACCCTGCCTACTCAGTCAAATGTCGGATTGGCGCCAACATGGTCTGGGATGCGGAAGCACGCGGTGTGCTCAAGCCTGGCATGACCATTGTTGAACCGACTTCCGGTAACACCGGCATTGGCCTGGCGTTTGTGGCGGCGGCGCGGGGCTACAAGCTGCTGCTGACCATGCCAGCCTCCATGAGCCTTGAGCGACGCAAGGTGCTTAAGGCCCTAGGCGCCGAGTTGGTCTTGACGGAGCCGGCCAAAGGCATGAAAGGCGCAATCGAAAAAGCCACCGAAATTGCCCAGTCGGACAGCAGCAAATACTTTATGCCGCAACAGTTCGAGAACCCGGCAAACCCAGATATTCACGAGAAGACCACAGGTCCGGAAATTTGGAATGACACAGATGGCGCGATTGATGTGCTGGTCTCTGGGGTCGGCACCGGCGGCACCATTACCGGGGTTTCGCGCTACATCAAGAAGACCCAGGGCAAGCCGATCCTTTCGGTGGCGGTCGAGCCTACCAGCTCCCCGGTTATCAGCCAGACCATTGCGGGTGACGAGGTCAAGCCGAGCCCGCACAAGATCCAAGGCATAGGCGCAGGTTTCGTGCCGAAAAACTTAGATCTGGACATGGTTGATCGGGTTGAGCAAGTGAGTGATGACGACTCAAAAGCAGTGGCGCTGCGCCTGATGCGCGAAGAGGGCATTCTTTGCGGTATTTCCTGTGGCGCGGCCATGGCCGTGGCATTGAGAATCGCCAATGAGCCAAACATGCAAGGCAAGACGATCGTGGTAATCCTGCCGGACTCTGGCGAGCGTTATCTGTCGAGCATGTTATTCAGCGACATGTTCAGCGAGCAGGAAATGGTCCAGTAATTCTTCACGGGTATTGGCGATAAAACCCCGCACAGCGCGAGCCTTGCGGGGTTTTTTATTCACAGCAGATTGTAAAGCTATTGGGCAGTCTTTTCGGTCACCAACGGTGCTGCAGGCGCTGCAATCGGCGTCTTTACCGCAGTCGGCCTGACCACCAGCCACAACGCCAGGGCAATCGCCGCGCCGCCATAGACATAGGCCCAGGACAACGGCTCATCGAGCAGCAGCCAGCCCCAAAGCACGCCGAACACCGGGATCAAAAAGGTTGTGGTTGATGCCTGAACTGGGCCGATATCGCTGATCAAACGGAAATACAGCACATAGGCGA
This sequence comes from Pseudomonas sp. RL_15y_Pfl2_60, assembly GCF_963970595.1. Taxonomy (NCBI): domain Bacteria; kingdom Pseudomonadati; phylum Pseudomonadota; class Gammaproteobacteria; order Pseudomonadales; family Pseudomonadaceae; genus Pseudomonas; species Pseudomonas sp. RL_15y_Pfl2_60. Next base: position 637,993 of record NZ_CAXAOE010000002.1, on the reverse strand, counting down.
ACGCCGTGCAGATAAAGCCGAGCCCAGCCAGGGACAGCCATTCACTGGCGCCACCCCAGGAGACAGGCGGCTGCACGATCAGGGAGCCGATAAACAGTGGAGTCAGGAACAAGCTGGCACCGACCAGGCTGCTAAAGGCGGTCAGGCGATTGTCGAGTCCGCCTTGCTGACCAATCCACTTGCGGGTCAGGAAACCGGCAAAGCCGTAGCAGGTGGTTGCCACCAGGCAGGCTGCCGCGCCGAGCAGCATGTGCAGGTCGACGCTGACGGGGCCAGTCTGAGTAAAGAGCCAGACCCCAAATAAACCCAGGGCGACACCCACAGCCTTGCTGGTGGTCAGGGCCTCACTGAAAAACAGCATGCCGATGAGCACGCCCATAAGCGGGGTCATCGCATTGAAGATCGAAGAGTAACCGGCAGGCAATACCAAAGCGGCCAGGCAATACATCGCCGAAGGCAGTCCAGCATTGATAATACCGAGCACCAGGCATTGCTTGAGTTTGCCGCGAAAATCCCAGTCGACCCGCATGACCAGCAGGATCACCAGTAAGCCCAGGGCGCCAAGTGTGGCGCGGAAGAAGGCGGTCGGCATGCTGCCAAGCACAGGGGCGACAATACGCATAAACATGAAACTGGCGCCCCAGATGGCGGCAAGCAACAGCAGTCGGCTTAGGTCTGTCAGGCGCACGGTGAAACTCCAGATCAGGCAAGGCGCCTAGTGTTTCCATCTACAGGCGCGATAGCAATCCGAAAATTGCTTTTGAATTATTTTTATCTGCCTTGCGCGGTCCCGATCAACGCATAAAACCACCGAGCACGATTGGCAGTTCGGCGGTTTTCATGGGGCTTAAACGTGCTCAGGAGCCGAATTGCACTGCCCCAGTCAGCAAGGCAAACGTCAGCATTAATAGACTGACACTCCAGGCCCAGAAGAAGGTGTAGGTGATGTGCTTGCGCAACTCCACGCCTGCCAGCGCAAGGGCGAGGTAGACGCTCGGCACAACCGGGCTGATTGCAAAGCCGGTGTTTTCACCAATCAGCATGGCGCGCGCGACCGACTCCAAGGGCACACCAGCGGCCACGGCGACGTCACGAATGACCGGCAGCAAGGCAAAGTAATAGGCGTCCGGCGAGAAAATCATGCCCAGCGGGACACCGAACATACCAACCAGTACATGCAGGTATTGGGCTGATCCGTGGGGCAGGATGTCGATAATCGACAGCGCCATGGCATCAGACATCTTGGCCCCCGACAATACGCCAAGCAGCACGGCGGCCGCCATCATCACCAGTGACATTTGCAGGGCGTCTGCAGCGTGCGCCTTGATGCGCTCGGTCTGCAGGTTTATATCCGGGAAATTCAGCGGCAATGCGATGCCAAGACCCACCATAAAGCATGCGTAGAGCGGGAATGTGCCGGTAAACAAACAGGCCAGGATGGCAGCGGTGAGCGCGACGTTGCACCAGTAGCGCAGGGTGCGCGGTGACAGGCCATATTCTCGCGACTCGGGCTGCCCCAGGCTGGGGTCGAAAGTCGCAGCGGCGCCGAGGGACTTGGGTGCGGTGCGTTGGGCGCGCAGGCCGAGCCAGGCGGCAATCAGTAACATCAAGCCCAAGCCAAGCAGTTGCACCGGGATCAGGCCCAGCCATAGCTCAGTGGCATCCAGCCCTGTGGTGGCAGCCGCACGGGCGGTGGTGCCACCCCAGGGCACCATATTGATGACCCCGGCTGTGGTACCCACCAGCATCAATAGCAGGTTGGGGCTCATGTTCAAGCGCTTGTAGAGGGGCAGCAACGCCGGGATGACCAGCAGGAAGGTCGCGGCGCCGACACCATCAAGGTGTACCGATGCGGTGATCAGTACCGTGGCCATCGCCACAGCCAGCGGCTTGCCGCCGGTGCGTCGAATCAGAAAGTTAACCAGCGGATCGAACAGCCCCCGGTCGCGCATGATGCCAAAATACAAAATGGCGAATAAAAATAGTGCGGCAGTCGGGGCCACGGTTATCAGGCCGCTTTTGATAAAGCCCCCGGTTTCGCCCGGTGTAAAACCGGCCAGCAGGCAGATAGCGACAGGAATGGTAGTGAATGCTACTACCGGACTCATCTTGCGCAGCAGTATCAACGAGATGATGCCAAGCATCATCACAAAGCCCAGGGTTGTGATCATTATGTTCAACCTCAATCATTATTTTTATTGTTCAACACACCGCGCAGTTCAGCGCGGCGACTGTCATCTCTTGCGTTCAGTCTGGCGCCGGTAATTGCATGGCCAAAAGCAGGTAGCTCAGGCTTTTACCGTGGCGGTCGAGCCCAGGGCTGCGGGTTACGCCGCCTTCCAATGCGCCTTCCAAAACGAAGTTAAGGGCCTGCAGTGAGTCGATTTCATAGCGTTTGATGGACGCCGGGCGTCGCCCCGAAAACTGCTCGGCCACTCGCTCTGGGGTTAACTCACGCTTGAGCCATTGATAGTGTTCGGGGTTCAGGGGGAACACGGCGACGCACAGAATGTTGCCTTTATCGCCCGCCCGCGCATGGGCATAGTCGGCCAGGGTAATGGTTGTATTCATCAGTACCACTCCAGTCGGGTTTGCACAGCACTGCGCGGGATCATAAAGTCGCGGGTGGTGATGGATTCACTGAGATGTCTACGCACGCCGCCGCCGCCGGCAGGGCCGTTGGTGTAGAGCGATTCAACCTCGGCTTGGAGTTGTTCAATCAACTGGCGATTCTCATCAACGATGCCGACACGAACCAGGACATCTTCCACAGCGGGGGAGCGGGCCAGGCGCTTGTCCAGGTAGTCGCCGTGCTGGTCATTGAACAAACTGGCAACGCCAACCAGATCAATCCAGGGGTTCAGCGTCGGACCTAACTGCGCGAAACGTTGCCGCAAGATGTCCCGGGCCAGGCTGGCGCGTTCAACTGCGCCGGGGCCAGCGTAGCTAATGGACGCTTCGCCAAACCAGAGGCCGCGCCCGCCCGCCAAGCCCTTGAGCCTGTCTGGTCGCGGATGGCCTTGAATACCTGCAACCCTGACTCGGTTTTCACCGATCTGTTCAACACTGACCTGGCCAAGGTCGAGTATTACGTCTGGCGTCAGGTAGCGGCGTGGGTCGTGAATTTCGTAAAGCAATTGCTCTTTGACCGTGCGCTCATTGACGCACCCGCTGCTGCCGTCGACCTTGGTCACGACCAGCTCGCCTGTGCTGTTGATCTCAATGATCGGGCAATCAAGGTTGGCGGGGTCAGGCACATCTTTGATTCCGGGGTGAGCAAAATAGCCGCCGGTCACCTGGGTGCAGCATTCCAACAAGTGCCCTGCGGTGGTGGCGATCGCCATTTTTGTCCAGTCATCAAAGGCCCAGCCCAGCCCATGGCGAATTGGACCGACCGCCAATGAGGGATCGGACACTCTGCCACAGAGCACGATATTGGCACCTTGCTCCAATGCCTGGGTAATACCGTCGGCACCGGTATAGACGTTTACCGACACCAACTCGCCGGGCAGCTCGGAGGTCGCAAGCCATTGCTGGAAATGTGCTTGGCCCAGTTCAAGCAGGTCGTCGCCCAGCACGCAGGCGATTTTCAGGTCTGCGTGGCGCCCGGCCAGTTTGTTGCGCAGCTTCAGTGCTGCCGCCTTGGGGTTAGCCGCACCACCATTGGTGACGATGGGAATGCCCGACTCGATGCAGATATCGAGAATAGGGTCGAGAAAGTCAAACAGGCGGGAAGCGTAACCGCTGTTGGCATCCAGCTGTTTGCGCAGCTGGGCTTCGGCAAGGGTGCGCTCGGCAAGCAGCTCAAGCATCAAATAGCGTTTTCCAGAGCGCTTGGCCAGGCTTCGTGCCAGGCGCAGGGTAGCGTCCGGGCGATCACTGGCAAAACCTGCTCCGCAACCGATGTGAATTGTATTTGTCATGGTAAAGCTCGGTATGAGTGCCCGAGCAATAGTGGCGTCAATTGATATTTCTGTGAATTTTAATTATAAGAACAACTATTCAATAAAATTTTATAGAACCGCCGTGGACATCAACTTTCGTCAATTGCGGGCGTTTACCCTGGTCGCGCAAACCCTGAGTTTCACCCGGACTTCAGAGCTTTTGCATTTGTCGCCACCGGCACTGAGCTACAGCATCCGCCGGTTGGAGGAGGCGCTAGGGTTGAAACTACTGGCGCGCAACACTCGCAGCGTAGAGTTGACCCCCGCCGGTGAGCATTTTTTACCGCAGGCGCAACAATTGTTACGGGTGATGGGCGATGCAGTCAGCGATGCGCAGGAGCTGTTGAACCTGGACAGCGGCACATTGCGCTTGGCGGCCTTGCCGACAGCCGCTGCATCATTCCTGCCGGGGGCGATTGCTGCCTATAGCCGGGATCATCCGGGGGTGCAGGTGTCCTTGCTTGATGGCCGAGCCGGGGAGGTCAGGGACTGGGTACTGGCGGGCGAGGTCGATGTGGGTATTACCTCGCTGCCTGAAGACATGCTCGGTCTTGAGTTCAAGCACTTGGTCAACGACAACCTGGTGTTGCTGGTGCGCGATGAGGACGGCGACCTCGAAAGCTGGAAGAGCAAGCCCTATATCGCCCTGACAGCCGACACCAGTATTCGTCCATTGGCGGACATGACGTTGCTTAGTTTGGGCGTAAATGCTCATCCGGCCTGGCAAGTCGCGCACATGAGCACTGCCGCAGCCATGGTTCGCGAGGGGCTGGGCTTTTCGTTACTGCCGGCAAGCTGCTCATCCTTTTTGCATGTTGGCGAAGCCTTGCTGGTGCTGCCTGTGGCGCAACCGGTTCAGCGCTCTTTGGGGCTATTGCAACGCAAGCCGGTCAGGCAAACCCCGGCGCTGCAAATGTTTGTGCAGTATCTTGAGCGTCGCTTGAGCCAGGCATTTGTCTAGCCATACGGCAATGGCGGCTGGAGCGGCTTTGATCTACTTGCCAGCTCGGTTGTGCTTTCGCTGGAGCTGGCATCTGGCTAAGCTCGGCTGCAACGTCCCAGTTCCAGCAGAGGGTTGCCCATGACTCAGCAAGCGCTCACAGCGGATATCGCTCGCCTGATTCTTGATGGCTTTGATGATTACCGCGAGCATTTTCGCCGGATCACCGACGGTGCCCGAGCGCGCTTCGAGCAGGCGCAGTGGCAGGCCGGTCAACAGGCCTCGGCGGCGCGCATCAACCTCTACGAGGAGAAGGTCAAGGAGTTCAACCTGCGCCTGCGCGATGGGATTGGCGACGAGTTGCTTGATATCAGGCACTGGTCGCAGGTCAAGTCGGCCTACATCAAGTTGATCGACAGCCGTTTTGACGATGAACTCTCTGAAACCTGGTTCAACTCGATTTTTTGCAGTTTGTTCAGCCATGATCAAATCAGCGATGACTGCATGTTCATTCACACCACCCGGCCCTCGATACACAGCCGCCAGCGCCCGGCGCAGACGCGTCGCTATAACTTGGGGGCGAACCATGGAAACGCCCATGGGCTGGCCCGGATGCTTGAGTCCATCTTCAAGGACTACAGCTTCAACGCGCCCTTTGAAGACTTACCGCGTGATCTGGTTCGGCTTGAGGCGCAAATGCGTGAGAGCCTGCCGGATTGGGTATGCAAGGACCCGGAGCTGACCGTCGAGCTGTTCTATTCGGTGCTCTACCGCAACAAAGGGGCGTATCTGGTCGGGCGTGTGTTCAACCAGGATGAACAATGGCCGCTGGTGTTTCCACTGTTGCACCGCGAAGGCTTGGGCATTCAGGTAGATGCACTGATTACAGATGAAGCCGAGGTGTCGATTATTTTCTCCTTCACTCGTTCGTACTTCATGGTCGAGGTGGAGATTCCCGCTGAGTTTGTTGGCTTTCTCAAGCGCATTTTGCCGGGCAAGCACATTGCCGAGCTGTACAGTTCCATCGGTTTTTACAAGCATGGGAAATCCGAATTCTACCGGGCGCTGATCAATCATCTGGCGACGACCGATGATCAGTTCATCATGGCGCCGGGTGTGCGTGGCATGGTCATGAGCGTGTTCACCTTGCCGGGCTTCAATACGGTATTCAAAATCATCAAGGATCGCTTTTCGCACACCAAGACGGTGGTGCGCGACACCGTCATCGAGAAGTACCGGCTGGTTAAAAGTGTCGATCGGGTAGGGCGCATGGCCGACACCCAGGAGTTTGCGGATTTTCGCTTCCCAAAGGCCAAGTTCAGTCCTGAGTGTTTGGCTGAGTTGCTTGAGGTCGCGCCATCCACCGTCGAGGTGGAAGGAGACACCGTGCTGGTTCGCCACTGTTGGACTGAACGGCGCATGACGCCGCTTAATCTCTATGTTGAAAGTGCCAGCGAAGCCCAGGTGCGCGAAGCGCTTGAGGACTATGGCCTGGCGATCAAACAGTTGGCTGCGGCGAATATTTTCCCCGGTGATATGTTGCTGAAAAACTTTGGTGTGACTCGGCATGGGCGTGTGGTGTTCTATGACTATGACGAAATCTGTTTTCTGACCGAGGTCAACTTCAGGCGCATACCGCCGCCACGCTACCCAGAAGATGAAATGGCGTCCGAGCCTTGGTATTCCGTTGCACCTAACGACGTGTTTCCGGAGGAGTTTCCTCCGTTTCTATTTGCCGATATCAAACAGCGGCGGCTCTTTAGTCAGCTGCATGGTGAGCTTTACGATGCCGATTACTGGAAGAGCCTGCAGGCGGCGATTGTTGAGGGTAAAGTCATCGATGTATTTCCGTATCGGCGCAAATCCGAATAGCCCGGTTGATGCGTTCAGCCAGGTATTTCAATGAGTGATGAGGTTGTTTTGAGATTAGCCATGGTAACGGTGGCCGGAGTGCTGTTTGGTGCGAATGCAGGCGCACTTAGCGCGGCTCAGCCACAAACGGATGACGCGCTTGAAATGGCGCCATTGTTGATTGTTTCACCCCGTACAAGTACCCGTTGGCTGAGCACGCCAGCGGCGGTGAGCGTGGTTAAAGCCAATCAGTCCAGTGCGGAAAAGAACCTCACTTTGCAGGGGCTCTTGGCCGCGGTGCCTGGGGTGTTCAGCCAGAACCAATACAACCTTGCACAAGGCTTGCGCCCGTCTATTCGGGGCTATGGCTCGCGTGGCAACTTTGGGGTCCGTGGCGTGCGCGTGTTGGTCGACGGCGCGCCGTTGACCATGCCAGACGGTCAAACCGAACTTGATGGCCTGGATCTGGGCCTGGTTGAGCGCATGGAAGTCTTGCGCGGCCCCTCTTCGGTGCTTTACGGCAATGCGGCGGGCGGTGTGCTCAATATTGAAACGCGCCAGCCGCCTGCCACGCCTTACAGCTTCTTTGATTTAAGCGTCGGCGAGTTGGGTTATCAGCGCGCGCGGGTGGAAACCGGCGGCACTGCAGGGGATATCGGTGCTTTGCTGGCATTCAACAGCACGCAATCAGAGGGTTATCGCGATCATGCAAAGGCTGAAACCAACAGTTTGACCGGCAAGCTGAATTGGTACAGCGACTACGGCCGCTTGGGCATCAACTTCAATGCCATCGACAATCGCGCTGAAGATCCCGGTGGCCTCAATGCCAGTGAAGTTGCCGATGATCGTGGTCAGGCCGCGCCGAATAACCTGCGCTACGACGCCGATGAATGGATTCGCCAGCAGCGTCTGAGTGCCGTCTGGGATGGCTACGGTGCCGGTGATGATGAGTATCAGCTGCGCAGCTATGTAGGCCAGCGCCAGTTTGGTAACAGCTTGTCGTTCACCAATGGCGGGCAAACCACCTTTGATCGCCTGTTTGCTGGCATGGGTGGTCAATACAGCCACCGCGAAGAACTGTTGGGTATGTCGCATAAATTCACCGGCGGTTTCGACCTTGAGGTGCAGCGTGATGACCGCAGGCGCTACGACAACTTGCTGGGCGAGCGCGGTGACGAGACCCTAAAGCAAGATGAAAACGCCGACAGCAGCGGCATCTTTATCGAAGACCAGATCGACCTGACTGATGCCTGGCAAGCGACCCTGGGCGTGCGTTACGACCGGGTACGCCTGTCGGTTGACGACCGTTTCCTCAGCGATGGCGACAATTCCGGCTCACGCAACCTTGAAGACTGGAACTACAGCGCTGGCTTGAGCTACAGGCTTGATCCTCATCAGTCGCTATACGCCAAGGTGGGGACCTCGTTCGAGACGCCGACCATCAGTGAGTTGGCCAATCCAAATGGCGGCGGCTTTAACTCATCGCTCGAGCCCGCCCGCACGCTTAATCGCGAAATTGGCCTGAAAGGTGAGTGGTCGACGCTGCGTTATGACGTGGCGCTGTTTAGCATGAAGCTCGATGACGAACTGGTTGGCTACAGTTTGCCGGGCGAATCGGGCCGTAATTATTATCGCAATGCTGGCAAGTCGCGCCGCGATGGTCTTGAACTGAGCCTTAGCTGGCAAGTGGCTGATGCCTGGCGCCTGACCGGTGCCTATGCCTACAGCCGCTTCAAGTTCGACGACTATCAAGTTGACGACAATGATTACCATGGCAATTCATTGGCGGGTATTCCTCGACAAAGCGTATTCACCGAAGTGGCCTACGAACACGACGGCAACTATGCGCGCTTGAATATGAGTGCCTATGACGCCATGTATGCCAACGATGCCAACGATGTGGAAGTCAGTGGCTATGCCCTGACCAACTTGCGCATCGGCAAGCAGATAAAGGCGGGCGGGCAGACTTGGGAGCCATACCTGGGCGTAGACAATCTGTTTGACCGCGAGTATTACGACAATGTGCGAATCAACGATGCCAACGGTCGTTATTATGAACCCGGCCCAGGACGAACGGTCTATACAGGGCTGCGTGTAACATTTTGAGCAAAGTTGCTGACGGATAACTGACGAGCATCAATCGAGGCAGAGTTATTCAAGGTAATCTATGCTTATGCAAGACGTGCTATGCGTCTTATCCGTAAGCCTTGGCAGGAGGAAGTTAAATGATCGCCAAGATGCAGAATGCTTTTCACGATCTTCTGGTCGCGCTGGGGCTGCTTGACCGGCCTAAGCTGCAACCCATTCCCGTGCGCAATGACGATCCTCGTCGGCCACGAGAGCCGCGCCGCCAGCGCTGAGTGTTGCTCAGCTGTCTAGGTTGACAATGATGATCAGTGGCTTTGCTGTCGCTGATCAATTTTCTGGCACCTGAATATCCTTCGTCTACTCAGTCCGGCCTGGACCAGTCGCCAAGTGACAAAGTTCAGTCGCTGCTTTCATGCAATATCATTCAATTTGATCAAGTGACTTTGCAGCCTGACCAGGCTCAATAGCTGGCGTTCACCTGTACAAAAACAATCGCCGCATAAATGCGGCGATTGTTTTCAGTCGGAGGTGAGTGCAGCGATTAATCGTTGGTTGCCAAGCGCGTCTGTGTGACCAGTTGCGGGGTGAACAGGCTGACCGCAACAAAGCTGATTGCGCCAACTGCCAGGCTGTAATAGATCGGTGTATTGGCTTCGAGACCATCGATGAACATGAAGAGCGCAGCTGTCAGGCTACCTAGCGCCATGCTGGTAATGGCGCCAGCAGTGGTCGCTCGCTTCCAGTAGATCGCGCCGAGCAATGGAATCAACATGCCGCCGACCAGCAGGTTATAGGCCAGGGTTAGGGCGCTGATAACGTCGCTGACAACCAAGGCAATCCCAAGCACCAGGCAACCGAGCAACAAGGTGAAAACCCGGTTGATCATTGCACTTTCGCTAGTGACTTTGCGCTTGCTGAACAGTGGCCAAAGGTCTTGCGCAGCGGTGGTCGAGGCCGCCAACAGCCCGGCGCTGGCGGTTGACATCAATGCGGCCAGCGCAGCAGCAATCACCAAGCCGCGAATACCGTCCGGCAAGCTGGTTTGGACAATGCTGGCGAAGGCGTTGTTGACGTTATCCAAATCCGGCAATACCACCTTGGCAGCCATGCCGATAAGGGCAGCGGCCAAACCGTAGAAAATGCAGTAGACACCGGCGGCTGCGCCGGAGAATTTTGCGACTTTCTCACTGCGTGCGGTGAATACACGCTGCCAGATATCCTGGCCAATAAAGATGCCGAAGAAGTAGATCAGGAAGTAGGTGATGATGGTGTCCCAGCCAATCGCGGTAAACGAGAAGTAGCTGGCAGGGAGTTTTGCAACCAGGGCATCCCAGCCGCCCGCATCGCTGATCGACATTGGCATCAGGATAAACACCAGGCCGATGGTCATGATCAGGAATTGCACAATGTCGGTGAGGCTCAGCGACCACATGCCGCCAATGGTCGAGTAGGCCACGACAATACCGCCACCAATCAGGATGGTCATCCAGAACGGCATGCCGAATAGCACCTCCATCACGGTGCCGATGGCGATGGTTGAAATGGCGCCAATCATCAGGGCGTAGATCAACATAATGGCGGCGCTTGCATGCCGCGCCGTTGGGCTATAGCGACGCTCCAGAACCTGGGTGACGGTATAGATCTTGAGTTTTAGCAGCGGCTTGGCCAGCAACAGGCTGATGCCGATGATGCCCAGGCCCAGGGATGCACAGAGCCAGAAGCCGGAGATGCCGTAGACATAGCCTAGGCGCACGGTGCCGATGGTGGATGCGCCGCCGAGTACAGTTGCCGCCATTGTCCCGAGGTAGAACATGGGCCCAAGATTACGCCCGGCAACTAGATAGTCTTCACGGTTTTTACTGCGACGCATGCCATAGAAACCCAGGCCAAGCATCAACGCTACGTAGATAAGGATTACGAAAAGATCGAGAGTCATTTGCGGTGTCTCTTTTAATTGTTTTTATGTTTCGCACTTGTCGGAGTGCAAATCTTTAATTCAGGTGTTGGCGTCATGGTCGAAGCTGTCTGCGTGCAAGGACGGCTTCGACCAGCAGGCGTGTGTTAGCGACTTTCCACGCCAGGCAACGCACAGAGCATTTCGTAGAGCAAGTTGGCGCCCAGCAGCGAAGTGTTGCCGGTGGTGTCATAGGGTGGGGAAACTTCAACCAGGTCGCCGCCAATCAGGTCCAAGCCTTGGCAGCCACGGATGATTTCAATCGCCTGGATGGTGGTCAGGCCGCCGATTTCCGGGGTGCCGGTGCCTGGTGCCCAAGCGGGGTCAATGCCATCGATATCAAATGACAAGTAAACCGGGCCACCACCGACTTTCTCGCGCACTTCAGCCATCAAGGGTTCAAGCGACTTGTGCCAGCATTCTTCGGCCTGGACCACGCGAAAGCCTTGCTTGCGGCTCCAGTTGAAGTCTTCGGCGGTGTAACCCTGGGCACGCAGGCCAATCTGCACTACGCGATCGCAATCGAGCAGGCCTTCTTCGACGGCGCGGCGGAAGGTTGTGCCGTGAGCGATTTTTTCGCCGAACATATGATCGTTGACGTCAGCGTGAGCATCAATGTGCACCAGCCCGACCTTGCCGAACTTCTTCTTGATCGCGCGCAAGATTGGCAAGGTGATGGTGTGGTCGCCGCCAAGTGTCAGGGGCAGGATGCCGTCTTCGAGAATCTGGTCGTAGGCATCCTCGATGATACGTACCGCTTCAGTCATGTTGAAGGTGTTGATGGGCACGTCACCAATATCGGCAATGTTCAGCGAATCAAAGGGCGCGGCGCCGGTTGCCATGTTGTAGGGACGAATCATCACCGACTGGGCGCGAATCTCACGCGGCCCGAAGCGGGTGCCTGAGCGCAGCGAGGTGCCAATATCCAGCGGAACTCCGACAAAGCCTACGTCGAGCTTTTTGCGTTCTTCAGGAGTTTGGATGTGCGGCAGGCGCATCATGGTGGCGATGCCGCCGAAACGCGGCATTTCGTTACCGCCCAGGGGTTGGTGCAAAATCTTGTCCATGGGATGGCCTCACGGTTGTTATGGTTTTATTGAAGTGCGTCGATTCTTCGCCATCACTGCGCCGTGACAAATCGCTGAGAACAAAAAATTAGTTCATAGATTTCTAAACTAATGGCGCAGGGCTTAGAATCACCAATTAGCTGATTTCTTGTGTTGCGGAGTGGTTATGAGTCAGGCGTTACCCGACCTGAAGTTGCTCAGGATTTTTGCCAGCGTAGTGCGCCATCAAGGTTTTGCGGCGGCTCAGCAGGAGCTCAAGCTGTCGACTTCGGCGATCAGCACCTATATGAGCCAGCTCGAAGCCTCCCTTGGGCTGAGCCTGTGTCACCGAGGGCGTGGCGGTTTCAGCCTGACCAGCAAGGGTGAGCTGTTCCATCAGGAAACCATGCGCTTGCTGGGTGAACTAGAGGGCTTTGAACGCTACTCCGCAGCGCTCAAGGGCGAGCTGCGCGGAACCCTGAATCTCGGCGTGCTTGACTCAACGGTAAGCGACATGGCTTTACCATTAGCTGAAGTAATTGGTGCCTATAGCCATGAACACCCGGCGGTGCACCTGCATTTGTCAGTCTTGAGCCCCTATGAATTGCAGCTCGCAGTGCTGGATAACCGCCTGGACATTGCCATAGGCGCGTTCTCGACCCGCATGAATGGCCTGTTGTACCAGCCTTTGTACCGCGAACAGCATTGGCTGTACTGCAGCGAGCGTCACTCGCTGTTCAAGCAGCGGCGCATTCCCGCCGAGGTGATTACCCAGCAACGCATGGTCGGGCGTGGCTATTGGAGCCAGGCTGAACTGGCACGCCACGGCTTCAAGCACAGCGCGGGCACGGTCGAGTCGATGGAAGCGCAGTTGATCCTGGTGTTGTCTGGCGCCTACATTGGCTATTTGCCTGAACACTATGCGCAGCATTGGGTCGAGTTGCAGCAGCTGCGCGTATTGTTGCCAGCAACCTTTGGCTATCAAGCACCGTTTTCGTTGATTTTGCGTCGAGGCCGTTCGCGTGAGCCTTTGATCCAAACCTTCCGCGACCTGCTCAAGACGCAACTCAATGCATCTGACAAAAACGCTGCTGGCTAAGGAGTTATTGATATGTCTCGCCCCCGCTGCGAGCGCTGTGCTCGACCGCTTGAGCATTGCCTCTGCGCACTGATTCCGAACCTGCATAGCCGCACTCAGGTGCTTGTCCTACAGCACCCAAGCGAGGTCAAGCACGCGCTTAATACCGCAGGTTTACTGGCGCTGGGGCTGCAAAATGCAGCGTTGTGGATTGGCGAGCAGTTTGAGCAACTGGACGCGTATTTAGCGCAGCCTGGTTATCGCAACTATCTACTGTTTCCGGGGGAGGCGGCACAGCCGTTGACGGCTATTGGTCGAGCTGCTGACGAGGCGCCCGTCCGCCTAGTGGTTCCCGATGGTACTTGGCGCAAGGCGCGTAAGTTGCTGTACCTCAATCCGGTGTTGGCAAGCCTGCCGCGAGTAACCTTGCCGCCTGGTCAGCAGTCGCGCTATCGCTTGCGAAAAGCATCGATGGAGGGCTCATTGTCGACGATCGAGGCGGTGACTGCTGCCTTGCAATTGCTTGAGCCGGAACAATCATTTGCCGCGCTGTTGCAGCCCTTCGATGCCTTGATCGAAGGCCAGATCAGGGCAATGGGCGCGCAAACCTTTGCGCGTAATCATTCAAGCAAGGATTAGGGTTCCTCAGCGTTCACGCAGCGCCTCGGTGCGTGCTTTGAGCACCGGCTTGAGCAGGTAATCGAGCACGCTTTTCTGGCCGGTGATGATATCGACCGTGGCGACCATGCCGGGGATGATCATCAACGGTTGCTTATCACTGCCTAAATGGCTCTTATCGGTGCGTAATTGGATCAGATAGAAGCTGTTGCCTTCATCATCGGTGATAGTGTCTGCGCTGATAAGCTCCAGGTTGGCCTTGAGGCCGCCATAAATGGTGTAGTCATAGGCGCTGAATTTGACCATGGCTTTCTGGCCCGGATGGAGAAAGGCCACATCCTGGGGCCGAACCTTGGCTTCGATCAGCAGATTGTCTTCCAAAGGCACAATCTCAAGCATGTCGCTACCGGGCTGGACCACGCCGCCAATGGTGTTGACCTTGAGTTGCTTGATGATGCCGTTGACGGGCGAAATCACCGTGGTTCTGCTCACACGGTCATCAATCGCCGAGCCGCTGGCGTTGATCTTTTTCAGTTCGGTGCGGGCATCGTTGAGTTCTTTGAAGGCATCGGCGCGAAAGCTCAATTCGGATTCCTCGACCTTGCTTTTGATTTCGCTGATTGCCGATTCCGCCCTTGGAATGGCCAGGGTGGTTGCATCGAGCGAACCGCGAACCTCAACCGCACTGCGGCGCAATCGGAGAATTTCGACCGGTGAAATGGCGCCTGCCTTAACCAGGGGTTGAGACATGTTCAGTTCTTGCTGGATCAAACCAAGGCTGGAGCGGTACTGCTGCGCCTTGGAGCGAAACTCGGCCAGTTCCTGGGTCTTTTGCCGAAGTTGTTCGCCAAGTGTCCGCTGTTCGCTTTGCAGGCGTTGTTGTCGCGAGCTGTACAGGCCTGCTTCGTCCTCGGCCAGTTGTGGAGCGCTACGGGTTATTTCCTCGGGCATCGCCAGCGGTCGGCCTTCTGCCTCGGCGCTCAAACGCTCCACCCGGGCAATCAGCGCCAGCCGGTCGGCATCGCTTTCGCCCTTGTTGGACAAAAAACGTGTGTCATCAAGGCGCAGCAAGACATCGTTTTTATTAACAACCTGGCCTTCACGCACAAAAATCTCACTGACGATACCGCCCTCAAGGTTCTGGATGACCTGGATTTTGCTTGAGGGAATGGCTTTGCCCTGGCCGGTCGTCACCTCATCAAGTATCGCGAAATTGGCCCAGAGCACCGCACTGAGGATGCAAGCCGTGACGACCCAGATGGTAATGCGGGCAAACCATGGCGTGTCTTCGAGCACTGCTCCGTCGACCTCCGGCATGAACTCAGTATCGCCTTTGTCATGCTTGCTGGCGGCGAAGTAGTTACTCAGGATCTGCTGGCTCATGATGTTTCCTTAAACCGCCGCCGGGCCGACGCGGCCTTTGCGCAAGGCTTCGATAACCGATTCTTTCGGGCCGTCGGCGACAATGCGCCCGTTATCCAGGACGATCAGCCGGTCGACCAGGCTGAGCATTGAGGCGCGATGGGTGATGAGCAGCAGGGTTTTACCTTGGGTCCAGGTTTGCAGGCGGTTGCGCAGGATTTCTTCGCTGGTGTTGTCCATGGCGCTGGTCGGTTCGTCCAGCAGCATTATCGGTGGGTCGAGCAACATGGCGCGGGCCATCAACACGGCTTGGCGCTGGCCGCCAGACAGCAATTGACCACGCTCGCCAACCGGGCGATCAAAACCCTGCGGGTGCTGCTTGGCCAGTTCGTTGACTCCGGTCAGCTCGGCCACTTCGAGCATGCGTGCATCACTGACGTAGCGTGCGCCCAGGGTGATGTTGTCGCGCAAGCTGCCGCTGAGCAACGGCAAGTCATGGGAGACGAAACCTATCTGGTGACGTAGATCGGCCACATCGAGCTGGCGCAGATCCAGATTGTCGAGCAGCACCTGGCCTTCTGTTGGCGTGTAGAACGCCATGATCAACTTGGCCAGCGTGCTTTTACCTGAACCACTGCGCCCGATAATGCCCACCCGTTCGCCCGCCGCGAGATGCACACTGACCTCGCTTAACGCCGGGCTGGACTGGTTGGGGTAGCTGAAGCTGACTTGGCGCACTTGCACCGCGCCAGACAAGTGCGTGCGTTCAAGTGGCCGCTGCTTGGCCTGGCGCTCTTGGGGCATGGCCATGAGCGCATCGGTGCTGGTCATTGTCAGGCGTGCTTGTTGGTAGCGCGTGATCAAGCCGGCGATTTGCCCAAGTGGCGCCAATACCCGGCTGCCGAGCATGTAGCAGGCAACCAGTGCGCCGACGCTCAGTGACCCGGCAATGATGCTGTAAACCCCGGCAACTATGGTCGCCATGCCGGCAAACTGCTGTAGGAACAAGGTGCCATTTGTTGCCAGTGAGGCGAGAAAGCGTGCATGGGTATCGAGCCGGGTGAGGGCGCCGTGGGTTTTTTCCCAATCATGCTGGCGCTCGCTTTCGGCGCCACAGGCTTTTAGGGTTTCCAGACCACCCAGGGTTTCGATCAACAGCGCCTGGCGGCGCGAGGCCAGTGCCAGGCTTTTTTCCACGGTGTCGCGCAGTTGCACCTGAATGATCCAGGCAAACACTGCAGTAATCGGGAAAGCCAGCAGCGGGATCACCACCAGCCAGCCACCGAGCAGGCCGATTACGGTAATCATGAGCAGGGAAAAGGGCAGGTCAATCAGGCTGGTCAAGGTGACGGCGGTCAGGAATTCTCGCAGCCCCTGGAAATCATGAATGCTCTGCGCAAAGCCGCCAATGCTGCTGGGGCGTGAGCTCATCGACATCCCTGTGATGCGCTCGAACAAGGTGGCCGAAAGCACCACATCGGTTTTTTTCCCCGCAGTGTCGAGCAAGTGCGCGCGAAGTATGCGCAGCAACAACTCAAAGCTGGTGCCGATAAATAACCCGATGGCCAATACCCACAAGGTCGCGGTTGCCTGGTTGGGCACCACGCGATCATAGGTCTGCATGACGAACAAGGGCACCAGCAAACCTAGGAGGTTGATGAGCAAACTGGCCAACACCGCATCGGCGTAAAGCCAGCGCGAGAGTTTCAAGGTGTCGCGGAACCAGGCCTCGATTCGTGGCACAAGCGGCTGCCGGGCTTCTTCCAGTTCATGCCGTGGCCGAGCAAAAAATGCTTGCCCGCTGTAGGCTGCAGCCAGTTCGTCACGGCTGACGGATTGTTCGCCGCCGTCGGCTTCGCAGGGCAATATCAGGGCTTGATCGGCATCCAGCCATTTATGCAGCACCGCGCTGCGTCCATCGTTTAGCAGCAACAGCACCGGAAGATTCAGTGCGGATATTGCGCTCAGCTCACGGCGCAGCAAGCGTCCTTGCAGACCAGCCCTGGCCGCGCAGCGGACCAGTAAATCTGGGGTCAGACACTGCTTGGGCATGGGCAGGCCCGCGCTCAAGCTCCCCCGGCTGACAGTGCAACCGTGTAGTTTGCATAGAATCAACAGGCCATCGAGTAATGGATCGTCGTGGCTCAAGCGCGGGTCGCCGTGGCTTGGCAGCTCCAAGGTGGTCAAGGTCAGTGCTCCTCGCGCTGGCTACTTCATTTCCGGCAGTCGTGCTTCACTTTTCACTTCGCTCAAGGCTATGGCTTCAGCTGGAACTATCACTTGCTGCTGCTGGAGCAAATCACCCATGGTCGCGATGACGCGGTACATCGAAAACTCCTCGGTGTAGCGCACATCGGTGTAGCGTCGGTTGGCGGTGAACAGTTCGTTTTCGCTGTCGAGCAAGTCGAGCAGGGTGCGTTGCCCCAGGCTGAACTGCTGCTGGTAAGCCTCGCGTACGCTGGCTGTGTAGTTGGCGTAATCACGCGCCTTGGGCGTTTGCAGCCTTGCGTTTTGCAAGGCGTTCCAGGCCAGGGAGAGGTTTTCATTGAGCATGCGCAATGCGTTGTTGCGAATGTCCATCGACTGATTGACCTGGTGTGCCGAGGATTGCATCCGCGCCTTGTCGCGCATGCCGTTGTACAGGTTGTAGTTCATCACGACTGCAGCTCGCCATGTGTTGTAGTGGCCTTCGTCGCCCTGGATGTTGTTGTCGGCCGTGGTAGCCAGTTCACCATCGAAGCGAGGGTAAAACGGCGACTTGGCAACCTCGTACTGTTTCTCGGCGGCATTGACATCGGCCTGCGCCGACTTGAGGTAGGGGTTGGACTCCATCATGGTTTGCCTGGCCGCGAGCAAGTCTTGCGGCATGCTGCCCCGGATGGTGGCCGGACTCTCCAGCTCATCAGCAGGACGGCCGACGGCACTGAAGAAGTTGGCTTCAGCATCAGCAAGGTTGACCTGCTCGGTGTACAGGTTGTTTTCCGCCAAAGCCAAGCGCGCGCTGGACTGGTCAAAGTCTGCCGTGCTGCCAACGCCTTGTTGGCTGCGCAGGTCAATCTGGTCGTTGATGCGCTGGTGCGCTTGCAGGTTGTTTTTAGCCAGGTTGACCATTTCGCGGCGCTTGAGCACATCGAGATACACCTCTACGGTCCGCAGTGCCAAGCTCTCGGCAGTGCCGCGCACGTAGTAGGCGCGGGAGTTGACCACGGCCTCGGTACGCGCGACTTCGTTGGGGGTGTTGAAGCCATCGAAGAGCATCTGCCGCAAGCGAAGTTCGGATGTTGCGTAGTTCAGGGTTTCGTCATTGTGATTGCCCAGCGCCCGTGTGGTTGGACTGTCGGTATTTTCCCGGCCGTACCCGGCCAGCAAGTCGATGCTGGGTTGATAGCCACCCTTGGCGATCTTGACCTCTTCGTCGGCCGATAGCCGGCTGTTCATGCCCGCATGCAGTTCCGGGTGATTGTCGAGGGTGCTTTGGATGGCTTCAGACAAGGACATTGCCTGAGCCTGAGAGCATGACAGTGCGATGAGAATACTGCTGTAGAGTAAGTTTAATGCGCGCATTTGAAGAACTCCTTGTTCCGTGCCCTAGTCTTGTCGCCAATTAGTTGACGTTTTTTAGTGTTAAACCGTTTCAGGTTTGTAACAACAAAGCTAAGAACATCTTTGGCGCAGCCTCATAAAAATTTTTCACAAGGGTTATTCCTAAAAAATCTTAGGTACTCTGAGAAAATCAGCACATTGTTACTGGTAAGTGAGCCAGCAAATAATGGGTCTGGCGCATTTTTTGGAACAAAAGTGCTAAGGCGAATACCAAGAAACATGTATTAGGGCGGGGTTGATTCAGATGGACGCGGCGGGCAAATCTTTATGCGACATTTTTTTGGCATGTCGTCTTTTTTGATTGCCTGTCGCGCCATTTGAATCTGTTTTTTGTAACGCTCGATACCCGGAATTTGTGTGTTCGTCGTCAACGAAACAGGCCGGTTGAAGACTGGCTGCCGTAGATGAGGACGAGACCATGGCGACGTTGATTGGTGTGGTAACCCAAGTAGTTGGCGAAGTATTCGCTGTAGCCAGCAACGGTTCACGGCGTCCCTTGGTTGAAGGCGACCGCCTGTTTGCTGGGGAGCAAATCAATACCGGCGCTGCTGGTGCCTTGGCGGTCAAGCTGAGCAATGGCGAAATGCTGACCCTGGGCCGTGACAGCAGCCTTGCGCTTTCCGAGCAGATGCTCGCGCAGGCCGCAGAGGGTTCGGGCACACCGCAGCAGGACGCGCCTGTGCCGACTGCCAGTGATCTGACCGATGTAGAACAACTCCAGGCCGCCATCGAAGCTGGCGTCGACCCCACCCAGGAAGCAGAGGCAACTGCAGCTGGCCCCGGAAGCGCTGGTGGGGCGGGCGGTGTGGGTGGCGGGCACAGCTTTGTGTTGCTCGATGCGGTCGGCGGCGCTGTGGATCCTGAACTCGGCTTCCCCACAGCAGGCTTTAACGATGGACCTGAGTTCGTCGACCCAGACATTGAGGTCGATCCAAGGTTGCCGGTGGCTGAAACCCCCGAGCCACCAGTGGTTCAGCCACCTGTCGAACCTCCGGTTGTGGTACCACCGCCAGCGCCAGAACCTATTGATTTCACGCCTGTGGTCACCGTGGATTACCAGGACTTTGTCGGCAGCGTGATTGCCGGACCTGCCATCGTCGAAGAGTCTGCATTGGCCCAAGGCACCAACCCCGCGAGTAATGGCGAGCAAGCCAGCGGCAAGTTGGTGGTTGAATCCCGTGATGGCGTCTCGCTGCTTGAAGTGATGGACGTCAATGGCAACTGGGTCGATGTTACCCAAGGCGGCACGGTGCAAGGCCAATATGGCGTGCTGACCGTTGATGCCAATGGCAACTGGAGCTTCGTGCTGAGCGCCAATACCCTGGATCACACCAATCCCAATGCAACAGGAGCGGATGACCAGGTTGGCGAAAGTTTCAGCGTACGGGTCACCGACCTGGATGGCGATGTTTCCCCGACTGCAACCTTGAGCGTGCTGGTCAATGACGACGGGCCTGTTGTCGCTGTGGGCGAGGCCGCGCAGATTCACCTGTTTGTCGATGAAGATGAAACCGCGCAAGGCAATACCGATGGCGACAGCATCACCAATGTCACCTCGGGTGCGCCCGGTACGCTCAATACCCTGGTCAATTTCGGTGCCGACGGTGTGGGCTCATTTGGTCTGTCGAACAGTGGCGCGGCAATCAACTCGCTTACCGCCCAGGGGCTGACCTCGGGGGGCGCAGCCCTGAGTTACAGCGTGGCGGGCAATACGCTAACCGCAGTGGCCAACGGTGAAACCATTTTCACCTTTGTGGTGGGCGCTGATGGCAGCTACAGCTTTAGCCTCAGCGGCCCTGTTGATCATCCGGTTAAAGATGGCAACGACGACGAGCTACTGAGCTTCCCGCTGGATCTTTCTGCGCTGATCACCGCAACCGATGGCGACGGCGACTCCCTGGCAACGGCTTTCCCGGCCGGTAGCTTTACCGTCAACATTGAAGACGATGTACCGGTATTTGCCGGGCCTCAAGGCAGCCAGGATGCTGGGCGCATGTCACTTGCTGCCGCCCAGCCGTTTGGCGTGCATGGCAATGTGCAGGAAGATGCACTGAACACATCGGCTGGCGCGCCGTATCAAGGCAACCCGGAAGGCGGGCAAACGGTCACCGCCCAAGGTAATGCTGGTGAGCTCAATAGTTTGGTGAAATTTGGTGCCGATGGGCCCGGTGAGTTCTTTCTCAATGCCGATGTCAGCCAGCTCAATGCCCAAGGTCTGACCAGCGAGGGTACGCCTCTGAGCTATACTCTGGTCGGTAATAGCCTTGTTGCCAGCGCCAATGGCCACCCGATTTTTACCCTGACAGTGACCGCTGCTGGCGGTTATGAATTTGTGCTCCAGGGCCCTATTGATCACCCACTTATCGATGGCGATGACAGCGAGGATCAATCGGTTCTGAGCATCGATTTCTCGGCATCACTTGGGGTGACGGATGGCGATGGCGACCCATTAGCCGGCGGTTTCCCGCCCAATACCTTTACCATCAATATCGAAGACGACGTGCCGATTCTGGTCGGTGGCGAAAACGGCCCAGTGGTCAGTGGAAGCGTGCAGGAAGATGCATTGCTCAGCGCCAATGGCGCGCCTTACCAGGGCAATGCCGAAGGTGGGCAAACAGTCACAGCGCAGGGTGCTGACGGCGTGCTCAAGGCCTTGGTCAGCTTCGGTGCCGATGGTCCTGGCGAGTTCTCGTTGAACGGCAAGACCGCATCGCTGCTGGCGCAAAACCTGACCAGTGAAGGCACAGCACTGAGCTATTCCTTCTCCGGCAATAGCCTGACTGCCAGCGCCAATGGCCATACGATTTTTACCTTGAATGTCACCGCTGGCGGCGGTTACGAGTTCGTGCTCAAAGGCCCCATTGATCACCCACAAGCCGACGGCAATGATGCTGAAACCCTGCCGGGGCTAGGCATCGACTTCTCGGGCATTCTCAGCGTAACCGACGGCGATGGTGATCCGCTGGCAGGTGGTTTCGCGGCAAATACCTTCACCATCAATATCGAGGATGATGTGCCTGTTGCGCAAAATGCGGCGGCGCCATTGATCCTCGACGATGAAGGCTTGTCCGGCGGGATCAATGGCGGCGTTGGCGACACCCCGAACGCAGCCACCAGCGTCAGCGGCACGCTCAGTTATGCCGCAGGCGCCGATGGCTTGAAGTCCGTGGTGCTTAGTGGCCCGGATAAGTTGGGTGCTGAAGATGTTGTCTCGAAGTGGGATGCCAGCAGCAACACGCTGATCATCTCATCTTCGCGCGGTGATCTGGTTTCCATGGTGCTCAACCCTGCGACTGGCGCCTACACCCTGACCTTGTTGCAGCCGGTGCTGCATGCCGAAGGCGGTGCGGAAAACGATGCCCTGCTCAATATCAACTTCACCGTCACCGATGGCGACTCCGATGCAGTGACCAAAACCCTGCAAGTCACCATCGACGATGACACGCCAACGATTGAGCAAAGCGCGATTTCTGATACCTCGTTCGTGACCTTCAACGGCAGCGACGCCGGATATGCCAACAGTTATGGCTACTACGTTAAAAATCCGGACGGATCGCCAGCAAGCGGCAAGGTGATCTGGGCAAACGTTCATGATGTGGATGTGGGACAAACCGCCAGTTTGAATGGCTTGAACCCTGAAAATATTGGCTTCTTTATCATTCCAAACGGTGGCGCAAATGCCAGCCTGGTCGATGGCGCCGAACTGACTTTTGCCCTGGTTGACGGCAAATGGCAGGCCCAACTCGATGGTGCGGCGCTGACCGGGGCCGATGGCGCCAATGTGCTGTTCAGTGATGCCACGCTCAACCCGGGCGGCGCACACTTGCAGGACACCGCAGACCCTGGCAACCAGAACTGGGAAGACCAGACACTGAGCTCCGACTTCGACTACAACGACGTCAGCACCTCGGTCACTTGGGGTGGGCAATTACAGGTCGATGAAACACGTCTTGATATTGATGCCAATCGTGACTTCAGCGGCATCTTCAATGTTCAAGCCGGTGCCGATGGCCTGCGCAGCCTGGAATATTCGCTGGGCATAGCCGACCCTGTTTTCGGCATTGTTGATTCTGGTTTGGTCGATTCGCTGACTAATCAGGCGGTGTTGCTCTCGGTGAATCCCGCTGGTGCGGTGGAAGGGCGAACCAGTTCAGGTGATCTGGTATTCACTGTCAGCGTAAGTGCTGCCGGTGTCGTCACCCTTGATCAGGTGCGGGCGATTGTTCATCCAAGCAGCGATCCTGATGAAGTCAAAGTGCTGGGCAGCGACCTTATCCACCTGAGCGCAACCGCGACCGACAATGATGGTGACTCAGTCGCCAGCACGCTGGATCTCGGCAAGCTGATCAGCTTCAGGGATGACGCTCCAACGGCGGTCGATGATTGTGCGCAGACGCTGGTCGAAGGCAATGCCAGCAATGTCGCTTCCGGTTTTGTGTTGGCCAACGATCTGGCAGGCAACGATGGCGGCAAAGCTTTTGTCAGTTGGAATAACCCGCTCAATAGCGCTGCCATGGCCGAGCTGAGCAAGTACGGTACGCTCGTGCTCAACAGTACAACCGGTGAGTACAGCTTTACCCTCAACAACAGTGATCCAGACACTGTCGCGCTGGCCGATGGGCAAAAGATTAGCCAGAGCCTTGAATACACCATGCGCGATTTTGATGGTGATATTTCAACCGCGACCCTCACGATCAAGATTGTCGGCAGCGACACGGGTGTGACGGTTGAAGGCTTGAATGTAGAAGGCGGCGAACTGAGCTTCAACGAAGAAAACCTGGTCAACGGCAGTTCACCCAATGCAGCCCTGCTCAGTGATGATGGCAGCTTCACTATTACAGCGGGCGACGGTATCTCCAGCATTGAGATCGCCGGCAGCAGCTTTACTTTTGCGCAACTGCAAGGCGCTACGCCGGGCGTTCCTTTGAGTATCGACAGCCCGGCCGGTGTTCTGCATATCACGGGCTTCACCGGCACCATCGGTGGCGGTACTGTGAGTTATTCATACACCTTGCAAGATCCGTCGATGCATCCTACTGCCAGCGGCGAAAACAGCATCGTCGAGCAGTTTGCAATTAAAGTTACCGACCTTGATGGCGACACTGACAGCGCTACGCTGGATGTGACGGTGATCGATGATGTGCCGAGCGCCGTTGATGACAAGCCAGCCTGCATTGTTCAGTCAGCGCTGCCCGAGGTGAATCTGACCCTGGTGCTGGATGTTTCCGGCAGCATGCAGGGCGCTAAGCTGACCGCGTTGAAGGCTGCTGTGGCTAACCTTGCACTTGCCTATGCCGAACTGGGCACAGCGGTTCACATAAACCTGATTGCCTTTGCCGGATCGGCATCTGAAATAGGCGACTACAGTTTTTCATCGACCACAGATCAAGGCTACATCGACTTGCTTGCCAAGGTGCAGGGCTTGAACGCCAGCGGCAACACCAACTATGAAGCCGCACTGCAGGTGGCTAAAACAGAAATTGGCAATGATTTGGCTGCATTCGGCGCTGACCCTGCGCAGCAAAACAAGCTGTATTTCATCTCCGATGGTGAGCCTACCGCGGGTAAAACCGGGCAAGCGCTGACCAACTGGATTAATAACAACTGGAGCAACTTCATCGACAATATTGACGGTGATGGCAACCCTACGACCAACAGCTTCGATGCCTACTCGGTTGGCATCAGTTTCACCGGCTCTTACCTGCAACAAATCTCCACCAGCAATGTGGTAATCAACACCTCGCCGGACAATTTGTCAGCGACTCTGGCGGATCTTGCCGGTGTGGGCGGCGATGTTTCAGGCAATGTGCTGGCCAATGACCAGCCGGGCGCCGATGGCATCGACCATATCCAGTCGATCACCGTTGGCAGCCAGACCTTCAGCCTGAATGCGGCGGGTAATGCCATCCTCAGCAGCGGCTCTGGCCCAGTTACAGCGAGCTACGATGCGGCCACCGATAAACTGACCCTGACTACCGCCACGGGTAAATTGACCATCTATCTCGACAGTTCGACGGGGCATGCAGCGGGCGATTTCAGTTTCGCGGCCAATGCCGATCTGGTGTTTGGCGAAACCGGGCAGATTACCCAGCAATTCACCTACACAGTGGTCGATGGCGACGGCGATCCAAGCAGCGCCAATCTGGATATCTGTATTCGCAGCGATCAATCGGTGCTGGTGGTCGGCAACAATGCCAGCGACTTTGGTACCGGCGCTGGCAGTTCGACCACGCCACACTTTATTGCCAGCCCGTTTGACAGCGACGGCAAAGGCTTGATTGCGGGCGTTGGCGGCAAGGACACCTTGATAGGCGATATCGGCGGGGCAGGCGCACCAACCGTCGACCCTGCGAAAAACTACAACATCGCATTGATCCTCGACCGTTCAGGGAGCATGGCCGATGACCCGGATGGACAGGGTGGCTACAGCAGCCGCTTGAACTTGCTCAAGGATGCCGTGCGGTCCTTCCTTGATAAGCTCGACTCGCACCCGGGTAATATCAATATCGCCTTGGTGGTATTTTCCTCGACCTCATCGTTATTGCTCAGCGGTTCGCTGGATGATGTGCAAGCGGCGCTTAGCGGCAACAGGGATGCATTGGACAGAGTCACCGCAGACGGCGGCACCAATTATGAGGCGGCTTTTAAAACTGCCAATGCATGGTTTGCCGGTATTGAAGGTAATCACTATGAAAACCTGGCCTACTTCCTGACCGATGGTGACCCGACAACCTACAACAATGACGGCAGCGATACCGGCAGCACCGTCAATCTCAATGACGTAACCCGTGCGCTGGATGACGCTAGCGTCCTGATGGGACGTGCTGAGCTGCATGCCATTGGCATCGGCTCAGGCATCAACAGCGATGTACTGCGTTACTTTGACAATACCGACCAGCTTACCGGCAATGTCAGCACTAACGTGGTGGGCGGCACGGTAAACGCGCAGGTTGGTAAGCCCGAGATCGTACTCACAGCTGACCAGCTCTTGGCAACGCTTGACCCGGGGCATGTGACGCCGGGAGCCTTGTCGCCATTGGGTGATGATCATCTGGTCGGCGGTGCGGGCGATGATTTGATCTTTGGTGATGCACTGAACACCACCTGGATTGCGGGCTATGAAACCACGGCGCCGAGCTTCCAGGTGCTGGTCAGCCATCTGACTGATGTTAACGGCGGTACGGCGCCAAGCCAGGCGCAGCTCATTAGCTTTATCGAAAGCAATGCCTTGGCCCTTGGGGCGTCAGTACCCAACTCAGGCGGTGATGATCGGCTCGAAGGCGGCAGTGGTAATGACTGGCTATTTGCCCAGGGCGGTGATGACCTGTTGATTGGCGGCATCGGCAATGACCAGATGTTTGGCGGAACCGGGGCCGATACCTTTGTCTGGAACAGTGCTGATCGAGGCAGCGGCTCCCATGATGTGGTGCGTGACTTCAACATCGCTGATGGCGATGCCTTGGATCTGTCATCCCTGCTGGTCGGCGTGGTTGATAACAGCAGTGCCGCTGAACTCAGTGCATATTTGAGTTTTGCGCCAAGCGGCGCTGACACGCAAATCAATATCTCCAGCTCAGGGCAGGTTGCAGACCCAGCCAGTATCGATCAGACAGTAACCTTGGCCAATGTCACGCTATCCGGTGGTGATAGCGCGAGCATTATTCAAAACATGCTGGATAACCACACCCTGGTGTCCTGAAACTACCTGCCTGGCAGGATGCTGTTTTTTAAACAGCGTCTAACCTTAATCAAGCCCGTCAGCTGCAAAGCTGGCGGGCTTTTTCGGGTCTGCACGAGGCAATGCCATGGTTTATGTCCAGCTTGATGAAAAACAACGAATCCTGCGGGTTGAGCAAGAGCCGTTTGCGAGCATGACTAAAACCTTGCCGCAAGATAATCCCGATGTTCAGGCTTGGTTGGCCAGCCATGCCTTGAATAATCGACTGATTGACTTGCAGCGTTCAGACCTGGAAATGGTGCGGGTGCTCGAAGACTTGGTCAGCGTATTGGTCGATCGCGGTGTGATCCGCTACACCGACTTGCCCGAGGCGGCGCGGCGCAAATTGCATGTTCGCGCAGAAGCACGGGCCACCTTGGATGGCTTGAGTGGCCTGCTCGGTGATGCTGACGAGCGCATCCCCTAGGCTGCTATGGTGGAAGGGCGAAGCGTCAGGCGATGCGTAGGGTGTGACAACGCGCAGCTTGCCCTCAAGAAATGTTCATGCCAGTAAGTTCTGTGTCGCAAATGGCGGACAGAAAAGCGCTGTCCGCCCCACGGTGGAAACGCTGCGTAGGGTGTGACAACGCGACCAAGACTAGGCGTCTTGCCACGGGCTGGGCGCGCCAATCAGGCGACCCATGGCTCCCTCGATTCCCAGCTCGTTGAGTACCTTGAGTTCGGCCTCGGTTTCCACCATCTCGGCAATCAGTGGCAGATCAATACTGTTGGCCGCGCGGAATATGGCCTCGATAAACAAGCGCTTATCGCTTTCTTGGTCGATTGCGCGGATATAGCTGCCATCAACTTTCAGGTAAGCCAGGCCAAGATTGGTCAGATTGCCGATCAAGCTGAAGCGTCCACCAAAGTGTTGCAGGCCAAGCTGATAGCCCGTCGCGCGAATTTGTTGGCCAAGTGTTTCCAGCTCTGGCGCAGAGGGCAGGTGGCGTTCATCCAGCTCCAGGGTCATTAACGCCGCCTGTTCAGGATGCTGCTTGAGCACAGACAACAGCTTGGTCCAACTTTCAGGTTCGCGCAGGGTTGCAGCAGATAAACTCAGGGCCAGCGGTTCAGGGTGCATAGCCAGATGCTTAAGGCTGTGTTCAAGCATGGCCAGATCGAATCTTGCCGCCCAGCCGAGCCGTTCGATCCAAGGGATAAAGCGTCCTGCGGCGATGGCTTCACCTTGCTGGTCGAGCAATCGCGCAAGTACCTTTTTATGCATCAGTTGGCTGATGTCGTCGCAACGGCTCACCGGTTGGAAGTAGAGCTGGATTTTCTCGTCGGTCAGCGCCTCGTCGATCCACATGCGCCATTCATGGATACCTTGGCCTTGTGCCAGGTTAAAGTCATCGAGACGCTCCCAAGGCTGTTCCGGCATTTTACTTTGTGCCTGTGCCAGCGCTTGGTCGGCGCGGCCTATCACTGTGCCTGGGCTTTCTCCTGGGCGATAGGCGGCGATGCCCATGTGCGCAACAGGGTTGCAGTCACTGGCGCCTGTCTGGCGCAGGCTTTGCAGTTGCTCGCTAAGTTGTTGGGCAAGTTTGTCGGCGCCTTCTGCGCTGAGACTGGGGGCGAGAAGAGTGAATTCGCCACCGCGATTACGCGAGGCAAGCCAGCTGCTGGCTTCGTGCTGTTGCATGAGTTCGGTCAGTTGCAGGCCAATAGCCTGAATCAGGTTGTCGGCTTCTTGTCCGCCCAGACGCTGGTTGAGACCGCCAAGGTCATTGACACGTAGCAGCATCAAGTAGCCGTCGGTATTTTGCTCGGATACCTCAAGCTGCTGAGCCAGTTTGAGGTCAAACAAGCGCCGGTTAGCCAGTCCCGTCAGACTGTCTTGATAGGCTTCCTCACGCAGCTTTTCACTGCGCGCAGCTTCTTCAGCGAACAGGTTTTTCAGCTTCTCGACCATCAGGTTCATGGCCAGCACCACACGTTTCAGTTCAGGTGTGCGCGGCACTTTGGGCATGCTCAAGAACTCGCGTCGGGTGATCGCCTGGGCTTGCTTGACCATATCGTCCAGCGGTCGCAACTGGGTACGCAGCAACCAGCCGCCGAGTATCGCACTCACCAGCCCGCAGGCCAATAACCAGCCAAGGCTGCCGATGGCGCTGTCCCAGAGCCTGGTCAGGGCAAATTGCGGATGGCTGAGCACCTCAACTCGTGCAGCCTGTTCCCAGCCGCGCATGATCAAGGCATCGCCGCCTTCTGGGGTCAGGTCGACCAGGTCGATAAACCAGGTCGGCACATTTTCTGGCGCCGTGGTGGTGCGCCGCTCGACAATCACGCTGTTGTCGGCAATGTTCACCACCCTGATTGTCGCGTAATAGCCACTGTCAAATATCGAGCTGACCATGAGTTCGATCATCGCCGGATCATCCACATGGGGTGTCAATGACAGTCCGAGCGCGGTTGCAGCATCCTGTGCGTGCGAGCGCAATTGGCTCAATAACTGCTCGCGCGAGCTTTCCATGCCGCTGATGAAACTGCCGGTGAATGCCACCACAAGAAACAGGCAAATGGCGATGAACAGTTGTTTTAGTAATGACATCAGGATCTCCTAACCTTCGCCTATGGCGAAGCCTTCCGTACGCATTTTTTTGAGCAGTTCCTGCCAGCGCGATAATTTCTTGGTGTCGCTCTTCTTGCTGTTCGAGCCGGGCAGGTAGACACCTTCGGCATTGAATGAATAAACCGGTAATAGATCCTTGCGCTGCGATGCCGGCTGAATCTCGCCAATCAGGTTGTCGAGCACCAACGGTTCACTGCTGGGGCTTGAATAGTAGGTAAGCACCATGTGCGCCTGGTTTTGTTTAAGTGCCTTGACGTAGGTAATCCGCAACTTCTCGCTGGCAATACCCAGGCGACGCAGGGTGAAATACTTGGCGATTGAGTAGTCTTCACAGTCGCCAGCGCCTTTGACCAATGACTCAACGGGCGTCGCCCAATAATCAGTTTGACGCCAGGTACGGCGATCATCGGCAAAGCGCAGCTGCCGGTTGAAAAATGCATTAACCGTTTTGAGCTGCTGGTTCTCTGGGTTTTGCTGATTGCTCTCGATTAGCTGCTGCCATTGCTGCAGACGCTGTTCGGCGGGGCCTAGAGAGCCATAGCGCGTCTGTGCGTTCTGGATGATCAGGGCAAAATCCCAATTGGCCGTAGCGGTGGCTAAACCCAGGGCAAAGACCGCTGTGCCCAGCCATAGATGGCTGAAACGCTGAGCAACAGTGCTGGACGGGCATGTCGGCATCTGCAACGACTCGCTGGAGGTCGTTCAAAGTCTAGGTGCAGTAATGGCTTTGTGCTTCAGCTTCAGTGTTGAATGTTGGTAGAAGAATAAAGCGTGGTGATGCGTAGGGTGCGACAACGCGCAGCTTGTCCACCAGAAATGGTCATGCCACTAAGTTCTGTGTCGCAAATGGCGGACAGAAAATCGCTGTCCTCCCTACAGGATGAAACCGTCTGCGTAGAGTGTGACAACGCGAAGCTTGTCCAGCAAAGGTCTCACGCGGATTGACTATTCAGCCTTAGGTTGAAGGCGGTGTCGGCAGGGTTTTCTGGCGCAGGATATAGACAGTCACGCAGACCGCGCTGGTCAGCATAAACAGCCGGGCCCAGAACATGGGCACCAAGTAGCAGGACAAGCCAATACTCAGCCACATCAGGCTTATCGAGTAGATTTTAGCCTTGCGTGGAATGCCTTCACCTTCCAGGTAATCGCGAATCCATGGCCCAAGCCTTGGGTGATCGACCAACCAATGGTAGAAGCGCTCGGAGCTGCGCATGAAGCAAGCGGCGGCCAGCAGGAGAAAGGGGGTAGTGGGCAGGACAGGCAGGAATATGCCAATCACCCCGAGCGCTACGCTCAGCCAGCCTATGGCCAGCAGGGCGTAGCGAACTGCAGGGTTATGCTTGATCTTACCCGTCATGCGGACGGCGAAGGATTAGTGGTGACGCGGTTTGAGCAGCGCTGGCTTTTCTTCTGGTGCATTGCACAGGAGAAACAGCGCGGTCAGCAGTTCAGGAATTTGCTCGACCATGCTGTCTACCAAGTCGCGGTCACGGGCGATTTCATCAAACTCGGGTTGCTCATCAAACAGGCCGGAACCGACCATGATCGGCAACAGCAATTCGCTGACTTCGTCTTCGGAGTCTTCGAACCAGACGGATTCACGCAGGAAGACGCCTTCCATGAAGCCGATGCACCAGCCGCGCAGGTCAGAGTCATCCGGGTCTTCACCCAGATCAAGCTCGCAAGGTATTTCCGGTTCATCGTCACTCGCCAGTTGGCGGGCAATATGGGCCTTGAGCAACACCAGCGTGGCTTCGATTTCATCTCGCTCAGCGTCGCTACGGTAGTGCGGGGCTTCAGAGAACAGGGCGTCGATCCACTCGCGCTCAGGCACCTGTTCTGTACAAATCGACAGGGCAGTGAGGTAGCCGTGGGCGGCGACGTAGTCCAGGGCTTCTTCGTGCAACTCATCAGCATCGAGGAAGGCTTGCAGGCGGGACAGTTGCTCGGCAAAGGACATCGTAGGGCTACCTTGAAGAAGTAAACGAGGCTGGATTCTAGTCTAGACAGCGCGCAGCGGCCATAGCTCAAGTTTAACCCATGCATAAATGGTTGCAGGGTTGGCGGGGGCTATTGCATCGTTTATTTGATCCTGATCATTGATATAGCGTGCTTAAAAGCCTGAAAAGCACCTCTGGCATGTGCTTTTACCCCAGATCGATAGGTTAACTTTCGACAAATTGCAGATGCGAAATTTTCTGAGTCGAGCACGTGCGTATAATGCCGAGCTCGATTTGGAGGCCTTTCATGCAAGACGCGGCACAACGCATCCTCAAAGACATCTTTGGCTATGACAGTTTTCGTGGCCGTCAGGAGGCGATTATTCAACGTGTAGCCAGCGGCGGTGATGCGCTGGTGCTGATGCCGACCGGCGGCGGCAAGTCGTTGTGCTTTCAGGTGCCTGCATTAATGCGTGAAGGCTTGGCGGTGGTGGTCTCGCCCCTTATCGCCTTGATGGATGACCAGGTCGCAACCCTTGACGAGCTAGGGGTTGCAGCCGTCGCCTTGAATTCGACCTTGAGCAGCGACGCGCAGCGCGATATTGCCGACCGCATTCGCCGGGGCGAAGTCAAAATGCTTTATCTGGCGCCTGAGCGCTTGGTGCAGCCGCGCATGCTGGCTTTTCTCCAGCGCCTGGATATTGCCCTGTTTGCCATTGATGAGGCGCATTGCGTATCGCAGTGGGGGCATGACTTCCGCCCGGAATACTTGCAACTGGGGCAACTGGCCGAGTTTTTCCCGCAAGTGCCGCGTATCGCCCTGACGGCGACGGCAGACATGCGCACCCGCGAAGAGATCATCAATCGCCTGCACCTGCAGGATGCGGAACGGTTTTTGTCGAGTTTTGACCGCCCCAATATTTTTTACCGGATTGTGCCCAAAGAGCAGCCACGCAAACAGCTGCTTGGCTTTCTGGCGGCACGCAAAGGCGATGCGGGGATTGTCTATTGCCTGTCGCGCAAGAAAGTCGATGAGGTTGCAGCCTTCCTTAGTGCCCAGGGTTTCCCAGCGTTGCCTTATCACGCCGGTTTGCCCAGTGAGCTTCGCGCCTACCATCAAAAGCGTTTCCTCAACGAGGAAGGCTTGATCATGGTCGCAACCATTGCCTTCGGCATGGGCATCGACAAACCCAACGTGCGCTTTGTGGCGCACCTGGATTTGCCAAAATCCCTTGAGGCTTACTATCAGGAAACCGGGCGAGCAGGGCGCGATGGCTTGCCTGCCGATGCTTGGATGGCCTATGGCCTGCAAGACGTATTGCTGCTCAAGCAAATGCTCAATAACTCCGATGGTGACGAGCGTCACAAACGAGTCGAGCAGCACAAACTAGACGCCATGCTGGCGCTTTGTGAGGAAACACGCTGTCGCCGCCAGGTACTGTTGGGCTATTTCGATGAAGTGCTCGAGCAGCCTTGTGGGCACTGCGACAACTGCATCGATGGCGTGCAAACCTGGGACGCCACAGAGCCGGCGCGTCAGGCGTTGTCGGCTATTTACCGCAGCGGCCAGCGTTACGGCGTCGGTCATCTGGTTGATGTGTTACTGGGACGTGATAACGACAAAGTTCGCAGCCTGGGGCATCAGCACTTATCAGTATTTGGGGTTGGCAAAGATCGGGCTGAAACTGACTGGCGTACCTTGTTCCGCCAATTGGTGGCGCGCGGACTGGCGGATGTCGACCTTGAAGGCTTCGGCGGTTTGCGCCTGTCGGATAGCTGTCGGCCGCTCTTGCGTGGCGAGGTGCAACTGGAGCTGCGTCGCGACCTTAAACCCCAGCAAAGCGCCAAGGCTTCAAGCAGCGCCGCCAGCCAGCTCGTCCGGGGCGAAGAGCGTGAAATGTGGGAGGCGCTGCGTGCCCTTCGGCGCAAGCTTGCCGAGGAACACGCGGTACCGCCTTACGTTATTTTTCCTGATGCAACCTTGCTTGAAATGCTGCGCAGCAAACCTGGCAGCCTGAGTGAAATGGCGCAGGTCAGTGGCGTTGGCGCCCGCAAGCTTGAGCGTTACGGCGCCGCTTTTCTAGACGTGCTCGGTGGCAAGGCAGAAGCACCACGGGTGGTGACCGACATGCGGCATGAGTTGGTCAGCCTGGCACGAGCAGGCATGACCCCGGAACAGATCGCCAACCAACTGCAATGTGGCACTAAAAGTGTGTATGGCATGCTCGCTGAAGCCATCAGCAGCCAGCAGTTATCCCTTGATCAAGCCCTGGATATTCCCGAAGCCTTGCTGGACGAGGTGCAAGATGCCTTTTTGAGCGGCGATGGTGAGTTGCCGACCGCCAGTGAAGTCAGCGCCTTGCTCTCCGGACGGGTCGAAGAGGGCGTGCTGCACTGCGTACGTGCGGCACTGCATGCCGAGTTTGAAGGCGGGCTTGAGTAGGCCAAAAGCGACATTTTTGGACCTTGGTGCACGTTCTGGAACATCTTGTAAGTCATTGTCTGACATCAACCTTGCTCTGGCGCCAAGGTTATGATTAGCTGACTAATAATTAGTTTTTTATAGTTATAAGAGCCGTTCCATCATGTCGTCATCTGATCAACATCGTTTTGCTATGCAAATTGCGCAAATGTCTCGTGCCTGGCGTGCCGAACTCGACCGACGCCTCGTCGGCCTGGGCCTTTCCCAGGCGCGCTGGCTGGTGCTACTGCATCTGGCTCGTTTCGATGAGTTGCCAACCCAGCGCGAACTGGCCCAAAGCGTCGGCGTCGAAGGGCCGACATTGGCGCGCTTGCTCGACAGCCTGGAAGCGCAGGGGTTGGTCAGTCGCCAGGCTGTACCCGAAGATCGTCGCGCCAAGAAAATTGCCCTCAGCCCGCAAGCTGAGCCTTTGATCAAGAAAATCGAAGCAATTTCCACCGAGTTGCGCAAAGAGCTCTTTGCCGGAATCGATGAGCAGGATTTGGACCGCTGCCAGCAGGTCCATGCCAAGATCTTGAGCAACCTGGAACGGCGTTAACTGATGAAACGGGCCTAATCTGCAGGCTTCAGCGACGCTGTTGCTGGAAATTACGCTCGTTTCTCAGGAATGTGACCTCGGTCAACTTAATAGACTTACTGCATTTGTGGCCATTGCCTTCAATGAATAATGGCCATTTGCCTTAAAAAAGGCGCTAACCCCTGTAGGCCGCTTGTTTGAATAGTGGCTATACTTCGCTGCAGCCGGGTTGCACATGGAACGTTACTCCCGAACGAAGTTCTACAGCTGCAGACAGATCCACGGTGCGATAGCGCATATGCCCTAGGCAAGTGGATACTGAGTTGTTAAGCGTTAGGGGAGTGCCCATGTCTCGAGTTCGCCATGTATTAATAGGTCTAGCCTCCAGCTCGGCACTTTATTCCAGTTTTGCCCCGGCACTTGGACTTGGTGAAATAACCCTGCATTCGGCTTTGAACCAACCGCTCGAAGCTGATATTCAACTGCTTCAGGTTGGTGATCTGAGCGCCAATGAGATCAAGGTCAAGCTTGCATCGCCAGAGGCTTTTAGTCGATCAGGTGTCGAGCGGTTTGTTTTCCTTAACGACCTGAGATTTACCCCGGTATTGAGCAACGGTCGCAGTATTGTCCGGGTCACCTCACGCCAGGCGGTGCGCGAGCCGTACTTGAACTTTATTGTCGAAGTGTCTCGGCCCAACGGCCAGTTGTTGCGTGAATACACCATACTGCTTGATCCACCTATTACCTCAGCCTACGGCTCGGCTTCGCCTGCGCCAAGCAGCCAGTACAGCACCCGCTCGTCCTCGACCGTTGCCGCCTCACCTGCGACGCCAACACGGCCAACACGGCCTGCGCTGCCAGACGTGATGCCAACCGCCACGCTCGGTCAGACTCATCTGGTGCGCAGTGGCGATACCCTGTGGCGGATCGCATCACAGTTACGTGATCAAGGCAGCAATGCCTCGCAGCAATCTCTGATGAATGATATCTACGCGCTCAACCCCCAGGCGTTTGCCAATGGCGATATCAATCGACTCAAAGCAGGCGTTGATTTGCGCTTGCCCGACAGCGCTGTAGATACCAGCCAGGCAGGATCATCACCCAACAGCAACTCGAATCAACCTGCGATTAGTGCAAGCCAAAACGATGCTACCAGTGGTCAGCCATCCAGCGCAGGCAGTGCGGAGACCGCCCCTGCAGTGGCTGGCGACAGGGCAGATGCGCAGGCATTGGCCCAGATCCAGCAGCGCCTGGACCTTGAGCTGGCGAATCAGTCAAACCTGAGTTTGCAGCTGCAGCAGAGCATTTCCCAGCTACAGGAGCAGGTTGAGGCGCTGCAAACCCAGCTTGAGTCCAAGGATCGACAGCTGGCCGAGCTGCAATCACAGCTTGACGCCGGACCTGCGCCGCAAACCAGCGCCCAGCCTCAGGTAACAGCGCCAGCCCCGGTGGAGCCGGTTGAGCAGCCCACTGACTGGATGCGTTACCTCTATGGCTTGCTCGCCTTGTTGTTAGCTGGCCTGCTGGCACTGTTATGGCGATCCAAGCGTGAACGAACTCCTGCGCCTGAGACGCCAGCAGTCGCCGTAGCCAGCGTGGATACGCCGCAGCCAGCAGAGCCGCTTTTCCAGCCGGTTGCGCTCAGCGCCCAAGCTCCGGTTACTGAGCCTGCACCTGCACCTGCACCTGCACCTGTACCTGCAGCCGCGGCAAGCCGGCAGGAGGTGCCGGTGGATGCGATTGAAGCAGCCAACATCTACATCACCTATGGTCGTTACCCCGAAGCGGTCAGTGCGTTGCGCAAGGCCTTGCAGGTTCATCCTGAACGTCACGATATTCGCTTTCGCTTGCTCGAAGTTCTGGCGCTGCAAGGCGATGCACAGCGTTTCCAGGCAGAAGAAGCGCTATTGCGCCAGAGTAACTTTTCGCCTGAGCGTATTGATCAACTCAACGCTCGCTATCCGCAGTTGCAGAGCATCGAACTCGACTTCGATGCCCTTGAACTGGATGAACCCGTTGATTTGGCCCCAGCGCCAAGTGCAGCGGAGGACTATCAGCTCAACCTTGACGACTTGTCCCTGGATGCCGACTGGGACCTGGTGAGCCCGTTTTCGGCAAAAACCAAGGCAAAACCGGCCAAGCCCGAGCAGGTGGATATAGATACAAACTTGCGTGATCTACCCAGCCTTGAAGAACTGCCCCATGATGACGATGAGTTCGCCGCGCTGACGGCAGAAAACGACGCTGCCCTGGGCGCCTGGTTTGAGGATGATCCTCGCTCGCCAGCCAATCTCAACAATTTGTCTGATTTCGACGCCAATGCCAGCAATATGCGCAAGCTCAATCAGGCTTTGGCCTATATCGAGCAAGGCAGTATTGAAAGTGCCTGCGATATACTCAACGAAGTGCTTAATGACGGTGATGACAAGCAAAAGCAGGAGGCCCGCAAGCTGTTGGCCAAAATTGCTTGACCAATTTCCAGATCAAGCAGGCGAGCACGCGCTATCATGGGCTGTCCGTGACAGTTGAGAATCACTATGCCCAGCGCTAAACCTGAAATCACCATCACCTACTGCACCCAGTGTCAGTGGTTGTTACGCTCCGCCTGGTTGGCTCAGGAACTGCTCTCGACCTTCGCCGATGACCTGGCAAAAGTCACGCTCGAACCCGCCACTGGCGGCGTGTTCAAGATTGTCTGCAACGGCGTGCAGATCTGGGAGCGCAAAGCTGACGGCGGCTTTCCCGAGGCTAAGGTACTCAAGCAACGGGTGCGTGATCAGTTTGACCCCCAGCGCGACCTTGGCCATAACGATGATCGCAAGATCCACTGATAACTCGCCTTGGCGTCAACCAGGGCGGGTTACTTAGCCATTCGCGCAGATACAAATATCGCCAGGATGATCAAGGTGCCGCCCGCGAGCATTCGCAGGCTCGGCTGCTCGCTGAACAACCACCATGCGAAGGCAATGCCGTAAACGGGCTCCAAGGCGAAGATCACTGCCGCGGTGCGAGCCTTGATTACCCGCAGGCTGGCAACGAATAAGCTGTGTGCGAGCCCGGTGCAGAACACGCCCAATAACGCGAGCCAGAACCAATTGATCAGTGTGATTTCTGGAAGTTGCTGCCAAGCCAGCGGCATAAACAACAGCATCACAGTAAGGTTCTGGCACAACGCAGCTTTTACCGGGTCCAGGCCTTGGGTACTGGCACGGTTGAGCAGTGATAAAAGTGCAAATAAAAATCCCGACAACACCGCCCACAACAGGCCGATATTAGCTTCGCTGCTGAGGTTTAGGTCGGGTGTCACCAGAATCAGGCCAAGGCAGACAACGCCAACCATCAAGAACTCTCGGCCGCTGGTGCGTTCGCGAAACAACAAGCCTTCAAGGAGTACGGTGAACGCAGGAAAACTGGCGAAGCCGAGTGTTGCGATGGCGACACCGGAAACCTTTACGGCTTCAAAGAAGGTGATCCAATGGCTGCCGAGCAACAGCCCGCCAAGCGCTAATAAACCCAGTTGTCGCGCGCTTGGCCGCAAGCCTCGGGACTGGCTCGACAGATGCGCGAACAGGGCCAGCGCAAGCACCGCGAACACAGCCCTGCCGGCCGAAATATTCAGTGGCGAGGTTGTGGCGAGTTTGCCGAAAATGCCTGAAAGCCCGAACAGCAGGGCGCCCAGGTGAATGGCGAGTAACGCTTTACGTTCGGTCATGCCAGGCGAGCGCCATTGGCAACGGGTTTGTCGAAGCTTGCCAGCACCACTTTGTTAGCTTCGTCGTAAACACCGGTGACCAATACTTCCGAGCGGACACCTGCAATGCGTTTGGCTGCGAAATTGCAGACGCACAGCACCTGGCGGCCGATAAGGTCCTCGATGTGATAATGAGCGGTGATTTGCGCGCTTGAGGTCTTGACCCCATGCTCGCCCAGGTCAACCTCAAGCACGTAGGCAGGTTTGATTGCCTTGCTGTTGGGTTCGGCCGAGATAATGGTGCCAACGCGCAGTTCAACGCGGGCAAAATCTTGCCATTCAATCTGCTGCATAACGCCTCCGTGATCTACTTCGCGCCATTCTAGAGGGGCGAATGGCAGGCGTCTGTCGCAGGAGTATCGATTTTTGTCGCGCTACTGTTGCGCCGCACGAATCGAACGCGCGGTGCAACCAAAGTAACGTGATAGGGCAGCACTAAAGGCACTTTGGGACGAATAACCAACCCGCGCCGCGATTTCACCGACACCAAGGTGGCTGGTTTGCAGCATCTGGCGCGCCAGCTCGAGGCGCTGGTTGCGCACATACTCCATGGGCGTGCACCCCGTCTCGGCCAGGAAACGACTGTGAAAGCGTGCGCTCGACAGCCCGGCCAAACGTGCAAGGTCCGCCACCTGAAGCGGATGCGCTGCATGCTCGTGGATATAGCGATCGATTGCATGCAGCGGCAGGCGGGGTTCGCTTGAGGCGGCACCAGATTGTTCACTGAGCAGGCTCGCCAACAACAATGCAGCGCCTTGCTGGGCGATCACCGGGTCATTGATTGGACTGGCAGCCAGCCAACTGACCAGTTGGCCCTGCACAGTGTTCAGCGATAAGGACTGGGTGGCGCCCGTCAGTCTCAGGCCTGCATCGGCATGGGCGCCCAGATGCTCCTTCAGCCAACCCTCGGAAGGGATATCGAGTACCAGGCAATCACTGCCTGCCGGGCTGCCACAGGCATGCTCGGTTGCCGCCGGAACGATCGCCACGGATTGACGAACTACCCGGCTGCCGACGCCTGCGGCCTCGAATTCAAGCAGGCCGTTAAGGCCGAATACCAGTTGTGCGTGATCGTGACTGTGGCTCAGCAGGTCGTGACTGTAGTGACGCAGTGACAGTAGTGGATGCATACCAGTGTCCCCTCAAGGTCCGGCAATTCTATCAGCACCAAGCGTGCATCGGCAGACAAGTCAGTGCACAACCGTGCAGCTGTCATTGAATTGAAGTCATGGCGTCATATTGCGTTCACCGGCCTCACGCAAGCTCATTAAAACTCTGCCTGAGGATGGCCAAATGACGAGTGCACAGTTGATCAAGCCAAGCAGCAAGCAACGTGTCAGAACGTTATGGATCTCGGATGTCCACCTGGGTACCCGTGATTGCCAGGCGGAACATTTGTCTGCCTTTCTCAAGCGCTACCAGGCCGACAAGGTGTATTTGGTTGGCGATATCATCGACGGATGGAAGCTGCGCAGCGGCGTCTACTGGCCGCAATCCCATAGCAACGTGATTCGGCGCTTGTTGACCATGAGCAAGCGCGGCACCGAAGTGGTGTATGTCACCGGTAACCATGACGAATTTCTACGCCGCTACTCCAAGCTGATCCTGGGCAATATTCACCTGGTCGACGAGGCAGAACATCTCACGGCGGATGGCCGGCGATTGTTGGTGATTCACGGCGACCAGTTTGACGTCATCACGCGCTATCACCGCTGGCTGGCATTTCTGGGCGACTCTGCCTACGAGTTCACTCTGACCCTGAACCGCTGGTTGAATCACTGGCGCCAACGCTACGGTTACGGTTACTGGTCGCTGTCTGCCTATCTCAAGCACAAGGTCAAAAGCGCGGTTAACTTCATCAGTGACTTCGAGCAGGCCATTACCCACGAGTGCGCCAAGCGCGGATTTAATGGTGTGGTTTGCGGGCATATTCACCACGCTGAAATCCGTCCCATGGGTGATGTGGAGTACATGAACTGCGGTGATTGGGTCGAGTCCTGTACCGCGTTGATCGAACACATTGATGGGCATATCGAGCTCTACCGCCTGGCTGATGACCAGGCGCGTCAGGCGCAGCAGCTTGCCGCGGCAGTCGAGCCCGTCGCGTGAGGGTACTTATTGTCAGTGATGCCTGGGTGCCGCA
Organism: Pseudomonas sp. RL_15y_Pfl2_60; assembly: GCF_963970595.1. NCBI lineage: Bacteria > Pseudomonadati > Pseudomonadota > Gammaproteobacteria > Pseudomonadales > Pseudomonadaceae > Pseudomonas > Pseudomonas sp. RL_15y_Pfl2_60. The sequence continues at coordinate 598,387 of NZ_CAXAOE010000002.1, read as the reverse complement.
GGTTAATGGCGTGGTCACCAGCTTGCAGGCCTTGATGAGCGAGTTGCGTGGCATGGGGCATGAAGTAAAACTGCTGTCACCGGCTGATTTTCGCTCCATCCCTTGTCCGACCTATCCGGAAATCTCGTTGGTTTGGGATCTTTGGCGACTGGGGCCCGCGCTCAAGGCTTTTCAGCCCGATTGCGTACACCTGGCCACAGAAGGGCCGCTGGGTTGGGCGGCCAGGCGTTGGCTGAACAAGCGCAACCTGGCTTTTTCAAGTGCCATCCATACCCGTTATCCGGAGTACGTGAGCACGCGCTGCGCCTGGATTCCCTTGCGCTGGGGTTATGCCTACCTGCGGCGCTTTCATCGCTCTAGCCAGGCGGTTCTGGTGACCACCGAACACTTGCGTACTGAGTTCTCCAGTTGGGGATTGCAGCGTCTTAAGCTCTGGCGCAAAGGGGTTGATACCCGGCTATTCAAGCCGCTGGAAACCCATGAGGAGGGCGTCAAGCCCGTTTTCCTCTACGTTGGACGGATCGCCCCGGAGAAAAACCTTGAGGCGTTTTTAACCCTGGACTTGCCCGGTATCAAGCGCGTGGTGGGGGATGGGCCGCAGCGACAGGCATTGCAGCACCAGTATCCGCAGGTTGAATTCATGGGTTATCGGCACGCTGAAGAACTGGCCAGGGAATATCAGCAGGCAAGTGTGCTGGTATTCCCATCGCTGACCGACACCTATGGCCTGGTCATGCTCGAAGCGCTGGCCTGCGGTACGCCGGTTGCTGCATTTGCCGTGCGCGGGCCGCTTGATGTACTGCAACAGGGCATCACCGGATTCATGCACGAAGACCTTGGCCATGCGTGCATGCAGGCGCTCAAGTTAAGCCGAGAACGCTGCGCGATTGAGGCGGCCAGGCAATCATGGCAGGTATCGGCGCAAGAGTTCATGGCTGAACAACCTCTGCTTGATGGTGAGCTACAGCAGGTGTTGGCCTATGGAGCCTCTGAAAACTAGCGCGCTAGATAGACGAGGGCTGCCCGTGCTGGAGCAGTCCATGCTGCGTTAAAAATAGCTGGTGATGCATCAACAACAAAAAAGCAGCCAATAGGCTGCTTTTTGCGTTTGGCTTGGCTACATGATGACTTTGTCGCGCAGCTCTTTGGCGGCTTGTTGCAGCGCCTGGATCACTCGCTCCTTGTCGAAGTTCTGAATGCCGTTGGTGTCCAGGTACATTGAGAACCCAGGCAGTTCATGCTCGACATAGCTTGAAGTTGCGCCTAGGTCGCGACGGAAGTCGACCACTTGGTAAATCTGCACCGGGCGGGTGAAGCCCTTGACGGTGATCTGGCCTTTGTCACGGCACATGATGACGTCTTTGACCAAGGAGTAGGTTTCGTGCGAGATCAGGATTTCACCTGATTCGGCAGCGCTTTCCAGGCGGCTGGCCAGGTTCACGTCGCGGCCGATGATGGTGTAGTCCATGCGCGTGTCGGCACCGAAGTTACCCACGGTGCAGTAGCCTGTATTGAGGCCCATGCGGATTTCAAGGGGTTTGGTGATGCCTTGGGCGCGCCATTGTTGGCGCAGCACCTTCATGTGCTTGCGCATGGCGATGGCCATTGAGACGGCTGCAACAGCGTCTTTCTTTGCGCCTTTGCTGGCAGGGTCACCAAAGAACACCATGACGCTGTCGCCAATGAACTTATCAATGGTGCCGCCGTATTTCAGGCAGATCTTCGACATTTCATTGAGGTAGGTGTTGAGCAGGTCGGTCAGTGCCTCTGCCTCAAGCTCCTCGGATAGCTCGGTGAAACCTTTGATGTCCGAGAAAAATACCGTCAGTTTTTTGCGCTGGGTTTCCAGGCGCACCGATTTTTTGCCGCTGAATATCGATTCCCAGACTTGCGGAGACAGGTATTTGGCAAGATTGCGGGCAAGCCGCGCGGCTTTTTCCTGTTCGCGCCTGATATCGCTTCGCACCTGGGCCAGGTGCAAGCCTTGCTGGTGGACAAAGTAGGCGGTAATGGTGATGTAGAAGGTGGTGAATAAAATGCATACCAGGGACACCGCCGTCGGGGTTTGTCCCATGAATTTCGGGCCGATTAGAGCAGAGCAGGCCAAGGTGCTGATCAGCGTGGTCACCAGCGCCAGGGTCATATTGCCCAGGCCGCCAACCACGAGGGAGCTGAACAGCAGGGTTAACAGGCTCATCAAGCTCAGGACCGGTGAGAAATTCAGCAGTACGGCCAGGCAACCGCAGTGTATGGCGTCGACAATCATCAAGCCTTGGGTGGCTTTGGTAGGGTACTGACGCTTGTAGTATTGGCCAATCTGATGCGCCAAATGCGGATAAAGCAGGGCGTATGGAACAATCCATAAAATACTGTAGGAGAAATACTGGACGTAGGTGCCTGCAGCTATACTGGCGGCGACAGAGATATAGGCCAGAATGCGCGAATAGTATTCACGCATCACCGGCGCCGGTAGCACGCTGGGTAGGATAACGGTGCGGACAGTCATGGTACGGCAATGATCCCTGATAAAGGAACGCCTCTAGCTGGGCGTTAATTTGGCTGGAACGAATGAGTTCCAGCCAAACAGGGATCATAACCAAGCCCAGCTTAGCCGCCAAGCAGCAATGACGAATGCATCATTTTGACGGATTACCGGTTGTCAAAGCGCTTTATTTTGCATCACGGTAGATCGAGTTTCTTGGCTGGGCAAAGACACGCCGTAGCATCGGCTCAAAAAACTCCAGCGGTAGGGACTCATACTCTGGGTCAAAGGCCGAGGCGTCATACTTGGCGCAGAAATCGATAGTCGCCTGGTACTGCGGATGGTCTTTGAACTGCTCGCGCAAGTGGCGATCCATGCCCAGGTGATGAAAGAAGTAGTAACCTTGGAAGATCGCGTGTTTCTCGACCATCCAATGGTTTTCGGGGCTGACAAAAGGCTTGAGCATGGCGGCGGCTATGTCTGCATGGTTGTAGCTGCCCAAGGTGTCGCCAATATCATGCAGCAGGGCGCAGACCACATACTCTTCGTCGCGACCATCTTTGTGCGCGCGGGTTGCGGTCTGCAGTGAATGGGTCAGGCGGTCAACAGGGAAACCGCCAAAGTCGCCGTCCAGCAGCTTGAGGTGGGTGAGAATGCGATCAGGCAACTGGTCGGCATAGGCGCGAAAGTCCTTGGCGATAATGGCCCAGTCGTCCTGTGTGCCGTTTTCCATATGGGTAAAGCGTGCGTGCATATTCATTACTGAGCCCCTACTAAAATTTAATGCGACCCGTGCAGGCATCCTTGAGCATGATCCAATCGCCGAGCAGCGAGTACAGTGGGTACTTGAAGGTTGCCGGGCGATTTTTTTCGAACACAAAGTGGCCCACCCAGGCAAATCCGTATCCTGCAACAGGGATTGCCAGCAACCAAAGCCATTGCTGGCTGAGCAGGCTGTAGGCCAGGATCAACAGCACCAGCGTGCTACCGGCGTAATGCAGGCGACGGCAGGTCGGATTGCTGTGTTCTTGCAGGTAGTAAGGGTAGAACTCGGCAAAGGAATGAAAACGTTCAGTCGTTTGGGCAGTCATGATGTGCCTCCTGTTGTTATTTTAGTCAGGCTCACTAATGCTTACAGTCTAGGCTCAGAACCAGGATCAACCAGTGACATTAAGTGCCACATTAGTATCCTTGCCCGCCATTGCAGTCGGTTCCTTAGCGGTTATTTGTCGAACTTTTAGAATAAGAATCCACAATGAGTGAGCGCACAACATCTTCCAATTGGGCTTTAGGCATCGTTCAGGCATTAGAGATGGGCGGTGTAGACTGCCGCTCGATATTTCCTGAGCTTGGCCTCGATTACGCATTACTCGAAGACCCGGATGCGCGGTTTCCGCAAGACGGCATGACTCGACTCTGGACCCGTGCCGTTGAGCTCTCGGGAAATCCCGCCATTGGCTTGAACATGGCCAAGGTGGTGCGTCCCGCCTCGTTTCATGTGGTTGGCTATGCGCTGATGTCGAGCAGTTCGCTCAAGGAAGGCCTGGCGCGACTGGTGCGCTATCAACGGATTATTGCCGAGGGCGCAGACCTGAGCTTCAGGCCTACCCCTGACGGCTACGAGCTGGTGCTGGCGATCCATGGCGATCGCTTGCCGCCGGCACGCCAGAGCGCGGAAGCGTCGCTGGCTTACGCATTGGCTTTTTGCCGGTGGATGACCGGCAAGCTGATTCGCCCCCGCAGGATTCTTCTACAGGGTGATCCGCCGGCGGATATCGAGGCGTTCCAGCAGGTATTTCAAGCACCGCTGGAGTTCAATGCCAGCCATTATGCGCTGCTGTTTGAGCGTGCAGATATGGAAATGCCGTTACCCACGGCCAACCCCTCGCTGGCGCAATTGCATGACCGTTTTGCTGGTGAATTTCTGGCGCGGTTCTCCGAGAGCCGAGTCACTCACCAAGCGCGTCAGGTCATTTGTCGACTGCTGCCTCAGGGCGAGCCAAAACGTGAAGTCGTTGCGCAAACATTACACATGTCGCAACGCACCCTGCAGCGCCGTTTACAGGAAGAGGGCACCAGCTTTCAGCAGTTGCTTGACGACACCCGCTGCGAGCTGTCGCAACAGTACCTCGCGCAGCCGAATCTGACCTTGCTGGAGGTGTCCTATCTGCTGGGTTTTGCCGATCCGAGTAATTTTTTTCGGGCGTTTCGCCGCTGGTTTGGGGTGACCCCCAGCGAATACCGGGTCCGCGCCTAACTCCGCCATCAACCGCCGCAAATACATTGATGGTTATGAATGCTGCGGTGTTTGCCGGATTTCAGGACAAGCTTCGTGCTGTCCTAGCGCTCAATGTCGCCAGAACGAAGGCATCAACACCACCATCACCGTAAGGATTTCCAAGCGCCCGAGCAGCATGCCGCAAGTAAGAATCCATTTGGCGGTATCCGGCAGGCTGGAAAAGTTACCGGCTGGCCCGATGATCGGCCCCATACCCGGCCCAACTCCGGAGACGGTACTGGCAGCGCCGCTAAGTGAGGTGATCCAGTCGAGTCCGCATAGGCTCAAGCCCAGCGCCATCACTGCGATAGTGGTGGTAAAGAAGAACGAGAAGGTCAGAATCGAGCGGACGATGTCTTCGTCGAGCCGGTGTCGGTTGTATTGCTGCTTGATCACCGCACGGGGATGAACCAGTTGCTTGAGGTTGGCCTTGAGCAGGATATAGGCGACCTGGAAACGGAAGATCTTCAGGCCGCCCGCTGTCGAGCCTGAGCAGCCACCAATAAAGCCCAGATAGAAAAACAACATGCCGGCAAAGCCGCCCCAGAGGGTGTAGTCGCCCAATGCGAAGCCGGTCGTGGAGATAATCGAGGTGGTGTTGACCGCAACGTGGCGCACCGCTTCCAGCCAGTGCAAGTCTGTAGTCAGCGCATACCAGGTGCCGAGGATGATCCAGGTACTGAGCAAAATCCCCAGGAAGCCACGAACCTGCTGGTCGTAATACAGCGCCCGGAAGTTGCCGCGCAGCGTCGCGACATAGAGCACGAATGGCAGGCTGCCGAGAATCATCAACAACACGGTCACCCAATGCACCGCAGGTTGTTGCCAGTGGCCAATCGAGCTGTCCGAGGTTGAGAAACCGCCCGTGGCGATGGCTGACATGGTGTGGTTGATTGCGTCAAACCAGCCCATCCCCGCCAGCCACAGCGCCACGACGCCGAAAATACTCAGGCCAACATAGGCGGCCACCATATATTTGGCCACCATGTGCGAGCGCGGCATGATCTTGTCGGAACGGTCCGAAGATTCGGTCTGGAACAGACGCATGCCACCGATACGCAGCATTGGCAAAATGGCGACGGCCATGGCAATAAAGCCGACGCCGCCCAGCCAGTGCAGCAGGGAGCGCCAAATCAGGATGCCCGGCGACATATCGTCCAGGCCGCTGAGTACGGTTGCTCCGGTGGCGGTAATGCCCGACATGCTTTCAAACAAGGAGTCGGTGACGCTCATGTGTTGGCTGAAAATAAACGGCAGCGTGGCAAACAGGCAAACCAGCACCCAGCTCGAAACGGTCAGCATGTACATGTCGCGTGGGCGCAATTGCGAAGCTTGCTGGCGGCTGCGGCCTTGGGCAATCAAGGTCAAGCCGCTGACAAAGGTGATCAGGCTCGACCAAAGGAATGAATTGATTTCGTGAGGCCGCTCAAACACCAGCAAGGTAATGACCGGTACCAGCATGCTCACTGAAAGGGTTACCAGGAACACGCCGTTGATGAAGGCGAGGATGCGCAGTGTCGATTTAGACATCCAGTTCAACCCCCACGCGCAATATGGTTTTCATTATGGAACCGACTTCCCTGTGGTTCTTTTCCCAGCATTCTAGCCTGCTGATATCAGTGACGCCAAAATGAGCGGGTAACCAATACCAGTACGGTCAGGATTTCCAGTCGGCCAAGCAGCATGCCCAGGGTCAATAACCACTTGGCCGCATCAGGCAGGCTGGCGAAGTTGCCTGCCGGACCAATGATCGGGCCCAGGCCCGGGCCAACGTTACATACGGCTGTTGCAGCGCCGGTCAAAGCGGTAATCCAATCGAGGCCCAAAAGCGCCAGGCCCAGTGCAATGACGCCAATGGTGATGGTGAAGAAGAATGAGAAGGTGATCAGCGAGCGAACAATATCTTCGTCGAGATTGTGGTTGTTGTATTGCTGCTTGATCACCGCACGGGGGTGAACCAGTTGCTGCAAGTTGGCACGCAGCAGGACATAGGCCACCTGGAAGCGGAATATTTTCAAGCCGCCAGCGGTTGAGCCCGAGCAGCCACCGATAAAGGTCAGGTAGAAGAACAGCATTACAGCGAAACTGCCCCAGAGGGTGTAGTCGCCCAGTGCAAAGCCTGTGGTGGTAACCACGGAAGTGACGTTGACCGCCACGATACGTACAGCGTCCATCCAACTGTAGTCTGAGTTGATCCACAGCCATGTGCCGAAAACCAGCCAGGTCAAAACCAGAAAACCAATAAAACCGTGGACTTGATGATCGCGAACCAGCGCACGTCGGTTGCCTCTAGCACTGGCAACGTAAAGGGTGAAAGGCAGGCTGCCGGAAATCATCATCACCACGGCGACCCAGTGCACGGCCGGTTGGTCCCAATGGGCGAGCGATGAGTCTGAAGTTGAATAGCCGCCAGTGGAAATTGAGGTCATGGCGTGGTTGATCGCTTCAAATGGCGTCATGCCCGCCAGCCAATAGCTGATAAAACCAAGCAGTGTCAGGCCCAGATAAACCATCAGGATGTATTTGGCGGCCATGTGCGAGCGCGGCATGACTTTCTCGCCCCAGTCCGAGGATTCGGTCTGGAACAGGCGCATGCCACCAACTCGTAGCAACGGCAGAATCGCCACCGCCATACCAATAAAGCCAATGCCGCCAAGCCACTGCAACATCGAGCGCCAGATCAGCAGGCCAGGGGAGGCGGTGTCGAGTCCACTGAGCACCGTAGAACCTGTGGTGGTGATGCCCGACATGGTTTCAAAAAATGCGTCTGTGTAGCTGATATGGTGGATTTGCACCATCGGCAATGCCGCAAAGATGCACACCACCAGCCAACTACCAGTGGTCAACAGGTACATGTCGCGCGGGCGCAGATGAGCGTTTTCAGGGCGCCCAGGGATAACCAGCGCCATGCCTGCCCCGGCGGTAATCAGGCTTGACCAGAGGAATGGGTCGAGGTCTTCGGTACGTCCATATACCAGTAGCGTCAGCAGGGGAATCATCATGCTGAGCGCCAGTGTCAATAAAAAGATACCGAGGATGAAGCCAATAATTCGCAGTGTCGCCAAGGCCATAAAGGGGGCTCAAGTGGAGGACAGACGGAAAGTTACAAAGGGCGCCATTCTACCCGGCACAAGAAAGCTGTAAACCACCATTATCTGTGCTTTACAACGGCTTGGGTAAGCATAGAATAGCCGCCAGGTGCCGGCCCTTGCCGGTTTCTGAGTCCTTATAATCATGTCTGAAACTAATCCGTGTTTAACGTGTGGCGCCTGCTGCGCGTATTTTCGTGTGTCTTTCTTTTGGGGCGAGTGCCAGTCTGCTGGCGGTACGGTGCCGGATGATCAAGTGGTATTGATTACTCCGCAACGTGTTGCCATGCGTGGTACAGAGCATAAACCAGCACGCTGCAATGCACTGTTGGGGAATGTTGGGGAAGGGGTGCGTTGTACATTATATGAACAACGTTCCAGCCCGTGCCGTGAGTTTGAAGCCTCCTGGGCCAACGGTGAACATAATGCGCGTTGTGACGATGCGCGTAAGGCCTACGGCCTGCCGCCGCTGACACCACCTGTGCAGCCGAGCGTGTCACCAAATCGGGTCGCCTAAAGATAATCCAGCACACGAAATAACAATGCGCCCAGTGGCTCGCCACTGGGCGCATTTTTCGTTGGTGCGCAGTAACAAGAATGCTTTCGGATAGAGCAGTTCGAGCAGGTTTTTCCCACAGGCTATCTCGCAGGCTCTAGAATTTAGCTTCATGTTCTGCGAGAGGTGATCGATGGACGCGCTAGATGCACTTATAAACCGAGTTTCTGTTCCGCGCTTGAGCGAGCCTGCTCCTGATGCGGCGCAGCGTGAGGTGCTGTTTCGTGCTGCATTGCGAGCCCCGGATCACGGGCAACTAAGACCTTGGCGGTTTTTGACGGTTGAGGGTGATGCACGCAAGCAACTCGGGGAGCTGTTCGCCCAGGCGTTATCGGCTTCAGGCACGCAGCCCAGCGTTGAAGCGCTGAATAAGGCCCATGCGATGCCTTTGCGGGCGCCCTTGATGGTCGTGGCAATTGCCAGTATCAAAGAATCGCCGAAAGTACCGGCGCAAGAGCAAATTATCGCTGCATCCTGCGCGGCGCATAGCATTTTGCTGGCGGCGCATGCGCAGGGTATCGGTGCCGTCTGGCGCACCGGTGACATGGCGACCAATGCACATGTGGCCGCTGGCTTGGGGTTGTCGGCAAGCGAGCAGGTTGTGGCTTATCTGTATCTGGGCACACCAGAACGTGAGTTGCGTACACCGCCGACACTCAATATCGATGATTTCGTCAGCGCCTGGCCAGCCTAGAGCATCGACGCTGGTTGAGACGTGTCAGGATTCTGCGTCCGCCTGGGTTGCAATGATCAGGCTGGCGCAAAAGCCGCCTTGTCCGTGGTTCTCCAGGATCAGCTTGCCGCCATGACGCTCTGCTGCGCGGCGAGCAATGGCTAAGCCCAGGCCGTGGCCGGGCGATGTTTGGCCCGGTGCACGGAAAAAGGGTTCGCCCAGTTGGCCCAGGTGTTTGTCATCGACGCCCGGGCCATGATCGCGCACACGGATCCGCACCGCGCCATCTTTTACCTGCGCGCTGACTTCAATCGGTTGACCCGGAGGGTTGAAGCGCAAGGCGTTGCGCAGCAGGTTATCCAGTGCGCGCTCAAGCATGTTCGGCCAGCCTTGTAGCTCAAGACCGGGGGCTATATCGATTGCGACCCGTTGCTCCGGGGCGCTGATATGCACATATTCAACCAGTTTTTGCAGGATCTCCTGCAGCCTGACCGGCTGCACTGCTCCCGGGTTGGCATCGAGGCGCGCCAGTTCGAGAATCTCGCTGATCAATGCTTCGAGGCGATCACATTCCTTGGTCAGTCTCGGCCACAGCTTTTCACGTTCTTCGGGGCTGGCACGTTCGGCCAGCGCCAAGGCAATTCGCAGGCGGGCAAGGGGGGAGCGCAGTTCATGGGAGACATCGCGCAATAGCTGGCGCTGGCTGCCAATAAGGCCTTGTAGGCGGGCGCCCATGCGGTTGAAGTCATTGGCCAGCACGCCCAGTTCATCACGGCGCTTGGCCAGGTGCGCCAGGCTATTTTGCTGGTAACTGGTTTGGCCAAGGTCATGCACCGCGCCGCGCAAGCGGTTCAGTGGTCGGGTAATCGACAAGGTCAGAAGCAGGCTCAAGGCCGTTAATACCACCAGAGCAATGGCCAGCGCACTGATCGGCCAGAGCAGGCTATCGCGATGCCAGCTATTGAGCACTGGATAAGGGATTCGGTAAATAAACAGATAGGTTTTGTCGGTGTTGGGGCTGATGTATTCAGTGGTCAGGCGCCGCCAAGGCAGACGCTTGTCTTTTTGTCGTGACTCAAAGGCTGCAGCGCGTGCCGGGAATGTACCGGGGACCAGTTGCTGGCCGTTTTCACCCAGTACTTGCACGTCAACCTGATATTTATCCTTGTGGTGTCTCAGAAAGGCTTGTGCGGGGCCTTTGCCGCCGCTCTCGTAACGTTCGGTCCAGGTTTCGGCAATTCCCTGCAGAGCTGGGGTGTTGTTGAGTATCCAGCTGTCTTGGTTGAGGGCACGGCCGAGTAGCATGGACAAGCCAGCAACCAAGGCAATCGCCAGCCAGAAGCTCGCAAAGATTCGCCAGAACAGTGACCGCACAGGTAACTCCTTGATGCAGTCAGGCCCGGCAGCATAGCGCTGTCGAGCCTGGCAGTTAATTAGTTAGCCTCGCAAGCGAGGCTGTGGTCTGGTTATTTATTCGGCTTTGGCTTTGTGCTTTTCAGCACGACGCTCTTCCATTTTCTTTAGGTGCTCATCAAACTTTTTTTGCTGCTCGGGCGTCAACAGGCTGCGCATGGCGGCCTGTTGCTTGTCGAAAGACGCCTTGAGCTCGGCCTTCATGGCTTGTTGCTCTTTCTCGGGCAGTTTTTCCAGGTAGCGCTTGGTGATCTCGTGGCGAGTTTTCATCTGTTCGCCCATCAGTTTGCGCATGTCCTGGCGCTGTTCCTTATTGAGGTCCAGGTCTTTGAACATGGCGCCGCGATGACCTGGGCCTTTACCGTCATGATGGCTGCCATCTGTTGCAGCCATGGCCAGTGTTGGCAGAGTCAGGGCGAGTAATACTGCAGTGAGAGTCTTGCGCATGATGTATCTCCTAATCTCAAGGCCGGTTGTTTACCGGATGAGCTCAGTTTATGCAGGTCTTGGTCAAGCGCAGTCAGCGAATGGTAAAGCCAAGGTAAAGATCGCACAGCAATCCACAGCAGCTTTACAGGCTGTAGTAATAGCCGCGACTGCGCAGGGCCATGATGCGTGGCCGGCCGTCGGGGTGGGGGCCGATCTTCTTGCGCAAGTTGCTGACGTGCATATCGAGGCTGCGGTCATACAGCGTGAGCTTGCGACCCAAGGCCAACTGCGCCAGCGCCTGTTTATCGACCGGCTCGCCCGGCGTATTGAGTAAGGCCTCAAGCACCCGGCTTTCGGAAAGGGTGAGCAATACCTCGGTTTCGCCAATATTGACAATGCCGCGGGCTGGGCTGTGTTGCAGGTCGCCTAAAGACTGTTGCTGCGGTGTGGTTGAGGCAGTTGTAGTGCTGCGGCGCAATACGGCACGCAAGCGGGCCGTTAATTCGCGGGGATCACAGGGCTTGGCCAGGTAATCATCGGCGCCCAGTTCCAGCCCGAGAATCCGGTCCAGCGGCTCGCCTCGCGCTGAGAGCATCAGCACTGGCAGCTCGGCATGCTCGCTGCGCAATTGCTTGAGCAGCTCCAGTCCGCTGCCGTCAGGCAGCATCACGTCCAGCACCACGGCATCGGGCGCCTGGTGACTTAGGGCTTCTCGAGCTTGCTGGCCGTTATGACAAGCCGTCACGTTGAAGCCTTCCTGGGTCAACCAGTGACTCAGCAACTCACAAAGCTCGATGTCATCGTCAATGAGTAAAAGTGCGCTCATGTTGATCAGTTGGTCCATTCACGGCGTTTACGGCGACTGCCGCGCAACAGTGCGCCAATCAGCACGCCCAATAGTCCTGCGCCAGCGCCAACTGCAAACCATTGCTGGCGTTCGTTAATCAGCGGTGGCGGGGTTTGGGCCTGGGCGGCTTTGAGTTGCAGCTTGAGCCGCTGATTATCCTGGCGCAGGCGCTGCAGTTGAATGCTCTCGCGCTCGGTGCTCTGCTCTTGTAGTTGCTCACTGAGTTGCATGCGTTGGTCTTCGCTCAAGGCCAGGCGTTGTTCCAGTGCATCAATCCGGGCTTGGGTTGCTTCGGTTTCATCTGGGGTCTGCTCGGCCTGCAGGGCAGGCGCAAGCAAGCATAGAGCAAGTAACAAGGTGAGCGTAGTAGGGCGCATTAGAGCTCCTTTGTCCTACTGTTGATTGGCTCGAGCATTGTGGTATGGCGTTTAAGGCATAACTCGCTTGAAAGGTTTGACTACAACCGAGCTGTACACTCCGGCGGCCTTGTAGGGATCAGCGTTGGCCCACTCTTGCGCGGTAGTCAGCGAGTCAAACTCAGCTACGATTAAACTACCAGAGAAACCTGCGGAGCCTGGGTCGTTGCTGTCGATAGCCGGGTGCGGGCCCGCGAGAACAAGACGACCTTCGGCTTTAAGTTGCTCAAGACGCGCAAGGTGCGCCGGGCGCGAAGCCATGCGGTTTTCCAGGGAGTTTTCTACATCAGTGGCGATAATGGCGTAGAGCATCTCGATCCTTAATCAGTAGTAGGCACAGCAGCCTAGGCATAGGTGGCAGATTTACAGGAACTATACAGCGCCGAATCATAACCTTTATGTCTATAAAAACAGTTGGGTGCGACTCAACTCAGCAAGAATCTCCATCTGCCCGCATAATATCAACCCTAAATTATTGAGATAGTGCCCATATGGATGTCGATTTACATTGTCACAGCACTGCATCTGACGGCGCATTGGCGCCGGCAGTGGTCGTGGCGCGGGCACATGAACGTGGGGTCAAGCTGCTTGCGTTGACCGACCACGATACGATTGAAGGGCTTGATGAGGCCCGCGCCGCCGCCAATGAGCATGGTATGCAACTGGTCAATGGTATTGAGCTGTCCTGCATGTGGGGCGGTGCAACCATTCATGTGCTGGGCTATGCCTTCGCTAGTGATGCGCCTGTGTTGAGCAAGGCAATTGCCGAGTTGCACCAGGGGCGCTGGCTACGCGCAGCGGAAATTGACCAGCGCCTCGCCGCCAAGGGCATGCCCGGCGCGCTTGAAGGCGCACGTGCGATTCAACAGGAGCTGGGCGACAGTGGCAATGCCCCGGCGCGGCCGCATTTCGCTGAATTCATGGTCCGTGCAGGCTTTGTGAAAGATCGCGCTGAAGCCTTTCGCAAGTGGCTAGGCTCGGGCAAGTTGGGCGATGTGAAGCAGCACTGGCCGACGCTTGACGAGGCGGTAGCGACCTTACAGCAAGCTGATGCATTGATTAGTCTGGCGCACCCGTGGCAGTACGACTTTACTCGTAGTAAGCGGCGCCGTTTGGTAGCAGCATTTTCTGAAGCAGGTGGCCATGCACTTGAGGTCTGTAACGGCATGCAGCCAGCTGAGCAGGTTGGTGGCTTGGCCATCCTGGCGCGCGAGTTTGATCTGCTGGCCAGCGCTGGTAGTGACTTTCATGCACCGGGCAACTGGTCGGAACTGGGGATGTATCGCCCGGTACCCGAAGACCTCTTGCCACTATGGACGCGCTTTGAGCATGTTCAACAATCCGCAGTCTTACGAGCAGGGAGCTAATGTGAGTCAATTCTTCCAGGTTCACCCGGAGAACCCTCAGTCGCGCCTGATAAAACAGGCGGCGGAAATCATCCGCGGCGGCGGTGTTGCTGTCTATCCGACCGACTCATCCTATGCCATTGGCTGCCGCTTGGGGGACAAGAACGCGCTGGAGCGTATTCGCCGCTTGCGCCAGTTGGATGACAAGCACAACTTCACCTTGGTCTGCCGGGATCTGTCGCAACTGAGCACCTTCGCCAAGGTCGACACCGGCGCTTTCCGCCTGCTCAAGACCCACACGCCCGGGCCTTACACCTTCATTCTCAATGCCACGCGTGAGGTGCCGCGAATCATGCTGCACGCCAAGCGCAGGACCATTGGTCTGCGGGTGCCGAGCCACCCGATTGCCCAGGCTTTGCTTGAGGAACTGGGCGAGCCGATCATGAGCGTGAGCTTGATCTTGCCGGATGAGACCTTGCCGATGAGCGATCCCTATGAAATGCGTTCGCTGCTCGAACACCATGTCGAGCTGATCATTGATGGCGGCTTTGGTGGCCTGGAGGCCTCTACCGTGATCAACCTGTCTGAGGCAGAGCCTGAGATCGTGCGTGTTGGTTGCGGTGATCCGGCACCCTTCGAAAATCTTTGAAGCATTGATTGGCGTGTGATGCAGGCTGAAGATCTGATGCTTCGTCAGGCTGTCGTAACGCGCTGTGACTTGCTAATGTCTGTGCAAATGCTTTGAGCGGGAAACCCGGTTTGAACCTTGTAGACTCTGAGCGGCGCGTGCTTTCAGGTATGCGTCCAAGCGGCCAGATGCATATTGGCCATTATCACGGCGTACTGAAAAACTGGGTCAAGCTGCAGCACAGCTATGACTGCTTTTTTTGCATCGTCGACTGGCACGCGCTCACCACCGATTATGAAGATGTCAGCCAACTGTCCAAGCATGTGCAGGACATGGCGATTGACTGGCTGGCTTGCGGCTTGAGCCCAAGCTCAGCAACCCTGTTTATCCAGTCACAGGTGCCGGAGCATGCGGAGCTGCATGTGCTGCTGTCGATGCTCTGCCCGCTGAGCTGGCTGGAGCGCGTACCCTCGTATAAAGAGTCGCAGGAACAGCATCTGGGCCGTGATCTGGGGACCTATGGATTTCTCGGTTACCCTTTGCTGCAAGCCGCTGACATTCTGCTTTATCGCGCCGGCATAGTGCCGGTTGGCTCTGACCAGCTGGCGCATATCGAGTTTGTCCGCGATGTGGCCCGGCGCTTTAACCATCTATATGGTCGTGAACCTGGCTTTGAAGCCAAGGCAGAGGCTGCAATCCGCAAGCTCAGCAAGAAAAACTCGAAGCTCTACAACAACTTGCGCCAGGCCTACCAGGAACAAGGCGACAGCGAGGCGTTGGATACCGCTCGGGCGCTGCTCAAGGAGCTGCAAAACATCACCTTGGGCGACAAGGAACGTTTGCTCGGTTATCTGGAAGGCGGCGGCAAGCTAGTGCTGCCCGAGCCGCAAGCCATGTTCAGTGACGCGCCACGTTTGACCGGGCTGGACGGCGGCAAGATGTCCAAGTCGCACAACAACGCGATTTACTTGCGTGACAGCCAAGAGCAGGTTGAAGAGAAGATCAAGCGCATGCCGACCGATCCGGCCCGCGTTCACCGCAATGATCCGGGTGAGCCAGCCCGTTGCCCGGTGTGGCCGCTGCACAAGCTCTATTCCAGCGAGACCACCTGTGATTGGGTGCAGCAAGGTTGCACCAGCGCGGGCATCGGTTGTGTGGAATGCAAGCAGCCGCTGATCGAGTCAGTGCAGCAGGACTTGCAGCCGATCCAACTGCGAGCCGCTGAATACGAAGATAATCTCGACGTGGTGCGTGGCATTCTCGCCAGCGGCGCTGAGCGAGCTCGCGATGAAGCGCGCGACACCTTGGTCGAAGTGCGCCAGGCACTTGGCATGAACTATCGATGAGCAAGCCATGAGCCAAGCCACGCCAGCGGTCACAGACGATCAAGCCAATGCCCAGCAAGAGCTGCAGTTTGCCAAGGTTTACGGCGAAGCGCTCACTGAGATGCCTTTGGACTTGTACATTCCACCAGATGCTCTGGAAGTGTTTCTTGAAGCGTTTGAAGGGCCGCTGGACCTGCTTCTGTACCTGATCCGCAAACAGAATATTGATGTGCTGGATATTCCCGTTGCCGAGATTACCCGCCAGTACATGGGCTACGTCGAGCTGATGCATAGCGTGCGTCTGGAGTTGGCAGCCGAATACCTGGTGATGGCGGCCATGCTGGCCGAGATCAAGTCGCGCATGCTGCTGCCGCGTTCTGCCAGCGCCGAAGAGGAAGAGGACGACCCGCGTGCCGAGTTGATCCGCCGTCTGCAAGAGTACGAGCGCTACAAGGCGGCAGCCGAGGGCTTGGATGGTATTCCACGGGTTGGCCGCGATCTCACGGTGCCGCGCCTGGATGCGCCGCAAGCCAAGGCGCGCAAGTTGCTGCCAGATGTCAGCCTGGAGGAGTTGCTGGTTTCCATGGCTGAAGTGCTGCGCCGTGCCGATATGTTTGAAAGCCACCAGATCACCCGCGAAACCCTGTCGACCCGCGAGCGCATGAGTGATGTGCTCGAGCGACTCAAGGGCGGTGAATTCGTTCCCTTCGTCAGCTTGTTTGTCGCCGAAGAAGGGCGCTTGGGTGTGGTGGTCACCTTTATGGCGGTGCTTGAGTTGATCAAGGAATCGCTGGCTGAGTTAGTGCAAAATGAGCCCTATGGTCCAATTCACGTCCGGGCGCGAGCTGAGCAAATAAATGAATTTGAATGAACCCAAAGACCTGGCCACCTTGCTTGAAGCCTTCTTGCTGGCGTCTGGCAAGCCGCAGACGCTTGAGCGCTTGTATGAATTGTTCGAGGAAGGTGAGCGGCCGGAGCCAGGCGTATTCAAGAAAGCGATCGAAGTGCTGCGCAAGGCCTGTGACGGACGTGCGGTCGAGTTGGTCGAGGTGGCGAGTGGCTATCGCCTGCAGGTGCGTGAAAAATTTGCCCCCTGGGTTGGGCGCTTGTGGGAGGAACGGCCACAGCGCTATTCCCGGGCAATGCTTGAAACCCTGGCCCTGGTTGCCTATCGGCAGCCGATAACGCGCGGTGAAATTGAAGATATTCGCGGTGTTGCGGTCAACAGCAACATTGTCAAAACCTTGCTTGAGCGCGAGTGGATTCGCGTAGTCGGTTACCGCGAGGTGCCGGGAAAACCGGCGATGCTGGCGACCACCAAGCAGTTTCTCGATCATTTCAACTTGAAAAGCCTTGATCAATTGCCGCCGCTGGCTGACTTGCGTGAGTTGGAGCCGAGCGCTGAGCCAGAACCTGAGTTTGTTGGCTACGCCGAAGGCGAAGCACCAGTGCCCGCCAGTCTGCAAGCGCGGGCTGACTTGGCATTGGCCGGGGAAGAGGGCGGTGACGATGTGGCGCCTGCAGCTGAAAAGATCCCAGAAGAAACCAGTTTCAGCAGCTTGCTGGCCGAGTTGGATGACATGGAGCAAGGGCTGAAAATCGATTTTGATGATTTAGAGTCGTCGCCTGATGATGAGCCGTCAGAGTCTTCTGAGTCGCCTGATGTGCAAATCGAGCAAAATCAGGACACGCAAGCGCCAAGCCCGGCAATCGGCGCTGACAGCGTTGAGCAAACCGGGCCGGATCTGACGCATTATGACCCGGTTCAGGCCGCGCGGGATGAAGAAGCCGAAGCCGAGCGCGCCTTGCAAGCCGCCATCGCCGATGAGCTTAACGGCAACTATTAGTGGTTGGGCGTGGTTGACAATGGTGGAAGGGTGAAGCGTCTTCCACCCAACACATCAAGCTCTGTAGGGTGTGACAACGCGAAGCTTGTCCACCATGCCGGTCGGCAGAAATTCCAATAAGGTCTTTACGGCTAGCTACTCTTTCACCGGGCGCGTATGATGCGCGCCCTCGACGAGATGTCGTCGCATCACAGAGAAACACCGGGAGGTGCCCAGATGAGTGAAGAAATTGAACAAACTAGCCCTGCAGGCGAAAAACTGCAGAAGGTCCTGGCGCGCATGGGCCTGGCCTCACGCCGCGAGATCGAAACCTGGATCGGTGCTGGCCGTGTCAAGGTCAACGGCGTAGCCGCAAGCCTGGGGCAGCGCGTCGACCTGCATGACGCGATCGCCCTCGACGGCAAGGTCATCAAGCGCGAAGAAGCGGCTGAAAACCTGCGTCGCGTGATCATCTACAACAAGCCCGATGGCGAAATCTGCACCCGTGACGATCCTGAAGGCCGTCCGACTGTGTTCGACCGTTTGCCGCGCCCTAAAGAAGGCCGCTGGATCAACATCGGCCGTCTCGACATCAACACCACTGGCTTGCTGATGTTTACCACCGACGGTGAACTGGCTAACCGCCTGATGCACCCTTCCTACCAGATGGACCGTGAATACGCGGTGCGGGTGCGTGGCGAAGTCGATGAAGAGATGATCGAGCGCCTGAAGGCGGGCGTGATGCTCGAAGATGGTCCGGCCAAGTTTACCGACATCAAGGAAGCACCCGGCGGCGAAGGTTTTAACCATTGGTATCACTGCGTGGTGATGGAAGGCCGTAATCGCGAAGTGCGCCGCCTGTGGGAATCCCAAGGCTTGGTCGTCAGCCGTTTGAAGCGCGTACGTTTCGGGCCTGTGTTCATGACCTCCGACCTGACCATGGGCCGTTGGCGTGAAATGGGCCAGCGCGAAGTTGATATTCTCAGCGAAGAAGTCGGCCTCAAGCCTGTTGCCTTGCCGGACATGAAAGAAAAGGCGCGCGATAAGCTGGACCGCCAGCAGCGCAAATCGGCCAAGCCGGTTGGTCGCAGTGATCGCTCAGCGCGTACCTTGCGTCCAGCCCATGGTGGCCCGGCTGAAGGTGATGCCCGTTCCGGTCGCGGTTCGCGTGATCAGTCCCGTGGTGGTGCCGGTAAGTCGTCTGCGGTTGCCGAGCGTCCAAGCGATATGAACAAGCAGCGCACTTCTGGCAAGCCTCGTCCTGAGCGGGCTGGTTCAGAGTCGAGCGAGCGCGGCGGGCGCAAGCCAGCGGGTGCTCCGGCCAAGCGTCGTAGCGCGCCAGCGGCTGAAGGTCAGCGTCCAGGCTTCGGTCGTGGTCGTAAGCCTGAGCCGAAGGCATAAGCCTAGGCGCAATAAAAAAGGGTCGCCTCGTGCGACCCTTTTTGCTTTCTGTGAGTTCTCAATTGCGATGGTCGGGATTATCCGGCCATGCTCAAACGGTTGCGGCCGTCACGCTTGGAGATGTACAGCGCGTTATCGGCGCGGCGTAGCAGGCTTTCGTCGGACTCGCCGGGCAACAGGCTGGCGCCGCCGAGGCTGATCGACAGTGTCAGCGGTTGGCCTTGGTTGATGTATTGCAGTTGCTCGACCGAATGCCTCAAGCGTTCGCCCACCATAGCCGAGGCATCGCGCCCGGTACCTGAAAGCAGGATCAGGAACTCTTCGCCGCCGTAGCGGAAAATCATATCCACATTGCGCAGTTGCGCCTTGATGGTGGTCGCCACGGCCTTGAGGACTTCATCGCCAACACCGTGCCCATGGTTGTCGTTGATCTGCTTGAAGTGGTCAAGGTCGAGCATCAGCAGTGACAGCGGTTGAAGATTACGGCGTGCCATATCCACTTCACGGTGAAGCATCTGCTCCATGGCAATACGGTTACCGGTATTGGTCAGCGGGTCGCGTAACGCATTCTGGATGGCTGTGCGATACAGCAGGGCATTGCGCAGTGGATAGAGCAAACTGCCAAGCAATGCTTCTAACTGATGAAGTTCGTCTTCGCTAAAGCGTTGTTTGCGCCGGAAAATCAGCTCACCGAGGTATTCACCTTCATGGCTGAGGCGGTAGCTGGCTGCATTGCCTGCCGCTTGGCCGAACTCCAGGTTCAGGTCGCTGATATTGTGCTGATAAGACAAGCCGTCGAGTGCGACCAGACGCTGAATTTCGCTGAAAAACAGATTCAGTGTGCGCTCTGCGTCAAGACTGGTTTGCAGTTGCAAATTAAGGTGCTGGCGCAGTTGGGCAAGGGTAAGGGGCTGCAATGATTGCTTTCGCTTGCTCGAGTAGCCGAGACGTTGCAGCTTGGCCGCATCGAAATCAATTGTGTTGCTGGAGTTTGGGGGGGCCATGAACGCTAAACCTCTGGCGCTAAAGTGCGGCAATGGTCGGTTAGAGCGATTTTCGTGCCAGCCGTTTCATTTTTATGAAAAATTCTGTGAACTCAGTCACTTATGACGATTGGTGGCGAATGTCCAAGGCTGTGTTCGGCACGGATGACAAATGACCGGCAAAGGCTTGCCGGTCAGCTGCCAATAAACTGGCATTGTTTTGCCACTATTGAAGCTTACTGCGCGTCAAATGCCTGGCCGCTGACGCCTGTGCTGTCTGGGCCCATCAGGTACAGATAAACCGGCATGATGTCGGCTGGCGCGGGGTTGTTGTCCGGGTTTTCACCCGGATAGGCCTGGGCGCGCATGTCGGTGCGGGTTGCGCCGGGGTTGATGCTGTTGGCGCGCACTGGAGCGACATTCTCCAGTTCATCCGCCAGGGTTTGCATAAAACCTTCGGTGGCAAATTTCGAAACGCCGTAGGCGCCCCAATAGGCGCGGCCCTTGCGGCCAACACTGCTTGAGGTAAAGACCACCGAGGCGTCGCTTGAGAGCTTGAGCAAAGGCAGCAAGGTGCTGGTCAGCATAAACATGGCGTTGACGTTGACTTGCATGACGCGCATGAAGTTCTCGCCGGACAACTGCTCGACCGGGGTGCGCGGGCCAATGATCGAGGCGTTGTGCAGCAGGCCGTCAATTTTGCCAAATTCGGTTTCTATCATCGCCGCCAGTTCATCGTACTGATGTGGCAGGGCGGTTTCGAGGTTGAACGGGATTACCGCAGCTTGCGGGTGGCCGGCTGCTTCGATTTCGTCATAGACCTTGCTCAGGTTGCTTTCAGTCTTGCCCAGCAGTAATACCGTTGCGCCATGCGCGGCGAAGGTTTTGGCTGCTGCTGCGCCAATGCCGCGGCCAGCGCCGGTAACGAGGATAACGCGGTCTTTGAGGAGGTCGGGGCGGGCGGTGTAATCGAACATGACTCGGTCTCGCTTGCTTGGCTGCGTCGCTGCTGCGCCGTTGCCGGTTTCAATGGTTACGCAAACCTGCGCGGCTGGGCGCAGGTCAGTCGGGGATTCAGCAGCTGCACAGTGCGTTGTCCAGCACCGCGCGTAGCTGCAACGGATGATCGACCACTACATCGGCGCCCCAGTTGCGTGGGTTGTCCTGAGGATGAATATAGCCGTAGGTGACCGCCGCGGTTTTGGTTCCGGCAGCGCGCCCGGATTCGATATCACGCAGATCATCACCAACGAACAACACGCTGGCCGGATCCAGGTCCAGGGTTTTGCAGGCGAGGATCATCGGCTCTGGGTCGGGCTTGCTGTTTTTGACATGGTCGGGGCAGATGAGAATGGCCGAGCGCTTGGCCAGGCCCAGTTGCTGCATGATCGGCTCGGCAAAGCGTAGCGGCTTGTTGGTCACTACGCCCCAGATCAGCTTGGCTTGCTCAATGTCGTCGAGCAATTCATTGATGCCGTCGAACGGCCGGGTCAGTACGGCGCAGTGACGCTGATAGCGGTCGAGGAATTCCAGGCGCAGGGGTTCGAACTCTGCATCTTGCGGGTCCAGGCCAAAGGTGACCGAAACCATGGCGCGGGCGCCGCCAGAGACCTGGTCGCGGATCAGTTTCTCGGCAATGGGCTCCAGCCCGCGCTCGACGCGCATGGCTTGGCAGATCGCAATAAAGTCAGGGGCACTGTCGAGCAGGGTGCCATCCATGTCGAAAAGTACTGCACGCAGTCGCATCATTGCTCCTTGAGCGTCTGGATCATGTAATTGACGTCTACGTCCGCTGCCAGCTTGTAGTGCTTGGTCAGTGGGTTGTAGGTCAGGCCGATAATGTCTTTGACTTCCAGGCCCGCAGCGCGGCTCCAGCTGCCCAGCTCGGACGGGCGGATGAATTTCTTGAAGTCATGGGTGCCACGGGGCAACAGGCGCAGTAGGTATTCGGCGCCAATCACGGCAAACATGTAGGCCTTTGGGTTGCGGTTGATGGTCGAGAAAAACACCTGGCCGCCCGGTTTCACCATGCGGTAGCAGGCGCGGATGATCGATGCCGGGTCAGGCACGTGCTCAAGCATTTCCAGGCAGGTCACGACATCAAACTGCTCGGGCATTTCTTCTGCGAGGGCTTCAGCGGTGATCTGCCGGTATTCAACCGAAACGCCCGATTCGAGCTGGTGCAACTGGGCAACGGCCAGGGGCGCTTCACCCATGTCGATACCGGTGACGGTGGCGCCACGCTGGGCCATGGACTCGCTGAGGATGCCGCCGCCACAGCCAACGTCCAGTACTTTCTTGCCGGCCAGGCCGACGCGCTCGTCAATCCAGTTAACCCGCAGTGGATTGATCTCGTGCAGTGGTTTGAACTCGCTTTCACGGTCCCACCAGCGGTGGGCAAGGGCTTCAAACTTGGCGATTTCAGCCGGGTCGACGTTACTCATTAGCTGTTCCTGGTTAAATCTGCAATTTAGTGGCCTGCATTATGGTGCCACTTCCACGTCTGTTAGTGGGCGCTTGCCAGCAGGCCAGTGTATGTCAGTTTGTCGCAGCGGCTGGCATATATGTGCAGCCGCTTCAGGCTTTTTCACCAATCTTGGCGCCCCAGGCCCGGGTCTTGGCGATGATTTGAGCTTCGTCCATGCGGCTCAGCTTGCCGTTCTCCAGCAACTGCTTGCCGCCGACCCAAACGTGCTCAACGCAGGCGCGGCTGCTGGCGTAGATCAGTTGCGATACCGGATCGTACACCGGCTGCTGAGCCAGGCCGGACAGGTTGAAGGCGCATATATCCGCAGCCTTGCCAACTTCCAATGAGCCAATTTCAGCCTCAAGACCAAGGGCGCGCGCGCCATTGAGGGTTGCCATGCGCAGAGCCCGATGTGCATCCAAGGCTGTGGCCGAGCCTGCGACTGCCTTGGCCAGCAACGCGGCGGTGCGCGTTTCGCCCAGTAAATCGAGGTCGTTATTGCTGGCTGCGCCGTCAGTGCCGATGGCAACGTTGACGCCTGCATTCCACAGCTTCTCGACCGGACAGAAACCACTGGCGAGCTTGAGGTTCGATTCCGGGCAATGGATGACACTGGTGTTGCTGGCGACCAAGAGTTCGAGGTCTTCGTCGTTAACCTGGGTCATATGCACGGCCTGGAAGCGCGGCCCAAGCAGGCCAAGACGCGCCAGGCGTGCTAGCGGGCGCTCGCCGTGTTGTTCCAGGCTTTGCTGGACTTCAAATGCAGTTTCGTGGACATGCATGTGAATACCCGCCTCAAGCTCCTCGGCCAGCACATTGATGTTGCTTAGCTTGTCGTCGCTTACGGTATAGGGCGCGTGCGGGCCAAAAGCGATTTTAATCCGTGGGTGATGCTTGAGGTCGCTCAATAGCTCGAGGCCTTTATGCAGGGCTTCGGCGGCGTCGCGGGCGCCGGGTATCGGAAAATCGAGGACGGGAATGGTGATCTGTGCGCGAATACCGCTGCTGTGAACTTGCTGGCTGGCAATTTCCGGGAAGAAGTACATGTCCGAGAAACAGGTGATGCCGCCTTTGAGCTGTTCGGCAATCGCCAGCTCGGTACCGTCCTGAATAAATGCTTCGCTGACCCATTTGGCTTCGGCAGGCCAGATGTGCTGTTCCAGCCAGGTCATCAGCGGCATGTCATCTGCCAATCCACGAAACAGGGTCATTGCTGCGTGGCCGTGAGCGTTAACCAGGCCAGGAGTGATGATGTGCTCCGGAAGTTCACGGATGTGCAGGGCGCTATGCTTAAGAATGGTTTCGCGTGGGGCGATGATTGCTATTTTGCCGTCGCGGATGCCCAGCCCGTGGTCGCGCAGCACAACACCAGCCGGTTCAACAGGCACCAGCCATGTGGGGAGCAGGATAAGGTCGAGAGGGGCTTCGGACATTTATAGGCGCCTATGCATGGTTGACCGGCGATTCTATAGTGGAACGCCGCGCGCATGAAGTCGAAAGGACTGCAAACAGGTCTTATTCGGTGATTTTGAGATTTTGCTGCAACTATGGTTACAGGCTGGCGAGCGCTTGGGCGTATAATCAGCGGCTTTGCTTTACGAGGGTGGGTCGATGCGCGAGCAGTTGTTAGCAGCAGAAAAGGTCAAGGCTATCGAGTGGCGTGATGGTTGTCTTTATCTGCTAGATCAGCGCGTACTCCCTTTCGAAGAATTATGGCTTGCCTATGAAAGTGCCGCAGAGGTTGCCTTGGCAATCAAGTCGATGGTGGTGCGCGGTGCGCCAGCCATTGGGATCAGTGCAGCTTATGGCGTGGTGCTCGGAGCTCGTCAGCGTATAAAAGAAGGCGGTGACTGGCGTGCAGCGCTTGAGGCTGACTTCAAGGTGCTGGCCGATTCGCGGCCCACGGCGGTGAACCTGTTCTGGGCGTTGAACCGCATGCGTGAGCGGCTGGCACGCATCAAGCCGCAAGACGACGCGCTGGCGGTGCTTGAGGCTGAGGCGCTGGGTATTCACGAAAGCGATCGTGAGGCCAATCTGACCATGGCCCAGCTTGGCGTCGACTTGATCCGCAAGCACCAGGGCAATCTGCAAAACCTCTTGACCCATTGCAATACCGGTGCGCTGGCAACCGGTGGTTTTGGCACGGCCTTGGGTGTGATTCGCGCGGCGTATCTCGACGGCTTGGTCGAGCGAGTCTATGCCGATGAAACGCGCCCCTGGCTGCAAGGCTCGCGATTGACTGCCTGGGAGTTGGCTAACGAAGGTATCCCGGTAAGCCTTAATGCTGACTCAGCAGCGGCGCATCTGATGAAAACCCGTGGCATTACTTGGGTCATAGTCGGAGCGGACCGCATTACCGCAAATGGTGACGTCGCCAATAAAATCGGCACTTACCAGTTGGCTGTCAATGCCATGCACCATGGTGTGCGCTTTATGGTGGTCGCGCCCAGTTCGACTATCGATATGGACCTGGAAAGCGGTGAAGACATCCCGATTGAAGAGCGTGACGGCAGCGAGTTGCTCGAAGTGGCTGGCAAACGCGTTGCGGCGGGTGTCGATGCCGTCAATCCGGTGTTCGATGTAACGCCTGCGGATTTAATCGATTTTATTGTCACCGAAAAAGGTGTGGTCGAGCGCCCGGATTTGGCCAAGATGACCCAGTTGATGTGCCGCAAGCGCCTGCATTAACCGGCATGGATAGCACTTGCCTGAGCAGATTGAGGGACGGCTCAGGCACTTATTTCCAATTAGTGCGTGCTGGCCGCGTTTTGCATCTTTGACATCGTACGGTCTTGGTTCACTGCATTGGCTGGCGCTCCCGGTACGCGTTTTGATGACGTTCTGATGGCATTTATGCATGGCCTGCGGTGGAGGCTGCAAAGGAATAAATCGGCTTGTGCGGCCTCTCAGTGCGTCACAGGGCTATTTAGCCGTTTTTGCTGGTCGGTTTAGGGTAGGTGTAAAGCGCTGTTTGTGGTAACCTCCGGCAGTTATCAGAACAACTGCTTGCGGTTGTCCAAATCGCATACACACATGGCATAACTTATTGATTTGTCGTGAGTCGATGCTGACTTGATGTTACAGCGACAGGCTTCGCCTCGTTCAGCACGGATGGCGCGGAGTTTCACCAGAAAAAGGAACCAGGCTACTCATGGGCGAACTGGCCAAAGAAATCCTCCCGGTCAATATCGAAGACGAACTCAAGCAGTCCTACCTCGATTACGCGATGAGCGTAATTGTCGGTCGAGCACTGCCGGATGCGCGCGATGGCTTGAAGCCCGTGCACCGTCGCGTGTTGTACGCGATGAGCGAGCTGGGTAATGACTGGAACAAGGCGTACAAGAAGTCGGCTCGTGTCGTTGGTGACGTGATCGGTAAATATCACCCACACGGTGATACAGCGGTCTACGACACCATCGTCCGTATGGCTCAGCCATTCTCTTTGCGCTACCTGTTGGTAGACGGTCAGGGTAACTTCGGTTCGGTCGACGGCGATAACGCCGCTGCCATGCGATACACCGAAGTGCGCATGACCAAGCTGGCCCATGAGCTGCTGGCTGACCTGCATAAGGAAACCGTGGATTGGGTGCCTAACTACGACGGCACTGAAATCATCCCGGCGGTCATGCCAACCAAGGTTCCCAACCTGCTGATCAACGGCTCCAGCGGTATTGCCGTGGGCATGGCGACTAACATTCCGCCGCATAACCTGACCGAGGTTATCAACGGCTGCCTGGCGCTGATCGAAAATCCGGAGCTGAGCATCGATGACTTGATGCAATACATCCCGGGCCCAGACTTTCCAACCGCCGCCATCATCAACGGTCGCGCAGGCATCATCGAAGCCTACCGCACAGGTCGTGGACGTATTTACATGCGTGCCCGCGCCGAGATCGAGGATATCGACAAGGTTGGCGGCCGCCAGCAAATCGTGGTGACCGAGCTGCCTTACCAGCTGAACAAGGCGCGCTTGATCGAGAAGATCGCCGAGCTGGTTAAAGAGAAGAAGCTCGAAGGCATTACCGAGCTGCGTGACGAGTCTGACAAAGACGGCATGCGCATCGTGATCGAACTGCGTCGTGGCGAAGTGCCTGAGGTGATCCTTAACAACCTCTATGCACAAACCCAGATGCAGGGCGTGTTCGGCATCAACGTGGTTGCCTTGATCGACGGCCAGCCTAAGGTCCTTAACCTCAAGGACATGCTGGAAGTCTTTATTCTGCACCGTCGCGAAGTGGTTACCCGCCGCACCGTGTTCGAGCTGCGCAAAGCCCGTGAGCGTGGCCATATTCTTGAAGGCCAGGCCGTTGCCCTGTCGAATATCGACCCGGTTATCGCCCTGATCAAAGCCTCGCCGACCTCGGCTGAAGCCAAGGAAGCCTTGATTGCCAAGGCCTGGGAATCCAGTGCCGTGCAGAGCATGGTCGAGCGCGCAGGTGCTGACTCGTGCCGTCCGGACAATCTTGACCCGCAATACGGGCTGCGTGACGGCAAGTATTACCTATCGCCAGAACAGGCCCAGGCCATTCTTGACCTGCGCCTACACCGCCTGACCGGTCTTGAGCACGAAAAGCTGCTGGCTGAATACCAGGAAATTCTGGCGCAGATTGGCGAGTTGATCCGCATCCTGACCAGCGCTGAGCGCCTGATGGAAGTGATCACCGAAGAGCTTGAAGGTATCAAGGCTGAGTTCGGCGATGCCCGTCGTACTGAAATCCTCGACAACCGTCTCGATCTGACCCTGGCTGACCTGATCACCGAAGAAGACCGCGTGGTGACTATTTCCCACACCGGTTATGCCAAATCCCAGCCGCTGGCTGCGTATCAGGCGCAACGCCGTGGCGGTAAAGGCAAGTCGGCGACCGGGGTCAAGGATGAGGACTACATTTCCCACCTGCTGGTTGCCAACAGCCACACCACGCTGCTGCTGTTCTCCAGCCGTGGCAAGGTCTACTGGCTGAAAACCTATGAAATTCCGGAAGCCTCCCGTGCTGCACGCGGGCGTCCGCTGGTTAACCTGTTGCCGCTGGATGAGGGTGAATACATCACCACCATGTTGCCGGTTGACGAGTACACCGAAGGTCACTTCATCTTCATGGCGACCGCTGGCGGTACTGTGAAGAAGACGCCGCTGGAGCAATTCAGCCGTCAGCGCAGCGTGGGCTTGATTGCCCTTGATCTGGATGAAGGCGATACCCTGATTTCTGCCTCCATTACCGACGGCAGCCGTGAGGTGATGTTGTTCTCCGATGGTGGCAAGGTGACACGCTTTAAAGAAAGCGATGTGCGCGCCATGGGCCGTACCGCTCGCGGTGTTCGCGGTATGCGTCTGGCTGAAGGCCAGAAGTTGATCTCGATGCTGATTCCGGAAGAGGGCAGCCAGATCCTGACCGCCTCGCAGCGCGGCTACGGCAAGCGTACCGAAATCAGCGAGTTCCCAGAGTACAAGCGTGGCGGTCAGGGCGTGATTGCCATGGTCAGCAACGAGCGTAACGGTAAATTGGTTGGTGCGGTTCAGGTGCTCGATGGTGAAGAAATCATGCTGATTTCCGACCAGGGCACACTGGTGCGTACGCGTGTCGGTGAGGTTTCAAGCCTGGGTCGTAATACCCAGGGTGTGACCCTGATTCGCTTGGCCAAGGACGAGAAGCTGGTCGGTCTGCAACGTGTTCAGGAACCTTCTGTTGAAGAAGAATACGATGAGAATGGCGAGCTGATCGTCAATGAAGAGCTTGAGGGTGATTTGGAGCAGGCGCCGCAAGATGGCGCTGAACCTGAAGCGCCTGCCGCGGATGAAAACCCCGTAGATACAGAGTAATCCACTCAACAAGCCTGCTTCGGCAGGCTTTGTTGTCTGTGGCGTTTGATCAGACGCTGGCTTAGGGCCAGCGTCCATTTTTTGAGAGAGTGGATGTGAGCAAGCGAGCCTTTAACTTCTGCGCCGGCCCAGCCGCGCTTCCCGAAGCTGTTCTGCAACGTGCCCAGGCTGAACTCCTCGACTGGCAAGGTAAAGGCCTGTCAGTGATGGAAATGAGCCATCGCAGCGATGAATACACTGCAATCGCCGAGAAAGCCGAGCAGGATCTGCGTGACCTGTTGTCCATTCCCTCGAATTACAAAGTTCTGTTTCTACAGGGTGGTGCCAGCCAGCAGTTCGCTGAGATCGCCCTGAACCTGCTGCCCGAAGACGGTGTGGCTGACTACATCGACACCGGCATCTGGTCGAAGAAAAGCATCGAAGAAGCCAAGCGCTATGGCAACATCAATGTCGCCGCCAGTGCCAAGCCCTACGACTACTTTGCGATTCCGGGTCAGAACGAATGGCAGCTGTCGAAAAATGCCGCCTATGTGCATTACGCCAGCAACGAAACCATTGGCGGCCTGCAGTTTGACTGGATTCCGCAAGTGGGTGACGTGCCGCTGGTGGCTGATATGTCTTCGGACATTCTCTCGCGCGAGCTGGATGTCTCCAAGTTCGGCCTGATCTACGCGGGTGCGCAGAAAAACATCGGCCCGAGCGGTTTGGTGGTGGTGATTGTGCGTGAAGACCTGCTGGGTCGCGCGCGCAGTGTCTGTCCAACCATGCTCAATTACAAGGTCGCAGCCGACAATGGCTCGATGTACAACACCCCGGCGACCTTTTCCTGGTACCTGTCGGGTCTGGTTTTTGAGTGGCTCAAGGAGCAGGGTGGCGTTGCGGCGATGGAAACACGCAACCGGGCCAAGAAAGATCTGCTCTACGGCGCCATTGATAGCAGCGAGCTGTACAGCAATCCGATTACGCCTAATTCGCGTTCGTGGATGAATGTACCGTTCCGTCTGGCTGATGATCGCCTAGACAAGCCATTTTTGGCCGGCGCTGATGCGCGCGGTTTGTTGAACCTCAAGGGCCACCGTTCGGTTGGCGGCATGCGTGCTTCCATCTATAACGCAGTTGGTCTTGATGCGGTGCAGGCATTGGTTGCCTACATGGCTGAGTTCGAGAAGGAGCACGGTTAATGTCGGATCAAATTTCCGAGCAAGAATTAAAGGCGCTGCGCCTGCGCATTGACAGCCTGGATGAGAAAATCCTTGAGCTGATCAGCGATCGCGCCCGCTGCGCTGAAGAAGTCGCGCGGGTCAAAATGGCTGCGTTGCCGGAAGGCGAGAAGCCGGTTTTTTATCGCCCTGAGCGTGAGGCGCAAGTTCTCAAGCGCATCATGGACCGCAATGCCGGGCCACTGGGCAATGAAGAAATGGCCCGCCTGTTCCGTGAAATCATGTCCTCGTGCCTGGCGCTTGAGAACCCACTGAAAGTGGCTTACCTCGGCCCTGAAGGCACCTTCTCGCAAGCGGCGGCGATGAAGCATTTCGGTCACGCGGTGATCAGCGTGCCGATGGCAGCGATCGACGAAGTGTTCCGTGAAGTGGCTGCCGGCGCAGTGAACTTTGGCGTGGTGCCGGTCGAGAACTCGACTGAAGGCGCGATTAACCACACCTTGGACAGTTTCCTTGAGCACGACATGGTGATCTGTGGCGAGGTTGAGCTGCGTATTCACCATCACCTGCTGGTGGGTGAGTCGACCAAGACCGATAAGATCACTCGCATTTATTCCCACGCCCAGTCATTGGCCCAGTGCCGCAAGTGGCTGGATGCGCACTTCCCGAATGTTGAGCGTATTGCTGTTTCAAGCAATGCCGATGCAGCCAAGCGCGTGAAAAGCGAGTGGAATTCGGCAGCAATCGCTGGTGACATGGCGGCGAGCTTGTATGGCTTGACCAAGCTGGCTGAGAAAATCGAGGACCGTCCGGACAACTCGACGCGCTTCTTGATTATCGGCAGCCAGGAAGTGCCGCCGACAGGGGATGACAAGACCTCGGTCATTATCTCCATGAGCAACAAGCCGGGCGCCTTGCATGAGTTGCTGGTGCCGTTCCACCACAACGGCATCGACCTGACGCGTATTGAGACGCGGCCTTCGCGCAGCGGTAAGTGGACGTACGTGTTCTTCATCGATTTTGTCGGTCATCACCGCGATCCGTTGATCAAGGATGTGCTGGAAAAAATCAATCAGGAAGCTGTCGCGCTCAAAGTGCTGGGCTCATACCCCAAAGCCGTTCTCTGATGCCCTGTAGGGTGGATGGCGCTTTTCCATCCACCAGGGCGCAGTGCGGTTATGGTGGACAAGCTTCGCGTTGTCACACCCTACGGTTGGTGTTTTGCATTCGGGATCAGTGGCACCGAATATTCAACAAATGAGTTTTCCGGATTTAACGAGGCAAGCAATGAGTTGTGATTTCCTCGCGCTGGCGCAGCCAGGCGTGCAAAAGCTGTCGCCCTATGTACCTGGCAAGCCGGTTGATGAGTTGGCGCGTGAGCTGGGGCTTGATCCGGCCAATATCGTTAAGCTGGCCAGCAACGAGAACCCGCTTGGCCCCAGCCCTAAAGCGCTGGAGGCCATTCGCGCCGAGCTGTCAGAGTTGACCCGCTATCCGGACGGCAATGGTTTCTCGCTAAAGAGTTTGTTGGCGCAGCGCTGCGGCGTCCAGACCCAGCAAGTGACGCTGGGCAATGGTTCCAACGACATTCTTGAGCTGGTCGCCCGCGCTTACCTGGCGCCTGGGCTTAATGCGGTATTCAGTGAACACGCCTTCGCGGTGTACCCAATCGCGACACAAGCGGTGGGTGCGCAGTGCAATATCGTCCCGGCCAAGGACTTCGGCCACGACCTTGAAGCCATGGCCAAGGCGATCAATGAGCAGACCCGCGTGGTGTTCATTGCCAACCCGAACAATCCGACTGGCACCTGGTTTGGCCCGCACGCCTTGGCTGAGTTCCTGGCCAAGGTGCCCGAATCCGTGTTGGTGGTGCTGGATGAGGCCTATATCGAATATGCACACGGCAGTGAACTGCCGGACGGCCTTAACTACCTGAGCCAGTACCCGAACTTGTTGGTGTCGCGCACCTTCTCCAAGGCTTATGGCTTGGCGGCGCTGCGTGTTGGTTACGGCATCAGCAGCGCGCAAGTGGCGGATATATTGAATCGCGTACGCCAGCCTTTCAACGTTAACAGCCTGGCCCAGGCCGCAGCGTGCGCCGCGTTCGACGATCTTGAGTATCTGGCGCAAAGCCGCAAGGTCAATGATGACGGCATGGCCCAGCTTGAGGCGGGTTTCCGTGAGCTCGGTCTGAACTGGATTCCCTCGAAAGGCAATTTTATCGCGGTCGATCTGGCGCGTGATGCAGGGCCAATCAACCAGGCATTGCTCAGCGAAGGCGTTATCGTGCGGCCAACGGCCAACTACGGCATGCCAACCTATCTGCGCGTATCCATTGGCCTGCCTGAAGAGAACAGCCGCTTCCTCGCTGCATTGCGTAAGGTGCTTGGCGCGTGAGCGAGGTTAAATCTGCTGCAACTGAGGCGCCTGTAACTTCTGCGCAATCCTCTGCCCCTATGATCGGCCGCCTGGTGGTCGTGGGGCTGGGCTTGATTGGTGGCTCCTTTGCCAAGGGTTTGCGTGAGCGCGGCGTTTGCGGTGAGGTGGTTGGCGTTGATCTTGATCCGCAATCGCGGGAAACCGCTGTTGCCTTGGGTGTGGTTGACCGTTGCGAGGAGCAATTGGCGCTCGCTTGCCAAGGCGCCGATGTGATCCAGTTGGCGGTGCCGATTCTGGCCATGGAGCGTGTGCTCGGTGAGTTGGCCAAGCTTGATTTGGGTAATGCGGTGCTGACCGATGTGGG
This sequence comes from Pseudomonas sp. RL_15y_Pfl2_60, assembly GCF_963970595.1. Lineage (NCBI taxonomy): Bacteria > Pseudomonadati > Pseudomonadota > Gammaproteobacteria > Pseudomonadales > Pseudomonadaceae > Pseudomonas > Pseudomonas sp. RL_15y_Pfl2_60. The sequence continues at coordinate 566,507 of NZ_CAXAOE010000002.1, read as the reverse complement.
CAGCGCCAAGGGTAATGTGGTGCGTGCCGCCAGTCTTGCGTTTGGCACAATGCCTGCTCGTTTTGTGCCGGGGCATCCGATTGCAGGTTCGGAGCAGAGTGGTGTTGAGGCCGCTAATGCAGAGCTGTTTCGCCAGCACAAAGTGATTTTGACGCCGCAGCAAGGCACCGATCCGCAAGCCCTGCAGTTGGTCGATCAGTTGTGGCGACAGCTTGGCGCCGATGTCGAGCACATGCAGGTCGAGCATCATGATCAGGTGTTGGCCGCCACCAGCCATCTGCCGCATTTGCTGGCGTTTGGTTTGGTCGACTCGCTGGCTAAACGCAGTGAGAACCTGGAGATTTTCCGTTACGCTGCCGGCGGTTTTCGTGACTTTACCCGTATCGCGGGCAGTGATCCGGTGATGTGGCACGATATCTTTCTGGCCAATCGCGAAGCGGTATTGCAGAACCTGGACGTATTTCGCAGCGATCTCGACGCACTTCGCGCCGCGGTCGATGCAGGGGATGGGCATCAGCTGCTGGGCGTCTTTACGCGCGCCCGCGTTGCCCGCGAACACTTCAGCAAAATTTTAGCCCGCAGGGCTTATGTGGATGCTATGCACACGAATGATCTGATTTTTCTGGCTAATCCCGGTGGCAAGGTCACTGGCAAAATTCGCGTACCGGGCGATAAATCCATCTCCCATCGCTCGATCATGCTCGGTTCGATTGCCGAAGGCATTACTGAAGTCGAAGGTTTCCTCGAAGGCGAAGATGCGCTCGCAACATTGCAGGCATTTCGCGACATGGGCGTTGTGATTGAAGGCCCGCACCATGGCCGCGTGACCATTCATGGCGTCGGCCTGCGTGGTCTCAAGGCGCCGCCTGGCCCGATCTATGTCGGTAACTCGGGCACTTCGATGCGTTTGCTCAGTGGTTTGCTGGCGGCGCAGCCGTTCGATGTCACGCTGACCGGTGATGCCTCGCTTAACAAGCGTCCGATGAACCGTGTGGCCAAGCCATTGCGCGCCATGGGTGCGATTATCGAGACGGCCGCTGAAGGGCGTCCGCCATTGACCGTGCGTGCAGGTGGTCGCTTGGGCGGCATGACCTATGAAATGCCAATGGCCAGTGCCCAGGTCAAATCCTGCTTGTTGCTTGCAGGTCTCTATGCTGCGGGTTCCACCACTGTTATCGAGCCAGCGCCAACGCGTGACCATACCGAGCGCATGCTGCGCGGCTTTGGTTATCCGGTAACGGTCGAAGGAAACTCGGCGACGGTTGAGTCGGGTCACACCCTCAAAGGCACGCATATTGAAGTGCCTGCGGATATCTCGTCCGCCGCATTCTTCCTGGTTGCGGCCAGCATTGCCGAAGGCTCTGACCTGCTGCTTGAACATGTTGGCGTCAATCCGACGCGCACCGGCGTAATCGATATCCTCAGGTTGATGGGCGGTGATATCAGCCTTGAGAATGAGCGCGAGGTTGGCGGCGAGCCAGTCGCAGATATTCGCGTGCGTTCAGCTAAACTCAAGGGCATCAATATTCCAGAGGACCTGGTGCCGCTGGCGATTGATGAATTCCCGGTATTGTTCGTCGCGGCTGCCTGTGCCGAAGGCCGTACCGTGTTGCGCGGAGCTGAAGAGCTGCGGGTAAAAGAATCCGATCGCATTCAAGTGATGGCTGACGGCTTGATCGAGTTGGGCGTCAGCGCCGAGCCAACGCCAGACGGCATCATCATCGAAGGCGGCGCTATGGGCGGCGGTGAAGTGCATGCCCACGGCGATCACCGTATTGCCATGGCCTTTAGTGTGGCCTCGCTGCGCGCCGGTGCGCCAATCCGTATCCATGACTGCGCAAACGTCGCCACTTCATTTCCAAACTTCCTGGCGCTGGCCGCACAGGTTGGGATGCAGGTTGGCGAGGAGGACAAGTGATGAATGCTGCGCCAGTAATCGCAATCGACGGGCCAAGCGGTTCAGGGAAGGGCACGATTGCCTGTTTGGTGGCGCAAAAACTAGGGTGGGGCCTGCTGGACTCAGGCGCCCTCTATCGTTTGTTGGCATTTTCCGCACGCAATCACGGGGTTGATATCACCAATGAAGCGTCAGTAACCATGCTGGCGGCGCATCTGGATGTGCAATTTATCGCCAACCCCGACGGCAAAGGGCAGCGCATCATCCTTGAGGGTGAAGAAGTCACTGACGCCATCCGTAACGAGCAAGTCGGCGCCGGGGCTTCACAGGTCGCGGCCTTGCCAGCGGTGCGCGAAGCCTTGCTGCAACGCCAGCGGGCGTTTCAGGAGTTTCCGGGCCTGGTTGCGGACGGTCGTGACATGGGCACCGTGGTGTTTCCGGATGCACCGTTGAAGGTGTTTCTGACCGCCAGTGCAGAAGAGCGCGCGCGCAGGCGTTACTTGCAGTTGAAGGCGAAGGGCGATGATGTTAATCTTGCGAGTCTACTTGATGAGATTCGCGAGCGCGATGAGCGCGATACCCAGCGCACGGTAGCCCCGCTCAAGCCGGCAGCCGATGCAATCCAGCTGGATTCGACCGAACTTTCCATCGAGCAGGTGTTTGAACGAATTCTCAGCGAGGTCGCCATTCGCGATCTCGCTGGTTAATAGAGCTGCGGCATGAGCCGATAGTTCGCCAGGGAGGCATGCAAGAGACCAGTCCTAGTCTTGCAAGCCTCTTTTTATATGAACGTACCCACATTGTCTGGAGTGTGGTTTGGGCAGATTAACTGCCCTGAATCAACAGGAATCAACATGAGCGAAAGCTTCGCGGAACTTTTTGAAGAAAGCCTAAAAACCCTCGACATGCAACCGGGCGCCATCATTACCGGTATCGTAGTCGACATTGACGGTGACTGGGTCACTGTTCATGCCGGTCTGAAGTCAGAGGGCGTCATCCCGCTCGAGCAGTTCTTCAATGAACAAGGCGAGCTGACCATCAAGGTCGGTGACGAAGTCCACGTTGCGCTGGACGCGGTTGAAGATGGCTTCGGTGAAACCAAGCTGTCCCGCGAAAAAGCCAAGCGCGCTGAGTGCTGGATTGTTCTGGAAGCAGCTTTCGCCGCTGAAGAAGTGGTTACGGGCGTTATCAACGGTAAGGTTAAAGGCGGCTTCACTGTCGACGTTAACGGCATCCGTGCGTTCCTGCCAGGTTCTTTGGTCGATGTTCGTCCAGTGCGTGATACCACTCACCTGGAAGGCAAAGAGCTGGAATTCAAGGTCATCAAGCTGGACCAGAAGCGCAACAACGTTGTTGTTTCTCGTCGTAGCGTCCTCGAAGCTGAGAACAGTGCTGAGCGCGAAGCTCTGCTCGAATCTCTGCAGGAAGGCCAGCAAGTTAAAGGTATCGTCAAGAACCTCACCGACTACGGCGCGTTCGTGGATCTGGGCGGTGTCGACGGCCTGCTGCACATCACAGACATGGCTTGGAAGCGCATCAAGCATCCTTCCGAGATCGTCAACGTTGGTGACGAAATCGACGTTAAGGTTCTGAAGTACGATCGCGAGCGTAACCGCGTATCGCTGGGCCTGAAGCAACTGGGCGAAGACCCATGGGTTGCTATCAAAGCGCGTTACCCAGAAAGCACTCGCGTTGTTGCACGCGTAACCAACCTGACCGACTACGGCTGCTTCGCAGAGCTGGAAGAAGGCGTGGAAGGCCTGGTGCACGTATCCGAAATGGATTGGACCAACAAAAACATCCACCCATCTAAAGTCGTTCAGGTTGGCGATGAAGTGGAAGTTATGGTTCTCGATATCGACGAAGAGCGTCGTCGTATCTCCCTCGGCATCAAGCAGTGCAAAACTAACCCATGGGAAGATTTCTCGGGTCAGTTCAACAAGGGTGACAAGATCTCCGGCACCATCAAGTCGATCACCGATTTCGGTATCTTCATTGGTCTGGACGGCGGCATCGACGGCCTGGTTCACCTGTCAGACATCTCCTGGAACGAAGTCGGCGAAGAAGCCGTACGTCGCTTCAAGAAGGGCGACGAGCTCGAAACCGTCATCCTGTCTGTTGATCCAGAGCGTGAGCGCATCTCCCTGGGCATCAAGCAACTGGAAGAAGATCCGTTCTCCGACTACGTTGCCATTAACGATAAAGGCACAATCGTGACCGGTACCGTTAAAGAAGTTGACGCTAAGGGCGCTGTAATCACCCTGGCTGACGGCATCGAAGCTACACTGAAAGCCTCTGAAATCAGCCGTGACCGCGTTGAAGACGCGCGCAACGTTCTGAAAGAAGGCGAAGAAGTTGAAGCCAAGATCATCAGCGTTGATCGTAAGAGCCGCGTAATTAGCTTGTCGATCAAGTCGAAAGACGTTGAAGACGAAAAAGAAGCAATCAAAGAAATGCGCACCAAGCAGGACGAAGCTGCTCCTGCTGGTCCGACCACCATTGGTGATCTGATCCGCGCACAAATGGAAAACCAGAACTAAGTTCAGGTTTTCCAAAGAAAAAGGGAGCCTTCGGGCTCCCTTTTTTGTGCGCGTTGGTAGGGTGGAAGACACTTCACCCTTCCACCATTGATGCTGAGATTACTCCGGGTATTTGCTTGAGGCTCGAGCTCTGGTGGACAAGCTTCGCGTTGTCACACCCTACGGGTAAGGATCACAACGGTCTGGAACGGTTGTTTGCCGCTGCAATAGCGGGTTATGAATGGAATCAACAGCATGGAAGCGTTTCTAGAGGCTGTTCAAAAGCTTGGGAGCATGCTAAAACCATTCTATCGAGTGATCTAGCCGCTTGAAAACGAAGGGAAAATTATGACCAAGTCGGAATTGATCGAAAGGATCGTGACCCATCAAGGCCAACTCTCATCCAAGGATGTCGAGCTGGCAATTAAAACAATGCTTGAACAAATGTCGAGTGCCTTATCCTCAGGCGATCGTATTGAGATTCGCGGCTTTGGCAGCTTCTCGCTGCACTTCCGCGCACCACGCGTGGGCCGCAACCCTAAGACAGGACAGTCCGTTAGTCTCGACGGCAAGTTCGTTCCGCACTTCAAGCCAGGCAAAGAGCTGCGTGATCGGGTGAACGAGGACGACTGATCCTGTTCCTACTCCGCCAAGCAAATGGCTTAATCAATCAATGATTTAGCTGTTTGTTGTAGTGGCAAGCTGCTTATCTAAAACGTTAAACTGCGCACGTTTTTGTCTTTGGCAGGGGCGTTGTTTGTAGCAGGGATCTATCGTCAGTAAAAAACTCCTGGGTTTATGTCGGGAAATGGAATTTGCGTAAGAAACGAGCGTCTAAGCTAGTTGGATCGCCATATAGCCTTGCAGCCAAGGTATAGCGCATAACACATGCTATGTAGCAGGAGGTGCAGACCTTCATGCTCATGATGGGCAATGACAAAAACGGGAGCTTCTGTGAATCAAAGAATGACTGCTGAACAATCTCACACCTCTGATGAGATCGATTTAGTTGAGCTGGTTAAACAACTCTGGCTGCAAAAGTGGCTAATTATTGGCTGCACGGTACTCATTACTGCTCTTGCTGCAGCTTATGCATTCCTAAGTACTCCCACCTACCAAGCCTCCGCAGGGGTGATGCCACCTCGTCTCAGTGATATTTCTGGCTACAACCTGGGTCGCAGTGAGGCAAAGCTCAGCGAATTTACCGTTGAAGACGTCTACGGCGTTTACAAACGCAACCTGCTATCCGGTTCATTGAAGCGCCAGTTCTTTGATGAAGTTTATTTGCCCAGTTTGCCTGCAGAAGATGCAGGGGCTGCGAAAGACAGGTTGTGGGATCGTTTCAACTCGGATTTCAATGTCCAAGCACCTGATGCAAAAAACAACCCTGACTACTTTGTTGTAAAAGTCGAAGGCAAACAGCCTGAGGTCGTGGCTGAGTGGGCCAACAAGTACGTGAAAATGGCTGCAGACAAGTCGGAAGAGGGGATGCGTACCAACCAACTGACAGAGATTGGCACCAAGGCCCAATCCCTTTCCCGGCAGATGGATGCACTGCGTGCCACCGCTGAAAAAAGACGTGAAGATAGAATTGCACGCCTGCAAGAGGCATTGATCGTAGCCGATGCCGTAGGCTATGACTCCCCACAAGTGACGCCAGGTAAAACCTCATCAGACGGCGACTTCGCCGAGTTTATGGATGGCAACCTGATGTATATGCGCGGCGCCAAAGCCGTCAAAGCAGAGCTGGCCGTACTGGAAAAACGAACCAACGACGACCCATTTATCGCTGAGTTGCGCGGCATCGAAAACCAAATGGATTTCCTGCAGAAGATCGACGTGAATCCAGACAATGTGTCTGTATTTACTTTTGATAGCCCTGCGCTGGTGCCGGAAACACCGATTGCACCGAAGAAAATGCTAGTAGTTATTATTGGGCTGATACTTGGGCTTATTGTTGGTGGAGCCTTGGCTTTAGTAAGAGTTTTTATGATCAACTATTCGAAAGTACGTAATGCCTAAGTCGGTATGGTTTTACTGTTAAGTTTAAATAAGATTATTTAGTCTGGAGATGCAATGTCAGTCGTAAAACAGTCAGCTGTAGAGAAGTTTAAAACAAAACAAGCCATTATTGGGATTGTTGGGCTTGGGTATGTTGGGCTACCCCTGATGTTGCGGTTTAACTCCATCGGCTACAAGGTCTTGGGTATTGATATCGATCAGGGTAAAATTGATAAGCTCAATGTTGGAGAAAGTTATATTGAACACATCCCGTCTAGTTCAATTAAAAAAGCATTGAGCAATGGTTTTGAATCGACGGCTGATTTTTCTCGCTCAAGCGAGTGTGATGCATTAATTCTCTGTGTTCCGACACCTTTAAACAAGTATCGCGAACCAGATATGAGTTATGTGACTAATACATCCGATGCGATAAAGCCATTTTTGCGTGAAGGTCAGATCGTCTCACTGGAAAGCACTACATATCCAGGTACTACCGAAGAAGAGCTATTGCCTCGTGTAGAAGAGGGAGGTTTGAAGGTCGGAAAGGATATTTTCCTTGTTTATTCACCTGAGCGAGAAGATCCAGGTAATCCTGATTTCGAAACCCGAACAATTCCTAAAGTTATTGGTGGTCATACGGAGTCTTGCCTTGAGGTTGGGATTGCTCTGTATGAGCAAGCAATAGACAAGGTAGTATCTGTTAGCTCGACTAAAGCTGCTGAGATGACAAAGCTTTTAGAGAATATACACCGAGCTGTAAATATCGGCTTGGTTAACGAGATGAAGGTCGTGGCAGACCGAATGGGGATTGATATTTTTGAAGTTGTAGATGCCGCAGCGACAAAGCCATTTGGATTTACTGCTTATTACCCTGGCCCAGGTTTGGGTGGCCATTGTATACCGATTGATCCATTTTACTTAACTTGGAAAGCACGTGAATACGGTCTGCACACTCGCTTTATCGAGCTTTCTGGCGAAGTGAACCAGGCGATGCCTGAATATGTCGTGAGTAAATTGGTTGATGGGTTGAATGATTCAGGCAAACCACTGAAAGGAAGCAAGGTCCTAGTTCTAGGCATCGCATACAAGAAAAATGTTGATGATATGCGTGAGTCTCCATCAGTGGAAATTATGGAGCTGCTTGAAGCTAAAGGTTGTGCAGTTGCTTACAGTGACCCGCATGTTCCTGTTTTTCCTAAAATGCGAGAGCATAATTTTAATCTTTCAAGCGAGAAACTTACGGCTGAGAATATTGCTAGTTTCGATGCAATTATATTAGCAACTGATCATGAGAAATTCGATTATGAATTAATCGCAAAACATGGTCGTTTGATTGTTGATAGCCGTGGTAAGTATCGGTCCCGTTTAGAAAATGTTATCAAGGCTTAGTGTCGAGAATTTAGTTAGGGCGGCTGTATGAAAAAATTTGCTTTAGTTGGTGCTGCTGGATATATCGCACCTCGTCATATGCGTGCAATTAAAGACACAGGGAACGCGTTGTCGGTTGCCTATGATATAAATGACTCAGTCGGGATAATCGATAGCATATCCCCTGAAAGTGAGTTTTTTACTGAGTTTGAACAGTTCATGGAGCATGCATGGCGATTGCAGCGTGACCCTGTAAGTGCCCTGGATTATGTGTCCATCTGTTCTCCAAATTATTTGCATCACTCTCATATAGTCGCAGGTCTAAAGCTAGGGTGCGATGTGATATGTGAAAAGCCGCTTGTACCTACGACTGATATCCTGGATGAGTTGGAGCGGGTAGAGAAAGAGACAGGAAAAAAAGTCTACAATATTTTGCAGTTGCGCCACCATAAATCAATTTTAGATCTGAAAGATAAAGTCGCTGCCGATAGTACGGATAACAAATTTGATGTAGAGCTCACATATATCACCTCACGTGGTAAGTGGTATTTGGAAAGCTGGAAAGGTGATCCAAGAAAGTCATTTGGAATTGCAACAAATATTGGTGTACATTTTTTTGACATGTTGCACTTCATCTTTGGTGCTCTAGAGAAGAATGTTGTTCACTACGTATCCGAGACGAAGTCAGCCGGCTACCTTGAATACAAACGTGCGCGAGTACGTTGGTTCTTGTCAATTGATGCTAACGACCTGCCTGCGTCAGTTAAAGGAAATAAACCGACTTATCGCTCGATTACAGTGAATGGCGAGGAGATGGAATTCTCTGAGGGCTTCACAGATTTGCATACTACTAGTTATCAGGAAATTCTAGCTGGCCGTGGTTACGGAATAAAAGATGCGCGGCATTGTGTTGAAACAGTGCAAACTATCCGTGCAGCAACACCTGCTCCAGCCAATGCTAATGAGGCGCATCCATTTGTCCTTCAGTTAGGTAAACGTTGATAGATCTTTTGCCAGGATAAAATACGTTGGCAATGAAATGCCCTTCTGTTGGGACGTTCGGATCATAGTAATTGAGGCTGCACTGTATTGGAGCGCGTAATGGAGTTTTATCAACACCCGAGTGCGATCATTGATGATGGCGCTGAAATCGGAGATGGCTCACGTATTTGGCATTTTGTGCATGTATGTGGCGGTGCTCGTATCGGGAAGGGCGTGTCTCTAGGTCAAAATGTATTCGTTGGGAACCAAGTTGTTATAGGCGATAAATGCAAGATACAGAACAACGTATCGGTTTACGATAATGTCACATTAGAGGACGGAGTCTTTTGCGGTCCGAGTATGGTTTTTACCAATGTGTACAATCCGCGCTCACTGGTTGAACGTAAGGATCAGTATCGTGACACCTTGGTCAAGAAAGGCGCAACCCTCGGTGCAAATTGTACTATCGTCTGCGGTGTGACAATTGGTCAGTTTGCATTTGTTGGTGCCGGCGCGGTGGTTAACAAAGACGTACCTGACTACGCCTTGATGGTTGGTGTTCCTGCGCGTCAGATCGGGTGGATGAGTGAGTTTGGTGAACAATTGGCCTTGCCGCTGAGCGGAAAGGGTGATGTTGCGTGCATCCACACGGGTTGTCGATACGTCTTAGTGGGAAAAAAATTGAGTAAAGTGGATTGCAATAAATGATCGAGTTCATTGACCTTAAAACTCAGCAAGTCCGCATCAAGCAGGAGATCGATGCTGGTATTCAGCGTGTACTCGCTCACGGTAAGTACATCCTTGGGCCTGAAGTTGATGAGCTAGAGGAACAGCTTGCGGCCTTTGTGGGGGCTAAATATTGCATTACATGCGCTAACGGTACCGATGCCTTACAGATCGCACAAATGGCTCTTGATATAGGACCGGGGGATGAGGTTATCACTCCAGGGTTTACTTATATAGCAACCGCTGAGACTGTTGCTTTACTAGGTGCGAAACCCGTCTATGTAGATATTGATCCGAGAACGTACAATCTTGATCCATTGCTAATCGAAGCAGCAATAACTCCAAAAACAAAGGCTATCATCCCGGTTTCACTGTACGGTCAATGTGCTGATTTTGATGCGATTAATGCAATTGCTGCAAAATATAACTTGCCTGTCATTGAAGATGCAGCGCAAAGCTTTGGTGCAACCTATAAGGGGCGCCGTTCCTGTAGCCTAACTACAATTGCATGCACAAGTTTTTTTCCAAGTAAACCCTTAGGCTGTTACGGCGATGGTGGGGCAATTTTTACGAACGATGATGAGCTTGCCACCATAATTAGACAGATAGCTCGCCATGGTCAGGCGCGTCGCTATCATCACGTGCGAGTTGGCGTGAATAGCCGATTAGATACGCTGCAAGCTGCTATATTACTGCCTAAATTACAGATTTTTTCTGAAGAAATTATTCTTCGCAATAAAGCTGCAAGTTTTTACAGTCAAAGAATCAATGAGCTTGAATTGACAGGGCTTACTCCTTTTGTTGAGCAACATAATACGAGTGTTTTTGCTCAATATACGGTCTCGTTAGCGAATAGAAGTGCAGTACAACAACAGCTAAGTGAGCGTGGAATACCAACGGCCATCCACTATCCGTTGCCCCTTAATAAACAGCCTGCAGTAGCTGACCTGACAAAGTCTTTGCCTATAGGTGATTCAGCAGCTGAGCAGGTTCTTAGCCTACCCATGCATCCTTATATCAGTGAAACCGATCAACAGATCGTTATCGATGCATTGAAGGCCTCAATTTAAATTAGTATGTAAGATAATCGAATACCTATCATGTATCTCAAAGCATATTAGAGTGTGCTATTCGTTAATGGCGATCATCATTAAAATCTAGTTTTTTCAGATATTTGTAATGTAATGGGTATAAATATGAAGATTTGTACAGTTGTCGGTGCTAGACCACAGTTTGTTAAAGCAGCCACAGTCTCGTTGGCGCTTAAAAATACGGATTGCAATGTGCAGGAAGTTTTGATACATACGGGGCAGCATTATGATTCAAATATGTCAGATGTTTTTTTTGCAGACCTGAGTATTTCGCAACCAGACTATAACCTGGCCATAGGTGGTGGGTCACATGGGCAAAATACGGGGCGGATGATTGAGAAAATTGAAGAGTTGCTTCTAATTGAGAAACCTGACTCTCTTTTAGTGTATGGAGACACTGATAGTACTTTAGCAGGGGCAATAGCTGCTTCAAAATTGCATATACCAGTCTCGCATGTCGAAGCTGGGTTGCGCAGTTATAATATGGCAATGCCTGAAGAGATCAACAGGATACTAACGGATAACGTTAGTTCTCGGCTATTCTGTCCAACTGCCGGTGCAATTGAAAATTTACGTAGAGAAGGATTTTATAACAGGGATGTTTTAATTTCTGAGGTCGGCGATGTAATGCTGGATGCGGCCATTCAGTTTAAAAATGCCGCTGTTAAGCCTGAAGAGTTGGATGTTAAGGGTGATTTTATTTTGGCGACCTTTCATCGTGCAGAGAATACGGATGATGTCGGTAGGCTAGAAAGTATTGTTGCTGCTATCAACTATTTACATGCTTCAATTGCCCCGGTAGTTGTCCCATTACACCCTAGAACTGCAAGTGCGCTTAAGAGAAATAATTTAAGTTTAAATTGTCATTTGATTAAGCCAGTAGGCTATATTCAAATGGTGTGGTTGCTTTCAAACTGTGCGCTAGTACTGACCGATAGTGGTGGTGTTCAGAAGGAGGCGTTCTTTTTTAATAAATCTTGTGTGACAATGCGAGATGAAACAGAGTGGACTGAGTTGGTCGAGCTTGGGGTAAATAAATTATCTGGTGCTGATCGAGAACGAATCATTGAGTTTGCACAGTATATGTTTGCAAAAAATATACCTGATATAGGTGAAATGTATGGTGCAGGGATGGCTTCCCAGCGTATTGCATCGGCATTAGTGTAATTTTTAAATTAGGTAACGAAAATGAGCGCTTCTTACAAGGCTGTTGTTTTAACAACTGTCCACAATCGGAATGATACGCGGGTATTCCATAAAGAATGTCCAGCGATTGGAGGAATGGAAGCGGTTGATTTATCCGTGCTGGTAGCGGACGGAAAGGGTGATGAACAAAGAGAACTTTATAACATTATTGACTGCGGTAAAGCACCGTTCGGCCGGTTAGGCCGAGTTTTTCTTATACAGTTTGCCGTTGCACTTAAACTTTTTAATATTCGACCTAAGGTCGTTCATATACATGACCCTGAATTGACACCTTTAGCTATATTGATGTCAATTTTCGGCATTAAAATAATATACGACGTACATGAGGATGTACCGCTAGACATCCTTGATAAATATTGGTTGCCAAAAATAGTTAGACCCTTCATCTCAAAATGTTTCAGTTTGTTTGAAAAATTGTCTGTTCTGTTTTTTTGGAAAGTCATTGCTGCTACGCCTTCGATATATAGAAAATTTAATCAGGATAAAACAGTTTTGATTGAAAATTTTCCTATGCTCGAAGAGTTTGAATTTTACAATCAGGTTGCCAACAAGAATGTATCTATTAATAATAAGTTTGTTTATGTTGGTGCCATTACTCGGATTAGAGGGATTGTTCCATTAATTAATTCCTTTGCTTCAAATAATCATAAATCTAGTATGACCTTGTGTTTGGCTGGTGAGTTTTCACCTCTTGAACTGCTATCTGAAGTAAAGCAACTAGATGGATGGTCAAATGTCAATTACGTGGGGCAGGTTGGTCGACATGAGCTCAAAAATATTTTTTCGGATTGTGTCGCTGGAGTCGTTACGTTCTTGCCTGCTAATAATCATCTAGCGTCACAACCTAATAAACTCTTTGAATATATGGCTGCTGGAGTTCCTATTATTGCTTCTGATTTTCCTGCGTGGCGGGATATCATTGCGACTGTAAACTGCGGAGTATTGGTGGACCCTGAATCTGCTGAAGCGATTTATGCAGGTATGAAGTATTTAGTGGATAACCCTGCTGAAGCTGCATTAATGGGGCAAAGAGGGCGTGCAGCTGTTATGAGTAGTTATAATTGGGGAACCCAATCCACAAAGCTAACCGCTATTTATGCCGAACTATTGTAGAGTTTATTGTGCTGACTAATCAGATAATAAGAGCGTTAGCCTGCTACCTTCTTTATATTGGGTTTCTGGTATTTTTTGCTGTAGGTTATTCAATTATTTTATACCCGTACCATACATATTTCGCACTTTCGATTGGTGAGTGGGAGTGGCCAGTTGTTGCTCTTTTGATATTGGTTTCGGCATTTCCTATCTTGCTGTTTGATTCATTTATTAAAACAAGTTCTGCTTTTTTGTTTTTATTGTTTTATTTGATTGTGCTTGGGCCTTCGATCCCGCTTCATTATGTAGTGTTTGGCAGTGTTGACTGGTTTTATATTTTTTTAGTTTCGTTAATGTCTTTTGCATTGTCTATTTGTTCTTGGGTCCGAATTCCAGATTTAGTTCTATCTAATTTTTCCGGTAAAGCCCAACTTAATTTCATCATTGTGATTGGTGGGCTGGCTTTCTTTGTTTTTTACAGTGTTTTTGTTTATACGGGGGAGTTCAAGCTTGTTGGTGTGAATGATGTATATGAATTGCGTCATGAGTTTCGAGATAATGCCGATACTATTATGCGCTACTTGATTGGTGTTGTGGGCGGCAGTCTAGCTCCTTATGCCATAGTTTACGGTTGGTCTAGACGGCGCTTTAGTTATTTCACTTTAGGTGTAACTTGTTATTTGATTTCCTATATGGTGGCCGGTCATAAATCAATAATATTGTCTTTGATTATTATGTTGGGCTGTTTGTTTATTTTGAATAAAGGTATTAAGGCATGGGTAATGGTTGTAACTATCTTGAGTGGTTCTTTAGCTATTTTTGCCGTTGATTTCTATGTGGGCCGTGCTTTGTTATCACTTTTCTCTCTTGATAGGATGGTGTTAGCTCCTTCAGTATTGAATTATCTCTATTATGATTTCTTTTCTCATCATACATTTGCTTATTGGGGGCACAGCTTTTTAAAAGGAATTGTCGAGTATAATTACTCTGAGTCCCCAGCGTTTTTAATTGGAAGCCTATTTTTTAAAGAAGGTGATAGAGCCAATGCGAATCTATTGGCAGACGGATACTCAAATTTTGGAATGTTAGGAGCTCTTTTACTGTTATTTGTTTTTGTTTTATTTGGCTTGGTGTATGAGGCTTTGTCAAAAATGTTCAGTTTTTCTCAACGAATTGCCATGTTTATACCTCAAGTCATGTTTTTGTCTAATGGTAGCCCTTTAACTGCGGTGCTTACTAATGGCTTGATTGTTTTATATATTATTTTGCTTTTAACGCCAGATCAGAGAAAGTATGTGGCGAATCTTAAGGGGGCTAGCCAATGAAGGTCAGCATTGTTATGCCCATGTATAATGCGCTTCCTTATGTAAAGGCTAGTGTAGAGTCTGTGCTCAAACAGACTCATTCTGACTGGGAGTTATTAATAATTGATGATTGTTCGTCTGACGGTAGTTCAGATGTTGCCTCTACATTCGCCAATTCGGATCTTCGTATTCGTTATGTTAAAAATACAAAAAATTTAGGTGTGGCTGAAACGCGTAATGTTGCTTTGAATATGGCAACAGGAGGCCTGGTTGCCTTCTTAGACAGTGACGACTGCTGGTTGCCGGATAAACTTGCGCTACAAGTTAAGTATATGTGCAAAAATCAGGCTAAAATCACTTATTCTTCTTATGCTCGGTATTCTGAAGCCGGTGTATTCTTAGGCGTTGTACACCCCAAGGCAAATATTGGTTTTAAAGATATGCTTTATAGAAATCAAATTGGCAACTTGACTGGCATGTACCTGCGCTCGGCGTTGCCTGCTTTACGCTTTAAGAATACAGGTCATGAAGATTACTTGTTTTGGGCAGAGGCTATCAAAACTGTCGGTACGGCATCTTTGACGCCGAGTGATAAACCTTTGGCTAACTATCTTGTAAGAGATAACTCATTGTCAGGTAATAAGTTTAAGGCAGCACTGTGGCAGTGGAATAATTATCGAGCCAATTTGAAGTTGAGTTTTATAGATAGCGTCTATTATTTTTCTTGCTATGCTTTGGTCTCGGTCTATTCTCGCATTACTGCTAGAAAGGACATTGCTTAAAATGAATATTCTCGTTACAGGTGCAACTGGCTTTATCGGTCAGGCACTATGTAGATTGCTTCTGGATCAAGGCCATGTTGTGCATGGCGTTTCTCGAAGCATGACAACATCTGTTCCCGGTTTAATATCTCACGTTGGTCAACTTAATGACAGTGCTTTTCTAAAAAGCATCCTCGTAAATGTTGACTGTGTAATACATCTTGCTGGTCGCGCTCACATGATGTCAGATAAGTCACCAAATTCCATGGCAGACTTTCGTACAGTCAATGTTGATCTTACGACCGCGTTGGCTAAGTCTTGTCTTGAAAGTAATATTCAACGGTTTATTTTTATTAGCTCCATTGGTGTTAATGGAGTTTTTACGGATGGTGTCCCGTTTAATGAAACATCAATACCCGCACCTGTTGCTGAGTATGCGATATCTAAATATCAAGCTGAATGTGCGCTTAAATCAATTTTTTTTGAATCTTCTATCGCGTTAGTCATCATCAGGCCCCCATTGGTCTATGATGTCAATGCGCCTGGTAATTTTTCCCGATTACTTAAGCTTGTTAGTACAGGCTTGCCGATCCCAACCGGGAGGCTTGAGAATAAAAGAAGTATTGTTTCACTTTCAAATTTAGTAGATTTTATTGCCCTGTCAGCTGTTCATCCGGCAGCTGAAAATCAATTGTTTCTTATATCTGATGGTCAAAGTGTTAGCACATCTTCAATCGTGTCTGCGCTTAAACGTGGCATGAAAAGCTCAACTTTCCAGTTCTGGTTACCACTTAAGCTCATTGAGCTTTGTTCTCTTCTTGTGGGGAGGCATTCTATGTATGTCCAGCTCTACAGGTCTTTAGAAATTGACGCTGGAAAGGCTCATCAATTACTAGGGTGGTCTGGGGAAGGTGCTACTGTTCAGTCGCTTGAGCAGATTGGTGCTACATATAAATCCAAACGTTTGTGTTGAGAGAAACGTTAATGCTATTTTTGATTTTCATTGTCGCGCTCGTTTGTTCTTATTGTTTGACGTATTTTTTGCGTACCTATGCACTTAATAAAAATATTATTGATATTCCAAATGCACGCAGCTCTCATTCTATTCCAACCCCGCGTGGAGGTGGCGTTGCTATTGTTCTGGTTTTTTTAACAGTCGTTCCTGTTCTGTATTTTTGTGGGCTTCTTATTCAAACCGATTTTCTCGCCATTTTTGTCACAGGTTCCTGTGTTGCACTTATAGGGTTCGTTGATGATCATGGCCATATTGCTGCTCGTTGGCGCCTACTTGCTCATATGCTGGTTTCAATATGGGCAATTTACTGGGTGGGTGGGTTGCCAGATCTTTCAATTCTAGGGCTAACACTAAGTAGTGGCTGGCTTAGTAGTATTCTTTCAGTAATTTATTTGGTTTGGATGCTAAATTTATATAATTTTATGGATGGTATTGATGGGCTGGCTAGCCTTGAGGCTGTTACGGTTTGTATCGGTGGGGCTATTATATATTGGTGTCTTGGCGAAAATTCCCATGTATATGTGCCCTTAGCTTTAGCTGCAGCTGTGACAGGTTTTCTATTTTGGAATTTTCCCCCCGCTAAAATTTTCATGGGTGATGCGGGTAGCGGTTTTCTGGGTGTCACTTTAGCAATTTTATCAATTCAGGCGTCCTGGATTGCGCCTGAGTTACTCTGGAGTTGGTTGATTTTACTTGGCGTGTTCATCGTAGACGCAACGTTCACTTTGTTAAGGCGTCTCTTGCGAGGTGACAAGGTGTATGAGGCTCATCGTAGTCATGGCTACCAGTATGCATCTCGAAAATTCAAGCGACACTTGCCCGTGACTTTAGGTATTACGGCTATAAATGTTTTTTGGTTATTTCCGCTTGCGCTTTTGGTTGCTTTAAATTTTATAGGCGGATTTTATGCTTTACTGTTTGCTTATGCGCCTTTGCTTTTCTTAGCTGTAAAGTTTAATTCTGGGGCGCAGGAGCTCAAAGTCTCTTAAATGTCTATTCACATCTGCTTATATGTGTAAACGTTGCTTGGAGTGACACCAAATCATGAACACGCTACGCAACTGGCTGCTTAAGCTTCCACGGCGTTATAAGCGCTTATTACAGCTTGCTGTTGATATCTGCCTTGTCTGGGGCGCGCTTTGGTTGGCCTTTGCTGTCAGGTTGGGTATCGAAAACCCAATTAACCCACTCGCGGGGCACTTATGGCTGTTTATAACAGCTCCGCTGATAGCGATCCCGGTTTTTACTCGAGTCGGTATGTACCGTGCGGTCATGCGTTATTTCGGCAATGACGCTCTGATCACTATCTTCAAGGCGATCAGCATTTCCTCGCTACTGCTGGCGCTCGCGGTCTATTGGTACCAGGCTTCGCCTGTAGTGGTTCCCCGCTCAGTTGTCTTCAACTACTGGTGGCTGAGCCTTGTGATGATCGGCGGCTTGCGCTTGGTCATGCGCCAATATTTCATGGGCGACTGGTATGTTGCCGCGCAGCAAGTGCCTTTTTTCAACAAGAATGAAAACTTTCCCAGGGTTGCCATTTACGGTGCCGGTGCCGCAGGTAACCAGCTTGTGGCAGCCTTGCGTATGGGGCGCGCTATGCGGCCTGTTGCCTTTATTGATGATGACAGTGATATCGCCACGCGCATCATTTCTGGCATCAAGGTTTATAAACCCAAGCACATCCAGCAAATGATCGATGAGACTGGGGCGCAAGAGATCCTCCTGGCGATCCCTTCGGCGACGCGGGTTCGGCGTCGTGAAATCCTGGAGCACCTTGAAGGCTTCCCGCTGCATGTTCGCAGCGTCCCGGGGTTTATGGACCTGGCGAGCGGTCGGGTGAAGGTTGATGATGTCCAGGAAGTTGATATCGCAGACTTGCTTGGCCGTGACACTGTGCCTCCACGCAAGCCGCTGTTTGAGCGCTGTATTCGCGGTCAGGTTGTAATGGTTACAGGGGCAGGGGGCTCGATTGGTTCTGAGCTCTGCAGGCAGATTATCGCCACCGGCCCGACGACGCTTATTTTGTTTGAGCACAGTGAATTCAATCTATACAGCATTCATACAGAGTTGGAGCAACGTGCTGCACGCGAATCGCTGCCTTTGAACCTGATCCCGATTTTGGGCTCGATCCGTAATCCTGGGCGCTTACTTGATGTGATGCGTACTTGGAAGGTCAATACGGTTTATCACGCCGCTGCCTACAAGCATGTGCCTATGGTCGAGCACAATATTGCCGAAGGCGTGCTAAACAACGTCATCGGCTCGGTTAATACAGCCCAGGCGGCGCTTAAAGCCGGTGTTGAGCATTTTGTTTTGATCTCGACTGATAAGGCTGTGCGCCCAACCAATGTCATGGGCAGCACCAAGCGTCTGGCAGAGATGGTTTTGCAAGCCTTGAGCCAGGAGTCTGCTCCGGTTTTGTTTGGCGATAACGATACGGTTCACCACGTCAACAAGACCCGCTTCACCATGGTTCGCTTTGGTAATGTGCTGGGCTCGTCTGGGTCTGTTATCCCACGCTTTCATGAGCAGATTAAACACGGTGGGCCGATTACCGTGACCCATCCGAACATCACCCGTTATTTTATGACCATTCCTGAAGCTGCCCAGTTGGTCATCCAGGCTGGGGCAATGGGGCTGGGCGGTGATGTGTTTGTCCTGGATATGGGCCATCCAGTCAAGATCGTTGATCTTGCAGAAAAGATGGTTCACTTGAGCGGCTTAAGCGTCCGTTCCGAGAAAAATCCTCACGGCGATATCACTATCGAGTACACCGGGTTGCGCCCAGGTGAGAAGCTGTACGAAGAGCTATTGATTGGTGACAACGTAAGTCCAACCGAGCACCCGATGATCATGCGTGCCAGTGAAGAACATCTTGCATGGGATGACTTCAGGCAAGTACTTAACGAATTGGTCAGTTCGGTTGCGGCTGATGATTATGGACGCGTCCGCCAACTGCTGCGTGAGACTGTTAGCGGATACAAGCCTGATGGTGAAATCGTTGATTGGATCCATCAGCAGCGACGCCTAGAACCTTGAACTGCTTGAGTTGAATGCGGTATTTCTAGATTAATATTAGTTTATATGCCCAGTGCCCTAAGGGCAGGTTTTCGCTCTGTTATGTAGGAATACCATGAGAATTATCATAAGTTTTTGTTGCAAATGTAATGCATATGATTAAAAGAATGCTGTCTAAAAGCACTTATACACGCAATGTCCTGATATTAATGACTGGCACAGGGGTAGCCCAAGCTATCCCTATTGCCATCAGTCCAATATTGACTAGATTGTACTCGCCCACAGACTTCGGTGTTTTTGCTCTTTATATGGCGATAGTGTCTATATTATCTGTTGTTGTTACTGGTAGGTATGAGCTTGCAGTAATTTTACCCAAAAAAGATAGCGATGCTATAAATATTGTAGTTCTAGCAATTGTGCTTAGTTTTTCAGTAAGTGTGTTTTTGTTGATCATTGTTGCATTATTTAATGACGATATCACGAGGTTACTTGGTGTGCCTGAGCTATCTTCGTGGTTGTACTGGGTGCCAGTATCAACCATGATTACTGGTTTGTACCAAAGTTTAAACTTCTGGATTAATCGAAAATCGCATTTTAAACGTTTGGCATTAAGTCGAGGGTTGCAAAGTGCTGGTGTAGCAGCCACGCAAACTGGTACAGGCTTTTTGGGCTTAGGAGCTTCTGGTCTAGTCATTGGCCAGATTACAGGTCATGCAGTTTCTTCGGCTTTATTAGCACAGCAGGTATATACTGAGGATCGTAAGTGTTTGAGCGATGTGTCCGTAGTACATATAGCAAAAGTAGCTAAAGAGCATTCAAACTTTCCCAAGTACATGATTCTTGGTCAGCTTGCTAATGTGGCATCTAGCTACTTACCGTTATTCTTATTGAGTGCATTTTTTGGTTCTCATATTGTAGGTTTTTATTCGTTAGCGCAACGCATTTTAATCGCTCCAATGGGACTCATTGCAGGAGCTTTAGGGGATGTATATCGACAAGCTTCTGCTAGGCAATATGAGGAAGAAGGAAACTGTCGTGTTATTTTTGTAAGTACGCTAATAAAGCTATTGTTTATCTCGTTGTTTTTCGTTACTCCATTTTTTTTCTTCGGCCCTTATATATTTTCATTGGTTTTCGGAGAGGCTTGGAGGGAGGCTGGTGAAATTGCATCTATTATATCAGTAATGGTTATATTTCAAACGATGTCTTCGCCACTAAGCCTAACTGTCCTTTTGGCGAATATGCAGTTTTTTGATCTTGTCTGGCAAATTGTACGACTTTTATTATCTTTCTTGTCCTTATATATTGGGTACACGTATTTTGAAGGATATAAAATGGCTTTAGTTTTCTTTTCATTGTCCTTCTCTTTTCTGTATGTGGTACATACATATTTTCAATATAAAGTAGCTAAAGGTGAATTAAGAAAATGACGAGAGTTGATAAGGCTCGATTAATTCAAGATTTTTTAAGCATTGGGCTCAAAGAGGGAGATACAATCCTTATTCGTGCTGGTTTAGGTTCGGTAGGGAGAATCGAAGGTGGAGCGAATACATTTATTGATGCATTATTAGAGGTTTTAGGTCCTGAAGGAACTGTGGTCTCACTTGCATTTACTAATAGTTACTTATTTAAAAGGCCGCGTAAAAATGACGCTTTTGATTTAGCAAAAAAAAGTTATGCAGGTGCGCTTCCTAATGCAATGATGAAAAGAGATAACGCCTGTAGAAGTAAGCATCCTACGTGTTCCTATGTCGCAATTGGTAAACACTCAAAGTATCTTACGCAAGATCATGACCACATGTCAGGAGCGTATGAGCCTGTACGGAAGATTGTTCAATTAAGTGGTAAAAATATTTTAGTTGGGTGTGTCAAAAGTAGCCCTGGGTTTACAACTGCTCACCTTGCAGAGGGTGATCTAGGAATGTTTTCTCTAAATATTTTCGCTGGCTTTGTACGTGTATATTACTCAGATGATTCAAATAACTTATGCTTGTTCAAAAGAAAAGATATAGGGCTTTGTTCAAACTCTTTCTATAAATTTTATGCGCATTATGTTAATGAAGGTGTATTGGCCGCTGGGTATGTGGGGGGGGCTTATTCAATAATGGCTCCTGCTCAAGAATGCTATGCTATTGAGCGTGATGTATTAACAAAAAATAAAAAGTTCAATATTTGCGAGTCTAAAGACTGTTTTACTTGTAATGCAGCTCGCTGGGATAGGGTGCATCACATCCCTGGATATGTTTTGAGGAGAATGTATATGAAATTTAAAGGTTAAAAATGATAAGTAATTGGAGCATGACTCAAATCTATTTGAGTCTGGCGGCGGGCGGAGATGAGTATTACGCGAGTACTGAATTGAGTTCGGAGTGTCATGCTCCATGTCTGTGGATTAGTTTTCTATGATTTCGATAGGGCTTTTTAAATCAAACTATTTGCGGTGCTTATCCTAAACTCTAAATCGTTAGCATCTAGATTTTGCTATTCGTGAACTAACATGTTGGTTCAGGTTTTAGTATTTCAATGTCGCCACGCTGCGAGGGGGAAGGGAAATCGTAGAAGAGTATTGCAGTGCTGGTTTTCTAGATTATCTTAGTATGCTGCAATATTTCCTAACCTCGGCCATAATTCATATTCTTTCGCATAACTGGCGATATGTCATTGATCGCAGTACAGATAACCTCGATTTCGAGACTTCCATCATATCGTTCATTATTAACAGCATCACGTTGTTAAGCATAAACTCTACTAGCGTACTTACGGGTGAGGTATTGCCCTCACCCTTTTATATTCCTGAATGTGCTGAACATCGATCTCATGCATGAACTGATGAATACAAATCGCCTATGGTTTTGAGTATTGAGTCAGCAAGGAAAACTTGATGCTTTTTCTCCCGCTTGCTTACTGCTCAATTGCTCTTGGCACGCATTTTTTCAGTCATCTTAATCATTTCATCGTAGATTAGTTGCGGGTTCTGCTGTTTTAGGGTTGATGCCAGACGTCCTTGTTCATGTGGCAGGATAATAAACTTACCTTGTGCTACATGCTCATAGATATAGTCGGCGATCTCTTGAGCACTAATAGGTGAGCTTTCGAGCAGCTTTCCTACCTGCTCTTTTATCGCGGCCGTAGGGCCACGGAACGAGTCTAGTAGGTTCGTTTTAAAGAATGAAGGGCAAACTACGTGTACGCTAATACCAAAAGAATTTAGTTCAATTAATAAACTCTCAGATAATGCAACAACTCCGGCCTTAGCTACGTTGTAGTTGCTCATCGCAGGGCCTTGCATAATTGCAGCCATAGATGCAATATTGATTATTTTACCTCTGCTTTTTTTAAGTAAAGGCAAGAAAGCTTTACAGCCTTTAACAACACCCATTAAGTTGATAGAAATTTGCCAATCCCAGTCTTCTAAAGATATCTCATCAAAGAAGCCTCCCGAAGCGACACCGGCATTATTGATTATCATGTCAATACCACCGAATTTCGCTTCACAGGCTTGAGATAGGGCTGTCAGCTGACTGTAATCACGCACATCACAAATTTGTATAAAGCCATCCCCGCCCTTTTTACGAGCGAGCTCAAGCGTTTCAATAAGTCCTTCTTCATTTACATCTGACATAGCAAGCAAGCAGCCTTCGCGTGCCCAGCGCAATGCCATTTCACGACCTAAGCCTGAGCCCGCTCCTGTAATCATGATGCGATTTTGCATTTGGAGTTCGCCTTGTTGTGCTGTGAGTAGTGCTGCTCAGTATAACCATGGGATAATTCAGCTGGAGCAATATCACCCACCCGAATGATCGGAGCTAACTCCAGCCATTCACTGCATTCACTGGAAGCTATAGCCGAAAGGCCGTGGTCTTTTGCGAGGTCATATACCTGTATTCCATTGATCGACAATTTCGGTTATCTTCTTACATTATAAGTTTTCGGACTTTATTCATACTATGCGTTTACATGTCTAGTTTGTGGTCCATCTCTAGTTATCCGGTAGTTCAGGTGCTTCTGCATATGATTTCGGCGGTTGCCCATCGCATTACCAAAGCGCAAAAGGTAAAGGCTAGCGCCCGCGTCTTGCCGGTTGTTTGTAGGTCAGATTAGATGATTTGCTATTTCTCCATACTTTGATAGGGGTAGTGGAGGTCGTAGGGAAAAGCAATATTTTCCATTTGGCTCATAAAAAATGACAGTTAACAAAAATATCAATAAAATCCAGGTTGAAAATAAAATGATTTTTGATAAAAACGCAGTTAGAAAATAGGTTATATAAAATTGGATAGCAATATATTTTACTCAAAGAGTGCTCTAGCTTGGCTTTCACTTGTGCTTGAAGAAAGATTTGGTCTTAAATTTTTCATCCAACATAGCGACTCAGGCTTGGCGATATATATTAAAGAAATAGCTGGGAGTTATATTCTTTTCTCTAAGCCCAAAAACGTCTTTCGCACACCTCAAGCATATGTGCCGTACACTCAATGGGATGGAGTTAGTGAGGGTTGGATAAGTAAAGTAGGGAAGCCATTACCTGCTCCAGGGGTGAGCGTACTTCCGAAGCCATTAATAGTACAAAAGAAAGATCACCATGTAATTCAATATGATATATTGGGTTTAACATATTGGGCGCTGAATCGGATTGAGGAAATCGATAGTGACAAACTAGATTCTCATGGGCGCTTTCCTGCAATTCACTCGCACGCATACAATCACAAATATTTAGACCGCCCTGTTGTGGATGAATGGCTTCACTTGCTGGGGCAAGTCATACAGCGCCAATGGCCAGAGCTTAGATGTAAACAACATCAGTTTTCAATGCTAGTTTCGCATGACGTGGATGCCCCCAGTCGCTATGGATTTTGCTCGTTCGCAAATATGCCTAGGAAAATGGTTGGCGATCTGTTGCGATGTAATAATTATAAGAGCATATTTACTGCGCCGCTGATACGACTTAATAGTAAAAATAAATTACATTCGGCAGATTCATACAATACATTTGACTGGATTATGAGCATATCAGAAGATCATAATCTTGTGAGTGCGTTTTATTTTATATGTGGCCGTACCTCTAATGTTGATGCTGATTACGAACTAGAACACAGTGCTATTCGTGAGCTACTACGCCGCATTCATTTGAGGGGACATGAGGTCGGGCTTCACCCAAGTTATGGGACTTTCAACAAGCCTGAGTTAATTTTGTTAGAGGCTCAGCGTTTACGGAAAGTTATGAATGAAGAAGGAATACATCAAGAAAATCTCGGTGGACGTATGCACTATCTGCGCTGGAAGCATCCAGGTACATTGCAAGCGTTGAGTGACGCAGGTTTGAGCTACGACTCAACATTGGGCTACGCTGATTTACCAGGCTTTCGTTGTGGCACATGCTTTGAATATCCTAGTTTCAACCCGGTTACACAGAAGTTATTGAAAATACGTATTAGGCCATTAATTGTCATGGAGTGCACGGTTATTTCCAGCCGCTACATGAACTTAGGTTATAGTGAAAGTGCTATGAATGAAATTATTAAGCTGAAAACATACTGTAGACAAATGAGTGGATGCTTTACTTTGCTTTGGCATAATAGTCATTTTACAACCCAGTCTGATAGGGAGCTTTATACCGATATAATAAAAGGCTAAAACTTTATTGTGTAAGAAAGTTGTATCTGTTTAATAAAATATAGTCTTGATTCACGGTCTAACTATCGTTGCTCGATTCTTGCTGCTCTGTAGTCTATGCTTTAATTTTTTTTGGGGCGCTGGTGCGTTCTATCTATTAAGATGTGCAGTTTGCTTTATTAATTATAAACGCTCCATAGGCCCAACCTTTTAAACTTGGGGTTTATGGAGCGTTTACAGAAGTAGCTTGTAAAGGTCACCCCGGTCAGGTCAATGGTGCCGCGTCAGAAGCTCAATCGCGGTCGCAATAGAGCTTGACGCTGCTATTCCGTATCTCCTTGATCCGACCTCATTTAAGTGGTGATTATCTCTATAGATCAGTGTGCCGTCATTAAACGGCGGTGCACTGAACAGGGGTAGCTTTGAGAAATTCAAAAAAATCGCATTTGAGTGTTTCGCGACAAGCAGTTCGATTTTTTGATTAGCCGCTTCCCAATCCTTGTTCATTTGAACAGAGGTTTTAAAGCCCAACTCTCTGAATCTGTATGCTCGTTGAACATCTGCTTGAAGCATTGGAACTTGGGATAGTACGATGACCGGCTTACCCCTAATTGCGGCATTGTTAATGAATCGGTCCAATGCCTTTAGAAAGGCAGTGCTAACTGCCTGATATTGCCACATGCCAGCAATAATAATGATGTCAGCAGCATCAATATTAGATTTAGTGAACTGAATTTGTTTTTGACACGGTTCCCTAGCCCACCGTGGCAGCCTATCGATATCAAATCCCTCGATTGTTACGCAACTGCTTGCTGTGATTACTTTTATTTTTGAGCGCAAACGGTTTCCGAGCTCATCAGCAAAAAAATTTAATTGTGCTGCGTGGCTATCTCCCAGAAGTAGAATTAACTTGTTAGCAGAATGATCACCTCGAATACAATCGCCTACGATCATGCCATGACATATTCCGTTTTCAGGGGCGTAGCGAGTCAATTCGACCCTCAATGGTGTGACCAGCTTAGAGTTCAAGATGCTCGATATAAAGACAGATGATATAAACACAACCACAAGGAACGTAGGTATTACAATGTGTACATTTTTTTTACTTCTAAATGGCAGCTCAATTAAATAATAAGAAAGGATAGCTAGTAAAGTAGTAAGCAAAGCAAAAAAAGTCAACATTGGAGTGGGCAAAATGTAGTCCCCGCCAAAATAGCGAAGCATCGCAAGTACGGGCCAATGCCATAGATATAGAGAATATGAAAGCGCACCTATCCAAACCAATATGCTATTTGATAGCAGCCTATTAACTAAGCTGTTTTGCGCAGCTATTACGAGCGCTACACCGACGCAAGGTGGTAAGGCGAGCAAGCCTGGAAATTCACTTCTTTCAGTAATGAGCCAAAAGCTAGATACAACAAGTACAAAGCCTATGGCTCCCGCTACATTTGATGTAGACGGCTTCCAACGCTCACCTATTTTTCCAACTGCAAATATACCTCCAATCAAAAATTCAGGAACTCTAGATAAAAGTGAAAAATACACTTCCTGGTGGAGCCCTGCTGAAAGTTTCCTCGCGCTGTAGATTGTCAGTCCACCAGCAATTAACACAATTGATGATTTTAATAAATTTTTAGGGGTAACTAATATTAGTAGTGGAAGTAATAAGTAATACTGCATTTCGACTGCTAACGACCATAAATGTAACAAGGGGAATTCATATGCCGCAGGAGCAAAGTAGTCATGTTGGTTTGCAAAAAAATTGTTGCTATTAAAATAAACAGCAGCTTTGAGGCTTTCCCAGTAACTATCAAAATCTCTAGGGATCAGAAAAACTGCAGCAACGAGAGTCACTATTATCAATAGTGCCATATAAGCAGGCACAATTCGTTTCAGTCTAGATATGTAGAAGGCTTTTAGTGAAAAACTTTTGTTTTTAAGTTGATGTAATACTATTCCTGTAATCAGAAATCCTGAAATCACAAAAAAGATATCTACACCGATGAAGCCACCTGGCAACCACTCTTTATTTATATGATAAATAATTACACTAAGTACAGCGATAGCTCTGAGCCCCTGTATGTCATTTCGCTGCACCGATTGCTGCTTCATGCGTACTCCAACACGTACATTTCTGTAAGGCTTTACGCCAAAATTTGTTTGCGCTTTTTACAGCAATATTCCTTAACCTGCCAGTCGCCAGAATTATAGAAATTCCACGCTGACCGCCGAGTCCTAAGATTGTTTGTTCATATCAACCTTGGATTAATTTGTTGCGTGAGGATACTCAGCCTATGCTGCTGTAGCCAACCTGGTAGGTGTGGGGTATTAGGCGTCACTTTAAAGTTAAAGTTGCTATTTCCTTGAGCATTTCCGCTAGCTCCTCACGCCAGTCGTTTTGCTCGATAGTCAGCTTTTCTTCAATCAGGCTGCAATCCATTACCGACCAGGCAGGGCGGCGGGCTGGTGTTGGGTAGTCGACTGTGTTGATTGGATTAACCTTCGGCGCTTTCTGCAGTTGTTTAAGCTCAACGGCTTGGCTGAAGATTTCTTCTGCGAAGCCATGCCATGTTGTCGCTGGCGTGTTGCTGAAGTGATAAGTGCCCCAGCTCAGGTTGCCATTGTTACGGTATTGGCTGGCTAATACCCAAAGCGCTTTGGCGATGCTGGCTGCCGATGTGGGGCAGCCATGTTGATCGGCCACAACGCCCAGTTCATCACGGCTTTGCGCCAGGCGCAGCATGGTTTTCACAAAGTTATTGCCATGGGCGCCAAACACCCAGCTCGTGCGCATGATGATGTGTTGCGCACAGTGGTTGGCCACAGCCAGTTCGCCTGCCAGCTTGCTAGCGCCGTATACGCCTGTAGGGTTGGTTGGGTCTGTTTCTTTATACGGGCTGTTTGCGTCACCGCTGAATACATAGTCGGTAGATATATGTAATAACGGAACATCAAGTTTGGCGGCTGCTGTGGCTAGATTCTCGGCACCCTTGGCGTTGACTGCATAAGCGAGTTCGCTATCACTTTCAGCCTTGTCTACTGCTGTGTAGGCCGCAGCATTGATGATCAGCTGCGGCTGGAGCTCGCTAAGTTTGCTGGCGACTTGATCTGGGTTGCTGATATCAAGCTCAGCCGAGCCCAGACCGATGGCGGTAAAGCCTGCAGGTGCAAGGCGAACAAGCTCATGACCGACCTGGCCATGGGCGCCGGTAATCAAAACGCGCATGCTTAGCCCTTTTGTTTGATGAGTTGTTGCAACGTCGGGTTGAGTTGGTCTTTACCTGATAGCAAAGGCTGCTCGATAGGCCAGGGGATATTGACCTCGGGGTCATTCCAGATCAGGCCACCTTCGTCTTCAGGGAAGTACAGGTCAGTACATTTGTACTGAAAATCCGCAACCTCACTCAACACACAAAAACCGTGAGCATAGCCTGGCGGCACCCAGAGTTGACGATGGTTTTCATCGTTCAATTCAACGCCAACATATTGGCCGCAGGTTGGCGAGTCAGGGTTGATATCAACCGCTACGTCATACACCGAACCACGGCTGACGCTGACCAGTTTGCCTTGCGGGCGCGTGCGTTGGAAATGCAGGCCACGCAGGACGCCGCGCTGCGAGCGCGAGTGGTTGTCCTGAACAAAGGGTAGGTCGATCCCGGCGTCACGATAGCGCTCGGTCTGGAAGCTTTCGAGGAAGAAGCCGCGGTGATCACCAAATACTTTTGGCTCAATGATCAACACGCCAGGCAGTGCAGTTTCTATAACCTTCACAGCGCTTTCTCCTGTTCAAGCAGACGGCTCAGGTACTGGCCGTAGCCCGTCTTGCTCAGTGCTTGGGCCTGGGCAGATAATTGCTCGGCTGATAGCCAGCCCTGGTGGTAGGCGATTTCTTCCAGGCAAGCGACTTTTAGCCCTTGGCGCATTTCGATGGTATGCACAAACTGGCTGGCTTCCATCAGCGAATCATGGGTGCCGGTGTCGAGCCAGGCGAAACCACGGCCAAACATGCTGACGTGCAGGTCGCCGCGTTGCAGGTAGGCGTTGTTGACATCGGTGATCTCAAGCTCGCCACGGGCGGATGGTTTCACGTTCTTGGCGATTTCGACCACTGAGTTGTCGTAGAAATACAGGCCCGTCACAGCGTAGTTGGACTTGGGCTTTGACGGTTTTTCCTCGATGGAGATGGCCTTGCCTGTGTTGTCGAACTCAACGACGCCAAAGCGTTCTGGGTCGCTGACATGGTAGCCAAATACCGTGGCGCCGCTGGCCCGGCTCGCAGCGTCTTTAAGCATTGCGCTAAAGCCATAACCGTAAAAGATATTGTCGCCGAGAATCAGGCAGACATTGCTGTCGCCGATAAAGCTTTCGCCGATAATAAATGCCTGCGCCAAGCCGTCAGGTGAGGGCTGTTCGGCGTAGCTCAGTTCAATGCCAAACTCTTCGCCATTGCCGAGCAGTTTACGAAACTGTGGTAAATCCTCGGGGGTCGAGATAATCAGTATTTCCCGAATACCGGCAAGCATCAGCACCGACAGCGGGTAGTAGATCATGGGCTTGTCGTATACCGGCAACAGTTGCTTGGACACGCCACGGGTAATGGGGTGCAGGCGTGTGCCGGAACCGCCAGCGAGGATGATACCTTTCATAAAAACGTCCTGTACGAAACTGGGTTGTTTACTAACGCGGGCTCGGTGCCGCGCAACATGATTTAGATTTCGGCGCCGAGTCGGCCAAGTCGATAGTCACCTGATAGCACGCGCTGCCACCAGTCTTGGTTATCGAGGTACCAGCGCACGGTTTTGCGCAGGCCGCTGTCGAAAGACTCTTGCGGTGTCCAGCCCAGTTCGCGCTCTATTTTAGACGCATCAATGGCGTAGCGCAGATCATGTCCGGGGCGGTCTTTGACGAAAGTGATTAGCTCTTTATAGCTCTTGGCTGAAGCCTGTGGCACCAACTCATCGAGTAGCTCGCAAATGGTTTCCACAACCTCAAGGTTGCGCTTCTCATTGTGGCCACCAATATTGTAAGTCTCGCCTACAGCGCCTTTGCTGACTACTTCAACCAAGGCGCGAGCATGGTCTTCAACATACAGCCAATCGCGTATTTGCGAGCCATCGCCATACACCGGCAGAGGCTTGCCCGCGAATGCATTGAGAATGACGTGGGGAATCAGTTTTTCCGGGAAATGGTATGGGCCGTAGTTGTTCGAGCAGTTGGTAAGCAGCACCGGCAAGCCGTATGTACGCTGCCAGGCGCGGACCAGGTGATCGGAGCTTGCCTTGGAGGCGGAGTAGGGCGAGCTGGGCGCATAGGAGGTGGTTTCGGTGAACAGGTCGTCAGTGCCTTCAAGGTCGCCGTAGACTTCATCGGTGGAGATGTGATGAAAGCGAAAGCCTTGCTTTTCATCATCAGGCAGCGCATTCCAGTAACGGCGCGTGGCTTCCAGCAGGTTGTATGTGCCGACAATATTGGTCTGGATAAACTCGGCAGGGCCGTCAATCGAGCGGTCGACATGGGACTCAGCTGCAAGGTGCATCACGGCGCTGGGCTTGAACTGCGCAAATACAGCATCCAATGCCGCGCTGTCACAGATATCGACCTGATAAAAGCTGTAGCGTGGTGAGTCCTTGGCTTCGGCAAGTGATTCCAGGTTGCCTGCATAGGTCAGCTTATCGAGGTTGGCGACGACGCACTGCGTGTTCTCAATCAAGTGACGAACGACAGCAGAGCCAATAAATCCCGCGCCGCCGGTGACAATAATCCGCATTAATGCTTCTCCGCTTAAGCTACTCGCAAAGGTTTCTAGGCTGATCGCCATAAATAGGTCGATATTACATTGATTTGAATAGTTGTTTCTCGGTATACGATCTCGCTTCGACCTCTTTGTAGAAACAAACAAATAATCTGACTATTTAGTCAGTTATCTGCTGCTGATGCTTGCTCAATGCAAAGCTGGCCGTTAGGGTGGCGTGCTCACTTAACGTTGACGACACTGGACGCTCCCTGTGAAGCCTGCCTCAAAGACCTTGCTGCTGATTGCCCTGATTGTTGCGGCGATCAATCTGCGCCCCGGCATTACGTCCCTCGCACCGCTGATCGAGCGCATTGCCGAAGAGCTAGCGCTGAGCCGCAGTGTGATCAGTTTGACCACGGCGCTGCCGGTTTTATGCATGGGCTTGTTGGCGCCATTTGCACCACGTTTAGCGGTACTTTTTGGTCTGGAGCGCACCGTTACCCTGTGCTTGTTACTCATCACCGGGGCTTTATCGATTCGCTTGATCGGTCACTCGACCGCCGTTCTGATTGGCAGTGCGGTTGTGATGGGCGCTGCAATCGCCATTGCCGGGCCGTTGCTGTCGGGCTTTATCAAGCGCCATTTTATTGGTCGTGTGGGCAAGGTTGTCGCCTGGTATTCGCTGAGCATGGCCATTGGCGGGGCGGCGGGCGCTGTGCTGACTGCACCTGCTACGCAATTGCTCGGCGATAACTGGTCGCGCGGCCTGGCTGTTTGGGCGTTGCTGGGCATTGCTGGCGTTATGTTATGGCTGTTCGTGCCAAACCTTAAGACAGTCGAAGACGCCGCCGAGCAGCCGGCATGCTTACCTTGGGCCAAGCCACGAGCCTGGTTGATCAGTGGCTTTTTTGCCCTGCAGGCGGGGCTGTTCTATGCCATCGCAACCTGGACGGTTGCTCGTTATCACGAGGCGGGTTTGAGTCTGCTGCACAGCAACAACTTGTTCGGCACCATTATGTTGATGGGCTTGCCCAGCGCCTTTCTGTTGCCTTGGTTGGCTCAGCGTTTTAACAATCGCTACATATTGTTGATGATCTGCGGCGCAACATCGGCCCTGTGCTTGGCAATGATCGCCTTTATGCCGAGGCTCTTCCCGGAAGTGTGGGCCGTGGCGCTGGGTTTTGCGCTTAGTGGTTCCTTTGCCTTGTCTTTGGTATTGCCCTTGTATGAAGCCAGTTCGCCGCTGGACGTGAGTCGTTGGACTGCGATGATGTTGTTCATGGGCTATAGCTTCGGGAGTTTGATGCCGGTGATCAGCGGGTTTGTGCGTGATGCTTCTGGTTCGTACCAAATGCCATTTGCGATGATGACGGGCATGGCCGTGGTGATGACAGTGATAGCCGGTTTCTTGCGCCACGGCGCCCGCCAAGCTCGGTAGGAAGGATGCGGCTTTTCCTCCCAGCATTGGCAGCGCATTTAAGCTTGTTTGGTGGACAAGCTTCGCGTTGTCGCACCCTACAACGTCCGTAGGGTGGAAGACGCTTCATCCTTCCACCATTGGTGCAGAGATTACTTCGGGCATTTGCTTGAGGCCGGTCTCTG
Source organism: Pseudomonas sp. RL_15y_Pfl2_60 (assembly GCF_963970595.1). NCBI lineage: Bacteria > Pseudomonadati > Pseudomonadota > Gammaproteobacteria > Pseudomonadales > Pseudomonadaceae > Pseudomonas > Pseudomonas sp. RL_15y_Pfl2_60. The sequence goes on along the minus strand of NZ_CAXAOE010000002.1, from coordinate 534,579 downwards.
GTGGACAAGCTTCGCGTTATCACACCCTACAACGTCCGTAGGGTGGAAGACGCTTCATCCTTCCACCATTGGTGCAGAGATTACTTCGGGCATTTGCTTGAGGCCGGTCTCTGGTGGACAAGCTTCGCGTTGTCACACCCTACATCATCCGTAGGGTGGAAGACGCTTTACCCTTCCACCATTGGTGCAGGCTTTGCGTTGTCACGTCTTGCGGCCTGTGATAGAAGGCAGCCTGGTTTTTGTGGAGTGGCGGTGTGGAGTCTGAGTCGATCGTTTATGGCTGTATACGCGACTGGCCGTCGGATAGTGCGCTGGAAAGTCGCTTGCGTCGGCAAATAAACCGACAGGTGCTGGGCGAGCTGCCAACGAGTGATTGTTGGCCTTTGCTCGGGCGTGAGATGTTTTCCTGCTGCCAGGTTCCGAGCGAAGGTGTGTACCAGACCCAGGTGATTCATTTCGGCGCGAGCTATAAGTCGGTCGAGTACGAGTGGAGCCTCTGGATTGAGCAGTTCGAGACCTTGCTCAAGCGCTTGTACTGGGCCAGTGCGGTGGTTCATCTTGAGACTGAATTAAATGGTACCCATACCTTCCGCTGGGAGTCCGATGGCGACTTCCATAGCCCGCAAGAGGGCGATTTGCGCGTGCGTTGCGCCTGGGAGCGCGAAGGTGGCGGACGTAACTAACGAGGCAGTTCCGTGCTGAATTATCTGTGGTTCTTTATGGCAGCGCTCTTCGAAATCGCTGGCTGCTATGCATTCTGGATGTGGCTGCGCCTGGGTAAAAGCCCGCTGTGGATTTTGCCGGGCCTGGCCAGTTTGGTGCTATTTGCCTTGCTGCTGACTCGCATCGAAGCCAGCTATGCGGGGCGTGCTTATGCGGCCTATGGCGGGGTCTATATAGTGGCGTCGCTGCTTTGGCTGAGCCTGATTGAAAAGGGCCGTCCACTGCTGAGTGATTGGCTTGGTGCCGGGCTATGTATTGCGGGAGCGCTGGTGATATTGCTGGGGCCGCGCTTTTCCAGCCCTTGAGTGCTGGCTAGTCGAGTGAGTCAGCCAGATCATTGAGCCATTCCTTGGGCACATCACGCTTCATCGCCAGTTGGCACTGCTCGCTTTCCGGGTCGAAGATGATCACCGCCTCGCCTTTATCAAGCGCCCGGCGCACGCGCAGCACGCGAGTCTCCAGCGGCGTTTCATCGCCATTGTCGGTGCCGTCACGGGTGACGAAGTCCTCGATCAGCAAGGTCAGCGTCTCGGCTTGCAGCATAGTGGCGGGGATTAACACTTGAGCGCTCCATCAGCGGCTGGAAATACAGCGGCGATGCTAACCCTTGGCATCGCCGCTGACCATAGCTCTTGCACTTGAGCAACCGCCAGCATGCGTCTGGCTGTTACTTGTCTTTGCTGTCCAATGTATTGAGCAGGCTGTCGACACAAGGCACGCGTGTTTCGCTTTCCATTTGCGCATCATGTTCGAGTTGATGGCTAAAGCGTTCAAGCGAGCCTTCAGCGGGCTGGGCGTCGCTGGCGAAAACTGGCGGGCTGAGCAGGTAAGCGCTGATCAGTCTGGTCAGCGCAGCCAGACTATCAATATGGGTACGCTCATAACCGTGGGTTGCATCGCAGCCGAACGCCAGCAGGGCGGTGCGGATATCATGGCCGGCAGTTACCGCAGACTGCGCGTCGCTGTGGTAGTAGCGAAACAGATCGCGGCGAACTGGAATATCGTTCTCACCGGCAAGGCGCAGCAATTGGCGCGACAGATGATAGTCGTAGGGGCCGCCGGAGTCATGCAAGGCGACGCTGACGGCATGCTCGTTTGACTGCTGCCCAGGCGCAACCGGCGCGATGTCGATACCGACAAACTCGCTGACATCCCAAGGCAAGGCGCCCGCAGCGCCAGAACCCACTTCTTCCGTGATGGTGAACAGCGGGTGGCAGTCAATTGGCGGCTCTATGCCGCTCTCGACTATGGCCTTCAAGGACGCGAGCAGGGCGGCAACACCGGCCTTGTCATCAAGGTGGCGGGCGCTGATATGACCGCTTTCGGTGAACTCCGGCAGTGGGTCGAAGGCAACGAAATCGCCGACCGACACGCCCAGGCACTCACTGTCTGCGCGAGTGGTGGTAATTGCATCCAGGCGCAGCTCGACATGATCCCAGCTAACCGGCAGCTCATCGATTGCGGTGTTAAATGCGTGCCCGGATGCGAGCAACGGCAATACGCTGCCGCGCAATACACCGTGATCGGTAAAAACACTGACGCGGCTACCTTCGGCAAAGCGGCTCGACCAGTGGCCAATTGGGGCCAGGCCCAAGCGGCCGTTATCCTGTACCACGCGAACGATTGCGCCAATGGTGTCCAAATGCGCCGATATGGCCCGATCCGGGCTGTAGCGCTTGCCTTTGAGCGTGGCGCGAATGGTGCCGCGACGGGTCATCTCGAAGGGAATGCCCAAGTCACCAAGGCGCTCGGCAACATAGCGCACTATGGTGTCGGTGAAGCCGGTTGGGCTGGGAATGGCGAGCATCTCGAGCAGTACTTTTTGCAGGTAGTCTAGGTCTGGCTCTGGGAGTGATTGCATTAAAGCCTCCTGGCAAGTGAAAGGATCTGGATCAGCGCTGAGCCCTGAATACAGGCGTGCAACTGCACGCCTGCTGCAGCTTTAGTTGAGGCCGCGACTCAGCGGAAACAACAGATCGATAAAGCGCTCAGCGGTGGGTTGTGGCTCGTGGTTGGCCAGCCCCGCGCGCTCGTTGGCTTCAATAAACACATACTCGGGTTGATCGGCTGCTGGCACCATCAGGTCCAGCCCGACCACGGGGATATCGAGTGCGCGGGCAGCGCGGACTGCAGCCTCAGCGAGCACCGGATGCAGGATGTCCGTCACGTCTTCAAGGCTGCCGCCGGTATGCAGGTTGGCGGTTTTGCGCACGAACATTTTTTTGCCAGCCGGCAAGACACTTTCGTAATCAAGGCCAGCCGCCTGAAGGGTGCGCAGGGTTTCAGCGTCTTTGGGAATTTTGCTTTCCCCATCGGTCGCGGCTTGGCGGCGGCGGCTTTGTGAGTCAATCAAGTCGCCAATGCTATGCAGGCCGTCGCCGATGATTTCAGCGGGGCAGCGAATCGCGGCGGCAACTACTTCAAAACCAATCACTACGATGCGCAGGTCAAAACCTTCGTGGAAGCTTTCGAGCAGTACCCGCTCATCAAAGGGTTTGGCGCGCTCGATGGCATCATGGACCTCTGTCGGGCTGCGCAAGTCGACTGCCACGCCCTGGCCTTGTTCACCGTCGACCGGTTTGACCACCACGCGCTTGTGGGTGGCCAGGAACGCCGCATTCTCTTCAGCGCTCCCGGCGAGTCGCTGGGCGGGCACACTCAAGCCTGCGCGGCTGAGGGTACGGTGGGTCAGGCGTTTGTCCTGGCACAGGGTCATGCTCACGGCGCTGGTCAGGTCAGTGAGCGATTCGCGGCAACGAATGCGACGCCCGCCGTGGTTGAGGGTAAACAGACCGGCTTCAGCGTCGTCGACATTGACCTCAATACCGCGGCGCATGGCTTCATCAACGATGATCCGCGCATAAGGGTTCATTTCGCTTTCCGGACCGGGACCGATAAACAAGGTCTGGTTGATGCCGTTTTTGCGTTTGATGCTGAAGGTCTGTAGCTCGCGAAAGCCCAACTTGGCGTACAGGCGCTTGGCCTGTTTATTGTCATGCAGCACTGACAGGTCAAGGTGGCTCAGGCCGCGACTCATTGAGTGCTCGATCAAGTGACGAACCAGCACTTCGCCCACACCGGGGCGCGAGCAGTGTGGATCAACCGCCAAGCACCACAAGCTGCTGCCGTTTTCCGGGTCACGATAAGCCCTTGAATGGTTAAGGCCCATGACGCTGCCAATGACCGCGCCACTGTCTTGATCTTCAGCCAACCAGTAGGTTGGGCCGCCTTGTTCGTAAGGGGTGAGTTTGTCAGGGTCGATCGGTTGCATGCCGTGCAACTGGTAGAGGCAGTTGATGGCGTGCCAATCTTCATCATTCTGAGCGCGGCGAATGTCGTAGCCACGAAAGCCGCGACGGGCCGGGCGGTAGTCAGAGAACCAGATACGCAAGGTGTCGGACGGATCGAGAAACAGTTGTTGCGGTGCGTGCGCCAGGACTTGATGAGGGGCGGCAACGTAAAGCGCGATATCACGCTCGCCGGGCTCCTCGGTAACCAGTTCGTCGGCCAAGGCGGCCGCATCGGGGAAGGTATGACCAATCAGCAGTCGGCCCCAGCCACAATGTATTGCGACAGGTTCGCTGGGTTGGGTTTCGCGGTCTTCGGCAAATCGTGCTTGCAGGCGTTCGTAAGTGGGGGCTTTGCCGCGAAGAAGGCGTTGATTGTAGACATTGGCGCGCATTGGAACTGTTCCTTTGCTTTGCGTATCGCCCGGATTGATTCCGGCTTATTAAAATAGCGTTAACCCGACAGTAAGTCGGGTTAACGTGAAACCAACTATGTGTTGACCGCGATTTACAGCCCCTGTTCGCTGAGCCATAGATTGAGTGCGGCCATTTGCCATAGCTTCGAGCCACGCAGCGGGGTCAATTGGCCATCGGGATTGCTTAGCAATTTATCGAGCATGGCCGGGTTGAACACGCCGCGATCCTGGCTCGGGTCGGTCAACAACTCACGAACCCAGCCCAGTGTCGCGCCTTCAAGATGCTTGAGGCCGGGGACAGGGAAGTAACCCTTTTTACGGTCGATCACTTCAGCCGGGATTACCTGGCGTGCCGCTTCCTTGAGCACGTATTTGCCGCCATCTGGCAGCTTGAAACGGCCAGGCACGCGTGCCGACAGCTCAGCTAAACGGTAGTCGAGGAAAGGCGTACGCGCCTCAAGGCCCCAAGCCATGGTCATGTTATCCACTCGTTTGACCGGGTCATCCACCAGCATCACCGTGCTGTCGAGGCGCAGTGCTTTGTCGACAGCAGCACTGGCGCCCGGTTGTGCGAAGTGCTGGCGGACAAATTCACCTGCATGATCATCGGTCAGCCAGGCAGGCTGCACGCAGGCCGCATATTCGTCGTGCTCACGATCAAAGAAGGCCTTGCGGTAGGCGCTAAACGGGTCATCAGCGCCATCAACCAATGGATACCAGTGGTAACCGGCGAACAGCTCGTCGGCGCCTTGGCCGCTTTGCACCACTTTGCAGTGCTTGGCGACTTCACGGGAGAGCAGGTAGAACGCGATGCAGTCATGGCTGACCATCGGCTCGCTCATCGCGCGGAAGGCTGCTGGCAATTGATCGAGAACCTCGTTCTCGCCGATACGCAACTGATGGTGATTGGTCTCGAAGCGCTCGGCAATCAGGTCCGAATACTGGAATTCATCACCGCGCTCACCACCGGCATCCTGGAAGCCGATCGAAAAGGTCGATAGGTTTTCCACGCCTGCTTCACGCAGCAGGCCAACCAGCATGCTCGAATCAACGCCGCCCGAAAGCAGAACGCCCACATCGACTGCTGCTCGCTGACGAATCGAAACCGCCTCGCGCATGCCATTGAGGACCTGGTCGCGCCAGTCTTCAAAGCTGTAGTTCATTTCCTCGGGGCGTGGGCCGAAATCGAGTTTCCACCAGCTTTGCTGCTCGCACTTGCCGTTTGCATCAATGCGCATCCAGCTCGCCGCCGGCAGTTTTTCGACACCCGCAAGAATGGTGCGTGGTGCAGGCACTACCGCATGAAAATTGAGGTAGTGATTAAGCGCAATAGGGTCGAGCGCGTTGCTGATATCGCCGCCCTTGAGCAGGGCGGGCAGGCTCGATGCAAAGCGCAAGCGCTGGCCGGTGCGCGACATGTACAGCGGCTTGATGCCGAGACGGTCACGGGCGATAAACAGCTCTTGGCTGTCACGCTCCCACACGGCGAAGGCAAACATGCCGTTGAGCTTGGGCAGCATGTCCTTGCCCCAGGCGTGATAGCCCTTGATCAGCACTTCAGTGTCACCGCCCGAGAAAAAGCGATAGCCCAGTGTTTCAAGCTCTGCACGTAATTCGGGGTAATTGTAGATGGCGCCATTGAAGACCATGGACAGGCCAAGATCACTGTCGATCATGGGCTGCCCGGAAGCCTCCGCCAAGTCCATGACTTTTAGTCGGCGGTGGCCGAGGGCGATTGGGCCTTGGCTGTGAAAGCCGTGGGCATCTGGGCCGCGAGGGGCGAGATGATGGGTAATTCGTTCGACTGCAGCCAAATCGGCCGGTCGATTATCAAAGCGTAGTTCTCCAGCTATTCCGCACATATGTCCTTACCGGTATTGCCGTTGGGGAGTGGTTTACTGTTGCCTGATGAGCCCTGAAAACGGTTTCGTTTGTGTTTTCGGAGCGTCCTAAACCTTTTACACCAAAACAAAAAAATGCTTTCATGTCAAAGTTTATGGCAACAAGTAGATAGATAAATGGCAGATAAAAAAGTTTCAGCTGAAATCAAATTGTCATCCGTTGTTGCATTTGAAATGCCGATTTTTCAAGCCCTGCGACGTTTGCAGCAGGCCGGTGAAGTGCATGCCAAGCGCCTGAGCCGCTTTGGTGGTTTGACACCGATGCAGTTGATGGTTCTGCAGGTGCTGGAAAAAGAATCGCGGATAACCGCAAGTGATTTAAGCGGGCGAGTGAGTCTCACCGCCGCAACCTTGTCTGGCTTACTTGATCGTCTGGAAGAGCGCGGTTTGTTGCAACGTCAGCGCGACGACCAGGATCGTCGGCGCCAATGGTTGTTGATCAGTGATCAAGGCCGGGAACTGTTAAAGCGCGCGCCATCATTGTTGCCGCCCGAGTTCAATCAGCGTTTGGCGGCGATTCCCGAGTGGGAGCGCCACAACCTGACCGCCGCTTTGCTTCGCGCCGCCGAGTTTTGTGAAGACGAGTAGGGTGCGACAACGCGCAGCTTGTCTACCATGCATCAGGCGTCACAAGTTGCGGATCAACTTGCGCAACATAAAGCGATTCGGGTGGCAGCCTTCTGCAACATCACGCGGCACAGGCAAGGGCTCATCGTTTAGCCACGCGGCAATCAGTTCGCCCGACAAGGGTGCGGTAATCAGCCCGCGAGAACCATGACCGCTATTGATGTACAAGCCGTCCAGCCAGGGGCAGGGGATGTCTGGTATTTGCCTGGCGTCCTTGCTGAGCGCCTGATAGCTATCGACAAAGGCCTGCTCATCAGCCAACGGACCGACAATGGGTAGATAGTCTGGGCTGGTGCAGCGAAATGCTGCGCGTCCAGCCAGGGTTTGTGGGGCTTGTTCCGCAATATCCAGGCGGTTGCTCAGGTCAGGGGAAATTTCTTCGAGCATCTGCAAATTACCCAGATGGTCTGCGCTGTTGAGGCTCAGGTCATCACTGTCAAAATCAAAACTGGCGCCTAGTGTGTGTTCTTGCAGGCGAGCAGGGGCGACATAGCCCTGAGCGCATACAACGGTGCTCAAGGCACTGCTTTGCGGGGTTTGTGGCAAGCTGCTGATCTGCCCACGGATACGCTTGAGCGGCAATTGTGCGCTGTATGCAAAGCCTTTGATTTCCGCAGCTCCGGCCAGTACCACAACTTCGGCGCTGGCCAGTAGGCGCTCCCCATCCCAGGCTTGCCACTGGTTATCTGTACGACGCAGTTGCAGGGCATTGTGCTGGCTGAGCAGGGTGATGTTTGGGTGGTCGCTTAGCAATTCGCACAAGGCTGGAGGATGAACCCAGCCCGCCTCAGGGTAGAACAAGCCGCCGGCTGGCAACCGGACGCCCGCCAACTGCTCGGCCGTTGATTGATCGACCTGTTGCAGCAGGTCCTGTGGAAATACGTCGGCCAGCTTGCTTTGCCGCTTGTGTTCCTGAGCATTGAACGCCAGCTGCAACACGCCGCAGTCGTTCCAGTGCTGGCCTTTCTCCAGGCGTTCAAGCAGGCGGCGGGTGTAGCCAAAACCACTGACGATCAAGCGCGATAGAGCAGTGCCGTGGGCGGAAAGCTTGAGATACAGCACACCTTGCGGGTTACCGGATGCCTCTTGCGCTATCGCTGAATGGCGCTCCAGCAGGCTTACCCGCCAGCCACGGGCTGCGAGACTGGCGGCGGTGGCGCAACCGGCAAGCCCCGCGCCAATAATCATGGCGTGACGGCTTGAGGCATTGAGTACGGGGCGGGCAAACCAGGGTTTAACCGGGCTAGGTGATTGCCGATTCAGGGGGGCTGCTGGCTGCTCAGGCAGCCCCACAAACTGGCCTTTGAGCACATGCCACTTGCCGCCAATACCGGCCACGCGCTTGATTTGAAAACCCGCCTCTTTCAGGCCCCGGCGCACATCGCCTGCGCTGGTGAAGGAGCCAAGCGTTGCCCCAGGGCTCGACAGCCGGGCGATTTCGGCAAAGAGTTCAGCGGACCACATTTGCGGGTTCTTGGCTGGCGCAAAACCGTCGAGAAACCAGGCATCGACCCGTGCATCCAGTTGCCTGAGCATCTCGCAGGCATCACCAATCAGCAGGTCGAGGGTGATGCGCCCATTGTCGAACTGCAAACGCTGAAAGCCTGGATGAATCGCCACATATTGAGTCAACAACCCTTGGCTATAAGCTGCGAGCTCTGGCCACAGGCTCAATGCCCGCTGCAGGTCGTCACGGCTCAGCGGGTATTTTTCGACACTGACAAAGTGCAGGCGGGCGCCGGCTACGGCATGTTGCTCAAACAGTTGCCAGGCGCAGAAAAAATTCAGCCCGGTACCAAACCCGGTTTCAGCAATGGTCAGTTGTTGATGCGCCGCGAGGTTGCTGAAGCGCTGTTCAAGCGCGTTGTTATGCAAAAACACGTGCTGCGTTTCGGCGATCCCTTGTTGCGCTGAAAAATACACATCACCAAACACCGAAGAGAGCGGATGGCCCTGGCTATCCCAGTCGAGTTTTGCTTGCTGATGCTGGGTTGAATGCTGTGCTCGCTCAGTCATGGTGTCAGTCCGGGAAATCAGTGGCGCATTCTAGCCGAATCTGGGCGTCGAATATCGCCCGCGACCCTCCACAAAACTGCAAAGCTTCGCGACAGCAACAGCTGTAATCCGCTAGTCTGAAGCGATAAGTTCAGGGAGATGCACATGTTCGAGTCCGCAGAGATTGGTCGCACTATAGACAAGGAAACCTTTGATGATGCCGAGCCCGCGCTGCGCGAGGCGCTGCTTGAGGCTCAATATGAATTGCAGCAGCAAAAGCGCTTTGCCGTGATCATCCTGATCAACGGAATAGAGGGCGCAGGCAAGGGCGAGACCGTCAAGCTGCTCAATGAATGGATGGACCCGCGATTGATCGAGGTCAGTACCTTTGATCAGCCGACCGACGAGGAACTGGCGCGACCACCGGCCTGGCGCTATTGGCGGCAACTGCCAGCCAAAGGCCGGATAGGCATCATGTTTGGCAATTGGTATAGCCAAATGCTCCAGGCACGGGTTCATGGACGCTTGAAAAATGCCGCGCTGGACCAGGCTATCGACAGCGCTGAAAGCCTTGAGCGCATGCTGTGCGATGAAGGTGCGCTGATTTTCAAGTTCTGGTTTCACCTGTCTAAAGATCAGATGGAGGTGCGTCTCAAGACTCTGCAGGATGATCCGCTGCACAGTTGGCGAATCAGCCCGCTGGATTGGCAGCAGTCAAAAACCTATGACAAGTTTGTGCGTTACGGTGAACGTGTACTGCGCCGCAGCAGTCGTGATTATGCGCCCTGGTATGTGGTCGAGGGCGTGGATGAAAACTACCGCAATCTAACCGTTGGCCGTATCTTGCTGGAAGGCTTGCAGGCTGCGCTCAAAAGTAAAGACCGGCCTATCCCCCAACCCCACGCCGCGCCTCTGACTGCCTCGCTTGAGGGCAATGGCCTGCTTGATAGCCTGAACCTGAGCCAGGCGTTGGAGAAGGAAGACTACAAGGAGCAACTGGCGATAGAGCAGGCGCGTTTATCGGGCTTGATGCGCAATAAAAAAATGCGCAAGCACTCGCTGGTGGCGGTGTTCGAGGGTAATGATGCGGCAGGTAAAGGGGGCGCGATCCGCCGCGTGGCCGCAGCACTTGACCCCCGCCAATACCGCATTGTTCCCATTGCTGCGCCGACTGATGAAGAGCTTGCGCAGCCGTATTTGTGGCGGTTCTGGCGGCACATACCCGTGCGCGGCAAATTCACGGTATTCGACCGTTCCTGGTATGGCCGGGTGTTGGTTGAACGGGTCGAAGGCTATGCGTCGCCAGCCGACTGGTTGCGTGCCTATGGCGAGATCAATGATTTTGAAGAGCAGTTGGTCGAGGCTGGGGCGGTGGTCGTGAAATTCTGGCTGGCGATTGACCAGGCCACCCAGCTTGAACGCTTCAAGGCGCGCGAGAAGATCCCGTTCAAGCGTTTCAAAATCACCGAAGACGATTGGCGCAACCGCGAGAAGTGGCCGCAGTATCGAGATGCAGTCGAAGACATGGTTGATCGCACCAGCACCTCCATAGCGCCCTGGACCCTGGTTGAAGCCAATAACAAGCACTTTGCCAGGGTCAAGGTGATACGCACCATCAATGATGCGCTTGAGGCCGCGTTCGCCAAAGATTGAACCTGAGCCAGCCAAGGTTTGTGCGAAGCTTTATTCGCGCAACCCCAGGCTTTTGCATATGCCTGATGAATGATTGTCGCGCACAAGCATTGTACGAACTTATGCTCAGGGGACTTAACGCGGCTCTGCCCACCGCCGCCCTGTAAGCTCTCAAGGAGAACCGCTATGCGAGAAGTCGTGATTGTTGAAAGTGTCAGAACCGGTCTGGCCAAGTCATTCCGTGGAAAATTCAACATGACCCGCCCGGATGATATGGCAGCGCACTGTGTCAATGCTTTGCTTGAGCGCACCGGTATTGACCCGCAACTGGTGGACGACTGTATTGTCGGTGCGGGCTCGAATGAAGGCGCCCAGGGCATGAACATTGGGCGTAACGTGGCTGTGCTGTCTGGCTTGGGCACGAATGTGGCCGGTATGACGCTCAATCGCTACTGCTCATCAGGCTTGCAATCCATTGCGATTGCCGCCAACCAGATCGCTTCTGGCTGCAGTGACGTTATCGTTGCGGGCGGTGTTGAGTCGATCAGCATGACCCTGAAAAGCATCAACATGGACAATCTCTACAATCCGATCCTGCAGGAAAATGTGCCCGGGATTTATTACCCGATGGGGCGCACCGCCGAGGTTGTAGCGCGTCGCTATAACATCAGCCGCGAAGCCCAGGATGCTCTCGCCCTGCAAAGCCAGCAACGCACGGCAAAGGCGCAAAAAGCCGGGCTGTTTGCTGATGAAATCGTACCGATGAAGGTCAGTTATCAGGTCGAAGATAAAGCCACTGGCGAGAAGTCCATCGTCGAAGGCGTGGTTGATTACGATGATTGCAACCGCCCGGACACCACGCTGGAAAGCCTCTCAGGCTTGAAACCGGTTTTTGCCGACGACGGTTCGGTCACTGCGGGCAACGCTTCGCAGCTGTCCGATGGCGCCTCGATGACCTTGATCATGAGCCTGGATAAAGCCCTTGAACTGGGCCTTAAGCCCAAGGCGTATTTCCGAGGCTTCACCGTAGCGGGTTGTGAGCCTGATGAAATGGGTATCGGGCCAGTGTACGCAGTGCCCAAGTTGCTTAAAGCCAAGGGGTTGCAGGTTGCCGATATCGACCTGTGGGAACTCAATGAGGCCTTCGCTTCACAGTGCCTTTATTGCCGTGACGAGCTGGGCATCGATAACGAGAAGTACAACGTTAATGGCGGCTCAATCTCCATTGGTCATCCCTTCGGCATGACCGGCTCGCGACTGGTCGGGCATATGATCCGTGAGCTTCAGCGCCGTGAAGTGCGTTATGGCGTGGTGACCATGTGCGTGGGAGGCGGCATGGGGGCGGCTGGCTTGTTTGAGGCCTACACCGGTTGATCAAGGTGCCTTGATCGTCCGAGTCGGACCGCAATAAATAAACCGCGCCTAGGCGCGGTTTTTTTGGGTCGCGATTTGCAGGGGTTAGAATGCCCGGCTTTCAATCAACTGGTGCGACTGGATCATGCGCTGGACGTAGCGGTCTATCTGATGCTCGGCATCAACGCGGGTGAAGTAGGGGCCTTCGAGTGTGCCCTCACGGGTTGCAAAGAAGTACTGTCCGTTTACCGAACTGATGCGATCACTGCGGTAGTGCATGTCGGGTCCGGGGTCTATAGCGCGCTGGCCTAGCATGGGTCTATCCTCGGCTAAGGGGTCTCTGAAAACGACTGCGCTACTTTCTTCAGAGGCTCTTTTAAGGGCATGGGGTTTTATGAGTCTAACTGGCAATAGGTAATTTGCCTTGTTGGGCGATAAGCGGTTGTTTTAACGAGGATTTATCTGGATTTATCGGTATTTTGGCGTCGGTTTTATGACGTCCAGGTTGGGCGGTTAGACGCGCGCACCCAGGTTTTCAGCTTTGCGTAACCAGTCCAGGCGCTGCTCCTCGGAAGCGGTGCGGATAGGTGCGAACTCGGTCAGGCGCCCCGGTTTTATTCCGCAGCTGTTGAGAATGGCCCGGGTGACTTGATGATGGGCAGGCGCGCCATATTTCCACGGCATGTGCCACGACGGGGTATCCAGCGTAATCATGATATCGGCCGTGCGTCCGTCCAGCAGTTCATCCCACAGCAGTGAGTCAGGGCGATATTTGAAGGCAAAACCCGGTGTCAGCACCCGTTCGAAAAAACCGCTCAACAAAGCGGGTTGCCCGCCCCACCAGACGGGATAAACCACCAGCAGGTGCTCGGCCCAATGGATTTGTCTTTGCGCCTCAATCAAGTCTGGTTCGAGTTGCTGGCTGCTGTCGTAGCCGTTGTGCAGCACCGGGTCGAAGCTCAGCTCACCAAGGCGCAGCAGGCGGACAACATGGCCTTCGCCACGGGCGCCGTGGGCGTATGCATCGCTCAAGGCATGGCACAGGCTGTTGCTTTTCGGCGTGCCCAGGATGATCAAGATGCGTTTGCCGTCACCCTCGTTGGGCGTGGCGCCTCGTTTGGTTGGCTCAGTCATGTCGGGGTTCCAGCATGTTCTCCGGACGAACCCACTGATCAAACTCTTCAGCGCTTAAATGGCCCAGTTCCACTGCGGCCTCACGCAAGGTGGTGCCGTCTTGATAGGCCTTTTTTGCAACTTCAGCGGCTTTGTCGTAACCAATATGCGGGTTGAGCGCGGTCACCAGCATCAAACCATTATCGAGATGCTTGGCCATTTGCCGGGCATCGGGTTGCAGGCCTGCGATGCAGTGCTGTTGAAAGTTGCGGCAGCCATCGGCGAGCAAGCGGATCGACTGCAAGATGTTGTGGATGATCACCGGCTTGAACACGTTCAGTTGCAGGTGGCCCTGACTGGCGGCGTAGCTGATGGTGACATCATTGCCCAATACCTGGCAGGCCAGCATTGACAAGGCTTCGCACTGCGTTGGGTTGACCTTGCCCGGCATGATCGAGCTGCCAGGTTCGTTGGCTGGCAATTTTACCTCGGCAAAACCGGCGCGAGGCCCAGAGCCCAGCAAGCGCAGGTCGTTGGCGATTTTCATCAGGCACACGGCCAGGGTCTTCAGCGCACCAGACATGCTGGTCAAGGGTTCGTGACCGGCCAGCGCGGCAAATTTATTGGGTGCGCTTGTCAGTGGCAATCCACTGAGCGCCGCCAGTTCCGCGGCGATTGCCTGGCTGAAGCCCGGTGGCGAATTTAAGCCGGTGCCCACCGCTGTGCCGCCCTGGGCCAGCTCACAGACTGCGGGCAGGGCAGCGCGAATAGCACGTTCGGCGTAATCCAGCTGGGCGACATAGGCGGACAACTCCTGGCCAAAGGTGATCGGCGTGGCATCCATCATATGGGTGCGACCGGTCTTCACCAGCTTGGCATGGCGCGCGGACTGCTCGGCAAGCCCGCCCGACAGTTCGGCGATGGCCGGCAGCAGTTGCTGGGTAATCGCCCGGGCTGTGGCAATGTGCATGGCGGTTGGGAAACTGTCGTTGGAGCTTTGCGCGCGATTGACATGGTCGTTCGGGTGAACCGGGCTTTTGCCACCGCGTTCGCCGCTGGCCAGCTCGTTGGCGCGCCCGGCAATCACTTCGTTGACGTTCATGTTGCTTTGCGTGCCGCTACCGGTTTGCCAGACCACGAGGGGGAATTGGTCGTCGTGCTGGCCGGCGATGATTTCGTCGGCGGCTTGCTCAATAAGCCGGGCTATATCTTGCGGCAGCTCGCCAATGCGGTCATTGACCCGCGCAGCGGCTTTCTTGATAAGCGCCAGTTCGTGCAGCACCGCCAGCGGCATCCGCTCCTGGCCGATGGCGAAATTGATCAGTGAGCGCTGGGTCTGGGCCCCCCAATAGGCGTCTTCAGGTACTTCAATCGGGCCAATGCTGTCTGTTTCGGTCCGGCCAGGTGTGGTACGGCTGCTCATGACATCCTCCAGTTAGCGTTCTAGCCAGTTTAGGTCGCATTTAAGCGCAGCAGGTTCCCTGATCGTCTGATATTGGCAAAATTATGAGCCGAGGCGCCGGTTACCAGCGAGCGTCAGTGGCGCCGAGCCAGCCAAGTGCGGCCTTGACCGGCACATGTTCGCCTTGCGGGCTGATCAGGTCGCCGTCGAAGTGGCCAAACCATTGCCGCGTATCTGCATAAAGCAGCCCAAGGTGCGGCGCTGCCTGATGTAGCTGGCGCGGGGTGAACCTCAGGTTTACCTGCTGATCCGCACTCTTGATGCGCCAGTTGGCCAGCGGGCCGGACGTCATCGGCGTTATCTCGACACTGTTTTCAAGCTGCTGCAACTCTCCGCCAAACCACAACGCGTTCTCTGAAAGACCGCTGTAGTCGGTCCAGTGCGTGCCGAAATTGCCAGCAATACCGCCAGGTGCAGCAAATGCGGCGCGTTTCCAGTGGCTGTTTAAGGGCCAGACGCCACGCCCGAAATCCATTGCTGCGAAGCTTTGTCCAGCTGTGCAGTTATAGGTGCGCTCGCCCAACTGCACGCGACCGCTCAGGGGCAAGCCGAGCTGGCGACAGGTTGCATGAAAGCGCTTGGGCCCCATTGGCGCAACCAGATTGACTGATTCAAGGTGCGTGGGGCGCTGGATATCCAGCAAGATTTCCAGCGGCTGGCTGCCTGCTTCGCTGGCGCTTAGGCTCAAGCAAGCACGTCCGGGGTATTCGTTGAGCTGGAATGACAGGCTGCGATGATTGAATGCATGGCTTTGTTGGGGATGATCGGGCAGTTGGCAGCCGCGAGCGAGAAGGCGCATCTGGCTGAAACTGGCCGTCTGACCGGTTGCAAGGTCAAGAAAATAAGCCGCGCCATATCCCAGGTAATCAAGATTGGCCTGGGTGACGGAGAGCATCCACTCGGGTGTGGTGAAGCACCAGTGATTCCAGCGCTTGCGCCGACCTGCGTGGCGTACAAGGCTGCAATTGACCTGCGGACGATTTGACCAGCCTATTGCGTCTGGATTGAGCGCGCCGTTGTCCAGGCACAAGTCTGTTTGGCGGGCAACGGGAGAGGTAATGGCGCTGTTCATCGTACACATCCGTGTGGGTGCAGCGCGACCGCGCCACAATCTTGTAATAGTAGAGTATTTATAAGGGCGAGAATGCCTTTACACAGCGAACTGCTTCAAGTCATGGCAATTTGCCTTTGAAGTGCTTCGTGACGGGGCGCACAAAGACCTGATTCTTGTGTTCGTTGTGGGGCGATTTTATAAATTGTTCGGTGTTGGGGCACAAAATCCCCTATGCGGCTGTCAAACTCGATTCAAACCTATTGTCAGGAGTTGCCAATGCCTCGTTTTCCGGTTCTATGCCTTGCTGCTGTGCTGTCGTGCGCCAGTGCCCAGGTGTTCGCAGATGCAGCCAGTCACGCAGCCGACGCTGAGCGTTTTTTGCAGTTGGCCCATGCCGACAAGCTAGCCGTACCGGTCTATGCGCAGGTGCAACAGATGTTTGCCCAACGTTTTGCGCAAAGCGGTGCAGGCGGTGAAAAGAAAGCATTGCTTGAGTCGTATCAAGCCAAGGCTAACGCGGTGCTTGATCAGTCGATCAGCTGGAGCAAGGTTAAACCTGACCTGGTTAAGCTCTATACCAGCAACTTTACCGAACAAGAGCTCAAGGAACTGATCAAGTTCTATGAGTCTCCGGTCGGCGAGAAAGTACTCAAGACCATGCCGCGCCTGACGGCGCAATCGGCTGAGCTTACCCAGGGCAAGCTTGAACCTGCGGTACCAAAGGTTAATAAACTGCTAGAGGACATGACCAAGGAACTTGGCCCTAAAAAAGCTAAATCCTAACGGTCCAGATCTGCACTACATCCAGGCATTTTTGCCGGATACTGAAAAATGGCTTTGGCTTGAGCTTTACACTTCGTAAACTCACAGCCTGAGTCATTTTTTTTGCGCTGCAATCAAGCAAGCATGCGCCAAGTGTCACAACGGTATTCTGGAGTTAAAGATGACCAAGCAAGCACAGCTTGAGACTGCACTGGCAATCCTGCAGCCCGAGCATCTGCAAGTGCTGGATGAAAGCCACATGCACAGCCGTGGCCTGGAGACGCACTACAAGGCGATTATTGTCAGTGAACAGTTTCAGGGGCTGAACGCCGTCAAGCGGCATCAGAAAGTCTATGCCAGCCTGGGTGACTTGATGGGCCAGATCCATGCGCTGGCGCTGCACACCTACACCGCGCAGGAGTGGGCCAAGAATGCCACCGCGCCGGCATCACCAACCTGCTTGGGCGGCAGTAAGCACGACAAGTAGGGCCGATAGCGCTTTTTGATCCGCCATTTGTGGCGACGGATACCTTGTGAAGGTTCTGGCTCATCCTTGAGTGCTTCGCTGGCTGAGTCACGGTGAACAAGCTACGCGTTGTCGCATCCTGCGCCCACAGCCATAAAAAACGTTAAACTATGCCCCGCACCGGCTTTGGCCGGTGTTGTTGTTGTTGATTAACCACCAGTCCGCCCTTTACGTGGGCGACTACTGAGGAAGTGAAAGCATGACCGACAAAATTGTCGTTGCAGCCTTGTACAAATTCGTCTCGCTGCCGGATTTCCATGAGTTGCGTGAACCGCTGCTCAACACCTTGATTGAAAATGGCGTCAAAGGCACCTTGCTGTTGGCCGAAGAGGGCATCAACGGTACTGTTTCCGGCAGCCGTGAAGGCATTGATGGTCTTTTCGCATGGTTTGCCCTGGACCCGCGCCTGGCCGATGTCGATCACAAGGAATCCTATTGCGATGAGCAGCCGTTCTACCGCACCAAGGTCAAATTGAAGAAAGAAATCGTCACCCTTGGCGTTGATGGCGTCGATCCGAACAAGCAAGTGGGAACCTATGTCGAGCCTAAAGACTGGAACGCGCTGATTGCCGATCCAGAGGTGCTGCTGATTGATACCCGTAACGATTACGAAGTTTCGATTGGCACATTCGAGGGGGCTATAGACCCCAAGACCAAGACCTTCCGCGAGTTTCCCGACTACATCAAGGCCAACTTCGATCCGGCCAAGCACAAGAAAGTCGCAATGTTCTGTACCGGCGGTATTCGCTGCGAAAAAGCGTCGAGCTATATGCTCAATCAGGGCTTCGAAGAGGTTTATCACCTGCAGGGCGGGATTCTCAAATACCTTGAGGAAGTGCCGCAGGAGGCATCAAGCTGGAAGGGCGATTGTTTCGTGTTCGACAACCGGGTCACTGTTCGCCACGACCTGACCGAAGGCGAGTACGATCAGTGCCACGCTTGCCGCACGCCGATTTCGGCGACTGATCGCGAGTCAGAGTTTTTCACGCCCGGCGTGAGCTGCCCCTATTGCTGGGACTCACTGCCTGAGAAAACCCGCGCCGGTGCCCGCGAGCGTCAAAGACAGATTGAGTTGGCCAAGCAGCGCAATATGCCGCACCCCCTTGGTTTCAATCCACGTTTAAAAAAACAAGGCTAAGCCATGCAAACTCGCCTGCTCTATGTGATGGACCCGATGTGCTCGTGGTGCTGGGGCTTTGCCCCGGTGTTTCAGTCCCTCGCAGAGCAGGCTCAAGCCCAGGGTGTTGAGCTGCACCTTATTGCGGGCGGGTTGCGTACAGGCAGTGGTGCGGCGCTGGATAACACCACACGCAATTACATTCTTGAACACTGGCGGGCTGTCGCCGATGCGACCGGCCAGCCGTTCAAGTTTGATGGCGCCTTGCCCGACGGTTTTGTCTACGACACCGAGCCCGCCTGCAGGGCCTTGGTTACAGCGCGCAGTCTTGATCCGCAAAGCACCTGGCCACTGGTCAAGTTGATCCAGCAGGCGTTCTATGCCGAAGGTCGTGATGTTACCCAGGCCAGTGTGTTGGTTGAGCTCGCCGAAGCGGCGGGTCTACCGCGTATCGTCTTTGCCGAGGCATTCGACAGTGCCGAGCAGCTAGCGGCCACGGCTGATGACTTCACCTGGGTTCAGGACCTGGGTATCGCGGGATTCCCAACCCTGCTCGCCGAGCGTGAGGGGCAGCTTGCATTAGTGACTAATGGTTATCAGCCACTGGACAGTTTGGCGCCATTGTTGGCCCGTTGGTTAGAGCGCGCTGCCAATGCGTGACCGGTTGAGCTGGTCGGAAATTCGTCGGCTGGCCTTGCGGCATCGTAAAGCGTTGATCCTGGCCAATGCCGTGGCGGTGCTGGCGACACTTTGCAGCGTACCTATTCCGCTGCTGTTGCCCTTGCTGGTCGATGAAGTCCTGCTCAAGCAGGGCGATTCGGCGCTGCAGGTCATGAATAACTTTCTCCCTGTTGCCTGGCAAACTGCGGTCGGCTACATCGGCCTGATGTTGGCGTTGACCTTTTTGCTCCGTGCCTGCGCTTTGGTGTTCAACGTGCTGCAGGCGCGCTTGTTCGCACGGCTGTCGAAAGACATCGTCTATCGAATTCGCATACGCCTGATTGAACGGCTAAAGCGCATATCCCTCGCCGAATACGAAAGCCTGGGCAGCGGTACGGTGACCACTCACCTGGTCACCGACCTCGACACGCTGGACAAGTTTGTCGGTGAAACCCTTAGCCGGTTTCTGGTGGCGATCCTGACGCTGGCCGGTACTTCAGCGATCTTGCTGTGGATGCACTGGCAATTAGCCTTGTTGATTTTGCTGTTCAATCCGCTGGTCATCTACGCCACGGTGCAGCTCGGCAAGCGGGTCAAGCACCTGAAGAAGCTCGAAAACGACAGCACTTCGCGCTTCACTCAGGCATTGACTGAAACCCTGGACGCAATCCAGGAGATTCGTGCAGGCAATCGCCAAGGGTTTTTCCTCGGCAGGCTCGGTACCCGTGCGCAAGAGGTGCGTAATTTTGCTGTTGCTTCGCAGTGGAAGAGTGATGCTTCAAGCCGTGCTAGCGGTTTGTTATTTCAGTTCGGCATCGATGTATTTCGTGCCGCGGCCATGCTCACCGTGCTGTTCTCCGATTTGTCTATCGGGCAAATGCTCGCGGTGTTCAGCTACCTGTGGTTCATGATCGGTCCGGTCGAGCAACTGCTTAGCCTGCAATACGCCTTCTATGCGGCTGGCGGCGCGCTGTCACGGATCAATGAGCTGCTGGCACGAGCCGATGAACCGCAATATGCCGGTGGCGTTGACCCCTTCAGTGGGCGTGATACCGCCGGCATTGAGATTCAGCAATTGAGCTTTTCCTACCAGGACGAACCGGTGCTCGACAAGCTCGACCTGCGTATTGCACCGGGCGAGAAGGTGGCCATCGTCGGCGCCAGCGGTGGCGGCAAAAGTACCTTGGTACAGCTGCTGTTGGGGCTGTACAGCGCGCAAAGTGGTTCGATTCGATACGGCGGCTCGAGCCTGCAAGACATTGGCCTTGAGCGGGTGCGGGAAAATGTGGCGGTGGTCTTGCAGCACCCGGCACTGTTCAATGACACCGTTCGCGCCAACCTGTGCATGGGCCGTGATCGCACTGACGACGCCTGCTGGCAGGCACTGGAAATAGCCCAGCTGGCGGCTACGATTCGGCAACTGCCCAAGGGGCTTGACAGTATTGTTGGTCGTTCCGGGGTGCGCTTATCGGGCGGTCAGCGCCAGCGTCTGGCAATTGCCCGCATGGTGTTGGCGCAGCCAAAGGTGGTGATTCTCGATGAGGCGACCTCTGCCTTGGACGCCGCCACCGAGTATGCCTTGCACAAAGCCATGAGCAATTTCTTGGTCGGACGCACGACATTGATCATCGCGCACCGGTTATCTGCAGTGAAACAAGCTGATCGTGTGTTGGTCTTCGATGGCGGGCGTATTGCCGAAGATGGCGATCATCATCAGTTGATTGCAGATGGCGGCCTTTATGCCCGTCTTTATGGGCATTTGCAGCAGTAGTCTAGGATTAGTGCTGGCAGCATCAAGCCGCGGGTCAGTCGGCGTAATAAATGCGCAAGATCGACGTCGAATAAGGCGTCGTCTTATCAAACTCGGGCTGAGTACGGAGTGGCCCAGGCACACACAAGGGATAGCTAAATGAATCGAGTCAAAGTCGAGTTTACTGGCAGTCAGGGGCAGCAACTGGCAGGTTTGCTGGAGTTGCCCAATAGCCTGCAACCGGTCAAGTACTACGCGCTTTTTGCCCATTGCTTTACCTGCGGCAAAGACATCGCCGCCGCTTCACGGATTAGCCGCGAGCTGGCTGACCAGGGCATTGCCGTGCTGCGCTTTGACTTCACCGGGCTTGGCAATAGTGATGGTGATTTTGCCAATACCAACTTCACCTCTAACGTAGAAGACCTGGTGGCCGCCGCTAAAATGCTCGAAGCCGAGTATGCCGCGCCAAAGTTGATTATCGGTCACAGCCTTGGCGGCGCTGCGGTACTTTCGGCGGTCGATAAGATCCCGTCACTGCAAGCGGTTGCAACCATTGCCGCGCCTTCGACAGCGCATCATGTGCAGCATTTATTCAGCAGCTCCAAAGCCGAGATCGAAGCCCAGGGCCAGGCCAGGGTCAAGCTTGGCTTGCGTGAGTTTTCGATCAAGAAGCAGCTGATCGAAGACCTTGATCAATACACTGACTTGCAGCACATCGCCCGGCTGCGTCGACCGCTGATCGTCTTTCATTCCCCCATCGATAGCATTGTGCCTGTCGATGAAGCCGCGAAGATCTTTACCGCGGCCAAGCACCCGAAAAGCTTTGTGTCGTTGGATCAGGCCGATCACCTGCTGAGCAAGAAAGAGGACGCGCGCTATGTGGCCAAGACACTTGCGGCCTGGGCTGAGCGTTATGTCGAGGTGCCGGCAGGAGAACCCGTCGCCGCAGATCTGGAAGACGGCCATGTGTTGGTGACTGAGCTGGACAAGCACTTCCTGCGCGGTCTTTATACCAACGCCCACCAGTTTGTAGCCGATGAGCCAGTGAGCGTAGGCGGCACCCATTTAGGCCCAACACCTTACGCGCTGTTGCTGATGAGCCTGGGGGCTTGCACCTCAATGACCATCCGCATGTATGCCGCGCGCAAAGGAATTCCGCTTGAAGATATCGACGTTCGCTTGGTTCATGAGCGCATCCATGCCCAAGACTGCAGCGAATGCGAAGGGCGGGAAGGGAAGATTGAACGAATCCAGCGCTTTATCAGCTTCAAGGGCGACCAACTGACCGAGGAGCAGATCGAAAGCATGCTCAAGATTGCCGATCGCTGCCCGGTGCACAAAACTCTCGAATCCAATCCAGTGATCACCACCCAGCTGGAACACGCTGGATAGGCCATTGCCACATAAGCAAAACCACCTGCGGGTGGTTTTTTGCTATCTAGGCTTTGCCCTGCGCAGTTTTGCGCGCTGCAATGGCAGCTTATTGAACCGCCTTGTAACGATATGTTTACGGGTGTTGGGCGTCGAACAGGTGGCTGTTGCCATAAATCAGCGGTGTAAGGAAAACGTGCCGCGCAAGAGGGCTTGGGCTGCTTCTGGACGGGGGCTGGGTGCTTGTTCGTCCCGCGTTCTAAGGGTGTTATGGCTTCACTAGGGCTGCCTGCGAGGCCGCCCACAAACGCCCGAAAACAACAAGGAGGCGCAATGAACGCCGTGAACAAAATCGAACAGCACAACCCGATTGGTACTGATGGTTTTGAATTCGTTGAGTACACCGCTCCGACGCCTGAAGGTATTGAACAACTGCGCGAGCTGTTCACCGCCATGGGGTTTACCGAAACCGCCAAGCACCGTTCCAAGGAAGTGTTTCTGTTCCAGCAGAACGATATCAACTTCGTACTCAATGGCAGCCCGACCGGCCATGTTCGCGAGTTCGGTCTCAAGCACGGCCCAAGCGCCTGTGCCATGGCTTTCCGGGTTAAAAACGCCGCACAAGCCGCGGCTTATGTTGAATCGCAAGGCGCCAAGCTGGTGGGTAGCCACGCCAACTTCGGCGAGCTGAACATCCCATGCGTCGAGGGCATTGGTGGCTCGCTGCTGTATCTGGTGGATCGCTTTGGTGAAAACACTATCTATGACGTGGATTTTGAGTTTATTGAGGGCCGTACACCGCAGGACAACGCCGTGGGCCTGATGGATCTTGATCACCTGACCCATAACGTCAAGCGCGGGCAGATGGACGTGTGGTCCGGTTTTTACGAGCGCATCGCCAACTTCCGTGAGATTCGCTATTTCGACATCGAAGGTAAGCTCACCGGCTTGCTGTCGCGTGCCATGACCGCACCTTGCGGCAAGATTCGTATCCCGATCAACGAGTCGGCTGATGATAAGTCGCAGATCGAGGAATTTATCCGCGAATATCAGGGGGAAGGCATCCAGCACATTGCCCTGAGCAGCGATGATATTTTCGCCACCGTCCGCCAGTTGCGTGCCAATGGCGTGGACTTCATGAGCACCCCGGGCACCTATTACGACAAGGTTGATACCCGCGTCGCAGGCCATGGCGAGTCAACTGAGTTGCTGCGTGAGCTGAGCATTTTGATCGATGGCGCGCCGGGCGATGACGGCATCTTGCTGCAAATCTTCACCAATACGGTGATTGGCCCGATTTTCTTCGAGATTATCCAGCGCAAGGGGAATCAAGGCTTCGGCGAGGGCAACTTCAAGGCCTTGTTCGAGTCGATCGAGGAAGATCAGGTTCGTCGTGGTGTAATCGCCGCCGACTAAGCTCCATGCACGACTGGCGCAGCGCCTCAAGCTGCGTCAGCTGCTTCTGCCAATTTAAGGTTTGATTATGAAGTTAGCCTCACTCAAGCAAGGCCGCGACGGCGTATTGGTCGTGGTTTCGCGCGATCTCAGCCGCGCGCTCAAAGTCCCAACCATCGCCGCGACGCTACAGGCCGCCCTGGATGACTGGGCCAATATCCGGCCACAACTTGAGGCGCGTTATCAGCGCTTGAACGACGGCCTTGAAGCCGAGGCGTTCGCCTTCGAGCAGAGCGCCTGCCACAGTCCGTTGCCCCGTGCGTTTCACTGGGCCGACGGCAGCGCCTACGTGAATCACGTTGAGTTGGTGCGCAAGGCGCGCGGTGCTGAAATGCCGGAGAGCTTCTGGCACGAACCCCTGATGTACCAAGGCGGTTCTGACGCATTTATCGCCCCGCACAGCGCAATTCTTATGGCTGACGAGGCTTGGGGGATCGACCTTGAGGCTGAGCTGGCGGTGATTACCGACGACGTGCCTATGGGGATTAGCGCCGCCGAGGCCGCCGATCACGTGCAACTGCTGATGCTGGTCAACGATGTGTCGTTGCGTAATCTGATCCCGGGCGAGCTGGCCAAGGGGTTTGGCTTTTACCAGAGCAAGCCATCATCGAGCTTCTCGCCGGTTGCCGTGACGCCGGATGAACTTGGCGAGAGCTGGAAGGATGGCAAGGTCCATCGCCCGCTGGTTTCGCATATCAATGGCCAGTTATTTGGCGAACCGGATGCCGGCACGGACATGACTTTCAACTTCCCGACGCTGGTGGCACATGCCGCAAAAAGCCGGCCACTGGGCAGTGGAACTATCATTGGTTCAGGTACCGTCTCCAACTATGACCGCAGCGCTGGATCATCCTGCCTGGCTGAAAAGCGCATGCTGGAAGTGATTGACCAGGGCGAAGCAAAAAACCCGTTTCTGAAGTTTGGCGATCGCGTGCGTATTGAAATGTTCGATGCCGCCGGGCAAAGCATTTTTGGGGCTATTGACCAGGCAGTGGAACGCTACGATGGCTGAGCTGACGCTCTATTCCTATTGGCGCTCCAGCGCGGCTTACCGCGTACGTATTGCCCTCAACCTCAAGGGGCTGGCGTACCAGCAAGTAGCGGTGCATCTCGTCAAGGATGGCGGTGAGCAACTGGCACCAGCCTATCAACAGATGAACCCGCAGGGCTTGTTGCCGCTGCTGGTTGATCATGTTTCCGGGCGCGAAACCAAGATTGCCCAGTCGCTGGCGATCATCGAATACCTCGACGAAGTGTTTCCAGTGCCCTCATTGCTCCCAGCCGAGCCTGCATTGCGTGCGCAAGTGCGCGCGCTGGCGCTGCACATCGCCTGCGACGTCCATCCACTGAATAACCTGCGCGTACTGAAGTATTTGTCGACCGAGCTGGGCGTTGCCGATGACGCCAAGACTCAGTGGTACCAGCATTGGGTCCACAGTGGGCTGAAGGCCGTTGAGCAGGGGCTGGCGGTATTTGATGGCAAGTTGTCCCTTGGTCAGAGACCCGGATATCTAGAAGCCTGTTTGATCCCACAGGTGTACAATGCGCGCCGTTTTAACTGTGACTTAAATGCGTACCCGCGCATTCTCGCCATGACGGCGCGTTGTGAAGCCCTCGAAGCCTTCAAGCAAGCGGCTCCGGAGGTGCAACCCGACGCAACTTAAGGTTTACCAGCCTTGCGGGGAGAGAGGCGTGCCAGCCATGGCTGGCGCCGCTGAACTCTTCATCACTCCGCCGCGCCATAAGCGCAGCGGGTTAGATCCCGTCACAGATAAAAACAACAGGTGACGCATGACCCGAGAAAAACCGAAAAACCTCTGGCTCTCTCGCTGGGGCTTTATTCTTGCCGCGACTGGCTCTGCCGTGGGCCTGGGCAATATCTGGAAATTCCCTTACATCACTGGTGAATACGGCGGCGGCGCTTTCGTGCTGATGTACCTTGCTTGCATCTTAGCCATTGGTATTCCGGTGATGATGACCGAGATCGCCATCGGTCGCCGGGGTCGCGGCAGCCCGATTGATGCGATTGGCCGCGTGGTCAAGGAGAACAGCGGCAATCCGCTGTGGAAGGCGGTTGGCGGCATGGCCATGCTTGCCGGGTTCATGATTCTGTGTTTTTACGTGGTGGTTGCCGGTTGGGCCTTTGCCTACACCTGGAAAATGCTTGATGGCTCGCTCGCAGCGACTAGCGTTGATGCGCTGGGCGCGGTATTTGAGGCACACAATGCCAACCCCTGGCAGCTTGGCGGCTGGAGCGTACTGGTTGCGCTGTTGACCTTGTGGATTGTCGGCAAAGGCGTACAGAAGGGCATCGAAAACTCGGTACGCTGGATGATGCCGGGACTGGCGGTGATGCTGGTGGCATTGGTCGGCTACGCCTTGACCAGCGGTAGCTTCTCGGCGGGTTTCGACTTTCTGTTCAGCTTTGATGCCTCGAAAATCACTGGCGAAGCGCTGCTTGCCGCCTTGGGCCATGCGTTCTTCACCCTGAGTTTGGCCTCCGGGGCGATTCTGACTTACGGCTCATACATCCCCGACGGCCAGTCGATTGCGCGAACCACCTTCATGGTTGCCATCTGCGATACCGCCGTGGCCTTGTTGGCTGGCCTGGCCATCTTCCCGATTATCTTCGCCAACGGTATGAGCCCGAGTGCCGGGCCTGGCTTGATCTTCATGAGCCTGCCGCTGGCGTTCCAGCAGATGCCTTTTGGCACTGCCTTTGGCGTGCTGTTCTTCGCCATGGTGTCGATTGCTGCGCTGACCTCGGCGATTTCAATGATCGAGGCCACTGTTGCCTATCTCAATGAAAAACACGGTATCAGCCGGGTCAAGTCCGCCGTGGCTTCGGGCGCGGTCTTGTTGGTGATCAGCTTGTTGGCGATGCTCTCGTTCAACTTGCTTGCGGGCTGGACGCCAATGGGCAAGAACTTCTTCGACTGGCTGGATTACCTGACGTCACGCTGGATGATGCCATTGGGCGGTATCTTCATCGTGTTGTTTGCCGGTTATGCATTGCGTGACGAGATCATGCGTGACGAGCTCAATCTGCCGCCGCTGGGTTATGCGCTGTGGCTGTTTATGGTGCGTTACGTGTGCCCGGTGCTGATCATGATCGTCTTCCTCAACGCCCTTGGCTGGCTGGGTTTTGACCCTATTGCGGGCTGGTATTGGATTGCCGGGGCCATTGGTGCGCTGACTATTGTTGGCGAACTGTTTCGCCCGCGAGTAATGCCGGCGTTGGCAGGGCGTTAATCGAGCGAGCAGTTGGCAGACATAAAGCGTGCGGCGAAAACCGCACGCTTTTTTTATGCCAATAAAAAATGCCGGGCAAATTATTGACGCTAAATTAATGGCGAAATACCGCCAGCCTCAGGGTCAAGCTCGGCGTAATGCTGCCGATAAAGCACATCTAGATGTTGTGATTTTCCCATCGGCGGATTGTCTGTTGCTTTGTCCTGCCCGTATATAGAGGCTCTTGCGGGTTATGGCGGATTGATGGCACAAGGCTTGCGATGGTGAAAGGTCCAACAAACACTGTGCCAGTCAAATCTTGCGAATAGGCTGGCGAATTCAGTGAATAAATATAACGGAGTCTCCCCATGTTTTCGTCTGCTACACGCCTCTTCACAGACCTTGCCGTAGGTAAAAAGCTGCTTGGCGGTTTTGCCTTGGTGTTGTTGTTAACGCTGGCCGTTGCCTTGACCGGTTATTGGGCTGTGGAGGCTGTCGCGGGTAGACATGAGCAGGTTAGTCAGTTCTCGGAGATCGATGCGGCAGTCCTTGAAGCTAGACGCTTTGAAAGTGTCTTTGCGCAGAAGAAAACCGCTGAGGCCGCAGCCAAAACCAATCAGCAGTTGACTGTGATCAAGCAACTGGTCGCGACGCAGGCCGGTTCTGCGGATACTGAGCAAAAAGCCCAGCTCCAAGCCATGGATGAAGCCGTCAGCCAATACCAGCAGCAGTTCGATGTCTTTGTGCGGCTCAATGATCAGGCGCGCGCTGCCCGTGAGCAAATGAGCAAGGCTGCAGGAGAGGCCCGTGACCAGTTTGATGTGATTGAGTTTGAAATGTATGACGCCGTGCGTGAGTTGCGCTTGCAGGGCGACAACCTCAAAGGCAGCGACCCCCTGACCCTGGCTGAAACTGCTTCGGGCTTGAGCAAGCGCATGCTTGACCTGCGCAGTAATGAAAGCTTGTACATCATTGATAGGTCGGCCGATGCCTTGAAGGACTGGAAGTACACCAACGAGGATTTGGAAACCGTTGCGCGTAATTTGATGATCTGGCTAACCGATGAGCAAAAGAGCTCAATCACTGCTGCATTGGATGCGCTCAAGGTCTATCAGCAAGCGTTTTATAATTACCAGCAGGTGCTCAGCCAGAGTGAAAGCGCTGAAAAAACCATGCTGGAAAAGGCTCAGGCAGTACTGAGCCTGGTTGAAGCGGCCAAGGCGACTGAAGATAGCCGCATGCTTGATATTCGCAATCAAGCCTTGCTGGCTCTGATTGTCATGGCCCTGGCGGCCACCGTTATCGGTGTGTTGGCAGCGCTGTTGATTACCCGCTCGATTGTCACTCCATTGCGTCAAGCCGTGACCTTTGCCGAGCAAATTGCCGAGGGCAATCTAAGTCAAGATATCGCGAGCAACCGTGGCGATGAAGTCGGCCAGCTAATGTCAGCCATGCAGCGCATGACCTTGAGCTTGCGTGAGCTTATCGGCCATATCGGCGGCGGTGTGGGACAAATTGCGGCAGCTGCCGAGCAACTTTCGGCAATCACGGCGCAAACCAGCTCTGGTGTGCAAGAGCAGAAAACCGAAACCGAACAGACGGCAACCGCAATGCATGAAATGGCCGCGACTGTACAAGAAGTTGCGCAGAATGCGGACCAGGCATCGGTCGCTGCGCGTGAGGCCGATCAAGAAGCGCAGCAGGGCAATCAAGTTGTGCAACAGGCGGTGGGCCAGATTAATAGCCTGGCCGGTGAGGTTGAGCAATCCGCCCAGGCCATCCAGGCGTTGAACCTGGAGAGCGAGCGCATCGGCAGCGTGCTTGAGGTGATTCGTTCAGTGGCGGAGCAGACCAATCTGTTGGCCTTGAATGCCGCGATCGAAGCGGCGCGCGCGGGCGAACAGGGCCGTGGTTTTGCGGTAGTGGCCGATGAGGTCCGGGCGCTGGCGCAACGCGCCTACAGTTCCACCGAGGAAATCGAAACGCTGATTGCTGGCCTGCAGTCCATGGCCAAAGATGCAGTCACCCAGATGGACAGCAGCTTGAGCCTGACCCAGCGTACCGTGGTGCTCGCTGGCCAGGCTGGCGATGCATTGGGCCGCATTACCCAGTCGGTGAGCACCATCGAGCAGATGAATCATCAAATCGCCGCTGCCGCCGAAGAGCAAAGTAGCGTGGCGGAGAACATCAGCGAGAGCATTACCCGGGTTCGTGATATCGGCGAGCAAAGCGCCTCGGCGAGCGAGCAAACGGCAGCCTCAAGCGCCGAACTGGCGCGCCTGGGTGTCGAGCTACAAGGCCTGGTCAAGCAATTCAGGGTTCAGTAAGCCTTCGATGCAAACCAAGAATGGCGGACGCAAAAAACGTCGTCCGCCATCACTGCGTAGGGTGCGACAACGCGAAGCTTGTCCACCGCAAGCCTTGGTGCAGATGGCGCACATGGCGGACAGAAAAGCGCTGTCCGCTCTACAGTCGGTTCTGGCTGATCAAGGGCTTGCTAAGCTCACTGGCCCAAAGTGCCAGCGGTACAGGTGTTTGCGGCTGCCAAATGCGCGTCCACAATAGCTTCAGGCGGTTAAGGTCGCCGCGCTCGACCGGCCAACGCTGGATCTCATCTTGCACCTGCCACTTGCCGTCTTGCCAGTGGGCAAAGTCAAAGCGAAAGGGGTGAAAACCGGTCATTCCAAGGCGCAGGTCGGTGACGATCAAATGGTCGCCAATCCGGTCATAACGCAATACGCCATCGGTAAACCAGCTAAGTCGGGCGAGCGCCGGTGAGCCAGCCAGTGTCTTGCCCAGTTCTGTACCCAATGGGATGCGTTCAAGGGTGGGAGGGGCGCTATCAAACCAGCCGGACAACGCCTCGTAGTAATTATCGCCATCGACAACAATCACGCGCCATAACAGGGTGTTGAAGGGCGTCGGTGTGCTGAAAATCTGCTGCGCCTTTATGCCCTGTTGGTTCAACTGTGCTTCGACACGCTGCTCGGCGACATTCTTGCCCACCAGGCTCGATGCCAGGTAAAGGCTTGAAATGGCCAGCGCAATCGCAGGCGCTTTGCCAACCTTACCGCCCAGGCCGTAGATCAGCCCCAGTAACATCGCGGCTAGCAATGGCAAGGTGTAGAGCGGATCGATGATAAAGATGCTCGACCAGGCAACAGGTGTCGTGGTCATCGGCCAGAACAGCTGGGTGCCATAACTGGTGAAACTGTCGAGCAGCGGGTGAGTGGCCAGGACCAGCCAGAGCGTCAGCAATAATCGCTGGCTGGAATACCCGGGGTTGGGCGCAAAGCGTCTGATCAGCAAGGTCAATAGCAGTGCTACGCCACTGAGTACGAATATCGAGTGGCTAAAGCCGCGGTGATAGGTCATCTGTGCGACAGCGTCGCCGTAATGAATCAGCACGTCCATATCCGGCAGTGTGCCGAGCAGCCCGCCATAGAGCAGTGCCTTGCGACCTTGCCAGCGGCCGAGCAACGCGCCCTGGATACCGGCACCAAGCACTACCTGTGTAAGCGAATCCATTGCGAGTCCTCATATTCGAACAGCGCCTAGGTTAACCGGATCTGGCTTGCGGCAATGCAGCGAAATGTACTAAAAAACATTTCAATGTCGAGCCGAGTTTGCAGGTCAGCGCCAGCTGATGTTGTATTGTGCAGGCCTATTCGTGTTCAAGGACTTGCCATGCTGGTGGTTTCAAACAGTGTTCAGCTCCCTGATGATGAGATTGAGCTAACTGCAATCCGGGCTCAAGGCGCAGGCGGACAGAACGTCAACAAGGTGTCCAGCGCCATGCACCTGCGCTTTGACAGCCAGGCATCGTCATTGCCGCCCTTCTATAAAGAGCGGTTGATGACGCTGCGTGATAGCCGAATTACGGCCGATGGTGTGGTGATTATCAAGGCCCAGCAGTTTCGCACCCAGGAGAAAAATCGGGCCGATGCCTTGGCGCGTTTGTGCGAGTTGATTCTCAGTGCGGGCAAGACCGAGAAAGCCCGGCGCCCAACCAAGCCGACCCTTGGTTCCAAGAAGCGTCGGCTGGAAGGCAAAACCAAGCGCGGCGCAATCAAGGCTGGGCGTGGGCGTGTGGATTTTTAGTCGCGAGCAATTGGCGGTTTAGTCCCATTCAGGTGCAAAGCCAGGGTTGGCCAAGCGTTCACCGCGATCGAGCTGCGCTATTTCGTTCATTTCAGCTTCGCTCAGTTTAAGGTTCATTGCCTGCAGGTTGCTTTGCAGGTTGCTGCGTTTGGTTGAAGACGGGATCACGGCGAAACCCTGTTGGAGCAGCCAGGCCAGCGACACCAAGGCAGGGGTGCTGTTGTGAGTGCTGGCGATACGCTGCAATAGCGGGTCGCTCATTACCTTGCCGTAAGCCAGCGGCATGTAGGCGGTTAGCTGCAAGCCATTTTCCCGGGCAAACTCAACCACTTTGCGGTTTTGCAGGTACGGGTGGATTTCGACTTGGTTAGTGGCGATCTGTTCGGCTCCGACCGTTTCAAAGGCTTGCTGCATGTGCTTGATGGTGAAGTTGGAAATCCCAATCTCACGGGTCAGCCCCTGGGCTTTGGCTTCAAGCAAGGCACTCATATATTCGCTGACCTGGATTTCATCCTTGGGCGACGGCCAGTGGATCAGGGTCAGGTCGACATAATCGGTCTGCAATTTGCTCAAGCTTTGCTTGAGGCTTGGAATCAGTGCGTTGCCAGCCAGATTGTCGGTCCAGATCTTGGTGGTCAGGTACAGGTCGTCGCGTGCCACTGCGCTGGCAGCAATTGCCCGGCCGACTTCGGCCTCATTGCCATAAATCTGCGCGGTGTCGATGTGCCGGTAACCGAGCTCAAGGCCCATGGTGACCGAGTCTATGGCTTGTTGGTCTTTCAGGCGGAATGTGCCGAGGCCAAATGCTGGAAGAGACATTATTTGCTCCTTAGGTAATGGGTAAAAATTTAGCGCGATAACCTAGCTGACAGCCTAACGGGCTCATCGTTTAGTTTTAGCGTTGCAAGATCGGAGTTCTGCAGATTTGGATTTGCTTGAGTTTGCAGCCTTTATTCATGCGCAGTAATAGGGTTGCAGGTCAAACATAATTGACTAAAATTCACTAATGAAAACGACCTTAGATGAATTGCAAGCCTATGTGATGGTGGTCGACAGCGGCTCTATCACGGCGGCAGCCGAGCAACTTGAGCAAACCGCTTCGGGCGTGAGTCGTGCGTTAAGCCGGCTTGAGGAAAAACTCGATGTAACCCTGATGCGTAGAACCACGAGGCGCCTGGATGTTACCGAGGAGGGCATGGTTTTTCTGGCTCAGGCGCGCAAGATCCTGGCATCGGTGGAGGAGGCCGAAGAACAAATGGCGCTGCGCCGGCAACTCCCAGCCGGGCGGTTGCGGGTCAATGCGGCTGCGCCTTTTATGTTGCATAGCATAGTGCCGCTGGTTGCGGGGTTTCGTCAGCAGTATCCGGATATCGAGCTTGAGCTTAACAGCAGTGATCAGATCATTGATTTGCTTGAGCAGCGCACGGATATTGCGATCCGGATTGGACCGCTGCGAGACTCAACGCTGCACGCGCGTCCGCTCGGAGGTAGCCCGCGGCGCATTTTGGCCAGCCCCGAATACCTGAAGCAGCATGGTGAGCCCAAATCAGTTGCGAGTTTAAGCCAGCACAGTTTGCTGGGGTTTACTCAGCCAGAGTCCCTCAACCGCTGGCCGTTACGCAATGAGCAGGGTGACTCATATGCCATCAACCCCAGCCTGTCTGCCTCCAGTGGTGAGACCTTGCGCCAGTTGGCCTTGGCGGGTGCAGGCATTGTCTGCCTGGCAGCTTTTATGACTGACCAAGACCTAGAAGCTGGCAAGCTGCAGCAAGTGCTTAAGCGCGACACCCTTGAAGCGCTGCAGCCGATCAACGCTGTTTACTACCGCAATACTGCCTTGGCTTCGCGAATTACCTGTTTTATCGATTACCTGAGTCAGCACATGGTCAAAGCCTAAACGCGTTTATCCATATAAAAAAACCGGCGCAGTGCCGGTTTTTTTAAACGCTATTGCCTCGCGTCTTGGTGGACACGCTTTGCTTCATCACACAAAACAACAGGGCGGATGGCGTTGCTCCATCCGCCGCTTGCGGGCTAAACGTGCTCTGTTGACGGACTTCCAGCAGCGCTTTTCCGGGTCTCGGTTGGGTTGGGTGTGGCGTTTGGCGTTTCGCTGCCGATGATAGGTACTTCTTCACCCTGGGCATTAAACAGCTTGCCACTTTTGAAGTAGTCGCCATCTTCCAGTGCTTCAATGTCGCGATAACGCAGGCTGCGCTCAGTACCCGCGACGAACACCGATTGTTGGTCGGAGTTGCCAGTCGTGATGTGGTTGAACACCAGGTTAAGCACGATCGCCATGATTGCAGCAGAGCTGATGCCTGAGTGGAAAATGGTTTCAAACCAGCTTGGGAAGGCATGGTAGAAGCTGGGCGCAGCGATCGGGATCATGCCAAAACCGATGGAGGTGGCGACGATGATCAGGTTCATGTTGTTGCGGTAATCAACCTTCGACAAGGTGCGAATCCCGCTGGCTGCCACAGTGCCGAACAGCACGATGCCAGCGCCACCCAGAACCGAGGTCGGTACTGCTGCAATGATCCGGCCCATGACCGGCAGCAAGCCGAGCAGCACCAGGAATAGGCCGCCGGTAGCAACCACATAGCGACTTTTGATGCCTGTTACGGCGACCAGACCGACGTTCTGGGCAAAAGCGCTCTGGGTGAACGAGCCAAAGATTGGCGCCAGCATGCTCGAAAGCATATCGGCGCGCAGGCCATTGCCGAGACGTTTGGAATCAACTTTGGTTTCGATGATTTCGCCAACGGCAAGGATGTCGGCGCTGGTTTCGACCAGGGTCACCATGATCACGATGCACATCGAGATGATGGCGGCGATGTGGAAAGTCGGCATGCCGAAGTGGAAAGGGCTGGGCATCGCGACCATGGTGCCGTCGCCAATGCGTGAGAAATCAGCCATGCCGAGACTCATCGCAATCACGGTGCCGATAACCATGGACAGCAAAATCGAAAGGCGAGAAATGCTGGCGCTGCCAAGTTTACTCAGTACCAGTACGCAAACCAGTGTAATCGCAGCCAGGCCAATGTTGGC
This sequence comes from Pseudomonas sp. RL_15y_Pfl2_60, assembly GCF_963970595.1. NCBI lineage: Bacteria > Pseudomonadati > Pseudomonadota > Gammaproteobacteria > Pseudomonadales > Pseudomonadaceae > Pseudomonas > Pseudomonas sp. RL_15y_Pfl2_60. The sequence goes on along the minus strand of NZ_CAXAOE010000002.1, from coordinate 500,992 downwards.
CATGCTGCCGAAGTCTGGCGCGTTGCTGTTACCACCCATTGCCCAGCGGGCTGCAACAGGCATCAAGGTCAGGCCGATAGTGGTGATCACAATGCCGGTCACCAGTGGCGGAAAGAACTTGATGATTTTTGAGAATATGGGGGTTATCAATAAGCCAATCAGCGAGGCGACTACCACAGCGCCAAGCACTGCTTGAATACCACCTCCACCGTCGCTGGTCACAATGGCGACCATGGTCGCAACACCGGCGAATGAAACGCCTTGAACCAGGGGTAGTTGGCAGCCAAAGAATGGCAGGCCGAGGGTTTGTAGGAGTGTGGCTAAACCACCTGCAAAGAGTGAGGCGGTGATGAGCAAGCCGATATCGCTGGGTGATAAGCCTGCGGCCTGGCCGACAATCAGCGGTACCGCAACAATACCGCCGTACATGGTCAGTACATGCTGCAAGCCGTAAGCCATATTGGCTCCGACACCAAGGTTCTCATCTTCAGGACGTTGCGATGAAGCACTTTCAACTGATGGCGATTGCATAGTGAGGTGTTCCCGTTTTTTTCTTGTGTCCGTAATGTAGGGAACAATGGGGGGCTTTGGCTAGTGCTTGTATACAATTTATTGGATTAAATCGAATAACTTGTCCGAACGGTCAGTCATAAAGTGTCTGGTGAGTTAAGGTTTTTATGCTCTAGGACGGGGATTTAACTGTTAATTGTTGGGGTTTTTGATTTTTATTATTGTGTACGATTCATCTGTTTAAAATCGACAAAAGGTGCAAAACCGCCGCATCTGAATGATGCGACGGTGCGGGCGCAGGTCCGGCTCCTGCTATGAGTGAGCGTGCTGGCTGTTCAGTTCCTGCTGGGCCTGGCGCGCGACTTGGTAGGCCGAGGTGATCGCCAGCAACGCCATGACGCTGGCAACCAGTAAGTCTGGCCAGGCGGTGCCTGTACCAAATACACCGACTGCCGCGAGCAATACGGCGATGTTGCCCAATGCATCGTTGCGTGTGCACAGCCACACGCTGCGCATATTGCTATCACCTTCACGGTAGGCGTAGAGCAGTGCGGCTACACCAAGGTTTGCGAGCAGTGCCAAGGTGCCAATAAGGCCCATGGTTTGCGGCTCAGGGACCTGACCGCTTGTCGCATGCCAGACCGCCACGGCTAAAATACCGACGCCAAATATCAACATGGATACCGCTTTGATCAACGAGGCTTTGGCGCGTAGGGCGATGCTCATGCCAAGCACCCAAAGGCTGATCCCGTAATTGGCCGCGTCACCGAGAAAATCCAGCGAGTCGGCAAGCAGTGACACCGAGCCGGCTTTGACGCCGCTGGCAATCTCGACAAAGAACATTCCCAAGTTGACCGCCAGTGCGATCCACAGAATTGTGCGATAGCGTTCTGGTTGTTGTTGGGTGGATGGATCCGGGGTGTGACTGCAGCAATTGGCGCCCATGAGTCTTCTCCTTGATTGCGATAAGCGCTACGCTAAACCCTGTAGTCGCTACGGAGTCAAGCATGAATAAGCCATTTACCATCAGTGCGCTCAGTAAGCAGAGCGGCGTCAATCTGGAGACAATTCGTTTTTATGAGCGCAGCGGCCTGCTGCCAGAGCCGCAGCGTAGCGCTTCTGGCTATCGCCACTATCAGGATGCGGACGTGCGCCGCGTGTTGTTTATCCGCCGTGGGCGTGAATTGGGCTTTAGCCTGGATGAAATTCGCAACTTGCTGGACCTGGCTAATCGGCCACAGAGCCCCTGTGCGGAGGCGGACCAACTGGTACAAAGCCATCTTGTGACCATTGAGGCGCGTATTCGTGACCTGCAAAAAATGCAGGCCGAGTTATCTCGAATGGCCAAGTGTACGAGCTCCGAGGCTGAGCACTGCAGGCTGCTGGAGGCGCTCGACAATCGCCAGTGCTGCACGCCAGCCCGCGAGGTGGCTGCGTCGTAGGGAGTGGTAACGCGAAGCTTGCCCACCAGCGCTGATCCAATAACGTGAATGTCAGTCGCTAAAAAGGGTGGCTTAACAGCGCTCTGCCAGATAGCGGCTGTAGTCGGGGATGCGATAAGAATGTTGTTGTTCTAACAAATGACTGCTGAGCATGTAGTCAGCGCTGCTTTCATTGCAGGCCACCGGGATGTTCCATACCGCAGCCACTCGCAGCAAAGCCTTGATATCGGGATCGTGGGGTTGCGGCTCGAACGGATCCCAGAAAAACACCAGCATATCGACGCGTCGCTCAGCGATTCGTGCGCCTATTTGCTGGTCACCGCCCAGTGGGCCGCTGATCATGCTTTCGACGGGCAGTTTCAAGCGCTCGCTCAATAATGCGCCGGTTGTGCCAGTCGCCAGCAGGTCGTGATTGGCCAGCTTTTCGCGGTGGCGCTGGCACCAGTCCAAAAGAAACGCCTTGCAGTGGTCATGGGCGACAAGGGCGATGCGCTTGCGGGCTGCAAGCGTGGCGGTGACAAAGCTGATGCGACTCATGTGCAGGCTTCCGTTATTGAGGTGCATTACACAAGGCTATGCAGGTATCGAGCATACGATTGGAGAAGCCCCATTCGTTGTCGTACCAAGCCATCACCTTGAGCATTTTTCCACTAACCTTGGTGTGATTGGCATCGAAAATCGACGAAAGCGGATTGTGGTTGAAGTCGCACGAGACCAGTGGCAGGCTGTTGTAACCGAGCACACTTGAGCCCTCGCTGGCGTTTTTCATCAAGGCATTAACCGTTTCTGCACTGGTTTCGCGGCTGAGCGTGAGTGTCAAGTCGACCAGCGATACATTGATGACGGGAACCCGCACAGCCATGCCGGTTAGCTTGCCCGCCAACTCAGGCATTACCAGGCCTACGGCTTCGGCTGCACCGGTTTTGCTTGGAATCATCGATTGAGTGGCCGAGCGGGCGCGGTACGGGTCGCTGTGATAGACATCCGACAGGTTCTGGTCGTTGGTGTAGGCATGGATGGTGGTCATCAAGCCCTGCTCGATACCGAGTTCGCGGTGCAGCACGTGGGCAACGGGTGCCAGGCAATTGGTGGTGCAGGATGCATTGGAGATAATCTGATGAGATTGGCGCAAAATACCCTGGTTGACCCCATAGACGATGGTTGCATCAGCGCCTTTGGCGGGAGCGGAGATAATCACTTTGCGCGCGCCAGCGCTGAGGTGTGCGGCGGCTTTATCCCGTGCAGTGAATAGGCCCGTGCATTCAAAGACCACGTCAATTGCCAGTTTTTTCCATGGCAGTTCGCTAGGGTCGCGAATTGCGCTGACAGCGATACGGTCACCGTTTACAGTCAGGCTTTCCTGATCGAACTCAACATCGCCAGCAAAGATGCCATGCACGCTGTCGTATTTGAGCAAATGAGCATTGATAGCGCTATCACCAAGGTCGTTGATAGCTACGATTTGGATGTTCTGGCGGTAGGCTTGGGTGTAGAGCGCGCGAAGCACGTTACGGCCAATGCGGCCAAAGCCATTGATAGCGATACGCAGAGTCATAAATACAGTCCGTTGATTATTTTGTTGTTGGAATTACAAGATTATTCTCGTGAATGTAGAAATCAAGCCTTTTAAGTGGCAATATTTTGTTAAAGGTACAAATAAATTTGCCCGCTAGCCTGGAGTCGACCACATGCATCCCCGTGTCCAAGAGGTAACTGACCGCCTTATTGCCCGCAGCCGAGCCACTCGCGAACGTTATTTGGCGATGATTCGAGCTGCTGCAAGCGATGGTCCGCAGCGCGGCAAATTGCAATGCGCCAACTTTGCCCACGGCGTTGCCGGTTGCGGCAGCGATGACAAGCAGGCCCTGCGCTTGATGAATGCTGCCAACGTGGCAATCATTTCCGCATACAACGACATGCTCTCGGCGCACCAGCCTTACGAGCGTTATCCGGAACAAATCAAGCAGGCGCTGCGCGATGTCGGTTCGGTCGGCCAGTTTGCCGGTGGCGTGCCTGCCATGTGCGACGGCGTTACCCAAGGTGAGCCTGGCATGGAGCTGGGCATCGCCAGTCGCGAAGTCATTGCCATGTCGACCGCCGTGGCGCTGTCGCACAATATGTTCGATGCAACGCTGTGCCTGGGGATTTGCGACAAGATTGTGCCGGGCCTGCTGATGGGCACGCTGCGCTTTGGTCACCTGCCGACCCTGTTTGTCCCGGCAGGGCCTATGCCCTCTGGCTTGTCAAACAAGGAAAAGGCAGATGTGCGCCAGCGCTACGCCGAAGGCAAGGCCACTCGCGATGAGTTGCTTGAAGCCGAGATGAGCGCTTATCACAGCCCTGGCACCTGCACCTTTTATGGCACCGCCAACACCAACCAGTTGCTGATGGAAGTGATGGGCTTGCACTTGCCGGGCGCTTCCTTTGTGAATCCGAATACGCCCCTGCGCGATGCGCTGACCGTCGAGGCGGCTCGGCAAATCACCCGGCTGACCAAGCAAAGCGGGCAGTTTATGCCGCTGGCCGAGATTGTTGACGAGCGCTGCCTGGTTAACTCGATTGTGGCCTTGAGCGCGACCGGCGGCTCCACTAACCACACCCTGCACATGCCAGCGATTGCCCGCGCGGCCGGGATCATGTTGACCTGGCAGGACATGGCTGACCTGTCTGCCGTGGTGCCAACATTGGCCCATGTTTACCCCAACGGTAAATCCGACATCAATCACTTCCAGGCGGCGGGCGGTATGTCGTTCCTGATCCGTGAGTTGCTCGAAGCCGGGCTGCTGCATGAAAACGTCAACACCGTCGCAGGTCATGGCCTGAGCCGATATACCCAAGAGCCTTTCCTTGAGGATGGCAAACTGGTGTGGCGCGATGGCCCTAGCAAGAGTCATGACGAAACGGTATTGCGCCCAGTGGCCAACCCGTTCTCGGTCGAAGGCGGCTTGCGCGTGATGGAAGGTAACCTGGGACGTGGCGTGATGAAGGTGTCCGCTGTCGCCCTTGAGCACCAGGTCGTTGAAGCCCCGGCGCGGGTATTTGAGGATCAGCAAGAGCTGGCGGATGCCTTCAAGGCTGGCGAGCTTGAACATGACATGGTGGCGGTGATGCGCTTTCAGGGACCGCGCTCCAATGGCATGCCTGAATTGCATAAGATGACGCCGTTCCTGGGTGTATTGCAGGACCGTGGCTTTAAAGTCGCGTTGGTGACTGACGGACGCATGTCGGGCGCTTCGGGCAAAATCCCGGCGGCTATTCATGTGTGCCCTGAGGCCTTTGATGGTGGCCCGCTGGCGCGTGTGCGCGATGGCGACATTATCCGGGTTAATGGCCATACCGGCGAATTGCAAGTATTGGTCGACGATAAAGAGCTGGCCGCGCGTCAACTTGCAACGCCTTCGATTGCCAGTGGCGAGGGGTGTGGGCGCGAGTTGTTCACCTTCATGCGCCACTCATTCAGTACTGCAGAGCAGGGCGCAAGCGCATTCACCCAGAGCCTGGAGGCGCTTAAGTGAAGTTAGCGCTGGTCGGTGATATTGGCGGCACCAACGCACGTTTTGCGTTGTGGCGCGATGAGCAGCTGGAGTCGGTATCCGTGCTGGCCACGGCTGATTTTACGACGCCTGAAGCGGCGATCGAATACTACCTGGCCGAGCATGACGTGGCGCCTGGCTCGCTCGGCTCGGTGTGTCTGGCCTGCGCTGGGCCGGTGAGCGATGCGCAGTTCCGCTTTACCAATAATCATTGGCGGATCAATCGCGATGAGTTTTGCCAGCGTTTGCAGATCGACCAGTTATTGCTGATTAATGATTTTTCCGCCATGGCGTTGGGCATGACCCGCCTGGCTGATGGCGAATGTTTGCAGGTATGTCCAGGGCAGTCTGATGCCAGTCGGCCTTTTGTGGTGATCGGGGCAGGCACCGGTTTGGGCGTTGGTACATTGCTGGCGCAAGCCGACGGCGGATGGACCGCGCTTCCAGGCGAAGGCGGGCATGTCGACCTACCCATTGGTAGCGCGCGCGAGGCGCAGCTGTGGCAGGTGTTGTTCAAGCAATTGGGTCATGTGCGGGCAGAGGATGTGCTCAGCGGCAATGGTTTGCTGGTGCTCTATCGCGCCATGTGCGAGCTCGATAGCGTCACGCCGAAATGGCACAGTCCAGCTGAGATCACCACTGCAGCGCTGGCGGGCGAGGCCACGGCAAGCGCCGTGCTTGAGCAGTTCTGTTGCTGGCTTGGGCGCGCGGCTGGCAATAATGTGCTGAATTTGGGCGCGCGCGGCGGTGTCTATATCGTCGGTGGAATTGTGCCGAGATTTGCCGAGTTCTTTTGCAACAGTGGTTTTGCGCGCTGTTTCAGCGACAAAGGCTGCATGAGCGGTTATTTTGCCGGAATTCCGGTGTGGCTGGTCACGGCGCAGTATCCCGGGTTGATGGGCGCGGGTGTGGCGCTGCAGCAACAAAGCCAGGCCTGATTGCGCAAGCACGCCAGCCGCTGTAAGTGGTCATTGATAATAATAAAAGGGTCATGTCTTGAGTCAGGGCGGAAAGTCGATCTTATTGGTTGACGACGATCAGGAAATTCGCGAACTGCTGCAAACCTATTTGAGCCGTGCTGGTTTTCAGGTGTGCGCGGTCGGCGACGGCGCCGGCTTTCGTCAGCGGCTTGCAGCCGACTCGGCTGATCTGGTGATTCTTGATGTAATGCTGCCCGACGAGGACGGTTTCAGCCTTTGTCGTTGGGTGCGAGAGCATCAACGCTTTGCCCATATCCCGGTGATCATGTTGACCGCCAGCTCGGACGAAGCTGACCGGGTGATTGGCCTCGAACTGGGCGCCGATGATTACCTCGGCAAGCCCTTTAGTCCGCGTGAGCTGCTGGCGCGGATCAAAGCCTTGTTGCGCCGGGCTAACTTCAGTCAAGAGCGCGGTGCCGATGTACTGGCGTTTGATGACTGGCGGCTGGATATGGTCAGTCATCGCTTGTTCCATGCCGATGGGGAAGAGGTGATTCTTTCCGGGGCAGATTTTATCTTGCTCAAACTGTTCCTCGATAACCCGCAACAGATCCTTGATCGCGACACCATCGGCAATGCCACCCGTGGTCGTGAAGTCATGCCGCTTGAGCGCATCGTCGACATGGCAGTCAGTCGTTTGCGCCAGCGCCTGCGCGATGTGGAAAAACCTCCAAGGCTGATTCGCACGGTGCGTGGCAGCGGTTACCTGTTGGCAGCCAATGTCGAGCCACATCAGGGCCATGGATATTAAGCGCTTGTTCGACAGGCTGGTGCCACGCTCGCTGCTGGCCAGGATGCTGGTGCTGACGCTGTTGGTGGTCTTGATTGCACAGGCGTTGTCGAGCTTTATCTGGGTTTCGCAATTACGTGCCAGCCAGGTTGAGGGGCTGGTTGCCAGCTCGCGCAGCCTGGCGCAGTCAATGGCCGCCAGCGTCAGTTATTTTCGCTCATTGCCTTTGGGCTATCGGCCGATGGTGCTTGATCAACTGCGCAACATGGGCGGTACTCGCTTCTTCGTCTCACTGAATGACAAGCCGCTGAGCATGGATGTGTTGCCTGTCACGCCGCGCAAACGTGCGGTACTCGATGCCGTGGATGCAACCTTGCGTGAGCGTCTGGGGCACGATCTTGATGTGTCGGTACAGTTTGTCAGTCCCAATGACCTGCGTATTTTTAATAACGCGGTAAAGCTTGATGAGCTGCCGCGCTCCTGGGCCCACTACGCCTTGAGCTTGGAGCCGATGAATCCCCCGGTGCTGGTCACTCAGATCAGGATCGGTCCCCAGGAGTGGCTGTACCTGGCGTCACTGATGCCTGAGCCCTATGTCAGCCTTGAGCAGCCTGGGCTGCCTGCGCAACAGCTCTGGTTCATTATTCTGACCACTGTGTTCTTGCTGCTGCTCATCGGCTTGATGGTCCATTGGCAAAGCCGTCCGCTCAAGCACCTGGCGGTGGCTGCGCGTGAGATGTCCTTGGGTACCGAAGTCGAGCCGCTTAAGGAAGCGGGCGGCAGCGAAGTGGTGGAAGTGAGTCGCGCCTTCAATACCATGCGCGAGCGTATTGGTCGTTACCTGCGTGAGCGCAGCCAGTTATTCAGTGCGATTTCCCATGATTTACGCACGCCTATTACCCGTTTGCGCTTGCGCGTCGAGCTGCTTGATGACGAGGTTGTGCAGGATAAATTCCGCCGTGATCTTGATGAGCTTGAGCTACTGGTCAAGGGGGCTTTGCAGTGCGTTAAAGACACCGATATTCACGAGAATATCGAGCCGATAGATCTCGATTACCTGATCAACTGCGTGGTTGAGCCATACCTGGCTCCAGCTGGAAATGGCCTGGTAACGCTGCGGGGGCAGACATGCGCAAGTTATCCGGGTAAGCCTTTGGCGCTGAAGCGCTGTATCGGCAACCTGGTTGATAACGCGTTGAAATACGGAAGGCGTGCGCATTTATCTATCGAGGATGATCGCAGTGCGTTTGTCTTGCATGTGGACGATGAAGGCCCCGGCGTGCCCGAGCAACAATTGGAGCACGTATTTGAGCCGCATATGCGCCTGTCTGCACAGCAGCAGGGGTACGGCCTTGGCTTGGGCATCGCGCGCAACATTGCTCATAGCCATGGCGGTGAAGTGACCCTGAAAAACCTCCGCGAAGGTGGTTTGCGCGTGTCGTTGTATTTACCGCGTTACGCTGACTAGGTTTTGTAACCATCCTGTGACGTTTCTATATCCCTTCGTTACCCGTTTTCGCTGAAGCCTTGGTTAGTATCCAATGCAGCACAAGCGTCAGACTTGTCCGCGAATAACAACAAGAAAGGTACTGTTAATGAAAGTTATCTCTCGCCTGGCAACCGCTGTTTGTCTTGCCTCCCTGATTCCGTTTGCTGCCCACGCCGGTGAAGTTGAAGTGTTGCACTGGTGGACTTCGGGTGGTGAAAAGCGCGCTGCCGATACCCTCAAGCAAATGGTTGAAGCCAAAGGCCATACCTGGAAAGACTTTGCAGTCGCCGGTGGCGGTGGTGAAGCGGCCATGACCGTACTCAAGACCCGTGCTGTTTCGGGCAATCCACCGGCTGCCGCGCAGATCAAAGGCCCAGACATTCAAGAGTGGGGCGAGTTGGGCTTGCTGACTGATTTGAATGAGGTCGCCAAGCGCCAAAAGTGGGATGAACTGCTGCCAGCGCAAGTGGCTGACATCATGAAATACGATGGCGATTACGTCGCTGTTCCGGTCAATGTGCACCGGGTTAACTGGCTCTGGATCAACCCTGAAGTATTTGCCAAGGCCGGAGCGACGCCGCCAACCACCCTCGATGAATTCTTCACCGCTGCGGACAAGCTCAAGGCCGCAGGTTTTATCGCCATCGCCCACGGTGGCCAGCCATGGCAAGACGGCACTGTGTTCGAGGATTTGGCGTTCGCCATTCTCGGGCCAGCTGATTTTCGCAAAGCCTTTGTCGATCAAGACGAAGCGGTATTGACCGGCGACAAGATGGTTGAAGTCTTCGCCACCTTGAAAAAACTGCACGGCTACATCGACGCCAACGCCGCAGGTCGCGATTGGAACGCCGCTGCAGGGCTGGTCATCAACGGCAAGGCCGGTATGCAGATCATGGGTGACTGGGCCAAGAGCGAATGGACTGCTGCAGGCAAGATTGCCGGTAAGGACTACAGCTGCATCCCGTTCCCTGGCACCCAGGGCAGCTTCGCCTACAACATCGACTCATTGGCCATGTTCAAACTGGCCGATGCGGATAATCGCAAGGCCCAGCAAGACCTTGCCGAGATCGTCATGGGCAAGGAGTTCCAGGCCATCTTCAACAAGAACAAAGGTTCGATCCCGGTGCGTCAGGACATGGACATGAGCAGCTTTGACAGTTGTGCCCAAGCGTCAATGAAAGACTTTAAGGAGGCAGCCAGCAATGGTGGTCTACAGCCAAGTCTGGCCCATGGCATGGCGGCTTCAAGCTATGTGCAGGGCGCGGTATTTGACGTGGTGACCAACTTCTTCAATGACGCCGATGCTGATCCGAAGAAGGCTGCGCAGCAACTGGCTGCGGCAATCCAAGCGGTTCAGTAAATAACTCAGCTGCCGGTACGCCGGCAACTTCAGAGGTTCCTGTTTCTCATGTAAAGCGTTTTCCAGTGCCTTAACAGGCACTGCGGCAACGCTTTGCCCGGATTTTGTCTTAACCAGCTTGAGAGGCCTGTATGAGCTCAGTAGCAATTTTGAACAAAGCTTCACCGCTGGATGCACTGCAGCGCTGGCTGCCTAAGCTGGTGCTGGCACCGACCATGTTGATCGTGCTGGTGGGGTTTTACGGTTACATCCTTTGGACCTTTCTACTGTCCTTTACCAGCTCGCGCTTTATGCCCAGCTACAAGTGGGTGGGGCTGCAGCAATATGAGCGGTTGCTGGATAACGATCGCTGGTGGGTGGCAAGTAAGAACCTGATGCTGTTTGGTGGCTTGTTTATCAGCATCAGTCTGATCCTTGGTGTCTTGCTTGCGGTCTTGCTCGACCAGCGCATCCGCCGCGAAGGCTTTATCCGCACCATTTTCCTGTATCCGATGGCGATTTCGATGATTGTCACAGGCACGGCCTGGAAGTGGTTGCTCAACCCTGGGCTGGGGCTGGACAAGCTGCTGCGCGACTGGGGTTGGGAAGGGGTGCGTTTCGACTGGCTGGTGGACACCGATCGCGTGGTTTATTGCCTGGTGATTGCAGCTGTGTGGCAGGCCTCGGGATTTGTGATGGCGTTGTTTCTGGCTGGGCTGCGCGGGGTTGACCAATCAATCATTCGCGCTGCGCAGGTTGATGGCGCCAGCTTGCCGAATATCTATCTGCGCATTGTGCTGCCGAGCCTTGGCCCGGTGTTTTTCAGTGCGGTGATGATCCTCTCGCACATCGCGATCAAAAGCTTCGACCTGGTCGCATCGATGACCGCTGGCGGCCCCGGTTATTCGTCGGACTTACCGGCAATGTTCATGTATGCCCATACCTTCACCCGCGGCCAGATGGGCCTCGGCGCGGCCAGCGCGATTCTGATGCTGGGCGCAGTGTTGGCGATTCTGGTGCCGTATCTGTATTCCGAGTTGCGGGGCAAGCGCCATGATTAATCAAAACAAGCTCAGTTTCAGTCGCCTGGCGATCTACGCCACATTGCTCGCAGCCTGCGCGGTTTACCTGGTGCCGTTGATTGTCATGCTGCTGACCAGTTTCAAGACGCCTGAGGACATCCGCAGCGGCAACCTATTGTCCTGGCCGGATGTGATTACCGCGATTGGTTGGGTCAAGGCCTGGGATAGCCTTGGCGGCTTTTTCTGGAACTCGGTGAAGATCACGGTTCCAGCGGTGCTGATTTCCACATTGCTTGGCGCGCTCAACGGCTATGTGTTGGCGATGTGGCGCTTCAAGGGCTCGCAACTGTTCTTTGGCTTGTTGTTGTTTGGCTGCTTCCTGCCGTTTCAGGTGGTGCTGCTGCCAGCCTCATTCACCCTTGGCAAGCTGGGTTTGGCCAACACCACGACCGGTTTGGTGCTGGTGCACCTGGTCTATGGCATCGCCTTTACTACTTTGTTCTTCCGCAATTACTACGTCAGCGTGCCGGGTGCGTTGGTGCGCGCTGCGCGGCTGGATGGCGCCGGGTTCTTTACCATTTTCTTGCGCATCCTGCTGCCGATGTCAGTGCCGATCATCATGGTTTGCCTGATTTGGCAATTCACCCAGATCTGGAACGACTTCTTGTTCGGTGTGGTGTTCGCCAGCGGTGATACCCAGCCGATTACGGTGGCGCTCAACAACCTGGTCAACACCAGCACTGGCACCAAGGAATACAACGTCGACATGGCGGCCGCAATGATCGCCGGGCTACCGACGCTGGTGGTCTACATATTGGCGGGCAAGTACTTCTTGCGCGGGCTAACAGCCGGCGCGGTGAAAGGCTAACAGGTCGCTTTCGACCGGAGAGACAAGATGGCAACGCTTGAACTACGCAAAGTACACAAGAGCTACGGCAGCGGTCTGGCCGATACGCTGAAGAATATCGAATTGAAAATCGACTCGGGCGAGTTCCTGATCCTGGTCGGGCCCTCTGGTTGCGGTAAGTCCACGTTGATGAACTGCATTGCTGGGCTGGAAAGCATCAGTGGCGGCGAAATCCTGGTCGAAGGCGCTGATATAAGCGGCATGAGCCCGAAGGATCGCGACATCGCCATGGTGTTTCAGTCCTATGCGCTGTATCCAACCATGAGCGTTCGCGACAACATTGCCTTCGGCTTGAAGATGCGCAAGATGGCGCCTGAGGCGATTGATGACGAAGTCGCCCGTGTTGCCAAGCTGCTGCAAATCGAACACCTGCTCAAGCGCAAGCCAGGGCAACTGTCCGGCGGCCAGCAACAGCGCGTGGCGATGGGCCGTGCCTTGGCGCGACGTCCAAAAATCTACCTGTTCGATGAGCCCTTATCCAACCTGGATGCCAAGCTGCGCGTCGAGATGCGCACCGAAATCAAGCTGATGCATCAGCGTCTTAAAACCACCACGGTGTACGTCACTCACGACCAGATTGAGGCCATGACTTTGGGTGACAAGGTGGCGGTGATGAAGGAGGGCGTCATTCAGCAGTTCGGTACGCCCCAGCAGATTTATAACGATCCCGCCAACCTGTTTGTTGCCAGCTTTATTGGTTCACCGCCGATGAACTTCATTCCGGTGAAGCTGGAGGCCAGTGACAATCAGTTGGTTGCGCGATTGCGCAGCGGTGAAAACGGCGAGCCAAGCTGTGCATTGCCATTGGCGGCGATGCCTGAAGGTGTTGAGGCACGTGAAGTGATTCTGGGCGTCAGGCCAGAACAGATCCAGACTGCGGCTGGCGCGCCAGGGCTGGTGCCGATTGCTGCTGAGGTTGAGATTATCGAGCCGACCGGCCCGGACACACTGGTGTTTGTCACGCTCAATCAAACCAAGGTGTGTTGTCGCATGTCGCCTGATGACGCGCCCCGTGTCGGCCAGGTTATTGAGCTGCAACTCGATCCGGAAAAAATCATGTTGTTTGACGCCAAGAGTGGTGAGCGTCTTCGCCCTTTGTCAGCCGCAACGGCTCAGTCAGCCAGCAATGTCACGCGCTTGAGAAGCCTTTAGCCGTGGCGATTTAACCGCCTCTGGTCGTTGGCCAGGTTCTTAGCATTTTGATGATGTTCAACCGGGCTCTTGAGCCCGGTTGCTGGAGCTGTGCGTGCATAGGGATATCACCCATAGCAGTTTAAGTGGCGGCTGCCTTGTTTCGTCACCTGAGCTGAGCTTTTTCGGACTTAACAATAAAAATAATTGGAGTTGAAATGAGAGCAGCAACACGTATCAGCCTTGCGCTAGCGGTGAGTTATTTGGCTATACCAATGACGGCGGACGCGCTGGAGTTCAGTGGTTATGTGCGTAGCGGCGCGGGAAGCTCGGAAAACGGAGGAAGCCAGTCGTGCTTCCAGTTGCCGGGTGCGCAGTCCAAGTATCGTTTGGGTAACGAGTGTGAAACCTATTCAGAGCTGGACTTGCGCCAGGATTTGCTGAGTTTTGACGACGGCTCCACCGTCAGCGTTGAAGGCATGGCGCAGTTGTATAACGAATATGGTCACACGCCTAAATTCACCGGTGATTATGGCTTTGCCCGGATGAACCAGATGTATGCAGAGTGGAGCAATATGCCTGCGCTCAATGGTGGCTCGCTCTGGGCTGGTCGTCGCTTCTACAAGCGTAATGATATTCACATCTCTGACTTCTACTACTGGAACCAGAGCGCCACTGGGTTTGGCGTTGATGAAATGGTCATTGGCGATCTCAAGTACAGCTATGTGTTCTCGCGTAAAGACAGCTACTTTCAGGAGGACTACACCACTCGCCATGACTTCAACGTAGGCGGTTTCAAGACCAATCCGGGCGGTGAAGTGGAGGTCGGCTACAGCTACATCGACAACCCTGATCGCGGTGACAGCAGCAGTGGCTGGGCCATTACCGGGCAGCATGTGCAGAAGGTTTTTCTGGGCGGCACCAACAAGTTTGCCCTGCAATACGGCCAGGGACCGGGCACCGGGCTGGGTACCACCGGCGATGTGGGGCTTGATCGTGACAGCAAAAGTTATCGTTTGGTTGAGTTTTTTGACTGGCAGATAACCCCGCGATTGGGTGGTCAGGTCGAAGTGGTTTACCAGAAGGACATTCGCCCGGACAGCGATGATCAGGACTGGTTGTCAGTCGGTGGCCGCACCACTTATGCACTGACCGATCAATTCAAGCTGGTTGGTGAACTGGGCCGCGATCAGGTCGATGCTGCGGACGGCACGCGCAAGCTGACCAAGTTTACCGTTGCGCCAACCTGGTCGCCGGCGGGGCCGGGGTTTTGGGCGCGGCCGGAGTTTCGTCTGTATTACACCTATGCCAGTTGGAACGAAGCGGCCCAGCGTGCAGCAAGCCAGATGGCGGCGGGCTCGGCACTGTCTGATTCAGGCGTGTTTGATAACGCCCGGCATGGTTCGAATTTCGGCGTTCAGGTCGAGTATTGGTGGAAGTAAGCCGGGAGGCGGTTCAGGCTGTCTGAGCCGCCACTGCGCTTAATCTTCATCCGTTGGGTAGCGACTGGCGTTCAGGCTTTCTTTGATCTTGCGCAGATGCGGCTGGAAATCAACGCCACGGCGCAAGGTTACGCCGGTCGCGAGCACATCAAGGACAGTCAACTGGATGATACGTGAGGTCATCGGCATGTAGATGTCGGTGTCTTCGGGCAGGGGAATGTCCAGGCTCAGGGTGCTGGCCTTGGCCAGCGGTGAGTTGGCCGCAGTCAGGCCCAAAACCGAAGCGCCTTTTTCCCGGGCGATACGCGCCACTTCAACCAGCTCACGGGTGCGCCCGGTGTAGGAGATGATGACGAACAGGTCACCGGTATGCGCCACAGAGGCCAGCATGCGCTGCATCAGCACATCGGCGTGAGCGGTTACCGCGAGGTTGAAGCGGAAAAATTTATGCTGCGCATCCAACGCAACAGGTGCGGAGGCGCCAAGGCCAAAGAAATGGATCTGCCGGGCCTGGATCAGCAGGTCAACGGCGCGGCTGATCAGTTGTGGGTCGAGCGACTGGCACGCGCTGTCGAGCGAGGTAATGGCGCTGCCAAAAATTTTGCGGGTGTACGCCTCGGGGCCGTCGTCGGCTTCAACCGCCCGGCTGACATAGGCGGCGCCACTGGCCAGGCTCTGGGCGAGCTGCATTTTCAGCTCTGGATAACCGTTGACGCTGAATGAGCGACAAAAGCGGTTGACCGTTGGCTCACTGACTGATGCTGCCTGGGCGAGCGCGGCTATGCTCAAGCGTGTGGCTTGTTGCGGGTTATGCAAAATCACTTCGGCAACCTTGCGCTCTGCCTTGTTGAGGCTGTCGAGACGGGTCTGAATTTGCTCCAGTAAGTTTCGCACGCGATCCATTTTTGTTCCTTATGCACACAGGCTGCCGACGAAATTGCAGGCCTATCGTACTGATCGGCCCTGATTGTCACCACTTGTTATGTTAATTTCCGTTAAATGTTGTTTTTATTACGACATATTGCGGTGTAGTATGCCCAGCAGGGTGTTTCACGCTTAAGTTGATAGAAGAACATATATCATGCCAAGCATAACTGTTGAACCTTGTACCTTTGCTTTATTCGGTGCGCTGGGTGATCTGGCCTTGCGCAAGCTGTTTCCAGCACTTTTTCAGCTGGATCAGGCTGATTTGCTGCACGCCGATACGCAAATCCTGGCGCTGGCGCGCGACACCGGTGAGCCGCAGCAGTATATCGCTACGATTGAAAATGCCTTGCGCGGCTATATAGACGCAAAGAACCTTGATGAAGGCGTCATGCAGCGCTTTTTGGCGCGTTTACGCTATGTGCGCATGGATTTTTTGCAGGCCGATGATTACCAGCAACTGGCTGAGCAGGTGGCTGGCGATAAATGCCTGATTGCCTACTTTGCGACGCCTGCATCGGTGTATGGCAGCATTTGTGCAAATCTTGCGCGAGTGGATTTGGTCGACCGCACGCGGGTGGTTCTGGAAAAACCCATTGGCCATGACTTGGCTTCCTCGCGCGAAGTCAACAACGCGGTGGCGCAGTATTTCCCGGAAACGCGCATCTACCGTATCGACCATTACCTGGGCAAGGAAACCGTGCAGAACCTGATTGCACTGCGTTTCGCCAACAGCCTGTTCGAGACCCAGTGGAATCAGAATCATATTTCCCACGTTGAGATCACCGTGGCCGAGAAAGTCGGCATTGAAGGTCGCTGGGGCTACTTCGATCAAGCTGGCCAACTGCGTGACATGATCCAGAATCACCTGTTGCAGCTGCTTTGCCTGATCGCCATGGACCCGCCAAGCGATTTGTCTGCCGACAGCATTCGTGATGAGAAGGTCAAGGTGCTCAAGGCCCTCGAGCCGATTACCGCCGAACAGCTTAGCCAGCGTGTCGTGCGCGGTCAGTATGTGGCCGGCAATAGCGCTGGCAAGGCCGTGCCTGGCTACCTTGAAGAAGAAAACTCCAACACCGAGAGCAATACTGAAACCTTCGTTGCGTTGCGCGCCGATATCCGTAACTGGCGCTGGTCGGGTGTGCCGTTTTACCTGCGCACCGGTAAGCGCATGGCGGAAAAAATGTCACAGATCGTGATTCATTTTAAAGAGCCGCCGCATTACATCTTCGCTGCTGAACAGCGCCCGCTGATCAGTAATCGCCTGATTATCCGGCTGCAACCTGATGAGGGCATTTCCCTGCAGGTCATGACCAAGGATCAGGGCCTCGATAAGGGCATGCAATTGCGCAGTGGGCCTTTGCAGCTGAGCTTTTCGGACACCTATCAAAGTGCGCGGATCCCCGACGCTTATGAGCGTTTGTTGCTTGAGGTGATGCGCGGCAATCAGAACCTGTTCGTGCGTAAAGATGAAATCGAACACGCATGGCTCTGGTGCGACCAGTTGATTGATGGCTGGAAACGTCTTGGCGACAAGCCCAAACCCTATGCGGCAGGCTCTTGGGGGCCAATGGCTTCAATCGCCCTAATTACTCGTGATGGAAAGGCTTGGTATGGCGATCTCTGACCTGCAGTTACCGGCTGGCGTTGTAACGCATAGCCTTAGCAACTCCACGCAACTGGCCAATAAGCTGGCCGCCGATGTTGCCGATGCCTTAGGTTCAGCCATTGCTGAAAAGGGCCGGGCGACATTAGTGGTGTCGGGCGGCCGCAGTCCGGTTGCCTTCTTTGAAGCCTTGGCCCGGCAGCCGTTGCAGTGGTCCAGCGTGGTGGTCAGTTTGGCGGATGAACGCTGGGTGCCGACTACGCACGCAGATAGCAACGAAGGCTTGGTGCGACGCCATCTGTTGCAAGGGCCTGCAGCTGCCGCGCAAATGTTTGGCCTGTATTCCAGCGCCGCCTCGCTTGAGGCGGCGGCGGTTGCAGCCGACCAGGCACTAGAGGACCTACCGCCGATAGATGTGTTGGTGCTGGGCATGGGTGATGACGGCCATACCGCATCACTGTTTCCTAACAGCCCGAATCTGCTTGAGGCACTGGCGCCTGACGCCGAGCGACGTTGCCTGCCAATGCTTGCGCCGAGCGTTCCGCATCAACGCTTGACCATGACCTTGGCGCTGCTTGCTACGGCAAAGCGGACACTGCTGGCGATCCAAGGCCAGAGCAAGCTGTCGACGCTGGCGCAAGCGCTTGAACCTGATGAGCGGGCGCTGATGCCCGTGCGTGCCTTTTTACAACCACCTCTTGAAATTTACTGGTGCGCTTAGCCCGGTAGCCAGTTTTTAAGGACTTTGAATAATGACAATTCACGAAACTCATCAGCAGCGCATGGTGACCAAGATTGCGCAGATCGATGCGATCTGCGCGCAAGCGAAGATAATGCCGGTCATCACCATCTCCCGCGAGGAAGATATCTTGCCGATGGCTGATGCATTGGCCGCCGGTGGGCTTAGGGTGCTTGAAGTGACGTTGCGCTCAGAGCATGGCCTGACTGCCATTCGCCGCCTGCGTGAAGCGCGTCCGGATTTGGTGGTGGGCGCTGGTACGGTGCTTGATGTCGACATGCTTGCCGCCGCAGAAGCGGCTGGCGCGCAATTTATTGTGACTCCTGGTTGCACCCCTGAGCTGCTTGAGGCAAGCCTTGCCAGTGATATTCCACTGTTGCCAGGCATCGCCAGTGCCTCGGAAATCATGATGGGCTATGCCCTGGGCTATCGTCGTTTCAAGCTGTTCCCGGCTGAAGTCAGTGGCGGCACCGCGGCACTCAAGGCGCTTGGCGGGCCGTTTCCGGCCGTGCGTTTCTGTCCAACTGGTGGCGTCAGCCTGGCGAATGTCAAAAGCTACATGGCCCAGCCAAATGTGATGTGTGTGGGCGGCACCTGGATGCTCGACAGCGCCTGGATCAAGGCGGGTGACTGGGCGCGCGTGGAGCAGGCCAGCGCTGAGGCCCTGGCGCTATTGGCGCAGTAAATTACAGTTAGTGGGGCGGCTGGCAATCAGCCGACCTGCTGTTTTGTCAGACTCACCGTCAGTCGCATCGGCTGG
Source organism: Pseudomonas sp. RL_15y_Pfl2_60 (assembly GCF_963970595.1). NCBI lineage: Bacteria > Pseudomonadati > Pseudomonadota > Gammaproteobacteria > Pseudomonadales > Pseudomonadaceae > Pseudomonas > Pseudomonas sp. RL_15y_Pfl2_60. Next base: position 482,438 of record NZ_CAXAOE010000002.1, on the reverse strand, counting down.
CAACTGCTTGTGCTCTCTTCTAGGGTCAATCGACCCGTTCCCACGTATTGCTGAATAAACCTGCGCTGCTGCTCGCACGGCGCCAAATCTTTCTGTCGATCGCCAGCATAGTCAGCCTAAAGCGCCGATTCATACCTGCCTGAAATTAATTTTCAGGGCCTGTCGATTTGCCGTGCGCCGGTTCGACTACTGCACAGTGAACCCGAAAGTAATAAGGAGTTTGTTATGCGTTGCATGGTGATAGTCAAAGCCAGTCCCGAGTCGGAAGCAGGCGAGATGCCCTCTGAAGCGTTGCTTGAGCAGATGGGCAACTTCAATGAAGAGTTGGTCAAGGCGGGCATCATGCTCGCAGGCGAAGGTTTGCATCCGAGCAGTAAAGGCGTGCGTGTGCAGTTCTCTGGTGAGCGGCGCACAGTGGTTGATGGCCCGTTTATGGAAACCAAAGAGCTGATTGCTGGCTTCTGGATCTTCAATGTTACCTCCATGCAGGAGGCGATTGATTGGGTCAAGCGTTGCCCGAATCCGATGGTTAGTGACTCTGAAATCGAAATTCGCCAGATATTCGAGGCCGAAGATTTTGGCGAAGAATTTACCCCGGAACTGCAAGAGCAAGAGCGTCGTCTGCGTGAGCAGATCGAGCAAAAAACCAAGTGAATTGATTGGGAGTGAACGATGAAAATTAATAGCTACCTGACATTTGATGGCAACTGCGAAGAAGCTTTCAACTTTTATGCCGACTGTCTGGACGGTAAGGTTGAAGGGCTCATGCGCTTTTCTGATATGCCTGCTGAGGCGGGGGAGGTTCCGCCCGAACTCGCCGAGCGCATTTTGCATGCGCGCCTGGTTGTGGGTGACCAGGTGCTGATGGCGTCAGACTCATGTCCAATGAGCCCTTATGAAGGTATCCGAGGCAACTCGGTTGCAATCAATCTGGACTGCATCGAAAAGGGTGAGCGGATCTTCAATGCCCTGGCCCAAGGCGGGACTATTGAGATGCCATTTGAGCAGACGTTCTGGGCGACCCGCTTTGGCTCGGTCAAGGATCGCTTTGGTGTGCCTTGGCTGATCAACTGCGAAGTCACCGAGTAAAGCAAATGCCCGCTACAACCATAGAGTTGTAGCGGGCATGTTCAGGCTTCAGGCAAATTAAGAGGCCAGGCCAATCGAGCTGACATTATCAGGCTTATCCACCTCAAGCGGCGCCTCGGCAACGGCGCTAAGGAACTCATCGCCCCAGCGGCGAATGTCGTTGTAGCTGACAATATCGAACAACTCCCGCAAGCGCGCTTGTGCCTCGACTTTTGGCAAGTTGAGTGCCCAATAGCAGGTGCTGGTCAGGTCGGCCGGGTCATGGGGGTTGGTCAGCAATGCGCCCTTGAGTTCGGCTGCAGCGCCGGCAAATTCGGAGAGCACCAATACGCCGCTACCACCGAGTAAACCCTGGGCTGCGACAAACTCCTTGGCCACCAGGTTAAGGCCGTCGCGCAGCGGGGTGATCCACATTACATCGGCCATCGCATACCAGGCGCTGACTTCTTCAAATGGCAAACTGCGAAAGAAGAATTGCAGCGGTGTCCAGCCAATGCGGGCGAAGCGACCGTTGATGCGGCCAACGGCTTGTTCGATCTGCGATTGTAGCTCGTCGTAGATAGTCATCTCTTTTGCGGCAGGGACACAAACGGTGACCAGCGTAACCTTGCCGAGCAGTTCTGGATTTTCCTCAAGCAGGCGTTCGTAGGCGTTGAGTTTTTCCAGAATTCCCTTGGTGTAATCGAGGCGTTCGACCGAGAGGATCAGCTTGATACCGGTGAGCTCTTCACGCAGGCGCGCCATCATTTCGCGAATTTTCGGGTTGTCCAGCGCGCTGCGTACCCGGTCGATGTCCAATCCTACCGGATGCGCGCCGAGCTTGACCGTGCGGCTGCCGGTGTCGACGGCGGTGGTCATGCGCTCAAGGCCAACCGCACAACCGTAGGTGATAAAGCGCGGTGCGCAGTTCTGGCGGCTGACCGTCTGCAATGGCGTCACACCGCGCGCAACATCGACGAAGTTCTCAACCTGGCGTGGGATATGGAAGCCAATGTAATCACACTGCAGCAGGCTGCCGATGATCTGGCGGCGCCAAGGCAGCACATTGAAAACGTCAGCCGATGGGAAGTAGGTGTGGTGGAAAAAGGCAATCTTCAGGTCTGGGCGCAGCTCACGCAGGTAGCCTGGCACCATCCACAAATTGTAGTCGTGCAGCCACACAGTTGCGCCTTCAGCCGCTTCAAGGGCGGTGCGCTCGGCAAAGGCGCGGTTGACCTTGAGGAACACTTGCCAGTCATCTTCACGGAAGGTCGCACGTTCCCAAAAGGTATGCAGCGTTGGCCAGAAGGCTTCCTTGGAGAAACGCTTGTAGAAGATATCGACTTCTTCCTTGGTCAATGCGACTCGCGCAGCCTTGAGCTTTGGATAGCGTTCTGCATCGACTGTGGTATGGGTTTCAAAGGGTTCTTCTTCATCGCCTTCATGGATGGCCCAGGCGACCCAGGAGCCGGGGCGACCGTCACCAAAGAAGCTCAACAGGGTGGGAATAATTCCGTTGGGAGAGGTCGGCCGACGGCGTTGCAGCTTGCCGTCGGCGCCGCGATATTCTTCATAGGGCAGGCGGTGATACACCATGACCATTTCGGATTTGCCCGGTTGCGCGGCTTGGCGCTTTTCAGCGGCGATACCGTGTTCACCAAGGAAGCCAAAATGGGCAAATGCTTCGAGAATCCCGCCGCAACCGCTGCGTTGCGCATGCAATGTGCGCGAGTGGTGCAAGGTGGCGTCGAGTAAGGACTGCTCGGACTTGCCTACGCAGACACCATGGAACTTGGTGTCGAGCATGCCGAGGTCATTGAGTGTGTCGCCAGCGGCCAGCACCTGGTCGTCATCCAGCTCCAGCCATGCAGCCAGTGCTTCGAGGCTACTGCCTTTGTTCACGCCCTTGGGCAAAAAGTCCAGATAACGCGCGGCGGAGTAGAGCAGGTCGCATCCGAGCGAGTCGGCAACGGCTTGCAATTCTGGCGCTGCGGCTTGCTCCGGGGTGCAAAAGTAGGAACAGCGGCGCACTTGCGGTACATCCTGACGCTCCAGGTTGAAGCCTTCAATGGCACTGGCCACCTGGCTCTCACCGGGCCAGAGTGCATCGACGGCATTTTGCAGGGGTTGAATGGGTTGCAAGCTGTCGCCATGGACCAGGGTCGCGCCAACATCGGCAATGATGTAGTCGGGATGCGGCAGCGTTGGGTCTGCCAGTAATGGCAATACCGCTTCCAGGCTGCGACCGGTCACGTAGGCCAGCTTGATTTCTGGGTGTGCGGCAATGGTTTGGTAAAGGCTTAAACGATCCTCTGGATCGCCAGCAAGAAAAGTACCGTCAAGATCGGTTGCAAGTAGCATGCGCTGTCTCCCTGTCCATATAGTGGGTGCAGTTGACGCGCCGACATCAGCCGACGAGCTTGAGTCTGTTGTTGGGGCAACAGACTCTGCGTTTCGGGCAGTTGCACCCAATGCGTGGGTGACCGCCTTTGTTGTTATGTAGCAGCAGAACTGGCCTGCTGCTACGGTGATTCGGGTTCGGGACCTGCGTTGTTGGTCCCTGAGTCTAGATCTGCGTGTGGTGTGTCAGGCATGAGCTCCAATACGGTATGACTGGTGCGCAGCATGGGTACGAAGTGTGCCTGATCACCGCTGACCAAATCAGTGACATGGCGCAGGCGGTAAAGCGTGTAGGCGGCCAATAAGCCCAGTACGACTGCGAAATACAATGGCAGGGCGTGCGCACCCAGGTGCTGCATCAAAACACCAGCAAGGAGCGGGCCACACACCGAGCCGATACCGTTGACCATCAACAGGCTGCTTGAGCCTGCAAGGATTTCGTCGCTGTGCAGCTGGTCAATCAGCTGTGCAACTGCAATGGGGTAGATGGCAAACGCCAAGCCGCCCCAGATAAACATCAAGCCCAACAGCAGTGGGCCTGCAGGTATAAAACTCATCAGTAGGGCGACTGCCACAGCCAGCGCCACGACCCAGAACATGATCAGGCGGCGGTCGTGTTTATCCGAATAACGGCCAATGGGCAGTTGCAATAATGCGCCGCCAAGGATGGCACTGCTCATCAACAGGCCGACGCCCTTGGCGTCGAAGCCGCTGAGGTTGGCGTACACCGGCGCCATGCCCCAGAAGGCTCCAAGGGCCAAGCCTGACAAACCTGCGGCGGCGATTGATAAGGGCGCGATTCTGGCAATCTGGCGAACATCGGTGTGCAGCGTTTCTGGAACCGTGGGTTGAATCTGCCGGGTCAGGGTAATCGGCATCAGGGCTGCGCTGATCAGAATCGCGGCCAGGGCGAACAACAGAAACTCGGTCGGCTCGGCGAGGTTCAGCAATTGTTGCGCTGCCGCCAATGCACCTAAATTGACCGCCATGTAGATCGCAAACACAGTGCCGCGCTTGTCATTGGGCACCTGCGCGTTTAGCCAGCTTTCGATAACCATGTACAGGCTGACAAGCGCCAGGCCGTAGATGACCCGCAAGCCCAGCCAGACCCAAGGGTCGACAATCAGTACGTGGAGCAGGGCGGTGATGGCCGCCAGCGCCGCACAAAACGCGAACGCACGGATATGTCCAATGCGCCGTACCAGCGGAATCGCTAGCCAGGTGCCGAGGAGAAAGCCGACAAAGTACCCGGACATAATCAGTCCGAGCATCCCGGTGGAATAGCCTTGGGCTACGCCGCGCAGGGTCAGAAGAGTGTTGAGCAGGCCATTGCCGAGCAGGAGTAACGCGACCCCGCTCAGCAGTGAGCTGATAGGGGCAATAAGGGACCACATGGCGCTCTACCCTAGGGAACTAGTCCTAAGATAGCAAGCACAAAGCGCGCCACTAACTTTAGATTTGTTTTGTTAAGTCTTTGATTTTTATAGATTAATCTTGTTAAAAAAATATTGTTTAATTTTTTATGATGAAAATTTGCACCGTTACAGTGCAACTTATCTCAGGTTAAACAGTTTTTATCCGCGACAGAGCCGGCAGGCTCTCCTTGGCGGCGCTGTTGATTCGCTCGATAAAATCATTGATTTCTTCACGGTCTCGTGGAGTCGTCAAATGTTCATCTGCGCTTTCTATAACGCTACGGGCGTGGCGTATAAGCTGCACTTTGTGCTCGGCTTTGGGGTTTTGATGGAGCAAGTTCTTGAAGGCCTGGAGCAGACTTACCAATACGCTTGGGTCTGCGGCGCCATAGGTGCGAATGGGACCGAGAACCTGTTGCAGCAATTGATCGAGCGGTAATTCATTGATAAACAGGCGCGGCGGCTCGTCGTCCAGCTCGCTAAAGTCAAAGGCAGGCAGGTTCAAGCGCTGGCTGAAGAGCACGCTGAGCATGTCGATGGACTTGATTGCGGTGCCCGGATCATTAATCCCGGGGCTGAGTGCCTTTACTGCGATTTCAGATATCTGTTTGCAGCCGAACAAATAATGGGCGCTTGGGTATTCCTCGATAAAAAAGTCGAAGCAGTCGAGTAATTGATTAATCAGTGCCTCATCGACCTTGCGGTCGAGCTTGAACAGCGGGTGGCCTTCCATGACGAAGAAACCACGGTGCACCTGAATAGTCATTTTCAGGTCATGTTTGCAAAGCAATTCATTGACCATCGCAGCGTTGATTTCCTTGAAGTAGCCGCTGCGTCCAGAGCGAATCTGTTGCCATTTCTGATCATTGGGCCACTTTGGCGCAGGGCTCTGTGCCGCCATCTTGCAGATGCGCGACTCCAGTTTTTTACGCGTCACCTGATAAAGATTGCTGAGGATATGCTCTACCTGGATCGACTGCGAAATCGAACGAATGAAGTAAACGAACAACCCCAGGCAGGCAATTCCCAGTGCCAGGGTAATCAAGACGCCAAGGCTGGGCACTTTATCGCTGCCATTTTGTTCAATGGTGGTAATCAGCAGCAGTGCATAGATAATGGTGCCGAGGTAAAACCCAAGGGTTTTCTGATGGCTCTTGCTGCTTACCAGCCCCGGAAGGACGCGGGGGGAAAGGATCGAGGCGGCATTGTTGAGGACCACCATTACCATTGAGAAACTGAACACCATCAGCGACACCAAGCCGCCAACCAAGGTGCCAAGAATCAGCCGGGCGTTATCGGCATTGCGTACCAGGCCGATGTCAAATTTAGCCTTGAGCGCCATTAGCCAGGGCTGGTATTCGATCGAGATGTTCAGCAAACAGGCCAGGACAAAACCCAAGGCAATCAGCGTGGGGTAGAAGGCCAGGCTATGGATGGTTCGCTGGTAGACGCGAAAGAGAATGTTCGATGGACTGATCACTGGCGTTCCTTATCGGGCAGTCACCGAACTATAGCTAAGTAGCCTCGGGCCACAAAACAATATATGCGGCTTTCCAAGCTGTTTCGACCTAGAGCTTCTCCATCAACCGGGCCGTTTGGCGGTGCAGCCAAACGGCTTCGAAGGCTATTCTGCGCAGACTTGGGCAATGGCCTGAGCCAGCTGTGGAAGACGCTCTGCATCAACCCCGGCGATGTTAGCTCGACCGGAACCGACCATATAAATGCTGAAGTCTTCGCGAAGCCGTTTGACCTGCAATGGTGATAAGCCGGTGTAGGAGAACATGCCGCGCTGCTGGTTGATATGCGCAAAACGCCGCGCAAGACCATGGGGCTCGAGTGCGTCGACCAAGCCCTCGCGTAAGCCGGCAACCCGGTCACGCATATGGTTTAACTCATGCTCCCAGAGCGCTCTAAGTTCTGGGTCAGCCAGGATAGTGGCGACCACGGCTGCACCATGCGCCGGTGGCGTTGACCAAAGATTGCGCGCCAGGAACGCCAGTTGGCTGCGTATATCGACGAGCTTTTCAGTATCACGGGCGCAGACCAACAGCGCTCCCGTGCGCTCGCGATACAGGCCGAAGTTTTTCGAGCAAGAGCTGGTAACCAGCAACTCCGGTAGGGCGCGAGCAAACAGGCGAGGTGCCCAGGCATCTTGCTCAAGGCCTTCGCCAAAGCCCTGGTAGGCAAAATCGATCAGTGGCAGCAATTCACGGGCCTTGACCACTTCCAGTACACGCAGCCAGTCTTCATGGCTCAGGTCGAAGCCGGTCGGGTTGTGGCAGCAGGCATGCAGAAGCACTACATCGCCCTGCGGGATTTGGCACAGGGCCGCCAGCATGGCCTCGACATTCAGGCGGTTATCCGCGCCGACATAGGGGTAATGACTGACTTGCAGGCCAGCCTCGGCAAAGATGCTTTCATGGATCGGCCAGGTCGGGTCGCTTAACCAGATGCCACGCCCTGGCAGGTGATGGCTAATGAAGTCTGCCGCAAGGCGCAATGCACCGGTGCCACCGGGTGTTTGCGTGGCGCCGACGCGCTGTTCGGCTAGCGTTTGGCTGTCAGCCCCGAGGACTAATTCTGTCAGCAGTTGGCAAAAGACCGGGTCACCGTGACCGCCGATATAGCTCTTGGTGGTTTCGCTATCAAGCAAACGCTGCTCAGCGAGTTTGACCGCCTTGGGGATAGGTGTCAGGCCTTGGGCGTCCTTATAGACGCCGACGCCGAGGTCAAGCTTGCCCGGGTGACTGTCGGCGCGGTAAGCCTCCATCAGGCTCAGGATCGGGTCACCCGGGACGCGGGCGATGGACGCGAAGTGGTTCACTTGCGGCCCTCGGCGTGCGTGGCGACCTCATCAGTACGCGCAGCCATGATGAAGTCGTTACGGTGCAGGCCCTTGATCGAGTGGCTCCACCAAGTCACTGTGACTTTGCCCCATTCGGTGAGCAAGCCCGGATGATGACCTTCGGCTTCAGAAATTTCACCAACGGCATTGGTAAAGGCCAGTGCGTGCTTGAAGTTCTTGAACAGATAGACTTTTTCCAACTGCATGATCGAGTCACGGACTTCGATGTTCCAATCCGGGATTTGCTTGAGCAATTCCGGCAACTCCTGATCCGATACCTGGGGGGCGCCAGCTTGGCAGGCTTCGCAATGGGCTTGGCTAAGAGCAGTCATGATGATTCCTTAACAATTCAGTAGATAAAGGCCATATAGGTTTGAGACGCCGCAAAAGTTCGCACGTTCACGCCGCTTGTTTAGGGGGGAAGCGGGGCGCATGCAGACCCATCTCGCGGGCTTGAGTGACCATCGCCATGATGTCTTCTTGGGCAAGGTCGAATAAGCGCTTGAGGTTGGGTAAGGCAAAGTAAACCGGTTGCAGAATGTCTATGCGGTACGGTGTGCGCATGGCTTCAACAGGATCAAAGGCCTGATGTTGCGGCTGATCAGACAGGCAATACACCGTTTCTTTAGGGGAGGAAAGAATACCGCCGCCATAAATCTTGCGTCCCTGGCAGGTATCGACCAGGCCAAACTCGATGGTCATCCAGTACAGGCGAGCCAGGAACACGCGTTGCTCCTTGTTGGCCTTGAGACCCAGCTTGCCGTAGGCATGGGTAAATTCGGCGAACCATGGATTGGTCAGTAGCGGGCAGTGACCGAAGATCTCGTGAAAAATATCAGGCTCTTTTAGATAATCGAGTTCTTCCGGGCTGCGAATAAAGGTCGCGACTGGGAATTGCTTGCTGGCCAGCAACTCAAAGAAGGTCTGGAAGGGGATTAGTGCTGGAACCCGTGCAACTTGCCAGCCAGTGGTTGACTGCAACACTTGATTGACTTCGTTAAGCTGCGGGATGCGCTCATGAGACAACTTAAGCTGCTCAATACCATCGAGGTATTCTTGGCACGCATGGCCCTCGATCACTTGCAACTGACGCGTGATCAGGGTGTTCCAAACCTGATGCTCGGCTTCGGGGTAATCAATAAAACCCTTGTCATCCGGTTGCCGAGCGACGTATTGCGTGCTCTTCATCTATTCGCCTCCTGATGGAGCTTTTGTTGTTTGATCAGCTATGAATAACCCAGCAACGGCGCGTTTACAGCCCTGATTTTGCGCCGCAGGTCTTGATTGAGTGGCTAAATTCGTAAAGAAATGATTACAAGATGCTGGCCTTGGCTAAGTATCATCTTGCGCAAGGTCTAAACTGTCACATATTCTTGACAAATAATCCGCTGCGATGCTGATTTTTTCGGCGCTGCGGCCCATAAAAATAGGATCAGGGCTCAGTCATGCGTATCAAAGTTCACTGCCAAAACCGCATTGGCATCCTGCGCGACATCCTTAATTTGCTGGTCGAGTACGGCATCAACGTGGCCCGTGGTGAGGTGGGTGGTGAGCAGGGCAACGCTATCTATCTGCACTGCCCGAACCTGATCAACCTGCAGTTCCAGTCACTGCGCGCCAAGTTTGAAGCCATTACCGGCGTGTTTGGCGTCAAACGGGTGGGGTTGATGCCCAGTGAGCGCCGGCATCTGGAGCTTAATGCGTTGCTTGGCGCCTTGGATTTTCCAGTGTTGTCCATCGATATGGGCGGTTCCATCGTTGCGGCTAATCGCTCTGCAGCGCAGCTGCTCGGCGTGCGGGTCGATGAAGTGCCGGGTATTCCCTTGTCGCGCTACGCCGAGGACTTTGACTTGCCGGAATTGGTGCGCGCGAATAAATCGCGAATCAATGGCTTGCGGGTGAAGGTCAAGGGTGATGTGTTTCTGGCCGATATCGCGCCCCTGCAATCCGAGCACGATGAAAGCGAAGCGCTTGCCGGAGCCGTGCTGACACTGCACCGGGCGGACCGTGTCGGTGAGCGCATTTACAACGTGCGCAAGCAGGAGCTGCGTGGCTTCGACAGTATTTTTCAAAGCTCCAAAGTCATGGCGGCAGTGGTGCGCGAGGCGCGGCGGATGGCGCCACTGGATGCGCCATTGTTGATCGAAGGTGAAACCGGCACGGGCAAGGAGTTGCTTGCCCGTGCTTGTCACTTGGCCAGTCCGCGTGGCCAGTCACCCTTTATGGCACTTAATTGTGCCGGTTTGCCTGAGTCGATGGCCGAGACCGAGCTGTTTGGCTATGGGCCGGGCGCATTCGAAGGCGCCAGGCCCGAAGGTAAGCTGGGTCTGCTGGAGTTAACGGCCGGTGGCACGCTGTTTCTTGATGGTGTAGGTGAGATGAGCCCGCGCTTGCAGGCCAAGCTGCTGCGCTTTTTGCAGGATGGTTGTTTCCGTCGGGTTGGCAGCGATGAAGAGGTCTACCTCGATGTGCGCGTGGTCTGCGCGACACAGGTGGATTTATCGGAACTCTGCGCGCGCGGCGAGTTTCGCCAAGACCTGTATCACCGGCTCAATGTCCTGAGCCTGCACATTCCACCCTTGCGAGAATGCCTGGATGGGCTGGCTCCGTTGGTTGATCATTTTCTCGATCAGGCCAGTCGGCAAATTGGTTGTGCATTGCCCAAGGTTGCGCCCCAGGTACTGGAGCGCCTTGCTCATTATCATTGGCCAGGCAATGTGCGTCAGCTGGAGAACGTACTTTTCCAGGCTGTTTCCTTGTGTGATGGGGCGATGATCAAACCTGAGTACATTCGCTTGCCAGATTACGGCGCACCTCAGCCGATTGGTGATTTCTCGCTGGAAGGTGGCCTGGATGCGATTGTTGGACGCTTCGAAAAAGCGGTGCTTGAGCGCTTGTTCAGTGAGCACCCAAGCAGTCGTCAGCTCGGGAAAAGGCTTGGCGTATCGCACACCACCATTGCCAACAAGCTGCGTGAGCACAGCATTGGCAAAGTGGCCAAAGCGGACTGAACCTAAAGCAAGCCCGTCACCATGAGTGGTGGCGGGCTGCCTTTGGTCGTGCAGCTGGCTAGCTTTGCGGCCTGATCAGGCTGCGTTGTTGCGCGGCATTTTTCAGTTGGTTGTGGAAACTGCTGGCGGTTTGCGCAGGTGCAGCTTGTTGTTGCTGTTCTTGCGGCTGCTCTTGGCGTTCCGGCGCTTGCCATGGCTGGGTCAAGCCATCAACGCTGGTGCCAAACAACGATGGGTCGCTGAGTAGGCCGTCGGCGGTCAAGTCGACCCGCTGTTGCCGACCCAGAATCCAGGTCATGTCCAGTTCGCTGTCGAACTGGCTGTCGAGCACCTGTTGGTGAACAAACTGGCCTGGCACCTGGTAAGCATCATCGATGTCGCTGAGCAGTCCTGCCGAAGCTGGCAGTAGCACCTTGCTGCCGTCCGATTCACGGGCGATAAAGGCGTTGATCTTGCTGTCGCGTTGCACCACTGGGCTAATGAACACCACCGGATCGATATCCTTGAGCAGTGGTTGATACTGATCCGCCGGGTCACGGTCGTCTTCGTGGTGGAATGGACCATCCTTGGGCGCTGGAATAAATGGCGCTGTGATATCCAGGGTAATCACCAGCTCGGCAGGATCGGTGGCTCCGGCCAAGTCACCCAAGGTGTAGGTGAATACATCGCTGAGCACCTGGCCCAATCCAGCGGCGGCCAGGACTTCGTTGTTGGTCAGGTCGATGCTGTAGGTGTAGCTGCCGTCGGCATTGAGTACCAAGGTGCCGTAGCGTCCGACCAGTGGCTGGCCCAGGGTACCGGCTGTGCCGCTGGCATTTTCCGCACCGGTGCGGATCGCCACGACCTGCAGGCTGTCGCCGCCATCGACATCGCTGTCGTTGGGCAGCACGTTGCCGCTGGTTTGCGGGGCAGGGACCTGGTCGCTGGCCACATTGCTGTCGTTGACTGCCAGCGGGTTATCGTTGGCGCCCTGGATCAACAGGTTCAGGCGTGCAGTGGATTCTGCCCCAGCGGTATCACGCATGCGGTAGGTGAAGGTTTCACGCAGGGTTTCACCTGCTGTGCGCAAGGCCTGAACCGTTGGATTGTTGTTGTCCAGCACGTACTGGTATGTGCCGTCTGCGTTAAGCGTGAGGCTGCCGTAGCGGCCCACCAGTACCTGGCCTGCGCTTGAAGTGTTGCCGGTTTCGCTGCTGGCGCTGACCACCTGCTTGGTTTCGCCATTGGCGACACTGTCGACGTCGGTGTCGTTATCCAGCACATTGCCTTGCGGGTTGACCCCGGGTGTGCCGTTGAAAATGCCACCGGCTTCCACCGCCGTGGCGTTATCGTCTACGGCTACAGGTGTGTCGTTACGCCCGTCAATGGTGATCACCAACTGCGCGGTGTCATCGGCAAGGTAGGGGTCTTCGACTGTGTAGGTGAAGGTTTCAGTCAGGGTCTGGCCGCTGATGCGCAGCGCTTGGACGGCCGCAAGGCTGTTATCAAGTACGTAGCTCCAGCTGCCATTGCTGTTAAGGGTCAGGTTGCCGTAGAGGCCGCGCAGGCTGGTGCCGACCGCGCCGCTGGTGCCGCTGCCCGGTTCTGTACCGGTACGCACACCGGTCACTGTCAGCACACCGTTTTCCAAATCGGTGTCGTTGCTTAACACATTGCCGCTTGGGTTGAGCCCAGCCGTACTGTTGTTGATACCACCTGCCTCAATGGCAGTGGCGCTGTCATCAACACCCACTGGCGGATCGTTGCGACCGATAATCAGAATCGACAGTTGCGCAGGGTCGCTCAAGCCACCATCGTCGGTCGCGGTGTAGGTGAAGTAGTCGAACAGGCTATCGAGCAGATTGAGTGCCAGTACATCTGGGTTGGTCTTGTCGAGAACATACTGATAGCTGCCGTCGGCATTGAGGATCAAGCTGCCATACTGACCGACCAGGACGCTACCGACTGTGCCCGCGGTGCCGCTGCCTGCTTCCTGGCCGGTGCGGATCGCGGTAACAGTCAGGTTGTCACCGGCGTCAACATCGGTGTCGTTGCCTAGCACATTGCCCGTTGGGTCGATGAACAATCCATCGCCATTGTCGGCCACCGCAATGCCCAAGTCGTTGGCTGCAACCGGGGTATCCCAGGCGCCTTCAATGGTGATCAGGAGCTGGGCGATATCTTGCGCGCCAGCCGTGTCGTTCATGCGGTAGCTGAAGGCTTCACGTAAGGTGTCGCCCGGCTTGAGGGCTTGGACTGCAGCCAGATTATTATTGACCACGTAGCTGTAGTCACCGTTGGCGAGCACGGTCAGGGTGCCGTATTGACCGACAATGGAGCGAATTGCGCCAACGCTGGTGAAACTGCCTCCAGCCAGCTCCAGGCCGGTGCGAATGCCATCTATGGTTTTGCTATCACCGCTGTCAACATCGGTGTCGTTAGCGAGCAGGTTGCCGGTTGGATTGGTGCCCGGCGTGGCATTATTGACGCCGCCCGCTTCCGTAGCGGTATTGGTATCGTTGACTGCGAGAGGATTGTCGTTACGACCTGAAATGGTGATGGTCAGTACCGCGCTGCTGGTTGCACCGGCCAAATCGCGGATGGTGTAGGTAAAGCTTTCGCTCAGTTTATTGGCATTGATGCGCAGCGCCTGAACCAGCGGATTGTTGTTATCGACGGTGTAGGTGAAGCTGCCGTCGCTGTTGAGTGTCAGGCTGCCGTACATACCTGAGAATGCGCTGCCAATGCTGCCGCCGGTGACAGCGGAAACAGTGAGGGTTTCGCCATTGCGGTCGACGTCTGTGTCATTGTCCAGCACATTACCGCTTGGATTGACGCCTGGCGTTTGGTTGTTCAACCCGCCTGCTTCAACCGCTGCGGCGCTGTCATTGTTGGCAACCGGGGTATCGTTACTGCCTTGAATGGTAATGGTTAATACGGCTGTATCGGTTGCGCCAGCTGTATCAATGACGGTGTAGTTGAAGCTGTCGGTCAGGCTGTTACCTGCACGCAGGGCCTGGACCGCCGCCATGGAGTTGTCCAGCCGGTAGCGATACTCGCCATCCTCGCCGATGGTCAACCAGCCATAGGTGCCACGCAGTTCTATATCCAGCGAGCCTGAGGCACCTGAGCCTTCGGTTGCGCCAGTACGCACCGAGTCAACCGCCTTGGTTTCGCCATTGGCGACGCTGTCGACATCGCTGTCGTTGTCCAGCACGTTGCCAACTGGGTTAATACCACCGCTGGTGTTGTTGACGCCGCCAGCTTCAATCGCAGTTGCGGTGTCGTTGTCGGCAACAGGGTTATCGTTCTGGCCGCGAATCACCACGATGATTTCAGCGCTGTCGCTGAGTCCACCGGGGTCGGTCACGGTGTAGGTGAAGCGTTCTATCAGGGTGTCGCTCGCTTGGCGCAAAGCCTGTACCGCTGCCAGGTTATTGTCGACCACATAGCTGTAGCTGCCGTCGCTGTTCATGGTCAACTGGCCATATTGGCCTTGCAGTGCCTGGCCGACGATACCAGAGGTACCGCTTGCGGTTTCCGCGCCGGTCCGAATTGCAGTAACGGTAAGAGGGTCACCATCCGGGTCTTCGGCCGAGATATCGCCTGTTGGATTGACCCCTGGCGTTGTATTGTTGACGCCACCCGCTTCGGTTGCTAGTGCCACGCCATTGTTTGCCAGGGGCACGTTATTGGCGCCGGTGACTGTGATCACAAGCTGCGCGGTATCGGTCAGGCCTGCGGTGTCTGTGATTTGATAGGTCACGACTACATCAAGTGTCTGGCCAAGCGCCAAGGCGACTATCTCTGGATGGTCGCTGTTGACGTCAAAGCTGAACGAGCCGTCCGGGTTGATCGTCAATTCACCGTAAGACTCATTGGTGGCATTGGTCAGTGGCGTGCCTGTTGAGTCTTGGGCGTACAGGGTGTCGAGCGTGGTGCCCGCCGTCACTGTGCCCAATGCGCCGCCAGCAACCTCGGTGCCATTGCGGATGCCGGTAACGATCAGGTTGGTGTTGGGCCGGTCAGCGTTGTCGACATCCTGATCGATACCGTTGCCGCCAGGCGTACCTGTATCGTCAGGGCGGCTCGGGAAGGTAATGACATTACCGGTTGGGTTAGTTTCGTTGCCATCGTCGTCGACTTCACTGGCCTGCGCCTGAGCATGGTCGTCGCTGGCAACCGGGTTGTCGTAATTGCCTTGGATGACAATGGTCAGGTTGGCCAAGTCATTCAAGCCCAAGGCATCGGTGACCTGATAGCTGAACTCATCGCTCAGTGTGTCATTTGGTCCCAGGCGCTGTACGGCAATGTTGTCGTCATCAATGACGTAGCTGTACTCGCCATCAGAAAAGATCGTCAAAGTGCCGTAGGTGCCAGCAATGCTGATGGATCCGCCTGGAGGCACCATTAGCGGTGTGCCAACTTCATCTTTAGGCACATCACGAATGGCGGTGACGCTTTTGCTTTCGCCATAGTTGATAGGATCGCCAGCGCCGCCATCGACATCGGTGTCGTTGTCGAGCACGTTACCGGATGCGTCCTGTCCAGAGATGGGGAAGCCGCTTGGCGGGGTGTCACCAGGATTGCCCGCATCGGTATTGTCGACGCCCCCTTGTTCGATTGCCGTGCCAGTATCGTCAACGCCAACAGGTGTGTCGTTGGCGCCTTGGATGGTCACGGCCAGCTCGGCAGTGGAGTTGGCAGTCGCCAGTGGTACACCGCTGTCGCTAATCTCATAGCTGAAGGTTTCGCTCAGGGTTTGGCCGCTCAGGCGCAGGGCCTGGACTTCAGGGTTGTCATTGTCGACAACATATTCATAAGCGCCGCTGCTATCGACGAACAGGCTGCCGTAATCGCCCTTGATTTCAACAGTGCCGACGGCAGGAACGGCGACGGTTGTACCATTGAAAGTGACCGAAACCAGAATGAGATTTTCGGTGTCCGGGTTGGTGATCAGGTCAACATCGATATCGTTGTCGGTCAGGTTGCCGGTGGGGTTTACGCCCGGGGTCTGGTTGTCACGACCACCTGCTTCGACTGCGGTTGCGTCATCATCTACCGCTGTTGGCGGATCATTGACCGCAGCCACCACGATCAGCAGTGAGTCTTGATCGGTGCGGGCGTCAGTCAGCTCACCGGGGATGCCATTACCGTCAAAGTCACCGAAGTTACCCAGGTCATTGGTCAGTACGGTCAGGGTGTCGTTACCATTGAAATTGGCATTGCCCAGGTAGTTGAGGCTGGCCAGTGCAGCATTGATGTCACTGATACGGCCGTTCAATACCACTGTGTTGCTGTTGCTGCCTGTGACGATGACGCCGGTGGTAGCGCCGGTAAAATACAGCGTGCCTTGGGTGACGCTCAGGGTCACCTGGATGGCCCGGTCAGCGATATCCGGGTCGCGCTCGGCGTCGACATCGCTGACGGAGATACCCGAAATGGCCAGGGCGATATCTTCCTGGGCGTTCTGGGTGCCGGGAAGGCTGTTGACCGGCGCGTCATTGACCTCGACATAACCGGAATCGGCATCCTGGCTGTCAGCTTCTCCAAGGGTGATATTGATCTGGCCAAGGGTGCTGCCGTCGGTGTCGATGCGAATGCGCATGTCACCAAAGGCAACGATGCCGTTGACCTCGGTTGGGGCGTCAATGCGATACAAGCCCGAAGGCAATACGCCGAAGATAAATTGACCAGTGCTGTCAGTGGTCGCAGTAAAGGTTACATCATCAGTAGTGCCAAAAACGTCCCCGAAAACGCCATCATTGCCAGCCCAAGTCAGAGTGACATCTTGACCGGCAATGGCCGGGCCGTCTGGCGTGGTGGAGCCATCGGCTGAGCTGGTATCGTTCCACAGTGTTCCGCTGATGATGCCCAGGCCCGCGGCTTCCACCAGTTGATAGTTATTGAGAACCAAGTCGTTATCCGGGCCAACACCGTCAGCGCTGGTGCGCTCGCCATCGGCACTGCCATCGGCGCCGACAGTGCTGCCGCCCCAAGTGGTGAAAGTTTCCGGCAGGCTGCTCCAGGTGAGGCTGGCGTTGGTGTTGGCAACAATGGCGTCGTTGGGCACATCGACGGTGTAGACCACGCTGATCTGGCTGCCAATATCAACCTGGCTGAAGTCAACGCTCAAACCGCCAGCGGTGCTAAAGCTAATGCCATCAGCCGGCAAGTCAGCGGCCGCGTAAGTGGTGCCGCCCACGGTGATGCTGACCAGTTGATAGTTGCTGCCCGTTGGAAAGCTGTCGCTCAGGTTGACGTCATAGGCGGGCAATTCACCACTTTGGTTGAAGCCAATGGTTACTGTTGCGGTCCCGCTGTTGCCGCCGACATTGGGGTCAAAGTTTGTGACCGTTTTGTCCAGGCTGCTAAAGCCACCTTCGACAATACGTTCGAACAGGGTGTCGCTGGTGGCACGTAAAACGTTGTCTACACGGTCCTGAACAAATACGCCAAGCTGATCCCCAGCCTGGTTGCTGACTTGGTTATTTACCCGGGCGCTGAACTCAACAATGATCCCTTCGAGGTTGTCATCGTTGCTGTCATCACCTGAGGGGCCTGCGCCGTTGGTGATATTGCCAAAGCTGATAGTAATGACCTGGCGGCCATTGGTGTCAGTGGTGACTGTTACATAATCAGAATTAAGCACCCCGGTTGGTCCCGCGCCAGACAAGTCCGGTGTGATGTACAGGGCTTCGGCGGAGTTCTCGTCGCCATCAATAGCTAGCACACCGCCAGTAATCAAATCGGACAGGTCTGTTACCAGGCCGCCATTGGAGACGAAGGCCACCCGCATGCTGGCGAGGTCGGCCAGCGTCAGTCCGGCCTCCAAGGTAATGCTGATGGAGTAGTTGGGGTTTGCACCTTCTGGAATCAGTGCCGCGGCGCGGTAGCGAACCAGCTCGCCGACTGCGACATTCTCCACGCTGGCATTGGTCGGGTTCGGCGCAGTGGTGTCATCAAGGCCGCCCACACGGGAAATTCTGATGCCCTGAGCAACCGGAATCACCAAGGTGCTCTCGAGGCGGTAATCGTTGAGGGCGCCGCTATTGAGCAGGTCGTCCACGCCTGTACGTTCGTCGCTGTTGACGCCGTCGATACTGGTCCATTGCACTTGCACCTGGTTGTCAAAGTTCGGAACCGAGGCGCCGCTGGCGTTGACCACGCCGCTGACATTGATCGCAATACTGCCGCCTTTGGCAATATCAATATTGCCGGTGTTAACCAGCATGCGGGTCACTGGGTCCAGGCTGAAGCTGCTGGTGATATCGGTGCTTACACCGTTTACCGTATAGATAACGCTGGTCAGTGTCAGGTTATCGAATTCAGTGGGAAGGCTGTCGCTGAAGTCGATATCAAAGGCATCGAAGTCAGTGGCGCTGTTGCCATTACTGATGGTGATGGTGAAGTCGACTGGGTCGTCCTGGTCAAAACCGAAGTCGGTCGGGGTATTGATGGTCTGGCTGATTTGCAGCGTCGGTTCACGCACTGTAATTGTGGGTTTGTCGCCGCTGAGTGCGACGCTACGGTCGATACTATCGACCGGGTCGGTGCTGTTTGGGGTATCGCCGTCGGTATCGGTATAGGTGAGCGTTGCATCATTTTGCAGGACCGTATTGGCCTGGTTGCTGCTGACGTCGGTGGCGATCAAGCGCACCCGAATCACAAACTTGTTGTTGTCGGTGTTGTTGTCGCCATTGGCCGAGGAGATGCTAAACACGAAGTTTGCATCGCCACCATCAGTGCCCGTTGTGTTGAGCTGGCTGATGTCTACTGTGCCGCCGAAGTCCAGGGTGAGATAGCCTCCGGCGGTGGTGATCAATTGATAGCCACTGCCGCTGTAACTGGTGTCCAGGCGCATGCCGGGCGGAATCAGGTCGTTGATGTTGAGCGACTGGGTGACGCCTTCAGGCAGGGTGACAATGATGTCGTAGAGCATGCTTTCGCCCACGACCAGATCAGCGCCTGTGGTGTGGCTAGCGCTTGAGTCTGAGTTATCAAGACCGCCGCCGGCAAAGCCCTTGCTGATCTCGGGGGCCGCAACCTGCTGCGCTGCGGTATCACTGAGCACGCCGCTCGCGAGGAAGTTTGCGCCGCCTTCAACGCTGGCGTAGTTGAGCAGGGTGCCGCTGCTTTCCAGGGTTGCGCTGGCGTTGATAGTGCCCGAAACCACAGTGTCATAGGTGATGACAATCAGGTTGCTGCCTGCGTTATCGGCATCGGTCCCCGGACGACCGGCGAGGAGGGCACCAACCCCGGCATTGTCAACAAAAGTGATGGTGTTGGTGGCGTTGTCGACGGTGAAGTCGACTCCGGCGATCAATTGTGACCCATCGCCGCGAAAGATCAGCAGGTTGGCGCTGGACAAACTACCGCCGACGAAAGACAGGCCCGGCGGCAGGGTGATTTGGGTGCTGACATCAAAGGCATTACCGCCGCCGGTATTCTCGATTGCAGTGGCCAGGCGAATGGTATCGCTGGCGTCAATATCGGTGACGTTGCCTTCAATCGCATTGATATCGGTAACGCTGCCGGTGAACGGGGCGCCGCCGGTACCGGGTGCGTTCCAGCCGCCGGTTGTGCCGGTGACTGTACCGTTGCTGGAGGAAACCACGCCGTGGGTAATGCTCAGGTCCGGTTCGGCAACCGAGGCGATAAGGGTTACGTCATCCGAAGACAGGATTTCGTTCTTGTCGAGCGTTGTGGTCTGGCTTGATTCGGCCAGTACGTTGAACGAGCGCTGGTCAGCAAAGGGCTGGTCGCTGACAGTCAGGGTGAAATCAATTTGGATGGTGCTGCCTTCAACCCCGCTGTTGACGTAGTTGTCGAAGGTGAAAATCAACGAGTTGCCCGGGCCGATAGTCACAGAACTTGGGCTGTTGGGGTTACTGTTGTCAGTGCCGAGCTGCCAAAGGGTATCAGCGTCAAGACCGGTCAAATCAAACAGCGGCAAGGGTAAGTAGGCGGTGAGGCTGAAGTTTTCGTAGTCCCCGGTAACCAGGTCATAAGTAAGGCTGAAGGTGACTTCATCGCCTGGGCGCAGTTCGGTGCCTGGCGGTGGGGCGCCATTGCCATTCAGGTCGGCAAGCTCGATGTCAACATTACTGGTGGGGATGGTGCTGCTGGTGTTTGAGGAATCTGACTGGTCTTGACCGGTGAGGTTGACCTCATCCTCCATGATAGTCGCGGTAACCGTCGCATCATTGCCGAATGAGTCGCCTTCGTTGATCTCGCTGTGCGGGTTACCTGCGGGTGGCGTATAGCTTTGGCCAATAACCGCCTGGTAGCTGAGCACCGCTGTGCTGGCGCCTTGCAGGATGTCATCGAAGGCCAGGTCACCATTGATCCACTGGTGATCGGGGTAGTAGTCCTCGATCGAGGCGGCGATATCGAACACCAATGAGGTGGTACCGTCCGGATTGACAACCTGGGTGAAAATGACCGGGATTTGATAGTCGACACCATCAATATTGGCGGAGATCGTCAATGTGCCATCGACCAGCGTCTGACCATCGCTCAGGGTGTCGGTAATGACAAAGCTACCCTGATTGAGCAGGGTTTTACCAAAGGCGAAATAGTCTGAGACATTGATATTGATGGCGTAGTTGAGGGTGTCGCCCGGGCTCAGTCCGGCAGTGCCGATATCGGTCTGCAGGCTGACTTGTTTTTCCAGGGTGATCGATTTGGCGACTATGCTGGTCGAAAATCCATCGCCGCTGAAGGCAATGGTATCGCCCGGGTTGGCCACATCGCGCGGATCGACCGGTTGCCACTGGCCAGTAGCTGTGGGCGGGCCGAAGGTAATAGTGGTGTCATCGCCGGTGATCGGGTTGAGTACCGGATTGCCGTCGACATCGGCGTCCGGCACAAAAAAATCAACATTGGTCGTCACCGGCGCCGAGAAGTCGCTGTAGGAGACGGTAAACGACTGGATATAAATGTCGTTGGTCTGGTCGGCATCGTTGTTGCGCGCAAATACCGCATTGATCAATGTCGGGTTGCTGATGGTGTCGCCGTTGTAGAGGGTGATCGAGGTGAGGGTGCCGTTGGCCCCTGGTGTAATCTGGGTAATGATCACATCATCGGGTACCGGTTGGGTGATCTCCAGGTCGGTGATGGTCTGCGAGGTTGCCGGGCTAACTGTGATTTGCAGCTCGCGGCCATAGTTAGGCCCGGTCGCTGTTTCGCCCTCGGGCGCTATGATCTGTTGGTCGAATGTGATCACCGTTGGGTGTACCACATAGCTTACGAAGCCCGACTGCACCAGGCTTGGGTCCACGCTTGGGTTATTCAGCGCATCGTTGCCGTATTGGAAACCGCTGCGTGCGGTAATAGTTAAATCAGGGCTTGCGGCGGAAGTCGAGAAATCGGTGTCGGCTAGATCACTCAGGGTCGCTGTGACCTGAATGCCGATATTTGGCTGGCCCTGGCTGACACTGGCAAAGGGTAGTTCCAGCACCACCATCTGGTCACCGGCGCGCATCCCGTACGTGGCCGCGTTCACTACAAGTGGCTGGCCGTCAGCGCCGACGGCCAAGGGGTGAATGGCCTGACCATTGGCGTCGAAGGTGATGACGTGAGCGACCAGTGCTTGCCCTTGATAACTGGCTGAAACAAAACTGATGCCGTCATCGATCTCGGCGCCCGCACCATCGATACCCGTTGCAGGCAGAAACACATCGACAAAGGGCGCATAGCCTGAATCTGCTGAGTTGTTGGAGAAGTTCAGGGTAAAGGTGAAATTGCTGCCCAGCTGCACGTCTGCTCCAGTGCCGGCGACAGACAACGTGGGCTCTGCATCGGGAAGCAATCCTGAAAAACTATCAATGGCTGCAGCGCTCAGGGCAATTGACTTATCGATGTCGCCATCGCGCACTTCCAGTTCCCAGTCGCCACCGGCGGCTTTATTGCCGGTGTTGTCATTGGACGCGCCAACATCAGCGCCCGTCCAGCGGGCCAATTCAGCGACCAGGGTTTTGCCAACCTCGCCAGCGCCAATCCTGCAACCATAGAGTTGAATATCCGCACCCGCGCTGAGGTTGTTGCTCCATTGCGCGAAGCGGCTGCCAAGTTGATCAATATTGTCGCTGGACACTGTGGTGCTGCCCAAGGTGAATTGGCCAGCGGCGCCGTGGGAGAGGATTTGTACAGAATCCACCTGGCCCATGGTTTCAAGGGCTTTTTCAATGGCGGCGATGCCATCTTGTTGAGTGTCGACAATGATGGCTTTGACACCTTGTGGCAGCTGCTGGGTGAGCTGCTGGCTATTCTCAAGGCGACTGTCGATAACCAGCAATGCGCGTGCTGCAGAAGTCGGTGGCGGGGCAGCGCGGGCTGTCTCGACAGCGGTTGCGGGAACGTGGCTGCTGTCTTGGCCGTCGGGGGCAGAATTTGCCGAGGTGTCAGTAGTATGTTGCTCTGTGGCAACTGCTGCTGCACCGTCGAACAGAATCCTCGGCTCCAATGCCAGCGTGCGGTTGCTGGGCTTAAAGGGATTACCGTTGCGACCGGTAGTGGCTTTTGACATTGGTTATGGCTCCATGCGCATGAACAGACCGTTAATAAAGCGTAGCTGGCTCTGTCGTATTCGTGGTGCAAAAAAACAAATTTACCCCGAGCTAAAGCGGTATAAGGCAGATAGAAACGATCAAGCAAGTAGTTTTTTTCAATAAAAAACCCGGCGTAATCAATACGCCGGGTTCTTGGGGCAACTGCATGCTTGTGTGCGAGTGGTTATTCGTCCATTGCACCCATGGCGGTGGTGTTGAAACCGCCGTCGACATACATGATTTCACCGCTTACGCCCGAGGCCAGGTCAGAGCAGAGGAACGCGCCAGCGTTACCAACTTCTTCGATGGTGACGTTGCGGCGCAATGGCGTTTGCTTTTCGTTGGCTGCCAGCATTTTGCGGAAGCTTTTGATCCCCGAGGCTGCCAGCGTGCGGATTGGACCGGCCGAGATGGCGTTTACGCGAGTGCCTTCCGGGCCCAGGCTACCGGCGAGGTAACGAACACCGGCTTCAAGGCTGGCTTTGGCCATGCCCATTACATTGTAGTTAGGCATGGTGCGCTCGGCGCCCAGGTAAGACAGGGTCAGCAGGCTGCCATTGCGGCCTTTCATCAGCTCGCGACCGCCTTTGGCCAGGGCTACAAAGCTGTAGGCGCTGATGTCGTGGGCAATGCGGAAACCTTCGCGGGTGGTGACGTCAGTGAAATCGCCATCGAGTTGGTCGCCTGGAGCGAAGCCTACCGAGTGAACGATGCAGTCAAGGCCGTCCCACTTTTTGCCCAAGGCTTCAAATACAGAAACGATTTCTTCATCATTGGCCACATCGCACGGGAAGCACAGGTCAGCGCTTGAGCCCCAATCAGCGGCAAAGCCTTCAACACGGCCTTTGAGTTTTTCGTTCTGATAGGTGAACGCCAGTTCAGCACCTTCACGGTGCATGGCTGCAGCAATGCCTGAGGCAATGGAGAGTTTGCTGGCAACGCCAACGATCAGTACGCGCTTACCGGTTAGAAAACCCATGTGTTGTTCCTCTTCCTATTCGCAAGGATTAGTCAGCTTTTGCTGGCGCCAAGAAGGCTGCTTCCAGCAGTTGCTGAGTATAAATATGCTGCGGCGCGGCAAATATCGCCTCTGCCGGACCTTGTTCAACCACTTGACCTTGCTTGACCACCATTAAATGGTGGCTTATTGCCCGAACAACGGCCAGATCATGGCTGATGAACAGGTAGGTCAGGTTGTACTTGGCCTGCAATGACCGCAACAACTCAATAACTTGACGCTGAACAGTGCGGTCGAGCGCCGAAGTGGGCTCGTCCAGCAGTATCAGCGCCGGTTTAAGTACCAGTGCCCGGGCAATGGCAATACGCTGCCGTTGCCCACCTGAAAACTCATGAGGATAGCGATGCCGGGATTCCGGATCGAGGTCTACCTCTATGAGCGCATCAATCACAGCCTGCTCCTGCTCGGCTGCGCTGCCCATGTTGTGAATGTCCAGCCCTTCACCGATGATTTGGCCAACCGACATACGCGGGCTCAGGCTACCGAAGGGGTCCTGGAACACCACCTGCATCTGTCGCCGTAGCGGTCGCACTTCCTTTTGCGAAAGACCATCTACCGCCTGGCCCTGAAAGCGTATGGCACCCTGGCTCCCGAGCAAGCGCAGGATCGCCAGGCCGAGCGTGGATTTACCGGAACCACTTTCGCCAACGATGCCAAGGGTCTGACCCTGAGGCAGGCTGAAGTTGATGCCATCCACCGCTTTTACATAATCAACTGTGCGGCGCATGAGTCCCTTTTTAATCGGGAACCACACGCGCAGGTCGTCAACTTCCAGTATTGGCGCGCCCGGCGGGTTATCGACCGGGTCACCGCTGGGCTCCGCGCCAAGCAGTTCCTGAGTATAGGAATGCTGTGGCGCAGCGAACAAATCTTCACATGACGCCTGTTCGACGATCTTTCCGCGCTGCATGACACATACCCGGTTAGCAATTCTTCTAACCAGGTTCAGGTCGTGGCTGATCAGCAGCAGCGACATGCCCAGGCGCGCTTGCAAATCCTTGAGCAATTCGAGGATTTTCAGCTGCACAGTGACGTCGAGCGCGGTGGTGGGCTCATCGGCAATCAACAGTTCTGGCTCATTGGCCAACGCCATGGCGATCATCACGCGCTGGCGCTGACCACCCGACAATTCATGGGGGTAGGCCTTGAGGCGCTTATGTGGCTCAGGAATACCGACCAGGTCGAGCAGCTCCAGGGTGCGCGCTGTGGCCGCCTTGCCACTAAGCCCTTTATGCAGCGCGAGCACTTCGTTGATCTGTTTTTCGATGCTGTGCAGCGGGTTGAGCGAGGTCATGGGTTCTTGAAACACCATGGCGATGCGATTGCCACGGATACCGCGGAGCTTTTTCTCGCTCATGCTCAGCAGGTCTTCGCCCTTGTAGCAAATCGTGCCGTTTGGGTGCTGCGCCAGCGGGTAGGGCAGCAAGCGCAGGATAGAGTGCGCGGTAACGGATTTGCCCGAGCCGCTTTCACCCACCAGCGCCAGGGTTTCGCCACGACGAATGTCAAAGCTGATGTTTTCCACCACGCGCTGGCGGTTGTCGCCGGTGACGAATTCGACGGCGAGATCGCGTACTTCGATGAGGTTTTCAGTGTCGTTCATCTTACTTCCTCGGGTCGAAGGCATCGCGAGCAGCCTCGCCAATAAACACCAGCAAGCTGAGCATGATTGCCAGCACCGCGAATGCACTGATCCCCAGCCAGGGCGCTTGCAAGTTGGACTTGCCTTGTGCGACCAGTTCGCCAAGCGAAGGTGCGCCCGGCGGCAGGCCAAAACCGAGGAAGTCCAAAGCGGTCAGGGTGCCGATTGCGCCCGTGAGGATAAACGGCATAAAGGTCATGGTCGAAACCATGGCGTTGGGCAAGATATGGCGGAACATGATTGCGCCGTTCTCCATGCCCAGCGCCCGTGCTGCGCGCACGTACTCAAGGTTGCGACCGCGCAGGAACTCGGCGCGCACCACGTCAACCAGGCTCATCCAGGAAAACAGCAACATGATGCCCAGCAGCCACCAGAAGTTGGGTTGCACGAAGCTGGCCAGAATGATCAACAGATACAGCACAGGCAGGCCCGACCAGACCTCGAGAAAGCGCTGGCCGAGCAGGTCGACCCAACCACCATAGAAACCCTGCAAGGCGCCGGCGAACACACCGATGATCGAACTGAGAATGGTCAGTATCAAGGCGAACATCACCGAGATCCTGAAGCCATAGATAACCCGCGACAGCACATCGCGGCCCTGGTCATCGGTACCCAGCCAGTTGACCGAGGAGGGCGGTGCTGGGGCGGGAACCTGCAGGTCGTAGTTGATGCTCGAATAGCTGAACGGGATGATCGGCCAGATCATGGTGCCGTCTTTGGCCGCGATCAGCTCCTTGATGTAAGGACTCTTGTAGTTGGCCTGCAGCGGGAATTCGCCGCCAAATACGGTTTCCGGGTAGCGCTTGAAGACTGGAAAGTACCACTCGCCGTCGTAGCGCACGGCCAGGGGTTTGTCATTGGCGATCAACTCGGCACCCAGGGTCAGGGTAAAAAGTGCGAGGAAGATCCACAGCGACCACCAGCCGCGTTTGTGGGCCTTGAATCGCTCAAAGCGGCGCTTATTGATTGGAGAGAGGGCCATATCAATTCTCCCTGCTTTCAAAGTCGATCCGCGGATCGACCAGGGTATAGGTGATATCACCGATCAATTTCACCACCAGTCCCAATAACGTGAAGATAAACAGGGTGCCGAATACCACCGGGTAGTCACGGTTAATCGCGGCCTCGAAACTCATCAGGCCCAAGCCGTCGAGCGAGAAAATCACCTCGATCAGCAGCGAGCCGGTAAAGAAAATACCAATGAAGGCCGCCGGGAAACCGGCGATGATCAAGAGCATCGCATTGCGGAACACATGGCCGTAGAGCACGCGGGTATTGGTCAGGCCCTTGGCGCGGGCGGTGACCACGTATTGTTTGTTGATCTCATCGAGAAAGCTGTTCTTGGTCAGCAGCGTCAGGGTGGCGAAGTTGCCGATAACCAAGGCGGTTACGGGGAGAACCAGGTGCCAGAAGTAATCAAGGATCTTGCCGGTGGTGCTCAGGTCGTCGAAGTTGTTTGAAGTCAGCCCGCGCAATGGGAACCAGTTTAGGTAGCTGCCGCCGGCAAACACCACGATCAATAGAATCGCAAAGAGAAACGCCGGGATCGCGTAGCCGATGATGATTGCCGAGCTGGTCCAGACGTCAAATGCGCTGCCGTGGCGGGTGGCTTTGGCGATGCCCATGGGAATCGAGATCAAATACATGATCAAGGTGCTCCAGAGCCCAAGCGAGATGGACACGGGCATTTTCTCGATGATCAGGTCGAGCACCTTGGCGTCGCGGAAGAAGCTTTCGCCGAAGTCGAAGTGGGCGTAATTCTTGAGCATGATCCAGAAGCGCTCTGGTGCCGATTTATCGAAGCCATACATATGCTCGATTTCAGCAATCAGCTCTGGATCAAGGCCTTGCGCGCCACGGTAGTTGGAGCCTGCAACCGAGACTTCCGAGCCACCACCAGCAATCCGGCTGGTCGCACCTTCAAAGCCTTCAAGCTTGGCGATCATCTGTTCAACCGGGCCGCCTGGAGCGGCTTGGATGATGATGAAGTTGATCAGCAGGATGCCAAACAGCGTGGGGATGATGAGCAAGAGGCGACGAATGATATACGCCAGCATGTTATTGCTCCGTGCCTTCAGGTGCGGGTGCAGGGTCGGCTGTTTCCGGCTGCCCGGCAGGTTCAGCGTCAGCCGCAGGCGACTCGTCGGGCACAGCTGATGGCTCTGCTTCAGCTTCTTGCGTTGCGGCTTGCGCTTCCGGCGATGCTTGGCGTGCCCACCAGGTGTTCAGGCCAATGTCGTACATAGGCGTCACGTCAGGGTGCTGCAGAGTATTCCAATAGGCAACGCGCCAGGTCTTGATGTGCCAGTTGGGTACGACGTAGTAGCCCCAGAGCAACACGCGGTCGAGGGCACGGGTGTGGTTGATCAGGTGTTGCCGGGAATCAGCGCCAATCAGGCCCACCACCAGCTCATCGATGGCCGGGTCCTTGAGGCCAATGAAATTGCGGCTGCCGGGACGGTCTGCGCTGCTCGAATGCCAGTATTCGCGCTGCTCGTTACCCGGTGAATTGGATTGCGGGAAGCCGCCAACGATCATGTCGTAATCACGCGAGCGCAGGCGATTGATGTACTGCGAGACATCGACCCGGCGGATTACCATTTCGATGCCAAGGTCGGCCAGGTTGCGTTTATAAGGCAGCAATATACGTTCAAACTCGGTTTGTGCGAGCAAGAACTCGAAGCTGACCGGTTTGCCGGTGGCGTCGAGCATCTGGTCGCCTTCGACACGCCAGCCAGCTTCTTGCAGCAATTGGTAGGCGCGCCGCTGCTGTTCACGAATCATGCCGGTGGCTTTGGTCACTGGCAGGGTGAATTCGTCAGTAAATACCTTGGCTGGGATTTTATCGCGCAGTGGCTCAAGTATCTTCAGCTCGCCTTCACTCGGCAGTCCGCTTGATGCCAGTTCAGAATTGTCAAAATAGCTGTGGGTGCGGGTGTAGGCACCATTGAACAGCTGTTTGTTAGCCCATTCAAAGTCAAATAGCAGGCCAAATGCCTCACGCACGCGCGGATCCTTGAACAGGTCACGGCGAATATTGAAGATAAAGCCCTGCATGCCGGTCGGGTTGGAGTTTTTCAGCTCTTCCTTGATCAGTTGGCCGTTAGCAACGGCCGAGACGTCATAGGCGGTCGCCCAGTTCTTGGCGCTGGTCTCAAGCCAGAAGTCGAACTGACCGGCCTTGAGCGCCTGCAAGGCGACGTCGTTGTCGCGGTAGTAGTCGATGCGCATGGTGTCGAAGTTGTAGAAACCACGATTGACGGCGAGGTCTTTGCCCCAGTAATCCTTGACCCGCTCGTAGCGAATGGTGCGTCCTGGCTTGACTTCGCTGATGCGATAGGGGCCACTGCCTAGCGGGATTTCCAGGTTGCTTTTGCTGAAGTCGCGTTCTGCCCACCAGTGTTTTGGCAGCACCGGCAGTTGGCCGACGATCAGCGGCAGCTCCCGATTACCAGCGTGCTTGAACTTGAAACGGACTTTCAGAGGGCCTTCAACTTCGACGCTTTCAACGTCCGCGTAGTAGCCACGGTACATCGGTGAGCCTTTGCTGATCAGGGTGTCGAAGGTGAACTTGACGTCTTCGGCAGTGACAGGCGTGCCGTCGTTGAAGCGGGCCTCCGGTCGCAGATAGAAGCGCACCCAACTGCTGTCCGGGGCTTTTTCGATCTTGCCGGCGAGCAAGCCATATTCGGTGAAAGGTTCATCCAGGGCATGGACGGTAAGGGTGTCGTAGATCAGGCCGAGGTCATCGGCTGAAACCCCTTTGTTGATATAGGGATTGAGGCTGTCAAAGCCGCCAAAACCGGCTTGGCGCAGCGTGCCGCCTTTGGGTGCGTCAGGGTTGGCGTAGTCAAAATGAGTGAAGTTGGCCGGGTATTTCGGCGCTTCGTCATACAAGGTGACGGCATGTTGCGGTGCGGCCTGGGCCAAGCAAGATAGGCCGAATAAGAATAAGGCGCTGGTTTGAACTGCAAATGAGCGCAGCGAATGCGTCATTGGTTTTTCTCCGTGGGTTTCAGCCACCAGGTACGCAGCCCTAATGTGTAGGGCGGTGTGGGGACATGAGCAAAGCGATTGCGATAAGCCAGTCGATGATAATTGATGTACCAGTTGGGGATGCTGTAATAACCCCAGAGCAACACGCGGTCTAGGGCGCGGGTCGCTGCAACTTGATCGTTGCGGGTTTGCGCCGAGAGCAGCTTTTCAACCATGGCATCCACTACAGGGCTGTCGATACCAGCATAATTCTTGCCACCTTTGACCTTGCCTTGGCTGGAGTGGAAATAAAGTGATTGCTCAAGCCCCGGGCTAAGTGTTTGCGGAAGTGTCAGGGAGATCATGTCAAAGTCGAATTGATCAAGGCGCTGTTTATATTGGGCACGATCGACGCTGCGCAGGTTTGCTTGAATGCCGAGGATTGCCAGGTTCTTGGCAAAGGGTTGGTAGATGCGCTCGAGGCCTGAGTTAACCAGCATTATTTCAAACTCGAAGTGTTCACCTTTACTGTTGACCAGGCCATTTACCGAAGGCTTCCAGCCCGCGTCGGCCAATAGACCCAAGGCGCGGCGCAAGGTTTCCCTTGGAATGCCGTGACCTTGCGTTTTCGGCATGACAAAGGCTTCGGTGAAAAGTTTTTCCGGTAGTTCACTGCGATAGGGTTTAAGCAATAGCCACTCAGCTCCGCTCAACTTGCCGGTGGCAGAGAATTCGCTGTTTGGATAATAGCTGTGCGCACGGGTGTAGGCGTTGTTGAACAAGGTGCGATTGGTCCACTCGAAGTCAAACATCATTCCCAGCGCCTCACGGACCCTGACGTCTGAAAATAATGGACGCCGGGTATTCATGAACAGTGCTTGGGTCTGGGTTGGAATCTTGTGGGGAATCTCGGCGCGGATAACGTCGCCATGCTCAACGGCCGGGAAGTTGTAGCCATTGGCCCAGTTCTTGGCTTGTTGCTCGATGTAGAAATCAAACTCGCCTGCCTTGAATGCCTCAAAGGCGACGTTGCTGTCACGATAGAAGTCGACACGTACCTTATTGAAGTTGTACTTGCCACGGTTTACGGCCAGGTCTTTGCCCCACCAGTTTTTCACCCGTTCAAAGGTCAGGCTTCGGCCAGGGCTGACTTCGGTGATTTTATAAGGGCCGCTGCCCAACGGTGGTTCGTAAGTGGTGGCAGTGAAGTCGCGATCCTTCCAGTAATGCTGGGGCAGCACCGGCAGTTCGCCAAGGCGCAATATCAACAGGGGGTTGCCCGCACGCTTGAACACGAAGCGAATGCGATGCCGGTTGAGGATATCGACGCGCTTTACTTCCTGCAGGTTGGTGCGGTATTGCGGATGGCCTTCCTTGAGCAGGGTGCGGTACGAGAAGGCGACGTCAAAGGCCGTAATTGGCTTGCCATCATGAAACCTGGCATTTTTGCGCAGGTTAAACACCACCCAGCTGCGATCTTCACTGTATTCGACTGTTTCGGCGATCAAGCCATAGCTCGATGCCGGCTCATCCCCGGAAGGGTCATAGGCGCCTGTGCCGACCATCAACGGCTCATTCATCTCTGTGACCCCGTACTGCAGGAAGTTTGCAGTCGAGATCGGGCTTGAGCCTTTGAAAGTATAAGGGTTGAGGGTGTCGAAGGTGCCGGAGGCCATCATGTGCAGGGTGCCGCGCTTGGGGGCGTCAGGATTTACCCAATCGAAATGGGTAAATTTGGCCGAGTACTTGAGTGCACCGAATTGAGCATAGCCATGGCTTTTGATAATGGTTGCCCCGGCAGGGAAACACACTAAAAGGCTGAGCAGTAATGGGATGAGGCGACGTATCAAGTGATATATCCGATCCGTGGCGGCTATGGGCATCTTGCCCGGTACAGTAACAGCTTGTATCGACAGGAAAAAGACTAGGCAGTCGAGCGACTTGGCCGCATGCGCTCGATACAAAACAATCCTGCCTATAAACACTCGCCAAGTAAGCCTGTAGCGGCACTGTTGTCATGGCGAGCGGTTATGCGCAAGCGCAATGCGGCCCACTGCATCTGCTTCATGATGTTAGAGGCGACAGCCGGCTTGATCGTCACACCAAGCGGCTCACTATTTTGTCGAAACCAAGCGCCATCGGCACCTTGGTTTGCGCTCATGCCTCTAGCGCGGAAGGCGCAGGGTCAGGGTTTGACCGGGACGCAAAGCACTGCCTGTACGCGGGTTCCAGGTCTTGAGGTGCTTGACCGGGACTTTAAAGCGCTGGGCGATCATCGATAATGAGTCGCCCTTGCGTACCTTGTAGTATGTAACGGTGTTTTGCTTGCGACTGATGGTTGATCTTGAGCTGGAGGTATCAGCAAGCGCCAAGGTTTGACCCACTTTTAGCGAGTTGCCGTTGAGTTTGTTCCAGCGCTTGACTTCATTGACTGAGACTTTGTTGGCCTTGGCGATCGACCAGAGGTTGTCGCCTGACTTGACTCTGTAGCTTCGTGGCTTCGAGGTCCGGACACTGGCAAGCTGCTGGCTTGAATCGATCTTGATGCCCGCGCGCATTGGCAGGCTTAGGTTCTGGCCGGCGCGCAAGCTATTACCGGTTAATTTGTTCAGCTCGCGGATACCACTGACGCTGGTGTTATAACGTCTGGCGATTGCGCTCAGGGTGTCGCCACGGCGAACCTTGTATTCTTGCCAGCTGACCATGTCCTGCGGCTTCATGGTCGACAAGCTGGCAGTCAGTTGTTCGGCTTTATCGACAGGCACCAGCAGTCTGGGTGGGCCATCCATGGTGATGCGTCGCTTGAAGGCTGGGTTGAGCTGATACAGCTCATCTTCATCCAGGTCCATCATTTGCGCGATCTTCGACAGATCCATGTTCTGCTTCAGGGCAACCTGTTCGAAGTAGGGCTCGTTGGCAACCGGGCTGAGACTGATGCCATAAGCTTTGGGTGTCATGACCACTTGCGACAAGGCCAGGAGCTTGGGGACATAGTTCTGCGTTTCAGTCGGCAGCGAGAGGTTCCAGTAGTCCGTTGGCAGGCCGAGTTTCTGGTTGCGCTCGATCGCTCTGCTGACCCGGCCTTCACCTGCGTTGTACGCGGCCAAGGCGAGCAGCCAGTCGCCGTTAAACATATCGTGCAGACGCGTCAGGTAGTTCATCGCTGCATTGGTCGAGGCCATTACATCGCGGCGTCCGTCGTACCAACTGGTCTGGCGAAGGTTGAAATGCCTGCCGGTGGCTGGCATGAACTGCCATAGGCCGACTGCATTAGCATGGGAAAGGGCGAGCGGGTTGTAGGCGCTTTCAATCATCGGTAGCAATGCCAGTTCAGTAGGCATATCGCGCTCTTCGAGCTGCTCGACGATGTAGTGAATGTAAGGATTGCTGCGTTCGCTGGCACTCTCGATAAACGAGGGATTGCTGACAAACCAAAGCCGCTGTTGCTCGATGCGCGGATTGATGCCTATCGCATCTTGCAGTTGATAACCATCGCGTACCCGTTCCCAGATATCAGTGGCCACGTGCTCTTTGGTCTGGGTGTTGAGCCATACAGGTTCTGGTTTATGGCGTTGGACAGCCGCCATTTCGTTGCTGGCTTGTGGCGTATTTTGGCAGCCGGCCAGGGTCGCGCAGAACACCACCACGAGCGCTTGGGCGCTTTGTGCTAATGCCTTTGAATTCAAGGGTTTGCGTGGTGATAAAAGCATTAGCGGTGATGGTCTTCCAGATGCAAAGGTCGGGCGATTCTAGAAACCGTTTTTACGCTGGTCAAGTTTTGACCAGCGTTTTGTGGCTGTGTCGACTTTTTAGAAGTTGTCTTTCCAGGCGCGAAGTTCGGCAAATACCTGTGCAGGCGTGCGTTCACGGGAGCCGTTCCGCTCGTCTAGTTTTTGCAGAATAGTCCGCGACTGAGGGCGCAGAAAAGGGTTTGTCGCCAATTCCAGCTTTAAGTTGGTGGGCAGGCTTATCTGGTCGTTTTCGCGCCATTGCGTAACATCACTGATGCGCTGTGCAATAGCCTGGTTGTCGGGTTCTGTTGCTTGGGCGAAGCGCAGGTTGCTCAAGGTGTATTCGTGGGTGCAGTACACGGCCGTATTGGTGGGCAGTGCAGCCAGGCGACTGAGCGAGTCATGCATCTGTTCGGGCGTGCCTTCAAATAAACGGCCGCAACCTGCGGCAAACAGAGTGTCACCGCAAAACAGCAGGTCGAGTTCTTCCTGGTAATAGGCGATGTGGCCTAGTGTGTGGCCTGGAACCGCAATAACCCTTAAGGTTTGCCCCAGCACTTGGATTTCATCACCTTCCTCCAATGCCAGGTCACGGGCTGGGATCTTTTCATTGGCCGGGCCGCTCACACGGGCGCCGGTGGCTGCTTTCAACTGCTCGACACCGCCCACATGGTCGAAGTGGTGGTGGGTTATCAGGATGTCCGTCAGTTTCCAATCTGGGTTGCGAGCCAGCCAGCTTTCAACGGGCGCCGCGTCGCCTGGATCAACCACGGCACAGTGGCCTAGCTCGGGGTCTTGTAACAACCAGATATAGTTGTCAGAGAATGCAGGTAGGGCTTCGATGTTTATCATGGTCGTCAGTCGCCAAGGTTTAAACAAAAGCGCATCTTAGGCTTGACCCGCTCTAAGGGCTACGCAGGAATTGATTAATGTCAGATCAGCAACGCTCAGAAAAGCCGTTTGCCGACGCCGATGCACAATGGCTGAGTTTGATCGCCAGTGCTCGGGATTGGTTTGGCGGGCCTTATGGGCAGCTACTGCTTGAAAGTGAGCAGCCTGTGCTTGAAGAGGAGCTCGCACGCTTCTTCGGCAGCTACATGCTGCACTATGGGCCAACAGAGAGCGAGCTGCCTGAGGCCGTTCAAATTCAGCATAGCGTGCGCCTTGGGCCACCATTTGCCGGAGTGGATATCGCCTGCGAAGAGCAGGCCTGGCCAATGACCGAACACGCCGCTGATGTGGTGATCTTACAGCATGGCCTGGATTTCAGCCTGTCGCCACACGGGTTGCTACGCGAGGCCGCGCATAGCGTCAGGCCCGGCGGGCATTTATTAGTCGTTGGCATCAACCCGGCCAGCAGCTGGGGCTTGCGCCATGTGCTGGCTCGCGACGTATTGCATCAGGCGCGTTGCATCTCGCCCAGTCGGGTTTGCGACTGGTTGCACTTGCTGGGCTTTGCGCTGGAGAAACGCCGCTTCGGGTGTTATCGTCCGCCGCTTGCTTCCCGTGCATGGCAGGGCCGACTGGCCGCGTTGGAATCATGGGGTCAGGCTTGGCAAGCGCCTTGTGGTGGCTTCTATTTACTCGTTGCGCGTAAATTGGTTGTTGGCTTGCGGCCATTGCGTCAATCCCAGCGTGAGCCTATGGGGGCGCTGGTGCCGATGCCGGTGGCCAAG
This sequence comes from Pseudomonas sp. RL_15y_Pfl2_60, assembly GCF_963970595.1. Lineage (NCBI taxonomy): Bacteria > Pseudomonadati > Pseudomonadota > Gammaproteobacteria > Pseudomonadales > Pseudomonadaceae > Pseudomonas > Pseudomonas sp. RL_15y_Pfl2_60. Next base: position 448,126 of record NZ_CAXAOE010000002.1, on the reverse strand, counting down.
GTGAGTCGCCGGGCTGCTGGCAAGCCCTAGCCAATATGCCCGATGCCGGGCAGTTTGATTTACCTTATCGAGAGAAATGCGCTGCATGTCAGAACAAGTTGAGATCTATACCGATGGCGCGTGCAAGGGAAATCCTGGTGTAGGTGGCTGGGGTGCCTTGCTGGTGTTTAAAGGTGTCGAGAAGGAGTTGTGGGGCGGCGAAGCCGAGACCACCAACAATCGCATGGAGCTGACAGCGGCAATTCGTGGACTGGCTGAACTCAAGCGTGAATGCGATGTACGTCTGGTGACGGACTCGCAATACGTGATGCAGGGTATCCAGGACTGGATGCCAAACTGGAAGAAACGCGGCTGGAAAACCGCCGCCAAGCAACCAGTTAAGAACGCTGATCTGTGGCAACAGCTGGACGAGCAGGTTAACCGGCACAAAGTGACCTGGCAGTGGGTGCGTGGTCATACCGGTCATCCCGGCAACGAGCGCGCCGACCAACTGGCTAATCGTGGGGTTGATGACGTCAGGGCTTTGAAGCACGCCTGACTTCACCACCGCTGCTTGGCGGTGGTGAAGGGTAACGGAGTCAGAATGTCATTTCTGGCACATGCTCGGGGATGATTAGCCGACCCGCCGTTTTCTCGGCAATTTCCTCGACGCTGATGCCAGGCGCTCGCTCGCGCAGAATGAATGCGCCGTCTTCGATCTCAAGGTAGGCCAGGTCAGTCAGCACTTTCTTGATACAGCCAGCACCGGTGAGGGGCAGGCTGCAACGGCTAAGCAGTTTGGATTCGCCGTCTTTGGAAGCGTGGGTCATGGTCACGATAATGTTATCGGCTCCTGCCACCAGATCCATGGCGCCGCCCATGCCTTTGATGAGCTTGCCTGGGATCATCCAGGAAGCAATGTTGCCTTCGACATCGACCTCGAAAGCGCCGAGTACGGTGAGGTCGACATGGCCGCCACGAATCATGGCGAAGGATTCGGCCGAGGAAAAAATCGATGCGCCCTTGACTGCGGTTACGGTCTGTTTGCCGGCGTTGATCATGTCCGCATCAACATGCTCATCCTTGGGGAAGGCGCCCATGCCGAGCAGGCCATTCTCCGATTGCAGCATCACCTGGATGTCATCCGGTACATAGTTGGCCACCAGCGTTGGAATACCAATGCCCAGGTTGACGTAATAACCGTCCTTGAGCTCGCGGGCAACGCGTTGAGCCATTTGTTCGCGGGTAAGTGCCATGAGCGGCCTCTCCTTAATATGGGTGGCTCACGCCAGTACGGTGCGTTTTTCAATGCGCTTTTCGAAGCGCCCCTGGATGATGCGGTCGACGTAAATGCCGGGGGTATGAATCTGCGCCGGGTCGAGCTCGCCGGGCTCGACGATTTCTTCAACCTCGACCACGGTGATGCGTCCGGCAGTGGCGGCCAGCGGGTTGAAATTTTGCGCGGTATGGCGGTAGATGACATTGCCGAAATGATCGGCCTTCCAGCCTTTGACTATGGCGAAATCACCGGTAATTGAAGGTTCTAGGATGTAGTGGCGATCGCCGTATTGGCGGACTTCCTTGCCTTCGGCCACGGGCGTGCCATAACCGGTTGCAGTGAAGAATGCAGGAATGCCTGCACCACCGGCGCGCAGTTTCTCCGCCAAGGTGCCTTGTGGCGTCAGCTCGACCTCCAGTTCACCACTGAGCAGTTGTTGCTCAAATAGAGCGTTTTCCCCGACATAGGAGGCAATCATCTTGCGAATTTGCCGATCTTCGAGCAATACGCCCAAACCAAAACCATCGACGCCGCAATTGTTGGAAACCACGGTCAGGCCCTTGACCCCAAGGCGGCGGATCTGGGCGATGAGGTTTTCCGGGATGCCGCACAGGCCAAAGCCGCCAGCCAATACAGTCATGCCATCAGTGAGGCCGGCGAGTGCCTCCTCGTAGCTGTTTACGCGTTTATCGAGCCCTGCCATCTGCTTGCTCCTATGGATGTGGCATCGGTCCTGGACCGGAGGTGGCTTCAGTGTCGGTTGCTGGGTATTATTTGTTAAGTTTGTTTTTTATTGGTATTGATAGGTTTTTCTGAATAATGACCATCAAGCAGCTTCGCGCCTTCCTGGCTGTAGCCCAGTCCTTGTCCTTTGCGCAGGCTTGCCAGCATTTGCACCTGTCCCAACCCGCGTTGAGCTTGGCGATCAAGACCCTTGAGCAATCGCTTGGCGGCCCGTTACTGGTGCGTACTACCCGCAGCGTGGGGTTGACCCGTGAAGGTGAGGTGCTGTTGCCAATGGCGCGCAGGCTGGTAGCCGATTGGGACAATGCTGAAGAACACCTGCGCCAACATTTCACCCTCCAGCTCGGCCGGGTGGCGATTGCGGCGCTGCCGTCATTTGCCGCAAGCCTGCTGCCGGTCGCGCTCAAGGCGTTTCGCGACGGACATCCGAATATCAATGTCACAGTGCATGATGTGATCAATGAGCAGGTGGTGGAGATGGTGCGCAACCACCGTGTTGAGCTAGGGGTGGTGCTGGAGCCTGAGTCGCTTGAAGGTTTGACTTTTATTCCGTTGTATCTGGATCGGTTTATTGCTGTAGTGCCTGCAACCAGCCCGCTTGCCAGTTACGAAGAGCTGCAATGGAGTGACTTGCTGGGCGAGCCTTTTATTGCCCTGCAAAGACCCTCGGCGGTGCGTAGTCTGCTGGAGCGTAGCGTAAGCGAGCGTCATGGACGCTTGCATGTGGCGTTTGAAAGCCATCAACTGGTGACCGTAGGTCGCATGGTGTCCCAGGGTTTGGGTGTCAGCGTGGTGCCTGGTTTGTGTCGCGAGCAAATGCAGGCACTTGGCGCACGCTGCGTGGCCTTGAGCCAGCCGCGGGTCGAGCAGCGAGTAGGCTTGATTCATCTGGCCGGGACAACGCTTTCGGCCGCGGCAAAGGCGTTGATCGAGAAGCTAATTGAGACCACTGACAGGCCCTAGGACGGATTTACCCATGTTAAGATTCAGCCTGTGTTTAGAGGCGGGTATGCGATGACGGTTAACAATCAAACAGCTGATAGAAAAGTAGTTCTCGATACGGAAACCACCGGTTTGCCGGTCACCGATGGCCATCGGATCATCGAGATCGGTTGTGTTGAGATGATCGGCCGGCGCTTAACGGGGCGTCATTTTCATGTGTACCTGCAGCCTGATCGCGAGATCGATGAAGGCGCCATCGCCGTCCACGGTATTACCAACGAGTTCCTCACCGACAAGCCGCACTTCAAAGACATCGCCGATGAATTCTTTGAGTTTATCAACGGCGCCCAGTTGATCATCCATAACGCGCCGTTCGACATTGGCTTCATCAATAACGAGTTTGTGCTGCAAGGGCGCCAGGATCGTTCCGACCTGACCGACCACTGTTCGGTTCTCGACACCCTGGTGATGGCCCGTGAGCGCCATCCGGGCCAGCGCAACAGCCTGGATGCATTGTGCAAGCGTTACGATGTCGACAACTCGGGTCGTGACCTGCACGGCGCCTTGCTCGATGCCGAGATTCTGGCTGATGTTTATCTAGCCATGACTGGGGGTCAGACCAACCTGTCGTTGGCTGGTGACGGCTCCGAAGGTGATGGGACTGGCGGACGTCAGCAACCTACGCCAATCAAGCGCTTGGCCGCTGATCGGCCCATGACCCGAATCATTGCCGCCAACGAGGCGGAGTTGAGCGAGCATGCGGCGCGTCTGGCTGCGATTGAAAAGTCTGCCGGGGCGCTGCCGTTATGGCTGCAAATGGAGCAGCCCAAGGTCGAAGCCGAGTCTTGAGAATTATTCGCGCGCGACCTTTTCGTACACTGTGAAGCAGTGGGGGTTCCGCCAGCGTTGCGCAAGCTCTAACCTGAGGTGATAGGCAGGCCGTGGCCTGTCACTTTCAGGGACAACACAATGCATAAAGATTTAAAGTTTCCTGTACTGATTGTGCATCGCGACATCAAGGCCGACACGGTCGCCGGTGATCGCGTACGGGCGATTGCGCAAGAGCTTGAGCAGGATGGTTTTAGCATTCTGTCAACGGCAAGCTCGGCAGAAGGGCGTATTGTCGCTTCGACCCATCACGGCCTGGCTTGCATCTTGGTGACCGCCGAGGGCGCAGGGGAGAACAAGCACCTGCTGCAGGATATGGTCGAGTTGATCCGCATTGCCCGCGCCCGCGCCCCGCAACTGCCTATTTTCGCCCTTGGCGAGCAAGTCACTATCGAAAATGCGCCCGCCGAGGCCATGGCTGACTTGAACCAGTTGCGCGGTATTCTCTATCTGTTTGAAGACACTGTTCCTTTTCTCGCACGGCAGGTTGCCAGGGCTGCACGCAACTACCTAGACGGTCTGTTGCCGCCGTTCTTCAAGGCTTTGGTGCAACACACTTCGCAGTCCAACTATTCCTGGCACACGCCGGGGCACGGCGGTGGCGTGGCTTACCGTAAAAGCCCGGTGGGGCAGGCGTTTCACCAGTTTTTTGGGGAAAATACCCTGCGCTCGGATTTGTCTGTCTCAGTGCCAGAGCTTGGCTCACTGCTCGATCACACCGGTCCATTGGCTGAGGCCGAGGCCCGTGCAGCGCGTAATTTCGGCGCAGATCACACCTATTTCGTGATTAATGGCACCTCCACCGCAAACAAGATTGTCTGGCACAGCATGGTCGGACGCGATGACTTGGTGCTGGTGGATCGCAATTGCCATAAGTCGATTTTGCATTCGATCATCATGACCGGTGCCATTCCGCTGTATCTGTGCCCTGAGCGCAATGAATTGGGGATCATCGGGCCGATTCCGCTGAGCGAGTTCAGTCGCGAGTCGATTCAGGCGAAGATCGATGCCAGTCCGCTTGCCCGTGGTCGCGAAGCCAAGGTCAAACTGGCTGTGGTCACCAATTCGACCTATGACGGGCTCTGCTACAACGCCGAGCTGGTCAAACAAACCCTTGGCGATAGCGTTGAAGTGCTGCATTTCGACGAGGCCTGGTTTGCCTACGCGGCTTTCCATGAGTTTTACAGCGGTCGCTACGGCATGGGCACCACGCGCACAGAAAACACACCGCTGGTGTTTACCACCCATTCGACGCACAAATTGCTTGCTGCATTCAGCCAGGCATCGATGATTCATGTGCAGGATGGCGGGGTGCGTCAACTCGATACTGACCGCTTCAATGAAGCCTTCATGATGCACATTTCAACCTCGCCCCAGTACGGCATCATTGCTTCGCTGGATGTTGCCTCGGCAATGATGGAAGGGCCGGCAGGGCGTTCGTTGATCCAGGAAACCTTTGATGAGGCGCTCAGTTTCCGGCGTGCATTGGCCAATCTGGGCCAAAACCTCAGCGCCGATGATTGGTGGTTTACCATCTGGCAGCCGCCGCAAGCCTCAGGCACCGATGAAGTTGCAACCCGCGACTGGGTGTTGCAGCCACAGGCTGATTGGCATGGCTTTGGCGACATTGCCGAAGATTATGTGTTGCTTGACCCGATCAAGGTCACTTTGGTCATGCCTGGGCTCACAGCGGGCGGCAAGCTTGATGAGCGCGGAATTCCAGCAGCGGTGGTCAGCAAGTTTCTCTGGGAGCGCGGCCTTGTGGTCGAGAAGACCGGCCTGTACTCCTTCCTTGTACTGTTCTCAATGGGCATTACCAAGGGCAAATGGAGTACGTTGCTTACCGAGTTGTTGGAGTTTAAGCGCAGCTACGACGCCAATTTGCCATTGACAAGCGTTTTGCCATCAATCGCCAAGGCCGGTGGTGCGCAGTACCAAGGGCTTGGGCTGCGAGATTTGTGCGATGCACTGCATGACTGTTACCGCGAAAACGCCACGGCTAAAGCCCTAAAACACATGTACACAGTGTTGCCTGAGGTCGCCATTAAACCAGCGGATGCCTATAACCAGTTGGTGCGCGGCGAAGTTGAAGCAGTACCGGTGAGCCAGTTGCAAGGTCGCATTGCCGCAGTGATGTTGGTTCCGTATCCGCCAGGTATCCCGTTGATTATGCCGGGTGAGCGCTTTACTGCAGCCACGCGCTCAATTATTGATTATTTGGAATTCGCCCGTCGTTTCGATGACAGCTTCCCAGGCTTTGATGCCGATGTGCACGGGCTACAGCGCCGCGAAGACGCTGATGGCGTGGTGTACACCGTCGACTGTATCCGCCAATAAGCGCTCTACTTCGCCGCTTGCACGGGCGCCCAGGTTGAGCAGGGCGCCTGCCTTGTGGTGCGACAATCAGCCGATAACGCTCGGCTGATTGCTATTTTTTGATAGATCAATATGTTAGCTGTACCTGTCAAGGTGATGCTTTAGCCTGAGAAGGTGGCCTGCGTCACAACGGATAGGATCGACATTTATGCCGTGCTTGTTATAGTTGGGCGGCTGTACCCAGAAGAAAATTTTGCGCGCTCCGTCTGCCGCTGAGGAACCAAGCCATGGCCGAATACAAAGCCTTTCAAGTCGAATTGGCAGATAAAATTGCCCATGTGCAAATCAATCGCCCGGAAAAAATCAACGCGATGAACGCGGATTTCTGGTCGGAGATCATCGAAATCTTCCGCTGGATTGATGAAACGGACGAAGTTCGGGTAGTCGTGCTTTCTGGTGCAGGCAAACATTTTTCTTCGGGCATCGACTTGATGATGCTGGCTCAAGTCGCTAACGACCTTGGCAAGGATGTTGGCCGTAATGCCGACGCTCTGCGGCGCAAAATCCTTCAGCTCCAAGCATCCTTCAACGCCGTGGACCACTGCCGCAAGCCGGTGCTGGCGGCGATTCAGGGCTATTGCCTCGGCGGGGCGATTGACCTGGTGTCGGCGTGCGACATGCGCTACTGCACCGAAGATGCCCAGTTCTCGATCAAGGAAATCGATATGGGCATGGCTGCCGATGTCGGAACCTTGCAGCGGCTGCCGCGCATTATCGGCGATGGCATGATGCGTGAGCTGGCCTTTACCGGCCGTACAATCGACGGTCATGAAGCCCGTGAAATCGGTTTGGTCAACCGCACCTACGCCGATCAAGCGGCAATGCTTGACGGGGTCATGCAGCTTGCAAAGCAGATCGCCGAGAAATCACCCGTGGCCATACGCGGCACTAAAGAAATGATCCGCTATATGCGCGACCATCGCGTCGATGATGGCCTTGAGTACATCGCTACCTGGAACGCCGCCATGTTGCAGTCGGCCGACTTGCGTGTCGCCATGGCTGCTCATATGAGCAAGCAAAAGCCGGAATTCGCCGACTGATGCAGTACCCGCAATTATCAATATCTAAAGCGCGGGAGGCGCAATAGCTCATGGTTTCCGGTGCGACTTCGCTTAATCTGGTTCGTGATGAACTCTTTACTACCATGTTCGAGGCTGAATCGAGCCTTGAGCAGTTTATTCTTGAGCGCAACAACGGCAGCCTGCTGCAACAGGCGGTAGAAAGCCTGCACCAAGTGCGCGGCACACTCAACTTGATCGAGTTGGCCGGTGCTGAGCTTCTGGCTCAGGAAGTGCTCGACCAAGCCACTGATATTCCAGCCGGGGCGGGTGAGGAGCGTGACGTACAGATTGCCGCGCTGAGCAATGCCCTGCATGTGCTGCGTCGTTATCTTGAAAACGTCGACGTGCATCGCCAGGAAATGCCTGAACTGTTGCTGCCTGCCATAAATGATCTGCGCCAGGCCGGTGGCCAGCAGCCGTTGCCAGAAAGCTTCTTTTTTAGTGTGCGCCTTGATCAGCCGCGCCCTCGTATAGCGCCTGCCGCGCTGGATGCTGCCGCTAAGGAAGTTGAAGGACGGCGCTTGCGGCAGATGTATCAGGTAGGGTTGCTGGGCTTTATTCGCGAGCCGAACCCGAAAAGCAGCCTCAAGCTGATGAACCGGGCCATGCAGCGCCTCGATGGTTTGTTTGCCAACGAGCCGCGTGGCCGACTCTGCTGGATTTGTGCCGCCGCTCTGGAAGCGCAAAACGAGGGGTTGCTGCTTGCACGTCAGCCGCGCAAGCAATTGTTCGGGCGAGTTGATCGTGAACTGAAGAAGATGTTCCTCAACAGCACCTATGAGCCGCCGCGCAACTTACTCAAGGAGCTGCTGTACCTGGTTGCCTTGTCCGACAGCAATGGACCGCAGGTTTCTGCTTTGCGAGCTGTGTTCGGCCTGACACCGCTGCCGTTTACCGATCATCTGATTGAAGAAGAGTCACAGCGTCTGGCCGGGCCGGGCAAGTCGGTGATGCGCTCGCTCAGCGCTGCGATTCGTGAAGAGCTTTCCAGCGTCAAGGATATGCTCGACCTGATTGAGCGCGGCACAGTGCAGGCCGATGTCCTGACCAGTCTGCATGCCTTGCTCGGCAAAATGAGCAAAACCCTGGGCATGGTCGGATTAAGCTCTGCTGGCAACTCGCTCGGTGAGCAAGTGTTGGTGGTGGCGACATGGAGCGAAGGTAGCGTGCCACCGGTTGCCGAGTTGCATAAGCTGGCAGATACCATTCTCTATGTCGAAGGCATGGTTTCCAGCTTGGATACAGACCAGCCGCGCATGCGTCCGGCAGTGGAGCCCCAGCGTAGCGAAGCCGAACTCTTTGCCTACCATCAGTTACTTGAAGCTCGAATCGTGGTGATTGATGAGGCGCAAGCGGGACTGGCCCTTAGCAAGCGGGCAATCACCGCTTACCTGGAGTCCAATGGCGATCGCATGCACCTGTCCAACGTGCCTTTTAGCCTGCAAGCTGTACGTGGCGGCCTGTGGTTTCTCGGGCAGGAGCGTGCTGCCGAGTTGATCGGCGCATGCGCGTCCTACATCCAGACGCAAATGGTCGATACCACTCAAATGCCGAGCGAACACATGCTTGAGACCCTGGCTGACGCCCTCAGCAGCCTTGAATATTACCTGGAAGCTGGAGCCGTGATGCGTGAAGAGACGCGCCCCAGCGTGCTGGATCTCGCGGCTGATAGCGTGCGTACGCTGGGCCTCACGGTTGCTGCCTGATGAGCAAGCGCTGGCAACCCGCTATTGTTGATCAGCTCCAGCCAGGTGGCTGGGCGATCGCCCATTGCAAGCAACATTTCCTGGCCGACAGCAACGGTGTCTTGTTCCCACGTCAGTGGCTGAAAAAACAAGACATTGAAGTGATAGCCGAACATGGTATCGGTCACTTCGACGGCGATAGCATTTTCTTGCTTGAGCTTGAGTCTGCGGTCGAGTTGCCAACCTTGAACTGGCAAAGCCTGCGCCAGGTCATGCTTGAAGGCGATGCGGATATGTTCCGCCTGCTCAGCTATGCCACACAAATCGGGACCTGGTCGCGTGAGCATCGTTATTGCGGCAGTTGTGCAACGGCGATGCAGCAAGTGCCGGGTGAGCGAGCCATGCAATGTCCGCGTTGCGAGCTGCGCCATTATCCGCGTTTGTCGCCGAGCATGATTGTCTTGGTCACGCGTGGCGATGAAATCCTTTTGGCACGTTCCCCGCGTTTTGTCAGCGGCATCTACAGCACCTTGGCAGGCTTTGTCGAGGCGGGTGAGTCGGTGGAGCAGTGCGTTGAGCGCGAGGTGTTTGAAGAGGTCGGTATCCAAGTCAAGAATGTGCAGTACCTGGGCAGCCAGGGCTGGCCGTTTCCGCATTCATTGATGCTGGGCTTCCATGCTGAATATGCCGCTGGCGATATCGTCATGCAGCCAGAGGAAATTGAAGATGCACAGTGGTTCAGTGTGCATGCGCTGCCGCCATTACCCGCCAGCCGCTCAATTGCCCGTTACCTGATCGATGTTTATGTGGCGCGCCGCTTAGGCATGCCCGAACCAGTGCTGCCAAGCTAGGCGCGCCGTCAGCGCCAACACCACCAGAATAAACACTGGGCGAATAAACTTGGAGCCGCCTTTAATGGCGGTGCGTGCACCGATATAGGCGCCAACCATCAGTGCTGAGCCCATGCAGATGCCCAGTATCCAGGCGACTTGTCCGCTGGCGATAAATATTGCCAGTGCGCAGATGTTGCTGACAAAGTTCATGGTCCGGGCAACACCGCTGGCGCGCACAAGGTCAAGCGGGTAGAGCAGCAGTGTGCTGACCGTCCAGAAGGCACCTGTGCCAGGGCCAGCAACGCCGTCATACAAACCGAGGCTGATGCTTTGTGGCCATTGGCGACCTTTGGCGATTGGTGCGTCGGGGTTCAGGGGCGCGTCCGGGGATTTACCAAACAACAGATACAGGCCACAGCCAAATACCACGACCGGGAGCATCTGGTTAAGCCATTCGGCCGGTAGCCATTGGGCGATTGCCGCACCCAGCAGCGCGCCTATAGCTGTGCCGATCAATGCGTTGCGCCACTTGATCGGGTTGAACAGCTTGCGTCGGTAAAAGGTGTAGCTGGCAATGGCAGCGCCAAATGTTGAGCTGAGCTTGTTGGTGCCCAGCACCAAATGGGGCGGTAAACCAGCGGTGAGCAACGCTGGAATGGTCAGCAAGCCGCCGCCACCGGCAATTGCATCAATAAAACCGGCAATAAATGCGACGCCCACCAGAATTAGTAGAGTGGTTGGGTCAACAGCAAGCTCGAAAGGCAGTAGCATAAGAAAACAAGACCTGTGTTCGATTGTTCAGCTCTGGCGCTGGGCGGTGAGGCAGTCGCTGCGCATAATGCCAGCATTTTCATCAATAAGGGATCTGCTTGATGCAATACGATGGCTTGGCCTGGGTAACAGCGCTATTGGCGATTTTAACGGTGCTGGTCGCCGCGCGTATCTTGTTTGGCGGCAATTGGTTGCTCGGTTGGCTCCGTGGCACCTGTGGCTTGCTTTTCCTGGGCTTGGCGGCCTTGATCGGCCTGGTTGCCTACGACCTTTACAGCTATTCGCCGTTACCGGAAAGCGGGCCGTTGGCAACCCTGAGCTTTAAGGCGGATGGTGATCGGTATCAGGTGCAAGTCACTGAAGGCGAGGCTACCCACAACGTCATCATTCAGGGTGACCTGTGGCAACTGGATGCACGTTTGCTGCGCTGGAAAGGCATTGCAGAACTGATTGGCCTCAAGCCTGGCTATCGCCTGCAAAAGCTCACGGGACGCTTCCTTGCCATTGAGCAGCAGTCGATGTCCTTGCATGCTCAGGCTGAGCTTGCACAAAGCCCATATGGCATTGATCTTTGGCGCTGGCTACGCCTGGGCAAACACGACCTGATGATGTTTGATCCCCAGGCGCTACGCGTGACTTACCTGCCAATTGCCGACAATGCCCAGTACAGGGTCAGCCTGACGCCGACTGGCTTGCTGGCCGAACCGATGAATTCAGCAGCAGAACAGGCGCTCAAGGATTGGAAGTGATTCACTGAGTTGCTAGTGCTGCCTAAACAAAAGGGACCGTCGCGGTCCCTTTTCTACAGGTTGAGGCGTCCTGCGCGTTCTATGAAAGAAAGCCACCATCGACATTTAGCGCAACGCCTGTGGTGTAGCTGGAGGCATCACTGGCCAGATAAAGCACGGTCCCGGCCATTTCGCTTGGGTCTGCTACGCGCTTGAGCGGAATGCGCTGCAGGGCAACCTTGAGGATCGAGTCGTTCTTGGTCAGCGCCGAGGCAAACTTGGTGTCCGTCAAGCCTGGCAGCAGGGCGTTGCAGCGAATGCCAAACTGCGCGCACTCCTTGGCAAAGACCTTGGTCATGCTGATGACCGCCGCCTTGGTGACCGAGTAAATACCCTGGAACTCGCCAGGTGACACGCCGTTGATGGAGGCGACATTGATAATGCTGCCGCCGCCGTTTTGCTTCATCAGCTTGCCGCCCTCGATGGACATGAAGTAGTAGCCGCGGATATTGACGTCTACAGTCTTCTGGAAAGCCGAAAGATCAGTGTCCAGCACGTTGCAGAATTGTGGGTTGGTCGCAGCGTTGTTGACCAGGATATCCAGGCGGCCAAACTGCTCGCGAATCTGGGCGAACACGTTCTGGATCTGCTCCATCTCGCCAATGTGGCAAGCAATGGCTGTGGCTTTGCCACCTTCGGCGATGATCGCGTCGGCAACGGCCTGGCAGCCATCAATCTTGCGGCTGGATACAATTACGTGGGCGCCTTGCTGGGCCAGCAGTTTGGCAATGGCTTCACCAATGCCACGGCTTGCGCCTGAAACAAATGCGATCTTGCCGTCGAGGTCAAACAGTTGCGTCTTGGACATACAATTCTCCTGAAATGGGCAGCCTAAAGCTGTGATTTATTGATGACCTGCAGGCTCATTTGCTCCAGCAATTTGTTCATCTGGATAAACTGCGCAAAGCGTTTGTCCTGGGTCTGTCCGTGGTAGAAACGGTAGTAAATCTGCTGGACGATACCGGCCAGGCGGAACAAGCCGTAGGTGTAGTAGAAATCGATACTGGCGATTTTGATGCCGGCACGTTCGGCGTAGTAATCGGCGAACTCCTGGCGTGTGAGCATGCCCGGCGCATTGCTCGGTTGGCGCCGCATCAGTTGCATAGGCGCGGAATCATTCGCTTCGATCCAATAGGCCAGGGTGTTGCCCAGGTCCATCAGCGGGTCGCCAATGGTGGTCAGTTCCCAGTCGAGCACGCCGATGATTTGCATCGGGTTGTTCGGGTCGAGAATGACGTTATCGAAGCGGTAATCGTTGTGCACTATTGCTGGCTTGTGATGGTCGGTTGGCATTTTGTCGCGTAGCCATGCCTTGACCGGCTCCCAGAGTGGCGCATCAGGGGTCAGGGCTTTTTTGTAGCGGTCGGACCAGCCGCTGATCTGACGTTGCACGTAGCCTTCAGGCTTGCCCAGGTCACCGAGGCCGCAGGCCTTGTAGTCAACCTGGTGCAGTTCGACCATCTTGTCGATAAAACTCATGCACAGCTGGCGAGTTTTTTGCGCGTCAAGATTGAGTTCGGCAGGGATGTCCGAGCGCAGGATAATGCCGTTGACCCGCTCCATCACGTAGAACTCAGCGCCAATCAGGCTTTCATCGGTGCAGTGCACATAGGCTTTGGGGCAATAGGGGAAGCCGTCATTGAGCTGGTTGAGAATGCGGAACTCACGGCCCATATCGTGGGCCGACTTGGCCTTGTGTCCATATGGCGGGCGACGCAATACAAACTCTTTGTCTGGGTATTCGAGCAAATAGGTCAGGTTCGAAGCGCCGCCCGGAAACTGACTGATGCGGGGCGTGCCGGTCAGTCCAGGAATATGTGCCTTGAGGTAGCTGTCAATGGTCGCCGCGTCGAGTTCTTCGCCTTCTCGGATGCGGGTGGACTGATCAGTAAGCGCCATTTTTATCCCTTTTGCTTATGATTAGGGGCTTGGATTATTGACTAATCTAATGTCGGGCGTATGCGGCTACAAGCAATTCACATCGTTATAGATGGGAGTGTTTCTGCTAAATCAAGATGCCTGATCCTTGCCTGCGCCCTAAGGCTTTCAAGTGGGTTCATAGCTCAGGATAGGCAAGGTTGTCCGGACGCTCTCAGTGGGGCATGCAGATGAAAAAAACCGGAGCCAAAGCTCCGGTTTTACAGATATCTGCATAACAGGCTTGATGACAGCAACGGGCAGGGTGCTTGAGTAACACATCACCTGGCTCAGCCGGTCATCAAGCGGTTATTAAACTGGGAACAGCTCGCCCAGTTTCATTGCCAGCATCATGTCGCCTTCGGCGCGCAGCTTGCCAGCCATGAAGGCTTGCATGCCGTCGGTTTCGCCGCTGGTGATGCCCTTGAGGGTTTCGGTGTCCATGATCAGGGTCACGTTGGCTTCATCGCTATCGCCTTGGTGAACGGCGCAAGTCCCGTCTTTGACAACCAGGTAGTGGTTTTCGCCATCTTCGATGTTGAATTGGAAAACCAGGTCCAGGCCAGCTGCGGCACCGGCGTTGAACTTGGAATTCATGGATTGGACGATGTCTGCAACGCTCATGGTGTGTTCCTTTATTTTCAGGTTTTATTGCGCCTCTGGCGCATGGATTCAGAACTCAACGATAGGTGATGAGTTCTGGGGCCTTCTCCAGCGTTAAATGCACATTGCTGTTGAAGGAAGCCAGGCTCACTTGGTTGCCGCGAAAGCGCAGGCAACTGAATGAGGTATTAACGATTTGCCAGTTAAGCTCAAAGGCTTTATCCGGGCCAATTCCAGTGATCAGGTGGAGCAGGGCGGTAATGGTTCCGCCCGAGGTAAAGACTGCAATGTTCTCTTTGTCATGGGCACTTTCAAGCACGCGGTTGAGGCCTTGGCTCACTTGGTTGACGAAACTGGCCCAGCTTTGCAGTTCCGGGGTGTCGTACTTGCCGCTGATCCAGCGCCCGATCAAAAGGGCGAACAAACGTTGGAACTCGCTCCTGTGGTGCACCGCGTTACGTAACACCTCCAGTGCCTGGGGCTCTTCCGGCAGCATATCCGGCAGCAGCGTGCGGATAACGGCTTCGGCATCAAACTCATTAAACGCCGGGTCAATCTGCAGTTGCGGTGTTGCATGGCCCAGACTGCTTAGCGCGGCTAGCGCTGAGGTCGCGGTGTGGTGCTGGCGTTTCAAATTGCCGCTGAAGCAGCGATCAAGCCGTATGTCTTGGGCTGCCATGTGCGCCCCAACGATCTCGGCCTGACGGATTCCGATCGGTGACAGTACGTCGTAGTCATCCATGCCAAAGGAGGCTTGGCCGTGTCTAATCAGGTAAATTTTGCCCACGTGCGCTGGTATCCAGGTACGTTGAAGTTTGATGAGGGTATGAGCTTCACAGGGATACTGTCAACGAAAAAACATACGCTTGTTTGAATCTCTGTGTTGCATGGCTTTCCTCGCTATTAAGTTGCTGGATAATCGAGATATCCAGCAGCCATAGCCTTGTAATAGCTGATGCAGTGCACTGGGCCTAGTACTTGAGCCTTGCTGTATGAGTTGGCATTTATCGCTGTGATCCGGTTTAACCCTCCTTGCTAGGCGTTATCGGGGGAGATCGGTATGCTTAATCGATCTGCCACTAAGCTGTCTCTGACAACCTATTCGGAAGAGCGGTGTGCGCTGTAGTGTTGAACATATCTTGAGGGGATGACGTGGATTTTCTTGCTGATTACGCAGGTTTCTTGGCCAAAACAGTCACTTTGGTGGTGGCGATTCTAGTTGTGCTGGTGGCCATTGGTGCCGCGCGTAGCAAGGGGCGGCGTGCGCCGGGGCACCTGCAGATCAAAAAACTCAATGACTTCTACAAGCAACTGCGCCATGGCCTGGAAGAAGCGGTGTTGAGCAAAGATCAGCTCAAGCAACTGCATAAAGCCGAAAGCAAGGCTGCCAAGCTGGAGAAGAAATCGCCTTCGAGCAAGCCACGGGTGTTCGTGCTGGATTTCGATGGCGATATCAAAGCTTCGGCAACCGAGAACCTACGCCACGAAATTACCGCCTTGTTGAGTATTGCCACCGCTCAGGACGAGGTTGTAGTGCGCCTGGAAAGTGGCGGTGGCATGGTTCACAGCTACGGTTTGGCTTCCTCGCAGTTGGTGCGTATCCGGGACGCAGGCGTGCCCTTGACGATCTGCATCGACAAGGTCGCAGCCAGTGGTGGTTACATGATGGCGTGCATTGGCGAGAAGATCATTTCTGCGCCATTTGCAATTCTTGGCTCCATCGGTGTGGTCGCACAGCTGCCCAATGTGCACCGGCTGTTGAAAAAACATGAAATTGATTTTGAAGTGCTCACTGCTGGCGAATACAAGCGCACCCTGACAGTGTTTGGTGAAAATACCGACAAGGGCCGGGAGAAGTTCCAGGACGACCTAGAGACTACGCACGAGCTGTTCAAAGGGTTTGTTTCACGTTATCGACCGCAGCTTGATATTGATGCCATTGCCACTGGCGAGGTCTGGCTGGGCATGGCCGCCCAGGAGAAACGACTGGTCGACGAGTTGAAGACCAGCGACGAATATCTCGCCAACAGGGCTAAGCAGGCCGAACTCTTCCACCTGCATTTTTCGCAGAAGAAAAGCCTGCAAGAGCGTGTTGGTATTGGCGCCAGCATTGCCCTTGATAAGTTTGTATTGAACTGGCTAAGCCGTCTCACTCAGCAGCGCTTCTGGTAAATCTTGGCCCTTCGCCAGAGCTGTTGGCGCTTGATTGATAACCCATAGAAAGTTTTTGGAGAGTTGCGATGACTAGATTCAATGCGTTGATTGCGCGGGAGAAGGCTGATGGTCAATTTGAGCAAGTGGTTGTTCAGCGCGACATAGACGACTTGCCGGCCGGTGATCTGCTGATTCGCGTCAAGTACTCCTCCATTAACTTCAAGGATGCATTGTCAGCGAGCGGGAGCAAGGCGGTGACCAAGCATTTCCCGCACACCCCGGGCATTGATGCCGCCGGGGTCGTGGAGCATTCCAGCGTCAGTGATTTCAAGGCCGGAGATGAAGTGATCATCACCGGTTATGACCTGGGCATGAACACTTCAGGTGGGTTGGCCCAATATATTCGCATCCCTGCAACCTGGGCGATCAAGCGTCCGCAAGGCCTTAGCCTGCGCGAGGCTATGGTTCTGGGAACTGCTGGCCTGACGGCTGCGTTGTGCATCGATAAACTGCAATCGGCGGGCATCAACCCTGAGTCCGGGCCGATCTTGGTTACGGGCGCCACGGGCGGCGTGGGTACGGTTGCAGTGTCGCTGTTGACCAAGCTTGGCTATAGCGTGACTGCCTCTACTGGCAAGGCCTGGCAGAGTGACTTTCTTAAAGCGCTCGGGGCCAGCGAGGTGGTATTGCGCAGCGACTTACAGCAAGGCGCAGAGCGACCCATGCTTAAGGAGCAATGGGGCGGAGCCGTCGATACGGTTGGCGGTGCGATCCTGTGCAACGTGGTCAAGTCGCTACGCTATGGCGCGAGCGTGGCCGCCTGCGGCTTAACGGCGGGTGTCGACATGAATGGCACCGTGCTGCCGTTTATTCTGCGTGGGGTTAATTTGCTTGGTGTTGATTCGGTGGAACTGCCACTGACGGTAAAGGCCGCGGTCTGGAACAAACTGGCGAACGAGTGGAAACTCGATACTCTGGACAGCCTGGTGACAGAAATCAGCCTTGAGCAAGCGCCTGAAGCCTTGGCAAAGCTGCTTGAAGGTCAAATGGTTGGGCGCGTAGTGGTGGCCTTGTAGCCTAGGTCGAGTATTCGCATCGGCTGAGCTCGAAGTGCCTCTTGATGAGGGCTGAGCATTACTGACGTTTTGAGGTCACTCGAAGGCGTTTAATCGAGCGCTGGTTAGTGTTTTGGTTTTTCCATTGGCGTGGGCTCATGCCGGTCCAGCGTTGAAATGCGCGTGAAAACGCACTGAGTTCAGAGTAGCCCAGCAGTTCGGCAAGCTGGGTCAGGCTGGTCGATGAGTCACGCAGGTATCGCGTTGCCAAGGATTGTCGCGTTTGATCGAGCAAGTCTTGGAAGGAGGTTTCTTCCTCGGCTAAATAGCGCTGCAAGGTTCGGGTGCTGAGCATCATGTAGTCAGCAATTTGCTCGATTGTGACGCGACCATTGGGCAGGAAATTTCGCAGTAGTTGCTGCACGTAGCTGGGCAGTTCATTGATTTGCAGCTCATCAAGACTGTCCATGTGCTTTTGCAGCACCTTGTGCAACTCCTCATCGGCAGAGCTCAAGGGCGTCTCTAGCAACTTGGCATCAAATAGCCAGGCGTTGTAGGGGCTGTTGAACTGAGGTGTCACGTCCCAGGCCCGCCGGTAGCTGTTCAAGTTGGCGAGTGCTGCGTGTTGCAGCAGCACACCTTGCGGTCGCCAGCGCGAGCCAAGCAGGGTGCGCATCAGCTGAGCACCTACTGAAATGGCAAGCTCAGCGGCTTGGGGCAGGCCCCGCAAGTTTTGTTCTTCAGTGTGATAACACAGCAGTACATGGCTGCCTTGAACTTCGATGCGTACTTCGGCTGCGCCCATATGCAGATGGAAGTAATTGCCTAAATCGCGCAGAGCATCGCCAACATTGCGCGCATTACGGATTAAATAGATCAGTGGTCCAAATACACTGATGCCTTGGTGCAAGCCATAGTGCAGGCCAAACAGGGGGTCGTTACTTTTTTGCGCGCTAATGCTCAGCAAGTTGACGAATTTGCGGTATGAAATCATCGACTCTTGGCTATTCAAGATATCGCTTGGCAACTTGGCCTCAGCCAGAAGCTCGCTGGGGTTGAGTCCCTTGCTGAGGGCAAACTCGTGATAACCAGATAGCGTGGAGGCGCGTGCAAAGTCGGTCATACCTTGGCCATTTATTGTTTTATCTCGGAGTAAGGCAGAAGCTGTTATAGCCGTATTCTCTGGTGTTACTTGGGCCACCCACAGGGTGCATTGCAGAGCCGTTGAGTAACATAAAGCTGATACGCTGAGGCCTGAAACTCACGCCACCTATTGCGGCATCGCAAGGCCATTGCCAACCACTTTTGTGCGGCTTGGGATGGCGCTAATAGTCTTGTTATTGTCATTTAATGTCAAGTTTTAGGGTGTTTTACCGGTTGCAGAACTCGCCTCGTAAAATGTTGTTGGGTAAAGCTTGCAAACACAATGAACTGGCTATTCAATCGGCGGCAGGACGCACTGATGATTCAATGGGTTTGTTCCCCAGCATAATAAGGATTAGGTTTTGTTTTACTTTCGCACTTTGCTGATTAGCTTGCTGGTGGCTGCACTGGGAAACACCCCCTTGTTGGCAAATGAGTCACCCGTTCCGGCCATGGCTGAACATTCCGCAGGCTATGCAGCAGAAGGTGCTTGCGACGCTTGCCACACTCAGCAGGTCAAAGACTGGACAGGCTCTGACCATGATTGGGCAATGCGCAAGGCCACGGCAGACAGTGTCTTGGGTAATTTCAATAACGCGACCTTTAAAGATGGTGAAGTGCAGGCGCGATTCTTTAAGCGCGATAACAAGTACTTCGTCAATATCGAAGGTGAAGACGGCAAGCTCAAGGATTTCGAGATTGCCTACACCTTCGGTCACGATCCGTTGCAGCAGTATCTGATCGAACTCGATCGGGGGCGTTTGCAAAGCCTGACAATTGCTTGGGATGCCCGCACCAAGGCTGCGGGCGGCCAGCGTTGGTTCTCTTTGTATCCGGGACAGAAGTTCACCCCCAATGACGGACTGCATTGGACGGGCCGTTATCAAAACTGGAATGCGATGTGCGCAGATTGCCATTCAAGCAATCTGCAAAAAAATTACGACGACAAAACCGACTCGTTCGCCACCACCTGGCATGAGCAGAATGTCGGCTGTCAAAGCTGCCATGGCCCGGGACAAGCTCACGTCGATTGGGCAGAAAAGGCTAAAGCGCAAGCCTCGACAGAGCCAAGCTACAGCTCTGCGACTGATATCGGATTGCCGGTCGACTTCAAGAAGCTAGGCAGCCACGGCTTGGTCGAGCAATGTGCACGCTGCCACAGTCGTCGCCAGTCACTGGGCGTGGGTCCAGCCCCCGGGGAGCCGCTGCTGAACGCCATGCTGCCATCGACCTTGCGCCCTGATCTATATCATGCCGATGGCCAGATTGACGGCGAGGTCTACGTCTATGGCTCATTTACCCAAAGCAAAATGTATGCGGCAGGGGTGACCTGTACGGATTGTCACAACCCGCACAGCAACAAGGTCAAGATTGAAGGTAATGGTCTGTGCTTGCAGTGCCATACCGAAACCCCGCCTGAGCGCTTTCCAAGCCTACGGGCGAAAAACTACGACACCCCTGAGCACCATCATCACCCTGTTGGCTCAGAGGGCGCGCAGTGTGTTAACTGCCACATGCCGGACAAAACCTACATGGTGGTTGAC
Organism: Pseudomonas sp. RL_15y_Pfl2_60; assembly: GCF_963970595.1. Classification (NCBI taxonomy): domain Bacteria; kingdom Pseudomonadati; phylum Pseudomonadota; class Gammaproteobacteria; order Pseudomonadales; family Pseudomonadaceae; genus Pseudomonas; species Pseudomonas sp. RL_15y_Pfl2_60. The sequence continues at coordinate 428,364 of NZ_CAXAOE010000002.1, read as the reverse complement.
CCACGGCGTGACCACAGCTTCCGGATTCCACGTCCAGATTTGGATGATGTTACCGGCAGCCCGGATGCCTGTACGGCATGCCATACCGATCAAAAGCCAAAATGGGCCGCTGATGCGATCAAGGGCTGGTTTGGTACGCCTGCATTGCCAACCCATTACGGTGAAGCGTTCCAGGCTGTGCGCCAGGGCCACCCAGATTCAATTAGCCAGTTGGCAGGTTTGATTGCCGACATGGGAAAACCTGAAATCGTGCGAGCAACGGCTGCAGATCAACTGGCGAATATGGGCGCGCCGGCTATCTCGGCGCTTGAAACAGCACTCAAGGATGAGAGCGCCTGGGTCCGTGCCAGTGCAGCTTCGGGTTTTGTCGGCATGACCCCGGTTGAGCGGGTCAAGCATCTGTTGCCGCTCATGGATGATCCGCATTTGGCGGTTAGAGATGAAGCAGTACGCGCCTTGGCCGGTATTCCATCGATTGCACTGCCCAAGGATCGCCGCGAAGACTTCCAGGCGGCACTGCAAGATTATGAAAAACGCTTGCGTGGAAATGCTGATTTACCAGGCAACCGGCTTAACCTTGCGGTGCTGATGGAGCGACAAGGGCGCGTGCTAGAGGCGCTAGATCAGTACCGTGAAGCCTTGAAGCTAGATCCATACTTCTCACCTGCCCGGGTGAATCTGGTGACGCTGGCCAATAACAATCTGCGTCAGGATGAGGCGATCAAGACATTACGTGAAGGCTTGGCACTGCCTGATATGCCTAAAGGCGATCACGGCAACCTGGCCTATATGTTCGCCTTGTTGCTGGTCGAGTCAGGTCAGCCGGAAGAGGGCTTGAAGTGGATGAGTACGGCAGCCGAGGAACTGCCTGAGAATCCGCGCATCCTGTACAACCAAGGGTTGCTCTACATGAAGCTCCAGCAACCGGAGCAAGCGGTGAAAGCATTGGAGGCGAGCAATGCGCAAAATCCGAATGATGCGGATGTGCTCTATGCATTGCTGTTTTTGAATGCGACCTCCGGCAATCGTGAAAAAGCTGCTGAATACTACAAGCGTATGCAGCAGGTTGCGCCGAATGATCCACGCTTGCAGCAACTGCAAAGGCAGGGCGGTCCGCGCTAGTTCAAGATTTGCAGGCTTGCCGAAATGGCAAGCCTGCAATGACTTGCGAGTGACTCTTTACGGGTGCTTATTGTTGCGCGGCCCGGCGGTTGGCACTGGCTTGAACCACCCGTTCAGCTGGAACCCTTAGCTGACGCAAGAGGTAATCAGCAAACTGTGCTGGGTAGTCTTGGCGCTCAATCGCCAGCTTCATGCAGTGCAGCCAGGCCTCACTGTGCGCTTGATCGATCGGCCACTTGGCGTGGAATGCCGGGATCGATATCGAACCGTATTTCTCGCTAAACAGCCGTGGGCCACCCAACCAGCCGCTGAGAAAGCATGCAAGCTTGTCGCGCGCCATATCCAGGCTGGCGGGGTGCATCGCCCTGACATTCCGCGCCAGTGGCTCATTGTCCATAAGTAGATAGAAGTCATCGACCAGTTTGCGTATGCCTTCAATTCCACCGGCTGCCTGATAGGAGGCATCAGCGTTGCCGTACTCGTATGCTGGGGTCATGACAATATCTCAACTGTGCTGTTGTGCAGCCTATGGCGAATTGCGGTCTATGCTCAGTTTGGTAACCCACATCAAGGAAATAGCACATGCTATCTAACATTGTCGCATTGATAATTCTGGCGCTGGATATCTGGGCGATTATCAATATCGTCAAAAGCAATGCAGAAACTGGCAAGAAAATATTATGGGTGATCTTGGTGCTGTTATTGCCAGTAATCGGCTTGATTATCTGGGCAATCATGGGGCCGCGGGGGAACGTCAAGCTATAAAGATAACAACGTCTGCTCGGGGAATGAGGCGCCTTCCAGCGCAAGCAACTGCGCCTTGCGTTGCAGGCCTCCGGCGTAGCCAGTGAGGCTGCCGTCGCGACCTATGACGCGGTGGCAGGGAATGATCACCGAAATCGGGTTTGCACCATTAGCCGTACCGACTGCGCGCACGGCTTTTGGGTTGCCAATCTGTTCGGCCAGTCGGCTGTAATAGCTGGTTTGGCCGTAAGGGATGTCTTGCAGGGCTTTCCACACACGTTGCTGGAAAACAGTTCCTTGCGGCGCCAGGCGCAGATCGAAGCGTTGGCGGCGCCCGGCGAAGTATTCATCGAGCTGGAGGCAGGCGTCGTCGAACTGCTTGTCTGCAAGCTGCCAGCCTTCACCTATGCTCCACGGATGACGCTCTACATCCATTAACAGTTGTTGCAGGCCACTGGCGTCGCCACTGAGAAATAAGCGGCCGATTGCACTGTCGTGATAACGATAAAACACACTTACACCTCGGAGTAGTTTTGCCACAAGTGTGCAGCCGCGTAGGCACGCCATGGGCGCCAGGCTTCTGCGTGAGCATGTAACTGCTTAGCACTGATACCTTGCTCACCCCAGACCGGTGCTTTAAGCAGGCCCAGATCGCTGGCTGGAAAAGCATCAGGTTCGCCAAATGCGCGCAATGCAATGTATTCAGCAGTCCAGGGGCCAATGCCGGGGAGGGCGCAGAGCTTTTCGACCAGGGCGAGGTAACCCTGCTGCATATTCAATTGCAGTTCACCACTGGCGATTTGGCCGGCAAAATATTGCAGCGTTTGCACACGTTTGCCGGGCATGCCGATACCATCAAGATCCGCCTCGGCGATGGCCTGCGGCAACGGGAACAGGCGCTCAATACCTGCTGGATTGGTGCCGGTTAATGGTTCACCCAAGCGGCTGACTAAGCGCCCGGTGACGGTGACCGCGGCCTTGACGGTGACCTGCTGGCCAACAATTGCGCGTACCGCCTGTTCGAATGGGTCGAACGCAGTGGGCAAGCGCAGGCCAGGATTGCGTTTGACCAGCTCAGCCACATAGGGGTCAGCACTGAAGTGTTGGGAAATCGCCAGCGGGTCGGCATCAAGATCAAACATGCGCCGAACGCGCGGAATGAGTTGTTCAATCGCGCCGAGTGCTGACTCACTGACGCTGAGTTTGAGCGCGTTCTGTTCAGCCAACGGCTCAATACTGAACCAGCCTGCCTGTTCACCTAGCTGGAAACTGCGTGTGTAGCAGTTATCACTCAGGCTCTCGACGCCGAGTAGCTTGCGTAAAGCAAAATGTGCATGAAATTGTTGCCAGTGCCAGGGAGCGCTGTAAGGCAGTAAAACAGGTGATTGGCTGGAGGTTTTCATGGCTCGACAATAACGCTGTGAAGCTGTTTTGTCAGTCCTTATGGGTAATACAGGTTCGACCTGTCATATGGCGCAACGTAGAATAGCCGCCTTGATTTATCTGGCCGTCAGTATGGCCGCTAATCGCCCGGGTTTATTTGTCTGCGGCGAGACTTAGTTTTGACGCTTTTTTCTCGGCATTCGTAATTGTTGCGGGTGTCAGTCATGTTTTGAGTTTGCTAGGAGCACGCCCATGAGCGATTACCAAGAAACGCTGTATCCAGGCTACGGCCAGCGCTTTGCAATGGATAAGCTATTGCACGAAGTGCGTACCGAGCATCAGCATTTGGTGATTTTTGAAAATGCGCGCATGGGGCGGGTGATGGCACTTGACGGGGTGATTCAAACCACTGAAGCCGATGAGTTTATCTACCATGAAATGCTCACCCACGTGCCGATTCTTGCCCATGGTTTGGCTAAGCGTGTGCTGATTATCGGCGGCGGTGACGGTGGAATGCTGCGTGAAGTGTGCAAGCACGACACGGTGGAGCACATCACCATGGTTGAAATTGACGGCACAGTGGTCGATATGTGCAAAGAGTTCTTGCCCAATCATTCCAGCGGTGCGTATGACGACCCGCGGCTAAATCTGGTCATTGATGATGGCATGCGCTTTGTTGCCACCACTGAAGAAAAATTCGATGTAATCATCTCTGACTCAACCGACCCGATCGGGCCGGGCGAAGTGCTGTTTTCTGAAAATTTCTATCAGGCCTGCCGGCGCTGCTTGAACGATGGCGGCATTCTGGTTACGCAAAACGGTACGCCGTTTATGCAGCTGTCGGAAGTGCAAACCACGGCGGGGCGCATGAATGGCTTGTTCAGCGATTGGCATTTCTACATGGCAGCAGTGCCAACCTACATTGGTGGCAGCATGACGTTTGCCTGGGGCAGCACTGACCCGGCGCACCGAAAAGTTTCGTTGGAGACCTTGTGCGCGCGTTTTACCGGCAGTGGCATTGTTACCCGCTACTATAATCCGGCGATTCACATTGGCGCCTTTGCCTTGCCACAGTATGTGTTGCAGGCGATCAACAAGCCCAGCAATGACTGTATTGAATAACCCCAACATAATCTAAGGGCCTGCCAAGGCCCTTTTTTGTGCATGGACGCCAAGCGTGAAACAAATTGTGCCAGCGCTGCACTTATAAATGCTGGGAAAAACACGGAATTTTCACACTTTCAGTCCGTGGCTTGATTTATTCTCATCACCGGCCAGAGGCGCTGGGCAGGACGTCGCAGCGCATCCGGCCAGCGTCAGTGTTTACCCAGGTTGAATCTACTCACAGGTTTTGTGCCCTGCTTGGGCAGGTACATCTGTTGCCGCCAGTCAGCATAAATCCAAGGTGCTGACGTCAGCTATCAATGTTTGCTTAACGGATTTGGAACTACATGACTACCAAGGTTAACAAGACGGCCGGGTCACCTGCTGCGGCAGATTTCATTCCGACCATTAGAAGCCACCTGGGCTTTACTGCACTTAGCGCCGTGGCGCTATTGGTGATCTATGCGTTACTGCGCGTGGCGCTGCTGGTCTACAACCGCGAATTGATTGACGATGCACCGGTCTCCAGTTTCATCGAGGCCTTTTACAACGGCTTGCGTTTCGATCTGCGCTTGGTTGTATACGCCTGTGCGCCATTGCTGTTGTCACTGTTCAGCGTTAAAGCCATGGCCGCCCGTGGTTATCACCGCATCTGGTTGACCTTCTTCGCCAGCGTGACCTTGTTCCTTGGGATCACCGAACTGGATTTCTACCGGGAGTTTCACCAGCGCTTGAACAGCCTGGTTTTCCAGTACTTCCAGGAAGACACCAAGACCGTCATGAGCATGATCTGGAACGGGTTCCCAGTGGCGCGTTATTTGATCGCCTGGGCAGTGGCGACCTGGTTGCTGGCCAAGCTGTTCAAGGCATTGGACTTGCTCAGCCGGCCGAAATCAGCGACCCGCGCACCAGCTTGGTATCTTCGTGGCTCGGTGTTTGTTGTCTGCTTGCTGATTGCGGTAGTCGCCGCTCGCGGTCATTTGCGCCAAGGCCCGCCGTTGCGTTGGGGCGACGCCTATACCACTGAATCGATGTTCGCTAACCAACTGGGCCTCAATGGCACGTTGACCCTGACGTCGGCGGCAATGGCCAGCTTCTCTTCGCATCGCGACAACGCATGGAAATCAACCATGCCGGATGAGCAGGCGTTGGCGGTCGTGCGCAAAATGCTGCTGACCCCACATGACAAGCTGGTCGATGCCGATACCGCTGCAATCCGCCGTGACTTTACCCCGCCAGCGGAGAACACCCTGCCAGTCAAGAATGTGGTGGTAATCCTTTTGGAAAGCTTTGCCGGCCACTTTGTGGGCGCGCTTGGTGCGCCGGGCAACATCACTCCCTACTTTGATAAGTTGGCTGAGGAGGGCGTGCTGTTTGATCGCTTCTTCTCCAACGGGACTCATACCCATCAGGGCATGTTTGCGACCATGGCCTGTTTCCCTAACCTGCCAAGTTTTGAATACCTGATGCGCACACCAGAAGGCGCGCACCAGTTTTCAGGGCTGCCGCAGTTGCTCAGTGCCCGCGGCTATGATGACCTCTATGTCTACAATGGCAATTTCCAGTGGGACAATCAGTCGGGTTTCTTCAGCAACCAGGGCATGACCAACTTCATCGGTCGTGAAGACTTTGTTGATCCGGTGTACATGGACCCGACCTGGGGTGTGTCTGACCAGGACATGTTTGACCGTGGCGCAGCTGAGTTGGACCAGCGGTTTTCCGGCAAAGACAAGCCGTTCTATGCCTTGCTGCAAAGCCTGTCCAATCACACACCTTATGCCTTGCCTGAAGACTTGCCGGTTGAGCCTGTCACCGGTCACGGCTCTGCCGACCAACACCTGACCGCCATGCGTTATTCCGACTGGGCATTAGGTCAGTTCTTCGAAAAGGCGAAGAAGTCCAAATACTACAAAGACACCTTGTTTGTAGTCGTTGGCGACCATGGGTTTGGTAGTGATGTGCAACTCACCGAAATGGACCTGTTCCGCTTCAATGTACCGTTACTCCTGATTGCCCCCGGTATCCAAGAGAAGTTTGGCAAGGTCAATCACAATGTAGGCACTCAGGTTGATGTTGTGCCGACCATCATGGGCCGTCTCGGTGGTGAGGTGCGGCACCAATGCTGGGGCCGCGACCTGTTGAACTTGCCAGAGGGCGATCAAGGCGTGGGTGTAATCAAGCCGTCGGGTGGTGAGCAGACGGTTGCAATAGTCACCCCTCAACGGATCCTGATTCAGCCCAAGGGCTTTGAGCCTCGGCTCTATGAATATCAATTGGGGGCCAAGCCGAGTGCGACCCGCCTGCACACGGATATCGACCCAGCGCTGCAGCAGGATCTTGAAGCTTTTATCCAGACAGCGACCAAGAGCCTGCTCGATAACAGTGCCGGGGTAAAAGACAGCCTCAATCAGAAGTAAGCTACATTTGCCTGATCCGAAAGCCGCACATTGAATGTGCGGTTTTTTTTTGCCTGGCTACTGCAAGATTTGGATAAATCAGCGACCCGGCTGTAAGAATAGTTGTAGGAATTTACAGCTCGCCAGCACGGCATATCGGTCATTTTGCAGGACATATTTTATTTGCGCGCACACTCCATGGCCTGGCTATGCCATAAACACAGAGGCGGGAGATAAACCGCATTTCGCGAGATATGTCAGCACTCTGGGCCTCTAAAAATGAATAAAAACCCCGAAACTTGTACAGACGTACGCGTATTAATAATCGGTAGTGGTTTTGCCGGCCTTGGACTCGCCATACAGCTGCAAAAAGCGGGCATAGACAAGTTCTTGGTTCTGGAGAAAGCCGATGACGTGGGCGGTACCTGGCGTGACAACAGTTATCCAGGGGCCGCCTGCGACGTGCCTTCGCACCTCTACTCATATTCGTTCGAACCCAAGTTGGATTGGACCCGTAAATTTGCTCCGCAACCCGAAATCCACAGCTATATTCGCCATTGCGCAGACAAGTATCAGTTGCGGCGAAATATCCGTTTCAACAGCGAGGTCGCTAGCGCCGTTTATGAGGAACAAAACTCAGGATGGCGAGTTAGCCTGGCCAGTGGCGAGCAATTTTTTGCACAAATACTGGTCAGTGCCTGCGGTCAGTTGAATCAGCCGGCGTACCCTTCGATACCGGGGTGTGACAGCTTTACAGGCGAGGCATTTCACTCAGCTCGCTGGCGTCACGATATTGATTTGACGGGCAAGCGCGTCGCGGTTGTGGGCACCGGGGCTTCGGCCATTCAGTTTGTGCCACAGATCCAACCAAAAGTGGCTCAGTTGACACTGTTTCAGCGCTCAGCGGCCTATGTAATCAGCAAGCCTGATCGCGCCTACCGGCCTTGGGAGTTGGCGGTGATGTGCCGTTTCAGCTGGCTGCAGAAAATTGATCGCAGCCTTAAATATATTCAGCATGAAGCGCGCGCGTTGGCATTTGTGTCATATCCGGCTCTGCTCAAGACCATGCGGTTTCGCTTTGAACATGCACTCGCCCGTAGCATCACCAACCAGCAGTTGCGTAACCAGCTGGAGCCTGATTACCCCATGGGCTGCAAGCGCATTCTGATCAGTAATGATTACTACCCGGCACTCAACCAAACCAATGTCGAGGTTGTCACTCAGGGAATCAAGGAAATCGCTGGCGATAGGGTTATTAGCGAAGACGGTGTGGCGTATCCCTGTGATGTGCTGATTTACGGCACAGGCTTTACGGCAACTGATTTTTTGGCACCAATGAAAATCACCGGGCTTGATGGCCTGGATCTGAATCAGGCATGGGCAGAGGGGGCCGAAGCCTATAAAGGTATTAGCGTCAGCGGTTTTCCCAACCTGTTTCTGCTGTATGGACCCAATACCAACCTAGGGCATAACTCGATCATTTATATGCTCGAAAGCCAGTTTCGCTATGTGCTCGGTTGTATTGCAGCCCTGGACCGCTTCAACTTGACGGCGCTGGATGTAAAGTCGTTTGTGCAGCGTCGATTCAATAGCAAGGTGCAAAGCGCTATCCACCGTACAGTGTGGGATCAGGGGTGCACCAGTTGGTATCAAACTGCCTCTGGCAAGAACACCAATAACTGGCCGGGTTACACCTTCAGTTATCGGTTCATCACGCGGGCTCCGGACTTGCAAGATTATCGAGTCAGCCCAGTGCGTTTCATTCCTCCAAGCGATGCCCAGCCTGTGTTGCGTTCGGTCTTGCGCGGCGTGTTGCGACTGTTGTTTCGTGGCATCGTCAGGCCGCCTGTGCCTGTTGCACTGCAACGCGGGCTGGTGACAGCGCTGACGCTGCCGCACCTGGTCGAAACCGATGGTAGCCGCACCAAAGGCAAGATCGCTGGCCGGCCATGCGAGTGGTACAAGCCAAGCGAGGAAAGTGACTGCATCATTCTATATTTGCACGGTGGTGCGTACCTCATCGGTGGCGCCCATACACATCGGGCTATCTGCAAAACACTAATGAGCCGCGCACAGGTTCAACTCTGCGCGTTGAATTACCGGCTAGCGCCTGAGCACCCGTTTCCGGCTGCCCGTGATGATGCTGTCGCCGCATACCAGGCCTTGCTCGACCAGGGGTTTGCGCCCAGTAAAATCATTATTGCCGGCGACTCAGCAGGCGGTAATCTGGCCTTGGTGACCGCTTTGCATCTGCGCGATTCGGGGCTGGCGCTGCCAGGAGCCTTGGTTTGCTTGTCGCCACTGACGGATTTCAGCCTTGCCCAGTTGCACAAGCCTGAAGGGGGCGATCCGATGCTCAACCAGGCATGGCTGGAACAATCCAGACGTGATTTTTTGCCCAGCCAGATAGACCGGCAGGACCCGGCTGTCTCTCCAGTCTTTGCTGATTTAAGCGGCTTGCCACCGATCTTGATCCAGGTCGCGGAGCAAGAGCTGTTACTCAATGACAGCTTACGTTTTGAACAACAGGCAAAGCAGGCTGGCGTGGATGTAAGGCTAGAGTTTTATCCCGGCGTCTGGCATGTATTTCAAGCCCATGCCGGTTTACTCAAAGTATCCGACTATGCACTTGCGCAGGTCGTCAGTTTCATACGTGAACAGGGACTTACATGAACAATAATATTCTGATCACTGGCGCAGCTTCTGGCATTGGCGCGGCCACAGCGCGGTTGTTCCATGCGCGCGGATGGCAGGTAGGCTTGTTGGACATCAATACTGAGGCGCTGGCTGACTTGTCTGCCGAGCTCGGTGGTTGCTGGTATCGTCAACTGGATGTCACCGATATTGCTGAGGTCACGGCCTCGCTGGCTGAGTTCTGCGCAAGAAATGATGGCAAGCTCCAGTTGTTGTTCAACTGCGCTGGCATTTTGCGATTTGGCTATTTCGAAGAAATCGAACATGCCGAGCATGTACGCATCATGCAGATTAACGTATTGGGGGTTTGCAATATGACCCATGCCGCATTCCCTTACCTCAAGGCCACGGGCAATGCGCAAGTGATCAACATGGGGTCTGCATCCGGGCTTTATGGTGTGCCAGAAATGGCAACCTATTCGGCTTCAAAATTCGCCATTCGTGGTTTGACCGAGGCCCTGGAGCTCGAGTGGGCTCGTCACGGGATCAAGGTAGCAGACCTGATGCCACCATTTGTGAATACCCCAATGGTAAGCAGTCAGCAGCATGTACCAGCAAGTTTGTTGCGCCTGGGCGTCAACCTGCAGGCCAGCGAAATAGCCGATGCGGTTTGGCAACAGGTCGACAGCCATGCAGTACACCGGCCAATCAGCCTGCAATTCAAGCTGATGTACTGGGCAGGCCAGATTTCACCAGCGTGGATCACGCGTCTGACTATGCGCTGGTTGAGCCGTCGGTAGGGCGCCTGCATGTTCAGTCCGAGCGTCCAGCAGTGAGCCCGGGCTGCAAAGGAAATGTCACAAGCTATAAGCAAAGCATGCACAAATTTTTTTACAGCGCTATTCTGCATACAGACGCGTGCGGGTAAACATCATGAGTGGCGTGTAACAAAAGGAGGATTATCACACTCAATAATGCAGCGTCTTCAGGCTTGGACTCAGACCAAGCCTATGACACATCAGTCAGGACCTAGTTTGCACTTTGTTGATACTCGGGCGACACGCTATTTGGTGTCGCGACACCGCTTAAGTCCAAGCGGTTGCAATGGAAGAGCAGCATCCAACCATCGCCTGAGGAGTTCGTATCATGAGCATAGTCATGCAAGATGATGTCAGCAGCAATGTCCTAAAGCGCATGAAAGAAGGTGGTTTTGATTTCGCGCGCTTTCATCCCATCGAGTTCTACGCCATTTTTCCCGACGAGGAACGGGCTCGCATGGCGGCTACAAACTTTCGTGGTGAATCGCTCAATGCCCAAGTCACACCCCGTGAAGATGGTGCCTGGCATTTACAGGTCAGCAAGGTAATGTTTGCGACCTATTACGGCATTGGTGATTTTGAGCAGGATTTGGGTTCCGTGGTTCATCCGCTGGGTGGAAAGCTTGAGGGTTGGGGCGTAACCCAAGAGCGCAAGGATCTGTTACCGGTCGATTGAGGCCGGTTGAGGTATATACACGCCAGCCAACCACGGTTGGCTGGCGTGTAGATTGACCATCATTTATATGAAACATATCGACCTCCGACTGGCTTATGCGCGAGACTGGCGCAACGGAGGCTGTATGACAGACATTCTGATTATTACCCATATTGACTACTGCACGCCGGGCCATCTGGCAAAGGTGCTTGATGACGCGCAGTTGCCATTCACCGAATTGCGAGCAGACTTAAATCAGCTTGAAGGCTACGATCTGGATCGGCCAAAGGCCGTGGCGATTATGGGCGGGCCCATGAGCGTTAATGACCCTTTGCCTTGGCTGCAGGTTGAAATCAACGCGCTGAAGCACTTTATCAGTCGTGATATTCCGCTGCTTGGCCACTGTCTGGGCGGTCAGTTGCTGGCTAAGGCATTAGGTGCACAGGTCAGCAAGATGGCTTATACCGAAAGTGGCTGGCAAGCGATGGACATTGTTGCGGGTGCTGAGCAAAGTCCTTGGCTGGCACACCTTGCGGACGACTTTGATATTTTTCAGTGGCATGGCGATACCTTTGCCTTGCCGGAAGGTGCTCAGCCGCTATTGCGTAATCGCTGGTGCGCTAATCAGGCGTTTTCCTGGGGCGATAAGATTCTTGCATTGCAGGGCCACCCAGAAATGACCGCAGAATTAGTCCGTCAATGGTTGCATGACTGGTCCCATTTACTCGATGCCAGCCAGCCGAGCCAGCAGTCGTTTGAATTCATGCTGGATAGGCTTGATGATAAGGTTGAGGCATTGAACAAAGTGGCCGAGGGCTTCTATCGCCACTGGTTGAGTCAGGCGCCTGAAGTGGGCGTTCGGCCCAATGGTTTGAATTAAATGCTCTAAAGCTGTCTATATTTAAACCTAGCAGGGGAGAGATACACATAATTTAAAGATGCTTCGCCTTGGCGCAGGATATGCCAGGGCACTTAATGCGTTGCACTGTTTCGGTGCCTGATATTTTCGGTTGTTAATTAACTATTTGATTTATAACAAAAATATCATGTGGCTCGGGCTTTGCAACGTGATGGGACGTATGGGTGACAAGGAGTTAGGCATGACCCACACCTTTTATGATGAGATGTACTTGGCCAATGGTGAGTGTCGTTCTCATTACCGGGAATTTACCCGTTGGCTGGCAGATACCCCCAGTGATCTGCTGGCGCAGCGCCGGCGCGAAGCAGATCTATTGTTTCACCGCGCAGGTATTACCTTCACGCTCTATGGTGACGATCAAGGCACCGAGCGACTGATTCCATTCGACATTATTCCCCGTAGTATTCCGGCCAGTGAATGGCGCATTGTCGAGCGTGGATGCATCCAGCGGGTGCAAGCGCTCAACCTGTTCCTGACCGATATTTATCACGACCAGCGCATTCTCAAGGCAGGCATCATCCCGCCTGAGCAAGTGCTTGCCAACGAAGGTTATCAGTTGGCGATGCAAGGTCTCGATCTGCACCGCAACATCTACTCGCATATCTCAGGTGTTGACCTGGTGCGCGACGGCGATGGCAGCTATTACGTGCTTGAAGACAACCTACGCACGCCAAGCGGTGTGAGCTATATGCTCGAAGACCGGAAGATGATGATGCGCCTGTTCCCTGAGCTATTTGCAGCCCAGCGTGTCGCGCCCATCAATCATTATCCGAATATGCTGCTCGATACGCTGAAGTCATCCAGCCCGATGGAAAATCCAACGGTGGTGGTGCTGACGCCTGGCCGCTTCAACAGCGCCTACTTCGAACATGCGTTTCTCGCCCGTGAGATGGGGGTCGAGCTGGTCGAAGGCGCCGATTTGTTCGTGCGCGATGACAAGGTTTACATGCGTACCACTGCTGGTGCGAAGCCCGTGGACGTGATTTATCGTCGTCTTGACGATGCGTTCCTTGATCCGCTGGCTTTCAATCCCGATTCCATGCTGGGCGTGCCGGGGCTGTTGGCAAGCTATCGCTCGGGTAATGTAGTGCTGGCCAATGCGGTGGGGACTGGGGTCGCGGACGATAAATCGATCTATCCATACGTTGATGAAATGATCCGCTTCTACCTGGCAGAAGAGCCGATCCTGAAGAACGTGCCGACCTGGCAGTGTCGCAAGCCCAAGGACTTGTCACATGTGCTGGCCAACCTGCCTGACTTGGTCGTGAAAGAGACGCAAGGCTCGGGTGGCTACGGCATGCTGGTTGGCCCTGCTTCAACCAAGGCTCAGATCGAGGACTTCCGCGCACGCTTGATTGCCCGCCCAGAGGCCTATATCGCCCAGCCAACCTTGTCCTTGTCGACCTGTCCGACCTTTGTTGAGAATGGCATTGCGCCGCGACATATCGACTTGCGCCCCTTTGTCTTATCAGGGCGGGAAACCCGTCTTGTACCCGGAGGATTAACCCGTGTTGCCCTGCGTGAGGGGTCGCTGGTGGTCAACTCTTCACAAGGTGGCGGAACCAAAGACACATGGATAGTGGGGGACTAATTATGCTCAGTACCACAGCCTCCAACCTGTACTGGATGTCGCGATACCTGGAACGTGCAGAGAATCTTGCGCGTATGCTTGAGGTCAGTTATTCGCTGTCCTTGATGCCGCAGGATGATCACGGTCATGGCCTCGATGAGTTAGCCATGCCGTTGATCATCACCGGTACGCTGGATGAGTATCTGGAACAGCACGGAGAAATGCACGCCGAGCGCATGCTCAATTTTTTCGGACTCGACGCCAATAATCCAGCCAGCATCTATTGCTGCCTGCAAGCTGCCCGGGTCAACGCCCATGCTGTGCGTGGCCGTATCACCGCTGACATGTGGGAAAACATCAACGCCAGCTGGCTGGAGATCCGCGACATTGCCCAACAGGGTATTGGTCGATATGGCATCAGTCATTTTTGCGAGTGGGTCAAGGAGCGCTCGCACCTGTTCCGCGGTGCCACATTCGGCACCATCATGCGCGGCGAGGCCTACCGGTTTATCCGCCTGGGCACATTTATCGAACGTGCGGATAACACCTTGCGCCTGCTAGATGCGCGCTATGAGTTGCTGGGTGAAGACATCGACGAAATCGAAGGGCGTTCGGCACGTAGTTATTACCAATGGACCGCCTTGCTGCGCGCACTGTCTTCATTCGAGGCGTTTGCCGAAATTTATCGTGGATCACCGGGGGCGCGCAAAGTATCGGAATTGCTGCTGTTGCGCTCCGAGGTTCCACGTTCACTGCGTTCGTGCACAGAAGAGCTGTATTCGATGCTGGTTAGTTTGCCTGGCGACAACGGTCGTCCGGCGCAACGTCTGGCAGCAGAGCTTGAAGCGCGTTTGCGCTACACAACCATTGACGAAGTGTTGGATGAAGGCCTGCACGCTTGGCTGAATGATTTGATTCTGCTGATTCGTGAACTGGGCCAAGCCATCCATAGCTCTTACCTGGAGGTCGCATGAGACTGTCCATTAGCCACGACACCACTTATCAATACGATGAGCAAGTTCGCTCCAGCATCCAGTACCTGCGTATCACCCCACAGCAGAGTGAGAGGCAGCAAGTCATCAACTGGGAACTCAACTTGCCGCGCCCGGTACGTGCTCAGCGCGACCCCTACGGCAATATCCTGCATGTGCTGACGGTTGACGTGCCCCATGACAATATCGTCATTGGTGCCCATGGCCAGGTTGATATCGATCAAAGCTGTGAGTTCGAGCATGAATCGCAATCGGCTCTGCCGTTTTTACGGGTGACGCGTTTAACCGAGCCTAACCAAGCCTTGCGTGAGTTTGCCAACATTCAATGCAAGACACGACGCGACCGCACTGCAATGATTGATTTGATGCAGGCCTTGAACGCCCATATTCGCTATGAGAAGGGCGTCACCTCGACTGAAACCAGTGCAGCAGATGCGTTCGCCGCCGGTCGTGGTGTCTGTCAGGATCACACCCATGCATTCTTGGCGTGCGCCCGCAGTCTTGGTGTTCCTTCACGTTATGTCTCTGGCTATTTGTACACCGATGACAGCGATCACCTCGCCAGTCACGCATGGGCGGAAGCCTGGCTGGACGGTGCCTGGTACAGCTTTGATATCACCAATAACCTGACCCTGCCCGAACGCCACCTCAAGCTTGCGGTTGGCCTTGATTACCTTGATGCCTGCCCGGTACGTGGCATGCGTCGTGGTGGCGGAGGCGAGCAAATGCATGCTCATGTTGATGTTTCCTCACTGTTTATGGTGCAGGCGCAGTAGCAGGCTCTTGTTTAACCGCAATACATCGCACAGGCCCAGCAATTGCTGGGCCCTGTCATTCTACGAAAGGATTTCTCATGACTTATTGCGTCGGCATTAGCCTGGAACAAGGCTTGGTGTTTGTATCGGACTCGCGCACCAATGCCGGGGTAGACCACATCGCCACATTTCGTAAGTTGCATGTGTTTGGTGTGCCGGGCGAGCGAATCATTGTATTGCAAACCGCCGGCAACCTGGCCACCTCGCAATCGGTCATCAGCCTGTTGCAGCAGCGTTTGAATGGCGAGAGCGCTAACCTCAACAACGTTGCCAATCTTTACCAAGCAACCACGCTCGTGAGTGAAACCATGCGTGAAGTTTTGGCGCGTGATGGTAACGGCGTGATGATGCAAGGCGTCGATCTGAGCTGTTCGTTTATTGTCGGCGGGCAGGTGAACGGTGAGGCGACGGGACTGTTTAATATTTATCCGCAAGGTAACTTCATCGCTGCAACCGAAGACACGCCTTACTTCCAGATTGGTGAAAGCAAATACGGCAAACCGGTTCTCGATCGCTCGCTGGATAATAGCTCAAGCCTGCAGCATGCCTTGCTTACGGCCTTGATTTCATTTGACTCGACGATTCGCAGCAATCTTTCTGTTGGCATGCCGTTGGATGTGCTGGTGTATAACGCCAACACCCTGCAAGTGCCAACTGGATTTCGCGTCACCCAAGATGACGCCTATTACCAAGGTATTCGCAAGCAGTGGGGCGAGGCTTTGCAGCAGACCTTGCTGGAGCTGCCGCCAGCACCTGAGCAATACCTGTGCTAGCGGGGGGGGGCAGATCTACTGGATTTTGCGGCTGGCCATATGGCTTAGATACGCCAACAATTGGTTGAGCTCAGCGTTGCTAATGCTGGCTTCACTGAAACCGGGCATCTTGCCTTGGGGCCAATGCCGCATACTTTGCGGGTCACGGATATAGCGGCTGAGAAAACCAGGTCTGAAGTATTCAGTTGGGTTATGTGGCAGGTTCAAGTCCGGGCCAAACTGAGAGTCGCCAGCCTTGTTCAAGCGATGGCAAGCCATGCAGTTTTTCTGGTATTGAGCAAAGCCAAGCTGTACATCTTCATTGGCATTCGTCGCTGGCAAGAGGTTCGGGAACCGTTCGGCAACCGGTGGCAACAAGCGTAACTTGGCAACTTGGTAAGGCCATTGTTCTGAACCTATATTGCCCGCTTCAGGGTTTTCCCAAACCAGGTAAAACGGGCCTGCACTGTAGCCTTTGCTGCCCAGTGCCGGCCATGGCTTGGTTGGCTCCTCTATCGCCAGCCAGGCTCTAGCCCCTTGTGTGTTGAGCAAGGGTGCGGCGGGCAATTCAGCTGCAAATCCATCGGTAGCAATCGCTTGGATATGCTCGTCAGGCGTTACGGAATTGAGCAGAACCGCCAGCGGCACGGCCTTGTAATGCATGCTGCGTTTATAGCTCACATCCTCAGCAATACTGATGTCGCGTGTTTGCGGCAGTGCAAGCAGTTCAGCGGTCGACCAGGTTTTACCTCGGTCGCCCAATTCAATGCTCAACTCGGCAGCTTGAGTGGTTGCAATGCTTAAACAGAAGGAGAGTAGCGTTGCGCAGGGAAGAACGTATCCTTTCAATCGCTCGCCTCAAGTACCGATTGCAGTTCTTCATAGCCGCCAGCATTGATGACATTGCTATAACCCAACTTGATCAGCTCGTCTTGGGCAATACCCGAGCGACGACCACTCTTGCAAAACAATACGATTGGCGCCGTTTTGTCGGGTTGCAATTGGCTGATCTTGTCAGCGATTTGCTGGTATTCGACATGCTGGGCACCCTGCAAGGTACCGGCTGTAAATTCCTCGTCGGTACGCACATCAATTAACAGCGCGTCCTGCGTCTGAATGGCATCTACAGCGGCTAGTTGATCGACATCGGCGGCGTAAATAGTGGCGCTTAAACATATGGCGAGCAAAGCGATTAACGTGCGCATGATCGTCTCCTTTGATCATTGCTGGTCGGCTAAACATACCAGCAAACCGGCGTGGATTGTCGATGTTTTATAGCGCAATACACAGGCACGCGGAACCTGCGATAGGGTCGGCAGGCCGGTACCAAATACAGGCAGGTTTATATGAGTGAGCGTTACCTGATTATATGCGTCAGGTTCGGGATGATCAGCACGACTGTAATGACAAATACAATCAGACTGGCTTGGCGGATTTTTGGCTGATTACGCATGGCAATTGCCTTTTATTGTTGGAGCAGCAAGCGAATACTTGGGCACGCACGTTAACTCTTCAACTGAAGAAACTTCGCGCCTAAATTTTTACGGATACGGCAGCTATTGCGGTTGGTTAAGCCAGATTGTTATCAGCAGGCAATGGCCTGAATAAATTGAGTGTAGAAATCTAACTTTAGGCATCCTAGATAAAAAATCTAGAAGAGTTGGTTGTTAACACTGATGCTTTAGTAACTCATTGTTATGTCTATTGCTTGCAGACCTAAAGCAACCCTTGTACCAGAGGCATCCATTGCTTTTTTATAACAAAATGCCATCACTGAACCGTTTGTCTGAGAATTAGTGCCGGTTGCGTTGATCGGGCTGTTCACTTGATCAGAGCGGTCAATGGTGCTGAGCACATTGGTCATTGAGGCTATCACTCCACGGCGTATGGTACGCCTTAGTAAATCAAGCACGTTGCCGACTGGCGCTGTGATCCACCTTCCACAGGAGGTTTGAGGACGTTATGAGCGAAGCCTATATTTTTGATGCGGTACGCACGCCACGTGGCAAAGGCAAGAAGGACGGGGCGCTCTACAGCGTCAAGCCGGTAAACCTGATTGCAGGGTTGCTCAACGCTCTGCAAGTTCGCAACAACCTCGACACCAGCCATGTTGATGACATCGTTTTGGGCTGCGTCACGCCGGTCGGAGACCAAGGCGCCGACATAGCTAAAACCGCAGCCATGGTTGCCGACTGGGATGTCAGTGTCTCGGGCGTGCAGCTCAATCGTTTTTGCGCCTCGGGCCTTGAAGCGGTCAACCTCGGCGCCATGAAAGTTCGTTCAGGTTTTGAGGACTTGGTGGTGGTGGGGGGCGTTGAATCGATGTCACGAATTCCCATGGGTTCAGATGGTGGCGCTTGGGTGATGGACCCTGAAACCAACATGCATACTCACTTCACCCCGCAAGGCATTGGTGCTGACTTGATTGCCACGCTTGAAGGTTTCAGCCGTGCAGATGTCGATGCTTACGCCTTGCGTTCGCAACAGAAAGCGGCGCGCGCCAAGGCTGATGGTTCGTTCGATAAATCGCTAATCCCTGTGGTTGATCAAAACGGCATAGTGCTGCTTGATCACGATGAATTCGTTCGTGGCGACTCCACTCAGGACGGCTTGGCCAAACTCAAGCCCAGCTTTGAAATGATGGGGCAGATGGGGTTCGACAGCACGGCACTTCGGGTCTACAGCCACGTCGAGCGTATCAATCATGTGCATACGCCGGGCAATAGCTCAGGCATTGTCGATGGGTCCGCATTGATGCTCATCGGCTCCGAGGCCAAGGGGCGCGAGCTTGGGCTCAAGCCCCGTGCGCGAATAGTCGCTACGGCTGTAACCGGCACTGATCCAACCATCATGCTTACCGGTCCTGCGCCCGCAACGCGCAAGGCACTGGCCAAGGCAGGCTTGAATATCGCTGATATCGATCTGTTCGAGGTCAATGAAGCCTTCGCTTCGGTGGTCATGAAGTTTATGAAGGACATGGGCGTCAGCGAAGACAAGGTCAATGTCAATGGCGGCTCGATCGCCATGGGCCATCCGCTGGGAGCAACCGGCTGTGCAATTCTCGGCACCTTGCTCGATGAGTTGGAAAAACGCGAACTGCGCTACGGCCTTGCCACTTTGTGTGTCGGCGGCGGCATGGGTATCGCCACCATCATCGAACGAATTTAACGAGCGATCAGCGTAACGGACAATAGCGTTGTCCTGCTGCGCTGAACCTCTGCCAAGTGTAGGGACAAACTAAAATGACAAATGCAATCCACTACCAGAAAGACCAGGACAATATCGTCGTCCTGACCATCGATATGCCGGGGCAAAGCGCCAATACCATGAATGCGGTCTACCGAGAGGCGATGGCGGCCACTGTTGATCGACTTGAAGCTGAGAAAGACGGTATCGCCGGAGTGATCATCACCTCAGCCAAGAAGACCTTTTTCGCCGGCGGCGACTTAAACGAGTTGGTCAAGGTCACCAAGGCCGATGCCAGTGATTTCTATCACATGGTGCTCGGCATCAAGGCGCAATTACGCCGCCTAGAGTTGCTCGGTAAACCCGTAGTGGCGGCTATTAATGGCGCTGCGTTAGGCGGCGGCTGGGAAATTTGCCTGGCGTGCCATCAGCGCATCGCTTTGGATAACAGCAGCGTGCAACTAGGTTTACCTGAAGTCACCCTTGGCCTGTTGCCCGGTGGCGGTGGTGTGGTGCGTATGGTGCGCTTGCTCGGTCTTGAGAAAGCGTTGCCGTATCTGGCTGAAGGCAAAAAAGTACGCCCGGATGCAGCGCTCAAGGCGGGTTTGATCCATCAGTTGGCGACGGATAAAGACGACATGATGGCCAAGGCGCGGGCCTGGATCAGTGATAATCCAAATGCCAAACAGCCTTGGGACACCGCTGGCTATAAAATTCCGGGTGGCACACCTGCAAGCCCTAACGTTGCACAGATGCTGGCAATTGCACCGTCGGTGTTGCGCGATAAAACCAAAGGCTGTTTCCCTGCACCCGAGAAAATCATGTGCGCAGCCGTCGAGGGCGCGCAGGTTGATTTCGACACGGCACAACTGATTGAAACCCGTTACTTCACCGAGTTGACCACCGGCCAAGTTGCGAAAAACATGATTGGCACCTTTTGGTTTCAACTCAACGAAATCAACGCCGGGGGTTCGCGGCCCAAAGGTTTCGAGCCAAGTATCACGCGTAAGGTCGGTGTGCTTGGCGCGGGCATGATGGGCGCTGGTATCGCCTATGTCTCAGCCGCGGCTGGCATTGAAGTGGTGCTCAAGGATGTATCGCTGGAGGCTGCCGAAAAGGGCAAGGCTTATTCAGCCACGCTGCTTGATAAGAAAGTTTCACGCGGCCACATGAGCGCTGAGAAACGTGATGCATTTTTAGCCTTGATCAAGCCGAGCGACAACGAAGCGGATTTTGCAGGTTGCGACCTGATTATCGAAGCGGTTTTCGAAGACCGCGAGCTTAAGGCCAAGGTCACTGCGGCCGCTGAACAACATGCACGCAGTGACGCGGTGATTGCTTCAAATACTTCAACCTTGCCCATCACAGGCCTGGCCAAGGCTGTCGCCAAGCCCGACAAGTTCATTGGGCTGCACTTTTTCAGCCCGGTCGACAAAATGCCGCTGGTGGAGATTATTCGCGGTGAGCACACCAGTGATGAAACCCTTGCCCGTGGCTTCGATTATGTAATGCAGATCAAAAAGACGCCTATCGTGGTGAATGACAGCCGTGGCTTCTTCACCTCGCGGGTGTTCGGTACTTTCACCAACGAAGGTATTGCCATGCTGGGCGAGGGCGTCAGCGCAGCGCTGATTGAAAATGAGGCTCGTAAAGCCGGGATGCCAGTGGGGCCGTTGGCGATCAGTGACGAAGTCTCGATGAGCTTGATGAATCACGTGCGTCAACAAAGCATCAAGGACCTCGCCGCAGAGGGTAAGCAACTGCCTGAGCACAAGGCTTTTACGGTTATCGATATGATGCTCAACGAATACAAACGCCCGGGCAAGGCTGCTGGTGGCGGATTTTATGAATATCCGCAAGGCGCAAAGAAACACCTGTGGCCTGAATTGAAAGCACGGTTCGAGCAACCATCTGCACAAATATCCCAGCAAGACGTGCGCGATCGCATCCTGTTTATTCAGGCAATCGAAACAGTGCGTTGCCTGGAGGAGGGCGTATTGACCTCGGTTGCAGATGCCAATGTCGGTTCCATTTTCGGCATAGGTTTCGCGGCCTGGACTGGCGGGGCGCTGCAATTCATCAACCAATACGGTGTGAAGGATTTCGTTGCTCGCGCTGAATACCTGGCTCAACAGTACGGTGAGCGCTTCAATCCGCCTGCGTTATTGCTGGACAAGGCGGCCAAGGGCGAAGCCTTTTAACAAGTCCTGTTCCTACTCAGGAAGCCGGCTGCCAGAGCCGGCTTTTTTATGCAGTGCGCAACCGTCTTGCCTAGACGAAATGTATCGGCTGGAACCGACTGGCAAATGCAAACGCAGCCCTGGTTGGTGGGTTGCCGGTTATAGGCTTCAAGTTTTGAGCAATTTGCAGGTTATGCGCAATTTTTGAGTTGCACTCGATAGTGCGTGCCAGAGCGCCCGCTGAGCCGTAGTTGAATCCCAGTAAAGACAGGCCATTGGTCATGATTGCCAGTGCCGCGATGATAAGCAGATTACGATTTTTCAGTTTCATGATGCACTGGCCTTGAATGAGGTGTTATGGGTCCTTGGTAATTAGTGGGGCGCTGCAAACGCTGATTTAGAGCAACACTAAAGCGTCACCGCTCAAAAGGAGTGGGTGTTCTTGGTCGGGCTGAAAACTTGGGGTGTTCGGCTTTCCCCAGCGCTGCAGTCATTATTCAGGGCTGGGGAAAGCTTTTATTAGCAGCCGTATTGCTGGCAAATCACTCGTTCAATTGCCTTGCGCTCACTGAGCTGGGTTGGCATTCGTAGAGTGGTCAATTTGCCATCAGCTAGCTGGATCGCCAGCTCGGACTCGTAGTGAATCCCGCGCTCATCAAGGGTGGCGTACGTTACTGCGTAGACATTTTGCTGAGTGATGAATTCGACAGTCATGGCCTGTTTCCTGGGCTGCTGATCAGTTGCCGTCTGGTTTATTTGCTGGATGAAATAACCGGCTTCTGCACTTGGCTTTGTCCACTCTGGGCGCGGTTGTCGGCATTTGCGGGTGCAGCGAAGGCTGAAGCGGCGATCAAGCTGGCGATAGCGGCAAAGTTGTTCATGGCGAGTATCCTTTTATCCAATGTGGGCGGCTGCCCGATGGAGCGATAATCCACCGCGACTGGTATTAACAGAAGTGAATGGTCGTTATGGTGACTATTACGATCACTGATAGATAAACGCGTGGTCTCTTATCGTCGGTCAGATTTAACATCAACCTATTGCCATCCAAGGTTTCTCAAGGCAGGCTACGGGCGCTCGCAGAAACCGTGGATGTAAGTGGCACTGATCGCGCCGTTTATCGACTTTGGACAGTTTTTTGCAGCTGAACGAATAACTATCACCCGTGGCCTAGGACACTTCCATGCCGTTGCAAATTTGTATTCTTGAAACAGACGTACTTCGTCCTGAGCTGATCGATCAATATCAAGGCTATGGCAAGATGTTTGAGCGCCTGTTCGCGCATCAGCCAATTGCCGCTGAATTCACCGTATACAACGTTATGCAGGGCGAGTATCCGGCCGATAGCGAGCAGTACGATGCTTACCTGGTCACCGGGAGCAAGGCTGATTCATTTGGTGAAGATGCCTGGATTCAAACCCTCAAGACCTACTTGCTTGAGCGCTACAAGCGTGGCGACAAACTGCTCGGCGTGTGCTTCGGTCACCAACTGTTGGCACTGTTGTTGGGCGGTGAGGCCAAGCGTGCTGCTCAAGGTTGGGGCGTAGGCATTCACCGCTATGAGCTGGCCAGCAAAGCCCAGTGGATGACCCCAGCACTGGACGACCTGACCCTGCTGATCAGCCACCAAGACCAGGTGACCAAGCTGCCAGAAAATGCCACCCTGCTGGCATCCAGCGAATTCTGCCCGATTGCAGCTTATTGCATTGACGACCAGGTGTTGTGTTTCCAGGGCCACCCTGAATTTGTCCACGAGTACTCGAAGACCTTGCTGGATATCCGCCAACAGCATATTGGCGAGCACAACTATCGCAAGGGTGTCGACAGCCTCAAGGATGATCATCAAGGCACTGCAGTTGCCGAGTGGATGATGCGTTTTGTCGCCAACGGCCGTGAAGTTCAAGCCTGATCACCAGGTTTTACACCCAAGCAAAAAGCCCAGTGCTGGGCTTTTTGCTTCTACAACCAGCCGTTGTATTTGAAGCTGGCATACAGGCCGATGCAGCCTGAACCAATTACACCCAGCACGCCAAAGTAACCGTATTGCCAACTCAGTTCGGGCATGTTGTGGAAGTTCATGCCGTAGATGCCGGCAATCGCCGTGGGGAAGGCCAGAATGGCCGCCCAGGCCGCGAACTTGCGTTGGGTGATACTTTGCCGTGCAGACTCCATCAGCAAGCCGATTTCGATCGCGTGGTCAGCCATTTCGCGTAGGGCGGTGAGGTCTTCAAGCAGGCGATTGACGTGAATCGCCACGTCCTTGAAGTAGGGGCGCATTTGCTTATCGATAAAGGGAAAGTCGAGGCGTTGCAGCTCTTGGCAGATTTCCGCCAAGGGGCTGATATTGCGGCGCAAGCGCAGCAGGTCACGACGCAGGCCCTGGATTTTCACCGCATCGGCCATGGTCAAGGCATCTTTGAGCACCGCTTGTTCGGTTTCTTCAAGCGTGGCGTTGTAGCTGTCCATGATCGGCCGATAGTTTTCCGTCACAAAACTTAGCAAGGCGTAGAGCACGAAGTCTTCGCCGTGTTCAAGCAACAGCGGTCGGGCTTCACAGCGCTGACGCACGCTGGAGTAGGGCGCGGACTGGCCATAGCGGGCGCTGATAACGTAGCCGGTGCCAGCAAATAATTGAGTTTCGACAAACTCAAGCTCACCGTCTTCAAAAATCGGTGAGTAAAGCACCATGAATAACGCGTCGCCAAAGGTCTCCAGCTTAGGCCGGGTATGGCGCAGCAGTGCATCCTCAATTGCCAGCTCGTGCAGGTTGTATTGCGCCTGGAGGGTGGTAAATACCTGGGGTTGAGGATCTTTCAAGCCAATCCAGGCGAAGTGCCCGGGCTTACCCAGCCAGCTAACGCCGTCTTCCAGGCTGATGTCCGTGACCTTTTTCCCGTGGCTATAAACTGCTGCGGCTACGACGCTGTTGTCCATTTTTGACCCAGTTTTTTTGCACATGCCGCCCAGCTTAGCCTGAGATGACCATCAATGGCTGCATCCGGGCGCCTATTGCGGCACAAAAAAGACTGCAGCTAAGGCGGGCAGGGCAACTTAAGCTCCGGCCATCTCTTTATTCATGCTGTCGATACAGGCCTGCATCTGCGCTTGGCAGGTTTCCATCAGTGCGGGCACATCGGCGATGGTCAGGCCTGTGGTGGCAATTTCAGGCAGCGAACGGATCATTATCGTGCCGCTGTTCCATTTATTGATGCGTAGCTTGTCGGTGTATGTGCTGGTGCAGACCGGAATAATCGGCACACCTGCAGCAATCGCCATCAGAAAAGCGCCTTTCTTGAATGGCAGCATTTTCGGGCCTGGGTGGCGTGTCCCTTCCGGGAAGACCCAAATCGAGGTGTTTTTGTGCTTGAGCGTTTCAGTGGTCTGCAGCATTGCCTGTTTGGCACTGCGCGAGTTGCCCCTGTCGAGCAAAATATTGCCAGCCAGCCAATACAATTGGCCGAAAAAAGGCACCCATTTTAGGCTTTTCTTGCCAAGGCTCACGGTGCGATAGGGCACCACGCGGCCCAATACATACAGGTCGTAGTTGGATTGGTGGTTGGCAATTATCACGCATGACTTGCTGTGGTCACGAAGCCCTTCAGTCTGGGTCTTGAGCTTTAGGTTGAGGATGCGTAATGCTGGCAATGAGTAGATACGTGCGCATATACGGCTGTTATCCGGATTGAAAGGGCGGCAAATACCCACCAACAAACCCAGCACACCGGCAATGATGAAGTGCACGCCCATTAACGCCATGCGCAGGATGAAAAGCATTTGGTACGCCCAATTAACCTAAAAGGCGCGCAGTGTACGGCTGTAAACTGTTTTCAGCAATTGCAGCTGATCACTAAGCTGTATGCGGATATGAAAGGCATAAAAAAGCCCGGAAAATCCGGGCCTTAGCATCATTGGGCAAGGTTTACAGGCTGATGGTTTTATCCAGTTCAATCGCATGGTCGAGCGTTTCAAGCAAGGCTTTGCGGACCTTGAGCTTGGTGTTCTTGTGCGCGGTCATGTTGATCTTCTTCAACTGCTGGGCAACTGCTTGTGCCGTGGCCATAAGTTGTTCCGCTGGCACGACTTTATCAAGGAAGCCAGCTTCAACAGCGCCTTGCGGGTCAAACATCTCGCCGCAGATAACCGAGCGGTGGAACGCCGACTTACGCAGGCGATCACGTGCCAACTCAATGCCGACATGGTGCATGGTCATGCCGATCTGAACTTCATTGAGACCAATACTGAACTTGCCTTCAGTGCCGATGCGGTAATCGGCAGAGAGCAGAATAAACGCACCCTTGGCAACCGCGTGGCCCGGGCAGGCGACAACAATCGGGTAAGGGAACGACAGCATGCGTCGAGCCAGGGTCGAACCAGCAGCGACCAGGTCAATTGCATTCTGCGGGCTGGAGGTCATGACTTTAAGGTCATAGCCGCCTGAAAGAATGCCCGGTTGACCCGTGATGATAACCACTGCCTTATCCTGCGCCGCTTTGTCTAGCGCCTGGTTAAAGGCAACAATTACATCCGGCGAGATGGCGTTAACCTTGCCATTGTTCAGGGTCAGGGTGGCGATGCCATCTTCTAGTTGGTAGCTGATCAAGTCGCTCATGGTCGGAATCCTTGTGCTGAAGATGCGCTGACGTTACCCATCCGGCACGTTCCGGTAAAGCACAATGAGCGACTGGTGAGTCAGCAATGGCGCGCTTTATCACGCATATAGGTTTGAGGGGCTGGCTACCACCAGCCGTTATCACCCAAAACTAACTTCTTATAGAAATCAATATTGGCGCGAACGGCGTAGATGGCCGCCGCACCAAAATGCAGGCTGTCGGCGATTCGTGGGTAGCCGATGAGGTCAAGGATGATGCTGAGAAGAACTATGATCACCATCATCAGCGCAGTGTAGAGAATGGCTTTCTTCCACATGCCCTTGGTGAGGTAGTAAAAAGGCCCGAACAAGAAGGCCAGAACATTAAAGTTCGAGACTCTTTTACACTGCTCTTTCGGCAGGGTTTTGAAGTCTTTCATTGATGGGCCGCCCGCAGCAGCGATAGCTCTAAATCGCTCCTTCCAGCGGGTAGAGACTTCAAGGCTGTCAATGCGCCGGTTGATTGCTTGTAAGTCGGAATCTGTGACGGCTGACTTCGGTGCTGCATATGGGTTTTCGACTTGCATTACAGATCCTTGTAAAAAGTGAGCTTGATCCTAGAGCGGCATTGTAGCGCTTCAATTGAGCTGCGCTGCGTGCCGCTTGCGCACGCGAGTTAAGTACAACGCTGTGCTGATCGTAATGATCAACATCAGCAGGTAACCGATGTAAATCAACGAACCTGCGCCATCAAATGCACTTGTGAAATCTAGATCTTCCGTCTGCATTACATGGCCAACAGCACCCCACATCGCGCCAGTGAGCAAACCGATCAGTAGTGCTGGGAGATAAGTTGAGATAATCACGACTTGTGATTTTTGATGCTTGGCAGGCGCAATCAACCAGGCGCCAAGGTAAAGCAGGGAGATCACTAAAGCGCTGACCCAGATGCCGACATTCATAGCCCAATGCGCAAGCGGTCTATGGCCAAATGTGGGCAGGGCTATCAATATAAGTAGTAGTGCGCAGGCACCGATAATTAGGAGCAAGAAGAGGTTTAGCGAGCGCATAACATTCCTTGTACGGCGTTAGGTTTGAGGTGACTAATTGCAAAACCGCTGACGTGGCCATTACTCCGCTGCGTGGCAGACCACACATAGCTTATTGCCGTCAGGATCCCTGAAGTAGGCACCGTAATAATGCGGGTGGTATACAGGCCTTAGGTTTGGCGGGCCCTCACATTTTCCACCAGAAGCCAGAGCCGCTGCATAGACCTGCTTCACACGCTGCCGAGAGTCAGCCAGAAACGCAACCATTTGCCCGTTTCCCGGTTCGTGCACTTGTTTATTGTAGGGTTTGCCAATCAGGAATAGAGGCCTGTCGCTTCCAGCGGATTGCCACGCGGCCCAAGGGTGAGCTTCATCAACAAAACGAAACTCCAGGCCCAGTGCATCCATTACCGGTTGGTAAAAGCTCACGGCGCGCTTGAAGTCAGTAACGCCAAGCATTATGTGCGAGAACATAGTGTCGCTTCCTCTGTTGGTCGGGTAATACCTCTACGGCTGCATATCTATATACCGCTCTGATAGACCCGCGAACAGGGGGCTGTCTAGATTTGACAGAAGGGAGCAGTGAAGGAGGGGTAAGCGCATGAAAAATCGGAAAAAACTTTTGCTTTTAAGACTTTGTTCGGATACATTAGCGCGCCTCGACAGACAGCAATGCCTGACGAGATCCGGTGAAGTGTCCGAGCGGTTGAAGGAGCACGCCTGGAAAGTGTGTATACGAGAAATCGTATCATGAGTTCGAATCTCATCTTCACCGCCACTTTCAAAAAAGCCCTGCAGATCAATGATCTGCGGGGCTTTTTGTTATCTGTTGTACGTAGAAATTGTACTGCTCAAGGCATGACGTCCTGTCAGGTCTCTGCGAGTGGTCTTGCTGCCGATCTGGGTAAGGCTTTCAGCCAGAATCCAGATGTACTGCAGTGCTATCAACACATAGTTTTGACGGGCTTGGGAGCTGGAGGAATGCGGCCAGCGAGTTCGCGGAAGAGCCAATTCTGGAAGCTGCGTATCTTCGGGAGTTCGGCGTGTGACTTGAGCAGATTAAATGTGTAGCCATATATTTGCGGGCCGGCTAATCCTAGCGGGGCGACAAGAAGTCCCGTTCTCAGCTCGCGTTCGGTGAGCAGCAGACTCTCAAGACATACTCCCAGCCCATCTACCGCGGCACTGATTGCCATGAAAGATCGATCGAAACGTGGTCCACGCGAGACATCAAGCTGGACCTTGCGGTGTTGGCGCATCCAGTCGCGCCAGCTCACCAGGCATACCTCGCTGTGGATCAAGGTATGGTGGAGCAAATCTTCTGGCGTACGAATTTGTTCTGCGAGCGCGGGCGAGCAGAGCGGCACAATGGTTTCGGGCGGAAAGGGCAGCACCATGGTGCCAGCCGGTTGCAGTCGCTTGGTGCCATAGCGGATGTCGATATCCACGCCCTGCATCAGCAGATCAGCAACCGCAGGATGGGATGCATTGAGTCGTACGTCCATATCTGGTTCGAGCGCGTTGAAACGCGAGAGTCGGGGCATCAGCCATTGGGTGGCGAAGCTGGGAGTCGAATGTATTGTCAGGATGTCGCTTTTGGCGGTACGCCCCAGCTCACGTGTCGCCATCTCGATCTTGGCAAATGAAGCAGAGACTTCCTCAGCATAAACCCGACCTGCATCCGTGAGCACTACAGCTCGGTGCACGCGATGAAACAAGCGCACGCCGAATTGCTCCTCAAGCTGTTTTATCTGGTGACTTACAGCCGAAGGCGTGACGAACAATTCCTCTGCGGCAAGTGCAAAAGAAGAGAGCCGGGCAGCGGCCTCAAAGGCCTGTATCGCCTTTAGGGAAATTCGATTGTGCATGGTTACTCACATGAGCTCAATTCACCTATCGGCCATAATTATTCGTTTGAGCACAAAAAATCAAGGGAATATGCTTGGTTTTAGTCACCGAGCGCACCGTAATGGGGCGTACGGCAAGAGGGTTAATCTCTTCGACCAATAAAAACAATGCTGCCCGAGGACGTGAGAAATCGGGTCAAGATCAAGGAGAACTGCGTGCAAAAGAGTACTTCACCAGTCCTGAACCAAGTTGCCGAAAGTGCCTACCGTATCCGCCGCTTTGCGTTGCGCATGGGCGAAGTTCAGGGCCAGGGCTATGTGGGCCAGGCACTGGGTTACGCTGACGTGTTGGCGACTGCTTACTGCCATTCGCTGAACTTTCGACCTGATGATCCCACTTGGGAGGGGCGCGACAGATTTATGTTGTCCCATGGCCATTATGCTATTGCTTTCTACGCCGCGCTGATCGAGGCCAAGATCATCCCCGAGGAGGAGCTTGAAACGTACGGTAGCGACGATAGTCGTTTGCCAATGTCGGGCATGGCGACCTACACCCCAGGCATGGAGATGTCGGGTGGCTCGCTTGGCCAAGGACTGCCGATTGCTGTAGGCATGGCAATCGGCTTGCGTCTGAAGGGTAATTCAGCCTTCGTTTATAACTCAATGTCTGACGGTGAGTTGGATGAGGGCTCGACCTGGGAAGCGGCGATGAGTGCTGCTCATCATGGTCTGGCTAACCTGATTTGCCTGGTCGACATCAATAACCAACAGGCTGACGGTCCATCGAGCAAGGTGTTGGGCTTTGAGCCGCTTGCTGACAAGTGGGCTGCTTTTGGATGGCACGTACAGCGGGTGAATGGTAACGACCTCGCTGCAGTTATCGCTGCCTTTGACGCCGCGCGCAATCTGACCGAGGCCAAACCTCGGGTGATCTTGTGCGACACCTTGATGGGTAAAGGCGTGCCTTTCCTCGAAGCCCGTGAGAAGAACCACTTCATTCGCGTCGATCAGCCCGAGTGGCAGCAAGCTCTCGATATTCTTGATCAAGCCCAGGGAGCCGCCCGATGAACACTACTGCCAAGAAACCTCGTCTGACGACCTCGGCGATGATTGCTTCCATCGCCTCCGAAGGCCAGAGAGTTAAGGCTGCACCCTTCGGCAAGGCCTTGGTTGAGCTTGCCGCTAACCGCCCCGAGATTGTTGGCCTCACCGCTGACCTCGCCAAATACACCGACCTTCATCTCTTCGCTCAGGCTTACCCAGAGCGCTTCTTCCAAATGGGTATGGCCGAGCAATTGTTGATGGCTTCGGCCGGCGGCATGGCCAAGGAAGGTTTTACACCCTTTGCCACCACCTACGCAGTGTTCGCGACCCGTCGCGCCTTTGACTTCGTGCATCAGGTGATCGCCGAGGAAAACCTCAACGTCAAGATTTGTTGCGCGCTGCCCGGTCTCACTACCGGTTACGGGCCCAGCCACCAAGCCACTGAGGATATTGCGTTGATGCGCGGGATTCCGGGCATGACGATCATCGATCCCTGCGATGCGCTCGATACCGAGCAGGCTGTACCGCAGATTGCTGCGCACAAAGGTCCGGTGTACATGCGCTTGTTGCGCGGAAATGTGCCGCTGGTACTTGATGAATACGATTACAGCTTTGAACTGGGCAAGGCCAAGATGCTGCGCGACGGTCGTGACGTACTGGTGATCTCGTCTGGGATTCTGACCATGCGTGCCCTTGAGGTGGCCAAGGCACTAGAGGCGGACAGGATTGATGTAGGCGTTTTGCATGTACCGACAATCAAGCCCCTCGACGTTGCGACAATCCTGCGCGAAGCAGGCCGTCTTGGTCGCCTGGTGGTGGTTGCCGAAAATCACAGTTCGGTCGGCGGGCTCGGCGAGGCAGTGGCGACTGCGCTTCTCACCGCTGGCGTGACGCCACAATATCGTCAGATTGCGTTGCCCGACGCTTTCCTTGATGCCGGTGCGCTGCCGACTCTGCATGATCGCTACGGTATTTCTACCGAGGCGATATCGGCAACCATCAAGGGCTGGCTCGGCTGAGTCCGGGTAGCCCCTCGTAACGAACAATCGAATGCACTCCGTCGGAGTACCACTGATAGGAATTTTCTTATGAACAACGCTCTTCTGCTTGATGGCAAAGTTGCCATGATTTCGGGCGCTGCCTCGGCTCGTAGCATAGGGCTGGCGACTGCCCGGCTTTTTGCCAGTCATGGCGCCAAGGTCGTGATTCTCGATCTTGACGAGGGTGCAGCAGTCGAGGCAGCAGCTTCCATCGGAGCTGAGCATCGTGGCTATGCCTGCAACGTGGTGGATAAGGATGCTTGCCTTAAGGCTGCCGAGCGCGCCATCGCCGAGTTCGGCCACATCGATGTGTTGATCAACAACGCTGGCATCACCCAACCGGTGAAGACGCTTGAGATCGACCCGGCAAGCTGGGATCGCATCTTAGATGTCAATTTACGCGGTGTGCTCTACCTGTCACAGGCGGTCATTCCGCACATGAAGAAGCAAGGGGGCGGTGCAATCGCCTGCATGTCCTCTGTGTCGGCACAGCGTGGCGGCGGCATTCTCGGCGGGCCGCATTACTCGGCAGCCAAGGCCGGTGTGCTGGGTCTGGCCAAGGCTATGGCGCGGGAGTTTGGTCCGGACAATATTCGCGTCAACTGCGTGACGCCGGGCCTGATTCAGACCGACATCAGTTCCGGAAAACTCAGCGATGAGCAGAAAGCCGAGATCGCCAGCAGTATCCCGTTGAATCGCTTGGGTAACGCAGAGGAGGTGGCGGGAGTCTATCTCTTTCTGGCTTCGAACCTGTCGGCCTACATCACTGGCGCTGTTATCGACGTTAATGGAGGCATGCTGATACACGGTTGATCGGATTGGGTGCGGGCACTCCTGAGGGCGCCCGCATGGTTGGACTGATATTTCGTATGCACAGGTGCGAAAAATGTCAGTAAGAAATGCAAACAATATCAATAAGAAACGCAGGTGAAACTTATGAAAAAGACACTGATCGCGATTGCAGCAACCTTTGCAATGGCTACTGCCTCCACAAGCTGGGCTCAGCAGATCTTGCGCCTTTCCCATAATGCCGCGCCGGGCAATCCGAAGGCGGTGGCTTCACAGAAGTTTGCCGAACTGGTCGAGCAGAAAACCGATGGTCGTGTCAAAGTCAAGGTGGGTGGAAGCGCCCAGTTTGGTGATGATGTTGAGTCGTTGACCAATATGCGTCTGGGCTCGCTGGCTTTCAGTGCTAATTCCCAGGGCAGCACCGCCGGTGTGGTCCCCGAATTCAATTTGATCGGTTTGCCTTTTCTGTTCCGCGATCTTAATCACGCCTACAAGGTAATTGATGGGCCGGTCGGTACCAAGCTTGATGAACTGGCCAACGCCAAGGGGTTGGTAGTGTTGGCGCTGTGGGACAACGGCTTTCGCCACGTCAGCAATAACAAGCGTCCGATCTTCAAGCCTGAAGATCTACAAGGCATCAAAATTCGCACCCCGCCTGACACCATGACAATTGACATCTTCAATGCGCTCGGCGCCAATCCAGGGCCGCTGGCTTTCTCTGAGCTGTACATCGCGCTGCAGCAAGGTGTATTCGATGGCCAGGAAAACCCGCTGATGAATGTGTATTCGTCCAAGCTTTACGAAGTACAGAAGTACATTTCGTTGACGGGGCACAAATACGAAACAACGCCGCTGTTGGCCAGCAAGATGATTTGGTCGACGCTATCCAAGGAAGATCAACAGGCAGTCAAGGAGGCTGCAATCGAAGCGGGCAAGCTCAATCGAGAGATGTCCCACACCGCGGATATGGATCTGCGCACCAAGCTTACCGACGCCGGGGTGCAGATCAATGAGATAGACCAGACTGCATTCGCCGAGAAGACCAAGCCAGTTTATGACAAGTGGTCCAAGCAGTATCCCGAGCTGGTCAAGCTGATTGTCTCGGAAGCGGGCAAGCTATGATAACTGCCCATATTTCTAACAAAGAATTGGGGCAGGTCAGCTTTCTAGTGCCACTGGTTAGCTGGGTTGATCGCGCGATCGTAGCTGCTGGTGTTGTGATTGCCATTGCTGCTCTGGTCGCCATGTTCGTCTCGCTGATGGCTGAGGTGGTGATGCGTTACCTCACCAATCAGGGCATGGGCTGGCCGACAGAGATGCCCAACATCCTCTTCCCATGGCTGGTGATGGGTGGAATAGTGTTGGCTGCCCAGCGCGGCCAGCATATTGCGGTAACAGCCATTCAGGGAATTATCGGTCGTATCGGCAACCGAGTGCTGTTGGTTGCCCACCAGATATTGATTGCCGCCGCCTTCTTTTATCTCGCCTGGGTCGGTCTTGACGTGATCGAAATTACCGGCAGTGAGACTTACCCCGTTACTGGTCTTTCGGCGAAGTGGGCCTACCTCGCCATGATCGTCGGTTTCGTCGGCCTCGGTCTCACCGCGCTGACCACCTTGGTACATCTACTTCTCGCCGTTGACCCGCTAAGCGTCCGCGCCCACCAGATAGAGGAGGATGTATGACTCTTGCTATGGTTCTCGTGTTCGGTGTTTTACTGGTGCTTGCATTGCCTGTTGGCTACGCGTTGGTGATCAGCTCGGGGCTAGCAGCAGTCGCTGTTGGCGGCATGCCCAGTGTAGCGGCAGTGGTGAAAATCTTTCAGCCTACCCAGAGTTTTCCATTGCTGGCGATTCCGTTTTTCATGCTCTCGGGTAGCCTGATGATGGGCGGCACACTGGGCAAGCGTTTGATTGACTTCGCCACCATGCTCGTGGGTCGTTTCCACGGTGGCCTCGGTCAGGTCACGGTGGTCGGTTCGACCGTGTTCGGTGGTGTATCCGGCTCGGCAGTGGCGGAGGCTTCGGCGCTTGGTTCGATGCTGATTCCCTGGCAGAAACGTGAAGGTTATCCGGGCGCATTCGCGGCTGCGGCTACCGCTTCATCGGCGACCATTGCGGGTCTGATTCCGCCTTCGATCCCGTTGATTCTTTATGCAGCTGTATCCAATCAGTCGATCGCTTCGTTGTTCCTCGCAGGTTTGTTGCCCGGCCTGATTCTGTGCGCTGGCTTTATGTTGACCTGCTATCTGTCCGGGCGCTTGCGCGGCTTCAAGCGTCTGACCGATAAAGTCACGTTCAAAAGTGTGCTACGCGCCACCTTTGCAGCTACTCCTGCTCTGGCAATGCCGCTTTTTATCGTGGTGCTTTTGCGCGCCGGAATCGCTACGCCGACTGAGGTCAGTGTGCTGGCGGTGTTCTACGGTCTTATGGTGAGCATGCTGGTGTATCGGGATTTGACCATGCGTCGGCTGTACGACGCGCTTGTGCATACCGCAATTACTACCGGCGTGGTGATGCTGGTGATCGCGGCCTCAAACCTAGTGGGTTATGTGCTTACTGTGGAGTCCGTACCTACTGCGGTAGCCGAATGGACGGCGCAAACCTTGAAGTCGCCGTGGATGGTCATTTTGATGATGAACCTGATCATGGTGGTAGTGGGCATGTTCCTCGACTTGCCCGCGGCGATTCTTCTGCTTGGCCCGACTTTTGTTGCTATCGGCAATGCGATTGGTCTCGACCTGACTCAGCTCGGCATCATGATGGCGGTGAACCTCAGTATTGGTCTGTTCACTCCGCCGGTTGGCACTACGCTGTTTATCGCTTCTGCTATCTCGAACGAGAAGGTCGGTGCAGTGGTGCGCGAGCTGTGGCCATTTTACTTGGTGGCCATCACTGTTCTTGGTCTTATCTCCTTTGTTCCTGCCTTCACTATTAGCTGATCGGACACGGCCTCTGTTCAGGCGAGGCCGTATGACCGACGAGGAAACTCTATGAGTACGATTGCATTTGCCGGACTCGGTGCCATGGGCATGCCTATGGCGAAGAACCTGATTGCTGCTGGCCACCGTGTGCGTGGAATTGACCTCAACCAGGCTGCGCTGGCTTCGCTCATTGCGGCTGGTGCCGAACCTGCTGCAGATGCCGCTGCGGCTGTGCGCAGCGCTGACATCTTGATCCTGATGGTAGTGAACGCCGCTCAGGCTGAGCAGGTGCTGTTCGCCGATGGTGCTCTGCAGGCTATGCAAGACGACGCGGTTGTCTGCCTTATGGCGACTTGTCCGCCTGCCGCGGTGGAGGGTATTGCCGAACGTGTGATCGCGACGGGTCGCCGTTTCGTCGATGCTCCGGTGTCGGGTGGAACCGCCGGCGCTACAGTGGGCTCTCTTACCATCATGGCAGCCTGCGCGTTCTCGACCTTCGAAGCCGTGAGACCGGTGTTCGAGGGTATTGGCCAGCGGATTTTTCATGTCGGTGAGCGTGCTGGCCAAGGGGCTATGGTCAAAACCGTCAATCAACTGCTTTGCGGCGTGCATATCGCTGTGGTGGCCGAAGCTTTCGCTTTAGCGGCCAAGGTTGGTGTCGATCTTGAGGTGCTGCTCGAGATTATGGCCGGGTCAGCTGCCTCCAGCTGGATGCTCAAGGATCGTGGTCCACGCATGCTGCAGGAGGCTCCGGAAGTCAGCAGCGCGGTAGACATCTTCGTCAAGGATTTAAGCATCGTGCTTGAAGCTGGCCGCGACGCTAAGGCGGCACTGCCAATTGCAGCGGTGGCACATCAGTTGTTTCTCTCAACCACGGGGCGCGGCGAGGGAAGGGAGGACGATAGCCAGGTGATTCGCAGCTACTACGCCTTGAACGGAACGGTGGCGCAGAATAAGTCCTAACTGGCCGCTATCTTATTTCCCTTACCCCTGAGAGGTTAGTGACCGAGACGCATGCAAGCACAGTAACTATTCACGAACCGTGTATTCAGGTAATTCTTTAAGGGTGTTGAGTAGCAGATCGCAGTCAATATCATGGTCGGCATACCCAGTAGCCGACCTGCACAAGCGAGCATTGCTATGACTGGCCCCAGAACGCTTTACCAGAAACATATCGACTCTCATACCGTCTGCACCCTCGATGATCAAGGGCATGTGTTGCTGTATATCGATCGTCAGGTGGCCAACGAGTACACCAGTCCACAGGCCTTTAGCGGTTTGCGCGAGGCGAATCGCAAGGTCCGGCGACCGGGCGCTACGCTGGCTGTGGTCGACCATGTCAATCCCACCAGTCCTGATCGGGTCGCGGCGATGGCCGATGCCGGTGGTGCTTTGCAGGTTTCCTATTTTCAGGAGAACTGCCATGACTTTGGTATTGAGTTGTTCAATGTGCTGGACAAGCGCCAGGGCATTGAGCACGTGGTCGCGCCTGAGCAAGGTTTTATCCTGCCAGGCATGGTGGTGGCGGCAGGCGACAGCCATACCACAACCTACGGTGCATTGGGCGCCTTTGGCTTTGGGATTGGTACATCCGAAATCGAACACCTGCTGGCGACGCAAACCCTGGTCTACAAACGCCTGAAGACCATGCGCGTTACTGTGCGGGGTGAATTGGGCGCGGGCATGACGTCAAAAGACATCATCATGGCCGTGATCCGGCGCATTGGCGCTTCAGGCGCAACTGGATACGCCATCGAATTTGCCGGTCCGGCGATTACCGCGTTGAGCGTTGAAGCGCGCATGACAATTTGCAATATGGCCGTTGAAGCCGGTGCGCGTGGTGCGTTTATGGCGCCAGACGAAAAGGTCTACGCCTATCTTGCTGAAAAGCCCCGCGCACCCAAGGGCCCACTCTGGGAGCAGGCGCTAGCCAGTTGGAGCGAGCTTTATACGGATGCGGATGCCCAGTTTGATACTGAAGTTGTGCTTGATGCGAGCACGTTGGAACCCATGGTCACTTGGGGCACCAGTCCTGACCAGGCGGCCGCCATTGGTGATTGCGTGCCGGACCCGATGCAAGAAAGCGACCTGATTCGTCGTCAGGATTTGCAGCGCGCACTTCGTTACATGGGGCTTGAACCTGGAACGCTGTTAAGCGAGATCAAGATCAGCCACGCTTTCATCGGCTCATGCACCAACGCGCGAATTGAAGACTTGCGCGACGCCGCCAGAGTAGTGCGAGGACGCAAGGTCGCAACTCATGTGCGGGCGATGATAGTGCCGGGTTCCACCCAGGTGCGTGATCAAGCTGAGGCTGAAGGCATCGCCCAGGTTTTTATCGATGCTGGTTTTGAGTGGCGCCAGTCGGGTTGCTCAATGTGCCTGGCGATGAATGATGATGTGCTGGCGCCGGGTGATCGTTGCGCCTCCAGCACCAATCGCAATTTCGAGGGGCGCCAGGGGGCTGGGGCGCGTACCCATCTCATGAGTCCTGCGATGGTTGCCGCTGCTGCAATAAATGGACATCTGACCGACGTGCGTTCGATGGCTGAGGAGGCCTGATATGCAAGCTTTCAAGACTGTAACCGGGGTCGCCGCACCTATGCTTGCCGCCAACCTTGATACCGATGTCATCATGCCCAAGCAGTTTCTCAAAGGCATTGACCGCAACGGCTTGGATAAAGGCGTTTTCTTCGACCTGCGCTTCTTGCCAGATGGCCAGCCAAACCCGGAGTTTGTGCTTAATCAGCCGCCTTGGCGTGAGAGTCGCTTCCTGGTCGTAGGTCCAAACTTTGGTTGTGGCTCAAGTCGTGAGCATGCGGTTTGGGGCCTCAAGCAGCTTGGTGTTCGCGCCCTGATCGGCAGCAGTTTTGCCGGTATATTCTTTGATAATTGCCAACGCAATGGCGTGCTCCTGATTCAACTCAGCGACGAGCAAATTCAAGCGCTCGGCCAAGTGGTTGGCCAGGCGCAGAGCGCAACCATCAGTGTCGATCTTGAGCAGCAGAAAGTCACCCTGCAAGACGGTTGCAGCATCGCCTTTGAAATTGATGCTTTGCGTAAACAATCACTGATGCTTGGCCTGGATGCGATTGGTAGCACCTTGCAGCGCAGCGATCAGATAGACGCCTTCGAAGCCCGGCATCTGCAAGCCAACCCCTGGCTGGCATGAGCAGGTGTTGACTGGCGCGCGTCACATTCAGCAGGCCGCACGCAGTTCCGTATCCGGTTACAGTGAAAGCGCTTGAAAATGCTTGCTCAAGAACTCAACGCAGACTCTTAGTTTGGCTGAGTTGGATAGACGGGTCGGGTAGAGCGCCCAGACGTTGGCGCTCTGGCTGTACTCGGGTAGCACCTGTATCAGTTGACCCGACTCCAGCAGTGGCTTCACATCCCACAGCGAACGTAGCAAGATGCCTCTGTGGTTAAGCGCCCATTGCAGCACGATTTCGCCGTTGTTCGAAGATAATGGCCCGCTGATCCGCACCGAATGCTGCTTGCCGGCGTTTTCCAGATTCCAGACGCCGAAAACGTTCTTGCCCTCCTTGATCACCAGGCAATCGTGATGCTGCAAGTCGTCGAGGCTTGCGGGTACACCCCGTCGCTGCAGGTAATCAGGTGTCGCGCAGAGGATGCGTTTATTGCTGACCAGTTGCTTGCATATATGCTGGCCGGGAAGGTCGTCGCCTACACGGATTTCCAGATCAAAGCCTTCGCCAACCAAATCTACAACCCGGTCGAAAACCTCCAGGCGGATTTCCAGTTCAGGGTATTGCTCGGCCAGGTGCGAAATGGCGGGCGCGACATGATTGCGCCCGAAGCCGAAAGAGCTGCTGATATGAACCAGTCCTCGCGGGGTATGCCGTGCCTGGGAGAGCTCATCGAACAGGTCATCCAGGTCACCGAGAATGCGCACTGCCCAGCGCTGGGCGCGCTCTCCATCCTCGGTCAGGGCAATGCGTCTTGTGGTGCGGTGCAGCAAGCGAGCCTTGAGCGCGTGCTCCAGAACCTGGATGCGTTTGCTGACATAGGCCGGTGATGCCCCTAGTTCTTCGGCGGCTCCGGCGAAGCTTTGTTTGCGGATGACCGTGAGGAAAACCCGAAGGTCTTCCGGTAAAGGCAATTGCTCACGAACTGTGTTTAAAGGCTCCATGTATCACCATTTGGTCAGCGATGGAGCAATGCTAGCATGGCGCTTCAATACGGGTGTCCTGGTCTCAACTACTGGTCAATCTTGGGTACGTCTTAAAACTGTTCTATGCCGGCTGGGTCAAGAAGGCCAAGGCTTCTGCCAGTAGCAGCTCCGGCGCTTCCTCGGGAATATAGTGACCGCAAGGCAGAGCCTTGCCCTGGACATTGGTCGCGACCTGGCGCCACTCATGCAAGGGATCAAAGCAACGCCCGACCACACCTTCCGCGCCCCACAACACCAGCAATGGCGTATTGACGCGTTGGCCTGAGTCGCGATCATGCTGGTCGTGTTGCAAGTCGATAGCTGCGCTGGCGCGGTAGTCCTCACAAATTGCCCGTGCCGTACCCGGCAGTTTCAAGCAGCGCAAGTACTCGGCAAACGCCTCATCAGTGAATGGCTGCATACCTGCGCTTCGTGTCCCCATGACACTACGCAGATAAAACTCCGGGTCAGCCTCCAGGAGGCGCTCGGGGAGTGGTGCAGGGCGGATCAGGAAGAACCAATGCCAGTACGCGCGGGCAAAGGCTTCGGTGGTTTGTGAGTACATGGCCAGGGTTGGCGCGATATCCAGCATGATAAGCCGACGTACCGCAGAGCCATGATCCGCGACCATGCGATGGGCAACGCGAGCACCGCGGTCATGGGCCAGTACGTCGAAGTTATCGAAGCCCAGCGACTGCATAAGCTCGACATTATCCTGCGCCATCGCCCTCTTCGAGTAAGTCTGGTGTAGTTCATCGCTACTCGGTTTGCTGCTGTCACCGTAGCCGCGCAGGTCAGCTGCAACCACGGTGAAGTGCCGGGCGAGTTGCGCGGCAACCTTATGCCAGATCACATGCGTTTGCGGGTGCCCGTGGAGTAACAAAAGCCCAGGCCCGGTTCCGCCTATGCGGTAATTGATACTGACTCCATTAACTTGGCTTTCGCGCTTTTTGAACTCAGCGAACATAGCTAATCTTCCTGGCCGTTAGTCCAGACATACTAGGCCGAAGCGAGACTGCTGCAAGCGGGTAAATGTGGTTAGGTTATTTATGAATCGTGGATAACCAGTCTGCTTTCATAAGTATTACTCGGAAACCAGTTGGTAATTGGTTAGGTATGATTCACAGCGGATGCTGCGCGTAGAGGTTTCATTCGATGGCCTCATAAGGCAGGCCAACATAGTTTTCAGCGATGGTTTTGCGCCCGGCTTCAGAACCGACAAAGTAGTCCAGTTCGGTCTGTTGCATGCGTTGGCTGAAAGCGTCTGTGTCGGGGAATTTGTGCAGCATGGAGGTCATCCACCAAGAGAAACGCTCAGCTTTCCAAATGCGTTTCAGACAGACTTCAGAGTAACGTTCGAGCAAGTCGGTACGGCCCTCGCGGTAAACCTTGAGCAGGATGCGGTACAGGGTGTTGACGTCACTGGCGGCCAGATTCAGGCCCTTGGCACCGGTAGGCGGCACGATATGCGCAGCGTCGCCAAGCAGAAACAGGTGGCCGTATTGCATAGGTTCAACCACGTAGCTGCGCAGTGGCGCGATAGATTTCTCGATTGACGGGCCAGTAATCAGGCGCTCAGCAACATCCGCCGGGAGGCGGCTTTTGAGCTCATCCCAGAAGCGTTGATCAGACCAGTTTTCGACTTTCTCTTGCGCCGCGACCTGCACGTAATAGCGGGTGCGAGTGGGGGAGCGCATGCTGCACAAGGCAAAGCCACGCTCGTGGTTGGCATAGATCAGTTCTTCATTGACCGGTGGTGTATCGGCCAGTACCCCAAGCCAACCGAATGGATAGATGCGCTCGAATTCTTTCAGCACACCCTCGGGAATGGATTGCCGGGATACCCCGTGGAAGCCGTCACAACCGGCGATATGGTCACAATCAAGGCGTACCGCCTCGTTGTTTAGGGTAAAGGTGACATAGGGTTTATCGCCTTTAAGATCGTGCAGCTGCGCGTCCGTAACGCTATAAAAGGTTTTTGCGCCGCTGGCTTCCCGGGCTTGCATCAAATCACGGGTGACCTCGGTCTGGCCGTAGATCATCACTGTTTTACCGCCCGTGAGTTGCTTCAGGTCGATGCGTTCGCGGCGACCGGCAAAGGCCAGTTCAAAGCCATCATGGGGTAGACCTTCGCTGTCCATGCGTTGGCTCACGCCAGCTACGCGCAGCAGGTCGACCATGCCTTGTTCGAGCACACCGGCGCGAATCCGGCCGAGCACATAGTCCGGGGCTTGGCGTTCA
This sequence comes from Pseudomonas sp. RL_15y_Pfl2_60, assembly GCF_963970595.1. NCBI lineage: Bacteria > Pseudomonadati > Pseudomonadota > Gammaproteobacteria > Pseudomonadales > Pseudomonadaceae > Pseudomonas > Pseudomonas sp. RL_15y_Pfl2_60. The sequence goes on along the minus strand of NZ_CAXAOE010000002.1, from coordinate 387,399 downwards.
ATGATGATGTTGTCGATGCCAGCTTTGTGCAGCAGTTGGCCAAGTAGGAGTCCCGATGGACCGGCGCCAATAATGGCGACTTGTGTCTTCATTGTTATTGTCCTCTGCAAGCTGACGATTCAGCTTGATGGTGGTGAAGTCGCCTGTATTTTTGGTGGATTGCTTGTGCAATTGAAGGCACTATCCGATTACTTTTATGGACTTTCCGAGGGTTTCTGGCGATGAGTAAAGCGCCGGTCGCTAGCGTTCCTGTGTTCAAGCTGTATGGCGAAACCACTGCCTGGCCAACCCCAGATTTGATTCATTGCGAATCGATACCGGCCCGCAGTCGCCTGCATGACTGGCAGATAAAGCCCCATCGCCATGGCGATCTGGTGCAGCTTTTATATGTCAAGGCGGGGCAGGCGACGCTTGAGGTTGAAGGGCAGATCAATCGGGTGAGTCAGGCATCGCTGCAAGTAGTGCCTGCATTCAGCGTGCACGGATTTGGCTTTTCCGAGGATGTGCAGGGGTACATCCTGAGTCTGGCCCAACCATTGGTAGATACGCTCAGCGCCGCATTGGAAAGCACGCCATTGGCCACGGCGGCCTGTTACTCGCTGGGCGCGCAGCAGGGGTATGTCGATGGGCTGTTTGAATCGATCGTGCAGGAGTACACCGAGCCAGCACTCGGCCGAGAGTTGATGTTGCAGTCACTGATCAGCGCTTTGCTGGTATGGGTTGCCCGACGTTCACAGGCGCATGATTGCAATGAGGCGCAGGCGCCCGACCGGGGACGTGATCATTTGCAGCGTTTCACCCAATTGCTGGAGATCCATTACCGCGAGCACAGGCCCATTGAGTTTTACGCCAGCGAACTGGGCATCAGCGCTGCTCATCTCAATGCCTTGTGTCGACGTCTGGCGGGCCAGTCGGCCTTGCAGTTGATTAATCAGCGACTTTTGCTGGAGGCCAAGCGCAGCTTGGTCTATACGGCGATGACGGTTAACCAGGTTTCCGATAGCTTGGGTTTTTCTGAACCGGCGTATTTTTCCCGTTTTTTCAAGCGCGGTTGTGGGTTCACGCCCAAAGCCTTTCGTTTACAGCGTTGAACCTGAATCCTTATGAATATTGATAACCGCATCAAGTTTCGTCATTTACTGTGCTTTCTCGAAGTGGCGCGCCAAGGCAGCCTGGCGCGCGCTGCCAATGAGCTTGCAATCAGCCAACCCGCAGTCTCAAAGACGCTCAAGGAGCTGGAGGAAATCCTCGCCAGCCGCTTATTCGAACGCAGTAAACAAGGCGTCACGCCAACGGCTGCGGGCTTGGCTTTTTTGCGCTACGCCGGGCCAAGTGTGCAGGCGCTGCAAGAAGGTGTGCGCAGTTTGCGTTCAGGGGAGCATGAAGCGGGTGTGGTTCGCCTGGGCGTGCTGTCGACGGTTGAAAGTTCGTTGCTGCCGGATGTGGTCAGGCGTTTGCACCAAGCGCATTCGGCCTTGGTTATCAGTGTCGAGACCGGGCCGAGCGCTTATTTGCTGGACCAGCTGCGTGTTGGCGCATTGGACTTGGTGGTTGGTCGCATGACCGACAGCCCACAGATTGCCGGCCTGACTTTCGAGCACCTGTATAGCGAGTCGATGGTGTTGGTGGTCAGCCCCGGACATCCCTTACTGCAGGTTAACCTGAATGATCGCAGTCGCCTGGGCGATTACCCTGTGGTGTTGCCGCTGGCAGGCACCACTATTCGCCGTTTTGCTGACAGCCTTTATGTGCAGTGCGGCATCCATTTGCCACAGCAGCGCCTGGAAACCTTGTCCATTGCCCTGAGTCGGCGCTACGTGCAATCCAGTGCGGCGGTGTGGGTGGCGCCCCATGATGCGGTTCGTCAGGATCTGGCGCGTGGTGAACTGGTGCTGCTCGACCTTGGATTGAAAGAGCCGGGCGGCTCGGTGGGAATCTGCAGCAACCCCTCTACGGCCACTACCTTGGCGGCGCAATGGTGCCGTGAGGCCCTGCGTGCGAGTGCTGTCGAATACCTTGAGCAGTATGACGCCTGATCAACCTAACTAGCCGCTTTGAGGCGCGTGCTGCAGCTCGAAGAATGCTTTGGTGTATTTGTAAGCTGTGCGGTAATCGGACGTTAGAGCGGTGAGGTGTTTGACGCGTTCAGGCCTTGGCAATAAGTTGTACCAACTAGTTAATTTGCAGTTTCAAGACTGCGACTGGATTGTCACGGACGGCACTTGAATGTCGTACGGGCAGAGCACAACAAACATAAGAAGCTCAGAGGATTGACCCATGCTTAAACGTCTTGTAGCAGGATTCCTGCTCTCGTCTACTTGCCTGTTAACTGCTTTACCTGCCCATGCCGACTACCCCGAACGCAATATCCAGGCCGTGGTGCCTTGGAGTCCGGGCGGCGCCACTGATAACGTTGCACGCAGCCTGGCCGCACTGGTCGAGAAGGAACTGGGCCAAAGCCTGATCATTTCCAACCGTCCGGGTGGCACAGGCGTAATAGGCACCAGCTTCGTCATGAAGCAGCGTCCAGACGGCTATACCTTGCTGATCGGTGCTGAAAACCCTCAGCTTTACCCGCTGCTTGGTTTGGCCAAGTTCGATTACAGCGGCCTCGACCTGATCAGCCTGATCGGTCAGAACATGGCGGTTATCGCCACCCCGCCGGATAGCCCATGGAACAGCATGGAAGAGCTACTGGCCGACGCCAAGGCCAACCCGGGCAAACTGCGCATGGGCAGCACCGGCGCTGGCGGATTGCCCGGCAGCGTCCACGCCATGATCAGCTCGATTCAACCCTTAGATGTGCGTGAGGTTACCTTTGCAGGTGATGGTCCGGGTGTGGCTGCATTACTCGGCAAGCATATCGACTTCATGCCGCTGAGCATGGCCGCTGCCCGTGAGCAAATTGCGGCTGGCAAACTCAAAGGCCTGGCAGTATTTGGCACTGAAGAACTGGAAGGCTTGCCGGGCGTGCCGCCAATCACCAAGGCACTGCCGGAAATAGCCTCCTATCTGCCTTGGGGCCCGTTCTGGGGTGTGTGGGTGCGCAAGGGCACGCCAGAGCCGATCAAGCAAAAGCTGACCGATGCATTCAGCAAAACCCTCGCCACACCTGAGGCACAAGCCTTTATCAAGAACTTTGGCGCAACACCGCTGAACCTCAGCGGTGCAGAAGCCCAGGCCTATCTTGACCGCTGGCAATCAGTCACCACCTGGTCGATGTACAAGGCGGGTGCGGTAAAGGTTTCGCCTGAATCTCTGGGCATTCCCAAGCCCTGATCGTTGTTCTTTGACTGACCCGAACAGGCTCGCCTGCCTATTCGGGTCAGGAGGTCTGTGATGAAAGTTGAATCAAACAATCGGCTGCAACCGCTTGAGCGCATGTTCTATTGGTTGCTGCTGATTTTCAGTGCGGCAGTGATTTATCAAGCTGCCGGCATCAGTGGTTTTGAAATCGCCAATTCTCCTGGGTCATTGCCAATGGGCGCTGGCGTTGCGCTGGGTATTTCATCCCTGGTCATCTTGATCGGCTCCTATCGACGGCAACCACCGGCCTTGTCTGGCTTATTCGAGCAGATGCGCGCGTTTCGCAGGCTTCACCTGCCGGCTGAAATACTGGTGTTCTCGGTCTTGTGCATCGCCTATGTCGTGGCCATGTATTACCTGGGTTTTTATCCCTGCACCCTGGCTTTTCTGGTGTGCAGCATGATTTACCTGATGCGGGGCAGGGTGGTTTATGCGCTGTTGATTGCAGGTGGTTCGTTGCTGTTTATCTATGCCCTGTTTTCATTGGTTTTTCACGTTTACCTGCCTTGAGTCGAGAGAGCCTAAATGACTGATACCTTTTCGTTCTTGACCATGGCCTGGGCTGATCCCCAGTTGCTGATGCTCACCGCATTGGGCACCTTCGCCGGTATCTATATCGGCGCCATGCCTGGGCTTTCTGTGACCATGGCGGTGTCCTTGCTGGTTTCGTTTACCTTCTCCTGGGAGGTCAATGATGCCTTGGCACTGATTGTCGGGATCTTTGTCGGCGGGGTCTATGGCGGTTCGCGCGCCTCGATTTTGCTCAACATGCCTGGCACCCCGGCAGCGGTCGCAACCTCGTTTGATGGTTATCCGCTGGCCAAGCTCGGCGAAGCGGGGCGGGCAATCGGGCTGACTACCGTAATGTCGGTTATCGGTGGCTTGATTAGTGTGCTGGTACTGGCGCTGGTTGCGCCCTATCTGTCTGAGTTTGCGCTGCAGTTCGCCCCGCGTGACTACTTTTTGATTGCGGTGCTGGGCTTGTTGCTGGTCGGCAGCCTGGCCACCAATTCGTTGGCTAAAGGTGTGTTTGCCGCTGCGCTTGGCGTGCTGATCAGCCTGGTTGGCATGGACCCGGTTACTGCCCAAGGTCGCTTCACCATGGGCAACATGGACCTGCTTGGCGGGATCAATTATGTCGCGGTAATGATTGGCTTGTTTGGCGTGTCCGAGGCGCTGTATCAACTGCACAATTTAAAGCAGGTGCCGGTGCGCCAGGATGTCAGCAAAATTGTTCCGCCGCTGCGACTGGTGCTGAAGTTCTTGCCCTTGTCGATTCGTACATCCTTGATTGGGGTGTTGGTTGGTGCTCTACCGGGCGCCGGCGGTGATATCGCAGCACTGTTTGCCTATGACCATGCCAAGCGCACGGTGAAGAACCCGTCACGACCATTTGGCGAGGGGGCTTACGAAGGGTTGGTTGCGCCGGAAACAGCCAATAGCGCAGCGGTGGGCGGCGCCTATATGCCGATGCTTACCCTGGGTATGCCGGGTGATGCCGTGACGGCGGTGATCCTCGGCGCATTGGTGATTCACGGAATTAATCCTGGCCCGCTGATGATGGTGGAAAACCCTCATATCTTCTGGTTCACCGTAGGCAACCTGGCTTTGGCCAATATCTTCCTGCTGGTGTTCGGTCTGATGGGCGTCAAGCTGTTTGCCAAGGTCGTCGAGTTGCCGAAGTCTATCCTGGTACCGGTGATCTTAGTGCTTTGCGTGGTCGGCACCTACTCGATCAACAGCAATATGAGTGACGTGACCTGGATGCTCGGTTTTGGCTTCTTTGGCTACATGCTGAAACTCTTTGGTTTCCAGATGGGGCCGGTAATCCTCGGCGTAATCCTGGGACCGCTGATGGATACCTCCTATCGCCAGGCAATGTCGGCGGTTGCTGATAGCCCGGTGGCATTGTTCTACGAAATGGTCGGCAATCCTTTGTCGCTGGTTTTGTGCTCGGTATTGATTCTGCTATTGCTGAGCCGCGTGCCTGGGGTCAAGCGACTCTTTACACGCAGCACGGCGGCCGCCTAGTTCACTTGGCCGGTGTTGGTGGACAAGCTTCGCGTTGTCACACCCTACGGATGGTGTTTGTCCCGTAGGGAGGACAGCGCTTTTCTGTCCGCCATTTGCAGCGCGACGCATGGCCGCTGTCGGTTCTCGGTGAACAGGCTTCGTCTTGTCGCACCCTACGGGGCGATGCCTGCAACGTGGCGTGCGGCGATGTAGCCGAACGTCATTGCCGGGCCCAGGTTAATGCCGCCAGATGGATAGAAGCCGCCCATGATGCTGGCCATGTCTGAACCTGCGGCATATAAGCCGGTAATTGGCTGGCCATGGGCATTGAGTACAGCGGCATTGGCATCGGTTTGCAGGCCGGCGAAGGTGCCAAAGCAGCCTGGCTGAACCTTGACTGCGTAGAACGGGCCCTGTTCGATCGGCGCTACACAAGGGTTGGCGCCGTGGTGCAGTGTATCGCCATTCTTACGATTAAAAGCGGTACTGCCGCGGCCAAACTCTGGGTCTTCACCCTTGCGCGCGGCTTGATTAAAACCTTTCACCGTCTGCTCCAATCCTTGTGCATCAATGCCGCAAGCCACAGCCAGTTGCGCAAGGGTCTCGCCGCGCTTTAGGTAACCGCTGCGCACATGCGGGCCCACCGGCAAGGGGGCCGGACGGGCAAAGCCCAGGCCATAACGGCGCTGAAAACGATGGTCGCAGATCAGCCATGAGCAAAGCTCCTGATTCGCTGGCACCTGCTCGATCATCGCCGAAACGTAGTCGTAATAGCCATGTGCTTCGTTGACGAAGCGCCTGCCGTTTTGCAGCACGCCGATAATGCCCGGCTTGCCGCGCTCGATAATATGCGGGAAGTGGCCAAACCGACCGTTGCGATACGGAACCTTAGACACCGGCGCCCACGCCACGGGAGACTGAAGGTCGGTGCGTACTTGGCCACCAACTGCCTCCGCCAGCCGCAAGCCATCGCCAGTGCACGACTGAGGCGGCAAGGCCAAGTGCTCGTGCTCGGGGCGGGGGAACAGGGCCTGACGTCTTGCTGGATCATGGGCAAAGCCACCCGTGGCAAGGAGCACGGCGCGCGCATGAACTGTGCGTTGATTCGTTTGACAGTCGAGCACGGCTCCGCAGACGCGTCCTTGTTCGGTTAACAGGCGCACGGCGGGTGCCGACTCAATCAATTGCACGCCCAGGTCCTTCGCGGATCTGGCCAGCCTGGCAACCAGAGCCACACCATTGACCAAATGCATGGCCCGGCCATAACGGGCGAGATGATAAAGATGGCGAGTAAAACGCTTGCTCACGTGCAACAAGGCCTTGGCCGAGCGGGTCATCGACAGGAACGCTGCCAGGTCAGCACCCGCCATAATCGGCATGCCCATAAAAGACGTCTCGGCCATGGTTTTGCGCAAGCGTGGCAGCAGGTCCAGCACTGCCGTGGCGTCGTATGGCGCAGCAATCAACTGATGACCGCCGCTGGCGGCGCCCGGTGTGTTGCCATGCATATCGGGAATTGCATTGCCTTCGGCAAATTGCAGCGCGGTATGTTGCTCGAAGAACTCAACCATCGATGGACAGGCGTTGAGGAAGGCGTCGATTCGCTCGGCATCGAATTGCTCGCCCAATTCGTGTTGCAGATAGGTGCGTGGTTGTTCGATGGATTCGTTGATGCCGGCGCGACGTGCAAGCGGGTTGCGCGGCAGCCACATCCAGCCACCGGACCAAGCTGTCGCGCCGCCGAACACCTCGTCTTTTTCCGCGACTATCACTTTCAAGCCATGCCAGGCTGCGGTCACTGCTGCCGCAAGGCCAGCAGCCCCAGAGCCAACGACCAACAGGTCGCACTGTAAATCCGTGGATTTGGGAGACGGCGATTCAGCTGTATGGGGCATGGCGCAGAGGTCTCGTACTGTTATTGTAAAAAATGGAACTGTGTTCCATATTGTATTTTGCTCAATCAGAATCGCCAAGCAACAATTGCCGCCGATGATCATTTGCGCGTCGATTGGTGGTGCAGACCATGCACTGCGCCTGGGTTCATAAGGTGGAGCTTGATTGCCGGGGTAACCAAAAACCTGCCTGTTTCCCAGTCTTGAACTATCCCGTTAGAATCCTCGCCCACATCAGCATGGATTTCAGCACTATGGCCGGCAGTCAGATCGAACGCGCACTCAGTCTTCTGGAGAGCCTTACGCAGGAGCCGCAGGGCTTGCAAATGCAAAGCCTGGCTGACGATTTGAATATCCCGAAAAGTGCGACTCATCGCATGCTGGCTGAACTGATACGGTTGGGCTATGTGAGGCAGAATCCCGATAGCAGCCGTTACCAGTTGTCGACCAAGCTGGTGGCGCTGGGGTTTCGCTATTTGTCCAACGCCGGGAGCGATATTGTTCAGTCGATTCTCGATCGATTGGCCGAGGAGTGCGGCGAACTGGTGCGCCTAGGAGTGATTGATAACGAGCGCCTGACCTGGATCGCCAAGGCCCAAGGCGCAAAGGGCGGGCTGCGCTACGACCCGGATATGGGGCGCGATGCGCCTTTGCTGTACACCGCGTCCGGGCATGCCTGGTTGGCGAGTATGGATGACGCATCCGCCCTGGCTTTGGTGGAGTCGCAGGGGCCGGTGCTCGATCCGCAGCAATTGGGCGTCAATGCACCGCGCAACACGACAGACTTGCTTGCCCGCTTGGAGGTTGCACGCCAATACGGCTATGCCTGGGTCGAGCAAAGCTCTGCCGTCGGCACCTCGGCGATGGCCGTGGTGGTGAAAAGCCCTGCTGATGGGCGCAGTATTGGTGTGTTGAGTATCGCCGGGCCGAGCGCGCGCCTGACCGAGCCACGCATGCATGAGTTGGCAAGCTTGCTGCTCAAGTCTGCCGAGGAGTTATCTGGCGCGAGTCCAGCCTCGGAACTGTTCAGTTGATGCAAAGGCCGCTATAGCGGCCTTAATTTTGTCTGCAGCCTTTCATTATCCGATGGTCAGTTAGTGTCATGCCGTGCTTTTGCATGCTTGATTTAAAAGTGGAACTAGGTTCTAAATAATAAAAGGACTTTCCACAACGGACCGGAGGATCGACATTGACCAACCCACTTCGTATCGCCCTGATCGGCGCAGGCTCCATGGGCCAGCAGCACCTTGAGCACCTGGACCCAATGGATCAGGCGCAGCTCTGTGCGATTTCCGATCCCAATCCGCAGGCCTTCGAAATTGCCAATGCGCGCGGTATTCCTTACTTTGCCGATCATCAAGTGATGCTGGCCGAGGCAAAACCGCAAGCGGCGATCATTGCCAACCCCAACAACCTGCATGTGCAAACAGCAATTGACTGCCTCAACGCCGGTGTTGCCGTTCTGCTTGAGAAACCGGTCGGTGTTCAGCTGGATGAAGTGCGTGAACTGGTGAGGGTTTCGCAAACCACTGGCGTTGCGGTATTGGTGGGGCATCATCGTCGGCATAACCCGCTGATTGCCAAGGCCAGGCAGATGCTTGACGAAGGCGCGCTGGGGCAGCTGACATCAGTGACCGCCTTGTGGCAACTGCGTAAACCCGACGACTATTTTGAAATTCCGTGGCGCCGTGAGCCGGGCGCTGGGATGCTGCTGACCAACCTGATTCATGATCTCGACTTGCTGCGCCATCTGTGCGGCGAAGTGCAGTCGGTGCAGGCCGTGACCAGTAACCAGACGCGTGGCTTGCCCAATGAAGATAACGTCGCTGTGTTGTTGCAGTTTGCCAATGGCGCCTTGGGCAGCCTGACCGGTTCCGATGCGGTCGTCGCGCCTTGGAGCTGGGAGTTGAGTTCTGGTGAGAACCCGATTTATCCGCAGCAGGCGGATCAACCTTGTTATCTGCTTGCCGGGACACAGGGCGCATTGAGCCTGCCCCAGCTCAAGCACTGGCATTACGCTACAGCCGACGCTGGTTGGCATCATCCTTTGTTGGCCGATGTGCAGCCCTACGCCGATGCCGAGGCGCTGACCCGCCAGCTTGAGCACTTTGTCCAGGTCGCACGGGGTCAAGCTGAGCCCATGGTGAGCGCCGCAGATGCAGGTCGCACCCTGGCCTTGATCGAAGCCATACGCCAAGCCGCCGAAACAGGGCGGGCCTGCACGCCTGCACAGATCTGAGATCAAGCCCCAAGCGGCTACAGGACCCGTTGATGAGCGAACAACTATTTTCCCTTGCTGCGCTGACCGTGCTTGAGCTGTCGCCCCCTGATATGGTGGAGGTCGCTGCCCGAGCAGGTTACAGCCACGTCGGCTTGCGTTTGCTGCCGGCTACCGCTGAAGAACAGCATTTTGCGTTGATGACTGATGCAGGGCTGCGACGCCAGACTCAACAGCGTTTGCACGACACCGGTATTGGCGTGCTGGATGTTGAAATATTGCGGCTAAAGCCAGATAGCCGGGTGGCAGACATGCGCTGCCTGCTTGAAGTCGGTGCCGAGTTTTCAGCCAGCGAATTGTTGGTGGCCGCTAATGATCCGGATGAAGCCCGGTTAACTGATAATTTTGCCGAGCTGTGCGATTTGGCCAAATCCTATGGCCTGCACCCGCATCTGGAGTTCATGCCCTGGACCGATGCCCGTGATCTCGATCAAGCGCTGCGCATTGTCGAGGCGGCAGGGCGGAGTAATGGCTGCGTGTTGGTTGATGCGTTTCACTTTGACCGGTCGGCCTCAAGTCTTGGGCAACTTGCTCAGGTTGATCCTGCTCGCATGCGCTATGCCCAGTTGTGCGACGTGCTTGGCCCGCGGCCGGATGACATGACTGAAGTCCTGCGTCAGGCGCGTAGCGAGCGACGCTTCCCAGGTGAGGGGGATTGCGACCTGCATGGTTTGCTCAATGCATTGCCAGCGCAGATTCCACTCAGCCTGGAGGTGCCCGTTAAGCAGCCGGGCATCAGTGCGTTGCAGCGTGCACAAATGGCCCTTGCAGCAAGTAAAAGGTTATTGGCCGAGCGGGGGCGTTTGAAACTATCTGAATAGGTAACCCATAACCATTTGGTTATGCATGGCGTTTATCTTTTCAATATCCATCCAGGGGATTGTGCAGGAGACTTGCCGTTGGCCGGTGTAGGCCAGCAAGTCTCATCCATTCTAATAAGAGGATATCGATATGTCTGATGCGCAGAGCCGCTTTGTCATTCGAGACCGTAATTGGCACCCAAAGGCGCTGACGCCTGACTATAAAACTTCGATTGCACGTTCACCGCGTCAGGCACTGGTGAGTATTCCTCAATCCATTTCAGAGACGACTGGCCCGGATTTCTCACACCTGAGGCTGGGCGAGCATGACAACGACTTGCTGCTCAATTTCAATAACGGCGGTTTGCCTGTGGGCGAGCGCATTATCGTGGCTGGTCGGGTGATTGATCAGTACGGCAAGCCAGTCCCGCACACCTTGGTTGAGATGTGGCAGGCCAACGCCGGTGGCCGCTACCGGCATATGAACGACCGTTACCTGGCGCCGCTTGATCCTAATTTTGGTGGCGTAGGCCGTGCCCTGACCAATCACGACGGTTACTACAGCTTCCGCACGGTCAAGCCCGGCCCTTATCCATGGCGCAACGGCCCGAATGACTGGCGTCCAGCGCATATTCACTTTTCCATCAGTGGCCCGGCCATTTCAACGCGCTTGATTACCCAGCTGTATTTTGAGGGCGACCCGCTGATTCCGATGTGTCCGATTGTTAAGTCGATCGCCAATCCTGATGCGGTGCAAAGCCTTATCGCCAAGCTTGATATGAGTGCAGCCAATCCGATGGATTGCCTGGCTTATCGCTTCGATATCGTGCTGCGCGGGCAGCGTCAGACTCATTTTGAAAATCGCTGAGGGGAATTGTCATGCCTATCGAATTGCTAGCCGAAACCCCTTCACAAACCGCTGGCCCTTATGTGCATATTGGTTTGGCCTTGGCCGCTGCAGGCAACCCGGCGCGGCCCCAGGAAATCTGGAACCAGATGGCTAAACCCGAGGCGCCGGGCGAACACATCCTGTTGATTGGCAATGTCCATGACGGCAACGGTCACTTGGTCAAAGACTCGTTTCTGGAGTTTTGGCAGGCTGATCATCAAGGCCGCTACGACAGCGACTACGACCTGGAGAAGCCCTTTAATTGCTTTGGTCGTACCGCCACCACCTTTGAAACCGGCGGCTGGACGCTACACACCATCAAGCCGGGTGTAGTGAATAATGCGGCAGGTGTGCCCATGGCGCCGCATATCAATATTTCCCTGTTCGCCCGGGGGATCAATATTCACCTGCAAACCCGTTTGTATTTCTCTGATGAAGCAGAAGCCAACGCGGCAGACCCGGTGCTTAACCTGATCGAGCAACCGCAGCGACGTGAGACTTTAGTCGCCCAGCGCTGTGAAGTGGATGGCAAACTGGCTTATCGGTTTGATATCACCATTCAGGGCGAGGGAGAGACGGTGTTCTTTGACTTCTAGCGAGCGCTTGCCGGAGCAGCTCGTGCGTGCGCATTTTACGACGCTGCTCAGTGACAAAGGCTTTAGCGCCGATCCTGCACAACAGCTAGCCATTGACCGTCTCGGTCAGTGGCTTTCGGCATTTCTGGCACCGCGTTCGCGGTGGTCAACTAAACCTATCGCCGGGGTTTATCTGTGGGGCGGGGTGGGGCGCGGCAAAAGCTTTGTGATGGATGCGTTCTTTACTGCTGCGCCCTTGGAAGACAAGCGTCGAGTGCATTTCCATGCGTTCTTGCAGGAGTTGCAACAACGCATGCTGGCGTATAACGGCCAAAGCGACCCTTTAGTCCGGGTGGCGGGTGACATCGCCAAGAGCGTGCGCTTGCTCTGTTTTGATGAGTTTCACGTACACGATATTGGCGATGCGATGCTGCTCGGGCGCCTGCTCAAGGCATTGGTTGAAAAGGGCGTGGGCGTGGTATGCACTTCCAACTATGCGCCTCAAGGCTTGTGTCCCAATCCGCTGTATCGTGAGCGCTTCAAGCCAGCAATCAGTTTGCTTGAACAGCGCTTTGCGGTTGTGCAGCTTGACGGCGGAACCGACTACCGCCAGCGCGCAGGTTATTGTTGGGGTGAATACATCTGGCCGGTCAAGGAATCCAGCGCTGTGCTTGGCAAGCGCCTGGCGTTTAGCGAGAGCGTTGAATATGACCGCGAAATAACCCTTAATCATCACCCGCTAAAACTGCGCGCCAGGGAGGCTGGGATGCTCTGGCTGGATTTCGGCGAGCTGTGTCGACAACCCCGCTCCAGCGCGGACTTTCTCTGGCTCTGCGACCAGTATCGACAATTGGCGGTGGCTGGCGTGCCTTGCCTGGATGCCGAGGGCATTGATGTACAGCAGCGCTTTCTTAACTTTATTGATATTGCTTACGACAGCGGCGTGCAGCTCTTTCTAGGCTGTGAGGCTGGCTTGGATGATCTGTGCCAGCCGGGCAGTCATGTTGATTTCTCACGTACACGCAGCCGTTTACAGCAACTCTGCCAACTGAAGTATTGAGTTCATCATTATGTTGCAGATCCTGGGCATCACCGCGCCGATTTTTCTGATTATCGGCCTTGGCTTTATCGCCACTCGCCTGCAATGGATCAGCCGCGAGCAAGTGGCTGGGATGGGGCGTTTTGTTATTAGCTTTGCGTTGCCAGCGCTGGTGTTCAAGGCACTGGTCGAGCGGCCGCTGGACGAGGTGTTCGAGCGCAATTACCTGCTGGCATACGGCCTGGCCTCGCTGCTGGTATTTGCGCTGGGCTTTGCCATTTCACGGCGCGTACGCGGTGATGGTTTCAGCGCCAGCGCGATCAGTGCCGTGGGCATGTCCATGTCCAACAGTGGCTTTATTGGTTATCCGATTGCCGCCTTGGTGGTCGGTGAGGCCGCTGCAGTCGGGTTGGCAATGGGCGTGTTGATCGAAAACCTGCTGATGCTGCCGCTCGCTTTTGCCTTGGCTGAGGTGGGTGAAAGCCAAGGTTTGGGCCTGCGTGCAACTGCCGTTGCTACCGGCAAGCGGCTGCTGAGTAACCCCATAATTATTGCGATTTGCCTGGGGTTGCTGGTCGCGCTGCTGGGCCTGCATGTGCCTGAGATACCGATGCGGGCGGTGGAGATGCTGGCTCAGTCTTCTGCGCCGGTGGCCTTGTTTGTGATTGGAGGCAGCCTGGTAGGGATGCGTGTTGGTGGCATGGTCACCGATGTGCTGCAGATCAGTTTGGGCAAGCTGATTTTGCACCCGCTGGCAGTGTTGCTGTGCTTCAGTTTTCTACCCGTTACTGACCCAAGCTTGCGCGTGGCCGGCGTGTTGTTTGCCTGTGCGCCGATGATGAGCATTTACCCCATAGTCGGCCAGCGCTTTGGCTTGCAAGGGCGCTGCGCGGCTGCCTTGGTTGGTGCGACGTTGCTGTCGTTTGTGACCTACAGCCTGTTTATCGGCTGGCTCGCCGGGCCACACCTGTGAATGCAATGTGCGGTAAATGTCAGTGAGCCAGGATTGCGATTATCGCGCGTTGGTTCGATAATCGCGCAAGGGCTTGAATGTCAATAAAGGAAAACTGCAATGAGCGATGAGCAACGCCAACCGCTGTCAACTCTGGCGCCGCCTATTGTGGTATCGCCAGCCAAACGGATTGAAGCCCTGACCGGCGACCCTAATTTTATGACCTCGCTGGCCCGTGGTTTAGCAGTGGTTCATGCATTCCAAGAGCGCAAGCGCCATCTGACCATTGCCCAGATCAGCCACCGTACCGAGATTCCCCGCGCGGCGGTACGGCGCTGCCTGCATACCCTGATCAAGCTTGGCTATGCCACCACCGATGGGCGCACTTATTCGTTGCTGCCCAAGGTGCTGACGCTTGGCCATGCCTATTTGTCTTCAACGCCGCTGGCGGTGACGGCTCAGCCGATACTCGACAGGATCAGCGAGCAGTTGCATGAAGCCTGCTCCATGGCCAGCCTGGAAGGGGATGAAATCCTCTACATCGCCCGTTCGGCTACACCGCAGCGCTTGATTTCAGTTGATCTCAGCGTCGGCAGCCGTTTGCCTGCGTATTGCACATCAATGGGCCGGATTCTGCTGGCGGGGTTGGATAACCTGACGCTTGATGAATACCTTGAACACGCCGACCTGCAGATCAAGACCAGCCGCACTCTGCACACGCCGGAGGCGCTGCGCGAAAATATCGAGCAGATCCGCCAGCAAGGCTGGGTGATCATTGATCAAGAGCTGGAGATTGGCCTGCGTTCGATCGCCGTACCGCTGAAAGACTCGGCGGGCCAGGTGCTGGCCGCATTGAACGTCGGGACCCATGTCAGCCGTACCAGCCGCCAGGAGTTGGAAAGCCGTTTTCTGCCGGTGCTGCTCGAAGCGAGTAAAGAATTGAGTACCCGTTTGTTTCATTGACCAGCCCTTGTGCGCAGGGCTTTATGGCAAGTCGCATGCTGATGTTCAGAGGGGTAGACCAAAGTCTATTTCTGATCGTTAATCGAACGCTGAATCGATTATCGTATTGAGCGGTTCAGGGTGGACGCTTAAGTTGCAGGTGCAGTTTTCTTCACCACAATAAGAGACCACCATGACCGCCATAACCTCCACGACTGCTGCCAGCCTGGATGTGCAATCGTTTATCAATGCCCAGCCTCTATCGCGCTATCAATGGCGCGTCATGATTCTGTGTTTCCTGATTGTTTTTCTCGATGGCCTGGACACCGCCGCCATGGGCTTCATTGCCCCGGCGTTGACCCAGGATTGGGGGATTGATCGCGCCAGCCTCGGCCCGGTGATGAGCGCTGCCTTGATTGGCATGGTGTTCGGCGCCTTGGGTTCCGGCCCGCTGGCTGACCGCTATGGACGCAAAGTCGTCTTGGTGGTCGCGGTATTCCTCTTTGGCTTGTTCAGCCTGTTGTCTGCATTCAGTGGCAATGTCGACCAGCTTGTCGTGCTGCGTTTTCTGACCGGACTGGGGCTGGGTGCGGCAATGCCCAATGCAACGACGCTGCTGTCTGAATACACCCCTGAGCGTCTCAAGTCGCTGCTGGTCACCAGCATGTTCTGCGGCTTTAACCTGGGCATGGCGTGCGGCGGTTTTGTCTCTGCAGCACTGATTCCGGCATACGGCTGGCACAGCTTGTTGTTGATCGGTGGTGTGCTGCCGTTGGCACTGTCACTGGTGTTGCTGGTGCGTCTACCCGAATCCGCGCGGTTCTTGGTGGTGCGCAATCGTGGGGCAGACAAGGTGCGTAAAGTCCTTGAGCCCATTGCGCCAGCCGCTATGCAAGGTATCAGCGCATTCACGGTTCCTGAGCAGAAAACCGTGCAAAGCCGCAACGTGCTCAAGGTGGTTTTCTCGGGCACCTACAGCACCGGCACGCTGTTGCTGTGGCTGACTTACTTCATGGGCCTGGTGATTGTTTACCTGCTCACCAGTTGGTTGCCGACGTTGATGCGCGACAGCGGCGCCAGCATGGAGCAAGCGGCGTTTATCGGGGCCTTGTTCCAGTTTGGCGGGGTACTCAGTGCCGTTGCCGTTGGCTGGGCGATGGATCGTTTCAATCCACATAAGGTCATTGGTGGGTTTTACCTGTTCGCGGGCGTATTTGCCTATCTGGTCGGGCAAAGCCTCGGTCAGGTCACCTTGCTGGCCACCTTGGTATTGCTGGCCGGGATGTGCGTCAACGGTGCGCAATCGGCCATGCCCTCGCTGGCTGCACGTTTTTACCCAACCCAGGGACGCGCAACCGGTGTGTCCTGGATGCTTGGCATTGGTCGTTTCGGCGCCATTTTGGGTGCCTGGATGGGGGCGACCTTGCTTGGCCTGGGCTGGAACTTCGAGCAGGTCTTGACTGCACTTGTGGTGCCTGCAGCTATCGCCACGGCGGCGGTGGTTATCAAGGGGTTGGTCAGTCACGCAGATGCAACCTAGCTGCAAGCGACGTGCGATGCCCGTGGCTTGGGAATCGCATGTATTGAGTGTTGTTCGATAATCGAACGGATAGTCGATTATCGGATTGTTTGGCCTGCGTCGGCAGAGTACTTTTTACCCACACGACTGTCCCGTCTACCAATCGAGACTTACCATGGCTGACATTATTTCTTTAAGCGAAGCCGTCCAACGCTTCGTCAACGATGGCGACACTGTTGCCCTCGAAGGTTTTACCCATCTTATTCCGACTGCTGCTGCCCACGAACTGATTCGCCAGGACAAGAAAGACCTGACGTTGGTGCGCATGACGCCGGATCTGGTCTATGACCTGTTGATCGGTGCTGGTTGCGCAAAAAAACTGATTTTCTCCTGGGGCGGCAATCCGGGCGTTGGCTCGTTGCACCGTCTGCGCGACGCGGTCGAGAAGGGCTGGCCGCAACCGCTTGAGATTGAAGAGCACAGCCACGCGGCCATGGCCAATGCCTATGTGTCTGGCGCCTCGGGTTTGCCATTTGCTGTGCTGCGTGGCTATCAAGGTTCGGACCTGGCCAAGGTCAACCCGCGCATCAAGTTCATCGATTGCCCCTTTACCGGTGAAACCCTGGCAGCGGTGCCAAGCGTGCGTCCTGATGTAACCGTGATCCATGCGCAAAAGGCCGACCGCAAAGGCAATGTGCTGATTCAAGGCATCCTTGGCGTACAGAAAGAAGCGGCGCTGGCGGCCAAGCATTGCATTGTGACCGTTGAGGAAATTGTCGATGACCTGCAAGCGCCAATGAATGCCTGCGTATTGCCAACCTGGGCAATAGCCGCCGTTTGCCTGGTTCCTGGCGGGGCGCATCCATCCTATGCACACGGCTACTACGAGCGCGACAACCGCTTCTATCAAGCTTGGGACCCTATCGCCCGTGACCGGGAAACCTTCACTGCCTGGATTGATGAATACATCCGTGGCACTGCGGATTTTGCCGAGTACAAAGCGAAAGTGAACGGGGAGAACAAGTGATGACTGACTTCACAACCAATGAAATGATGACCGTCGCTGCAGCACGTCGCCTGGGTAATGGCAGCGTTTGCTTTGTCGGTATCGGCTTGCCTTCCAAGGCCGCCAACCTCGCACGCCTGACCCATGCGCCAGAAGTGGTGCTGATCTATGAATCCGGTCCTATCGGCGCCAAGCCCAGTGTATTGCCGCTGTCGATTGGTGATGGCGAGTTGGCTGAAACCGCTGACACCGTGGTGCCGACGGGCGAAATCTTTCGCTACTGGCTGCAAGGCGGACGGATCGACGTCGGTTTCCTGGGCGCGGCGCAGGTCGACAAGTACGGCAACATCAACACCACGGTGATCGGTGATTACCAGCAGCCCAAGGTTCGTCTACCGGGTGCTGGCGGCGCACCGGAAATCGCAGGCTCGGCGAAGAAAGTGCTGATCATCCTCAAGCAAGGCCATCGCACCTTTGTTGAGAAACTGGCCTTTATTACCTCTGTTGGTCATGGCGAAGGCGGCGATCATCGCAAGCGCCTCGGGTTGCCGGGCGAAGGGCCGGTGGCGATCATTACCGACCTGTGCATCATGGAGCCGGAAGCAGGCAGCAATGAGTTTATCGTCACCTCCATGCACCCGGGTGTGACGCGCGAGCAGGTGATTGAAAACACGGGTTGGCAAATTCGCTTTGCCGAAACCGTGACCACAACTCAAGCGCCTAAATTTGAAGAATTGACTGCGTTGCGCGATCTCGAAGCCCGTACCGCCGCTGCTCACGGCCAGGCCGGGGGTGACGAATGAGCCGCGAAGTCTTTATCTGCGATGCCGTGCGTACGCCTATTGGTCGCCTCAATGGCGGCCTGTCAGCAGTGCGTGCCGATGACTTGGCCGCCATCCCTTTGCGTGCCCTGATCGAGCGCAATCCTCAGGTGGATTGGAGCGCTCTTGATGAAGTCTTCATGGGTTGCGCCAACCAGTCTGGTGAAGACAACCGCAACGTTGCGCGCATGGCATTGTTGCTCGCCGGTCTTCCTGAAACAGTGCCGGGGGTAACGCTCAATCGCCTGTGCGCCTCGGGGCTGGATGCGGTGGGCTCAGCGTTCCGCGCCATTGCCTTGGGTGAAATGGAGCTGGCAATTGCCGCGGGCGTTGAGTCGATGACGCGTGCGCCTTATGTCATGGGCAAGGCCGACAGCGCTTTTGGCCGTGGTCAGAAAATCGAAGACACGACCATGGGCTGGCGCTTTGTTAACCCCTTGATGAAAGAACAGTATGGCGTCGATGCCATGCCAGTCACTGCTGATAATGTCGCCGCTGACTATGCTGTGAGCCGCGCTGATCAGGATGCATTTGCCCTGCGCAGTCAGCAACGTGCAGCCGCTGCCCAGGCGAGCGGTTATTACGCCGAGGAAATCGTCCCGGTGGTGATTAAGACCCGTAAGGGCGAAACCGTTGTCGATACCGACGAGCATCCACGCGCCGACAGTAACGCCGAAACCATGGCCAAGCTCAAGCCAGTCAATGGTGCGGACAAGACTGTCACCGCAGGCAATGCTTCGGGCTTGAACGATGGCGCCTCGGCAATCATTCTGGCCTCGGCTGAGGCTGTACAAAAGTACGGTCTCAAGCCGCGTGCGAAAGTACTTGGCATGGCCAGCGCTGGTGTGGCGCCGCGAGTGATGGGTATTGGCCCTGTGCCTGCCGTGCGCAAATTGCTGGCGCGTTTGAATCTGGATATCAATGCTTTCGATGTGATCGAACTCAACGAAGCCTTCGCCGCCCAGGGGCTGGCGGTGACTCGTGAACTGGGTTTGGCCGATGACTGCGCCAAGGTCAACCCCAACGGTGGTGCCATCGCCCTTGGTCATCCGCTGGGCATGAGCGGCAATCGGTTGGTCCTCACAGCCGTTCACCAGCTTGAGAAAACCGGTGGCAAGCTGGGGCTGGCGACCATGTGCGTAGGTGTTGGCCAAGGCCTGGCGCTGGCTATCGAGCGGGTTTGACTGGCCAAGGTCAGTCGCAAGGATTTGTGCGAGCTGCGAATCCGCTACTGGCCTCGGCTCGTACACTGCTATAAAACAACCACTCATTCCAAGATTCTGGAGCGCCGGCTTGAACTGCCCGAGCAATCAACTTTTCGATGCCTACTTCACCCAGCCAGCCATGCGCGCAATCTTTTGCGATCAGGGCCGGGTGCAAGGCATGCTTGATTTTGAAGCAGCGCTGGCCCGTGCCGAAGCGCGAGTTGGCCTGATCCCCACAACTGCCGTTGGCCCGATTGAGACCGCGTGCAGTGCCGAGCACTTTGATTTTCCGGCTCTGGCGCAAGCCATCACAGTCGCAGGTAATTCAGCGATTCCGCTGGTCAAGGCGTTAGGTAAGCGCATTGCCAGTGAAAGCGCCGAGGCTGAGCGCTATGTACATCTGGGCGCGACCAGCCAGGATGTGATGGACACGGGGCTGGTCTTGCAACTGCGCGCTGCCATTGAGTTGCTTGAGCAAGACTTGCAGCGTTTGGCCGATGGGCTGGCGCAGCAGGCCGAGCGCCACGCGGATACGCCAATTGCCGGGCGCACCTGGCTGCAACATGCAACGCCGGTCACCCTGGGCATGAAGTTGGCGGGGATGCTCGGTGCTATTACGCGTCACCGTCAGCGCTTGCTTGAGCTCAAACCACGCTTGCTGTGCCTGCAGTTTGGTGGTGCGTCCGGCAGTTTGGCGGCACTGGGCGAGCAAGCCTGGCCCGTCAGCGAGGCCTTGGCTGATGAGCTGAAGCTGAGCCTGCCGGATCAACCTTGGCACACCCAGCGTGATCGGCTGGTCGAGTTTGCCAGCTGGTTGGGCATGCTGGCCGGAAGCCTGGGCAAATTGGGCCGCGACCTGAGCCTGTTGATGCAAACCGAGGCGGGTGAACTGTTCGAGCCTGCCGCGCCGGGCAAGGGTGGCTCATCAACCATGCCGCACAAACGCAATCCGGTCAGTGCCGCCGTGTTGATTGCTGCCGCCACGCGAGCACCGGGCCTGGTTTCCACCATGCTCTCGGCCATGCCGCAGGAGCACGAACGCAGCCTGGGTTTGTGGCACGCCGAGTGGGAATGCCTGCCGGAACTTTGCTGTCTGGTTTCCGGGGCGTTGCAACAAGCCTTGCTGGTGGTGCCGGGGTTGGAGGTACAGGCTGCGCGCATGCGCGAAAACCTCGACCTGACACAAGGGCTGGTGCTTGCCGAAGCCGTCAGCATTGCCCTTGCCCAGCGCATGGGTCGTGATGCGGCCCATCATCTGCTCGAACATTGTTGTCGCGAGGCAGTCGCGCAAGGCGTGCATCTGCGCGCAGTGCTTGGCGCGAACCCTGAAGTCACTGCGCAATTATCCGCTGCCGAGCTTGATCGCTTGCTGGACCCAGCTTTTTATCTCGGTCAGGCAAGGCGCTGGGTTGAGCGCGCATTGGCTGAACATCAAAATTTCTGCGAATAGAGGCCTCTGATGTCTGTTGTGCAACTTGCCGATGGCGAACTGAATTACGTGTTAGAAGGTCCGGCTGATGCGCCGGTACTGGTGCTGTCCAACTCATTGGGTACCGACCTGCACATGTGGGATGCACAGATGCCCGCATTTACCGAGCACTTTCGTGTGCTGCGCTATGACACCCGTGGCCATGGCAAATCACTGGTGAGCAAAGGGCCGTACAGCATCGAGCAAAATGGCCGGGATGTGCTTGCGCTGCTCGACGCCTTGGATATCCAGAAAGCGGCATTCTGTGGCTTGTCCATGGGCGGCTTGATTGGCCAGTGGCTGGCAATTAACGCTCCGCAGCGCCTGAGTAAAGTGGTGGTTTGCAATACCGCTGCGAAAATCGGTTCGCCAGACATCTGGAACCCACGGATTGAAACCGTCCTGCGCGACGGCGCCGCGGCCATGGCCGCGTTGCGTGATGCATCAATTTCTCGTTGGTTTACCGAAGGTTTTGCCGCAAGCCAACCGGCCAAGGTCGAACCTATAGTCGGCATGCTCGCACAAACTTCGCCTGAAGGTTACGCCGCCAATTGTGCAGCGGTCCGTGATGCGGATTTCCGTGAGCAGATTGCGACGATCGCATTACCGGTTCTGGTGGTGTGCGGCACCCATGATGCGGTGACAACACCCGCCGATGGGCAATTTATGACGTCTAAAATTGCAGGCGCGCAGCAGGTTGAATTCCATGCCGCGCACCTGTCGAATGTCGAGGCGGGTGAACTGTTCAGCCAGCGCGTGCTGGATTTTTTGCTGGCTTGATCGGAGTGAATACGATGGACGAAAAACAACGCTATGAAGCAGGCATGCAGGTGCGTCGCGCGGTTCTGGGTGACGCTCATGTTGATCGCAGCCTGGAAAAAATGACGCCCTTTAATGAAGAGTTCCAGGAGATGATTACCCGTCACGCCTGGGGTGATATCTGGACCCGTCCCGGCCTGCCGCGCCACACCCGCAGCCTGATTACCATCGCCATGCTGATCGGGATGAACCGCGAAGGTGAACTGAAACTGCATCTCAAGGCTGCGAAAAACAACGGCGTGACCCGTGATGAGATCAAGGAAGTGCTGATGCAGAGCGCGATCTATTGTGGCATTCCTGCGGCCAATGCCACCTTCCATCTGGCGGAGGAGGTGTGGGACGAGATGGGTGTCGAGTCGCTACAGGATTGAGATCGCGGCCTTAACCCTACTTGCCGCAAACACCGATCGAACAAAGCCAGCGATGCGTGCTGGCTTTGTTGTATGTGCGATCAGTCGTTCAACTATCCCATTGCGGTGCAAAGTCCGGGTTTACCACGCGTAGGTTCTTCGGCAGCTGGGCGAGCAGGGCAAGGTCGTCGGCGTCCAGGCGCAGATCCAGGGCTTGTAGGTTGCTGAGCTGATTGGCTTTGCCGCTGGCCTTGGGGATCGCGGCGACATTGTCTTGGGCCAACAGCCATTGCAGGACAACCTGGCTCGGTAGCACGGCATGCTTGTCCGCCACTTGTTGCACCTGCGCAGCTTCTGCAGCCTTGCCGCGGGCCAGTGGCGTGTAGGCGGTCAGTGCCATGTCGTGCTGACGAACGAAATCGAGCAGCGGTTGCTGGTCGAGCATCAGGTGGTATTCGACCTGCAGCGCGGCCAGGGGGGCGCCCAGTTCATCGACTGCACGGCGCAGCATTGGCAAGGTGAAGTTGGCTACGCCTATATGCTTGGCTTTGCCACTTTGTTGAAGTTCAACCAGGGTTTCGATGCTTTGCTCCAGACTCCAGTCTTTACCGCCATTGCCGGGCCAGTGAATCAGGAACAGGTCTACATAATCGCTTTGCAGGGCTTTCAAGCTGTTGTCGAGTGATTGGCGCATGGCCTGGGGTTGCAGCTTGTCCCACCAGACTTTGGTAGTCACATGTATCTGCTCGCGCGGTGTGCTTGAACGAGCCAGTGCCGTGCCGACCGCTGCTTCGTTGTTGTAGCCGGTGGCCGTATCAATATGCCGGTAGCCCAGTTCGATTGCCTGCTCGACGGCGCGGCTGCATTCTTCATCGAGCATTGGCCATGTTCCCAGGCCAAGTTTGGGCAACTGCAATTGTTGACGAGTGGTGATTGACTGCATATCTATTCTCCAAGTCGAACGGGCTATTGATCTTACAACTGTTGCTGATGGCGTCGGCAAAACAGACAGGCCGTTCAGGCAATCTGCGGTCGATAAACGGACACCCGAATACGGATAAAAAAGCCCAGCGCGAAGCTGGGCTAAAAGTCACTGGAGCAAGCAGGGTGAAGCGTTGAAAATACCGGGCTGTTACCAATGTACAGCCCGGTCGGAGCGCAGTAGTTTTTCAGCGGTTCGGAACCTTCTGAAAAAGGTAGCGAGCGACGAGAGTACAAGGCAAAAAACTGTGAAAAAGCGGAGTTTACGAGCTGTAAATGAGCATTTTGAGCAGTTTTTTAACGCAGCATGGGCTGCCCCAGTAATATCGAGCGCAGTAGTTTTTCAGAGGTTCCTTAGAGGATGTCCAGCGGATAGTTAATGATAATCCGGTTCTCATCCATGTCGCGCATGGCGAAGTTCTGGCGCAGGGTCGAGTTGCGCCATTTCATGTTCAATGCCTTGAGCGCACCGCTTTGAATGGTGTAGGCCAGCTCGGTTTCGCGGCCCCATTCCTTGCCGTCGTTGGTGGTCGCGGTATGTACATTGTCGCCGCTGATGTAGCGGTTCATCAGGGTCAGGCCGGGAATGCCTAGCCCCGCGAAGTTGAAGTCATGGCGCACTTGCCATGAACGTTCCTGGGCGTTGTCGTAGCTGTTGTTGAAGCTGTCGTTGGCCAGGGTGCCGCCGCTGGTGCCATTGACGCGCATCCAGTTGTTGTCGCCCGTGAGCTTTTGCAGGCCGATATAAAAGGTGTTGCTGGCGTACTTGGCGGAGAACAACCCGGAGATGGTTTTGTTGTCGAGGTCGCCGGCCAGCGCACTGCCGTCTTCCTTGCCGATGAAGTAGCCGATATTGGCGCCAAGCACCCAGTCGCCCACTGGCTGGCTGTGTTGCAGGTTGAAATATTGCTGTTGGTAAACATCTTCCAGTTCGGCGTACCAAACGCCTACTTGGGTGCGTTTGTCATTGAATGCGTATTCGCCGCCGGCAAAGTTGAAGCGGTCGGAAAACGCGCCGCCATAGCTCATGTCGTCCATGCTCGCGCTGTCACGCGGGCTGTTCTGGCGGAACTGGCCACCGTAGAGATTCAAACCATCGATTTCCTTGGATGTCAGTTGCGCACCTTCAAAGGTTTGCGGCAGCGAGCGGCCATCATCGGAGCGCAGAATGGGCAGCACGGGCATCCATTCACCGACCTTCAATTCGGTGTTGGAGATCTTCGCCTTGGCGGCGACTGCAAGGCGTCCGAAGTCGTCCGATGGTCCGTCTGGATGAACCGGCAGCAGCGCCGTTCCGTCTGTACCATTACCGCCATCAAGCTTGATGGCCAACATGCCTAATGTGTCGAGTCCGAACCCCACGGTGCCTTCGGTGAAGCCAGATTGTGCGTTGAGAATAAAGGCCTGGGTCCATTCTTCGCCGTAGTTTTGAGGCGCGTTTGAGTCGACGAAGTTGCGGTTGATGTAGAAGTTACGCAGGTTGGTGGAAACCTTGGCGTCTTCGACGAAGCCGGCCCCATGAGAGAGCAATGGCAAGCTGGCACTGGATACGGCAATTGCCAGGGTTGCAGGCAGAATGCGAAGGCGGTTAGCAGTCATGTGTATTTCCTTGTTTTATTGTTTTAGGTGCGTATGCATGGGCTCATGCGATGGACGAGCGCAGTTAAGCCACTTCGCTGGGTGAACAGCGCAGGGCGGGTTGTGTGGCGGATATAAGTTGCGTGCGCGAGCGGCTGAACAGCAGTCGCAGCGTCAGGCGTCTAGATTTGCTAGCGCGTCAGGGGCATGCGCCCTGCATGGCTCGGTCGGTGTTAAATCGGGTGTCAGCGCAAAGAGCGCTGTGCGCCTTGGCAATGCTGCGCAGGGAGGTGGGACCGTTAGGGCGTGTGAACATGGCAATGAACCTTTATTTGTATTTATTGGCACATCGATAAAGGCGTCTGTCGTGGGGCAGCGCACTTCATTCAGGCCTTGATAGTGGAAGTTCATTGCCGGTTGCGCAATTCGTTTAGTGCTGTTTTGTTCGATAAGCGAACGGCTAATTAACTAATTGGTACATAATTTCGCTTGCAGTTAGTCACTCAGGCCTGTGATTACGCTGCTTTTTGACTCTGTCAGGTTAATTGGCCAGCACCCAGCGGGATGCTTGAAACAATTTTGCTTATGGCTGTTCGATAATCGAACACAAAGGTAACCGTTTAGTACAAAGTGTTTGCGGTATCCGGCGCAAGCTCGAATACTCCATGTACCCTGATCCGTATCTGCTCGATAGCGCCATTGACCAAAGTCTGCCTGCAGGTACTTCAATACATGTCGCGGCAGGTTTGGCGGCGCCAATAAAAACAGGAGTTTGTGCATGCAGCGTTCGATTGCCACCGTGTCCTTGAGCGGTACTCTGCCAGAAAAGCTTGAAGCCATTGCCGCAGCCGGTTTTGACGGCGTGGAAATCTTCGAAAATGACTTGCTTTACTACGCGGGCAGCCCGCGTGATGTGCGTAAGATGTGCGCCGATCTGGGCATCGCCATCACCCTGTTCCAGCCATTTCGTGATTTCGAGGGCTGCCGCCGTGAACGCTTGCAGCGCAACCTTGATCGGGCAGAGCGCAAGTTTGACCTGATGCAGGAACTGGGCACCGACCTGGTGCTGGTGTGCAGCAACGTCGCGGCGGACTCATTGGGTGATGAGCAGATCCTGATTGATGACTTTAGCCAATTGGCCGAGCGCGCAGGCGCCCGTGACCTGCGCATTGGCTATGAGGCCCTGGCCTGGGGGCGCCACGTCAATACCTATCAGCAAGTCTGGGATATTGTGCGGCAGGCCAACCACCCGGCGCTGGGCGTCTTGCTCGACAGTTTCCATACACTGTCACTCAAGGGCGATCCGGCAGCGATAGCCAATATTCCCGGCGACAAGATTTTCTTCGTGCAGATGGCCGATGCGCCGATCCTGGCCATGGATGTACTGGAGTGGAGCCGGCATTTCCGCTGTTTCCCAGGACAGGGCGAGTTTGACCTTGCAGGTTTCCTGGCTCCGATTCTGCGTACGGGTTACAGCGGCCCGTTGTCGCTGGAAATTTTCAACGATGGCTTCCGTGCGGCGCCTCCCCGGGCAAACGCAGCTGATGGCTTGCGCTCATTGCTGTATCTGGAAGAGAAGACCCGCGATTTGCTTGAGAAGCAGGCGCGTGAACAGCTTGAAGTCGCCCAACCGAGTCTTGACCTGTTGTTCGATCCTCCGGCCGCCAGCCAATACGACGGCGTTGAGTTCCTTGAGTTTGCAGTCGACAGTGACCTGGGCAGCAAGCTGGGCAATTGGTTGGAGCGCCTGGGTTTTGTCCATGCCGGCCAGCACCGCTCGAAAGATGTCAGCCTGATGCGCCAGGGCGATATCAATATCGTGCTTAATGCCGAGCCTTACTCCTTTGCCCATGGTTTCTTCGAGGCCCATGGCCCGTCGCTGTGCGCGACTGCCTTGCGGGTGCGTAATGCCAGCGATGCACTGGAGCGCGCGCGCCAGTTCAAGGGCCAGCCTTATCGCGGCCTGGTCGGCCCTAACGAGCGTGAGATTCCTGCGGTGCGAGCACCGGATGGCAGCCTGGTGTATCTGCTCGACAAGTCGCCTGAGGGCGCAACTATCTATGACAGTGACTTTATCGTCGATCCGCAGGCCGAGCCAAAAGGTAACTTGCAGCGCATCGATCACATGGCCTTGGCCCTGCCAGCCGATAATCTCGACAGTTGGGTGCTGTTCTACAAGAGCGTCTTTGATTTTGAAGCGGATGACGAGGTGGTGTTGCCCGATCCATATGGCCTGGTCAAAAGCCGTGCCTTGCGCAGCCGCAATGGTAGCGTGCGCTTGCCGCTGAATATTTCCGAGAACCGCAATACCGCGATTTCTCATGCCCTGTCGAGCTATCGCGGTTCGGGGGTGCATCACATTGCGTTTTCCTGTGATGACTTGTTCACCGAGATCAACCGCGCCAAGGATGCAGGCGTGCCCTTGTTGGATATTCCCCTCAATTACTACGATGACCTGGCCGCTCGTTTTGATTTCGATGACGAGTTCTTAAGCGAACTGGCGTATTACAACGTGCTTTACGACCGTGATGCACAGGGCGGCGAGCTGTTCCATGTCTATACCGAAGCCTTTGAAGACCGGTTCTTCTTTGAGCTGTTGCAGCGTAAAAATGGCTATATCGGTTATGGCGCTGCCAACGTCGCGGTACGGCTCGCAGCCATGGCCAAGGCCCGTAGCGGGGCCGGTGGGAAAAAGCGTTTGTAGTCGTCGATTTGATATTGAGCCCGGTACCAATGGCGCCGGGCTTTCTTCGTTGCCCGGACACGACCATAATCATAATCAACGAATTCAAGCGATCGGTTAACTATGACAACAACAACAGGGCTTGCCGAGGGCGCAGTGGGCGCACCACGCAAAAGCCGTAAGAACAACCCTGAGAAAACCCGCGAAAATATCCTCCAGGCTGCAATCGCCGAGTTTGTCCAGTTTGGTCTTTCTGGAGCACGTGTAGACGCCATCGCCGAGCGTACGCATACCTCGAAACGCATGATCTATTACTATTTCGGCAGCAAGGAGCAGCTCTACCAGGCGACGTTGGAGAAGCTCTATGGTGACATCCGCTCCACCGAACAGAGCTTGCACCTGGGCAAGCTGGGGCCGGTTGAGGCAATACGCCGCTTGGTCGAGTTCACCTTTGATCACCATGACCGCAACGTCGACTTCGTGCGTATCGTCAGTATCGAAAACATTAACTTCGGCCAGTATGTCGGCCAGTCAGAAACCATTCGTACCATGAGTAGCCATGTGCTCAAGTCGTTGGGTGAAATCCTTGATCGTGGCGCCGAAGCGGGGCTGTTCCGCCAAGGCCTTGATCCAGTGGATGTGCATATGCTGATCAGCTCATTCAGCTTTTACCGGGTTTCTAACCGCCATACTTTCAGCTCCATCTTCCAGATCGACTTGCAAGACGATGAAGTCAAGCAGCGGCAGAAACGTATGATCTGTGAATCGGTGCTGGGCTTTCTCCAGCGCTGATTAATCGTAGACCACAAAAAAACGGCCAATTGGCCGTTTTTTTGTGGGTGGATATGTACCCCATCGACAGGTGGTTTAATTACCTGCGCGCGCTTTTTCGATGGTGTCGTACATGGATTTCACTAGGGCTGGGTCCATATCTTTGGAGAACTGTTCGATAACAGGTTTAACCTTCTCGCGGAAACGGTCCATTTCAGCCGGGGTCACAGCGTTGGCCTCCATGTCTTTCGACAGTTCAGCATAGGCTGCGTCTTGAGCCGCCTCTGTAATTTGGCGCTGGTAGGTCGTGGCTTCCTTGGCGGCATCCACAATCACCGCTTGTTCCTCGGGATTGAGCTTGCCCCAGCTCTTTTCGCCAATGATGAACGACTGCGGGTTGTAGATATGCTGAGTCACCGACAGGTATTTCTGCACTTCGTTGAACTTGGTATTGAGAATGACGGTGAAAGGGTTTTCCTGGCCATCGACGGTACGCTGTTCAAGACCGGTGTACACCTCGGGGAACGGCATGGGCACTGGGTTGGCGCCGAGGGCTTTGAAGGTTTCCAGGTAGATCGGTGACTGGATTACGCGGATTTTCAAGCCTTGCACATCTTCCCATTTGGTCACGGGGTGCTTGCTGTTGGTGAGGTTGCGGAAGCCAAGGTCCCAGTAACCCAGGGTTTTCAAGCCTTTGCCTTCGAGGCGCTTGGACAGTTCCTGGCCAACCGGGCCGTCAATCACGGCTTGCGCCTCGGCGGTATTGTTGAACAGGAAGGGGAAGTCGAGCAGGGCGAATTCAGGCACCTGGGCTGCAAGAATCCCGGAATTGAGCACGGTCAGGTCTAGGGTCGCGCCTTGCAGTGCAGAAACGGTTTGCAGGTCGCCACCAAGCACGCCGCCAGGGAACAGGCGAACCTTCATCTTGCCGCCGCTTTTCTCCTTGACCAGGTCTGCAAATTTCTTGGCACCAAGGGCCTGAGGGTGATCGTTGCTGTTCTGGAAAGCAAAGCGCAGCGTGTGTTCGCTAATCTCTGCATGGGCAGACAGGCTGTTGAGCAGCAAGCCTGCAAGGCAGGCGGAGGTCAGCAGTGGTTTAAGCCAGTTGTTCATGGGTAAGGCACTCCATCGTTATTGTTTGAGTTACGGGGCTTGCGGTGAATAACAGGTTCAACCGGTGAAAAACTTCAACGGACCCAGAACCAGTTGGGGGAACAGAACAAGAAGTATCAGGACGATCACCTGTGCCAGCAGGAACGGCCAGACGCCTCGGGTAATTTCATCAATGCGCAATTTCGCTACACCGCAGACAACATTGAGCACGGTGCCCACCGGCGGGGTAATGAGTCCAATGGAGGTGTTGACCAAAAACAACACGCCAAAGTAAACCGGGTCTATGCCTGCTTGTTTCATCACCGGCATCAGTACCGGGGTCAGAATCAGAATTGATGGCGTCATGTCCATGACCATGCCGACCAAGATAATCAGCAGCATGACCATCAGCAGCAACAGGGTTGGCGACTCAAGGAATGGCTCGAGCAAATCGGTCAGTTGGCCGGGCAGGTCGGCGATAGTTACCAGCCATGATGAAACCATGGCGGCGGCGACCAGCAACATCACCACCGAAGTGGTCTTGGCGGCAGACAATACGACTTCAAACACCTGGCTTACTTTCAGCTCGCGGTAGATCACCAGTGACACGAACAAGGCATAGACTGCTGCAACCACAGCCGCCTCAGTCGGGGTGAAAATGCCGAACTTGAGGCCGACAATGATGATGACCGGCAGGCCCATGGCCCAACTGCCATCAAGCAAGGTCTTGATCACCTCGCGTCGGCTGCGCTTGGGTGGAACTTCAACGTTTTCGCTGCGTGATACAAACCACCAGGCGATAGCCAAGGCTCCGCCGAGCATGATGCCCGGCACAATCCCTGCGAGAAACAGCTTGGAGATCGACACGCCAGAGGCAACGCCAAAAACGATAAAGCCAATGCTAGGCGGAATGATCGGGGCAATGATGCCGCCCGAGGCAATGAGCCCCGCAGCACGCTCGCGATTGTGCCCGGCCTGGACCATCATCGGCACCAACAGCGCCGCCAGGGCCGCTGCGTCAGCCACCGCAGAGCCGGACAACGAAGCCAGCAGACATGAAGCGATAATCGCCACATAGCCGAGACCGCCACGCTTGTGGCCAACCAAGGCCATGGCGATGTTGACGATGCGTTTGGACAGGCCGCCAGCGTTCATGATCTCGCCAGCCAGCATGAAAAAGGGCACAGCCAGCAAAGGGAAGCTATCGGCGCCATTAAGCAGGTTCTGCGCGATGATCTGGGCATCGAACAGATCCAGCTGCCACATCAGTGCGACGCTGACCATGAGCAGGGCAAAGGCGATTGGAATACCCAGCGCCATGGTGCCAAGGAGAGTGCCTAGAAAAAGAGCCAGAGTCATTAGTTGGCCCTCTCGCTGGTAGGTAGGTGCGTGGATTCGATCTCAGGCTGGCCTTGCGGTAGTTGGCCACGTAGGGCCAGCACGAAATCACGGGCGATGATTGGGATTGCAGTCAGCCCGAACAGCACGCCGACGCCATAAAACCAAGCCATTGACAGACCAGAGGCGGGCGCCGCGACGTCAAGGTTGATCTTCGCCTGTTGCCAGCTGCCGCTCAGTACCAGCCAGGCAATGAACAGCATCATCAGGTGGCCCAGGGCCAGGCACAGATTGCGTCCTGCCGCCGGCATTTTCTTGATGATCAGATCGAGGCCCAGGTGACCGCGCTCGTGCAAGGCAATCAAGGCGCCAAGGAACACCATCAGTACGAACAGCCAGCGCGACAGCTCTTCGGAAACCGTGATGCCGGAGTTAAAGGCATAACGCATGACGACGTTGCCAAATACCATCACCACCATGCTCAGCATGCACAGGACGATGATCAGTTTCAGCAGGCTAAAGTACAGGTTGACGATTCTTGTCATTTTGACCTCGCAAGGCAGCCAGTGTGCAGTGCACCTGGTGCCATTCTTATTGTTAAGCGTCTGCGCTGATGGCTCAGCTCATGCCGTTGAAATGTTGCTGCATGCGCTGTGCATCTGCTTGCAAGCCGCTGAATAACTCAAAGGCTTTCACCGCCTGGAACACCGCCATTGTGCTGCCGTCCAGCGTGCGGCAACCCAAGGCGCGGGCTTCACGCAGCAGTTCGGTTTCAAGTGGGAAATAGACAATTTCAGCCACCCACAAGTCAGCCCGCAACAATGCTTTAGGGACCGGCATACCGGGCAGCTTGGCCATGCCCATCGGTGTTGTGTTGACCAGCCCATTGGCGCTCTGCATCGCATTGGCTAGGTCTACACCAAGCCGAGCACGGTTACCGGGGAAATTCTGGTTTAGGTTATCGACCAGGTTTTGTGCGCGGCTGGCATCGACATCAAAGATACTCAGTTGCTGAACGCCTTCACTGAGCAATGCGTGCGCCACTGCTGCGCCTGCGCCACCGGCTCCCATCTGCACCACCCGCTCACGGGCGACGTCAGCCAGGCCGCGACGAAAACCTTCAGCAAAGCCAAGGCAGTCTGTGTTGTGGCCGATTCGCTTGCCATTGGCAAAGACCACGGTGTTGACTGCACCAATGCCACGGGCCTCGGCTGAGAGTTCGTCGAGCAGTGGGATAACCGCCTGCTTGCAGGGGAAGGTGATGTTGAGCCCAGTGAAGCCGGTGTTCTGCGCTGCACGAATGAGCTCGGGCAGGGCATTCAAATCCAGTTGCAAGGCATCCAAGTCAATCAAGCGATATAGGCAGCGAACACCTTGGGCGTCAGCTTCATGCTCGTGCAGGGCAGGTGTGCGCGAGGCTTGAATGCCTGCGCCGATGAGTCCGGCAAGAATGCCAGCGGTGCTTGGGGATGGCATAGAAGTTAGTCCTGCAGAAGATGAGCGAAGTGTTCAATCGCCAAGCGATAGCCGTTGCTGCCGAGGCCGCAAATCACCCCAACCGCTATTGCGGAAACGAACGAATGGTGACGGAAGGCTTCGCGCTTGTGCACATTGGACAGGTGTACTTCGATCACCGGGACTTCGCTGGCTACCAGGGCATCGCGGATGGCCACTGATGTATGGGTCCAGGCGGCAGGGTTGATGACAATCCCTGCGCAGCGGCCACGTGCCTCGTGTATCCAGCTAATCAGCTCGCCTTCATGGTTGGTTTGCAGGAACTGACACTCAAACCCGTGCTGTTCAGCGCTGTGGCGGCAGAGTTCGGCGATATCGGCCAGGGTTTCGTGGCCGTAGGTTGCTGGCTCGCGTGTGCCGAGCATGTTCAGGTTCGGCCCGTTAAGAACCAAGAGGGTACGAGGCATTTAAAAGGTACTCCGGTATTATTTTTGTGGTTCTGAATGCAATGCCCAGAACGCTTGTGGAGAAAATGTACCAACTGGTTAGTTTGGTCAACTAGCTTATTGGCTAAATTGCCAGTACCTGATTCAGATTTTGGTGTGGTTTAAATCTGCTAACTGGCTGTTTATTAGGGGTTTGATAGCTTTATATCAGCAGCGATCACCATTTGCTGATGCGTTGTAAAGTGTTCGTTTATCGATCAAAAATGCAGGTTCTGATCGTTTTTCGCCTAAAGCTCGACGTTTGAGTGTCAGTCAATGCGTGATGGAGTACGGATTCGCGGACGTATGAGGGGTAGGTGGCGGGCGTCGGTTCTCAGGTCATTCGAACGTTACAAGCAACGGCATGCTTTCTATAGATAACGACTATCAATTCGACTGATTTCTCCTCCCGGGGCTGCTGGCATATCGTTTGTCCCAAGCAAAGTTCTGGAGGCGACCATGTCACACATCAATATCATGTCAGTAGTCGGCAGTGCAGTACCGGCGGCGTTACGGGCCGCAGGATCGATAGCCTGCTGGTATGTAGTGGTTGATGGTGTGCAAAAGTCAGGACCTTTCACATCCCTTGATGCTGCCATTGCCAACCAGTCGGTGTGGGAATTTGAGCTGCTCATGCGTCATAAGGGCCTCCAGTCATTTGCTGCTTAATTTTTCAGTACAGTTCCAGTTTTGTTGCGCCGCTTTATCCCTTGTGTTGCTCCTCCTTTTACCCGCCCTTGTGGCGGGTTTTCTTTGTTCGCGATTTAACAGCTGGCTGTGTGATTTATTTGCGCGGCGAGGCGTGTCGACGATGTCGCGACCAATGGCGCGGGTTAAACTGGCACATCTAATGTGAGCGGTGCGTGCTGTGAAGTGGGATATTTTCTGCAGTGTGGTTGATAACTTCGGTGATATCGGGGTGACTTGGCGGCTGGCCAGGCAACTGGTCGCCGAGCATGCTGTGAGCGTGCGTCTGTGGGTCGATGATGTCGGCGCCTTTGCCCGGATTTGCCCGGCAGCGGATGCACGGCTTGATTATCAGGTCCAGCAAGGTGTTGCCATTCACGCCTGGCATAGGCAGTGGACGGAGGTTGAGCCGGGCGATGTTGTGGTTGAAGGCTTTGCCTGTCATCTCCCAGATGCCTATGTTGCGGCAATGGCTGCACACAAACGCAAGCCGCTATGGCTGAACCTGGAATACTTGAGTGCCGAAGATTGGGTCGGCGGCTGTCATGGTTTGCCGTCAATGCAGTCCAATGGCCTGCAAAAGTATTTCTTTTTTCCTGGGTTTACCGGCCAAACAGGCGGTTTGCTGCGAGAGGCAGGGCTGATGGCCAAGCGGCATGCATTTCAGGCCGATGCAGGTGCTGCTGCACGTTTTTTGCGCGGACTGGCGGTTGAACCCGTTGCCGGTGCGCGGCTGATCTCGTTGTTCGCCTACGAGAATGCAGCGCTCGGCAGTTGGCTTGATGCGCTGGCAGCCATGCAATCGACAACCCAGTTACTGGTTCCGGAAGGCCGAATTCTCAAGGACGTCGAGTACTGGTTCGCTGACCAGCAGTTGCGAGTCGGTGATTGCCGGGTGCGTGGTCAGCTGCAGGTCAACGTTCTGCCTTTCCTTGAACAAAGCCAATACGACAGGTTGCTGTGGAGCTGCGATTTTAACGCGGTGCGCGGTGAGGATTCATTCTTGCGCGCACAATGGGCGGGACGGCCCATGCTTTGGCATATTTACCCGCAAGAGGAGGGCGCGCATTGGGACAAGCTCGATGCGTTCCTGCAACTTTATAGCCAAGGGCTGTCGCTGCCTGCGCGTGAGGCATTGTTGTCGCTGTGGCACGATTGGAATGGCGGGCAGTCGACGAGTAAAAGTTGGTCTTTGTGGCAGGAACACGCCGAAGAGCTGACCGTTCATGCAGAAAAATGGTGTCTAGAGCAGGCTTCTCGCACAGATCTTGCTGCCGCGCTGGTGCAGTTTCAGCAAAATTGGATATGATACGCGACCTACGAATTCTGTAACTCCATTCATATCCGGATATTAGTATGAAAACCGCACAAGAAATGAAGCCCAACAGTGTGGCTCTGATCGACGGCCAACCTTGGCTTATCCAGAAGGCCGAGTTCACCAAATCCGGTCGTAACAGCGCCATCGTTAAAATGAAGCTGCGCAACCTGTTGACGGGTTCTTCGACCGAAACCGTTTACAAGGCTGACGACAAGCTTGAGCCCGTGATCCTGGACCGCGTCGACGTAACCTACTCGTACTACAGCGAGCCAAACTACGTGTTCATGGACGAAGAGTTCAATCAGTACGAATTGAACAAAGAAGACCTGGAAAGCGTCCTGCCTTACATCGTTGACGGCATGACTGACGTTTGCGAAGCCGTTTTCTTCGAAGGCAAGGTTGTTTCGGTTGACCTGCCAACCACTATCGTTCGCCAAATCACTTACACCGAAGGCTCCGCTCGCGGCGACACTTCCGGCAAAGTGATGAAGCCAGCCAAGCTGAGCAACGGTACTGAAGTCAAGGTTGCTGACTTCTGCGAGATCGACGACTGGATCGAAATCGACACTCGCACTGGCGAATACAAGTCGCGCGCTAAAGCTCCAGTTTGATCTGAGCTTCAAGCCGTCATAAAGACCCGGCCCCGTGCCGGGTTTTTTGTATCTGAGGGCCGCAGGCATTGTGTGGCGCCGGTCGTGGCTAATTGACCGGCCGTCAATGTCTCGCTGATAAAAGTAGTTGATGCGACACCAAGTTATGGCGCTTCGACACTCTGACCTGCGTCAATGCCGTTTCACGGCTGAATTCGTTAGTATTACAACGATTAATTGGTGGGGCTTTCACAAGAAGCCTTCGGCACCCCAGTGGTTGTGCTTAACCTGCACGGCGACGTTTCCCCCGATCCTTCGGGAAACCCTCGGAACTCATTATCTTCTGCATGTGGTATTCCCCTCTATGACTCGTTTAAAAGGCTCGGATCTCCTGGCCCTTGGTTTCATGACGTTTGCGCTTTTTCTGGGTGCAGGCAATATTATTTTCCCGCCCAGCGCAGGCATGGCCGCAGGCGAAAACATGGGCATGGCGGCCCTTGGCTTCTTGCTCACGGGCGTAGGTCTACCTTTGCTGACCATTGTTGCGCTGGCTCGTGTCGGTGGCGGCATGGCGCTGCTCACTGCACCACTGGGCAAGGCGGCAGGCGTTGCCTTTGCGGTTGCAGTATATCTGGCCATTGGTCCACTGTTCGCAACCCCGCGCACAGCGGTGGTTTCCTTTGAGATGGGCGTGGCGCCGTTCACTGGCGAAGGCGGCACAGCCCTGCTGATATACACCTTGGCCTATTTTGCGGCGGTGATGTTCCTATCGCTCAATCCTGGTCGGTTGGTGGATCGAATCGGTAAATTCATCACGCCTGTATTGTTGGCTGCCTTGTTGGTGCTTGGTGGCGCGGCATTGCTGGTGCCAGCGGGTGAGATCGGTCAAACCACGGCGCAATACCAGTCTGCACCCTTTGTGCAGGGGTTCTTGCAGGGTTATCTGACCATGGACACCTTGGGTGCGCTGGTCTTCGGCATTGTTATCGCCATGGCGATTCGTGATCGTGGCGTGACCGACAGCAAGCTGGTTACTCGTTATTCGATCATCGCTGGACTGATTGCTGCAACGGGCCTGTCGCTGGTGTATCTGGCGTTGTTCTATCTGGGGGCGACCAGCCAGGGCATTGCTGGTGAAGCGCAAAATGGCGTGCAGATTCTCACCGCTTACGTACAACACACATTTGGCACCACCGGCAGCCTGTTGCTGGCTGTGGTGATTACACTGGCTTGCCTGACCACGGCGGTAGGTTTGTTGACTGCTTGCGGTGAGTTTTTCAGCGAGTTGCTTCCGGCGCTGCCGTATCGTGTGGTGGTCGTAGTGCTGGGTGTATTCAGCCTGTTGGTGGCGAACCAAGGGTTGACTCAGTTGATCAGTCTTTCGGTGCCGGTCCTGGTTGGCTTGTATCCGCTGGCTATTGTGCTGATTGGCTTGAGCCTGTTTGATCGTTTCTGGCTGTCCTCGCGCCGGGTGTTTATTCCAGTGATGTCGATTGCATTTATCTTCGGCTTTGAAGCTGCGCTGTCAGCCGCGGGATTCAAGAACCTGGTGCCGAGTATTTTCTCGCAGTTGCCGCTGTCAGAGCAGAGCCTGGGCTGGGTATTGCCTGTGTTGGCAACGCTGCTGGTTGCGGTCATTATCGATCGCGTCGCGGGGCACAAGGCTATCGCCACCGCCTAGCATGCTTTACCGCTAAGAGCCGCCCACGAGGCGGCTTTTTAGTGGGCGTTTTTTGTTGGGCTGTTGGCGTTTTATGAGGCGGGGAGCGACGCAGCTTGTCTATAATCGACAGGGGCCAACAAGGAGTACTCATGCCGATTAGTGACTTTCACCTGCCACACGTAATTGCCGTCATTTGGTTCTTGATCTGCTGGGTAGGTTATAGCCGCTACTCCCTGGCAAAAGCCAAGACCACTCCTTGCCTGGCCAGTGTCCTGCATCTGTACCGTGAAGACTGGATGCGCCGCATGTTGTTGCGTGAAAATCGTATTGCCGACGCAAACGTCATCGGTAACCTGGAACGCAACGCTTCATTTTTTGCATCGAGCACGCTGATCATCCTGGCCGGTATCCTCACTGTTTTAGGCTCATCAGACCGGGCGCTTTCCCTGCTGGCAGATTTACCTTTTGTCCAGGAGGCAAGTCGTAGTTTGTCCGAAATCAAACTGTTGGGGTTGGGCGTGGTGTTTGTCTATGCCTTTTTCACCTTTAGTTGGTGCATGCGCCAGTACAATTTTGCTGCAGTTCTAGTTGGCTCCGCACCAATGGTTGGTGAGCGCAATGTGACTGAACAGGAGCGCAAGGCGTTCAGTGAGCGCACCGCTCGCGTCATCTCCATGGCGGCTAACCAGTTCAACTATGGCTTGCGCGCATACTACTTCGGCATGGCGACCTTGGCCTGGTTTATCAATCCTTGGTTTTTCATCGTCGTCACGACTGGAGTGGTCATCATCTTGTACCGCCGAGAGTTCCACTCTGATGCGCTTGAAGTCATGGTCTACACCCAAACCCCAACAATTGAGCCGGTCAAGGAGAAAGTCGAATGAGTCTGCCGTTTTGGTGTGTGTTCATCAGTGCGCTGTTGATTTTCATCGCCAAGGCTCCAGTGGCTAAGGCGATGCAGAAGCAGGGCGGGGGCGTCTACGATAATCATCATCCACGAACCCAGCAGGCGCAGCTCACAGGCTTTGGCGCCCGTGCGTTAGCGGCGCATATGAACAGTTTTGAAGCCTTTCCGCTGTTTGCTGTCGGGGTGCTGATGGCGCATGTGACGCAAACACAAGGTTACTTGATTGATACCTTGGCGATCATTTTCGTGGTTGCGCGGGTCTTGTATCTGGTTTTCTATTGGGCCGACATGCACTGGCAACGCAGCCTGGCTTGGGTTGTGGGCTTGCTCTGTAGCTTGCTGCTGATGCTCTCGCCTGCGCTGTAAAGGCTCAAAAGCAAAGCTGGCAGACAAAATAAAGCCCCGCATTTGCGGGGCTTTATTTATCGGCGCGAAAACTTAGTTACCGTCAATCGCGTCTTTGGTTTCGTCGCCAGCTTCTTCAACCGCGTCGGATGCATCATCCATCGCGCTTTCGACTTTTTCGCCAGTGGTTGGCTCATTGCCAACGGCTTCGTTTGCTTTCTGCTTGATGGCATCACCGGCATCTTTGGCGGCGTCGCTCATTGATTCGGCTGCTTCAGAAACAGACTCTTTAGCCGACTCCATTTTGTCTTCGGGGGTCTTCTCGCACGCACCCAAGGCAAGCATGGAGGCAAGAATAAGGGCATAGGAAAATGGTTTTTGCACGGTTAAGTACTCCTTGTAAGTATCGTAAGTGCCGGGTTTCCCCTAAGCATGCTGCTTTGAACACAGCACTAAGACTTTAGTTCACTATTGGTGATAAGGATTCTGGCTAAGTGGTTGGTTAACCTGGCTTTGATTGTGACTGCAGCGGTGCATTGTCACTTACTTGGGCTAAACAAGGCGTTATCATGCAGGCTTTTGCAGTTGGGCTTTGGGGCCAAGTACATGAGTGAGAAGGTTATTCTCGAACGGGCGCAACGCTTTTTAAGCGCGCTACGTCATTGCCAGGTGTTGGGTTTGCAGGTTCATCAGGCAACGGCTGATGGGCTTACTTTGTGCCTGCCCTACAGTCCGCAGATCATCGGTAATCCTGAAACCGGGGTTATTCATGGCGGGGCGATTACCACCTTGATGGACACCACCTGTGGTATTTCAACGGTCTGTGTACTGCCGGAGTTCGAGATTTGCCCAACCCTCGATCTGCGCATTGATTACATGCACCCTGCAGAACCGCACAAGCATGTCTATGGTTTTGCCGAATGCTACCGGGTCACGCCAAACATTATTTTTACCCGTGGCTACGCCTATCAAGATGACCCCAAACAACCTATTGCGCACGTGGTTGGTACCTTTATGCGCATGGGTAAGGTCGCGCAGGGCGGTGGCAACCTGAAGAAAGACATTCAGGGAGGCGCACAATGAGCCTCGACCTCAACCAATGTGTGCGCGATGCGCATCAGAGCAATGATTACGACAAGCTGATCAGCCTGTTCCCCTACGCCAGCTTGCTCGGTATCGAGTGCTTGCGCATGGGCGATGACATGGTTTTTCGACTGCCAGCCAATAAGGACAACATAGGTAATCCGGTTTTGCCCGCGATTCACGGTGGGGTCATCGCCGGCTTTATGGAACACTCGGCTATGTTGCACCTGCTGATGTTCATGGAAATTCCACATTTACCTAAAATCATCGACTTCTCGATAGATTACCTGCGCGCAGGTCATTATCGTGACACCTTCGTTCGTTGCCAGGTTTGGCGTCAGGGGCGCCGGGTCGCCAACGTCGCGATTACCGCCTGGCAAACCAATCAGACGGAGCCAATTGCAACTGCTCGAGCGCACTTCAAGGTCGACGAGCCGTAACCGCTTCGCTGTCAGATATTTTGCTTAAGGACGTTGCATGGATTCGTTGTTGATCCTCGGTGGCTTACTGCTGATGTTGGCAGGTTTGGTCTGGTTGGTGATGCGTGCATTCGGCACCAGCCTGTTATGGGGTTGGGCCAGTTTGTTGCCGCCGCTGACCCTGGGCTATCTGTTTCGCCACTGGAAGTCAGCCAAGCAGCCGATTGGGCTTTGTGGATTGGGCGTGATTCCCTTGGTGGTTGGCCTGACCATGCTTGCAAGCCATGACAGCCAGCGCTTGACCCAGATCATCAGCCTGCAGTGGTTGCAACCTGATGCGGCAGCACCTTCAGCACTCAAATTTGCCTTGAACGGCGAACTCAATGGCCAGCCATTCAACCCGCAACAGGGTGAGTTGGTAGATGGCGTACTGACACTGCGTGAAGGCCAGGATTTCTTTGCGCGTCGTGAAGTGATTATCCGCCTGCCTCACCAGCCTGATGGTGCAGTCAATCTTGATGTGCTGCCATCGGACACTGGTCGCTTACCTGAAGTCGAAATCAGCTGGCTATTGCCCGAGCAAGAACTGCCTGAAGCACGCCGCGTGCGTCATGGCTACACCTTGCACCTGGCGTTGACGCCTTTGGCACCGAACAAGCTGGAAGGTGACTTTCATCTGGTGCTGCCGCCCCAGTTCAAGACCACCCTAAGTGGCAAGGTTGAGTTGTTCAGTAATGGCTTGCGCTACGTTGACGGCAAGGTTGATCGCAGCGTCGACTCGCCCGATACCCTGGCTTTTGTCATCGAGGATTATTTACAGCGGCGCTTCGTCACCCGCCTGGTGCAGTTGAGTCCTTTGCCTATGCTCAGCTTCTCATCCAGTAGCCTTGATATCGAGGTCGGTGCGCAAATCAATGGCGAGCCACAACAGCTGGCGCTGCAACTGGTGAAATCGCCCAGAACGGGTTGGGGAGTGAAAGGGGATCGTTATTCCAAGTTGCCAAAAGACCTAGTAACTCCGCCGGTGGCTACCGCAGTCGAACCTGATAAAGAGCTTTCGCCAGGGCGTACAGCACGTCAGATAGACCGACGCTCACGTTTCTCCTTGCAGCGATTACTGCGCAATCCTGAGCGTTACTATGGCTTGGCCATGCATGCAGTGACCTTACGTGGTAGCCAGGTCGAAGGCCGCTTTCGTGGTGTAGATGACCAGGGACAGATTGTTTTACGCCAAGTTAAAAATGGTGCGGGTGAGGCAAGTTTCACCGTCGATCCGCTGCAGATCGACACTATTAAGTTGCTTGAACCCTGAGCTAAAAAAATTTCAATTGAGCTAAGCCCTTGAAATGTCAGTGACTGCCCCCATTTGAAAGACTACCGCCTATAAAAGGCTCAGCCATCAAATGTGGAGTTAAACGACCATGAGTGTGGAAACTCAAAAAGAAACCCTGGGCTTCCAGACAGAGGTGAAGCAACTGCTTCACCTGATGATCCATTCGCTGTATTCGAACAAAGAAATCTTCCTGCGCGAATTGATTTCCAACGCATCGGATGCCGTCGATAAACTGCGTTTTGAAGCACTGGCCAAGCCAGAACTGCTTGAAGGTGGCGCAGAGCTGAAGATCCGGGTGAGCTTCGATAAAGAAGCTAAAACCGTGACGCTCGAAGATAACGGTATCGGCATGAGTCGCGAGGAAGCCATCACGCACCTCGGCACCATCGCCAAGTCGGGCACCTCCGAATTTCTCAAGAACATGACCGGCGACCAGAAAAAGGATTCGCACCTTATTGGTCAGTTTGGCGTGGGTTTCTACTCGGCATTTATCGTTGCAGACAAGGTTGATGTGTTCACCCGTCGTGCAGGCCTGGCCGCAGGCGAGGGCGTTCACTGGTCTTCGCAGGGCGAAGGCGATTTTGAAATTGCTACCATCGATAAGGCCGAGCGCGGCACGCGTATCGTTTTGCACCTCAAGGCAGGTGAAGATGAGTTCGCTGATGGCTGGCGCCTGCGCAATATCATCAAGAAATATTCCGACCACATTGCATTGCCAATCGAGCTGCCGAAAGAGGCGACCAGCGAGGCTGAAGAGCAGCCAGCCGAGCAAGAGTGGGAAACCGTCAACCGCGCCAGTGCGCTCTGGACTCGCCCGCGTAGCGAGGTCAAGGACGAGGAATACCAGGAATTTTACAAGCACGTTGGCCATGATTTCGAAAACCCGCTGAGCTGGAGCCACAACAAGGTCGAAGGCAAGCTGGAATACACCTCGCTGCTGTATGTGCCCGGCCGTGCGCCATTTGACCTGTACCAGCGTGAAGCGCCGCGTGGCTTGAAGCTGTATGTGCAACGCGTGTTCATCATGGATCAGGCTGACGAGTTCCTGCCGCTGTACCTGCGCTTTATCAAGGGTGTGGTTGACTCCAATGACTTGTCGTTGAACATCTCCCGTGAAATCCTGCAGAAGGATCCGGTGATCGACTCCATGAAGTCGGCGCTGACCAAGCGTGTTCTGGATATGCTGGAAAAACTGGCGAAGAACGACGCCGAGCAATACAAAACATTCTGGAAAAACTTCGGCCAGGTGCTTAAAGAAGGCCCCGCAGAAGATTTCGCCAACAAAGACAAGATTGCAGGCCTGTTGCGCTTTGCCTCCACCAACGGTGCCGAGGGTGAGCAGGAAGTCAGTTTGGCTGACTACATCGCCCGCATGAAGGAAGGCCAGGACAAGATTTACTACCTCTCTGGCGAGTCTTACGCGCAGGTCAAGAACAGCCCGCACCTCGAAGTCTTCCGCAAGAAAGGCATCGAAGTGCTGTTGCTCACCGATCGCATCGATGAGTGGCTGATGAGCTACCTGACAGAGTTCGATGGCAAGTCGTTTGTTGATGTGGCCCGTGGTGACCTTGACCTTGGCAGCCTGGATTCTGAAGAAGACAAAAAGGCCCAGGAAGAAGTCGCCAAGGCCAAAGAAGGCCTGGCTGAGCGCCTGAAGTCTGCTCTGGGCGAGCAGGTTGCCGAAGTGCGTGTCTCGCATCGCCTGACCGACTCGCCTGCTATTCTGGCTATTGGCGAGCAAGACTTGGGCATGCAGATGCGTCAGATTCTTGAAGCGAGCGGGCAGAAGGTGCCGGAGTCCAAGCCGATCTTTGAATTCAACCCCGCCCATCCGCTGATTGAGCGCTTGGATGCGGAGCAGGATGAAGACCGTTTTGGCGACCTGACACACATTC
The DNA here is from genome assembly GCF_963970595.1 of Pseudomonas sp. RL_15y_Pfl2_60. Lineage (NCBI taxonomy): Bacteria > Pseudomonadati > Pseudomonadota > Gammaproteobacteria > Pseudomonadales > Pseudomonadaceae > Pseudomonas > Pseudomonas sp. RL_15y_Pfl2_60. The sequence continues at coordinate 344,902 of NZ_CAXAOE010000002.1, read as the reverse complement.
TCTTCGACCAAGCAGCCTTGGCTGCTGGCGATAGCCTGAAGGATCCTGCCGCTTATGTGCAGCGTCTGAACAAGCTACTGGTTGAGATGTCAGCCTAACAGGTGCAACGAAAAGCCCGCGAATGCGGGCTTTTTTGTACCTTTTAATTTTGAAATCGGGAGTGCATATATGAGCAATATCGATGTTCAACCTATCGCATACGAGATCGATGGCGTGCAGTTTGAAGGCCAGTTGGTCTACAACAGCGCGATCAAAACGCCGCGTCCTGCCTTGTTGATGGCACCCAACTGGATGGGGGTGACCGCGGGTGCCATTGATATCGCACGCAAGGTCGCTGGCGATGACCACGTGGTGTTTATTGCCGACCTTTATGGCAAAAATCTTCGCCCAGCCAATGCAGATGAAGCCGCCTCAGCCATGATGCCGCTCAAAGATGATCGGGCGTTGCTGCGCAAGCGTATGCAGGGCTCGCTGAAAACACTGTTGGCCCAGGCCGACAAAGCTGCGCTGGATGCTTCCAAACAGGCGACCTTCGGTTTCTGCTTTGGTGGTTGTTGCGCGCTTGAGCTAGCGCGTACTGGCGCACCGCTGCAAGCTGCGATTTCATTCCACGGCACGCTGGATACACCCACACCTGCCGATGCGAAAAACATCAAGGGTGCCGTGTTGGTTCTGGACGGTGCGGCAGACCCGTTGGTTCCCCGTGAGCAGCTTGCCGAATTTGCCAAGGAAATGACCGAGGCTAAAGTCGATTGGCAACTGGTGACTTACGGTGGTGCCGTGCATTCGTTTACTGATCCGCACGCCAACATGCCGGGTACGGCGCAGTATGACGAGAAAACGGCGGCGCGAGCCTTCACCGCTATGCGTAACCTGCTGAATGAGTGCTTTACCGCCTGACAGGGCAAACCGCTACCACTGAAAACGCAGCCATTGGCTGCGTTTTCTTTTAAGAGGTTACTTGGCGCATTGCGTGGTATGGACGCGCGAACCCCAGCCACCATAGAAGAAAATGTACAGATAGCAGACCATCGGCACGGCGAACGAGGCCAGCAGACCGATGTTGTCGGCAAAGTAACCTTGAATCAACGGCACAATTGCTCCGCCGACAATAGCCATGCACAGCAGGCCCGAGCCCTGGCCTGTGTGGTTTCCCAGCCCCTCTAGCGCCAGCGAAAAGATAGTCGGGAACATTATTGAGTTAAACAGGCCCATGAGGATCAGGCTCCACATTGCAATGTGGCCGCCCAGGCTAATGGCTGTGGCAATCAGCAGGGTATTGGCCACAGCATTGAAGGCCAGCATATGGCTGGGCTTGATGCGTTGCATCAGGGCGCTGCCGATAAAGCGACCGATCATTGCGCCGCTCCAGTAAATGGCCAGGTACTTACCGGCTACATGACTGGATAGCCCGGCGATATCAGGTTGCTCCATCAGACTGACCAAATAGCTGCCGATAGACACTTCGGCGCCCACGTAGGCAAAGATGCCGACAACCCCAAGCACCAAGTGGCGATGAGCAAATACCGAGCTGTTTGCGCTGTGGCCATCCTTGGGCGCCTGGTGAGTGATCTTTGGCAGGCGGGACAGGGCGATGACAATGGCAATGGCGCCGAGCAAAGCTGCCAGTACTAAATATGGGGTTTTCACTGAGTCAGCCGCTGAGTTGCTGTCGCCCAGCTGCGAGGCGGCGCCAACGCCAATGGCCAGTATGGTTACCGAACCGACCAAGGGGCCAACTGTGGTGCCAAGGGCGTTGAAAGCCTGAGTCAGGTTAAGTCGGCTGGCTGCGGTGGCTGGGTTGCCAAGGATGTTGACGTACGGGTTTGCCGCCACCTGCAAGACCGTTATACCCGATGCCAGGATGAACAGTGCCGCCAGAAAGAATGCGTATGAATGGGCTGATGCTGCAGGGTAGAACAAGGTGCAGCCGACTCCTGCGGTCAGCAGTCCAGCAATGATCCCACTCTTGTAGCCGATGCGTTCAACCAGTCGGCCGGCCGGGAACGACATGATGAAGTAGGCGGTAAAGAAGCTGAACTGAACCATTGATGCTTGCAAGTAGGTCAGTGTGAAGACGGCCTTGAGGTGCGGCACCAAAATGTCATTGAGTGAGGTAATCAGCCCCCACATAAAGAATAACGAGGTCAGTACGATCAATGCACGGGTGTGCTTGACCGGCTTTTCGACACTGTGCATAGCCACTCCAAATAGTTCAGCGTTTCAGCGCGCGGCGATTCTACCCGTAGTTATGATGATAGCGCTAACCAAAAGCTGACCGCTGAGCCGATGGCAGTTCTATACGCTCGGTCTCACCGGGAACGCGAGGCCATTGCTGGTTTGCCCAGTGCTGCCTGGCTTGTTCGATCAGTTGCGGGTCGCTGGAGACGAAGTTCCAGTTCATCCGTCTTGGCCCCAGGGGTTCGCCGCCAATGATCACCAAATGGCAGGCTGTGCACGCCAGCAGTGTCGGTTCTTCCGACTCAGGCAAGAGTGTCAGCGCGCGCAGGGACAAATCGTTGCAACCGAGCTGTGCTTCGCCTTCCAACAGATAGATTGCCCGCTCGCGATGCTCGCTGGGAATGGCCAGGCTGGCACCCGCGACGAGTTTGACTTCGGCATAGAGAGTGGCTGACTTGACCGGCACTGGCGACTCCAGACAAAAGCCATGGCCTGCGATCATGCAAATTTCAACGCCCATGCTTTCACTGCGCGCAAGGCTGTCAGCGCGGTGATGGCTGTAGCTCGGTTCATCAAGCTGGTTGGCTTCGGGCAGTGCCAACCAGACTTGCAAACCATGCAGGTTAGAACCTGTGCCGAGCAAGGTTTGCGGGGTTCTTTCGACATGGGCGATCTGCTTGCCTGCTGTCATCCAGCTGACATCACCCGGCTTTACCAACTGGTCAGAACCGATGCTGTCCTTGTGTTGCAGCTGGCCCTCAAACAGGTAGGTGAGTGTCGACAGGCCAATATGCGGGTGCTGGTTGATATTCATCCCGCTGCCCGGCGGATAGTTGTGTTCAAGCATGTGGTCAAAAAACACAAAGGGGCCGACGCTGCGGCATTTGGCCGAGGGAAGAGGGCGCAGTATGGGCTGCCCTTCAATTTCTTCGAGGCGTGGCTGAATTACTTGAAGCTCACTCATTTACTGCTCTCCAAAATAACGGCAGCCCCTAACCCGCTCATGGGCTTAAATAATCACCTGGTTCTTTGACGTCTTGTAACAATGGGCATCATTGCCGGATGAACTCTCCAGAGCTTAACTGACTCTATCTAAATCACGTTATAGGGAGTATTTGCGTTTGTCATTATTTCGCTTGGGTATCGCGGTACTCGCCGTAGCCACCGCAGCAAGCACTGTTGAAGCGCGGGATTATCGCTTCAGTGATGCACACCTGCATTTTGTTGACTTCTTTCAGGAAAGCGCGGGGCTTGATGATCTGGTCGCCAACATGGCCGCAGCCAATATCGAGCATGTGATGCTCTCGGGTATTCCGGTTGCCAAGAAATGGCATGAGGACGAACCCAAGCGTCCTCGTTATTACGCCGGTGATGATGCCAATGCCTATTGGTATAGCGCGACCGATACCTTGATTGCCCATGCCTATAATAAGCTCCCCGCAGAGCAGCGTCGGCGCTTCCATCCGTTTTTGTCTGGCTTCAATCCCAATGACAAGAACGCCGATGCCTTGGTGCGCAAGACTCTGGAGCTAGATCCGGGTTTATGGCAAGGCATTGGTGAAATCTTTACTCGTCATGATGATCTCACGGCGCTGATTGAGGGCGATACGCCGCGCGCCAATAACGAGGCATTGTCGCGGATCTACCACTTGGCGGCAGAGTACGATTTGCCGGTCATGCTGCACTCCAATATCACCTCCAAGCGCGAGCGCAACCCGCTGTACCTGCCAGAAATTGAAGAACCACTGCGCAACCATCCAAGCGTGCGCTTCATCTGGGCCCACGCCGGCACCAGCATGGAGATTCACCGTCACCAGACCAAGCTGGATTTCCTCTTGCCGACGCTTGAGCGGATGCTTAAGACCTACCCAAATCTGTATATCGATCTGTCATGGACTGTCGCCCATCCCTACTTGCTGGATAAAGAGGGAAATCCAGATCCTGAATGGGTCAGGCTCGTCAGCAGTTACCCTGCGCGGTTTATGCTGGGTTCCGATGTGGTGGGGCGCTTTGACAGCCTCAAGGATTACATGGACAGCTTCGTGCCGTTTCTGGATGCCTTGCCCGCAGATGTTGCGCAGAAAGTTGCACATGACAACTTCCTGGCAGTGCTGCCGCGCACCGTACAGGCGGAGCTTGCCGAGCAGCAACCCAGCGCTGAGTGATCGCCAGGGGATGAAAATATGAATGCTGTCATTGTCTTGTCACACCGGCGTCATAGGCTCGCGCCATCGAAAACAAGGAGCACGACATGTATTGCATTCGTATTGGAGCCGCTGTGGCACTGACAATGATGGCTGGGTTTGTACAGGCGCAAGTGCGTGTTGAAGGGCCGGTCGAGTACGGTGTGTTTGCCACTCAATACAAAGACTTCAAGCCCGGTGAGCGTGTGCTGACACGGGCTAATCAAGAGATCGAAGCCACTGACAGCGTGCCAGCCAAGCTGGGTACCAAGTTTGGTATGCGTTACAAGCTGACAGGCAAGACAGTGGATGCTGAGCCTCTGACACTGCTGTATTTAACGCCGGGCGTCACCAGCCCTGATGGTCAGCGCCATGACAAGTTCGTGGTTACGCAGAAGATGGTGCCCGGCGCACCACTGGATACCATGGCGTTTGAGTTTACCGAGCCTTATGAGGTAGTCCCGGGCCAGTGGCAGTTCATGGTTTTCCAGGGTGATCGCAAGCTCGCCGAGCAAACATTCACCGTGCGTTGAGTTAAATCGCACGCACTAAAAAGGGCGCCGATGGCGCCCTTTTTATTTAGCTTATAAGTGTCGCTTACTTGCCAGTCCAGCGCTTCATCACCAGTGTTGCGTTGGTGCCGCCAAAACCGAAGCTGTTGCTCATGACAGTGTCGATTTGTGCGTTTTCTTTGGTTTTCAGCAGGATTGGCATATCCGCAACATCCGGATCCAGCTCATCGATGTTTGCCGAGCCGGCGATGAAATTACCTTCCATCATCAGCATGCAGTAGATGGCTTCTTGAACGCCGGCAGCGCCAAGGGAATGGCCGGAGAGGCTTTTGGTCGAGCTGATCGCCGGTGCCTTGTCGGCAAAGACTTCACGCACGCCACGCATTTCAGCGATGTCGCCAACCGGTGTCGAGGTGCCGTGGGTGTTGAGGTAGTCGATAGGTGTATCAACGGTGGATAGCGCTTGCTTCATGCAGCGGATAGCGCCTTCGCCACTTGGTGCGACCATGTCGTAGCCGTCAGAGGTTGCGCCATAGCCAACGACTTCGGCGTAGATTTTTGCGCCGCGGGCGAGGGCGTGCTCGAGTTCTTCGACCACAACCATGCCGCCGCCGCCAGCGATAACAAAGCCATCACGCTTGGCGTCATAGGCACGGGAAGCTTTTTCGGGGGTTTCATTGTACTGCGTCGACAGCGCGCCCATCGCATCAAACAGGCAGCTCTGGCTGTAGTGTTCTTCTTCACCGCCGCCAGCAAAAACGACGTCCTGCTTGCCGAGCTGGATCTGCTCCATGGCCTGGCCGATGCAATGCGCACTGGTTGCGCAGGCAGAAGAGATCGAGAAGTTGACGCCCTTGATCTTGAATGGAGTGGCCAGGCACGCTGAAACGGTGCTGCCCATGGTACGGGTTACGCGGTACGGGCCAATGCGCTTGACGCCTTTTTCGCGCAGGGTGTCGATGGCTTCCATCTGGTTGACGGTCGAGGCACCACCCGAGCCGGCGATCAGGCCGGTACGTGGATTGGAAACCTGGTCTTCGGTCAGTCCGGAATCCTTGATCGCCTCAGCCATGGACAAGTAAGCGTAGGCCGCCGCGTCACCCATGAAGCGGATGAGCTTGCGGTCGATCAGTTCTTCGAGATTCAAGTCAATCGAGCCGGAAACGTGGCTGCGTAGGCCCATTTCAGCGTACTGCGGATTGAAACGAATGCCAGAACGACCCGCGCGCAGGTTGGCGGAGACTGTTTCTTTGTCATTGCCAAGGCAAGAAACGATGCCGAGGCCGGTAATTACGACGCGACGCATGGAAAAATCCTTTAGAAACTGTCAGTGGAGGTGAACAGGCCAACGCGTAAGCCTTCGGCACTGTAAATCTCGCGGCCATCAACGCTGACCGTGCCATCTGCGATAGCCAGGATCAGCGAGCGAGTGATGGTGCGCTTAATATGAATGTTGTAAGTGACCTTTTTCGCGGTAGGCAGTACCTGACCGAAGAATTTAACTTCGCCAGAACCCAGCGCACGACCGCGGCCGGGGTTACCTTGCCAGCCCAGGTAAAAGCCAACGAGCTGCCACATGGCATCAAGGCCCAAGCAGCCGGGCATCACCGGGTCGCCCTCGAAGTGGCAACCAAAGAACCACAGGTCTGGGTGGATATCGAGCTCAGCGACGATCTCGCCCTTACCGTACTTACCGCCGACGTCACTGATATGGACGATGCGGTCCATCATCAGCATGTTAGGGGCGGGCAGTTGCGCATTACCCTCGCCGAACAGTTCGCCGCGGCTGCAGCGCAACAGATCTTCTTGGGTGAAGGCGTTTTGTTTGGTCATGCGAGCTCCTCAATAATCCCATGCTCCATGGCTGGGCAAGTCGTTCGGGCTGGTTACGCGACAGGTCGCAGGCCAGCTTGCTTACACTAATAGACTGCTAGGTTGCCATGAAAGTCACAGCTTACAGTGTACAGTTGTACTCTGCTTGCCAATTGTAGCCTGAAAGTACATTTTAGTTGTTAGATGAGCGTTCGCCTGTAGCACTTTAGTCACTTGCTGGTGGTTAGTTTAAGTCACCACAAGCCTTATTTGTATGAAGCCTGTAGTGCCTAATCGTTCACTTGCAATCAGTGCGCCGTGCAGGCCAGTTGCGCTCTGCGTCCAACCTAGCAGAATTAGCTGCTGTGTCATGCGTTGCGTTGATAGCCATGCGATAAACTGTAACGCCATGCTGCTATTTGTCACGTTTGAGTGAGTGGCGAAGCCATTATGAGCTATCACTCAGCAGCTCTCATTCCGGTTTGGACTAGCCGCTGGGCCTTTGGCCCGTATAATGCGTTCAGAATGCCAGTGTAAATGGCGCACAACGGATTTTTTATGACAGAGCAACAACCTATCGCCGTCTTGGGTGGCGGCAGTTTCGGCACGGCTATCGCAAATCTCTTGGCCGAAAATGGTCAGCGCGTTTTGCATTGGATGCGCGACGAGACTCAGGTCGAAGCGATATTGGCTACGCGCGAGAACCCACGCTACCTCAAGGGGATCAAAATTCATCCTGCTGTGGAGCCCTTGAGCGATTTGCAGTCAACCGTCGAGCGTTGTGAGTTGATTTTCGTTGCCTTGCCATCAAGCGCATTGCGCCAAGTGTTGCAACCGGTCGCGCCCTTGCTTAGCAATAAAATGCTGGTGAGTACGACCAAAGGCATTGAAGCCAAGAGCTTCAAGCTGATGAGCCAGATTATTGAAGAAATCGCACCGAATGCGTGCATCGGCGTCATTTCGGGGCCAAATCTGGCGAAGGAAGTGGCTGTTGGCGCCTTGACTGCGACCGTAGTCGCCAGTGAAAACGAAGCCCTGTGTCAGCGTGTACAAGAGGTTCTGCACGGCAAGACCTTCCGCGTATACGCCAGTAATGACCGCTTTGGTGTCGAGTTGGGCGGGGCATTGAAAAACGTCTACGCGATCATCGCAGGCATGGCTGCGGCGCTGGATATGGGCGAGAACACCAAAAGCATGCTGATCACTCGCGCCTTGGCTGAAATGACCCGCTTTGCCGTGCAGCTGGGTGCCAACCCCATGACCTTTCTCGGCTTGGCGGGCGTTGGTGATTTGATTGTCACCTGTTCATCGCCCAAGAGTCGCAACTATCAAGTTGGCTTCGCGTTGGGCGAAGGACTCAGCCTTGATGACGCCGTGGCGCGCCTTGGCGAGGTTGCCGAAGGGGTCAATACGATCAAGGTACTCAAGGCTAAAGCTGACGAAATGGAGGTTTACATGCCTCTGGTTAGCGGTTTGTACGCCATTTTGTTTGGCGGGCGTACATTGGGCCAGGTGATTGATAAGTTGATGCTGGCAGAACCCAAGACAGACGTCGACTTTATTTCCACCACCGGTTTTTAGGCAGCCCTTTAGAGGGTTGCGTCTAGGTTATTCAGGGAGAATCACATGGCTGAGAAAAATACCCTTATCGAACGCGAGTCACTGCTGCTCAGGATTCTTTGGATGGTGCTGTTCAGCATTATTTGGCAAGCCGTGGTCGTGGTGCTTGGCGTGACTGTTGTGATGCAGTTGGCTTATCGCTTGTTCTACGGCGCGCCCAGCAAGACACTGCTTTCTTTTGGCGACAGCCTGAGTCAGTACCTGGCGCAGATTGGACGCTTCGGCACTTTCAATACCGAAGCCAAACCCTGGCCTTTTTCCGATTGGCCAACCCCGCAGGCCCCTCAAGGAGAGGCTCCGCATTCGGTTGAGCCTGCGCCGCACCCGGTGCGTGACGAAGAGCCCAAATTGTGAGCCTGCGCTAATGCGTTTGTGGTTGTTGCGCCATGGTGAGGCGCAGCCCCAGGCTGCAACTGATGCCGCGCGTGCCTTGACTGCGCGTGGCTGCGAGCAGGTGCGCAAGGCGGCATTGCAGCTTGAAGGGCGCCCACTTCGGCAGATCATTGCCAGCCCATACCTGCGCACCCAGCAAACGGCGGCCCTGGTTGCCGAGGTGCTTGGCTACGACTCGCCAATCATTACGGTGCCTTGGTTAACGCCTGATAGCCAGTCGCGTAATGTGATTCGTCAACTGGACCGGTACGCCGATGAGGAAGTCTTGCTGGTGACTCATCAGCCTTTAGTCGGCGATCTTGCAGGTTTGCTGATGTATGGTCATCGCGAACAGCCACTGCCGATGATGACGGCAAGCCTGGCGGAGCTGGATGGGCCAATGGTTGCCGCCGGAACCATGGATCTACTGGCCGTGGTCCATGCTCATCATTAAGTGACCCCTGAAAACGATTGCGCTGGATATCAGGGCGTTAAAACCTGCTCTGAATGATCACTTACAGCACCTAAAGTCGAGCACGCTCGGCCCCAACCGCTTTTTCACCGTTCTTGACTCGCAGCGCTTGCTCGCCGGGCCAGTCTGTGGCTGTTACACCCGTGCCTTGTCCTATCGCCGCTCACTACCATTTCAGCGTTTTCACTAACTGAAAACAACTACACAACGAAACATTTCTCCTCTTGCGGGATGCCTTTGGGCGTGAAATAGTCAACCAAGCAATTGCTTGGTTTGACCCCGAAAATAATAACAAGGGAAGAAACTTCATGGCTGATGCGATCCAACTACCGCTCGATGCCTTCTACCATCGAGAAGCGCGACATCCCGATAAATGCTACCTCGTCCAGCCATTGCCAGACGGCAGCCTTGAGAGGCTCAGCTGGGCTGAGGTTGGCGAGCAAGCCCGCCGCGCGGCGCACTGGCTACGCACCCGGGACTTACCGCCCGGCAGTCATATCGCAATCATTTCAAAAAACTGCGCGCACTGGATAATCACTGATCTGGCAATCTGGATGGCTGGTCATGTGTCGGTGCCGCTGTACCCCAACCTGACGGCCGAATCGGTCAGCCATGTGCTTGAGCATTCTGAGTCGGTGCTGGCATTCATTGGCAAGCTAGATAATTGGCCGAGCATGGCGCCGGGAATCGCCGATTCCATTCCAACGGTCGCAATGCCGTTGCATCCCGAAGGCAGTTTTGACTTCAGCTGGAGCGATTTGCAGGCCTGTTCGCCGATTCAGGACAGCCCGAGCCCGGCGCCCGACCAGCTAGCCACTATTATCTACACCTCAGGCACCACTGGCTTGCCTAAAGGGGTGATGCATAACTTCAGTAATTTCGGCTTTGCCGCGAGCAATGCGCGTACGCTATTTAGCGTCACTGAAGATGATCGGCTTTTGTCTTATTTACCGCTGTGCCATGTCGCCGAGCGCATGTTTATTGAGCTTTCATCCTTCTACGGTGGGCCGACTGTATTCTTTGCTGCCAGTCTCGATACCTTCCTCGAAGACCTCAAGCGCGCCCGCCCGACCGTCTTTTTTGCCGTGCCGCGCATCTGGACCAAGTTCCAGATGGGGGTCTACAGCAAAATGCCGGCCGAGCGACTCGATTTCTTGCTCAAGCTGCCTATCATCGGGCCTGTGGTTGGCAAGAAAGTCCTGACCGGACTTGGCCTGGATGCGATCCGCTTTGCTCTGTCTGGCGCTGCGCCTGTGCCTGAAGCCTTGCTCAAGTGGTATCAGCGCATGGGGCTGGATGTGCTTGAAGTCTATGGCATGACCGAAAATTGCGGATACTCCCACGTTTGCCGCCCGGGTAAATACAAAAAAGGCTGGATCGGTCAAAACAGCACCGGGGTGCAGGCGCGCATCGCCGAAGATGGTGAGCTGCAAGTGCGCAGCGGCGCAACCATGCAGGGTTACTTCAAGGACCCGGAAAAAACCGCTGAGACCATTACTGCGGACGGTTTTCTGCGTACCGGGGACAAGGGTGAGCAAGACGGCGAGGGCAATCTACGCCTGACCGGACGAATCAAGGAAATCTTCAAGACCAGCAAAGGCAAGTATGTCGCGCCTGCACCGATCGAAAATCGCTTGGCAGTGCATTCGCGCATCGAGCAGGTGTGTGTGGTCGGCGACGGCATGGCGCAGCCGATGGCACTTTGTGTGTTATCGGAAATCGGTCGCCAGGATGCAGCCAACAGTAGCCGAAGCGAGCTTGAAAGTAGCTTGGTGAAGCTGTTGGAGGAGGTCAATGCACAACTTGATCAGCACGAACGCTTGCAAGGATTGGTGTTGGTCAAGGACACATGGTCGATTGAGAATGGGTTTCTGACGCCCACGCTTAAAATCAAGCGTAATGTGGTCGAGGATACCTACGCCAGTCGTTTTCCGGCCTGGAGTGACAGTCGCCAGCCTTTGGTCTGGCATGACTAACCCGCATGAACAAATACTCACCGGTTGTGCTTGATTCGGGCTCACCGGTGGTGGTGCAACGTTATGGAAAAGGAACGCATATGAGCCTGTGGCGCCGAACTCCCGATATCGATGAGTTGAATGCAACATTGAAAAATACCATCGGTGAACAGCTGGATATTCGCTTTGAGTCATTCGACGATGAGTCGATAACCGCGAGCATGGTGGTTGATTCGCGCACTCATCAACCCTACGGACTGCTGCATGGCGGGGCATCGGTGGTGCTTGCAGAAACATTGGGTTCAACCGCGAGCTACCAGTGCATCGATACAGAGAAATTTTACTGTGTGGGCCTGGAGGTCAATGCTAACCATCTGCGCGGTGTCCGCAGCGGAAGGGTTAGGGCTGTTGCGCGAGCCGTTCATTTGGGCCGCTCCACCCATGTGTGGGACATTCGGCTGACTACTGAAGATGGCAAAACCAGCTGTATCTCGCGGCTGACGGTTGCGGTTGTCGCCCATGGTGGCGAGTTACCAAAGTGAGCCGTTAAGGCACACCGTCCCGGCAGCCAGGCTCGATTGTGCTGCCCGCTGCAATTTTGTCCAAGATCAGGCCGCTGCAAAGCGTTAAAGTAGCGGCTATGGAACAGACTCAACACATCATCAGTGGCTTACCCGGCGTGCGTTTAATCAACGCCGAGTACCATAATTTTGCCTTTCCACGGCACTTTCACCTTGAGTATCACATCGGTTTGCTGCTGCGCGGGCAGCATCGCTATGTGTGCCAAGGTGAACGTCAGCAGGCGACTGTTGGGGATGCGTTGTTGATGGCGCCTGAGCAAATCCATGACGGTGCAAGTCTAACCGGCGAGGGCTATAGCATTCGGGTGCTGGCCCTTGATCCGAAACGGCTCGAGCAGGCAAGCCGCAGCTTGAGTGATGAGCGTCATGGGACACCGCGTCTGACCAGCTCTTCCTTGCGCAATAGCCAGTTGCAACAGCAGTTGGGCGCGCTGCATGCCTCGCTGGTCAATGGTGATTCGACATTGGCCCAGGAAAGCAACCTGCTGAATATGTTTGCGACATTGCTGGCTGTGGGTTCGACCCTGAGGATCAAGCAACAGGATCAAGGCTTTGACTTGCGTACTTGGGTGCGTTTGCGTGAGTGGATGGAGTCACGGCTCGATCAGCCGCCGTCGCTGGAAGAGCTGGCTGCTTTTTGCGGCTTGAGTCCATGGCAAGCGCTGCGCAGGTTCAGCCGCCAGTGTGGTTTGCCACCGCATCAATGGCTGACTCAATTGCGCCTGGAGCGAGCGCTGCCACGGGTTCTGCGTGGTGACTCGCTAAGTGACATTGCCCTGCAGCTGGGCTTTTACGATCAAGCACATTTTTCGCGCTTGTTCCGGCGAACCTATGGTTTGCCGCCAGCAAAGCTGCGTTCAAACCGCTGATTTAAACCCTTCTTAGTTTTTACTTAATCTTGTGGAGATTGCCATGCAGGAGAGTTCTGTCTTGCTGTCGCTGACGGCTGTGTTTTTGATAGCGCTTGTCAGCCCCGGGCCCGATGTTGCCTTGGTTGTGCGAACCTCAATTCATCAAGGTCGACGCAGCGGTTTGCTCAGTGCATTGGGGCTGGCTTGTGGCATTTTGTTGCATGGGATTTTGGTGCTGACCGGCGTGTCATTGCTGCTCAGCCGTTCACCGCTGCTGTTTAGTCTGATTCAGATCTCAGGGGCAGTCTTTTTGGCCTGGCTGGGGGTTGGTGCTTTACGTTCACGGTTTAGCCCCGCGGCCGAGCAAGCCGGACAGTTCACCCGCGCCTTGGAACCCTCGGCACTGGGACCATGGTTGCGCGGCTTTGCCACTAATCTGCTCAACCCCAAGGCATTGGTGTTCTTCCTGGCGCTGTTGAGCAGTTTGATTCCTGCGCATATGTCTGTGTCAGGTAAGGTGGCTGCAGCAACTATTTTGTTTGGCGTTGGTTTGCTCTGGTTTAGCCTGCTAAGCATTGGTTTAACCCATCGCAGCTTGCAAGTACGCTTGATGCGTTTGGTCCCCACCATTGATTTACTCTGTGGTGTTGTTTTTATTCTTGTTGCTGCGGCAATTCTGGTTCGCGTGGCTTTGGCGCTGGGTGTTTGGCAATAGCACCATCATCACTGGCAGTTACAGTCATTGTGATGACGGCGTGGGTGCAGGACAATTCGCTCAGTTTCGTTTAATTGAGTTAGCCAATGCCTCCTCAAACGGTATTCTTCGCCCACGCCAATGGTTTTCCAGCCGCGACCTACACCAAGTTATTTGACGCGCTGGGGCCACAATACAAGGTCGAACACATCGGCCAGCACGGCCATGACCCTGACTTCCCGGTTAATGCAAACTGGAGCAATCTGGTTCGCGAGCTAATCCATCATATCGAGCAGCGCGAGCAGCCGGTGTGGGGGGTGGGGCATTCGCTCGGTGGCGTCTTGCATTATCACGCGGCCCAGTTGCGCCCTGAGTTGTACCTGGGTGTCGCCATGCTCGACTCACCGCTGTTGACCTTGGCTGACCAGTGGGTGATCCGCGCCGCCAAACGCTTCGGTTTTATAGATCGCATTACCCCGGCCGGCCGAACGATTGGTCGGCGTGAGGCATTTGCCGATGCCGCTGAAGCACACCGTTATTTCGCGGCCAAGAGCCTGTTCCGCCGGTTTGATCCAGATTGCTTGAGTGCGTATATCGAGCATGGCTTGCAACCCGCTGGAGAGGAGCTGCGCCTGCGCTTTGATCCGGCCACGGAAATCAATATCTATCGCAATGTGCCGCACATCAGTGCTGGCCCCGCGCAACACTTGAAAGTGCCGCTGGCCATGGTGCGTGGCCAGCATAGCCGGGTGGTACTGGCGCATCACACACGGCACGTACGGCGGATACCAAAAGGCGAATACCTGACCATGCCGGGCGGTCACATGTTTCCCTTGGAGCATCCGGTGCAAACGGCAGAGCTGTTAAAGTCATTTTTCCAGCGCTGGGCCGATATTGGCAGCGACGATTCAAGTAAGGACACTGCATGAGCTCAAACATCCAAGAGTTGCGGTTGCGTTTGCCGCATATAGAACTCGCAGCCCAGGTTTATGGGCCTGTCGACGGCAAGCCGGTGCTGGCTTTGCATGGTTGGCTGGACAACGCTGCCACTTATGCACGACTTGCGCCCAAGCTCGAGGGGCTGCGGATTGTAGCCCTGGACCTGGCAGGGCATGGTTTATCCGAGCATCGCCCAGCGGGCGTCAGTTATGCGATATGGGATTATGTCTACGACGTATTGCAAGCAGCTGAATTTCTCGAGTGGGAGAAGTTCAGCATTATCGGTCATTCGATGGGGGCAATTGTGGGTCTTTTGCTGGCAGGTGCCTTGCCTGAACGGGTTGAGCGTCTGGCCCTGATCGATGGCGTGACCCCGCATACACTTGAGGCTGAAGGTGCCCCGCAGCGCTTTGGTGACGCGTTGATGGCGCAGATGCTGCTGGCCAAAAAACGTAAAACGGTCCACCCCGAATTCAAGCGTGCTGTAGAGATGCGTATGAACGGCATGACCTCGGTCAGCCTTGAGGCCGCACAGCTATTGGCTGCGCGCGGCTTGGTCGAGGTGCCCGGAGGCTATTCATGGAGTGCCGACAGTCGGCTCACATTGCCGTCTAAACTACTATTGACCCAGGCCCAGGCCATGGCATTCGCCAAGCGAATCGCTTGCCCGGTTAGCTTGGTTGTGGCCGAGCAGGGCATCTTGCTGGGCAAAGCCAAAGCCAGCTACGACGAGGTCATGAGCGAGCTTGACTTCGAGGTCACCAGGCTGCCGGGAGGGCATCACCTGCACCTTGATGACGAGCGCGGTGCACAGCTTGTAGCAGACTGTTTCAATCGCTTTATGCTGTCTTCTTGACTTGGCAAACCCAACTGGGGAATGGTGGTGTCATTGCAATGGAGAAGTACATGATTGATTTCTACACCGCGGCGACACCGAATGGACACAAAGTAGCGATTGCTCTCGAGGAGCTTGGCCTGCCTTACAAGGTGCACGCGTTGAGCTTCGACAAGAAACAGCAGAAAACCCCAGCCTTTCTTCGCGTTAACCCCAATGGCCGTATCCCCGCTATTGTCGACCGAGATCACGATGATTTTGCGGTGTTTGAGTCCGGTGCGGTCCTGATTTATCTTGCGGAGAAAACCGGCCAGTTGATGCCGCAAGATGTCAAAGGCCGTTCGCTGGTAATGCAGTGGCTGATGTTCCAAATGGGTGGTGTAGGCCCAATGCAAGGCCAGGCAAACGTGTTTTATCGTTATTTGCCTGAGAAAATCCAAGTAGGCATTGACCGTTATCAGCATGAGTGCCGGCGCTTATATGAAGTGCTCGATACGCGTCTTGCACAGGCCGAGTTTTTAGCAGGGGATTACAGCATCGCGGATATCGCAACCTTTCCTTGGGTTCGGCTACACGACTGGGCTGGGGTCTCGATGGATGGCCTTGATAACCTCCAGCGCTGGCTTGATGCCATTGCGCAACGTCCGGCAGTGCAGCGTGGGCTGTCCATTCCACATAGCGAAGATGACGGTGTAAAGGTCGTCAAATCCGCCCAGACAATGTTGGCTCGCTAATGACTGGTATACGTAGTGTATGTGTCGCGTTAGCGATGGTATTGAGCTCCACGGTATTGGCGGATGTGGCGGGCAGTAAGGATTTACCGGTAATGCCGCGCTTTACCGGTAGCCAGATCGTCGATTACAGCGAGCAAGCGGAGCAGGAACGTATTTATCCGCAAGGCTCTATTCGCAGAATTAGTGGCCGTCTGCGCTATGAAAATGAAATTCAACTCAAGGGCGATCTCACCGCGATCACGTATCGATTGCCCGAGACACACAGTTCAGATCAAGTATTCAATAGCACCCGGGAAGCGCTGTTGGCCAAGAACGCCCAAATGCTTTATTGGTGTCAGGGGCGTGACTGCGGAGGGAGTAGCCTGTGGGCTAATTCGGTGTTCTCCAAGTCAATCCTCTATGGGCCGGATGATCAGCAGTCGTTCGCCTTGTTTCGGCTGGCCGAACCGCAACAAGACAGCATTCTCGCGCTGTACAGCATCACGCGCGGTAATCGCCGGGCATACCTGCATGCCGAGTTGCTTGCCAGTGACAGTGCGCTGGGGGAGATGCTACCTACGCCAGCAACATTATTGCGTCAATTGCGAACCTCTGGTGTGCTGAACTTGTCCAACCAGCAGGAGCCAACGCCTGCATGGGTCGAGGTGTTGTCACGTGCCTTGAATTCCGATAGCACAATGCGTGTTAGCCTTGCCGGTAACAATGCTGAAAGCTGGCGTGAGGCATTAGTTGAGCAGCGGGTGCGCGGCTCGCGCCTGGAGTTGGGCAATGCGGATGTTGCCGGTTTGCAGGTCAATGTTTTGCGTTAACAGCTAGCGTACATGGCGCAACTCAGCCGCCGCTGCCGTTAGGCTGTCTCCTATTAACGAGGCCCTGTGTTAACCCACAGGGCCTTTGTTCGTTTCATCCTTATTTAGGACTTGGAAATGCTCAATAACGATCGCTTGCTGGTGCAGATACTGCTGCTGGCATTGCTGGGCGCAAGCTTGTGGGTGCTTGCGCCATTTTGGTCGGCGCTGTTTTGGGCTTCTGTGCTGGCTTTTGCCAGTTGGCCATTGATGCGTCGATTAACCGATGCGCTTAACGGCCGGGAGTCGTTGGCGGCAGCCATTCTCACGCTGGGCTGGATAGTGCTGGTCGCCGTGCCGTTGGTGATGCTTGGCTTTAACCTGGCCGACCATATTCGTGACGCCACTGGCCTGATCAAGAACCTTCAGGTGACCGGCTTGCCAGCAGCGCCGACATGGCTAGCGAACGTGCCGCTGGTTGGTGATCGCCTGGTTTCACTTTGGGTCACCATTGACCAGCAGGGCGCGGCTTTCTTTGCATCGCTGCGACCTTACTTTGGCCAGGTTGGCAACTGGCTTCTGGAGCGCAGCGCGCAGGTTGGCGGAAGCATGCTCGAACTGGCGTTAAGCCTGGTGCTGGTGTTCTTCTTCTACCGTGATGGCCCGCGTCTCGCCGCATTTGCCCGTAGCTTGCTTGAGCGTTTAATTGAGGGCCGGGCAGATCACTATATTCACTTGATATCAGGCACCATCCAGCGCGTAGTCAACGGCGTGATTGGTACAGCAGCCGCGCAGGCGGTACTGGCTTACATCGGCTTTTTGATCGCCGGAGTTCCGGGTGCGCTACTTCTGGCGTTATTGACCTTTGGCGCAAGCCTGATCATGTTTCCACCACTGGTCTGGGCGCCGGCTGTGGCTTGGCTGGCCTGGAATGGCGAGGTTGGCATGACCATCTTCCTCGGCATCTGGGGTGTACTGATCATCAGTGGCGTCGACAATATTCTCAAACCCTACCTCATCAGTCGTGGCGGCAATTTACCGTTGGTGGTGGTGTTGCTCGGCGTCTTTGGCGGTATTCTGACTTTCGGTCTTATGGGGCTGTTTCTGGGCCCAACGATCCTGGCGGTCGCTTACAATCTGGTCACGGACTGGGTGGCACATGGGCAACCAAAAATCGAGACCGAAACAGGCGTGGTGATACGCAGCACCGAGCAACCTCCGAGCTGATGTAAAACGACCTGTGATCGGTTAGCCCTGTCGGTTGCCGTACATATATGGGAGCGCCATATTGTTGTGCCTGCGCGGCTTCATGGTTGTGATACAGCTGCGGCCGGTGTATGAGTGGTTGCGCTTACGCTGCCCTAAGCGCAAGGCACTACAAGGAGTGTACCTATGTCCCACCTCAAGAATGCTATTAGCCTGTCTTTGTTGCTGTTGACTGTACCCGTGGTCAGCTCGCAGGCCTCAAGCGCCGAGCCCGATGCCGTAAACTCCAACTTACTGACTGATGCAGTGGCCTGGCGCCAGACTGCCGCTGAATATCGGGCGCTCTACTATCAGGGTTTTAACATCGCCAAGGCGCGGCTGGACCAAGCATTGGCCGAGCAAAAGCCTGGTGACAAAAAACCTGCAATTATCAGTGATATCGACGACACCATCCTCAGCAGTAATAGCTATTGGGGATATTTGATCGCTCAGGATAAAGAATTTTTTGATGATCCAGACTGGGATCGCTGGGTGGCTGACAATGGCCCCACCTTGACCCCAGGTGCTCTGGAGTTTCTAAACTACGCCAAGTCGCGCGGTGTTGAGATTTTCTACGTGTCCAGCCGTGATCAGGGCGACAAGACCTACACGTACGCGCTGAATAATCTGCGTAAGCACAAGCTGCCTTATGCCGATGAGGCCCATGTGACCGTTCTGCGTGAAAGCTCGAACAAAGAGCCGGCACAACACAAGATCGCCGAGCAGTTCAATGTGGTGTTGATGTTGGGTGACAATCTCAATGATTTCGAGCGTGGTTATTATGTCGATGCAGTTGAGAAGCGGGCCAAGTTGGTAGACGACAACCATGACAAGTTTGGTGGCCAGTACATCCTCTTTCCTAATCCCACCGATGGCCACTGGATCAAAGCGATCTTCGGTGAGTCTGAACCCGCCGATACGCCAGCCAACCGGGTCAAGTTTCGTGAGGCGGCTGAGCGTGGGGGCTGGAAACCAGCAAACTGATTGCACGGCTTAGCAGGGAAAATATCCTGCCTAGCGGGATATTTCCTGGCGTTGGAGCAAGGCTGGGCGTGTTTGACTCGGCCTTATCCATTGTGGCGATCAAGGCTTTGCCCAGAGCCGTCTAGTGATCGCCGCGCTCGTATTTGTCCAGCGTATCCTTGGCAATCTGGCGACCGAGCATAATCAGCTCTGGGGCCTTATAGAACTCAAAGAAACGGCACACGCGTTTAGGTACATTGATCAGGATATCCGGCGGATATCCGGCAATTTTGTACTGCGCCAGCGATGCCTGCATCACTTCAAAACTCTGGTTAACCAGCTCTAATAACGAGGCTGGGCCGCCAACATTGGCGATACGCGAGCCTGACGCCGACTTGGGAGCCGCTTCAGCCTCAGGCTCGGGGGCCGCCGGGGGTTGTTGGTCCGGTTGCAGGATGTATTCGTGCTCAATCGCCGAATCATCCTCGAGCAGCAGCATCTGTTCTTCGCCCTCAGTGTTTTTCCGACGCAAAGTGGGGAGGCGTGACCCGAGCGATGCCATCATATGATCAAAGCGACCCTTGATTGCCGCTGGGCGCTCAATTACCGGCAGTTGATAGTGTTGTTGGTTGGTGGCATTGAGGTTGACAGCAATAATCAGGTCACAATGACTGGAAACCACAGGAACTATCGGCAGTGGGTTAAGCAGGCCACCATCGACGAGCATGCGCGATCCTTGGATTACCGGGGTAAACAGGCTTGGAATCGCTGCTGATGCGCGCATTGCCTGGTGCAGGTTGCCTTCCTGAAACCAGATTTCCTGCTGATTGGTCAGGTCGGTTGCCACTGCGGTGAAGGGAATCCGCAGGTCTTCAATATTGACCTCGCCGACGATCTCGCGAATTTGGCCGAAGACTTTTTCACCGCGAATTGCGCCCAGGCGAAAGCTGACATCCAGTAAGCGCAATACATCCAGGTAGTCTAAGCTCTGCGTCCACTCACTGTATTCTTTGAGTTTTCCGGCGGCGTAGATACCGCCCACCACAGCCCCCATGGAGCACCCTGCAACACATGCGATGTCGTAGCCACGGGCTTCCAGTTCTTCGATAACGCCAATGTGTGCATAACCACGTGCACCGCCTGAACCCAAGACCAGGGCGACTCGCTTTTTCACCGTAAATCCCTCATAACGCATTGTTTTAACAACATACCCGCGAGAGGCGCTAGCGCCAAGGCTGCATTTGCTAGAATCTGTCCGCCTGTCGATACGACCAGTGAGAAATTATGAGTGAGCCAATTCGTTTGACCCAATACAGCCACGGCGCCGGTTGTGGCTGCAAAATTTCGCCAAAGGTGCTGGAAGTGATCCTGGCCGGCAGTGGCGCGCAGAATCTTGATCCCAAACTCTGGGTCGGCAATGCCTCTCGTGACGATGCAGCAGTGTACGAGATCGACGCGGAGCGCGGTGTGGTTTCCACTACCGACTTCTTTATGCCAATTGTCGATGACCCCTATGATTTCGGGCGAATCGCGGCGACCAATGCCATTAGCGATATCTATGCGATGGGCGGTGATCCGTTGATGGCGATTGCCATTTTGGGCTGGCCGGTCAATGTACTGGCGCCCGAAGTGGCTCGTGAAGTGATTCGTGGTGGCCGCTCGATTTGTGACGAGGCGGGTATCGCCCTGGCTGGCGGGCACTCGATTGATGCACCGGAACCCATTTTCGGCCTGGCCGTCACGGGTTTGGTTGAAAAACGTCATATGAAGCGTAATGACACCGCCACGCCCGGCTGCAAGCTTTACCTCAGCAAGCCCTTGGGTATCGGCATTCTCACCACCGCCGAGAAGAAAGCCAAACTGCGCGATGAAGACATCGGCCTGGCGCGTGACTGGATGTGCACCCTGAACAAGCCGGGTAGCCGCTTTGCCAAATTGCCGGGTGTGATGGCCATGACTGACGTCACCGGTTTTGGTTTGCTCGGGCACTTGGTTGAAATGGCCGATGGCAGCGGCCTGACTGCGCGCATCGAGTTTGCCAAGGTGCCACGCCTGCCCAGCGTTGAGTATTACTTGGAGCAGGGCTGCATACCGGGTGGAACCTTGCGTAATTTCGACAGCTATGGCGACAAGATCGCGCCACTGCCGCAGCTGTGCAAATTGCTCTTGTGTGACCCGCAAACCAGTGGTGGCTTGCTGGTCGCGGTGACGCCTGAAGCGGAAGCCGAGTTTCTGCAAACGGCTGCTGAATGTGGGTTGAGCCTTGAGTCCATTGGTCAAATGTGTGAGCGACAGCGCTACGCGGTTGAGGTTGTGTAATGCGTGACGATAGCAACGACTACCGCCAGATATTCTTGCAAGACGCACCGATGATGGATGCCCGCGCTCCGGTTGAGTTCAGCAAGGGAGCTTTTCCTGGTGCGGTCAACCTGCCATTGATGAACGATATCGAACGGCAAAAGGTTGGCACCTGCTACAAGCAACATGGCCAACAAGCTGCTATCGAACTGGGGCACCAACTGGTCAACGGCCAGCTTAAAGCGGATCGCCTGGTGGCCTGGGCGGCTTTTGCCGAAGCGAATCCCCAAGGTTATCTCTATTGCTTTCGAGGCGGTCTGCGTTCGCAACTCGTGCAGCAGTGGTTGAAGTCGGAACTTGGCATCGCCTATCCGCGGGTAACGGGCGGCTACAAAGCCATGCGCAATTTCTTGATTGAAACCACAGAACTTGCCCTGCAGCAGAGCCAGTTTGTACTCGTCGGCGGCATGACCGGCACCGGCAAGACCGAAGTGGTTGCGCAACTTGAAAACAGCCTGGATCTCGAAGGCCATGCCAACCATCGTGGATCGAGTTTCGGCAAGCGCGCAACGGCTCAGCCCACACAGATCGATTTCGAAAATATCCTGGCTATCGACATTCTGAAAAAGCGCGAGCGTGGCATCAATCAATTCGTACTGGAAGACGAAGGACGGATTATCGGCCGTTGCTCGCTGCCTTTGCCTTTGTATAACGGCATGCAAGGTTTCCCGCTGGTTTGGCTGGAGGACAGTGTAGAAGGGCGGGTTGAGCGAATCCTCAAGGATTATGTGATTGATCTTCGGGCTGAGTTTGTTCAATTACTGGGCGAAGAAGCAGGCTTTGTGGCCTTCGCTGAGCGGCTGCAACAAAGCTTGGCTAATATTCTCAAGCGTTTAGGGGGCGAGCGTTATCAGCGCTTGGCTGCGATCATGGATCAAGCCTTGGTAGAGCAGCAGGCCAATAACGATGTAAGCCTGCATCGTGGCTGGATTGAAACGCTATTGATCGAGTATTACGACCCGATGTACGTGTTTCAGCATGAGAGTAAGGCCGGTCGTATTGAGTTCAGTGGTGAGCAAGCTGCGGTGGTCGAATACTTGCGTGAGCGTGCAATGGGTTGAACTAATTTGCTTTGAGAGCAATCGCAACCTTCTGTTAGCCTTGGCCAGCAGGTATATCAATTTTTGGAGAGACACCATGAAGGCATTGATCTGCTTACCCCTAGTTGTTGCGCTGCTGGCTGGCTGTTCTGGCAAAACGGTTAATCGTGATAGTTGCGCCAATCAGTTGGATGCGGCCTGGAAACAGCTCGACCTGGCCAAGGCCGAAGGTTTTGCCGGTACTGTCAGCTATTCCAAGGCCTTGTCATTGTTGACCGCGGCTAAAACCCAGCAGCAGTTTGAAGCCTACGAAGGTTGCAGCAGCAAGGCCCAGAAAGCGCGGTTTTATATCGACGAGTCCCGCGCGGGTCGTTAAAACACTTGAAATAAACCCTGATAGGGAATTGCCAATGCGCATCGATTTTAGTCAGTTAGCAGCCCTTGATGCTTACCGTTGGCTGGCTTCGACCGTTACTCCACGGCCCATTGCCTGGGTTTCAAGTCGTTCCGCTGCCGGGGTGAGCAATCTTGCACCCTTTAGTTTCTTCCAGGTTATTAGCGATGAGCCGCCGACCTTGCTGGTCAATGTCAATCATCATCCCGATGGCAGCCTGAAAGACACATTGCGCAACGCCAAGGAAACCGGCG
Organism: Pseudomonas sp. RL_15y_Pfl2_60; assembly: GCF_963970595.1. Taxonomy (NCBI): domain Bacteria; kingdom Pseudomonadati; phylum Pseudomonadota; class Gammaproteobacteria; order Pseudomonadales; family Pseudomonadaceae; genus Pseudomonas; species Pseudomonas sp. RL_15y_Pfl2_60. Next base: position 322,119 of record NZ_CAXAOE010000002.1, on the reverse strand, counting down.
AGTTGGTGATCCAACTGGTTTCGTTTGAGCACGCAGAGGCGATGAACGCCAGCTCTGCCATCCTGGAGCATGGCGTCAGCGAGTTTGAGCATTGCGGCATAGCCAGTGTCGCCAGCGAGCGGGTTGCGGTGCCGCGCGTCTCTGGTGCAGCAGTTACCTTTGAGTGCAAGGTTTCGCAGATTCAGCCTTTTCCCCAACACAACCCGAACTGCCATCTGATTTTCGCGCAAGTGTTGCTGGCGCACATCGATGATGCGGTGCTCAATGAAAAAGGCCGAGTCGATCCTCATAAACTGGATATCGTCGGGCGCCTTGGCGGCATGTCGTATACCCGTACTCGCGATACTTTCGAGATGATCAGGCCGACCTAAGCTGCTGCGCATTGCCACAGCCAGGTTATTCAATGGGTTATTTGAGGGCGTTGCTCACAGTTTCGTGAGTAAAGGTTACATAGCCCTTTGCCGTAACTGCGGCTGCCAGTAGCATCAGGTTAACTTGTCGTAGGAGTTCATGATGCGCAGCCAGTTGGATGCCTGCCTGAGCGCAGTCAACGAAGTACTTTTGGGTAAAGAGCAGCAGGTCAGACTCGCACTGGCCTGCCTGCTTGCGCGCGGTCATTTATTGATTGAAGACTTGCCCGGCATGGGCAAGACCACGCTTAGCCAGGCCTTGGCCAGGGTGCTTGGTTTAAGCTTTCAGCGGATTCAGTTCACCTCTGACTTATTGCCTGGCGATATCCTGGGGACCTCGGTGTTTGATAAGGACACCGGCCAATTTGTCTTTCACCAAGGCCCGATCTTTGCCGAGTTGGTTCTGGCGGACGAGATCAACCGCGCCACCCCCAAGAGCCAGAGCGCGCTGCTTGAAGCGATGGAAGAGGGCCAGGTCACCATTGAGGGTGCAACCCGTGCCTTGCCCGATCCGTTCTTTGTGATCGCCACGCAAAACCCGGTGAGCCAGGGCGGCACCTTTGCCTTGCCGGAGTCTCAACTCGACCGTTTCCTGATGCGCTTGTCCTTGGGCTATCCGGCCAAAGCGGCTGAAAAGGCCCTGCTGATGGGCGATGCGCGGCGCAGCATGTTGCCCAAGCTGGCGCCAATACTCGATCACGCGCAACTGGCCCTCTTGCAAGATGAAGTGCCAAAAGTCCGGGCCAGCGATGCGTTGGTCGACTATGTATTGCGCCTGGTGGAGGCCACCCGCACCCAACCTCAGTTCGCCTGGGGGCTTTCTCCGCGTGCCAGCCTGGCGTTGTTGGCCGCCGCTAGGGCCTGGGCGCTCCTTGAGGGCCGTGAATATGTGATCCCCGAAGATGTGCAGGCTGTCTTGCCCTCGGTGGTCGGTCATCGCCTGCGTGAGCGTGCAGATCCTACAGGCCACAGCGGTGGCACTTTGGTGCAATGGCTGTTGCGCGAGGTGGCAGCAATTTGATCCAAGGTCTGCAGTCGCGCTGGAATCGCTGGTTGTCCCGGCGCATTCCACCCGCGAAAAGCCTGCGCCTGAGCCAGCGGCAAATATTCATCATCCCGTCACGGGTTGGCGCGATGTTTATTCTGGCGCTGACTCTGATGTTGCTGGCAGCGATCAATTATCAAAACAGCCTGGCTTACGGCCTGACGTTTTTGCTGGGTTCGGTCTTTATCGTCGCCATTTTGCATACCTACCTTAATTTGAGCGGCTTAACACTCAAGTCCGGGCCTGCCGAGCCTGTGTTTGTTGGCGAGCACGCGCGCTTCAACGTGCGGATTGAAAGTGAGCGCCGGGCCCATGAGGCGATTGTGCTGGGCTGGCAACCCGAGGACATGCTGCAACTCGATGTGGCCCCGTTGTCGGGGAGTGACGCCGAGCTTGGGTTGCCGGCAACTGCGCGTGGCTGGTTGCGTCCTGGCAGGTTGCGGGTCGAGAGCCGTTTCCCTCTGGGAATTCTGGTGGCCTGGAGTTGGGTCGACCTGGATTTGCAATTGCTGGTATACCCGCGTCCGATTGAGGGTGACTTGCCGCTTGGCGCAGGGCTTGGCGATGATCAGCAAGAGCAAGGCGCGCGGGCACGGGGCAGTGGTGCGGATGATTTCCAGGGGCTTCGGGCCTACCAGCCGAGTGATTCGAAGCGTCGCCTGCATTGGAAAGCCTATTCCCGGGGGCAGGGCTTATTGGTCAAGGACTTTAGCGCACTGAGCGGCCGTGATGTCAGCCTGGACTTCAGTGCATTGGCCAGTGATACCGAGGCCCGCTTGTCACTGCTGTGTTATTGGGTGCTGCAGTTGAGCGAGCGCCAGCAAGCCTTTTCGCTGGACTTGCCCGGATTGCATATCGGCGTTAGCAGCGGCGAGCAACATCGCGATAGATGCTTGCGAGCGCTGGCATTATTCGGTTCGGGCACAGCTGAATCGGGCCGCCTGCATGAATAAGCCGCAAAGCATCCCACGCGTTAGCCTGACCTGGCTGCTGATTGCCCAGGTGTTGGTCATTATCCCGCACCTTGGCCACTTGCCCCTGTGGATTGTCGGTCTATGGCTTGGTTGCGCAGCCTGGCGGGTGCAGATCTACCGTATGCGTGCCCGGTTTCCCAATGCCTGGCTGAAAGGCGCCTTGATGCTTGCTGCGGGGATTGGTGTCTTTGTTTCACGCGGTAGCCTGGTTGGGCTTGATGCGGGCGTGGTGTTGTTGATTGCCGCATTTGTCCTGAAGCTGGTTGAGATGCGGACACGCCGCGATGCCTTGGTGCTTATCTTTCTGGGCTTCTTTGCCGTTGTCACCGCCTATTTGTTTGATGACAGCATGCTCACCGCGGTTTTTAGCCTGTTGCCGGTTGGTGCGTTGTTGGCGGCGATGATCGGGCTGCAACAAAGCACACTGGCAACGCGCCCTTGGGCAACGGCAAAACTGGCAGGCTCAATGCTGCTGCAAGCCTTGCCCTTGATGTTGTTGTTGTTCTTGTTCTTCCCGCGAATGGGGCCTTTATGGTCGCTGCCAGGGGCGAATTCAAAAGGCATTACCGGTCTTTCGGACAACATGGCACCGGCCGATATTGCCGAGCTGAGCCAGTCCAGTGAACTGGCGTTTCGCGCCAGCTTTGAAGGGCAACCGCCACCGCGAAATCAACTCTACTGGCGCGCGCTGACCCTGGATCGTTTTGATGGCAGGCGCTGGTCACAATCAGGGTTTGCACGGCTGCCACTGCAGCCGTCGTGGCACAAGCAGGGCGAGCCGATCAATTACCAGGTTGTGATGCAACCAAGCGCCAGGCCCTGGCTATTTAGCCTGGATGTAGCGCAGACCACCCTTGAAGACACGCGCATGATGAGTGATTTTCGCCTGCAGCGAAAAAAACCTGTGGATCGGTCCTTGCTCTATAACGTGACGTCATGGCCGCAGGCGCTGCGGGAGCCAACAGCCTCAGCAAACAGTTTGCGACGTTCATTGCAGCTGCCTGAGGAGGGCGATCCGCGCAGCCGCGCCTGGGCGCAGCAACTCAAGCAGCAATATCCGCAAGCCGAGCAACTGGTGCAGGCGGTGCTTCGCAACTTCAATCGCCAGCCGTTTCACTACACGTTGCGCCCGAAAGCGGTTGGGGTTAACAGCATTGACGATTTTCTGTTCGAAACCCGTAACGGTTTTTGTGCCCACTATGCAGGGGCGATGACCTTTGTACTGCGTGCTGCGGGGATTCCGGCACGGGTTGTTGCGGGCTATCAAGGTGGCGAGCTTAATCCGTCTGGCAATTATGTACAGGTTCGCCAGTTTGATGCGCACGCCTGGGTTGAATACTGGCAGCCAGGCAAAGGCTGGCTTCGGGCTGACCCGACATTTGAAGTCGCGCCCGAACGTATAGAGCTGGGTTTGGAAGAAGCGGTGGCGGGCGAAAACAGCTTCCTGGAAAAGTCACCATTCTCACCACTGCGCTATCGTCAGTTGGCGTGGCTCAATCAGCTCAGATTTGCTTGGGATCAAGTCAATTACGACTGGCAGCGCTGGGTGTTGGGCTATCAGGGTGCGCAGCAACTGGAGCTGTTTCAGCGTTTGTTTGGCAAGGTCGATGGTCGCTGGTTGGCTTTGTGTCTGGTCGGTGGTGGAGCCATGGTGCTGGCTTTGATTGCGCTGTTTTTATTTAAACCATGGCAGCGCCAGCGCGACCAACAGCAGAGAATCTTTAGCCGTTTTGAACGCTTGTTGGCGCGCCACGCACTTGTACGCCAACCAGCAGAGGGACCACGTGACTTCGCCCACCGCGCTGCACAGGCATTGCCGGGGCAAGCGAGGCAAATCGAACAGTTCGCCAGCGCTTTTGAGGCCCAGCGCTATGCCGGTCAAGGTCAATCTTTGCAGGTCCTTGAGCTGCATCTTCGGGCGTTGCGCAGGGCTCTGCCTTGGCGTTTAACCCGGCCTTAACCGGCCAATTCAGCAGTTTAGGAAGAAAACGCTCAAGGCCACACCCAGGCCTATTGCCGCAGACGTAAGCAGCGCCAGCACAGCTGCAACCCGGCAAGCGAGCTTGATTGCCAGGCTGCGCTTGCGCGAATAGCGCCACGCAAAGCCCAGCGCTACCAATCCCAGTAGCAGGCCGAGTGCTATGACTGTCCAGCCCATGGCCAGGCTAAGTTGGCTTTTCTCGGCAAATTCGGGCGGGCATTGGCTTGTCGCAAAAACGGCAGCGCTGAATCCGCAGCTACCGGCGCCAGCCAGTGTACGGACAAGGCCGCGAAGCCCAATAAATCTCGTCAAACTGAACAGCCTATCAAGTACAAAGCCCAAGCATAAACTGCGGCGCAGGTAACGGGGTAAACAGGAGCTGTAATAACCTTTTGTGACGAATGTCGACTTGTAAAGCAGTCAGGGCCAAGCAAGGATGAAATCTAGATTCTGGGCAGTCGTTCGCTGCGTCGTATGCATCCGCTAGCCTGGGTGATCTGAAGAGGAGAATCGGAATGTCAGCATTTGCTGATCGCATCAGCGCTCAGGTCCTGAAACGACAGGTCAGTTTATTTGCTTGCGCAGCACGCATGCAGGCGTTGACTGATACTGAAGCACTGCATGACTTGCGTATTAATTTGCGCCGTTTACGCAGTTTGCTCAAACCATTGCGTGGACTGCCTGCCTGCGATCAACTACAGCTTCATACTGCACAGCTGGGCAAGCTGACAGGCCCGGTGCGTGAGCTTGAGGTGCTGGTGGCTGAGTTACAGCGCAAGCAACAAGGGCCTAATCCAGTCGAGCAGCGCCGTCAACGCGTGCTGCAAGGCTACCTACAAACACTGCAAAGTGATCAGTTGTCGGCGCTGTGGCATGCCCTTGATGAGTGGCCCATACAATGGCGACTGGCTGAGCGGGACGGCTCATTGAAGCGTGTCGAGTCCAAACTTGAGTCACGGCTGCTTAAGGCTCAACGCCGCTTGATTGATGGCCTGGCAGATCCGCTGCATGACTGGCATGACCTGCGCTTGTTTGTCAAACGGGTACGCTACAACGCTGAGGCATACCCCAAGGTTGCAAAGCTTGATGGCGCCAGTCAAAAAGCGCTCAAACAGACTCAGGATGCGCTGGGACGCTGGCACGATGTGTTGCAATGGTTAACCCTCGGCGCGGCTGAAACAGACTTGGGTCCTTGTGTGCCTTCCTGGCAGGCAGACTTACTCAGTGCCGAAATAGCGACCTCCAAGGCGCTGGAGAACTTAAGGAAAATGCTGGTCGCAAATGAATGAGTAGGGCTAAGCAGTCAAATGAGCGGTTTATCCGGACATTAAATTGGCTGGGTATCTGGCTGTGTCCGGCGTCATCTGTGGATTGGGCTTAAAAAGAGCCATGTTCGATGCGGGCACCGCTACTTTCGTGGGCGCCAGGTTTTCCCGTAGGATCAGTTTCATTCTGAATCCTCGAGATGCTTATGACCTTCTCCTCATTGCTTCAAGCCGTTCGTAGTAACCCTGCCGATGTGGTGATCCCGCAACAATGGGGGCAGGGACGTGCAAGCTTTGGTGGCTTGGTCGCCGCATTGGTCTACGAGGCCATGAAGGCGCAGATTGTTTCCGAACGGCCCGTGCGTTCCTTGGCTGTGACCTTTGTAGGGCCAGCTGAGCCTGGTGTCCCTATCAGCTTCGAGGCCGAGGTTTTGCGTGAGGGTCGGGCGGTAAGCCAGGTGCTGGGCCGCGCGGTACAGAACGGGCAAGTCGTGACCTTGATCCAGGGAAGCTTTGGCGCCTCACGTGATTCGGTTATCAGTGTTGAGGCCGAGCCTGCGCCACAGGTCAAACCGGCTGACGACTGCCAGGAACTGCCTTATATCCCCAAGGTCACGCCTGAGTTCACCCGCTATTTAGCGATGCGTTGGGCCATCGGCGCCATGCCGTTTACGGGCAACGCCGAGCGACAAATGGGCGGTTGGGTGCAACTTCGTGGCGAAGAGCAACCGCAAGCTATTACCGAGGCTTATTTATTGGCCTTGGTCGATGCCTGGCCTCCAGCGGTATTGCCGCACCTGAAAACGCCGGCGCCGGGCAGCACCCTGACCTGGACGATTGAGTTTGTCCAGCCGCTCAAGCAGTCAACCTCCGATGATTGGTTTCTGTACCGGGCACATATTGAATACGCGAAAGATGGCTATGGCCACGTTGCGGCGGCGTTGTGGTCTGACGCGGGTGACTTGCTGGCAATCAGCCGGCAAACAGTTACAGTTTTTGCCTGAATACAAGCTCGTCAGCTGTTTCAACGCGGTTGCGCCCGTTAGTCTTGGCTTGGTATAGCGCACTGTCTGCTCGCCCGAGCAGATGGTCCAGGCTTTCTTGTGCAGTGTTCATTGCCAATCCGATGCTGACGGTCATGCTCAATGTGCTTTGATTGGGCAGTTGGACCCGCATGCTCTCGATGTTCTTGCGCAGGCGTTCGGCAACTTGCCGGGCCTGAGTAAAGTCGGTTTCAGGCAGCAGTATGGCGAACTCTTCACCGCCCAGACGGCCAAGTACATCAACTTCGCGCAAGCCATTAATCAGCGCTTCAGCCGCCGCGCGCAGTGCCAGGTCGCCGATTTGGTGGCCGTGCAGATCATTGATCTGCTTGAAGTGATCGATATCGATCATCAGGGCGGCGCATTGGCGTTTGTAACGGTGATTGAGCTTGAGTGAGTCTTCAGCCAACTGCATGAATGCGTGCCTGTTGTTGATACCGGTCAGGCTGTCGGTATTGGCCAGGGTCAATAGCTCTTGTTCCATCTGTTTACGCACACTGATGTCGTAAGACCAGATGAGGTAGGAGGTTCGTCCTATCTGATCGAGTACGCGGCCTGAAACCACACCCCAATAGGGCTGTTCACCTGCCAGAAGCGCTTCCCAATCGTTGATTTGACGCCTGGCTTCAAGCGCTTCATGAAAGCGCTCACCTTCACCGGGCTGAGCGAACAATGCATTGATGGAAAAATCCTGCTGTTGCTCGATACCGCTGCGCTTGAGCAGACGCTCGTTAACAAAGTGCACCTTAGTATCATTAGCGTTGAGTAGCGCCACATCGCTGGGGCTTGCTTCGAGTATGTAATTGAGCAACGCCTGCTCTTCAGATAGTTCCTGGGTTCGCTCTTCGACCCGCGCTTCAAGGTTCTGATTAAGGTCGCCCAGGCGTAACGAGAGCCGCCGAACCTGCAGGTAACTGACGATCAGCCTGGCAACCAGGAGTGCGCCACCAATGAGCAATCCAAGTAGCGACCAACCCAGGTAGAGAAAGCTGGAGTGCAGTTTTTGCCGGTCATCGTCCAACTCGTTGGACAGGGATATGTTGGCTGAAACCATGACGTCGGTCATGGGCTCAAGCAGGCGGGGGAGTTGTTGTGATATTTCATCTGCAAGGGTGCTCGCACTTACGTGATCGCCCCAGGTTGCGCGGTCGTCCCAGTCTTTGCTAAGTCGTATGACTTCATTCAAGGCATGTTCGGCGTCGGGTCTACTTACGGGTAGAAAATCGAAGACATGCTCCGCTTCAAACGTTCGGGTGATGCTGCGCAAAACTTGCAACTGTACGGTTAAATCATCGCCACTTATATCGCCTTGCTTGAAGGCTTGCGCGGCTGAGAGTGTGCGACGAATTTGAGCATTGACTTGATGTGAGCGCCACAGTTCGCTGTGCAGTGCGGGTGATGCCAAGGTTTCAGCCTGCCTCACGACCATCCACAGAGCGCTGCCAACGATTACGGCCATAACCAGCACCAAGACAACCAGCACCGCCATTAGGCGTGTTTGGTTCGCTTGAAAGCGTGCGACATTAGGACTTGGCATCAGTTAGTTCTCGTTAAAGAGGCTGATCTTGCTCAGTTGCCAAATTGAGCGGTTGAAATATATCTGCGCGTTGAGTTCTGGGAATAAATCGAAAGGGTAAATCAAGTAGAGCGGCCCATATTCCGAGATAGGCATCGATTTGCCATTGCGTAGATAGGCGATTATTGGATTAAAACGTTGGATGTCTTCACGGGGGATAACAACTGAGTACTTGTTCAGCGCTTCGAGGCGAAGAAAGAAGTAGTCGTCTGGTGAAATTTTCAGGTGAGTCAACAGATAGCTTAGATCGACCCCGGTCCAGACAATGGCTTCACTCGCATTCGGCTCGCTGGTCGTGATCATGCGCTTGGGCATTTGTTTCAGGTCATTGAGGGTCAGGTCGACGAAACGTCCATCGCTCAACTGTACAGACAGGGCAGGCCGGTTTGGCGGGTAGGCCGGGGACGCCCATACACCGCCGGTAGCAATAAGGCAGCACACTAAAAAGCTATAAAGTGTTATCCGAGAGAGCCGCACTGTTGAATCCTTGTGTGAAGTACAACGCCAACAGACTTCAAAATATAGCGCTAATACAAAGGGACGTGGCAGCTTTGAATAACAAGATCACACCCAGCTGTGCACAGGATTGAGTCACAGTCAGGCATGAGTTTAGCTTTAAATCAATGACTTGATGTATCTACCTTGGCTCAACAGCTGATGTGCTGTGTACAGGCGCCACTTGCTTGAGTGAAGCTCAATACTTGCCGATGTACAGCATATGCGGCAGACAAGCCTATCAATCCCAACAATAGGGGCATGATGCTCGCTGAATACAGGGCATTGGCAGTGACCGCTAATGCTGTGCCAGCAAGGGCGCCGGGGATCAGTACTGCAGGCACGGTTTTGCCTTGAAGGCTGACGCCCGCTTGGCAATGGTGTGGGGTTTGGCGGATAGCTGCAGGGCGTGACATGAGCGGGCTCCAATTGGGTTTTGCTCACCCTATAAAACTGCAGCCGCCCCGACGAATTGCTTATTGCTATGAAATGTATAGCGCCAAGCAATCTATTCACGGGTTAATCAGTGGTGTCCGCCATCTTCAGCTTGGGCAAGCAGAAAAATGACTGAGCGGTTGCGCTGGTATGAGCGGCAAGGTGTTCAATCGTTTCGTTGCGATGCTCGGCCACAGTTTTCAACGTTTCGATCAGGTAGGCGGGCTCATTCCGACCACTCTTGGGCTTGGGTCGCAAGGTACGTGGCAGCAGGAAAGGGGCGTCACTTTCGAGCATCAGGCGTCCCTCAGGTACTTCCCGGACCAAGGGCTGCAAGTGAGTGCCGCGGCGCTCATCACAAATCCAGCCAGTGATGCCGATATGCAGATCCAGGTCGAGGTAGTTGAACAGGGCGCGCTTCTCACCTGTGAAACAATGCACCACGGCAGCTGGCAGCTTATCGCGGTAATCACTCAGTATTTCGAGCAGACGCTGACTGGCATCGCGTTCATGCAGGAAAACCGGCAGCTTCAGTTCGACTGCCAGGGCCAAGTGTTCTTCAAGTACTTTTTCTTGTTGGGGGCGTGGTGAAAAATCACGATTAAAGTCCAGTCCGCATTCGCCTACAGCACGCACCCGCGGGTGTGCCAACAGTGCTTTTAGTTGGCTGGCGCTGTCACTGCTCCAACTGCTGGCATCGTGTGGGTGGATACCGGCCGTACTGAACAGTCGGCTTTGGCTTTCATCGTGTTCCTCACAGAGCTTTATGGCCTGTTCACTTTCGACCAGGCTGGTGCCGGTTAAAAGCAGTTGCGTCACTCCCGCGGCGTAGGCGCGATCGAGAACTGCCGCGCATTGTTCAGCTAGGCTGGGGTGGGTGAGATTGACGCCAATGTCAGTGAGCTGCATGGTGCTACCCAGTTAATATGATTCGTAAGAATATCAGAGCTTTTCACTTTATAAATAAATCTATTAAAAACATATAGTTATAAGTTTTATGTGATGTTGAGTGCTAAGTTGTGCTGGCGAAATATAAGCGACTGTGAGAGTCTCCGCGGCCATTTACGCATGCGCGACTGTCATCAGTTTGTTTTTAGCTGACCAATGACTATGCCTTGATTGGGTCATGGTCCGGAGTATCAATGCCACGAATGTTCCTTGTGCTGTGCTTGCTACTGCTGCCTTTTACGGCCGTAGCGCGTGTGGCTGGGCCATTGGAAGTGGCAAAACCTTCAGTCTCGCGCGATCTGGCGAGTATTCGCCGGGGTGCCGAGCTGCGTGTGTTGGTCAATCAAAGCCGCAACAGCTCCGGTGAAGTCAAAGGGCAAAGCATTGGCGTTGAATACCATCGCCTGCGAGCATTCGAACAGTACCTCAACCGTAATGCGCACGATGGTCGAGCCATCAAGCTAAAGATCATTCCCATGGCCAAAGACCAACTGCTAGGCGCCTTGCAGCGTGGCGAGGGCGATCTGGTCGCGCCGGGTGAATTGCTGACGGTCCGCAAGGCCTCGGCTGTTACCGCAAGCGGCGCAATACGCCGCAACGTCCAGTTGGTCGTAGTTGGACGTCAGGGGGATCGACGTTACAAGTACCTGGACCAGATGTCAGGGCGCAGTATTGCGTTGCCAGCAGGCAGCGTGGCGGGTGAGGCGATCAATGAAGTCAACCGCAAGCTGATCAAGCGCAATAAATCACCGATTGTGATTGAGTGGGTTGATCCGACATTGGCCGTCGAAGATGTTCTGGAAATGGTTCAGGCGGGGATTTTTACCTCCACGGCTGTTGAGCTGCCGATTGCTGAGCGCTGGACCAAGGTCATGCCCAAGCTGCGCATTGAGCGGCATTTGGTGCTGTCCAATAATGGCGTGATGCGCTGGTATGTGCGCCGTGATGCGCCAATGCTGAGCGCAGCAATTGATCGCTTCTTCATCAGCTACCGTGCGCCCGAAGACCAGGACGTGGCCTTTCAGCGGATATATCGGCGCCTTTATAAGGTGCATTATCCCTTGGGCCGGGTTGAGCGTCAGCGGCTGGAGCAGGTTCGTCCGGTACTGCAGCGTTATGCCAAGCAACTGAATTTCGACTGGTTGGCACTGGCGGCACTGGCGTTCAAAGAGTCAACCCTCAACCCCAGGGCGCGCGGAAGTGGCGGTGCCACAGGCTTGATGCAGATTACCCCGATTGCCGCGCGTGCAGTGGGTGTCGGCAATATCACGGTGCTGGATAACAATGTACTGGCCAGCGCCAAGTACCTGGCGATGATTCGTAAATCCTATTTCAACAGCCCGAAGCTCAATGAACGTGAGCGCATGGCCTTTGTTCTTGCCGGCTATAACATGGGGCCTGCGCGGGTACAGAGCATGCGCGCCGAGGCTAAGCGTCGTGGCCTTAATCCCAATCAATGGTTCTTCCAGGTTGAGCGTATCGCTATGGAGCAGGTGGGAATGGGCGTTGTCAGCTATGTTAATAGCGTGAACAAGTACTATTTGGCCTATGACCGCGAGCGTTATTTGCTTGAGCCTCAGGGCACAAAAGTGAGCGCAAGAGAATGATTTATAAATTAGATATATTTTATGGATTTTATGCGTTAGTGGTATCGAATTAATTGGTTAATATAGCATCCATCAACTTAATGCCCTTCAGGAATACAACATGAGCACACTGATTAAATCGCTAACGACCACCCACGCAGGCTACGGGCTGACTATCTTGCGCGTTATTGTCGGCCTTACTTTTGCGGCGCATGGTGCGCAAAAATTGTTTGGCTCCTTTGGTGGCCCCGGCCTTGAAGGCGTTGGCCAGTGGATGGAAAGCCTGGGCATGACCCCAGGCTATCTGTTTGCATTGCTAGCAGGCAGCGCCGAGTTCTTTGGTGGTCTGGCGTTGATCATTGGCTTGCTGGTTCGTCCGGCGGCACTGGCTTTGAGCGTGACTATGCTGGTGGCAATTTTCAGCGTACATATCAGCAACGGCTTCTTTATGAGTGCAAATGGCTACGAATTCGCTTTGGCGCTGCTTGCCGCGAGTGTTGCTATTCTGATTGAAGGTGCTGGGAAGTTGTCGGTGGATCAGCGTCTTTCCATCTGATCATCCTGGCTTGTAAAGCCCGCTACTGCGGGCTTTTTTGTGCGCGATAGTTTTGTTCTACGAATAACTAATTAATCATCAGGTTTTTGTATCGCCTGTATTGACAGCGATAAGCCTGATTCTCTAGGATTCAAACGCGCCGATTTAAACAGCTACTTGCGGGGCGCCGCGGGACTTGCCCAGTGCAATTCCCCGAGAAGACCTCAACAGGCTTCGAAATACCGCTAAAGCGCTGGTTCGGTGTCGCCTCTCACCGCTGCCCAGCGGGATTTCTGAGGCGGAGACGCGAGCATGACTTGCCAACCCTATATTCGTTTAGCCCCGATCACCTCCGGGCTGATCAAACGCAACCCTAAAATTTTACTCGGTGGTGCTCATCAGCCTACTTTGCTGCGTTATCTGGATGGCTGGCCGCGTCGTGGCAGCACGTCTCGCGCCTTTTTAATTCAGTTCGTCGAACCAAACGATTGCCTGGCACGTTTCGCCAGCGACAGTTTTGATATGGCCGTGCTGCCCGCAATAGCGGCTGAGCATCTTGATGAGCAGGTTCGACAACTGGTGCGTGTGGCGCGGCAGGGCTTGATTACCCGACCCACTGGCAACAAGCGAGGTTAGGGGTAGTCGATGGCAATCACGTACCAGGTCTTGTCGCCTGTGGGTGCCTGAACGGTGATTTCTGCCTCGAGTGATTTACCGATCAATGCCCGGGCCAATGGTGAGTCGATGCTGATCATATTTTGCTTCAGATCGAGTTCATCAGGCCCGACGATACGGTAGCGTGCTTCTTTGCCGTCCTCATCCTCAACCGTGACCCAAGCGCCAAAATAGACCTTGTTTGGATCGCTGGGTTGAGCGCTGACGACCTTTAAGCTTTCCAGGCGCTTGGTCAGGAAGCGCACTCGACTATCGATCTCGCGCAGCATTTTTTTGCCATAAGTGTACTCAGCGTTTTCAGAGCGATCGCCTTGGGCGGCAGCTTCGCTGACGGACTGGGTCACCTGGGGGCGGCGCACATGCCAGAGCTCATGCAGTTCAGCGCGCATGCGGGCTTCGCCTTCAGGTGTAATCAGTGGCGTGCCAGCAGAGCGTGGAGGGCGATAGCGACTCATAAATACCTGTTGTAAACCTTGGCAGTTAAATGGAGTGAGTCTATCAACCCTCGCGTAGCACTGTCAGTGGGCTTGCATTCAAGGCTCGTCGTGTGCCGAGTACGCCAGCTGATGCAACCAGCACGGCACCGATCACGGGCAAGACCAGTAGCCAGGGGTGAGGCTGCCAGTTGAGATCAAATGCGTAGCGGTACAGAAGAAAACTGATCAACTCGCAACCAAAGGCGGCGAGCACGCCACTTGCGGCGCCAAGCAGGCCAAACTCAGTGCGCCGCGCCTTAACCAAGAGCTTGCGTTCAGCGCCCAGTGCGCGAAGCAGCGCGCCCTGACGAATTCGTTCATCAAGGGTGGCTTGTAAGCCGGCAAATAAAACCGCCAGTCCCGCAGCCAATACAAACAACAGGACAAACTCAATCGCCACAGTGACCTGAGCGACAATGCTGCGCAGTTGAGCGAGTAGGGCATCGACCTGGAGCAATGTCACTGCCGGAAATTGGCGAGCAAGCTCAACCAGCTGGCGATCTTGCTGTGCTGGCAGGTAAAAGCTGGTTAGATAGGTGACCGGTAAATCCTTCAAGGTGCCTGGCTCGAAGATCATATAAAAGTTCGGTTGGAAGCTGTTCCAGTCGACTTTACGCAGGCTGGTCACGCGGACATCACGGCTAAGCCCGCCAACAACAAAGCTGAGTCGGTCTCCCAGCTTCAACTGCATGCTTTCAGCCAGTTCCGACTCGACTGATACACCGGGCATGTCTTGTGGCTCACCTGCGTGCCACCAACTGCCTGCAAGCAGCTCATTATCAGTGGGTAAATCAGTTGCCCAGGTAAGGCTCAAGTCACGATTAATCGCGCGGTCACCCCGGCTGTCCTTACTGACGATTTGTTGTACCGGCTGATCATTGATTTTGATTAGGCGACCTGGAATAACCGGATATAAATGCGCAGGTTTGGGCGACAGTTCGGCAAGGCGAGCCTCAAAAGCAGCTTTGTGATCTGGCAGTACATTTAGGGCGAAGTGGTTGGGTGCATCTTCCGGTAGTTGGTCTTGCCAGGTATCGAGCAGCTCACCGCGGAGCAGTGCAATAAGCGCCATGGCCAGGATAATCAAGCCAAATGCCAGCGATTGCCCTGCCGCTGCAAGTGGGTAGCGCAGCAATTGGCCCAAGCCAAGGCGCCAAGGCAAGGAGGCTCTGGCCAGTACCCGGCGCAGGCTCTTCAAGCCCATTAGCAGCAAACCACCCAAGACTACTGCGGCGATCATGCCGCCACCCAGCAGGGCAAAGGTCAACTGCAAATCGAGGCTCAGGCGCCACATGATCAAGCCGAGCGCAAAGAGTGCTGCCCCATATACCAGCCATGAACTGGCCGGTACTGGCAGCAAGTCACGGCGCAGTACCCGTAGCGGTGGAACACGCCCCAGCGCGGCCAGCGGCGGCAGGGCAAAGCCTGCAAGTGCAACTAAACCGGTTGCCATGCCTGCCAGTGCTGGGCCGAAGCTGGCAGATGGAAGGTCGGGCGGAAGCAGCTCTCTGAGTAAATAGAACAGTCCAAACTGGCTTAACCAGCCGAGCAGGGCGCCAATGAGACTTGCACTAATACCGAGTATGGCCAATTGCAGGCCGAACAGGCCTAGCGCTTGGCTGCGCGATAAACCCAGGCAGCGCATTAGTGCGCTGGCATCGAATCGCCGAGCAGCAAAGCGAGTGGCGGATAGAGCCACGGCAACGCCGGCAAGTAGTACGGCGGCCAGGCTCGCAAGGTTCAGGTAGCGTTCGGCTCGGCCTAGAGCCCCGCCAATCTGTCGGTTACTGTCGCGGCTACCTTCGATTTTCTGATTGGCTTCGAGCTGCGGCTCGATAAGTTTTTTGTAGGCTGCAAGTTGTTCAGGCGTGCCACGCCATAGCTCGCGGTACTTGACCCGGCTACCCGGTTGCACCACACCAGTTGCAGCCAGGTCGTGAAGGTTCATCAAGACCCGCGGTGTGAGGCTGTAGAAATTACCAGCGCGGTCGGGCTCGTAAGTCAGTACGTGGCTTAGTTTCAGGGTTTTGTTGCCGACATCAATGCTGTCGCCAATTTTCAGATTTAATGCCGCGAATAAGCGTGCCTCAGCCCAGGCATTGCCTGGCTCAGGGCCGCTGCTCGGTTGTTCGGGGCCGTAGAGTTTATCCGCGCGTTTGAGTTGCCCGCGCAAAGGGTAGGCCTTGTCGACCGCCTTGACGCTGGCTAGCTGAATGCCCGTGTCGGTGGCGATGACGCTTGAAAACTCCACGGTTTGCGCGTGATCAAGGCCTTGCGTCTGACCCTGGCTGACTTGTTCATCAGCTGCCGGTGAACTGCCGGAAAGGACCATGTCGGCTGCGAGAAACTCACTGGCGCGCATCAACATTCCTTCGTTGAGCCGCGCACTGAAGTAACCGATTGCGGTGCTGGCCGCGACCGCAATGATCAATGCAAAGAACAGAATGCGCAGCTCACCAGAATGGGACTCGCGCAGCAGTTGGCGCCAGGCCAGGGATACAAGGCGGGAGCAGGGAAGTCTGGTCATTAAGGTTCTACTGCGTCGATCAAGTGACCGCCTTCAAGACGAATCAAGCGGTGGCAGCGGTGCGCCAGGCGTTCGTCGTGGGTAACCAGGACCAAGGTGGCGCCACGCTCCTGGTTCAACTCGAACAGCAAATCACTGATGCGCTGGCTGGTATGGCTGTCAAGGTTACCGGTTGGCTCGTCGGCGAAGAGCACGTCGGGCTCGGCGGCAAATGCGCGGGCAATGGCAACCCGTTGTTGTTCGCCACCGGATAGTTGGCGTGGATAGTGAGTCAGGCGATGGCCAAGGCCGACACGCTCAAGCAGAACGCGAGCACGCTCGCGGGCATCAGGATGACCTTCAAGCTCAAGCGGCAGCATGACGTTTTCCAGCGCATTGAGGCTGTCGAGTAACTGGAAGGACTGAAACACAAAACCTGCATGTTCGGCGCGAACCCGGGCGCGCTGGTCCTCGTCCATTTCCCCGAGATTGTTGCCGGCCAGTTCGACATTGCCTGTGCTCGGCAAGTCGAGCCCGGCGAGTAAGCCAAGCAGGGTCGATTTACCCGAACCCGAGCTGCCGACGATTGCCAGGCTGTCTCCTGCATTGAGGTCGAGGCTGAGGGCGTGCAATATGCTTAACTCGCCTTCCGCGCTGGGAACCACTTTGCTGAGGTTTCGCGCGGTGAGAATACATGAGCTCATGGAGAATCCAATGCGTACAGGGTTTATCGGCGTTGTCCTGATACTGACGATGTGGATCAGCAGTGCATCTGCAGGGACGATATTGGTTGTTGGCGATAGTATCAGTGCTGCTTTTGGCCTGGATACCCGTCAGGGGTGGGTGAATTTGTTGCAAAAACGCATTGCCGAGCAAGGTTATGACACAGAAGTGATCAACGCTTCCATCAGTGGCGATACCAGTGCAGGTGGCGCCGCCCGCTTGCCCGCGTTGCTTAAGGAGCACCAGCCCCAATGGGTCATTCTTGAGCTGGGAGGTAATGATGGCTTGCGTGGGCAGGCACCAAGCCAATTGCAACAAAATCTTGCCGGGATGATTGACCAGTCGCGTGAACAGGGCGCCAAGGTGTTGTTGTTGGGCATGCGCCTGCCACCTAATTATGGCCAACGCTACACCAATGCCTTTGCTCAGGTCTTTAGTGATCTGGCCGAGCAGAAACAAGTCCCCTTTGTACCCTTTTTTCTGGAAGGGGTTGGCGGTGTACCCGAGATGATGCAGGCCGATGGCTTGCATCCTGCGCTTGCGGCCCAGCCGATTCTGCTGGAAAACGTGTGGCCGGAGCTGCAACCACTATTAAATGAGCCTGAATAAGTGTTTCAGGCTTTTCTGAATCCTGTGTTTCGGATAATGTGGCGCCCCCTTCTGGAGCCCTAAATGCCGCGTATTGCCTGGTCTTTGCATGCCTATAAACTGATCGAACCTGATGAGCAGCTAGACTTGTTCGCCTGTCGGGAGGTGCGTGTGCATTTGGTTGAGCGCCAGCTAGAACTGGGCAATTCAGGGGATCGGACTTTGTGTGGCGGCTTCCTGCCTTCACAGCCACGCTGGCAGCCGCTTGAAAAGGACATGTTGCGCGACAAGCGCTTGTGTTCCTTATGCAAGCAGATACTCGAAGCCCAGCGCCGAGGTGAGCGTTCCATGCTGCTGGTTGACTGAGCACCTCGCTATTTACAGAAGCAACCACGCGCCACTTTGGTTGTCACATCCAGATAGCTGTTCTCGCTGTACGGGACTCCCTGTGCTCAATGCCGCGGTGTACAATCGAAATCAGTAATGCACGTCTATCAGCCACCTTTCCAAGGATTATCGGATGTTGTCGCACGTATCTGCGGTTTCCCGCTGCCTTTCTGTTGCCGCATTGTTGGTTGCAGGATCTGCAAGTGCTCTTGAGTTCCCATTGCCGCCACCTGGCGATGACATTATTGGCCAGGTTCAGGTGGTCAAGGCCAAGTACGAAGATACATTTGCTGACCTCGCGACAGCCAATGACCTGGGCTATTCCGAAATGGTCGCGGCCAACCCGGGTATTGACGCCTGGTTGCCGGGCGAGGGCGCTGAGATCATTCTGCCGACGCGCTTTATCCTGCCGCCTGGCCCCCGCGAAGGCATCGTAATCAACCTGGCTGAATACCGCCTCTACTATTTCCCCAAGGGTAAGGATGTGGTTTACACCTATCCGCTGGGGATTGGTCGTGAAGGCTGGGGGTCGCCGGTTGCCAATGCACGCATCACTGCCAAAACGCCTAACCCGGCGTGGTACCCGCCTAAATCGATACGCGCAGAACATGCTGCCGATGGCGATCCATTGCCATCGGTGGTGCCGCCAGGTCCGGATAACCCGTTGGGTCCATACAAAATGGCGCTTTCAGTGCCTGGCTATCTGATCCATGGCTCCAACAAGAAATTCGGCATCGGCATGCGTGTCAGCCATGGCTGCTTCCGCATGTTTAATCAGAATGTGCTTGAACTGGCGGCCATGACCTCGGTGGGTACCTCGGTACGTATCATCAATGAGCCCTACAAGTTCGGTCGCAGCAATGGCCGTGTTTACCTAGAGGCGCATGAGCCCCTTGATGACGAGGGCAAGGTATCGGTTATTGATAAACACACCGCGGTGATCAATACATTGCTCAAGCAATATGAGTTTGCCAACTTCCGCTTGGACTGGGAGGTGGTGCGTGAAGTTGTGGCTGCACAAGACGGCTTGCCCATCGAGATCGCCACTGAGCAGAGTGCACCAATCAATAATGAACAAATCAGCAATCCGTTCTGATCTGCAGACTGCGTTAAAGCAACCCGTCGCGTGAAAACCGGCGGGTTTTTATTTGCACTTATAAAATTGGGGCAATAAAAAAGCCGGCCCGTAATGGGCCGGCTTTCTTTAGCCTGAAGGCTATTACTTGCGGCTTGCTTTATCCAGCATACGCAGAGCACGCTCATTAGCTTCGTCAGCAGTTTGCTGAGCTTTCTGAGCAGCAGCCATAGCTTCGTCAGCCTTACGGTAGGCTTCATCAGCACGGGCTTGCGAACGTGCAGCAGCGTCTTCAGTAGCAGTCAGACGAGCTTCAGTTTCTTTAGACATGCTGCTGCAACCAGTAGCCAATACTGCGGCCAAAGCCAGAGCAGACAATTTCAGGACGTTGTTCATTGTGTTCCCCTAAATGTTAAGTTTTCCATAAAGCAATTCCCCAGTTAAGGGGGATTAGCCGGCGTACATACTACTCATAACTTGTAGTAAGTAAACTGATCGAGTGCAAGTCTAGCCTGTTTTTTTGCGTTTTTTTCAGCCATGTGTTTAACGCTTACATCCGCTGTATGAAAAACATACAATCCGTTCGTGGCAAGGCTGCAACAGTGGCCGACGGGTATAAAGGCCATGGCATTCGTCGGGCACTCTAAACCGACCACATCAGGGCTACATTAGTTCACTGAGCTGTCATCTAAAAAACAAAAAAGGCTAGGACTATGCTGGGTAATTTAGGCTTGTTGGTTGCATTGGGGTTGCTAATATTCATGGCCCTGCGTGGCGTGAATATATTTATCGCTACGTTATTCAGCTCGATAATAGTTGCACTCACAAATGACTTGTTAGTGCCTCAGGCGCTGCTCGAGTATTTTCCGTTCGGGCCCTTGGGCGCATTCACCTTCGCCGGTAAATTTTTTGTGTTGTTCCTGTGCGGCGCCATCTTTGGCAAGGCCATGGCTGCAAGCCAGGCGGCCAGCAGCATCGCACAGGCGATCACCCGTTGGCTCGGCGTTAAGCGCACTTTATGGGTCACCATGCTGGTATGCGCACTCTTGACCTATGGCGGGGTGGTGGTTTTCGTCGTCATTTTCACCATGTACCCGCTGGGTATAGGTTTAATGCGTGAAGCCAATCTGCCTAAGCGACTCTTTTGTGCTGCGACAGCCTTGGGGGCCGGTACCTTTACCATGACCGCCTTGCCGGGCACGCCGTCTATTCACAACGTAATTGCCGCCAACGCCTTGGGAACCGATTTGTTTGCAGGTGCCTGGATTGGAATTGTTGCCTCGGTAATCATGATCGTATTAGGCATGGCCTATGTGCAACGTGAGTGGCGTTTGGCAATCGCCAAAGGCGAGGGGTTTGAGTCTAACGCTCAAGATCAGCGTATGCAGCAGATCGCAGGAGTGCCCGGAGAAGGGCCGCACTGGGCCGTGGCTCTGGTGCCGATCGCGGTGGTGCTTGGGGTGATTTTGCTGCCGCGTCTTCTGATGGCTGCTGGGATCAGTGCAGGGCCGAGCGGAGCGCTCGCCAGCATGCTGCAATTTAGCCAGCAACAGCCAATTCTCTGGCCGAGCCTGGCATTGGTTATCGCGACTGCAACTGCAATCATGCTGTTTGCTGGGTTGCGCCGTAACACACTCGGGATGCTGGGGCAGGGGGCGGATGATTCGATCATGCCGCTGCTTAACACGGCCGCCGTGATTGGCTTTGGTGGTGTGGTGACGCATACCGCAGGTTTCATGCAGTTTTCGCAGTGGGTGTTATCCCTGGATTTGCCGCCGTTGTTGTCAGTTTTTGCATCGGTCAGCGTGGTCTCGGCAATTGTGGGGTCGTCTTCCGGTGGCTTGCAGATATTCATGCAAAGCCTGGCGCCAAAGTATCTGGATATGGGCGTCGAGCCCGAGGTGCTACACCGAATCGCCAATATTTCTGCGGGCGGGCTGGACTCCTTGCCGCACTGTGGCGCGGTTATCGCAATGTTGATGATCATGGGCCTGACCCACAAGAATGCCTACAAAGATATTTTTGTCGTCACCGTCGTGGTTCCCGTGATTGCGGTATTGATCTGCATTGGCATCATAAGTGTGCTGTAAGTCCCTGATTTAAAGCATTTGCTTGGTAATATGTGGTGATATTGGAATGATGGCCAGGAGCTGGGATGGTTATGGGAAAACTGATCAAGTGGGGCGTGCTGTCTGTTTTGCTGGTGGCGATAATTATCAAGTTATCGCTGTACCTCTCAGTTCGCTCGATCATGAACGATGCCAGGGATCGTTTGGCGCCCGTCGTTGATATCAGCTATGGCGGCATTACGTCCTCATTCGATGGCCGTGTCGGGCTTGAGGACGTCAATATCCGCATACCGGCAGTTGGCGATAAGCTGCAAATTGCCCATGCAGAATTGAAGTTCAATGGTCTTTCCGAGCTGTTGCGTTTCAAGGAGCGTCTGGCTGAGCGCAAGGTTCCCGAGCAACTGGCGGTCAGTATCAAGGGCTTGTCGGTTGATGTGTTCGGCCCCCTGGCTCAGGCGTTTTACCAGCCGCCCGCGCAAACCGATATTTACAGCGCCCTGAGTGATGTGGCCTGTGGCGATGTAAAACACATCGGTGCCAATGAGTTACTGGATATGGGGTATCGCACCCTCGAAACCGATGGCGAGTTTTCCTATCTGTTCGAGCCATCGGCGCAGAAGCTGACTTTTCATCTGGATTCAGACACGCGCGATATGGGCGCAATGCAGGTCAGCCTGTCATTGGCGAACATGTCTGATAACCCGGCTGATATTCGCAGTAATCCACCGCGTATCAAGCGCTTGAGTGTCGAGTTGAGTGATAACGAGTACCAGCGCAAAGTGCAAACCTTTTGTGCCGCCAAGATGGGGCTAACGCCGGAGGCTTATCGTAAGGCTGCCATCGCTAAGTTTGATAAGTCTTTGCGCCATCAGCGTGTCGCGCTCAACCAGTCGGTGCTTGATGCCTACGCCCGCTATCTTGCTGATCCTCAATCACTGCGAGTCGAGCTTGAGCCAACGGAAGGAATGGTGTGGGATGGTTTGCAGTTCTTCGAGGCCAAGGACGCATTGAGCATGATGCGGCCAACCGTTATTGTTAATCAGTCGTTGGTCAAGGATGTTGGCTTTGAATGGGTGGACCCGGTTGCGCTCAAGGTAGCTGCTGCAGACAAGGCCGCACTGGCCAATGTAGTATCGACTGAGCCGGTCTTGGTTTCCTCAGGTTTCGTGCATGTTGATGCCTTGCCTGATTATATTGGTAGGCGTATGCGTTTTATCACTTATGATGGGATGTACTATCAAGGTGTTTTGACCCGGGTCGCGAACCAAAAGGCCTACCTGACCGTCCAAGGTGGCAACGGCACAGCACAAATGTCGCTGCGTCTAGGAAAGATTGATAAGGTTCGGGTTGAGTAATGATCTCATTGAGGAGTAGTAATGAGCGAGGCGTTGTCCATTCATCATGACCAAGCAGGTCACCAATTCGAAATCACAGTGGATGGTGATCGTGCTTACTTGGCCTACATGGACTTGGGCAAGCAAACATTGGATATCTATCGTACCTTTGTGCCCAACAGCCTGCGCGGGCGGGGTATTGCAGCGCAGCTGACTGAACATGCGCTGCAATACGCCGAGCGTATGGGCTATACGGTGATTCCGTCATGCTCCTATGTTGAGCGCTACATGGAGCGTCAACAGCGTTTGAGCAGCAACTGATACTTGCTCTAGATCAGCACGCACAAAAAAGCCGGGATATCCCGGCTTTTTGCATTGCAGGCAAACACAGCGCAGATGGTTGCAGCTGTATTGCTGCAGCCATCCATGGCCAGCCCCTAGCCGCGTTGACGCTTGGGTAGCACATCCTTGAGTTTGGCGTGCATGTTACGCAGGGTCTTCTCGGTGCTTTCCCAGTCGATGCAGGCATCGGTAATAGATACACCGTACTTGAGCTGTGACAAGTCTTTAGGGATCGACTGGCTGCCCCAGCCGAGATGACTTTCGACCATAAGGCCGACAATGGATTGGTTGCCTTCGAGAATCTGGTTGGCCACGTTGTCCATCACCAGAGGCTGTAGCGCCGGATCCTTGTTGGAGTTGGCGTGACTGCAGTCGACCATGATGTTGGGTGTAATGCCTGCCTTGCTGAGTTCTTGCTCGCAGACTGCAACACTTACCGAATCATAGTTTGGCTTGCCGTTACCGCCGCGCAATACCACGTGACCGTAGGCATTACCTTTGGTGGTGACGATCGACACGCCGCCTTCCTGATTGATGCCGAGGAAGCGGTGGGGGCTTGAAACTGACTGCAGGGCGTTGATCGCAACAGTCAGGCCACCATCGGTACCATTCTTGAAACCGACTGCCGAAGACAAGCCCGAAGCCATTTCACGGTGAGTTTGAGATTCTGTGGTGCGCGCGCCAATCGCTGACCAACTGATCAGGTCTTGCAGATACTGAGGCGAAATTGGGTCCAGCGCTTCGGTCGCTGTCGGCAAGCCCATCTCGGCCAGGTCGCGCAGCAGGGTGCGGCCAATGTGCAAGCCATCCTGGATCTTGAATGAATCATCCAGGTATGGGTCGTTGATCAGGCCTTTCCAGCCCACCGTGGTGCGCGGCTTCTCAAAATAAACGCGCATGACCAAATACAGTGTGTCAGAGACTTCAGCCGCCAGTACTTTCAGGCGCTCGGCATATTCATGGGCCGCTTTAATGTCATGGATCGAGCAAGGGCCGACAACGATAAACAAACGATGGTCTTTACCATCGAGAATGTTACGCACTACTTCACGGCCAGAGGCGACAGTGCGCAATGCGGCTTCGGTCAGCGGAATTTCACGCTTGAGTTGTTCGGGGGTGATGAGCGTTTCGTTGGAGGCAACGTTCAGGTCATCAATCGGTAAATCAGCCATCGTGCTATTCATCAGTCAGATTCGTCAGGTCACGGGTGCCGGCCGCCAGCGCTCCCCGTGTGGCGGAGCACAGCAATAATGAGCACAGCGGGGAAACAGAACCTTATCGCGTAACAGGCGGGCTCGACAATGGTTGAACGCAATTGTGCTGCCGATTAATCGCGGGTCAGGCAAATTATTTTGCAAATAGCGGCTTTATTGGCGAAATCAGCTGGATGTAATAGCGTGGGGGTTATTGCCCAAGGTGAAAGTGGGGCAGTCAGGCGTGTCGCTTGCTTGCTGCTCTACGATGGTTTTTGCGTGCAAAACGCACTTTGCCTCGCAAATCAATAGAATGAGGTTAATCGTGACGCACCACTCCAAAAACTCAACAGCGCCAGTTGAAGGTATTGCGCTTGAGTACGAGCTAACGGACCTGGATGTCGACCGCAAGCTGCTGGATCTGAGGGGCAGGACATTGCTGGTGTTTACCAGTACCGGCTGCGCCAGCTGTCGCTGGGCGCGTCAGACGCTGCCCTGGATGGGGTTGCCGGTTGAACGCATTGCCTGGATTGATGCCGCGAATAATCCTGGTGCGGTACAGCGTTATGAGGTGTTTCATTTGCCAGCATTGTTTGCAGTTAAGGATGGCAGTTTTTATGATCGGCTCAATTGTCGTTTACGCGCAGATGATCTGCGCCTTGCTTTGGACGCGGCCTATTCGCGTCCCGCTGAGGAGCTTCCTTGATGTCTAGCACTCCACGTCCACGTATCGGCATTATTGGCACCGGCGCAATTGGCGGTTTTTATGGCTTGATGCTCGCGCGTGCAGGCTTTGATGTGCATTTTCTGCTGCGCAGCGAGTATCGCGCCGTTGCTGCCAATGGCATTCAGCTCAATAGTGCGGTGCATGGCGCGCTGACGCTTAATCCTGTTCAGGCGTATAGCAATGCAGCGGATATGCCGCGTTGTGACTGGTTGCTGGTCGGAGCCAAGACCACCAGGAATGCTGCATTGGTCCCAGCCATCACCCAAGCGGCTGCCGATGGCGCAAAAATTTTGTTGCTGCAAAACGGTTTGGGTGTTGAAGATGAGCTGCGCCCTTTATTGCCCGACAACCTGCATTTACTCGGTGGCTTGTGTTTGATTTGTGTGCATCGCGCCCAAGCCGGTGTCATCGAGCATCAGGCATTGGGCGCGGTGAACCTGGGGTATCACTCAGGTCCGGCCTCGGATGAAGAGCGTGAGCAGATCACTGCAGCCGGGGCGGCAATGTTCAATTTGGCAGGCATTGACTCCATGGCTGCGGTCGAATTGGGGCAAGCGCGCTGGCAAAAACTGGTATGGAACGTGCCCTACAACGGTCTGTCGGTTCTGCTCAACTCGGGTACCAGCGGCCTGATGGGTAACCAGAGCAGCCGTGAGCTGATTGCTGCAATCATGGATGAAGTGGTGGCCGGTGCTGCGGCCTGTGGTTATCAAATCCCGGCCGATTTTGCGGCAAAAATGCTCAAGGCCACTGAACGCATGCCGGACTACTTGCCCAGCATGTATCACGACTATGACCACAAGCGTCCGCTCGAACTAAAGGCGATCTATGCCGCGCCGCTGGCAGCTGCAGCCGCTGCCGGGTGTTCGATGCCTCGCACCGAGATGCTGTATCAGGCCCTGCAGTTTATTGATCAACGTAACTCCCAAGGTTGAGGCGACTATGAGCAAGGTACTGGGCGACAAATTGGTCCTGGCGATTTCGTCCAGTGCCTTGTTCGATCTGCGTGAGAGTCACCAGGTCTATGTGGGTGAGGGCGTTGCGGCTTATCGCCAGTATCAGATTGACCACGAGGACGAGATCCTCATGCCGGGAGATGCCTTTGCGCTTGTAGAAAAACTGCTCGCGCTCAACCAAACCCTGGGGCAGCAACGCGTCGAGGTGATTCTGGTCTCGCGCAATAGCGCCGACACTGGCCTGCGTGCCTTCAACTCGATCCAGCATTACGGGTTGGGTATTTCTCGGGCTGCATTTGTTGGCGGCCGTAGTCCTGATCCTTACCTGGCAGCGTTTGGCTGTCATTTGTTTTTATCGACCCATGCCGAGGATGTACGCAGTGCGCTGCGCTCGGGGTTTGGCGCCGCGACAATCCTTTCCGGCGGCAGTCGGCGTGAAGCCAGCAATGAACTGCGGATCGCCTTCGACGGTGATGCAGTATTGTTCTCTGATGAATCCGAGCGGGTCTATCAGTCCGGCGGGCTTGAGGCGTTTCAGAGTCATGAGAAGCAATCAGCCCGAGAACTGCTTGGAGGAGGGCCGTTCAAGCCATTCCTGGCCGCTCTGCACAAGCTACAGCAAGAGTTCGCTGAAGAGTCATGCCCCATTCGCACTGCATTGGTTACTGCGCGTTCTGCGCCTGCTCACGAGCGGGTTATCCGAACCCTGCGCGAGTGGAACATCCGTTTGGATGAGTCGTTTTTCCTTGGCGGGCTGGATAAATCATCCATTCTCGACACCTTCGGTGCCGATGTGTTTTTCGATGACCAGGCCAGTCACTGTGAAAAGGCAAGGGCAGTTGTTGCAACCGGCCATGTCCCCCATGGTGTGAGCAACGAGTTGCAGCCGATCAAGGGGTGAGGGCCCCTGTTTTCGTGGGCATTGAAACGTCTGCCCCGATTTCCACTGATCTTATTTAAGCGCGCATTTAAATTGACATGCTGGCCGCACTGCTAAGCTCAAGTAGGACCCGTCATGCGGGTACAAGGAGCCAGCATGATCCGAACTATTCTTTATGCCACCGACCTTGGGCTCTATGCGCCGTATGTATTGCAACATGCGTTAGCCATGACCCGGGCGTTTAATGCCAGCTTATATGTGATCCATGCTGTGGAACCCATGGGCTTGTTTGCAGAATCAGTACTTAAAACCTATCTCGACGAGGAACATTTGAAAACGCTTCGCCATAAAGGCCTGGAGACTGTTATGGCGGGGATTGAGGCGCGAGTCTTGGAAGGCTTCAAGGATGAAATAGCTGATTCTCCGGACGATCTTGCGTTGATTCGAGCGGTACGCGTAGTGCAGGGCGATCCGCCGCAGGTGATATTGGCTCAAGCACAGAAACTAGAAGTGGATTTGTTAGTCATAGGCAGTCATAGCCACGGAACAGATCTGGATATTCCAATGGGCCGAACCGCAGCACGACTCTTGCAACTAGCCGAAGTGCCGGTTTACCTGGTGCCGATGCTGCAGCATCGCAGCCGTGGTGATGCCGGGATTATTTTCTGAATGGGGCGCTTGACGATTAAAGCTGCAATTTTAAAAAAATCGTCTAAATTGAACGATTGAACCGTTCTTATGGTTATATGAAACAGCCGAAACTAGCACGGCGCTTATCTGCTTTGAGGGATAGTTATGAAGCTCCAGCAATTGCGCTACATCTGGGAAGTTGCGCACCACGATCTCAACGTGTCTGCTACTGCACAGAGTCTATACACGTCACAGCCGGGTATTAGTAAGCAGATTCGTCTACTAGAGGATGAGCTGGGGGTTGAAGTCTTTGCGCGCAGCGGTAAGCACCTGACGCGCGTGACGCCAGCGGGTGAGCGGATTATCACCACCGCTGGAGAAATCCTGCGCAAGGTCGAAAGCATCAAGCAGATCGCCCAAGAGTTTTCCAATGAAAAGAAGGGCACCCTTTCAATTGCCACTACTCATACCCAGGCGCGTTACGCCTTGCCTAAGGTGATCAGTGGTTTTATCAAGCAATACCCCGACGTATCACTGCATATGCATCAGGGCACGCCGCTGCAGATTGCCGAAATGGCCGCTGACGGAACTGTCGATTTTGCCATCGCGACAGAGGGGCTTGAGCTATTCAATGACTTGGTGATGATGCCGTGCTACCGCTGGAACCGTTGTGTGGTCGTCCCGCAAGGTCATCCGCTGACCAAGCTGCCGAAACTGACGCTGGAAGCCTTGGCTGAGTATTCGATTGTCACCTATGTCTTTGGTTTTACCGGTCGCTCCAAACTTGATGAGGCTTTTAGCCACCGGGGGCTGACGCCTAAAGTCGTGTTTACCGCAGCCGATGCCGACGTGATCAAAACCTATGTGCGCCTTGGCCTTGGGGTTGGAATTGTCGCAGAAATGGCTGTGGACCCAGCGCTAGACCCTGATTTGGTTGTGCTCGATGCCAGCGAGCTGTTTGAGCCAAGCGTGACCAAGATCGGATTCCGGCGCGGCACATTCCTGCGCGGATTTATGTGCGACTTTATCGAAAAATTTGCCCCTCACCTGACTCGTGAAGTCTTGGCCAAGGCGGTGCAGTGTCATAACAAGTCCGAGCTTGAGGAGTTGTTTGAAGGCGTTGAGCTGCCGACCTATTAACCCATCAGCCACAAAAAAAACCGGCAATTTGCCGGTTTTTTAGTTTAAGCGCCAAGTGCACGCACTGATCAAGCCTTACTGATGATGTTGCCAGCGTGCAAGCCGCATTCTTTTTGCGTCGCCTCTTCCCACCACCAGCGACCTTCACGCTCGTGTTGGTTGGGAAGTACAGGGCGGGTGCAGGGCTCACATCCGATGCTGATGAAGCCGCGCTCGTGCAAGGCGTTGTAGGGCAGCTCAAGTGCGCGAATGTAGTTCCAGACCTCTTCGCTGGACATCTGCGCCAATGGGTTGAACTTGTAGAGCGGGCGATCGGCCGAGGAAAAGGCGCTGTCAATTTCAAGTACAGCCACTTCACTACGGGTGCTTGGGCTTTGATCACGACGCTGTCCGGTTGCCCAGGCTTTAACCGTCGAGAGCTTGCGTCTCAATGGTGCTGTTTTACGAATGCCACAGCACTCGGAATGGCCGTCTTTATAGAAGCTGAACAGGCCTTTTTCTTTGACCAGAGGCTCAAGCGCAGCCGAATCAGGCGAGAGTATGTCAATGCTGATGCCGTAATGCTCACGGACCTGGTCGATGAAACGATAGGTTTCAGGATGCAACCGTCCTGTGTCGAGGCTGAATACCTTAACGCCTTTGTTGATCTTCCAGGCCATATCAACCAGTACAACATCTTCGGCGCCACTGAATGAAATCCACAACTCATCACCAAAGTGTTCGAAGGCCAGCTTGAGAATTTCTTGTGGTGATTTTGTGGCGTAGGCTGCCGCTGTTTCAGCTACATCAAATGGGTGACTCATCAGGGGTTATTCCTAATTATCATGGCGCTTGGCGCTTTGTAGTGGTGATGGTAACAAATCGGGGATATGTCGCTAAATAACCAACAGCCATTGCGACTGTGAGTTTTGTGTATATAGGGAGCATTTGAACAAGGTCGCGAGCAACGACAGTGCAAGGCTAAATGGGCGGAAAAGCGGCCAGGGCCGCGCTCAATTTTAGTGCCCTGTATGAGCATTCAATCCGCGTTGCTCAGTGCTTCGGGGCCGTAGCAAGGGCTTTCCCAGTAATATCTAGCGCAGTAGTTTTCAGCGGCTCCATTGGTGCGTTGCGTCGCTTATAGCGAGCCGTTAGAGTGCCGTCTTCTATAAAAATACAGCTAGGAGTGTCCTGTGGAAATCGCTTGTCTCGACCTTGAAGGCGTGTTGGTGCCTGAAATATGGATCGCTTTTGCGGAAAAAACCGGTATCGAGTCGCTTAAGGCGACAACCCGCGATATTCCAGACTACGACGTGTTGATGCAGCAACGCCTGCGCATTCTTGATGAACATGGATTAAAGCTGGCCGATATTCAGGAGGTGATTGCGACGCTGAAGCCCCTTGAGGGTGCGGTGGAGTTTGTCGACTGGTTGCGTGAGCGTTTCCAGGTCATCATCTTGTCGGATACCTTCTACGAATTCTCCCAGCCTTTGATGCGTCAATTAGGTTTTCCTACCTTGCTTTGCCACAAGCTGGTCACCGATGAAACCGATCGCGTGGTCGGTTACCAGCTACGCCAGAAAGACCCGAAGCGCCAGTCGGTCATTGCCTTGAAAAGCCTTTACTACCGGATTATTGCAGCAGGCGACTCGTATAACGATACGACCATGCTTAGCGAAGCGCATGCCGGTATCTTGTTCCATGCGCCTGACAATGTGATCCGTGAGTTTCCACAGTTCCCGGCCGTGCATACTTACGAGGATCTGAAGCGCGAGTTTCTCAAGGCCTCAAACCGTCAGCTCAGCCTGTAAACTTTATTCGGCACCTGAAAAACACGCGCAATGCGGGTCTTTCAGGTGCTAGCCGATGCTGTCTGGCCAAGTTGTTCAAGGGTGCGCAGCAGGACATCGACCTTGGTCAGCGATTCTTGGTACTCAGCCTGCCATTGCGAGTCTGCAACTATTCCACCGCCGCCCCAGCAAGTGATTGTGCCGTCTTTGGCCAGCAGGCTGCGAATGGTGATCGAACTGTCCATTTCTCCGCGAATATCCAGATAAAACAGTGATCCGCAATAAAGTCCGCGGCGCGTGTCTTCCAGCTCGTCGATGATTTGCATGGCACGAATTTTCGGTGCGCCGGTAATTGATCCGCCCGGAAAGCTGCAGGCAAGCAGGTCGAGTGGATCTTTGTCGTCCGCGAGTTGGCCGGTGACCGCACTGACCAGGTGATGGACGTTGGGGTAGCTTTCAAGGGCAAAGAGTTCGGGTACCTGGACCGAGCCTACTTGGCAACAGCGGCCGAGGTCGTTACGGAGGAGGTCGACAATCATCAGGTTTTCGGCCTGATCCTTGGCGCTGTGCAGTAATTCTGCTGCTTGAGCCGCGTCCTTATCCGGGTCGAGATCACGTGGCCGTGTACCTTTGATGGGCCGCGTTTCAACCCGACCTTGGCTGACGCGCATAAACCGTTCAGGCGACAAGCTAATGATCGCTGCATCGCCAGGCAAGGCTTGAAAACCGGCAAAAGGTGTTGGGCACGCTGTTCGCAACGCTTGATAAGCAAGCCAGGGATCCCCTTGGTATTGGGCCTGGAACCGTTGAGCGAAATTGACCTGATAACAATCACCAGCCTGAATGTAGGCTTGGATTTTTGCGATGGCCTGCTGGTATTTACCTTGGCTGATGTTGGCTTGGAATCGATTGGCGAGACGGAAAGCTCCTGAATATTGACTGTCTGGTGACTCAAACAAGTCAATCAACCTGCGCCGCTCACTGGGACTCACCTGTGGATGGAATACCAGTTGTGTTGTGAGCAATTGGTGGTCGCTGATCAGTGCCCACGCATACAAACCTACACGCGCGTCCGGCAGTTTCAAGTCGTCTTCAGCGAGGCTGGGAATCGTTTCCAAGCGCCGGCCAAAATCATACCCAAAGTAGCCGATCAAGCCGCCAGCAAAGGGCAGGCTCAGGTTTTTCGGAATATCTTTAGTGCTTAAGGTGCGGCTGGCAACGCGCAGTCTTTGTAGGAAAACTTTGGCCGATTCATCAGAGAGCGGTGACATTTCAGCCAATGGCCAAGCGCTCATAAGATCATAGCGTCCATGTAGCGCTGCGGGCCTGCCTGTGTCCAGTAGTATGGCGCCCGGAGCACTCCTCAGACGGCCGAAGTAGGCGCCTGGACTGGCATTGTAGGGTAAGGCATGAACCTGAAAGGATGACATACGTGGCGTTCAAGCAAGCGTGAATAGCTATTGTAAGGTGCCAGCGCTGCCGGGCCTATAGGCTTTGCTTGATTTGCGCGCTAATAGATTGCTGGTTAGTGTTAACTTAACCAAGGAAATGAACATTGTAACGGTGTATGAATCACAGGGATCGGGTCATGGATGACATGAATGAAGTGCTAGATCAACCTGCGGATTACAATCTGACATCAGAAGTAGTTCCAGTACAGGTTTCGGAGCGTTATTTCGTTAGGCCAACCATTCAATCGGAGCTTGCAACACGGCCCGAGCGCCTGGTCTTGCTCGTTGCGCCCGCTGGTTTTGGCAAGACTACCGAGTTGGCAGTGCTCGCCAACAAACGCGTTGAGGAAGGTTGTTGTGTAGCTTGGTTGACCTTGACTGCTGAATCCAATACTTCACTGATTTTTTTCCAACAACTTGCCCATACCCTGGAGAGCGCTCAAGCCAATCTTGGAGGGTTTGACCCTGCGCTTATTGGAAATTCTGCCTGTTTGGACACATTACAGGCCATGGAATTGGTCTTGGGAAATGTCCTACGAATGCGTAAGCCGCTGTTGCTGGTTTTGGATGACTTCGAAGTTATCTCAAACCCCGATTTGCTTAGCGCGATCGACAGGCTCATCAACTATGCTCCCGATGGATTTACGCTAGCCATTGGAACACGGGTGAAGCCGAAGCTAAGTCTCGCTACTTGGCGCGCAAAGGGATATCTGATCGAGATTAGCGAACGTGAGTTGCGCTTGAGTGAGGATGACACCCAGGTTTACTTGCAGCTTCATGGGATCAATATCGAATCCCTCGCGCTCAGGAAAATCTACACCTACACCGAAGGCTGGGTGACTGGGGTTTTGCAGGTCATCAAGTGGCTTAAGTCAAACCCTCAAAGGCTTGAGCTGTTGCTTGATTATCAGGGTGATCACGCCTTGGTTGGTAGCTACTTGAACGATGCGGTGTTCGAGGGGCTATCTGTAGAGCGCCAAGACGCACTTCTGAATATGAGTGTGGTGCACCGCTTTAATGGCAGCTTGGTCCAGTCACTCACCGGTTGCGATAACGGGCAGCAGTTGCTGGAAGACCTGGAAGTGATGCAGCTCTTCTTGGTGCCTCTGGATAGCGATCGCCGATGGTTTCGATTCCACCGTTTTTTTGCCGAGTTCCTTCGCGCGCGGCTTAAGCAGCAAGACCCCGAGCGTTTTAAGCAAATTCATTTCAATGCGAGTTTGTGGTTTACCAACAACCACATGCAAAATTTTGCGATCGAACATGCCTACCATGCACAAGACGTTGAGTTGCTTGCCGCACTGGTTGATGGCTGTGGCCTGAGTTTGATCAATCGCGGTCAACTTGGCCTGGTACATAAGTGGCGCCAACATGTGCCGGATGATATCGCAGTCAAATACCCGGTTTTGGTACTCACTGATCTATGGGTGCGCGTGGTCGATCTGGGGCTGGACGAGGCAAATCGAGCACTTGATGATTTGCTTCTGCGCTGGGGGGATAGTGATGCAAAAACGCAGCTAACGGACAGCATGCTGGCTGCATTGGCAATTAAATCGTTAATCGCTTTGCAAAAGGATGATTTGCGCACATGCGTCAAGCTGGCGCGTCGTGTTGAGCTTCAATTAGGTTCGAGAACTGCTTTTCTTGAAGTTGCAATGCTGGTCATCGGCGCTTTCGCAAACGTCATGATGGGTTGGCATGACGCCGCTCGCAAGCTGCTGACGTTGGCCAATCAAAGAAATCATTTCCTTGATGGTAATTACCTGCATATGCAGCTCATCAATGTTGAGGTGATGTTGCTGCTTGAGCAAGGCAAGATCAAGCAGGCAGAGTTACTTTTTGAACGCCTGCGTGAGCGTACGACGTCCTGGTTTAACGAAAAATCCAAGGCCACGGTTTTACCTAAAATCACTCAGTGCCTGATTGCTTATCAGCAAGGACGCTTTGAGGGAGTGACAAGCCTTCTCAAGCGAATGCTGTCGATCGTTGATGTCATCAGCCCGGTCGACCTCTGCGCTCAGGGCACACTTTGCCTGGCCCACCTTCAGTACATGCAAGGCAATATCAAAGAAGCACATTCGACACTGATCTACATCCAGAATCTGGCCGCACGAAACAAGGCTTGGCGCTTCTATGCGCAAGCGGTCGGCTATGAAATTTTACGAACCCTGCAAGAAGCTGGTGACGACCGAATCAAGCGCGCTGAACAGCGCCTGAAGAGTATTAACTGGAATGAGTTAGCGTCCAACTATGCCCACATGCGCCTCAATCCAGTGCTTTGGATTCAAGGTTTGTCACGAACGCGATTGCAGCAGGCGCGTGGCCACTTCAGTGAAGCCATACATGAAATCCTGCAGCTACGTGCAATGCTGCAGGACGATTGGGAAGGGCTCGAACATATTCGCTTGGATCTCTTGGCTGCCTATAGCTATCAGCAGTTGGGCTATCAGGAACGCTCGCAAAGCTTGCTCGTACAGTGTTTGATTGCGGCCGAGCGAGAGGAGGTGCGCAGTCTTTTCCTTGAAGAGGGCGAGCCTATCCGCAGCATGCTACATCAGCTGGAGATGGCCGAACGTCAACCGGCGCTGCAAAATTTTATCCGCAGTCTCTTGGCCCTTTGGCCTGGACAGTCTGCCCAGCGCGAGTTGGAAATCATTGAGGAGGCGCTGACTGAGCGCGAGCAAGAGGTCATCAAGCTCGCGGCGCAAGGCATGTCTAACAATGATATTGGTCAGCAATTGAGTCTCGCACTGGGTACCGTCAAATGGCACCTTCATAACATTTACGAGAAGCTCAAAGTACGTAATCGCACCCAAGCGATAAGACGTGCTCGCGAGCTGGGGATGTTGGGATCATGAGCCATCAAAATAAATTAACTTCGCCAGATTTTAACCTGCTGTCGAGCAAGCTCGTACCAGTGAGTTTCGGTGCAGATCAATTACTGCCACGTACTGCACTGATCAACAAAATGTATAGCCAGCGTAAAAAGCATTTAATGGTCTTGAATGCCCCCGCAGGTTACGGCAAAAGTGCTGTTCTAACCGAATACCGGCAGCGGTTACTGATTGAGGGTGCAAAGGTCGCTTGGTTAACTTGTGATGCGCTGGACGCTGATCTAAGACGTTTGTTGCGTTATCTGGGGGAGGCGATTTCTGTTCAGTATCCAGGATTCGCTGAGCCAATGAAACGGGGGCTGGCCAGTGATGAAGTGCTCGATGAACACCAACTTCTGGAGCAGTTTGTAAATGGCTTGCAGCAAATCGATGGTGAACTCTATGTGATGATGGATGACTTTCACTGTATCCGTGATTGCAGTTTCTCAGAGTTGATTGGGCGAGCGTTCAACCAATTACCTTGCAATATTCACTTTGTGATCAGTACGCGATTTAAGGTCGGAATATTTTGCGCTGCCATTCAAGGAAACGCTACGTGCTGGTTTGGTGTTGATGACCTGCGTTTCAGCCAGGATGAGGTGCATGAGTACTATCGTGATATCAAGTCAATCCAAGCCAGTGATGCAGATATTGCCAAGGTATGTACGCAAACAGAGGGTTGGGTAACCGCACTTCATTTAGCCTCACTTATTGTGCCGAGCCTCAGCCGACGGTTCACGCCAACGTCAAGCATGCCGGGTACCGAGCGCAATCTTGCGGACTATTTTAGCGAGGATGCGCTGATCGATTTGCCGAGTGAAATACAGCACTTTCTGAATGTTACATCGGTGCTGGATGAGTTCAATGCCGAGTTGTGCAATGCATTGACCGGTCGCGAGGATGCGCAAAAAAATCTGCGCTATCTGTGTGATGAACAACTATTTATTGTCGAGGCTGAGCGCCAGGATGGCTGGTATCGGTATCATCCATTATTCGCAGAGTTTCTACAGCGTAGGCTGCTTAAAACAGAGGATCCAACCCATTTATTGCATGCTGCAGCGCATTGGTGTGAGGCGAGAGGCCTGTTCGAGAAAGCCATCAAATATGCTGTTCATTCGCACGACTATGCATTTGCTGCTCAGTTGCTTGAAACATATGGCTGGAAAGTCATTGCCGAAGAAAAGATATATCAAGTTTTGGGATGCTTGCAGGATATTCCTACCGAGGTCATCCAAGAGTACAGCGTTTTTCAAATATTTTTCGCATGGCAGTTGGCCTTCGAGCAAAAATACCTAGAGTCAGAATCCTTGATAGAGGAAATCAGCCTGCAGTTGCAGGATGCTAGTGCTGAGACAATGCGTCCAGGCTTTCTTGAATTGCTAGCCGCAACGCAAATCGTCAAGGCATTGGTGTTGCTTTATCAAGATAAACTCGACAGTTGTCTCAAGTTGACGGGGCACTGGTTGAAGCGAGCGCCAGCTTCTCAACCCTTGTTCTTGGCATGCCTGTCATGCCTGCAGGCCGCTTGCTACATCCTCCAAGGAGCCTATGTAGAAGGTTCAAAAGCAATCTTTGCGGCGCGGTCAAAGCTTAGCGAAAGCCAAAGCGATTACCTGAATGTTGTTGCCAGTTTAATTGAGGTTTGCCTGTGCAAAGAACTTGGCGAACTGCGTAAAGGGGCGGAAATTGCTGATCGAGCGCGCGAAATAGCAGATAGCTTTCTGGGGGAGCAGAGCCGTGTAGGAGGGCCACTATGGTTGGCTTGCGCCGATATTATTTATGAGCAAGGTGCCGATAAAGCTACGTTGAATGAGATCGACCAGGCCGCTACTTGGCGCGATGTTGTCACGCCGGTTGAGCTTTTAAATCGTGGTCAATTATTAGTAGTGCGTAACCGCTTTTATGAAGGGTACAGCGATCAAGCCCTTCATGAGTTGGATGAGTGGATTCTTAGTTTGCACGCGCCGGGTTACGAGCGCGTATATGCACAGGCCATGGGCTGTAAGGTGCAGTTCTTATTATGGTTGCGCCGGCCTAATGAGGCCGAGCGAATTTGTATGCAGCTTAAACAGCATCTTGCCACCTTACCTGCATCACGTTTTGCCAGCGCAAACATTAGCTTGATTCTAGCTGAAGCTCGTTTGTCGCTTTCTGAACGACGTGCGGATAAAGCGCTGGCGTCTCTTGAGGCCTGTCTCGCAGGCGACGACAGTATGCCGATGAGTGATAGAAATCTCAGGGTGTCGTTGTTACTTTCAGTTGCTTGCTGGAGAAAAGGTAACACCGAAAGATCATTCGAGTTGCTCAAAGCCGTCGTTGAAAGTGGTGTAAGTCGCGGTTATCAACGTTTATTTATCGATGACGCTATTTGGCTGCTTCCTGTAATGGATGCATGGCTGACCGCAGATACGGCTAACGCTAAGAAGTGGCAGTATTTAGCTGAAATGCTGCGTGACCAGTGCCAGAAGTTCTCTATTGACTATCAGGAACTTGAAGATAATCAGGATGTTAGTCGAAGGGAGCGGGAGATTCTGCGTTTTGTCGGAGCGGGCTTATCTAACCGGGATATTGCCCAGGCTGTGCATTTGTCAGAAGCAACGATCAAATGGCACTTACACAACCTGTTCTCAAAAATGGGTGTGCGAAGCCGAACTCAGGCAGTACTCAAAGGCAAGAGTTTGGGTTTGTTGAGTGAGGCGTAGGACCTCTTGATTTTATCCTCCATTCATTGGTTAGGGAGGCAGAAGCGAGTTGCAACAGTAGGTTTATAGCAGGACTTGATGTAACAGCATTAAGAGTTCGAGGGAGCATGATTATGGAAGCAATGTCACCTCGAACAGCGACGAAACTTGTCGTTCCTGCTGCTAGCGACAGGAGTCAATGGCAGCATCCTTCGGGATATCTAAACCGAGAACTGTGGAGAACAATAATGAAATTCATTAATAAATTCGCACTGGTAGCAGCTTTTCTTACCACTCCGCTCATGGCGCAGGCTGAACTGAAAGCTATGGATGATTCAGCGCTGGCAACAGTGACCGGTCAAGATGGCATCAGTATTTCAGGTCAGTTCAACGGTAGTATCGGCAGCGTTGTATACACTGATAACGATCCAGCTGGTGGTTCACTGCGCCTCGAAACCATTGCATTTGATGGTTTTAATATTTCTGATGATGCACCCATTTTGGTTGACGTTGTAACAACCAGTATCGGCGGTACTGATACCGAACAACTGCAGATAGGTCTGCCGTCAGTGACCGGTCAGTTGTCAGTTGGCGCTATCAAAGTTGGCAGTACTGCTGCGCCAAGTATTGGGTCGCTCGCAATCAGCGACATCAATATGGCTGGCACAACCGTAAAAGTATGGGGCCACTAGGCCGCGAGTCTTTCTTAGCAATGACAACCCTGCCAGCATACTGGCAGGGACCTTGATCTAAGAGAGGTGCTCCCTGATGATTGAAATTCTACTCGGAAGTTTGATTGGACTTTTCGGTATCACTGAAACGGTTGATGTTAAATCGCAACCTAATGGGCGTGTTAATTTAACTCAGGACATGCTGAGTAGTGGTCCGTTCAGACAGTCTGTAAAAATAGATCCCTTAAATCAACTGCAGTTTAAGCACGTTGTTCGTCAGTCATATGACTATAGTTGTGGTTCTGCCGCTCTTACGACGTTACTTGATTATTTCTTGGGTTTAAACTTGGAAGAACGTCAAGTTATGGAAGGGCTACTCAAATTTGGAGAGGCCGATAAGATCGTAGAGCGCCGGGGGTTTTCTTTACTGGATATGAAGCGCCTGGTCGCTGCGCTGGGTTATAACAGTGGCGGGTTTCGTGCGACGTTTTCAGATCTAGAGAGCCTGGAGCATCCTGTAATAGTGCCTATTGAATATGCAGGGTTTAAACATTTTGTGGTCGTGCGGGATGTATACGATGAGCACGTCTTCGTAGCTGATCCTGCCATCGGTAATATAAGTTTTACTCGTACTCGATTTGAGGATGTTTGGGAGAAAAATGTATTGTTCGTCATTTATCCAGGCGAAAGCGGAGTGGACAATACACTGGCATTAAAAGATCAGGATATGCGAATCATTGATGACCGGACGGTGTCTCTATTGGCATTCCAAACCTTTCCATCAATTACTAAGTTTACTGAGACTCAAGCAACGGAGCTCGGTGCTGGCGGCGCTATACAATATATTCGTCGTAAGTAGTTCTCCCATCCTAAGTGGGATGCCATATCCAGCAATAATAATAGTGGAGTTCTGTCAATGAGACTTACATGCGCTGGAGTTGTGTGCGCGTTTTTTCTGTTGGAAAGTGTTTATGTATTAGCAGATGTTGAGTCTGTTGATAACGCCAGGAATGCACTAGGTAAAAAGGAGGGTGACGCTGATAGTGCACAAGCCTTGGCCGAGGTTTTTCAAGCGGCCGAAAAAAGTTACACATTGCTTAAAGAAGGTGAGCGAACACTCACCTATGGAATTGATTACAGCTTGGTAAGAGACACGATTATAGAAACCGTTAGAACGGGTGAAGACTCTTTTAGTGTGGTGGGGCAGTCGGAGGCTCAGCATACATTTACTAATTCATTTACCTTTGACTACGGCGTCTGGAATAACCTGACATTCAGTATCAGGCTACCGTTCGTAGCAAAGTACGATACGGAACGAGATCTTAGCGCCTACAGTCTAGGCGATATTTCCGCAAGTCTACGATGGCAGCCATGGAATGCTCAGCGTGGCAAGCCTGTGACAACACTGTATGCCTCCGTAGGGCTGCCGACGGGGGATAGCCCATACGATAGCGAAGCTCAAGACAACTTATCATCGGGGAGTGGTAATTACAGCATAAGTGCTGGCGTAAATTTA
Source organism: Pseudomonas sp. RL_15y_Pfl2_60 (assembly GCF_963970595.1). NCBI lineage: Bacteria > Pseudomonadati > Pseudomonadota > Gammaproteobacteria > Pseudomonadales > Pseudomonadaceae > Pseudomonas > Pseudomonas sp. RL_15y_Pfl2_60. The sequence goes on along the minus strand of NZ_CAXAOE010000002.1, from coordinate 283,164 downwards.
TCTTATGTTATTGATCCGGTTGTACTGTTTGGATCGCTTGGTTATACCTACAACTTTCCAATAAAAAATATTAACCAGGTCCGTGGTGGGCGGTTACTTAAAAGCGTTAATACAGGTTCCGCACTGTCGTTCAATATGGGCTTCGCCTATGCCTTGTCCTACGATGTTTCATTGGCAGCATCTTATCAAATGGCCTACAACCTTGCCCCAGAATTCGAGTTCGAGGATGCGACCCTTGAAGGGCGCGAGCAAACTAGCGCGCTCATGAACTTTTCATTGGGCCTAAGAACGTCGCCCGATTATATCGTCAATGTAAATGCTGGCTTCGGTTTGACGGAAGATTCTCCTGATGTATTGCTGGGGCTGTCAATGCCTCTCGATATTGCCGGCCTAAAACCTGAATAATAGACGAGTAATTGCTATGAAACTCGTTATCAATAAAATACCTTATAGCCTGTTTGTTGCCACAATTTTATTTGCGTGCACTGCACGGGCACAGTTGTCACAAAATTTGACAATCGGCAATCCAAAAGCCATGGCGCTTGGAAATGCTATTACTGCAGATTCATCTGGCATAGATGCAGTGCACTATAATCCAGCTGCGTTAACTAAGTTGAAAGGGCGCCAGGTGGCAGTAAAGGTAGTCACGGGATTGTTGGATATCAGATCTGAATTTAAAGCCCCTGAAAATTATGGGGATAGTTTTTTTGGTTTGTCAGATGACCCTGTTGCGAACCGTTCGAGCCGAACTACTACGCCAGCTATGTATTTTCCTGGGTTGGGTGGTGCGCGGGATGTTCCTGTGATTTTTGCGCCCCTTGCAGGTATTTCTATTACGCCACCTGGCTCAAAGTTTACATTTGCAAACAATGTTTATGCTCCACAAGCACTTGGTTTTTCTCGTGATGACAATGACCCTGCTCGCTATCAAGGTAAGCAGGTTGTTATGCAGAGGATTACCTATCTATCGCCCTCGGTTGCCTATCAAGTGAATGACGAACTGTCCGTGGGGCTTTCCATCGGTTTTTCACATCAAGCCTTATCATTAAATGAAGATTTTCGTGCACCAGGCGTGTTGACAGGTTTCACCGGTGCAGCTCAAGACGCTCTCTGCACTATTGAAGGTAATCCTTTTGAAGTTTTGTTAAACATTTGCGGCGGTGATTTAGGCCCGTTCACCGATGTGGCAAATATTAATTTAGATCTGCAGCAGTCGCTTTCACCAACCTGGAATATCGGTTTTCTATGGGAACCTGTTGACTGGTTTGCTTTGGGAGCCGTTTACCAGAGTGAAGCCAAGATGAAGCTCAAGGGGGACTACAACATTTCGTACAGTGATGATTGGCAGGGCTTCTGGCAGGGCTTGGACAGTTCACTGATTGGTGCAATATTTAGCAGTATCACTCCTGACGGTGTATTCGATAACGAGCGCGGTAAGGTTTCACTGGACCTGACCTATCCTGCCCATTTCTCAACGGGGATTAAGTTTAAACCTACTCCCAAGTGGCAAATCAATTTCGATGTCAAATGGACAGATTATGCTGCTTGGAATGAGTTTGAGATCAAATTTGATCGTGAGCTGGATATTTTGGCGATTGCCAGTTTGCTATCGCCCGATAATGCGACCTCTAGAAGTCTAGTTTTGGACCGTGGTTACAAGTCTGTTTGGAGCTGGGCCTTAGGCGTGCAATACCAATACAATGACCGCCTTACCTTACGCATGGGCTATGAGCCAAGGCCTTCGGCAATTCCTGGTAACAAAGCGGATGTTCTGGTGCCGATTGGTGATGCGACACTTTACGGATTGGGTGTTGGTTATCAGTGGGACAAAGATACGGTTATTGACCTTGGCTTCAACTATTTGGTCAGTAAGCAGAGTATTCCGGCAGGGTCGAGTTGCAGTATCAATTGCTCAAATATCGATGGCCTTGTCTACAACCCTTATGCCGATCTTGATGTTAAGTCGACCGTAAAAGCCTATGTGTTTGCCCTCACTTATCGGACCACTTTTTGACTGATGCTTTGCTATGACTGCACTTAAATCGTTGCTCATAACCTGTGTGTTATTAGGCTCGGCTGACTTGCTGGCGGGCAGTCGTTACCTTACGTGGGTGGATGAGCAGGGGCGTGTACACAATACGGCTTTGAACGAGGCATTTACTGCGCAGCAGAGTCGTGCAGCCCAGCAAGCGTTGTTGAGTGATCAGGCACGACTCAACCATGCTGGCACAACTTTGCTACGCCAGGCATCGAATGAGAGCAAGAGACGTTATTTCACCTGGTTGGACAGCAGTGGTGTGCTGCAAAACAGTTTTTATGCCAATCGACCCTTATTGGAAGGTGGTTCCGAGGTTGTATTGGCAACAGGGGAATCATCTTCGGATTATATCGATGCTGATGTACTGGAAGGGCGTGGCTATCAGCGTGAAGGTGATGAAGGTCAGTATTACACCTGGGTTGATGAGAAAGGACGCATGCGTAATTCTCGGCTTAATCCGCGATCCAGTGCAAAGAGCGACATCAGCACCGTTGCAGTTGAGTACACCGATGGGCGCCAAATAAAATTCGCTAAAAACCCAATCTTACTACCACGCCTTGACGGTCAACGGACTGCGGCAATGAATGATCTATTGGCAGCAAGCTCGGACCCAGAGAAAGGGCTCTATAGCGAGTTGATGGATAGCTGTTGTACGCAAATGGTTGAAGAGGACTTTACTCAGCTGTCCACTGATGAGCCGCGCTTTGAGGAGCTCAATCGTTTTTCACCCAGCTTTGATTTTCCAATGGGCCGCAGTTACTACGCAGCTATAAAGTTGCCCACAGTGAAACAAAGTTATGGATTGCGCATACGCAGCTTCGCGAACAAGCATGTGGTTTACCCGTCGCTATTGTTTCTAGACGCGCAGAAACGACCCACTCGTTTGGTCAGTGATGCCGTGTATCAGTTGCATGCAGAGACTTGGTACCGTTTTGCATTTATTGAAGGCGTGGTCAAGGTCCTGCCTGCTGCGAACGAAAGCTATGTGTTAGTACTGACAACAGATGAAGACAAGGGCCTAAAAACCTTCGATAACCAGCCATTCAACCGGCCATTACAGAAGGCTGTGGTTGATAAGGGCGGGATACAGGTGCATGCCCATTCTGGAGTGGGTTCCTTCGAGCTTGCTGTGGTCCGTTGATTGCTGTCGCAGAGATTGCTGTCGTAGCGACGATCTACCAGGCAAAGAAAAGGTCGCTAATAGCGACCTTTTCTGGTTTTGGGTTGGATTAGATTTCAGTGGAAAATTTGTGGCCGAACAAGCTTTGCGCAAAGCGAACACGTTCGAGCGGAGTTTCTTGGATGTCGTCTTTGGCCAGCTTTGCAATGTGCGCCTCAACGGCATGGGCACGAAGCGTCAGGCCTGTGTCGTTGGCGATTTGAATATTTAAGCCAGGGCGTGCATTGAGTTCGAGGATCAGTGGACCTTTTTCTTGGTCAAGCACCATGTCGACACCAATATAGCCCAGTCCGCACAGCTCATAACAGTTAGCAGCGAGACTCATGAAACCATCCCAGTTCGGCAACTGAACCCCATCCACCGCGTTGGTCGTATCTGGATGTTTGGTGATTTTGTTGTTTAGCCATGTGCCATTTAGGGTTAGGCCGGTTGCCAAATCAACACCAACACCGATCGCACCTTGATGGAGGTTTGCCTTGCCGCCGGATTGGCGCGTTGGCAGTCGCAGCATGGCCATGACCGGATAGCCTTTAAGGACAATGATGCGAATGTCCGGAACGCCTTCATAGCTGATACTTTTGAAGATTTGATCTGGAATAACCCGGTATTCAATCAGGGCGCGGTCGCGGTGACCGCCCAGTGAGTAGAGGCCTGTCAGAATACTCGAGATCTGATGCTCAATATCTTCGTGGGAAATGATTTTGCCCGAGACCGTGCGATAGCGATCTTCAAAGCGGTCGGCAACCACCAAAATACCGTCGCCGCCTGCACCTTGTGCAGGCTTGACTACGAAGTCGGTACGATTGCCGATGATTTCATAGAGCTTATCAATTTCCTTTTCCGTAGAAATCACGCCATACATTTCAGGCACGTTGATGCCTGCGTCGATGGCGCGCTCTTTGGTCAGGATCTTATCGTCCACAAGTGGATACAGGTGCCGTTTATTGTACTTCAGCACGTAGTCCGCGTTGCGGCGATTGATTCCCATGATGCCTTTGGCTTCGAGGGCCTTCCAGGTTTTCCATAGACCTAGCATGGCTTATTCCTTGAGGAAGGCTTTGAAGCGGAACAGTTCGGTCAGGCGATAGCCGCGGTAGCGACCCATAGCCAGCATGAACCCTACGAAAATAAGCAGCACGGCCGGGAAGGTAAACATGAAGTAAACCAATTCCGGAACGCTCATCAGCAAGTGCGCCAGGGAGGCGGCAAACAGAGTGCCAACGCCCACTTTAAAGGCATGTCCTGCGCCACGTTCTTCCCAGGTAATGGAGAGCCGCTCGATGGTCATGGTCAAAATTACCATCGGGAATAGGGCAACAGACAAGCCGCGCTCAAGACCTAGCTTGTGGCTGAACAGGCTGATAACGGCAATCAGGATCACCACGAACGTCAGCACTACCGATAGCCTAGGCAACATCTGGAGCTTCAGGTGCTCGAGGTATGAGCGCAAGGACAGGCCCAGCGTGGTGATCACAGTGAACAGAACGATACCGAAGCCAAGCTGTGTTTCACGGAACGCCAATGCGATCAGTACAGGCGTGAATGTGCCGAGGGTCTGCAGGCCGCCAAGGTTGCGCAAGATCAGAATCAGCAGTACCCCGATCGGGATCATGATCATGATCTGGAAGTTGTTCTGCGTCTGCAGCGGCAGGCCGTACAGTGAGTAGGACAAGAAGTCAGCGTCAGTGCTTTCGTCTGTCAGCTTCGCCAAGCGAATTGCATTCATTTCACTGTTGTTCAGGGCGAACGACACTTGTGCCTGTTTGCCACCCTCTAGTTTGATCAGGTCTTCGTCGCCAACCCACCACACTAGGCGATCTGAAGGTAAACCTTGTTCGCCGGTTTCCGGGTTGAAGTAAAGCCACTTGTCACCGTTGAAACTACGAAGCCACAGCTCGGGAGACTGCTGGGTCTCAGCTAGCAGACGCACCGTGTGGACGCGTTCCATGGGCACGTGGGCGATCGACAGTAGCAACTCAATTGCCTTTGCCTTGTTAGACGTTGAAGCATCACCGCCGAGCAATAGCTTGGCATTGTCATCATTGGTGTTGTTCACACGCTTGATGGTTTCGCTGATGAAGGTTTCAACGTCAGCCGAGTGCTGGCGAATCGGTGCGAGCAGGGCATCAGCGGCGATTTTCTCTGGTCCCTCGACAGGCAGGCTGTCACGGAAGATCGGGCCTTTGGCTTTCGCTTGCTCGCCGCTGTAGCGCTTGGTCAGAACCAGGCGATAGTAAATGGTTTGCTTACCGCTGGCGCGACGAGCAGACCAGGTAACCTTGCGGTTGCCGTCGGCGCGGTTAACGCTTACGCCATAATTATTGGAGATAAAACTTTCGTTAAGGCTGACGTAGTCCTGGTTCAGTGGCGGTACAAACATTTGCAGTTTGACCGGCTCTTTTGAACTGGCTTGGAATTCGATCTTGGCATCAATGTTCCAGAGGTCATCAGTTTCGTCTGATGTCAGTGGAATACCAAGGATAAAAATTTGGTATGCCGTTATCAGAATACCCAGGCTCACCAAGATAGTGATCAGGATTTTCAGATGCAGGGTAAGAGAGCGCATGGACATTACTCGCCAAGGGTTGCGTCAGTGGCACATGCAGGTTTCCCTGATGCGTATTTAAAGCTTGGATCTACAAGTGCATTGAAGCGTTTGAGTGCCTCAGATCCAATCAGCAGCGGGTATTGGAATGCACTTCGGTCGGTCAAGTTCACTTCAATCGTGCGTTGGGCTTGGCCCATGCACACTTTTAGTTCGATTACAGGTCGAGCGGTGTAGGTTTTCTGCTCATCAGGATCAAAGTCACCAGAGCGTCTCTTGATCTTGCTGACACGGGCCAGAGGCCGCTCAATCGGGTTGTCATGGGCATCATCTATGGCCAAGTAGAACCGCACCCAGGTCTCGCCATCGCGCTTGAAGCGTTCGATGTCTCGCGCGCTGAGTGATGCTGTTTTTGCACCCGTATCCAGTTTGGCTGCTACTTCAGCGTTAATGCCCGACAGGTTCACATATTCATTCAAGCCATAGACAGTCTTGCCCGCAGCAATGCTCAGGCTGGGAGAGAGAAGCAGGCAAATAATCAGTGCAAAGGGCTTCAGTCTCATAAGTCCTATTCGATGTTTCGTGCATGGATGAGTAAATAAGGCGATTAGGCTTCGCTATCCATGCGCCTACGATTGAGAGTGGCTGTTATGCAGTTTAGCTGGCCTGAGTGAAATGTATTCTAACATGGCCGTTTTGTGCAGTAACAGGCTCTTACAAGGGTTTCTTGGATAGTAACTCAAACTCTTGGGTTAAATGTTTCAGACTGTAGATTGTCGACAATAGCCTTCGAGATGTTTGACCGATGGCGTTTCTAGGCGTATTTTTTCTGTCTATATTCTTCCTGGTGTCAACAATATGCTGGATGCGATAGAGGTTCCTGAGGCTGCGCAAGATGAAGGCGAGACGCGTTCTGAGCAAGTGTTTCGCAGAATTCAAGCGGCTATTGTTAAAGGTGAAATTGCGCCTGGCAGCAAAATCTCAGAGCCTGAGTTGGCGCGTACTTATGGCATTAGTCGTGGGCCGCTACGAGAAGCTATCCATCGGCTTGAGGGGCAGCGATTGCTGGTTCGCATTCCTCATGTCGGCGCGCGCGTGGTGTCGCTCAGCCACGAGGAGTTGATTGAACTCTACGAAATTCGCGAGTCGCTCGAAGGCATGGCGTGCAAATTGGCAGCGCAACGCATGACGCAGCAGGAAATTGACGAACTCCGCCAGGTGCTCGAAACCCATGAACGCGACGAGGCGTTTCAAGCGGGGCGTGGCTACTATCAGCAAGAAGGTGACTTCGACTTCCACTATCGAATCATTCAAGGCAGCGGCAATCGCACGCTCAGCCAATTGCTTTGCGGTGAGCTGTATCAACTGGTGCGCATGTATCGCATTCAATTTTCATCTACGCCAAACCGTCCGCGCCAGGCATTTGCCGAACACCACCGGATTCTTGACGCCATTTCTGAACGTGACGGCGAACTCGCCGAACTCCTTATGCGTCGGCACATTGCTGCTTCGAAGCGCAATATCGAACGCCATTACTTGGCCGAGCAGTCAGCGTCTGGCCCAACACAATCATCAACTTCACGAGGTGAGTCATGAGCTCTAAAACTCCTGGTCAGCGGTTTCGCGATGCGGTTGCGCAAGAGCATCCATTGCAGGTTATTGGTGCGATCAATGCCAACCATGCCTTGCTCGCAAAGCGTGCTGGCTTCAAGGCTATCTATCTTTCCGGTGGGGGCGTTGCCGCAGGCTCGCTTGGCTTGCCAGATCTGGGCATAACCGGGCTGGACGATGTGTTGACCGATGTTCGCCGTATTACCGATGTCTGCGATTTGCCGTTGTTGGTCGATGTCGATACGGGCTTTGGCGCCTCTGCGTTCAATGTCGCGCGAACCGTTAAATCGATGATCAAGTTTGGCGCCGCGGCGATTCATATTGAAGACCAGGTTGGCGCCAAGCGCTGCGGTCATCGGCCAAACAAGGAAATTGTCTCCCAGCAAGAAATGGTGGATCGGATCAAGGCCGCTGTGGATGCGCGCACAGACGATAGTTTCGTGATCATGGCGCGCACTGATGCTTTGGCAGTCGAGGGGCTTGAATCAGCTCTTGATCGTGCTGCTGCATGTGTCGAAGCCGGGGCCGACATGGTGTTTCCTGAGGCAATCACCGAGCTTGAGATGTACAAGCTGTTTGCTGAAAAGGTCAAGGCGCCCATTCTGGCCAATATCACCGAGTTTGGTTCTACCCCCCTGTTTACCACCGACGAATTGAAATCTGCTGATGTTTCCCTGGTTCTGTACCCGCTTTCAGCATTCCGGGCGATGAACAAGGCTGCGGAAAATGTTTACAACGCGGTGCGCCGTGACGGTACTCAGAAGAATGTGATCGACACCATGCAGACCCGCATGGAGCTTTACGAGCGTATCAATTACCACGCATTCGAGCAGAGTCTCGATGCCTTGTTTGCAGGCAAAAAAGCCTGAGATCAAGCGTTTCGCTGGCGGTTAAAAGCAGCCGCGAACGATGTTGCAGTATCCAAAATAAATTCAAGAGGAGAGAGCAATGGCTGAAGCTAAAGTATTGAGTGGTGCTGGCCTGCGCGGCCAGGTCGCCGGCCAAACAGCCCTGTCGACGGTTGGTCAAGAAGGCGCAGGCCTGACGTATCGCGGTTATGACGTACGCGACCTTGCTGCCAGCGTGGGCTTTGAAGAGGTTGCCTATCTGCTGTTTTACGGTGAGCTGCCCAACACCGATCAGTTGGCTGCCTATAAAGCCAAGCTCAAATCCCAGCGTGATCTGCCGCAGTCGCTCAAAGAAGTGCTGGAACGAATCCCAGCCAATGCCCACCCAATGGATGTCATGCGCACGGGCGCTTCGGTACTTGGCACCCTTGAGCAAGAGTTGAGCTTCGATAAGCAGCAAGATACAGCGGATCGCTTGCTGGCTATTTTTCCGGCGATCATGTGCTATTGGTATCGCTTCAGCCATGACGGCGTGCGTATTGATTGCGTGACCGATGAAGACTCACTGGGCGGTCACTTTTTGCGCTTGCTGCATGGTAAAAAACCGAGCGAATTGCATGTACAGGTGATGAACGTTTCACTGATTCTGTACGCTGAGCATGAGTTCAATGCTTCAACCTTCACCGCCCGGGTCTGCGCTTCGACCTTGAGTGATTTGTACTCCTGCGTCACGGCTGCGGTTGGCACCTTGCGTGGCCCGCTGCACGGCGGCGCTAACGAAGCGGCGATGGAAATGATCGAGAAGTTTTCATCGGCTGAAGATGCGAAGGCGGGCACGCTCGCAATGCTTGAGCGTAAAGACAAGATCATGGGCTTTGGCCATGCCATCTACAAAGACTGTGACCCGCGCAATGAGGTGATCAAGACCTGGTCGAAAAAACTGGCTGACGAAGTCGGTGACAGCGTGCTCTACCCAGTCTCCGAGGCAATCGATAAAACCATGTGGGAGCAGAAGAAACTGTTCCCGAATGCCGATTTTTATCATGCCTCGGCCTATCACTTCATGGGCATCCCGACCAAGCTGTTTACCCCGATTTTCGTGTGTTCACGCGTCACTGGCTGGGCTGCGCATGTGTTCGAGCAGCGCGCCAACAACCGCATTATTCGCCCAAGTGCCGAGTACATTGGCGTGGAACAGCGCTCAGTACCGCCACTCGACCAGCGCTAATCGCGCGCGGATGCCCCGGATTTAACCGTGCGGGGCATTCCGATAACAGACCTGATGAGCTCTGACTGATGAATACCGATTACCGCAAACCCTTACCCGGCACCCAGCTGGATTATTTTGATACTCGCGCTGCGGTTGATGCGATCAAGCCTGGCGCTTACGACAAGCTTCCGTACACCTCGCGGGTGCTGGCTGAAAACCTGGTTCGCCGTTGCGAGCCGTCGATGCTGACTGCAGCGCTGTCGCAGATTATTGAGCGCAAGCGTGATCTGGACTTTCCGTGGTTTCCGGCGCGAGTCGTCTGTCATGACATTCTCGGCCAGACTGCATTGGTCGATCTTGCTGGCCTGCGCGATGCCATTGCCGAAAAAGGCGGAGACCCATCGAAGGTCAATCCGGTGGTGCCGACGCAACTGATTGTTGATCACTCATTGGCTGTCGAGCATGGCGGTTTTGAGGCTGATGCTTTTGAAAAGAACCGTGCGATAGAAGATCGGCGCAATGAAGACCGCTTTCACTTTATCAACTGGACCAAGAAAGCCTTTAAAAATGTTGATGTGATTCCGCCGGGCAACGGCATCATGCACCAGATCAACCTGGAGCGGATGTCGCCAGTGGTGCACGCGCGCGACGGTGTCGCGTTCCCGGATACCTTGGTCGGGACTGATAGCCACACGCCCCATGTCGATGCACTTGGCGTAATTGCAATTGGTGTGGGCGGGCTAGAAGCCGAAAGCGTGATGCTTGGTCGTGCTTCTTATATGCGCTTGCCTGACATAATCGGCGTTGAGCTGACCGGTAAACGCCAGCCAGGCATCACGGCAACAGATATTGTATTGGCGATTACCGAGTTCTTGCGCAAGGAAAAGGTGGTTTCTTCCTACCTCGAGTTCTTCGGCGAGGGTGCTAATGCGCTTACGCTTGGCGACCGCGCGACTATCTCCAATATGACGCCTGAGTTCGGCGCGACGGCCGCCATGTTCTATATCGATGGGCAGACGATTGATTACCTGACATTGACCGGGCGTGACAGCGAACAAGTCAAGCTGGTAGAGAACTACGCCAAGACCACAGGTTTGTGGGCTGACACCCTGACTAATGCCGAATACGAGCGAGTGCTGACATTCGATTTGTCGACAGTGGTGCGCAATATCGCGGGGCCGTCCAATCCACATCGTCGCGTACCGACTTCTGAGCTGGCAGCCCTGGGGATTAGCGGTGTCGTCGAGAACGATGAAGGCTTGATGCCGGATGGCGCGGTAATTATCGCGGCGATTACCAGCTGCACCAATACCAGTAACCCGCGTAATGTGATTGCTGCTGGATTGATCGCGCGAAATGCGAACGAGCGCGGCCTGACACGCAAACCTTGGGTAAAAACATCACTGGCGCCGGGTTCAAAAGCCGTTCAGCTTTACCTCGAAGAAGGCAAGTTGTTGCCCGAGCTTGAAAAGCTGGGTTTTGGCATCGTCGGTTTTGCTTGCACCACCTGCAATGGCATGAGCGGTGCGCTTGACCCGGCGATTCAGAAAGAAGTGATTGAGCGTGACCTGTACGCAACAGCGGTATTGTCAGGTAACCGGAACTTTGACGGCCGTATTCATCCCTACGCCAAACAAGCCTTCCTGGCCTCGCCGCCACTGGTGGTTGCCTACGCGATTGCCGGCACCATTCGCTTTGATATCGAAAAAGACGTGCTGGGCATCGACAAGCAGGGTAATCCGGTCACCCTGAAAGACATCTGGCCGTCGGATGAAGAAATCGATGCAGTGGTAAATGCAAGCGTCAAGCCAGAGCAGTTCAATCAGGTTTACATCCCGATGTTTGCCATTGAGGAAGATACCGGGCCCAAGGTCAGTCCGCTGTATGAATGGCGTCCACAGAGCACCTATATTCGTCGCCCTCCATACTGGGAAGGCGCGCTGGCGGGTGAGCGTTCACTGAAGGGGATGCGTCCTTTGGCGGTGCTGCCAGACAACATCACCACTGATCACTTGTCGCCATCCAACGCCATTATGCTCAACAGCGCCGCTGGCGAGTATCTGGCGAAAATGGGTTTGCCTGAAGAAGACTTCAACTCCTACGCGACCCACCGTGGAGACCATTTGACTGCACAGCGTGCAACCTTTGCCAACCCTAAGTTGATCAATGAAATGGTCAAGGAAAATGGCGTGGTTAAACAAGGATCGCTGGCGCGGATCGAACCGGAAGGTACTGTCACGCGGATGTGGGAAGCTATTGAGACTTACATGCAGCGCAAACAGCCGCTGATCATCATTGCCGGTGCGGATTATGGCCAAGGATCGTCGCGCGACTGGGCTGCCAAAGGCGTGCGGCTGGCTGGTGTCGAGGCCATTGCAGCTGAAGGCTTCGAGCGCATTCACCGCACCAACTTGGTCGGTATGGGGGTTTTGCCGCTTGAATTTCAGCCTGGTGTAACGCGTCACACGTTGGGCATCGACGGCACTGAAACCTATGACGTCGAAGGCCAGCGTACGCCGCGCGCTAACTTGACCTTGGTGATCAACCGCAAAAACGGTGAGCGAGTCGAAGTGCCTGTGATTTGCCGCCTGGACACCGCCGAAGAAGTCTCGATTTATGAGGCGGGTGGTGTATTGCAGCGCTTTGCTCAGGACTTCCTAGAGTCTAGCGGCGCGGTGTAAATCTTTTGTTTGCCCTGCGCTGCGCCACAGGTGCCGCGTAGGGGTTATTCAGGACATATCGAAATGGCTCATGCTCCGCAACAAAAAATAGCCGCGACTTATTATCGAGGCGGTACCAGTAAAGGCGTATTTTTTGCGCTCGATGATTTACCCCTTGCAGCGCAGGTTCCAGGTGCGGTTCGGGATGCGCTATTGCTCAGGGTTATTGGTAGTCCAGACCCCTATGCCAAGCAGATTGACGGAATGGGCGGAGCGACCTCAAGCACCAGCAAGACCGTCATTGTTTCGAAAAGCCAGCAACCTGGACATGATGTTGATTACTTGTTCGGCCAGGTTTCAATTGACAAGCCTTTCGTCGACTGGAGCGGAAATTGTGGCAATTTGTCAGCCGCGGTCGGTCCCTTTGCAATTCGCAGCGGCATGCTTGATTCGGCGCGTGTTCCGCGCGATGGCATCGCGATCGTGCGAATCTGGCAGGCCAATATTGGCAAAAGCATCATTGCCCACGTACCTATTACCAATGGTGAGGTGCAGGAAACTGGCGACTTTGAGCTGGACGGCGTTACTTTCCCAGCGGCTGAAGTGCAGCTTGAGTTTATCGACCCTGCTGACGACGAGGAGGGCGCTGGCGGTTCCATGTTCCCGACCGGTAATCTGGTCGATGACCTTGAGGTGCCCGGGGTTGGTGTCTTGCAGGCGACCATGATCAATGCTGGTATTCCGACCATTTTCATCAATGCGCAAGAAATTGGTTTCACCGGCACTGAATTGCAGGATGCAATCAATGGCGATGCCAAAGTTCTGGCCATGTTTGAGTCCATAAGAGCCCATGGTGCCTTACGCATGGGACTGATCAAGCATACCGATGAGGCGGCTAAGCGCCAGCACACACCCAAAGTGGCTTTTGTAGCTGCGCCAGCCGATTACACCAGCTCAAGTGGCAAGGCTGTGGCCGCAACTGATGTCGACCTGCTGGTCAGGGCGATGTCGATGGGCAAGTTGCATCACGCCATGATGGGCACCGCTGCGGTGGCGATTGGGACTGCTGCGGCAATTCCCGGCACCCTGGTCAACCTTGCTGCCGGTGGTGGCGAGCGCACCAGTGTGCGCTTCGGTCATCCATCGGGAACCTTGGCCGTAGGAGCCGAGGCCAAGCAAGTCGATGGGCAGTGGTCGGTTGCCAAGGCGATTATGAGTCGCAGTGCCCGGGTCTTGATGGAAGGTTGGGTGCGCGTGCCGAGCTAAAGGCGGGTTAGGGCTCCGTTTGTCCTTGGCCTATGCTGCGCTAGGGATTGAGCAAGGTGCTGGCCTGGGCTTGCACCTTGCTGTTTGCGCTCATGTGGTTATTTCAGACGGCGCTCAACGCCTTTTTCAACGAGGATCTTTGCTGAAATCTCCTCGACAGAAAAATGGGTTGAGTTGATGAAGTTAATGTTGTCGCGGCGAAACAGGTTTTCTACTTCACGCACTTCAAACTCGCATTGGGCAAAGCTCGCGTAGCGACTATTGGGTTTGCGCTCGTTACGAATGGCGGTGAGACGATCCGGGTCGATGGTCAGGCCAAACAACTTGTCTTTGTACTTTTTCAGTGCAGCAGGCAGTTGCAGGCTTTCCATGTCGTCCTCGGTCAGCGGATAGTTGGCTGCCCGAATACCGTATTGCATGGCCATATAGAGGCAGGTTGGGGTTTTGCCACAGCGCGAGACGCCCACCAGTATCAAATCGGCCTTGTCATAATAATGTGTGCGCGCGCCGTCATCATTATCAAGGGCAAAGTTGACCGCCTCGATACGCTCCATGTAATTGGAGTTATGGCCAATGGAGTGCGATTTACCGACTGAATAGGATGAGTGCGAGCTGAGCTCTTGTTCGAGCGGGGCCAGGAACGACGAGAAGATGTCGATCATGAAACCTTCGGACTGGGCCAGGATCTCGCGGATGTCACCGTTGACAATGGTATCGAATATAATCGGGCGAACGCCGTCTGTTTTCGCAGCTTGGTTGATTTGTAGTACCATTGCGCGCGCTTTTTCTGCGCTGTCGATGTACGGTCGCGTTAGCTTGGTGAAGGTGATAGTTTCAAACTGCGCCAACAAGCTTTGACCCAGGGTTTCGGCAGTAATGCCGGTGCCGTCAGAGATAAAAAATGCTGTCCGTTTCATTTGCGCTGTGGGCCTTAAGCTGAGAACGTTTTTTGGCTATCATAGGCCCCGAATTGCGGGCCTTAACAGGTTTGCATTGTTACTTATTTTCCAGGGCCAGGCCACAGTCACGCGGATAACCCCGTGCACTTCCCCAGCCCCTTGAGCTTTTCCAACACCAGAACTGGAGAGATCACCTTGGTAGAGTACGTAGTTTCCCTCGATAAGCTCGGCGCACATGATGTTGAGCACGTAGGGGGCAAGAACGCCTCCCTTGGCGAGATGATCAGCAACCTTGCCGGCGCTGGCGTTTCGGTTCCCGGTGGTTTTGCCACGACCGCCCAGGCCTATCGCGACTTCCTCGAACTGAGCGGCTTGAATGCTCAGATCCATGCTGCGCTTGACGCATTGGATGTTGATGACATCGCCGCTTTGTCGAAGACGGGCGCTCAGATTCGCCAGTGGATCATGGAGGCCGAGTTCCCGGAAGAGCTCAATAGCCAGATTCGTACTGCGTTCGCGGCAATGGCTAACGGCAATGACAACATGGCGGTGGCTGTACGTTCCTCAGCTACCGCTGAAGACCTGCCAGACGCCTCGTTTGCCGGTCAGCAAGAAACCTTCCTCAACATCCGTGGTGTTGAAAACGTTATTCGTGCGGCGAAAGAAGTATTTGCCTCGCTGTTTAACGATCGTGCTATCGCTTACCGCGTCCACCAAGGCTTTGACCACAAGCTGGTCGCCTTGTCTGCTGGCGTTCAGCGCATGGTTCGCTCTGAAACCGGGACTGCGGGGGTTATGTTCACCCTGGATACCGAGTCCGGTTTTCGCGACGTAGTGTTTATCACCGGTGCCTATGGCCTTGGTGAAACAGTGGTGCAGGGCGCAGTCAACCCTGACGAGTTCTATGTTCACAAGGGCACGCTGGAAGCCGGTCGTCCAGCTATTTTACGTCGCAACCTGGGTAGCAAAGCTATCAAGATGATCTACGGCGACGAAGCCAAGGCCGGTAAGTCGGTCAAGGTGGTGGATGTTGATCGCGCTGATCGTGCACGTTTCTGTCTGACCGATGCCGAGGTGACCGAGCTGGCCAAGCAGGCGATGATCATCGAGAAACATTACCAGCGCCCGATGGATATCGAATGGGCCAAAGACGGTGATGACGGCCAGTTGTATATCGTCCAGGCGCGTCCGGAAACAGTAAAAAGCCGTTCCAGCGGCAACGTCATGGAGCGTTACTTGCTCAAAGAAACCGGCACAGTGCTGGTTGAAGGCCGCGCTATCGGTCAAAAAATCGGTGCGGGCCGCGTACGTATTATCAAAGACGTCAGCGAAATGGATAAAGTCCAGCCGGGCGATATCCTGGTGTCTGACATGACCGACCCGGATTGGGAACCGGTCATGAAGCGTGCGAGCGCTATCGTCACCAACCGTGGTGGCCGTACTTGCCACGCCGCCATCATTGCGCGTGAGCTGGGCATCCCGGCTGTGGTCGGTTGTGGGAACGCAACTGAGTTGCTGCAGGACGGTCAGGGCGTAACGGTTTCCTGCGCGGAAGGTGATACTGGCTTCATCTTTGAAGGTGAGCTGGGCTTCGATGTGCGCCAGAACTCGGTCGATGCGATGCCCGATCTGCCGTTCAAGATCATGATGAACGTCGGCAATCCAGACCGCGCATTTGACTTCGCCCAGCTGCCAAACGCGGGTATCGGCCTGGCGCGTCTCGAATTCATCATTAACCGCATGATCGGCGTCCACCCCAAAGCGCTGCTCAACTTTGACGGCCTGCCAGCCGATATCAAAGACAGCGTTGAAAAGCGCATTGCCGGTTATGACGATCCAGTCGGTTTCTATGTCGAGAAGCTGGTTGAGGGCATCAGCACCTTGGCCGCCGCTTTCTGGCCAAAGAAAGTCATCGTGCGCCTGTCTGACTTCAAGTCGAACGAATACGCCAACCTGATCGGCGGCAAGCTGTATGAGCCAGAAGAAGAAAACCCAATGCTGGGTTTCCGCGGTGCTTCGCGTTATATCAGCGAAAACTTCCGTGATTGCTTCGAGCTTGAATGCCGCGCGCTGAAGAAAGTGCGCAATGAAATGGGCCTGACCAACGTCGAAATCATGGTGCCTTTCGTGCGCACGCTGGGCGAGGCGAGCCAGGTGGTTGACTTGCTGGCGCAAAATGGTCTCAAGCGCGGTGTGGATGGCTTGAAAGTCATCATGATGTGCGAGTTGCCTTCAAACGCGATTCTGGCTGAAGAGTTCCTCGAATTCTTCGATGGCTTCTCGATTGGCTCCAACGACCTGACTCAGCTGACCCTGGGCCTGGATCGTGACTCGGGTATCGTTGCGCATCTGTTCGATGAGCGTAATCCGGCGGTTAAAAAGCTGCTGTCTAACGCCATTCAGGCATGCAACAAGGCAGGCAAGTACATTGGTATCTGTGGCCAAGGGCCTTCGGATCACCCGGACTTGGCGCGCTGGCTGATGGAGCAGGGCATTGAGAGTGTTTCGTTGAACCCTGACTCAGTACTTGAAACCTGGTTCTTCCTGGCGGAAGGCCAGGCCTGATTAATCGCTAACCCTTCAAAAATAAGGGTGGGACATGTTCCCACCCTTTTTTGTGTCAGAGATAAAATGCAAAGCAGTAGCGAGTTATTTCCCGTCGCCCTGATCAGTGCCGAGCTGCGCGGTGATTTGAGTGAAGATGTCTATCGTCTCAAGCCCGGCAACAGCCCCGACTCCAGTGTTGAGCTGGTTGTAACCCGTCTTGGCCGCTCAGCTCAGGATCAGCACTGTGGTGCGCCGGTAATTCTATTGCACGGCAGCTTTTCCAATCGTCGGTTCTGGTATTCGCCCAAATGCATAGGGCTTGGCCCCTATCTGGCGCGTGCAGGCTTTGATGTGTGGATAGTGGAAATGCGCGGGCACGGGCTCTCGCCGCGCAATCAGAACTATTTATTCAATCGGGTCAGCGATTACGCGCGCTACGACTTGCCAGCGATTACCCGGTTTGTTCACGAACAAAACCCGCAGCCTGTACATTGGCTGGGCCACTCTCTTGGTGGTACTACAATCGCGGCGGCCTTGGGAGGGCGTTACCTTGATGAGTCGCTGATTGCATCTGTTGCGCTATTTGGCAGCCAGGTCAGCCGCAATTACTGGCCATTGAAAATCCCGCCATTGGTCTGGGGCATTAAGTTGTTGTTAAAGCGCTTGCGCGTGCTTTCAGGTTCTCGATTTAAGCGCGGCCCTGAAGATGAGCCAGTTGGCGTGGTTCTTGAGTCGTTGCGCTGGTATGGATTGTTTGGCCGATTTGGTGATGGCCAGGATGATTGGTGGACGGGGTTGGCTGAGGTTCAACTGCCGGTTTTAGCCGTCAGTGCGCAAGGCGATGATCAGGACCCGGCATGGGCCTGCCAGAAGTTATTCGAGCAGTTTGCTTCGCCCAGTAAAGAGTTCCTCTGTTTAGGCAAGGAGCAAGGCTTTAGCAGTGATTTTGGACATATTGAAATGTTGGTCAGCAAGGCTGCGCAAAGCGAAGTCTGGCCGCGGGTCGAGCAATGGCTCAACCGTGTGGCCACTTTGAACGAGCTGCAACAAGCTCACTAGAGCGTTTTTGCGTTTTTTGCATTGGTTGTCAATGGTGGTCTGTAGGCGTTGACTGCGCTAGGCTGGGCGTTGACATCTGCGGTCCAGGTTAGGCTCGCACAGTGGCGCAAAGCTGTTAATCAACCGCTTTATAACGATTTTTGATGGGTAAAGGAGCTTTCTCATGCATTACATCACCCCTGATTTGTGTGACGCCTACCCCGAGGTTGAAGTTGTTGAGCCGATGTTCAGCAATTTCGGTGGTCACGATTCCTTTGGTGGCGAAATCGTCACGGTTAAGTGTTTCGAAGACAACTCGGTGGTCAAGGAACAAGTCGAGCTGCCGGGCAAAGGTAAAGTCATGGTGGTGGATGGTGGCGCCTCGATGCGCCGCGCTTTGCTGGGTGACATGCTGGCTGAGAAAGCCGCCAAGAATGGCTGGGAAGGCATTATCATTTATGGCTGCGTGCGTGATGTTGATGTGCTGGCGCAAACGGCCGTTGGGGTCCAGGCCCTGGCCAGTCACCCAATGAAAACCGATAAGCGCGGCATTGGTGACCTTAATGTGGCGGTGACCTTTGGTGGCGTGACTTTCCGTCCGGGCCACTTCGTTTACGCTGACAATAACGGAATTATTGTTTCGCCAACCGCATTGGCCATGCCTGAGTAAATTTGGGTCGCCTATTCGTCGCTCGCGGCTAGCGAGGCATAAATGGTATTTAGCTTTGGAGTCGTGAATGTCTGAACAAGACAATCAGCAGTGGGGGTTGGTCCATGCCTATGTGCTGGACGGCAAGGGCGGAGGACGTCCGGTCAGCTATGACGAGCTTACCGACTTGGTGTTGGCCGATCAGGAAAGCCTGTGGCTGCACTGGGATCGAAGTCATCCACAAACGCAGAACTGGCTACGTAAGGAAAGCGGGCTTAATGAGTTCGTGTGTGACCTGCTGCTCGAAGAGAACACCCGCCCACGCTTCCTGCAACTGCCGGAAAGCAAGATTCTACTGTTCCTGCGCGGGGTTAACCTGAACCCGGGTGCAGTGCCTGAGGATATGGTCTCGCTACGTATTTTCGCGGCGGCCAAGCGTGCGATCAGCCTGCGCATGCGCCACTTGCGGGCGGTTGAGGACTTGCTCGTTGATCTGCGCGCAGGGAAGGGGCCAAAGACCTCCTCGGAGCTTATCCTGGCCCTGGCGGATCACATGACCGACAAGATTGAATCGCTGGTTAGTGATTTTGCTGAAGGTATTGATGAGCAAGAAGAGCAAATCGATAACGATCCCAGCTTTGAGCCTGACCACGATACCTTGCTGCAAATGCGTCGGCGGGCTGCGGGCTTGCGTCGCTTTCTGGCGCCGCAACGCGAGGTATATGCGCAGCTCACGCGCAATCAGCAACCTTGGTTTGTTGCTGATGATGCGGACTACTGGAACGAGTTGAATAACCGTTTGACGCGTTATATCGAGGAGCTTGATCTCACCCGGGAGCGCATTGGCCTGGTGCTGGAGGCAGAGGATCGCCGTCTGGATGTGAAGATGAATCGCATCATGTATCGCTTCGGCATCATCACCGGGGTATTTTTGCCAATGAGCTTCCTTACCGGCCTGCTAGGAATCAACGTGGGCGGGATTCCTGGCTCAGAGAACCCGTATGGCTTCCTTGTCGCCTGCGCGATCATGGTGGTATTGGCGGTGCTTCAATGGCTGTTGTTCCGACGCTTGCGCTGGGTTTGATGTGACTTGTCTTGTTGTTAATGCGTCGAAACAGGACATCAGTAGAGGTGCGTAAATGCACGATCCATTTGAACAATCACTGCGCGATATGCTCAATTCGCAGTCGCCATCCGATCACGATGACGATGCGACGCTCAATCGCGTATTGAAAACGGCAAATCGCCAAGTGGGTGCGGGGGATATGTTCGCGCTCATGGGGCATTGGGTTGAGGCGTTGATGATCGCCCTGAACAAGGGCTCTGCACACCTATCTCCAGTTTCAC
Organism: Pseudomonas sp. RL_15y_Pfl2_60; assembly: GCF_963970595.1. NCBI lineage: Bacteria > Pseudomonadati > Pseudomonadota > Gammaproteobacteria > Pseudomonadales > Pseudomonadaceae > Pseudomonas > Pseudomonas sp. RL_15y_Pfl2_60. The sequence goes on along the minus strand of NZ_CAXAOE010000002.1, from coordinate 263,326 downwards.
GCCGCAAACCAACTGCTCGTACTACTAATAAGGCTGAATAAATGGAACTCGATCCTTGGACTCAAAGCCTGGTGGCGGCCATGACCGCTCTGTGGACTAAAGTCGCTGGTTTTATTCCAAACCTTTTTGTCGCGCTGATTCTGGTGCTGATCGGCTTTGTGCTGGCCAAGCTGCTCGATACGCTGATCTCCAAATTGCTCGGGAAGGTCGGCCTTGATCGCCTGATGGCGGGCACTGGCTTGACCAAATTGCTCAGCCGTGCCGGCTTCCAGGTGCCCGTTTCGACATTAATCGGGCGCATCGTCTACTGGTTCATTCTGCTGATCTTCATGGTATCTGCTGCTGAGTCTCTGGGCTTGGAGCGGGTATCTGCAACGCTTGATGTGCTGGCGCTGTATCTTCCAAAAGTATTTGGCGCCGCGCTGGTGCTGGTTATTGGTGTGCTGCTGGCGCACTTGGTAAGCGGCATTGTGCGAGGTGCGGCCGACAGCGTGGGCCTTGAATATGCCCATGGTGTTGCGCGTATCGCCCAAGGCTTGGTCATTATCATCAGTATTTCAGTGGCCATTGGTCAGCTTGAGGTGAAAACCGAGCTGCTCAACTACGTCATTGCAATCGTGCTGATTACCATCGGCTTGGCCGCCGCCTTGGCGTTGGGGCTTGGCAGTCGTGAGATCGCCGGGCAGATCCTTGCTGGTATTTATGTGCGTGAGCTGTATCAAGTGGGGCAACATGTCCAGGTCGATGATGTCGAAGGGCAGATTGAGGAAATCGGCACAGTGAAGACGACGCTCCTTACTGATGCCGGAGAACTTGTCTCAGTGGCGAACCGCATCCTGCTTGAACAGCGGGTGCGCAGTCACTAGACCCAAATTCTGCTAATCTATGCCGCCCTCCAGCAGGCTGTTCGCAGCTGATGGCGGCTTTGACCTGACTGTCGGTCCGACTCGATTTGAATAAAGCCCAATCGTTGCCTATGCGTTATGACCCACTCGAGCTCACAGATGAGGAGCTTGTAGTGCGCGCGCATAGTGAGTTGTTCCACATCACGCGCGCTTATGAAGAGCTCATGCGTCGCTACCAGCGCACATTATTTAACGTCTGTGCGCGTTATTTAGGGAACGAACGTGATGCGGATGATGTCTGTCAAGAAGTGATGCTTAAAGTGCTTTATGGTTTAAAGAACTTTGAGGGCAAGTCTAAGTTTAAGACTTGGCTGTACAGCATTACTTATAACGAGTGTATTACCCAGTACCGCAAAGAGCGACGTAAACGTCGCTTGATGGATGCCTTAAGTCTCGACCCTCTAGAGGAGGCGTCTGAAGACAAGACGCCTGAGATAGCGGAACGAGGTGGTTTGGACCGATGGCTGGTACATGTAAATCCGATTGACCGTGAAATTTTAGTGCTACGCTTTGTCGCAGAGCTAGAGTTTCAAGAAATAGCGGATATTATGCACATGGGGCTTAGTGCAACGAAAATGCGTTACAAAAGGGCCCTTGACAAATTGCGTGAGAAATTTGCGGGTATCGCCGAAAGTTAGTTCGGATGCAAATATTCTTTGGCATAAAGGCAAGTTCTGATAAACTTGTCGAAGTTCTGCGTGTCTACCTGTACGTAGTGCAATCAATCACCAAGATGGGGATTTACGGATGAAACTTAAAAACACCTTAGGCGCAGTCATTGGCTCCTTTGTCGCTGCTTCTTCCATGGGCGTGATGGCTCAAGGTCAAGGCGCAGTCGAGGTGGAAGGCTTTGTGAACGAGTACTTCACCGACTCGAGCCGCAACTTTGCTCACGATGAAGGCAGCCAGTATGGCGGCTCCATTGGTTACTTCCTGACCAAGGATGTCGAACTGGCTCTGGCATATGGCGAATACCATAGCCTGAACGGTGACAAAGCGCTGGGTAACAAAGACATCAAAGGCAACATGACTGACCTTAAGGCTTTGTACCACTTTGGTGAGCCTGGCCCAGGTCTGCGCCCTTACGTTTCTGGCGGCTTCGCCCACCAGAGCATCAGCAACGTTGCTTCTAGCGGCCGTGATCATTCCACTTTCGCCACTGCTGGCGCTGGTGCGAAGTACTACTTCACTGAAATGCTCTATGCCCGTGCTGGCGTTGACGCGCTGTACAACATCGACCAAGGCGAAACCGAATGGCAAGCTGGCGTTGGTGTTGGTCTGAACTTCGGTGGTTCCAAGCCAGTTGTGGCTGCTGCTGTAGTTGAGCCAGAGCCAGCTCCAGTTGTTGAAGAGCCAGCTGAAATCGTTCGTGTTGAGCTGGACGTTAAGTTCGACTTCGACAAGACTCAGGTTAAAGAAGAAAGCTACGGCGACATCAAAAACCTGGCTGACTTCATGAACCAATACCCACAAACTTCTACTACCGTAGAAGGTCACACTGACTCCGTTGGTACTGACGCTTACAACCAGACTCTGTCTGAGAAGCGTGCTGACGCAGTTCGTGACGTACTGGTTAACCAGTACGGTGTTGGCGGCGAGCGTGTAAACGCTGTTGGTTACGGCGAGTCTCAGCCAGTTGCGGACAACGCTACTGCTGAAGGCCGCGCTATCAACCGTCGCGTTGAAGCTGCTGTAGAAGCTGAAGCCAAGTAATTGGTTTAAAGCTGAAATGAAAAACCCGGCTTCGGCCGGGTTTTTCTTTGCCCAGGATTTAATACTGGCAAGGACTCAATCGTCAGGCTATCAAGCGCTTAATTGATTGAGTTGCGCTGAGCTGTTGCTCGCGACCTCGCCAATAATCAGGATTGCAGGGCTTTTGAGCCGGAAGTCCTGCGCGTCATCGAGCAGTCGATCGAGTGTGCTGCGTCGTTCACGCTGCTCAGGCAGTGAAGCATTCTCGATCATCGCAACTGGCATTTGAGCACGCATGCCAGCCTTGATCAGTTGCTGTCGAATATCCGCTAGCTTGGCGACTCCCATATAAACCACCAGCGTTGTGCCGGCTGCTGCCAGTGCCTGCCAGTTAAGTTCGCTACCGTCCTGGGTGTGAGCTGTAACCAGACTGACTCCGCGCGCAACGCCGCGCAGGGTCAAGGGGATTGCACAATTGGTCGCTCCGGCCAGGCCAGCTGTGATGCCATTGACCAGCTCAGCCTGTATTCCCTGTGAACACAGCCAGTTATATTCCTCGGCGCCCCGTCCGAAAATGCACGGATCGCCGCCCTTGAGGCGAACAACGCATTTGCCTTGGCGCGCATAACGCAGCATCAGGCGCTGGATAAAGTCTTGTGGTGTCGAGCGACAGCCACCACGTTTACCAACGGTGATGACGCGCGCCTGTGGGCAGTGCTCAAGCACAGCTGGATTGACCAGGTCATCAATCATCACAACCTGCGCCTGGTTTAGCGCACGAACAGCTTTGAGAGTCAGGAGTTCAGGGTCTCCGGGGCCTGCGCCCACCAACCAGACTTTAGTGCTCATACAAACCTCGCGTAATGGCTTAGCCGTTCAGCAAACAGCAAGTGCTGTCTGCAGCAGTCGTTTAATTTCAGGTACACAGGAGCCGCAGCTGGTACCGCAACCCAGGTTTTGTTTCAGTTGGTTCAGATCCATGCCTTGTTCAATAGCGATGCAGATGGCTTGCTGGCTGACATTCATGCAATTGCACAGGGTTTTATTGCCATCGCTATTGCCTGGGCGTGGTGTTGCGGACAAGGGGGCAAGCAGCCAGCGACGTAGCTGATCGTCGATCTTTTCCTCACGCCACATGCTTTTAAGCCAGTTTTGGGCGCTGGTTTCTCCCGCCAGGCGGAGTGCGATGATCCGTCCAGAATCCAGGCGAACGCGTTTGCCTATGGCGCGCTTGGGGTCGTCATAGGCCAACGCCAGTCCTGAGTCGATATTGAGTAGCTTGTCTATGCTTGCGAGTAGTTCTTCACTGGGCGCAATTGTGTTGGCTGCACGAATTTGCAGGGCAGGGTGCTCGGAGCCGGTCAATGTGAAACTGGCATAGGCAAAAGCCTCAAACAAGGGGCGAAGTTGCTTGAAGCGCTTTTGGACGTCGCCTTCGACCAAGGCAAAGAAGGTCCAGGGCAGCTCGACTTTATCGATATCGACAGTCGCATGCTTGAGCTCAGGTTGTTTTGAGTGAGGGTCGAACTCGGGCTGGGTTAATACATTGGTACCCAAACCCTTGAGAAAACGATTACCCCAGTGCATTGGCAAATATGCCTGCCCCGGACGGATATCGTCATCGGCTTGTACCGGTACTATCAAAGAGCCGCGGCGACTGCGCAGCTTTATCAGCTCGCCATTATTCAGTTTTCTGCGGCGCAATTCGTCAGAATGCAGGCTCAGCACTGCTTCTTCTACGTGACCAAACAGGCGAGCAGCCGTGCCGGTACGGCTCATGCCATGCCAGTGATCGCGTAAGCGCCCGGTATTGAGCACCAGTGAGTAACCTGTATCAGTCGTTTCGACCGGCGCGCAATAAGTTTCAGCATGAAACTGCGCCCGGCCATTGGCCGTGGCAAATACATGATCCTGATACAAGCGGGCCGTTCCCTGTTGCGCACCTTTGGGGAATGGCCATTGTTGCGGCCCATTTTGGTCGAGAATGGCGTAGCTAAGGCCGCTCATGTCCAGATCACGGTTTTGGGTCAGGGCCTTGTATTCATCGAACAGGTGCTCGGGCTTGGTAAAGTTGAACAGGCTCGGCAGGCCAGGGCGTATCAGCGTCTCGAGCTTACGGGCAAACTCACAGGCTATTTGCCAGTCCGCTTTGGCTTCAGCAGGCGCGGCTATTGCGCTGCGAACATGGCTAATCCTGCGCTCAGAGTTGGTCACGGAACCTTCTTTCTCGCCCCAGCTACTTGCGGGTAAAAGCAGGTCGGCATAGGCACAGGTTTCGGTGGTGAAGAATGCTTCCTGAACCACAACAAAGGGACAGCTGGCTAATGCCTGGTGGACCCGGGTTTGATTTGGAAGTGATTGCGCAGGGTTGGTGCAGGCAATCCACAAGGCCTTGATTTTGCCGCTGTGTACCTGGTCGAACAGTTCGATTGCACTGAGGCCTGGTATTTCAGGCAGTGCATCGACTCCCCAATACAGTGCAACTTCGTTTCGATGTTGCGCATTGTCTGCTTCTCGGTGCCCCGGCAACAAGTTGGCGAGACTGCCAGTTTCGCGTCCGCCCATTGCATTGGGCTGGCCGGTAAGGGAGAAGGGGCCTGAACCCACTTTTCCAATCTGTCCGGTGGCTAAGTGGAGGTTAATCAGGGCGCTGTTTTTCGCGGTGCCAGCCGTTGATTGATTGAGCCCCATGCACCACAGCGAGAGAAAGCTATGAGCCTGGCCAATCATCTGGGCACAGCTGTTTAATTGTGCTTCTGAAATACCACATATGTCCGCAACTGCTGCTGGATTGAAGTCCTGGACCCGCGCTTTAAGCGCATCAAAGCCATCTGTATGTTGGGCGATAAAGTCGTGATCCAACATGCCTTCCAACATCAAGATGTGGAGGATGCCGTGGAATAACGCCACATCTGTGCCGGGCAGTATGGCTAAATGCAGGTCAGCGGCGTCACAGGTATCAGTTCGGCGTGGGTCGACCACTATTACCTTTATTTCTGGGCGCTTTGATTTGGCTTCCTCAAGGCGGCGAAACAGCACCGGATGCGCATAGGCCATGTTGCTGCCGGCGATGAGTATGCAGTCGCTGAGTTCTATGTCTTCATAGTTGCAAGGCGGGGCGTCTGCACCGAGGCTGCGTTTATACCCGACCACAGCAGATGACATGCACAGCCGCGAATTACTGTCGATATTGTTGGTGCCAACCAGCGCACGTGCGAGCTTGTTGAATGCGTAATAGTCTTCGGTAAGCAACTGGCCAGAGATATAGAATGCCACGCTGTCCGGGCCATGGTCTTTGATTGTCTGGGCGAATACCCGAGCGGCATGATCAAGGGCGCTGTTCCAATCGCAGCCTGTAGGGGGCTGGGATTTCTCCAACCGTAGTTGTGGGTATAAACCCCGTGCGTCAATATCGCCGGTCAGGTGCAGGGTTGCGCCTTTGCTGCATAACTTGCCACGGTTTGCAGGATGCGCAGGGTCACCCGAAACGGCGATGATCTTGTCACCGCTGTGCTCGATCAATACACCGCAACCCACACCGCAGTAACAGCAAGTTGAGGCCGTTACCCGGGTGTTTTCAGCACAGCTCATGATTATGCTCCAGCCCATCGGTTTGGATGGCTGTGGCTATGTTGTATTTGCAAACACCGCTATTGCCGCATATTTCCGGGCTGTCGGGCGTGCTTACAGTTTTATTTTGCCCCTGATGGCCGACATCGCGAGTGGCGTTTTCGCCAAACATCAGGTGGTCGCGGGCCTGGCTGATGTTGTGCTTCTCGCGTATTTGCCGAAAATACCAGCCGCCATCGGCTGTATCGCCATATAGGCAGGCGCCGACAAGCACGTCATCACGAATCACCAGCTTCTTGTAGATGCCGCCAATGGGGTCCGACAGGGTAATGGTTTCGGTGCCTTCGCTGCCGATAAATTCACCGGCTGAGAACAGGTCGATGCCCGTGACTTTCAACTTGGTTGATGTCACAGAGCCTTGATAGCGCGAGTAACCCAGTTGAGCGAGATGATTGGCACAAACCTTGGCTTGCTCAAATAACGGCGCAACCAGGCCATAAGCGGTGCCTCTGTGATTGGCGCATTCACCAATCGCATAAATCCTGGGGTCAAAGGTTTGCAGGGTGTCATTGACCAGGATTCCGCGATTGCAGGCGATCCCTGAGGCTTCTGCCAACTGGGTGTTGGGGCGTATACCGGCTGCCATCACCACCAGGTCGGCGGCAATCACGTCACCGTCTGTGAATTTAACCGCACAAACTCGACCTTGGCCATTATCGAGCAGCTCGGTCGTCTGCTTTGACAGCATGAATTTCAGGCCGCGATCTTCAAGGGATTTTTGTAGCAACTTGCCTGCTGTGCTGTCGAGTTGGCGCTCAAGCAGGGTCTGGCCAATGTGTACGACTGTCACATCCATGCCGCGCAGCTTTAGCCCATTGGCAGCCTCTAGCCCCAATAATCCACCCCCTATGACTACAGCATGGCTGTGGGTTTGGGCGGTATCCATCATCATTTGTGTATCGGCAATATCCCTATAGCCGATGACGCCTTCAAGCTTGTTGCCCGGTATTGGCAACATAAAGGGAGTAGAGCCCGTTGCGATGAGCAGGCGATCGTATAGTGCAGTGCTGCCGTCGTTGGCGGTTACCAGGCGCTGGGAGCGATTGATCTGGGTAACTTTACGTCCCAGTAACAGTTTGATGTTGTTATCAGCGTACCAACTGCGCTGGTTTAGCACTATGTCATCAAAGGTCTGCTCGCCAGCAAGCACAGGCGAAAGCAGGATTCGATTGTAGTTGGGATGTGGCTCGGAACCGAATACCGTAATGTCATAAAGCTCGGGACTGAGTTTGATCAACTCTTCCAGGGTGCGAACCCCCGCCATGCCGTTGCCGATCATCACTAACTTGAGCTTTTTCATCCCGACTTTCTCCCGGATAAAAAATGCAGAAAACAAAAAAGGCGTCCCGCCAGTTACCTAGCGAGGACGCCTTTGTCCAAGTCCCGTTCTATCGGGAAGAGCAGTCTTCTTCGTTGAAGATCGCGCTTTATTTAAATTGTGAGAATGCTTATGCAGGCTGTGTGCCAAGTAAGCTAAGCCAGTGGTTTAGCCTGATTTGCTCAATAAGGAACCTTAAGGCGCAGTTGTTGTGCACTGCTTTAAAGCGCCTTGCTCAGTTGCAGTGCGTGCAAGTGGGGGCTGGGTTAGCAACCCACTCGGCTGGGCGGATTGTGAAGCTGCTATAGGGTATGGCTTCTGTTCAGGCACATAACGGCGTTTGCAGGCTGCAGCGTTACATGTGATGCCGTGTTATCCAGTGATTGTTTAAGCGTCGCGTGGGTTGGAATGGGCAGTGCGAGTAGCGCGATGGCGAGAAAATTGGTTGTTAGCCCAGCCAAGCGGGTGTGGCTCAATGTGATCGGCATTACAGTTCCCCCTGCTTTGTAATGGAGCGCTTAATACATAAGAATGCATAAAAGCGAAGCAGAGGGTTTGTGCGAAGTGTCACTTTCTGCAACGCCTTTTTACGTTGCATTAAGTTTATGCATTGAATGTGCCGTTATGGCGGCTTTGGAAATTACCGAGCCCGGTATTACGGCGTTATATCCAGTTAACCCGTGGAAACTTATCACTGAATGCGCCGGGCATTTGCGCCACCTGACTTGTTTTATAGTTGAAGAATACAAAACCCGACTTGGCCATTGCTATTAAGCTTTGATCGGCTGGCCGTGTAATGCGAAAGGTAATATCGCCACCGTATTTGTTGAAATCCATGACCCCGACTTCAAACAACAGCTGATCCCGTGCATGGGCTTCTGCTCGATAAGTGGTGGCCAGGTCGGTGACGATTATCCCGACCCCTTCTTCGCTCACCTCCTCGATACCAAAGTCAAACAGAAAGCGGGCGCGGGCTTCGGAAATCATGGAGATCATCGAGTCGTTACCAAGGTGGTTGGCCGCATTGATGTCTGTTACGCGCACGGTCAGCTGGGTGCTGAAGCAAAATTGATCATGGGGAAAGTTAAGTGTCAGGCGGGCCATAAGTACTCATCGACAGCCGCAGCTGTTTGGGCATGGAAAAAACCCTATTGTACGGCGCCGGCTGGATGATGGGCAGTCACATTTCAACTGCCCAAAACCAGGCTTAGGGATCCTCTGTAAAATGTAACGAGCAAGATAGGCCAAGGTACAACGACCAGCCGGAGTAACAACCAAAGGCTGGCCCGAAGGGCGAGGGGAGCGCGTCGAAAAAAGCGAAGTAACGGCCGAGGTCGCGCTCGACTTTAAGTGTTGTAAGTGAGCATTTTGAACTGTTTTTAACGCAGCATGGGCTACCCAGTAATATCGAGCGCAGTCGTTTCCAGCTATTCCTAGTGGCGGTGCAAGGTATTGAGTGAATAGAAGGTTACGCGCCCCCCCTCGATTGAATAGCCCTGGTTGTCTTGTATATAGGCGCCCGCTTTGTAATACAGCAGTTGTCGGCTCCAACTGCTGCTCAATTGTTTATAAAACGAACCATTGTCGCCGCTGCTTTTCACCGTCACGCCTAAACGCCCGGTCGAGGTAATGCGAAGCTGGTAGCTGAAGCGTTCATTAAGGTCGACGTTTTCTGCCAGAAGTATATTTCGTACCGTCGAGCTTCCCGGCTGTGCTCGATACAGAAGTTCGAGCCTTCCCGTACCGTTTTTATAATGATATTGCAGCTTTACCAATGGGTCATTTTCACTTCCGGGCTGATCCTTGCTGTGGATTTGACCGACAATAACTTTGTTCTTGCTTGGCACCACGTTGACCGCCAGTACGGCATTTAAATAGTTATCACCATCTTTGTAGTACCAGTTGTGCAATGTGCCATCGGCATAGGTTTCCCGTAGTTCGCTACGCGGGTAACTGGCATCCTCGGTGCGTGAGCCGGTTACAGGCACCCAAAATACGACGGTTTGCTTACCATCATTGCGAAAATATTGGCTCGAGTAACCGCTTTGTATACGGGCCGCGCTGATTTCGGTGGGGGTTGGAGGTGTTGGGACAGATAGATTCCAGGTGGACAGATCAAACACATTAGGTCCTTAGAGGGGCGCCGCTCAGTGAACAATTTAATTGCAACTGTTCGGCGACCTTCGCTGTGCTAGGTTCAACGTATCTGACCAACGGACTGCAAACCGTTGTTCTAGAGGGCTTATGGCATCTATTTGACATTAGCCTATCTGCTTCAAGCTGCAGGGCGATGTTGCTTTTGATACAGGAATTCAAGCACTGCGGCGCGATACTCGTGATAGCGAGGATCGTGAGCCAAGGCCATGCGCTCACGGGGTCTGGCCAGGTCGACCTGAAGAATCTCGCCGACTGTTGCCGAAGGCCCGTTGCTCATCATGACAATGCGATCGGAGAGCAAGACTGCTTCATCAACATCATGGGTGATCATGATTACGGTGTTGCCGAGATCGGCGTGAATTTCCATCAGTGAGTCCTGCAGATGCGCACGGGTTAGGGCATCAAGTGCGCCAAAGGGTTCGTCCATCAACAGGATTTTTGGCTGCATAGCCAGGGCCCGGGCAATACCGATACGCTGTTTCATGCCGCCGGATATCTCGCTGGGGCGTTTGTCGCGGGCGTGCGTCATGTGCACCAGCGCCAAGTTGTGCTCAATCCACTCACGCATCTGCGCTTTGCTTTTGCTGTTTTTGAATACTTGGCGCACCGCCAGTTCGATGTTTTGGTAGCAACTGAGCCAAGGCAGCAGGCTATGGTTCTGAAACACCACGGCGCGCTCAGGGCCGGGCGAATTGACTTCGCGGTTGTCGAGAATCACCCCGCCAGTGGTGGCTTGATACAGCCCAGCAACAATATTGAGTACGGTGGACTTGCCGCAGCCCGAGTGACCAATCAGTGAGACAAATTCGCCCTTGGCAATTTTCAAATCAACATCCTTAAGCGCGCAAAACAGGCCTTTATCCGTCGGGAAACTAATGCCTACGCCTGTCAGTTCAAGGTGTGCAGTGTTCATAAAATATCCTCAGTGTTAGCGCAGGTCAGCGGTTTTGTCCCAGCTCACATATTTTTGCAGGGCCAGCATCAGCCGGTCTAAAGCAAAGCCGATCAAACCAATCACAATTACGGCAACCATGATTCTGCCAAGCGAGTTCGAGCTGCCATTTTGGAACTCGTCCCAAATGAACTTACCCAAGCCAGGGTTTTGCGCGAGCATTTCAGCGGCGATCAACACCATCCAGCCAGTTGCCAGTGACAAGCGCAGGCCAGTGAAAATCATCGGTATGGCGGCTGGCAGGACGATTCTTCGTATATGGCTGAGCGGTGACAAACTGAGTACACGGCTGACGTTTTGCAGGTCTTTATCCAGGTTCGCGACGCCAACAATGGTATTGATTACCGTCGGCCACAGGCAGCACAAAGCGACTGTCACGGCCGAGGTGATAAATGACTTGGCAAACAACGGATCGGTGCTGGTGTAGACCGCGCTGACCACCATGGTCACCAGTGGCAGCCAGGCCAATGGTGATATGGGTTTGAATATCTGGATCAGTGGATTAATGGCGTTGTACAGAGGCTTGCTCAGGCCGCAAACAATTCCCAGTGGAATGGCTATCAGTGAAGCAATGATAAAGCCGGTCATGACCGTGTAGAGGCTGGTGATGATTTGCTTGAAGAAGGTTGGTTTGCCGGTGTAAGAACGGATCTTTACCTCAGCCTCCGGGTTTTTGCTGAGCAGGGTGGCATTGCGTACTTCCTGGCGTTGATAGAATGCCGCTTCACGCGAGGCTTCGCGTTGGTGTTCGGCCACCAGGTTGCTGAACTGTCTGGCGACTTGTGCAGGCCCAGGAAAGGTTCCCAAGCTGGTATTGATGCTGCCGGCAATCATTTGCCAGAACAACAGAAATGCAGCTAGCCCAATAACTGGCATCAGCAGGTTGGGCAGCCAGCGCTTGAATGCCGCGCTACGCGCGCTCTTCACGGTCTGGGTAATTTGTTCGGAGATGGCAGGGTTACTCATCGTCCAATCCTCGGCTTATACAGCCTCCAGCAAAGCTGAAGACGGGTTATCTGGTGGCACTGAGCCGCAGGGGCGGTTGCAGTGCTCTAATTGTCACAAGCGCCTTAGAGCACTGAGTCTTGCTTCAAGCCAATTTTCATTTGTTCGATATAGGCGTTGGGCTTGCGCCCGTCGTAGGTCAGACCATCGATGAATTCATGGGTCGGCGCGCGAAATCCGCTTTCATTCGCAGCTGGAAAATCACTGGCTTTAGCCTTGCCTTCAGCGATCAACTCCTCGGCAGCCTGGCGATATACCGCGGGTTGGTAGACCTGCTTGGCGATATCGAAATACCAGCTGTCTGGCTTGGACTCGGCGATTTGCCCCCAGCGGCGCATTTGTGTGAGGTACCAGATTGCGTCGGAGTAAAAGGGGTAGGTGGCGTTGTAGCGAAAGAACACATTGAAGTCCGGCACGCTGCGCTTGTCGCCTTTCTCGTATTCGAATGTTCCGGTCATGGAGTTGGCGATGACTTTGGCATCGGCACCCACGTATTCAGGGCGTGACAGAATATCCACGGCCTCCTGGCGGTTGGCGTTATTGTTTTCATCCAGCCACATGGCGGCGCGGATCAGGGCCTTGACTAGGCGCTTGTGGGTTTCAGGGTTGGCATCGGCCCATTTTTTAGATACCCCGAGGACTTTCTCCGGGTTGTTTCTCCAGATTTCATAGTCGGTGATGACTGGTACGCCTATGCCTTTGAACACCGCTTGCTGGTTCCAGGGCTCTCCCACGCTGTAGCCATTGATGGTCCCGGCTTCCATGGTCGAAGGCATTTGCGGCGGAGGTGTGACCGAGAGCAGGGCATCGGCATTTAATGTGCCGGAAATATCGCCCTTGGCAGGGGCGTAGTAACCGGGGTTGATTCCGCCAGCCGCCAACCAGTACCGCAGCTCGTAGTTGTGGGTGGACACGGGAAAGACCATGCCCATGTTGAACGGCTTGCCTTCAGCCTTATAGCGCTCGATAACCGGTTTTAGCGCGGCGGCGCTTATGGGGTGAACCGGTTTACCATTTTCCATCGGGATGTGCTTTTTCATTTCAGCCCAGACCGCATTGGAAACAGTGATGCCGTTGCCATTGAGGTCCATGGAAAACGCAGTGACAATCTGCGCCTTGGTGCCAAAGCCGATTGTTGCGCCAAGTGGTTGGCCGGCCAACATATGTGCGCCGTCGAGCTCGCCAGTGATCACCCGGTCGAGTAGTACCTTCCAGTTCGCTTGGGCCTCAAGGGTGACATACAGGCCTTCGTCCTCGAAGTAACCTTTCTCATAAGCAATTGCCAGGGGCGCCATGTCAGTGAGCTTGATAAAGCCTAGTTTGAGCTCTGCTTTTTCTGGCTCTGCAGCACTGCTAAAAGGCGCAGCGAGTACTAGAAGCGCGGCGCAGCTGACACGGGCCAAGGCCTTCTTGAATAATGAGCACGGTCGTATGGAATGGCGCATTGAAATTCCTCAGCTATCAGAAACGAAAAAAGACGTCTAAACCTGCACGCGATAACAATGCGTGCAGCCTTGACGTCTTTGTCTATTTCGTCTCGATCACCGTCGTTGGCGACCCGAAGACGGATGTAGTGAGGTTATTGCAAGGCCCTTGCCAGACTCCGGCTCAGATGCTGTATGAAGATTTTTATATAAGATAAAAAGTCATTAAAAACAATAAATTACCTATGTATTTTAAAGTTGAATAGAGATTTTGCTGGCGGCTGTACAAGCATCAATAGCGCTCGGCTCTGAGCCAGGCTGGTGCGTGGTTCATTAGCGTGCCGCCTAACGTGCGCAATAACAGCGCAGCGATTGACCTGGCTTTTGGGTGCAAGTACAGGACTTAGCTGGCTGGGCGTTTGCGAGGCTCCTCGACGAAGTCCTTGAGCCAGCGCAGGACTTCAACAGCTTCCCAGCGCGTGGGGTCGAACATCGCATAGACCAAGCCCTGGTAGCCAACAACATCAAGTGGCCGGTGATATCCCGCACGCTGGAGAAGCGCCTCTATTTCCGCAAAGCAGGTGTTGAAGTGCAGCCTGTTGAAGGGGGTTTTGCCTTCAGTGACTATCCCTTCAAGGTGAAGCTCGTCCACTGTGGCCCGTACTTTTTCCAGGGGCATTAGGTTAACTGTTTGTTTTAATTGCATTACGTCCAGCATCGTTGCGCTCCCAATCAAGCCTGTACGGTATCTGTCAGATGGCGTAAATGAGTTTAGTACAAAAACACTGTACAAATAAACAGTATTGGTTAATAGTCTTGCCATCGCGCTGCAAATTTCACTCATTGCGATGGCCTGAAGGTAACCAAGCCCCAGCCCATCGTTTAGGCAAAGGGGTAGCAAACAATGCAACAGATGCTGATGACAGTTTTGGTATTGGTCATGCTCGGCGGATGCGCGCAACCATCTCTTGAGCAACCCAAAGCCAATGGCACCTATTTAGTGATCGACAATAACGATGCTTGGGCCGTGGTCATTTCTGATGGCAAGCGGGTTGAGGAGCACGGATTAGTTGTGGATGTGATCGGTATGCCTGCAAGGGGCGCCGCCGTGGCCAACAGCTATGTAATTGACACACCCAATTGCGGGCGCGTGCAGTGGATGGCGCAACATGATGATGTGGTCGATGGCGCGACCAGTTTGATGGCGCTCAGCTACAACAAGGCGTTGACTGCGTCCAATTGCGTGATCGGGGAAGGCGTGAGCAGCATCTGGACTGTGCTTGATTATTCAAGCTAATGAATCTCTGAAAACCTACTGCGCTCGATATTACTGTGCAGCCCTTGCGTCGTTGAAAAACGGCTCACAGCCTTTCGGTTGAATGAGCTTCAGTTTGGCCCCGATTAGACCACTAAGGTCGAGCGCGACATTTTTCAAAGGATCTCTAAACGACGAGCGCCCGGTAATCATGGATTACCGGGCGCTCGCTGTGAATGGATGCTGTAGGTTGCTGGGCGTTACTTGATGGGCTGGGCAAGCACGCCATCGGTTCTGAACATATGCTTGATGCCGCGCAAGGCCTGACGAATGCGATCCTGATTCTCGATCAAGGCGAAGCGCACATGGTCATCACCATAATCGCCAAAGCCAATGCCCGGTGAGACGCAGACCTTGGCTTGCGCCAGCAGTTTTTTAGCAAACTCCAGTGAGCCAAGCTCGGCATAGGCCTCAGGTATCTTGGCCCAGACATACATTGAGGCCTTCGGATTCTCAACCATCCAACCCAGCTCATGCAGGCCTTTGACCATTAAGTTGCGCCGCTGCCGGTACTGCTCGGCAATGTCGCGTACGCATTGCTGGTCACCCTCAAGTGCGGCGATAGCAGCCACTTGTAGCGGGGTAAAGGTGCCGTAGTCGTGATAGCTCTTGATTCGTGCCAAGGCATTAACCAGTTCCTTGTTGCCAACCATGAAGCCAATCCGCCAACCAGCCATGTTGTAGCTCTTGGACAGGGTGAAGAACTCCACGGCGACATCCTTGGCGCCCGGAACCTGCATGATCGATGGCGCCTTCCAGCCGTCATAGACGATATCGGCGTAGGCGAGATCGTGCACCACCAACACGTCATATTGTTTGGCCAGCGCCACTACGCGCTCAAAGAAGTCCAGCTCGACACACTGCGCCGTCGGGTTGGATGGGAAACCCAAAATCATCATCTTCGGCTTAGGGATGGACTCGCGAATGGCGCGCTCCAGCTCAGCAAAGAAATCGACACCTGGCACCAGCGGCACTGAACGTACCTGGGCGCCAGCAAGCACGGCACCATAAATATGGATCGGGTAGCTGGGGTTTGGCACCAGTACCGTATCACCATGATCCAGCGTCGCTAGCATCAGGTGAGCCAAGCCTTCTTTGGAGCCGATGGTGACGATGGCCTCATCTTCAGGATCGATATCCACCTGGTAACGGTCGGCATACCAGCGTGAGATCGCTCGGCGCAGGCGCGGAATACCGCGCGAAGTCGAATAGCCGTGGGTGTCTTCACGCTGGGCAACAGTGCAGAGTTTTTCAACGATATGGGGAGGCGTCGGGCCGTCTGGGTTGCCCATGCTGAAGTCAATGATGTCCTCGCCACGGCGACGGGCTGCCATCTTCAGTTCAGCGGTGATATTGAAAACATAGGGAGGGAGACGATCGATGCGCGCAAAGCGGCGCTTAGCTTGCTCAGCCATGTAAACCTCAACGTACGTAAGCGCCCGGAACCGTCCGAGCGACGCTGGCCACTGCGGTGGCCGGTGATGAAGATATACGCAGTGAGCCAGGGTTGTCGAGTGGTTGCGCTGCAATTACAGGTTCAGCTGCTGGTTTGCTGTTTGAGTGCAATCAGCAGGTCAGCGAGTAGTTCGATATCCGCATCAGTGGTGCGCCAGGATGAAATACTCAGGCGAAAGGCAGGGCGTTCTTGCCAGATTGTCGGTCCAAACCAGACTTGTCCGGATGCCTGGGCGGCCAGGCGGATTGCAGTGGTCTGTTGATCAGTATCTGCCCGCACCAGAACTTGGTTAAGTACAACCCGGTTGAGCACCTGATATCCGGCAGTGCGCAGCCGTTCAGCCAGATGGCTGGCCTGACGAATGTGGTTGTCTATCATCTGGCGCAACCCCTCGCGGCCAAGTGAGGCGAGAGCCGCCCAGATCGGCACCCCGCGCGCCCGGCGCGAGAACTCCAGGGTCAGGTTTTTCTGTGCATCCTTTGATGCCGTGGCGTAGGCCGCATCGCTGTTCATCGCCGCAGCAAGTGCATCCGCATCACGGCAAATAGCCATGGCGCCGTCGTATGGTGTGTTTAGCCATTTGTGTCCGTCGGTGGTCCAGCTATCCGCCAGTTCGACGCCGTCGACGAGTTCAGCAGCAGATGAGGCGCGAGCCCACAAACCAAAAGCACCGTCGACGTGGACCCATGCACCCGCTGCTTTGGCGCTGGGAATAAGGCTGCAGAAGGGGTCGAACTCGCCGGTATTGACTTCGCCTGCCTGTAGGCAAAGGATCGTCATATCATCCAGCGCTGGCAACTGCAGTGGATCAATCCGGCCATGCTCGTCCACAGGCGCAACGACTAGCCGGTTCATGCCAAAACCCAGTACGCGCAAAGCCTTCTTCACGGTGATGTGTACGCTAGCTGATACCACGACACGTATCTCGGGCGCGCCAATTAAACCATCACCGTCAAAGTCCCAGCCTTTGCGTGCCAGCAGTGAGCGCCGGGCTGCAGATAGGCACGCCAGGGTGCAGGCCGTTGCGCTGGTACCAAAGCCGACTGCACTGTTACTAGCTAGCCCCAAAGCTTCGAGCACCCAGCGCCCGGCAATGCGCTCGATTGCATCAACGGCCGGGGAGTTGTCGAACGACGAAGCGCATTGATCCCAGGCGAGCACTATGCGTTCGGCTGCCGCAGCGGCGGGGAGGGTGGCGCCGATAACAAAGCCGAAATAGCGCGAGCTGTTGGAGCTGACTGTGGCCGGGGATGCGATGTCATCAAGCAGGGCTAACACCTGGTTTGCAGCTATGCCTTGTTCACTGAATGGCAGGTCAAGCGTCTTGAGTCCGGCAATGGCTTGGTGACTGGGGAATACCGGGCGCTGTGGCAGGCTGTCGAGGTAGTTGAGGGCACGCTGGTCTGCTTCGGCAAGAAGCAGGCGCTCGTCACTTTGCTGGGGCATGTTGAGTTCACTGTTGGTGGCTGCTGATACTTGATCTTAGCCATTGAACAGTTGCTGGCGCAGATACAACCGGCCATTGAGCCGGCTATACAGTTTGCTGTCCGTGACAGGTGCGAGCAGAACAGTGGCGCCCCAAGCGGTACAGTCCGCTTATTTGCCGAGCAAATCGTGCATGGCAATAATCTGCTCGGCCACTTGTGCGAGCTTTTGTTGGCGGCTCATGGCTTGGCGACGCATCAGGGTGTAGGCGGCTTCTTCATCGCAGCTTTTCATTTTCATCAACAAGCCCTTGGCCAGCTCAATCCGTTTGCGTTCAGCCAGTTGTGCGTCGCGTGCGTGTAATTGCGCGCGCAAGGCTTGATCGCTCTCAAAGCGGGCCATTGCCACATCTAAAATCGGTTGCAGGCGCTGGGCGTGAATACCTTCCACTATGTAAGCACTGACGCCCGACTGAATGGCTTGGCGCATGACGCTGGGGTTGTGTTCGTCAGTGAACATGACAATTGGGCGCGGCTGGTCACGAGTCACCAGCACCACTTGCTCCATGACGTCACGGCTGGGGGATTCACTGTCGATCAGGATTACATCCGGGCGCACAGCCTCAACCCGAGCGGGCAGGTCGATGGTCAAGCCGGATTCGTCGATGACTTCAAATCCGGCCTCGGTCAGTGCCGCTTTGAGCCGGCCGACTTTTTTCGGTGTGTCGTTTATCAGCAGTATGCGCAGCATATCTTGGCCTCCTGCCAGTTATTGGGCGGTGACTGAGTTATCGCTCAAGGCGTGAAGGGCAAAACCTCGCGCATAGTCCACCGGGTTGCTGCCGTCCCAGCTTTTGCCATCGAGCAGGGTGCTGCTGCGCATCGCAGGTGGCACCGGGATGTTCAATGCCTGCGCCGCCTGGCTGTAGATGTCGATTTGCTGGATACGCTGCGCGATACCCAGGTAGTCGGGATCATCACGTAGCAAGCCCCAGCGGCGGAATTGGGTCATAAACCAGATGCCGTCGGATAAATACGGCATGTTGACTGCGCCGCCGGCGTGGAAGCGCAGTGGGTGCGGGTCGGCCCAGGCATTGCCGAGACCGTCTTGGTAGTTGCCAAGAAATCGCGGTTCTATGGCAGACAAGGGAGCGTCAACATAGTCGGCGCTGCTGATCAGCTTGGCCGTGCTGCGTTTGTTTTCCGGGTTTTCGTCAATGAAACGGCTGGCTTCAAGGACGGCCATGGTGAGGGCTCGCGCGGTATTGGGATAAAGCTCGATGAACTCGCGTGTGAGGCCCAATACCTTTTCCGGGTGGTCTGGCCAGATCGCTTGAGTCGTAGCCACGGTAAAGCCTTGACCTTGGTCTACTGCCAAGGCTCCCCATGGCCCGCCTGCGCAGAAACCGTCGATACGTTGCGCGTTAAGGTGTGCAACCATTTGTGCGGGCGGCACCACTACGGTATTGACGTCAGTGAGCGGGTGTATGCCTTGGCTGGCCAGCCAATAGTAAAGCCACATGGCGTGCGTGCCGGTGGGAAAGGTTTGCGCGAAAGTAAGTTTTGCACTGCTTTGATGCACGTATTGTTTGAGTGCATCGCCATTGGTCACGCCTTCGCGCTTGAGTTGTTCCGAGAGGTTAATCGCCTGGCCGTTGTGATTAAGGCCCATCAGAATTGCCATCTCGGTGGGCTGGCCGCCAATTCCCAAGTGGGTGCCGTAGATTTGGCCGTATAGTGATTGTGCAGCGTCGAGCTCGCGGCTCAGCAGCTTGTCGCGCAGGGTGGCCCAAGATGATTGGCGCTGCAGATTGAGGGTCAAGCCATAGGGTTGGGCAAAGCCTTGTGTGGCAGCCACAATCAATGATGCCGAGTCTGTCAGGGCCATAAACCCAAGATTGAGGACGCTCTTTTCTGGGCCATCGGAGCCGTTAACCCAATCCAGTACATCTGTGCGGTTAAGTGTTTGATCACCCATTTAGCATTCCCTTTACAACACAAAAAAGCGCCGTTCCAGTCGCTGCGCAGAGCAGTACCGAGACGACGCCATTGTCGATAAGCGAGATCCGTAGTTGGAGCTGCTTGCTGTGTGTCTAGCAAAGCAATCCATGTGCCAGCGGACTTGAGCAAAGGGCGTGATCACACGCAAAAAAAAGCCCCGCACTGGGCGGGGCTTTTTCGATGCTAGTAACGCTTAGGCTTGAACGACCGGGATATTGGCGTTCGCAGCTGCTTCGCGGAACTCAGCAATCTGGTCGAAGCTCAGGTAGCGATAAACATCAGCAGCCATGCTGTCGATGTCTTTCGCGTAGCCCATGTACTCTTCAACCGTCGGCAGTTTGCCGGTGATTGCAGCGACCGCAGCCAGTTCGGCAGAGGCCAGGTACACGTTAGCGCCATCGCCCAGACGGTTCGGGAAGTTACGCGTCGAGGTGGAAACCACTGTGGAGTTGGCTTCTACACGTGCCTGGTTACCCATGCACAGCGAGCAACCCGGCATTTCCATGCGTGCGCCAGCCTTGCCGAAGATGCCGTAGTAGCCTTCTTCAGTCAGTTGGTGAGCGTCCATCTTGGTCGGCGGCGACAGCCACAGACGAGTAGGGATGCCACCTTTGACTTTATCCAGCAGCTTGCCAGCCGCGCGGAAGTGACCAATGTTGGTCATGCACGAGCCGATAAACACTTCGTCGATCTTCTCGCCCTGAACGCTCGACAGCAGACGAGCATCGTCTGGGTCGTTTGGAGCGCACAGAACTGGTTCTTTCAGTTCTGACAGGTCGATTTCGATGACTTCAGCGTATTCGGCGTCAGCATCAGCGCTCATCAGTTCCGGGTTAGCCAGCCATGCTTCCATCGCTTGCGCGCGACGTTCCATGGTGCGTGCATCGCCGTAGCCTTCGCTGATCATCCAGCGCAGCAGGGTGATGTTCGACTGCAGGTATTCGGCAATTGCCTTTTCCGGCATCTTGATGGTGCAACCAGCAGCGGAACGCTCTGCCGAGGCGTCAGACAGCTCGAACGCTTGTTCAACGGTCAGTTCGTCGAGACCTTCGATCTCAAGAATACGGCCGGAGAAGGCGTTGATCTTGCCTTTCTTCTCAACAGTCAGCAGGCCTTTCTGGATCGCGTAGTAAGGGATTGCATGGACCAGGTCACGCAGGGTGATACCAGGCTGCATTTTGCCCTTGAAACGAACCAGGATGGATTCCGGCATGTCTAGCGGCATAACGCCGGTAGCTGCTGCGAATGCAACCAGGCCCGAACCTGCAGGGAACGAGATACCCATTGGGAAACGGGTGTGCGAGTCACCACCAGTACCAACGGTATCTGGCAGCAGCATGCGGTTCAGCCAGCTGTGGATGATGCCGTCACCGGGACGCAGCGAGACACCACCGCGGGTGCGGATGAAGTCAGGCAGAGTGTGGTGAGTGGTCACATCGATTGGCTTTGGATAAGCCGCAGTGTGGCAGAACGACTGCAACACCAGATCAGCAGAGAAGCCCAGGCACGCCAGGTCTTTCAGTTCATCACGGGTCATCGGACCTGTGGTGTCTTGTGAGCCGACGGTGGTCATCTTCGGTTCGCAGTAAGTGCCAGGACGCACGCCTGCTACGCCGCAAGCCTTGCCAACCATCTTCTGCGCCAGGGTGAAGCCTTTGTTGCTGTCGGCTGGCTGCTCAGGCTTTTTGAACAGGTCAGCAGGTGGAAGCCCCAACTCAGCGCGTGCTTTGTCGGTCAGGCCACGGCCCACGATCAACGGAATACGGCCGCCTGCACGAACTTCGTCGAGCAGCACAGGGGTTTTCAGTTCGAAGGTGGTGATAACTTCGTCAGTGCCGTGTTTGCACACTTTACCGGCGTATGGGTATACGTCGATGACGTCGCCCATGGCGATGTTGGTTACATCAAATTCGATCGGCAGGGCGCCAGCATCTTCCATGGTGTTGTAGAAGATTGGCGCAATTTTGTTACCGAAGCAGAAACCGCCAGCGCGCTTGTTTGGCACGTAAGGGATGTCGTCACCGAAGAACCAGAGTACCGAGTTGGTCGCGGATTTACGCGAAGAGCCGGTACCGACTACGTCACCTACATAGGCAACTGGGAAACCAGCAGCGCGGATCTCTTCGATCTGCTTCAGTGGGCCAGTCACGCCTTGTTGCTCAGGCACGATGCCGTCGCGAGCCATTTTCAACATGGCCAGGGCGTGCAGCGGGATATCTGGACGCGACCATGCATCTGGAGCGGGTGACAGGTCGTCGGTGTTGGTTTCGCCGGTCACCTTGAACACGCTCAGGCTGTACTTCTCAGCGATTGGAGCGCGTTTGGTGAACCATTCGCCGTCTGCCCAGGACTGCAGCACTGCTTTAGCGTTGGCGTTGCCTGCCTTAGCTTTTTCGGCGACGTCGTGGAATGCGTCGAACATCAGCAGGGTGTGCTTCAGTTGCTCGGCGGCAACGGCGCCCAGGGTGGCGTCTTCGAGCAGTTCAACCATGGTGGCGATGTTGTAACCGCCTTGCATGGTGCCCAGCAGTTCGACAGCACGCTTTTTGTCGATAAGTGGGGAGGTTGCTTCACCTTTGGCGACAGCAGAGAGGAAACCTGCCTTGACGTAGGCGGCTTCGTCCACTCCTGGTGGTACGCGATTGGTGATCAGGTCGACGAGGAATTCTTCTTCGCCAGCAGGCGGGTTTTTCAGCAGTTCAACAAGACCTGCAGTTTGTTCGGCGTTCAGCGGCTGGGGCACGATACCCTGAGCGGCACGCTCTGCTACGTGTTTGCGATAGGCTTCAAGCACAGTTATTACCCTCATCAGTGGTCCCAAATTCTGTCCGGGACGCATATCCAGAAAACACCGAATCAAGCGCTGTAAAGGCTTTATGGGCCAATCAGCCGAGATTTCAGGGATTTCTTCCAGAAGCTGCTTTCAAAGTTTTACGCCGGCAGGACGAGATCGATGAGGGCTGGCACCAGTATTTGGGGTAACCAAATAGCGGTGCCAACATCGTACCTGCAGGATTAACTGTGCTCGTGACGCTTTGAAAACAGCTTCCAACGGACTTTGGCGCCTATAAAAGGCCCGACGATTCTACTGGAAAGCGCGAGTAAAGTTAAGCTAAAGCCTTGATTGCGCATGTTTGTACAAAAAACAATCAAAAGCGGCTTAAAAATCCTACACGCGCCGATTTTAATGTCTTGTGAGTCGAGATAATGGCAGTTTTGTCATCTTTTGTCGGAAACGGCATTTTTAGAAAAACATCTATTCACACAGTTTTTCCTGGGTGAACTGACTTAGACAAAGGGCTAATATGCCCGCCTGTTAGTCATGTGAATGTTGTTTTTGCTATGTCCAGTCAGCCGATTAAAACGCCCTGTGTTGGCCTGTGTTCTACGGTCTATGGCGACCTTGTGTGCCGCGGCTGCAAGCGTTTTCACCATGAGGTGATTGCCTGGAACGGCTATGACGAGCAAGCCAAGCAAGCCGTATGGCAGCGCCTAGAAGTGCTGCTGGTGCAGGTGATGGAGGCAAAGGTCGAGGTGTTCGATGCGCCGCGCTTGCGCGAACAGTTGGTGCAGCGCCAAATTCGCTTTGTGCCCAATCAGTCGCCTTATTGCTGGGCGTATCAGTTAATTGCCCGGGGGGCGCGCGTGATCAATCAGCTTGAGGCCTACGGCATGGTGCTGTTGCCTGAGTTTCGCAACTGGTCGTTGCCGGAGCTGCGCGATGCCATTGATCGTGAGTTCTTCATTCTTTCCGAGGCGCACTATGAGCGCTATATCGCTCCGGGCTTTCTCAGTGATGTATTGAGCGTCGAGCCAAAGCCTTAAATTGCGTCGTAAAAAAACGCCCGGTGCATCACTGCCGCGGGCGTTTTTTTATTGCCTGAGTTGAACAAGGACCTCTTAAAAATGTAGCGCAGTAGTTTTTGAGAGGTACCTTATGCGCGACGGCGGAACAGCGGCAAAGGCTGGTCGCTCGACGCTTGGTAGACTTCTGAATATTCAGTAAAGGCTTTCAAGGCATCTTGCGGGTCTTTGTCTTCGCGCAGGGCGAAGGCATCGAAACCGCAGCGCTGTAGAGCAAACAGTTGGTCACGCAGTACGTCACCGATAGCGCGGACTTCGCCTTTGTAACCATAGCGAGTGCGCAGCATATAGGCAGTCGATGAGTGACGGCCATCGGTGAAGGCTGGAAAGTTCAGGGCAATGACCTGGAAGTTGTCGAGTTGATCGGCAATCTCTTCGATCTCTTCACCGGCTTCGAGCCAAACGCCTAGGCCGCCATCGCGGGCTTTCAAGGCGTGGGCGTGTTCAGACCATAACTCCAGCGGCACGATCAGGTCGTCGCAGTTTGATAGCCCCTCGAGCGTCGCGTCTTTAGGCAGCAGATGCCAGGTTTCGTCGATGATCTGGCCGTTCTTAATTATTCGCTGCATATACGCGCTCCTTAAACGGGTCCACACCGACGCGGCGGAAGGTGTCGAGGAAGCTTTCTTCATCGTCACGTTTTTCAACGTAAACCTTGATGATGTTCTCGATCACGCCAGCCACATCATCTTGTGCAAAGGCCGGGCCGAGGATTTTTGCCAGGCTGGCGTCACGGCCAGCGCTGCCACCCAGTGAAATCTGGTAGAACTCTTCGCCTTTCTTGTCCACACCCAGGATGCCGATGTGGCCAACGTGGTGGTGACCGCAGGCGTTCATGCAACCTGAGATATTGAGGTCGATTTCACCAATGTCGAACAAGTAGTCGAGGTCATCGAAACGACGCTGGATAGCTTCGGCGATCGGAATCGACTTGGCGTTGGCCAGCGAGCAGAAGTCGCCGCCCGGGCAGCAGATAATATCGGTCAACAGGCCAACGTTTGGCGTGGCAAAACCTTTTTCACGCAACTCACCCCAGAGGGTGAAAAGCTGGGCTTGTTCAATGTCGGCCAGGATAATGTTCTGGTTATGACTGTTGCGCACTTCGCCAAAGCTGTAGCGATCAGCGAGGTCGGCAACGGCGTCGAGCTGCTTGTCGGTCAGGTCGCCAGGCGCAACGGCTGTAGGCTTGAGCGACAGGGT
This sequence comes from Pseudomonas sp. RL_15y_Pfl2_60, assembly GCF_963970595.1. Classification (NCBI taxonomy): domain Bacteria; kingdom Pseudomonadati; phylum Pseudomonadota; class Gammaproteobacteria; order Pseudomonadales; family Pseudomonadaceae; genus Pseudomonas; species Pseudomonas sp. RL_15y_Pfl2_60. Next base: position 238,983 of record NZ_CAXAOE010000002.1, on the reverse strand, counting down.
GACCGCAACATAGCCCGGCTTTTTGTGGGCAAAGGTGTTGCGTTGGCGCCAGCGGGCAAAGCCTGGGTGCTCAGCGTCAAGGGCGGCCAGTTCGGCGTCCTGGTCTTGCAGGGTCTTGTAGTCCGGGTCGACGAAGTGTGCCGCGACACGCTGGACTTCAGCCTCGGTCAGGGTGGTTGGCCCATCCTTGAGGTGTGCCCATTCGGCGTTGACACGCTCAGCAAAGACTTCTGGAGTCAGTGCTTTGACCAGGATTTTGATGCGTGCCTTGTACTTGTTGTCACGACGGCCATAGCGGTTATAAACACGCAGGATGGCATCCAGGTAGCTGATCAAGTGCTGCCACGGCAGGAACTCGTTGATGAAGCTGCCAACGATAGGCGTGCGGCCCAAGCCGCCGCCAACCGATACGCGAAAGCCCAGCTCGCCAGCCTCATTGTTGACCGCTTCAAGGCCAATGTCGTGCACTTCAATCGCTGCACGGTCGCTAACAGCGCCGTTAACGGCAATCTTGAACTTGCGCGGCAGATGGGCGAACTCCGGGTGGAATGTCGACCACTGGCGGATGATTTCGCACCATGGGCGCGGATCAATGAGTTCGTCCTTGGCAACACCGGCGAACTGGTCGGTGGTGGTGTTACGAATACAGTTACCGCTGGTCTGGATCGCGTGCATTTGCACGGTCGATAGCTCGGCAAGGATCTCTGGGATGTCTTCCAGTTCACACCAGTTGAACTGTACGTTCTGACGGGTGCTGATGTGCGCATAGCCTTTGTCGTAGTCGCGGGCAATGTCTGCCAGCTTGCGCACTTGCTGTGAAGAAAGCAGGCCATAGGGAACCGCAATGCGCAGCATTGGCGCGTAGCGCTGGATATACAGACCGTTTTGCAGGCGCAGCGGGCGGAACTCAGCCTCGCTCAGTTCGCCAGCCAGGTAACGGCGTGTTTGATCACGGAACTGCTTGACGCGGTCCTCGATGATGGTTTGATCGTACTGGTCGTAAACGTACATGACGGGTCCTGTTATCAGGCTGCGTAGCTTCTATTTATGTTTTGCCGCCGGCAATTAAGGCGGCAGGCATTCAGTCAATCATTCAGCGAAACGCATAAATAGCTATTTACAGCAAAACTGCGCGCACGGCCGCGCACTCCATACGGAGGCGATGGAAGATACCAGTTCAGGGTTATGCGCAAAAGTGATGTTTCAATATATGGAAAGAACTTAAAGCTCTAAGTGACTGGCCATGCATAACCACAGCCCTTGAGCAAGTCGCATACCTGGTCTTTACTCAAGGCGTATCAGCCATAATCATAATAACTGCGAGGGGTTGCCTATGAATGATCAAACCGAGCCAGATCCGGCCGACAGTGCTATCGACGCCAAGGCAATATTTGCCTTGATCATTATTGCCGTGGCGACCGCCGTGTACTGGGTCAGCCACCAGTAGATCTGTTAAGACAATCGCATGAAAACAAGCCGCACTTTTGTGCGGTTTGTTTTATGTGGAGACCAGCCTCGCAGCTCAGACGCCCGCGAAGTACAGCACCAGCTGCACGATGGCGGCGATCAACAAAACAAATCCTGCCGTGAACAGCAGCCCCAGGATAATAAACTGGCTTGGCTTTCCACGGCTGAAGTCGCGACTCCGGTTCTTGCCGCTTTGCACACCAAGTGCAGCGGCGAAAACACTTTGCAGCATTTCCCAGATGGTCAGCGGCTTGTCATCTTGATTGTCACTCATAAGGGGTCCCTGTTCATGAGTGTGAGCCTTCAGTTTAGCTGTTTATTGGCCAAGTCTAGATTCTGCCGTTGCTGACGCATTTGCTCTTGAGCATGCGAAACGTTCAGGCAAGCACAGGTTTGCAGTCCACGGTAGTGAGTACCGAGTTGGCGATAAAGCATTGCTCATGGGCTTGGTGATGCAAATCGTCGAGTTGCTTCTGAGTTGGGCTGTTATCGGTAAATGTTACCCGTGGGTACAGGGTGACTTGGGTCATGGCCAGTCGCCCCTGTGCGTTCTTGGCCATGACTCCGACTGGGTTGTCTTCATACTGATCAATAGCAAAGCCTTGTTTGGCGGCGATAGCTAAAAACCACAGCATGTGGCAGCTCGATAATGAGGCGACAAATGCCTCCTCAGGATCGACTGCAGCAGGATCGGAATAGGGCAGTGGAACAACATGTGGGGAAGAGGATGCTGGCACCTGTATGCCGCCATCAAACTGCCATCTATGGGCTCGGCTGTAGCGGTTATCTAGGAAACTTTGAGTCCCTCTGACCCACATAACTTTAGCTGTGTATTCAGTCATTTGAACGCCTTAATTCGAACCGTGACTTGAGCGGTGGGCTCTAGACTCATGGTATACGGCATAATGACATTGGAGCGTTAATGCCAGTAATCGCTCGTTTGTCTAGAGAAGGCCACTGAGTAGAAAAATAACAGTGGTTTCAGCAGGGAAGCAATCTCATGCAGGAGGCATGCGTTTGATATCAAATACCTCATTACTCGCGCTTACGAACGCGCTGAATTCGATTGTGCAAGTCCAGCTGCCTAAAGCACTCAGTCAATTGCTTAGCGTTTTAGTGGTGGAGCTGAAGGATAACGCCATTCAGGCATTTTCCAACCAAGAGGCTCTAGCCTTTGAAGATGCCTCTACATTTTACGAGCTTCAAGGGCAGCAGCTGATCAGTGAGTGCGTAAGCAGCATTCACAACGGCCTGTTGCGAAAGCCCAGCTCTGCCCAGCAAGCCTATATGGGTAAGCAAGAGCTGGCGCTGGTCGAGTTCGCAGACGTCGAAAACCAGTTGCTGGCAGATGCACTTGTAAGCCACCTTCGTGAAACCTTGGCCGAACAGGAGCTGAACTTGTGTGGCTGCTTCAGTCAGGTGGCTGGGCAGCATGTTGCCAATGTCGATAACCCTTTCTCCCTCGACTATTTGATTCTTCACTGGCTCAAGGCATTAGGCCTGGGCACGCGTAGCGAATCGATTCGGCGAATTTTTTTTCGGCAGATGTGTAGGGTTCTGCCGCAGTCATTGACTGCCTATTTCGCGGCGCTCGCCGCAGAGTTTGCCTGGCGGCGCATCACGCCTCTTTTGCCTGAACCAAGGTTCTCGATCCAGCAAAGACGCGATGCTGACTATCAGGTCAACAGATTGGATGGCCGTACCGCCCAACTTAAACAGCCAGAAGAAGCGGCACTTAGCCCTATCCAGTGCGATGTTCTTGAACGCCTGTTGAAATGTCCGCCACCCGAACAAGGTTGGACAGCCGAGGGTTTACTAAGACATTTCGAGAGCAACGGTTTCTATCTCAATGAGCGCCAGCGCGAAGACACCCACTTGGTCAGTGGCGTGTTCCAGTCATTGCAGCATGAACAGGCAATGGCCAATTCGCTAAAGCCCGCACTGCGCAAGCTATTACTGCCGGTGCTGGATGCAACGCTCCGAGAGTCTGCTGCCATCGCCGATGAGCGCCACCCTGTGCGCGCAACTCTGGATCGTCTGCTGCAGCTGGCTGAATCATCCGATCCGCCAAACAGATCGCTTGAGGCGCGTCTTGAAGTTCTAATCGATTACTTGGTGACCCATTACCAGGGTAATAGCCTTGTGTTTTCCAGCCTTGATGCGGAACTGGATGACCTACTTGAGATTCAGCAGCGCGCGTATCGGCGCAGTGTTGAGCGGGTGGTGGAACTCTACCGTGGCCAAGAAGCCTTGCTGAATGCCAGGCGCGAGGTCGACCAGGGATTGAGTGCGGTGCTGGGGGCTCGACCGCCGAAGTTGTTGCTGCAGTGGTTGCAAGCTGGCTGGCGTGACTTTTTGGTGTACAAGCTGATAAGGGCAGGTGGTCGTCAGGATCAATGGCGCGCAGACTTGGAACTGACTCGCGTGTTGGCAGATGATCTGCTGTCGTCTCGTGCACAGAGAGGCGAGCGCGAAAGGGATAAACGTAGCCAGGATGTTGATCACCTGCTGTCGTGCATAGCACGCAAGCTCGACGACTTTGGTATCGCCAATGCCAATTGCAAATTGATACTCAAAACGATGCGCGAGCAGATGTTCGCCGGGCAAGAGGTTGAGTTGGGCGAGCTTGATGTGCCTGAAATGCCACGTTCGCAAGTGCCCCCGGCGTTACAGCGCTGGCAGGAGTCCCTTGAAAACCTTGAGGAAGGCGACTGGCTGGAAAATGCCGATGGACAGCCACTGCAGTTGGTATGGCGTAGTTCGCAAAAAGACCAATTTGTGCTGGTTGATAAAAAAGGTAACGAGGTAAGTGACTTGACGATTGCCGAACTGAGCGAGCTCGTCTCTAAAGGACTGTTGTTGATTGCGCAAAGTGGCAGCGGCGGTCAAGGTATTATCCAGCGCGCACTGCAAGGCATTGTGGGGCGTCTTTACCGTGAAATTACCCACGCACGCAGTCATGATGAGTTGACCGGTTTGCTCAATCGGCGAAGTTTTGAAACCGTAGTAGCCAAGAGCTTGCCCAGCGAGCCTGAGACAATCTATTTGATTGCGCAGATTGACCAGTTTAGTGTCCTGAATAGTCACCTGGGTCTGATTGCCGGTGATACTTGTCTCAAACATGTAGCCCAGGCGCTACAGCGCATGTTGCCCGAACAAGGATTGCTTGCGCGCCTTGATGGGGTCGAGTTTGCGGCAATGATTCCGCAATGCGATGAGATCAACGCCTTTGTATTGGCTGAGAAGTTGCGGGCAGGTGTAGAAAATGACGCATTCGACTGGCAAGGGCAAAGTCATACCGTAACCCTGAGCATTGGCATCGTCAGCAGCGCTGATAGCTATGATGTCGCCAGTGTATTCAGCAATCTATACGCGGCGTGCAATCACGCAAAAGAAGCTGGCCGTAACCGGGTCCATCGGTTTAGTGTTTCAGCCGATGATGAGCGAGTGGGCCTGTTGGCCATCGCGGCTCGGATTGACGAGATAATCAGGTGTGAAAATCTCTCGTTACGCGTTCAACAGATTGCTACCACCGACATTGACGCGCATCAACTTCCTCACTACGAGTTGTTGCTGGTGATGGAGAATGACCTGCCGCTCGAAGATTTTATTGCGGCTGCCGAACGCTATAACCGCATGGCAAAGGTCGATCGCTGGGTTCTTGAGCAGGCATTTAGCCAGCTCGAAAAAGCCCCGGATTTGTGGCAGCGCTGTTCTTCAATCTCAATCAACTTGTCGGGCAACAGTTTGAATGATGGTGGGTTGCTGGCTTTTATCGAGGATCTGTTTGAGCGCTATGCGATAGAGCCGCAGCGCATTTGCTTTGAAATTACTGAAACCACGGCAGTTGCCAACCTGGCCAAGGTCGCAGACCTGATTCGTCGTTTGCAGAAACTTGGCTGTTCGTTCGCGCTGGATGATTTCGGTGTTGGTTTTTCCTCGTTTGATTACCTCAAGCGCTTGCCTGTTGATATCGTAAAAATTGACGGCAGTTTCGTGCGTGAGATCGTTCATTCATCCAGCGATCTGGCGATGGTTCGTTCAATCAATGAGGTAGCGCATACACTGGGTCGCGTCACTGTGGCTGAATACGTCGAGAACCAAGAAATCCGCCAGTTATTGATCGACATGGGCGTGGATTTTGTCCAAGGCTATGGCGTACAAATGCCAAGAAGCTTTGATGGTTTTCTGGCCAATGCATAACGACTCGACCAGGGCTGCGTCTGTTGCCTGTTGACCCCAGCCCATGATGTTTTTCCTCTATGGCCGTGATAAGTGCTTTGACCTTGTATAGCCAACCTCGTGCGTAGATAGTAGCCATTCAACTTTGGAGTGTTTACTGCTATGGATTCAACGCAAGCCGACTATGCAAACTTTCGGGCTGCCTGGGTCGCCCAGGCTCAGGCAAATCCCTGGGTGACGGCTGGCTTTTTTGGCGCAGTACTGGCGGTTGTATACCTGCTGGTTACCGCTGTGCTCAGCGCTGCTGATGCTGATCATGCCGAGCGCCTGCGTTATGCGTTCTATGCTGGCGGGGCGGGCTTTGTTGCAACTGGGTTTGGTGCTGTGTTGGCCGTCGCGCTTAAACAAATAAGCAACCGCACCCAGGACTGCATGCTTGGCTTTGCCGCTGGGATGATGCTTGCAGCCAGTTCATTTTCGCTGATTCTTCCGGGGTTGGACGCTGCAAAAGATATTACCGGCAGCAGCTTTTTATCAGCTGCCACTGTGGTGCTCGGGCTGGGACTAGGCACGCTGTTAATGCTCGGTCTGGATCACTTTACTCCGCATGAGCATGAAAGTACCGGGCCCTGCGGGCCAAACGCGGAGCGCATCAACAGGGTCTGGTTATTCATATTTGCAATCACGTTGCACAACTTGCCAGAAGGCATGGCAATGGGCGTGGGGTTTGCGGGCGGTGATCTGAGTGTAGGCATTCCATTGGCCAGTGCTATTTCGATTCAAGACATACCCGAGGGCCTGGCCGTGGCCTTGGCGCTTCGTACCACTGGGCTGTCGACGCTTACCGCTGCACTGATCGCGATTGCAACGGGCTTGATGGAGCCCATTGGTGCATTGATTGGCGTGGGTATTTCAAGCGGCTATGCATTGGCTTACCCGATCAGCCTGAGCTTGGCTGCAGGTGCCATGTTGTTTGTGGTGTCCCATGAAATTATTCCGGAAACCCACCGTAACGGTCACCAAACCAGTGCAACACTGGGGTTGATGGGCGGTTTTGCCTTGATGATGTTTCTTGATACCGCATTGGGCTGAAGTGGTGGCGCGTCGTTAATTAAGCACTAGCCAATTAGGCATGCCATATGCAGTTTGCTGATATAGCGGTCAGCCAGCGCTATTGCCATCGGCTCAAGGCCAAATTGCTCAAAGCCGCAACTGCGATAAAGCGCAATAGCGGCGGGGTTGGTCTCGCTGACGCTGAGTTGCATCTGCTTGATACCATCGCGCTTGCTTGCCAGTTGCTGGGCCTGCTCGACAAGGCTACGGCCAAGGCCCTGGCTACGGTGGTTTTGCACAACGTACAAGCCAAATAATGTGGCTTTATGCCGGGTTTTTTCTTGGCTTTTGAAAGACACACCGATCACCGCGCAAAGCTCGCCTGCATCGTCATGCGCGCCAAGAACCACCGAGCCTGGTTGCTTCGTATCACTCAATCGAGCTTGCCACCATGCCAGGGATTTCTTTTCTCGCTCGTGGCGGCTTGAGGAAAAGGCATCCGGATGCGCACTGTAGGCGGCCAGCATCAAGGATCTGTAGGCGTGGGCATCAGTGGGTTTCAGTACACGAATCAACATTTGGCAGTCTGTTAGCAGCAGTGATGTATCAAGTGGCGGGGCATTTACAGTTGTGGCAGTGGCCATGATAACCCCGATGAGCCAGCAAGGCGCGTGGTCTATCAGTCAGCTTATTTCAGCTGTTTCAAACCTTGGGCAAGCGCTTGCGTCTTGGTATTCAGTTGCTCGTCGGTTACGGAACCTCTGAAAAACTACTGCGCTCGATATCTTTTTCAGAGGATCCTTGATTGGCTGTTATCTGCCACGGCCTGAAGCTGACGCAGGATTTCAGCCTGCTGCTGTTCCTTGCTGCGTAGCGCCTCTGTACGCTTGCTGATACCCCTAAGCAGGCAATAGAAGACCACCAATGCGGCAACGCAAATCATCAGCAACATCAGATAAACAGTATTTAGCGACAAACCATGAGCCTTGCTAGCGGAAATGGCCGCATAGTCTAGCGGTTTTCGCTCAGGGCGTTTGCGCGTCCTGCAACATAATGAGCAGCGCAAAATTCAGCCAATCAATGCATGTCGGCTGCCGTAAAGATATTTTCAGAGGATTGTTAAGCGATGCAGGCTATATACTAGCTATTGGTTTGCATACAGCTGCGTGGAGCGGTCGATGAAATTTATACATCAGCGTGAACATCTCAATGAAGACGATCTGGTCGTTATCGAGTGCTCACAAACCTGCAATATCCGCCTGATGAACGACGCGAATTTCCGCAGTTTCAAAAACGGCGGGCGTCATACCTATCATGGCGGCGCATTCGATAAGTTCCCGGTGCGTATCACTGTACCGAGCACAGGCTTCTGGAATATTACGATTGATACCGTATCGCGCAAGGCGATCAGCGTGACGCGCAAGCCCACGCTGAAGCACTCGATCAAGCTGGTTCGTCGTTCCGAGTCAAAGTTCAGCTAAGCTGTCGACAAGCACAAAGAAGCCCGCAACTGCGGGCTTCTTTGTGGCTGAGGTTGATGAAGTCTAATCGTCATAACCCAGGTTGGGTGCGAGCCAGCGCTCGGTAGTGCGCAGTTCTTGTTGCTTGCGGGCGGTGTAGCTTTCGACCTGGTCTTTATCAATCTTGCCGACAGCAAAGTATTGCGCCTGCGGGTGAGCAAAATACCAGCCGCTGACCGACGCAGCAGGAAACATTGCGTAGTGTTCGGTGAGGAACACGCCGCTCTGCTGGTTATCATTAAGCAGGTCGAACAGGGTGCCTTTCTCGGTATGGTCGGGGCACGCTGGATAACCTGGGGCAGGGCGGATGCCCTTGTAGGCTTCCTTGATCAGTTCGTCATTGCTTAACTGTTCTTCTGGGTCGTAGCCCCAGTAGTTTTTACGCACTTGCTGGTGCAGCCATTCTGCACAGGCCTCGGCCAGGCGATCGGCCAGTGCCTTGACCATGATCGAGTTGTAATCGTCGCCTTTGTCTTGGTAAGCCTTGGCCACTTCTTCTGCGCCAATACCTGCGGTGGTAATAAAGCCGCCGATATAATCCTGCACGCCGGATTCTTTAGGTGCGACAAAGTCAGCAAGCGAGAAGTTTGGCTTGCCGTCTGGCTTGATGGTTTGCTGACGCAGGTGATGCAGCTTGGCCAATGGTTGGCCATCATCGCCATAAATCTCAAGGTCATCGTCTTGCACTTGGTTGGCAGGCCAGAAGCCCAGCACGGCGCGGGCGCTGATCAGTTTTTCATCAATCAGCTTCTTGAGCATTTCCTGGGCATCGGCAAACAGCGCGGTGGCTGCTTCACCGACGACTTCATCGGTGAGAATACGTGGGTATTTGCCCGCCAGATCCCAGGAGATGAAGAATGGCGTCCAGTCGATAAACTCAGCCAGCACCGCCAGGTCGATATCCTCCAAAACCTTGACGCCGGTAAAAGTCGGCACCGTGGGTTCATAGCTGGCCCAGTCAAACTGTGGCTTCTTGGCGATGGCTTCGCTGTAGCTCAGGCGCTCGGTGCGGGCGCTGCGATTGGCTGTGCGTTCACGAACGACGGCGTAATCTTCACGGGTCTTTTCAACGAATGCAGCCTTCAGCTCCTTGGACAGCAACTGGGTCGCAACGCCCACGGCACGCGAGGCGTCGGTCACATAGACCACGGCATCATTCTGGTACTTGGGTTCGATCTTCACCGCGGTGTGGGCTTTGGATGTGGTTGCACCGCCGATCATCAGCGGCAGGGTAAAGCCTTGGCGCTGCATTTCACGGGCGACGTGGACCATTTCATCGAGCGATGGGGTGATCAAGCCGGACAAACCAATGATGTCGCACTTTTCGGCGATAGCGGTTTGCAGGATTTTCTCGGCGGGTACCATCACGCCAAGATCGACGATGTCATAGCCGTTACAACCGAGCACCACGCCAACAATGTTTTTGCCGATGTCGTGGACGTCGCCTTTAACCGTGGCCATCAAGATCTTGCCCTTGGCTTCTGGCTTGTCGCCTTTTTCTGCTTCGATAAAGGGAATCAGGTGGGCCACGGCTTGTTTCATCACGCGTGCCGACTTGACCACTTGCGGCAGGAACATTTTGCCGGAGCCGAACAGGTCGCCAACGATATTCATCCCGCTCATCAATGGGCCTTCGATCACTTCGATCGGGCGCGCGCACTGTTGGCGGAACTCCTCGGTGTCTTCAACGATAAACGCTGTGATGCCCTTGACCAGCGCGTGCTCAAGGCGCTGCTGAACGGCAAAGCCACGCCATTCTTCGGTCTCGGCTTCTTTAACACTGCCGTCGCCTTTGTATTTATCAGCCAGGGCCAGCAGGGCATCGGTGCCATTGGTCGTGCGGTTGAGCACTACATCTTCTACGGCGTCACGCAGCTCGGTTGGAATCTGGTCGTAAATTTCCAACTGCCCAGCATTGACGATACCCATGCTCAGGCCGTTCTTGATCGCGTAATACAAAAACACCGAGTGAATCGCTTCACGCACCGGGTTGTTGCCACGGAACGAGAACGAGACGTTGGATACGCCGCCCGAAGTCAGGGCGTAGGGCAGGTTGTCACGGATGTATGCGCAGGCGTTGATGAAGTCGACAGCGTAGTTGTTGTGCTCTTCAATGCCGGTGGCGATGGCGAAAATATTCGGGTCGAAGATGATGTCTTCCGGTGGAAAGCCAACTTCATCGACCAGAATGTCGTAGGAGCGCTTGCAGATTTCTTCTTTGCGCGCCTGAGTGTCAGCCTGGCCATCTTCGTCAAACGCCATGACCACAACGGCAGCGCCATAACGCTTGCACAGCTTGGCGTGGTGCTTGAATTGCTCGACACCTTCTTTCATCGAGATCGAGTTAACGATGCCTTTGCCTTGAATGCACTTGAGGCCCGCTTCGATCACCTCCCATTTGGAGGAGTCGATCATGATTGGCACGCGCGAGATATCCGGCTCGCCAGCAATCAGGTTGAGAAAGGTGACCATTGCATGCTTGGAATCAAGCATGCCTTCGTCCATGTTGATATCGATCACCTGAGCGCCAGCTTCGACCTGTTGCAGAGCGACTTCCAGTGCTTCTGTGTAGTTATCTTCGCGAATCAGCCGGGCGAACTTGGCTGAACCTGTGATGTTGGTGCGCTCGCCAACGTTGACGAACAGCGAGTTGCGGTCGATGGTGAAGGGCTCAAGGCCAGACAGGCGGCAGGCCTTGGGAATATCAGGCAGCGCACGTGGCGCATACTTGGCAACGGCTTCGGCAATCGCCTGGATATGCCCTGGCGTGGTACCGCAGCAGCCGCCGACGATGTTCAAGAAGCCAGAAGCTGCAAACTCTTCGACCACTGCCGCCATTTCAGCTGGGGTTTCGTCGTATTCACCGAAGGCATTTGGCAGACCCGCGTTGGGGTGGGCTGAAACATGGGTTTCGGCCTTGTTGGAAAGCTCTTCCAAATAGGGGCGCAGGTCCTTGGCACCCAAGGCGCAGTTAAGTCCGACCGAAATGGGTTTGGCGTGTCGTACCGAGTTCCAGAAGGCTTCAGTAGTTTGACCCGACAGGGTGCGGCCTGAGGCATCAGTAATGGTGCCGGAGATCATGATCGGCAATTCAACGCCCAGGTCTTCATACACCTGCTGCACCGCAAAGATGGCGGCTTTGGCGTTGAGCGTGTCGAAGATGGTTTCGATCAAGATCAGGTCGGCGCCGCCTTCGATCAAGCCACGGGTGGCTTCGGTGTAGTTTTCAACCAGCACATCAAAAGTGACGTTGCGATAACCTGGGTTGTTCACGTCTGGGGAGATCGAGCAGGTACGGCTGGTCGGACCGAGGACGCCGGCAACGAATCTTGGCCGATCCGGTGTTTCAGCGGTCTTCGCATCAGCCACCTGGCGCGCCAGGCGAGCACCTTCTACGTTGAGCTCGTAAGCTAACGACTCCATGCCGTAATCGGCTTGCGACACGCGGGTGGCGTTAAAGGTGTTGGTTTCGAGAATGTCAGCGCCGGCGTCGAGATAGGCTTTCTCGATGGCACCAATAACATCAGGACGGCTCAGAATAAGCAGGTCGTTGTTGCCTTTGACATCGCTGGGCCAGTCGGCAAAACGTTCGCCACGGTAATCCTCTTCTTCGAGCTTATAGCTTTGGATCATGGTGCCCATACCGCCGTCGAGAATCAAAATACGATCCTTGAGGGCTTGCTGAAGAGCGAGTGTGCGGGCGCTACGATCTGACAAAGACATGGACACGAATACCTGAGAATTACGAGATACAGAAGGGCGCGATGATAGCAAACCTGCACGCTTTTGCAGCGCGCGCGAATTAACATGAATTTGATTCATGATGATGCCGATAGCCACGCATAGCACTGGAGGCTAGAATCGCCGCAACATTTTATAAGGATGTGGTAATGCAGCATCGTTCATTTATATCGGCATGTTTTGCCTTGTTCAGCCCTTTGTTGGCGGCAGAACAAATCTCCTACAGCAAAGATATTCAGCCGATCTTCACTAAAAACTGTGTTGCTTGCCATGCCTGCTATGACGCACCTTGCCAGCTCAAGCTTGAAAGCGGTGAAGGGGCAGAGCGCGGGGCCAGTCAGTCTCCGGTATATGACGGCGCGCGTAAAAAGGCGCAGGACCCTACGCGTTTGTTCTACGACGCCCATACCGTGACCGAGTGGCGTAACAAGGGTTTCAACTCGGTGCTCGATCAACAAGGCGGCCAAGCTGCATTAATGGCGCGCATGCTCAAGCTTGGGCACGACAACAATAGCTTTGTCCCAAACAGCAAATTGCCTGAAAAGCTCGACCTTGGCATCAACCGAGTCAACCAGTGCACCCTGCCTGGTGACTTTGATAAGTTTGCCGCTAAAAACCCGGCTGTCGGCATGCCGTTCGCAGTGACAGGTCTGACAGCTGAGGACTACCAAACCCTGCAGCGCTGGCTCGCCAGTGGGGCGCCTGTCGATAAGTCAGTACCGCTGGCCACGCCCGCAGAAATCGCCCAGGTGCAGGAGTGGGAGGAATTTCTCAACCAGCGTGGTGCGCGTGAGGAGTTGGTTTCACGCTGGTTGTACGAGCACCTGTTCCTTGCGCACCTGTACTTTGACGATGGCAAGACCCGGCACTTTTTCCAGTTAGTGCGCTCACGGACACCGAGCGGAAAACCGATTGATCCGATCGCTACCCGTCGTCCCAACGAAGACCCAGGCAATGAATTTTATTACCGCTTGGCGATGGTGCCCGATGTCATAGTGCACAAGACTCATATCACCTATGCGTTTAGCCGCAAGAAGATGGCGCATATCAAGTCGATGTTCTTTGATTCATCCTGGACGGCTGACGCCATACCCGGCTACGGTGCTCATCGCCGGGCCAATCCGTTCGAGACCTACAAGGCGATTCCGGCCGAGGCGCGTTATCAATTCATGCTCGATGACGCCGAGTATTTTGTCCGTACCTTTATTCGTGGCCCGGTTTGTCGAGGTCAAATTGCCACGGATGTGATCCGTGATAATTTCTGGACCTTCTTCCAGGACCCCAAGCACGACCTGTACATCACTGACCCGGAATATCGCGCAGAGGCAACGCCTTTGTTGGCGATGCCGGGGCAGTTTGATGACATTGGCAACCTCGTCAGTATGTGGGATGCCTATCACGACAAACGTAATGAGTACGAAGAGCTGCGCAGTGAACGTTATGAGGACGCGCCGCTACCGAGCTGGTCCAATATCTGGTCCGGAAATGATCAAGCCTTGTTGTCGATTTTTCGTCAGTTTGACAGCGCAACCGTGCGCCGTGGCCTGATCGGTGGCACTCCGCAAACCATGTGGTGGATGGATTATCCTCTGCTGGAGCGCACCTACTATCAACTGGTGGTCAATTTCGATGTGTACGGCAATGTCTCGCATCAAGCGCAAACCCGCCTGTACTTTGATTTGATCCGCAATGGCGCCGAGCAAAACTTCCTGCGCCTGATGCCTGCGGACTCACGCGAAGGCATATTGAAGGACTGGTACCGCGATAGCGGTCGCCTGAAGCTATGGTTCGACTACTATGAAAGTATCGACACCGATACCAAAACCGCGCTTTCGCTTGATCCCAAGCAACCCATGCGTGATTTTGCCAAACAGCTACTGGTGCGCGCAGGTGATTTGAATGCAGCGCCAGACCCTATAAATCGCTGCCCGGACGGCCATTGCTACCAAGCCAGTTCCGACCCGCAGATGCAACAAGCCGAGCAAGCATTAAGTCGCTTGGCGAATAGGCCTGCGGCCGGTCTCAAGGTTATTCATCAGTTACCAGAAGCGACAATGCTGCGCGTCGAAGAAGCCAGCGGCAAACGCAATATCTACAGCATCTTGCGCAACCGCATGCACAGCAACGTTGCCTTTATGGTAGGCGAAGGGCTGCGCTATGAACCTGGGCTGGATACCTTGACCATCTATCCAGGGGTCATGAGCAGCTATCCGAATTTTATCTTTAATGTCCCGGCGCAAGAGGTGCCGGAGTTTGTCAGCGCGCTAGAGCAAGCCAAGGATGCTGGCGCATTCGAAAGGGTGGTTGATCATTGGGGCGTTCGCCGCACCCATCCTGACTTCTGGCGCTACTTCCATGATCTGACGCGCTACATTCAGGAGACTGATCCAGTGCAGGCAGGTGTGCTGGACATGAACCGCTACGAAAATCTCTGAGTCATAATGGCCGCACAGAAACGCTGCGCGGCCACTGAGGCTTATTGGTCAATCCAGCCGCCGACGGCTTGATAAGGCGCCGGGTTACCCGATGCGCCAAGCCACGCAACCACCGCCTGGCGCTCACCACGCGGATCTTTATGCAGCTTGGTACGCCAGTGGTTGTCACTGACTGCGCTGACTTGTTGCAGGCTCAGAACCACAAAGTCGTGCTTGATGGTTTTGCCTGCGTTCTCGCCATTGGTGATCTGGGTGTCTATGCCGAAGCCAAGGCGAGCGACATAGAGGGTAAGCCCCTTGGGCGGTGTTTGCTCGGGCTTAAACGCTACTTCAACCTGATTGTCATCCAGGCTCAGTTGTAACCTGCCAACCGCTTTTTGTTGCTCAGGCAAGCGCAACGGTTGATTTTGAAACCAGCCACGCCATTCGTGACCTGCAACAACGAAGCCTGGCGTGTACACCGAGCGGGTGCCTCCGCTGCGCGCGTAGGCACGTTGCCGGGCGCTATAGCTCTGGTTGGCGAAGGGATCTTGCCAGCCGAGGTAATCCCAGTAGTCGACATGAAAGGCGAGGGGAATGACCTGCTTCCATAAATCCGGCGACTGAGTAAGGGATGACAACCATTTTTCAGCCGGCGGGCAAGAGCTGCAACCTTGAGAGGTATAGAGCTCTAGCACGCTGGTGGGTTGTTCGCTGCTGGTTAGCGTCTGCACCGAGCCTTGGGCCATTGTGCAACCCAGGAGCAAAACGGCGGGCCAAACTTGCCATGATTTGTTCATTGATCGGTGTCTCCACTCAGCCAGTGTGATGATAAAGACTGGACGGTTGAGGCACTGAGTTGTTACAGCCAAATTTAATCCGACAAAAATGCTCGGGCTTTATCAAATGGCCCCTGTTGGCGTACACTGCACCCATGTTTGCGAGGAGTTGCCATGAGCACTATTACTATTACCGACGCTGCCCACGATTATCTAGCTGATTTGCTGAGCAAGCAGGACACAGCGGGCATCGGCATTCGCGTATTTATTACCCAACCTGGCACCCAATATGCCGAAACCTGTATTGCCTATTGCAAGCCGGGTGAGCAGAAGCCTGAAGACACAGCACTGGGCCTGGCCAGCTTCACTGCCTGGATCGACGCAGTAAGCGAGCCGTTTCTGGAAGATGCCGTGGTTGATTACGCGACTGATCGCATGGGCGGCCAACTGACAATCAAGGCACCCAATGCCAAGGTGCCGATGGTCAATGAAGACAGCCCGATCAACGAGCGTATCAACTATTACCTGCAAACCGAGATCAACCCGGGCCTGGCCAGCCACGGCGGTCAGGTCAGCTTGATTGATGTGGTTGATGAAGGTATTGCCGTGCTGCAATTTGGCGGTGGTTGCCAAGGTTGTGGCCAGGCTGACCTGACGCTCAAGGAAGGTATCGAGAAAACCCTGCTTGAGCGGATTCCTGAGCTCAAGGGCGTCCGCGATGTAACCGATCACAGCAACAAAGAAAATGCTTACTACTAAGCAGTGATCGCAGTGAACAAAGGCGCCTTGATGGCGCCTTTGCTTTTGGTGCTGAACGGCTTATGCCAGTTGCGTGCGCCGACTGGGGATCAGCATCAAGAGTACGATGACAATCAGCGGCAAAATGCTGATATTGACGGCATTCCAACCAATTGTGCTGATCAAGGCACCAGAGGCAAATGAAGCACTGGCTGCCATTGAGCCATTGCTCAACTCCATCAAACCTTGGGCATGACCTCGCTCAGTTGGTGTATGTCCCTGGGCGAGTAGGGTGGTTCCAGCGATCAACATCAGGTTCCAGCCCAGGCCGAGCAAGAACGAGCTGATCAAGAAATGGTCGCGAGCGATACCGTTCATGGCAATAGCCGCACTGACTAACAACACGCCGCTGCCGATCACGGCCACCCGCCGACTCCCCAGCGTATCGACCAAGCGCCCAGCGACAAATGCCGGCAGGAACATACCAAGCATGTGCCATTGCATAACCAATGCACTGGTTTCCAGGGACAGACCGCATCCACGCATCGCCAGCGGTGTGGCATTCATCACCAGAATCATCAAGCCATGGCCAATTGCAGTTGTGGCAATTGCAGCGCGTACCACGGGTCTGCGTAGCAGATCATGCATGGCTGACCAACCGCCGGTACTGGCTGTTGGCACTGCCCCCTGCGGCAGCTTACTGAGCACGCCAGCGGCGACAAGCGCTAACACTGCCATCATCAAGTAAGCTCCGGTGAATGGCGTAGCCAATGCGTTTTTTGACCAAAGCGCCAGGCTCGGTGCAATCAGAGCAGCAACCACACCGCCGCCGACTACATAGGCGCTGGCACGCCCTTTGGTTGATTCGGGAACCGCCTCCAGTGCGGCGAAGCGGTAGTACATAGCCGATGCCTGATAGGCGCCGATGGGCAGAGCGCCAATGCACAAAATAGTGAAATCGCCGAGCCAGACACCCAGAGCACTGATCAGCCCGCCCAGGACTCCGCAACCCGCGCCGAGCAGCAGGCCTGCACGCCTGCCGTTGCGCTGCATGTATAGCGACAGCGGCTGCACCGCCAACAAGTTACCCAGCACCAGTAAAGCCAGCGGCAAAGTCGCCAAAATGTTCAAAGGCGCTAGCTGCAGGCCAATTAACGCGGTCAAGGTGATGCCAATCATCGAGCAGCACCAATACAGGGCCTGGCAAATGAATAAACGCGCAATGGTTGGCTGCATGATCAATAGCATGTCAGTAATCTCCCTGAGATAGGCCCGGACAGCTTTGCAGTGCAGTGCTTTGTGGCGGTTTTTCAATTGCCCGGCGCGGGCGCGCTACGAGTTCACCTGAGCAGTTTGGGCACTTGAGTTGCAAATGCTCAGTGGCGCAGTCGCGGCAAAAGGTGCATTCATATGAGCAGATAAATGCAGCATCACTGTCTCCGGGCAGCTCACGGGCACAGGATTCGCAGTTTGGGCGTAATTCGAGCATGGAAAGTCCTTACCTCACAGTTGTGAAGCATCAGTGGTGGATCAGCAGGGGATTGGTCGGACGCTATGCGCGGCCAAGACAAGCTAGTCAGGTAAAGCGCTGGGCATATTCCTGCGGACTTACCGACAAATGCTTCTGGAACGTGCGGCGCAGGTTTTCAGGATGACCAAACCCCGTAAGCCTGGACACCGTACTGATCGAAGCCTGTGCGTCTTGCAGTAGGTTGCGTGCGGCCTCTAACCGGACTTTTTCGACGTATTTGCCGGGGCCAACGCCAAGTTCCTGGATAAACACCCGTGACAGCGTCCGTGGCGTCATACAGGCTTGCGCGGCTAGGACCTCAAGGCTCAAGTCTTCACCGATTCGAGTCGGAATCCAATCAAGCAGCGCCGCTAAGCGCGGTGTCCGGCTTGGTTCCGGGCTGAGCAGGGCGCTGAACTGCGCTTGACCGCCTGGGCGGCGCAGAAACATTACCAGCCGGCGAGCAACTGCGAGTGCCATTACCCGGCCCAAATCGGCTTCGATCAAGGCCAGCGCCAAGTCAATTCCTGCGGTCACACCTGCAGAGGTAAAAAGATGGGCGTTGCCCTGTGTGTCGCGGGCGTCATAGGTATGCAATTGGTCAGCGAGTACTTCGATATTCGGGTGATTACGCCGTAAGGTCTCAACGTCGGCCCAATGCGTAGTGGCGCGGTGGCCATCAAGCAGGCCACTCGCAGCCAGAATCAATGCGCCGGAGCAGACTGAGCCAAGCCTGCGGATCTGTGGTTCGCTCGCCCGCAACCAGGCCAGTAGTCGCTGATTGCAAACTTGCTGTTGCTCACCAATGCCGCCAGGAATCAGCAGTGTATCGATTTCCTTGGCCTGGATTTCATCCAGTGCCCGCTCGGCAATAACCTCGATCCCGGCAGATGTGCGGATGGGACCCGCCTGCTGAGCGAGCAGCAGGGGGCGGTAATACGCTGGCAAGCCCTGGCGCTGGCGTTCAACGTTTGCGGAGGCGAAGACCTGCAATGGGCCTATTGCATCAAGGCTCATGAAGTCGGGATAGATCAGGCAGGCAATTGTTTTAAGCGCATCCATGGGGCTTTCCAATCAAGATTGGCTCGATGAGCGATGGATGCAGTGTCGCTCAATGGCTATTTGGCAACAAGGACAGTAATCCCACAGATATTGCCAAATATCCTGATCAAGAAATGGCTGCCTCGGCAGAGACAGGCAAATATTCAGGCCCCGCTGCGCTCAAGGATAAACTGAACGGCGCAGCGGTAGCCTGATGAGAGGCAGGCGGAAGATTAAGCCGGCATGCTCCAAGGTGCGAGGTCGAAGCCTTTACGGCTCAACTCTTCACGAGATTCTGTAAGCACCTTGGCCAGTAGCTCAGGGTTGCTGTATGTGCTGCTCGACAGCTTGGTACGGCCCAGTAGGCGCGTGCTGGTGTGGTCGAGGATGGTCAGTGTCAGCTCGTCAGAGCCGTTTTGTGGCGACCAGGCGACACAGTGGAACGGTTGGAAGGCGCGGTCGACAATCAGTAGTGCTTCGTTGCAACGCAATTGTGCGTCCATTGGGTCAGTGACTCCTAGTTAGTCCCAAAAATGTGAAAGCCAGCAAGAGCGCGTCTTTACTGACTCTTCACAGTGTTGATGACGGGTGTTGACCCAGAAGTCACATATCAGTTCGAAAAAAGATGGATTTTTGCATTAAAAGTGTGTTTGCACTGATCAGCGGCAATAAAACGCGAAATTTTCCGCTTTTTATTGGCCTATTTAGCTTGCTCGAAACAGGGTTAATCAAAGGCTTACCCGAGAGTCTTGAGATTCAAAGTGGGATCAACCGAGCGTTCAATTGGGCAGTCTCGGTCAGTTCTAGGAATTCATCGCCCAGGCGCTGGCTTTCTTGCATAGCGATGCGCCAATAGCGCTCACGACTGGTATCGTCCCCAAGGAAGCGGGTGAAGTCTTTACGATCTGGTAGTTTGCCGTAGGGCAGCTTGGCCAGGTACTCGCTTGAGGGGGCGAGCAACACCACATTCTTCAGCCGCTCGCTATCACCGCGACGCCATGGCATGGTTTTGTCGAACCAGCCCGGGATGACCTTGTCGGTGAAGTGCGGATACAAGACGATATCGTCGCCGTTATACGGCAGGTCCAGGTGGTAATCGAGCAAGCCGCCATCGCGATAGGTGCCGTCTCCAGCTCCCGGAATATTGCGTACGCCTTCCATCACCATTGGGATAGAGCCTGATGCCAATAGGGCGTGGCGCAGGTTGTTAACATCAAGGGGCAAATAGCGCGAAGGGAAATCGGTCAGCGGATGGAGGGGCGGGGCAAGCCTGGCATCGTGCAGAATGACTCGCTCGAAATGGCGGGCCAGTCGCGACCGCGCCAACAGGTTGTTGCCGATAACCGATGACAACCCCAGGCCGAGTACGCCGCGATGATCGTGAGCTAGCAGGCCGTGGCTTTTGACCACGACAATATTCAGCCGGTAATTGGGATTATCCAATACTGCCGCGTCCTGGCCTTCGAGCAACTCATCGAGCATGACCCGGCAACTCTGCGAGATTTCAGCCATGGTCACGCCCTTGGCGAAACGCTGCGAAGTGTAGAGTTCGCCCAGGCGGCGTATCCCTTGCGCCGCATCCGGGAGGCAGGCGCTGGCAAACCGCCAGGAACCAATAGAGGCGCCGATCAGCGAGCGCTCACGCGGCGCTTTCGGTAGCCATTCGCCGAACAAGGCCAGATCAAGTCCCTGAATTCCCAGCGCCTTCGGGCCGCCTGCTGCGCCCGGCAAAATACCAATATCCGCAGGCTGTAAGCCGCGCTCACGAATACGAGCGATGGCGCGTGTGCCTGCTTTAACAGTCAAGGCAGGGGCTTTGATAATAATCGCGCTCATGTTGGTCTCCATCACGCAAGGCAGCGATTATAGAGCCCATGGCGCACAGGCCAAGTGGCTTCACGAGGTGAATGGCCGGCTCTTAGTTTATTTACTGCCGGATAGGCTTATTCAGCTTGGCTTAAGTCAAGCTGGGTAAGCTGGCCAACATCAACAGTAACCCTATGGGGGACCGACTATGAAACGCTTTACGACTGTTGGCATGATTGCCGTGCTCGGGCTCTGTGCTGGCATCGCCAACGCCCGTGACCTGGGCCCGGATGAAGCGGTAAAATTGCGTGATGCGGGGACCATCAAGGATTTCCAGTCGCTCAACGAAAGTGTGTTGAAGCTGCATCCTGGTGGCCGCATTAGCGAAACCGAACTTGAGCAAGAATACGGCAAGTATATTTATCAGCTTGAAGTCATGGATAAAGACGGCATCAAATGGGATGTTGAGATGGATGCCACTACAGGCAAAATGCTAAAAAATCATCAGGACGATTAAATACACTTCGGGCCTGCGTCCGGCTGCAATGGCTATCGGCGCTACCTTTTTCAGAGGTTTCCTAATGAAAGTCCTGGCTAAAATGTTCCTGCTGACAGGGTTGCTTGCACTGACCCTGTCGCAGGGCGCCTATGCACGCGACCTCGATCAGGATGAAGCTTTGCGTCTACGCCGAGAGGGTGTGATACAGCCTCTTGAGCAGCTTATGCGCCCCGCGATGGAACGTTACCCGCAAGCGACCTTGCTGGAAGCCGAGCTTGAGGAAGAGGATGATGTACTTGTTTACGAAATCGAACTCCTGACCCAGCAAGGCCAGGTGCGTGAACTGGAACTGGATGCCCGGGATGGGCGAATCTTGAAGGATGAGGAAGACGACTGAATGCGCCTGTTGCTGGTAGAAGACCATGTACCTTTGGCCGATGAATTACTCGCCAGCTTGACTGCGCAAGGTTATGCCGTTGATTGGCTGGCCGATGGCCGCGATGCGGTTTACCAAGGGGCGAGCGAACCCTATGACTTGATAATCCTGGACTTGGGGTTGCCTGGCCTGCCAGGGCTTGACGTGTTGCAGCAATGGCGCAGTGGCGCGCTGGCAACGCCGGTTCTGATTCTGACCGCCCGCGACTCCTGGTCTGATCGTATCGCGGGCCTCAAAGCCGGTGCGGATGATTACCTGAGCAAACCTTTTCACCCTGAAGAACTGCAGCTACGCATCCAGGCGCTGCTGCGTCGCGCTCGTGGCCTGGCCAACCAGCCACAGCTCGAAGCCGCGGGCCTGCAGCTTGATGAGGGACGGCAAAGCGTTGTCAGTCAAGGCGCCGAGATTGACCTCACCGCTGCCGAGTTTCGTTTGTTGCGCTACTTCATGATGCACCCGGGTAAAATTCTCTCCAAAAGCCACTTGGCCGATCATTTGTACGACGGTGAAACCGAGCGCGACTCCAACGTGATTGAAGTACACGTCAACCATCTGCGCCGAAAGCTCGGCCGGGAAGTGATCGAAACCCGGCGCGGCCAAGGCTACCGTTTCGGCAGTGCCAGCGCTTGAGATCTATTCAACGGCGTTTGAGCTTGGGGCTTGTCGCGGTTCTGGTGGTCGTTGGGTTACTGCTGGCACAAGCTCTGTTATGGGTGTTCGAGCACAGCCTGCGCGAGCAAATAGAGGTCAGGCTCAAAGATGAAGCAGAGTCGCTGATCGTTGCAATGGTGCGCGGCCCACAAGGCTTTCAACTGAGCGAACAACGCCTGAGCGCAGCCTACAAACGCCCATACTCTGGGCTGTATTTCCGCATTGATTTCGCTGACACAACCTGGCGTTCGCGCTCCTTGTGGGACAGCGAGTTGCAGCCAGGGAAAAAGCCCGGGTTGCAGGATGGCTTGAGCGAAGGCCCACAAGACCAACAGTTGCTGACTTATCGAGGCGACTATCAACGCTTCGGTCAGAAACTGGTCATCTATGTGGCTGAGGACTACACGCCCATTCTGAAAAGCGTGCGCGACGTACAGGTCATCGGCCTGGGACTCGGGCTCGGGGCCTTGCTGCTGATCCTGATCCTGCAGCGCAGTATCGTGCGTCGGGCATTTAGGCCGCTGGAGAATACCCGTAAGCAGATTGCCCAATTGCAGCAAGGCCAGCTCAATGAATTGGACAGCCAGGTACCGGTTGAGCTGGAACCGTTGGTCGAGCAGATCAACCATCTGCTGGCGCATACCGAAGAAACGCTGCGCCGCTCACGTAATGCATTGGGCAATCTTGGCCATGCATTGAAAACCCCGCTTGCAGTATTGGTTAACCTGTCATCGCGCAGCGAGCTTGAAGCCCATCCAGCGCTACGCAAGAAGCTCGAAGAAGCACTTGAGCAAATCGAGCAGCGGCTGAGTCGTGAGCTGAATAAAGCCCGGCTTGCCGGCGAGGCATTGCCCGGTGCCCATTTTGATTGCGCAGCAGAGCTGCCCGGTTTGTTCAGCACCCTGCAGATGATTCACAACCGTGGTTTACAGCTCGATTGGCAGGCACCCACGGGGCTGCGCCTGCCTTGGGATCGTGAAGACCTGCTTGAGCTGTTGGGTAACTTGCTTGATAACGCCTGTAAGTGGGCTGAATCCAAGGTGCAGTTGCAGGTTAGCCAGAGTAGCGATGGTTATCGTCTGCTTATTGAGGATGACGGCCCTGGTATCAATGCCGAACGCCGCGAAGATGTGCTCAACCGCGGGATTCGCCTTGACGAACAAGTCAGCGGCCATGGATTGGGGTTGGGGATTGTGCGCGATATCGTTGATGCCTGGGGCGGTGATATTTCCTTGGGAGAAAGCACGCTGGGTGGCTTGAGTGTATGCATCCTGCTGCCGTCCCGGCGCTTGGCGATCAAACCCAGATAATATCCAGCCGCGCCTGTTGTCGCAGGCATGCGGTTATCCGTGATGCACGGATAACCGCTCACAACCAGTTTAAACGCGGAATTGATCCATCAGGCTTTGTTGCTGGTTGGCCAGGCGATTGAGATCCTGGCTGACTTGGGCGGATTCATCTGCCTGGCTGGTGATCGACTCGGTGACATCGCGGATGGAGGCCACGTTGCGATTGATTTCCTCCGCCACCGAGCTTTGCTCTTCAGCGGCACTGGCAATCTGCAGGTTCATATCGGTAATGATGCTCACCGCCTCGCTGATGCGCTGCAGTGCGGCAACCGCATGCTCAACTTGCTCGACACTGCCTTGAGCCTGGCGGTGACTGCTGTTCATGGTGCTGACCACTTCACGGGTGCCGCTCTGCAGACCTTCGATGACCTGACGAATTTCCTCGACTGAGTCCTGGGTGCGCTTGGCCAGGCTGCGCACTTCATCGGCAACCACGGCAAAGCCTCGGCCGGCTTCACCGGCGCGTGCGGCTTCAATCGCGGCATTGAGCGCCAGAAGATTGGTTTGCTCGGCGATGGAGCGAATCACTTCAAGCACCGAACCGATCTGGTCACTGCTGGCTGCCAGTCCTTCGACTTCTTGCATGGCGACGCTCATCTCATTGGCGAGCAACTCGATGGATGAGGTGGTTTTATCGATAACGCCGAGCCCATCACGGGTTGCATGATCAGCACTGCGCGCAGCCTCGGCGGCTTGCGCTGCGTTTTGTGCGACATCATGGGCGGTGGCGCTCATTTCCTGGAATGCTGTTGCAACCTGGTCAACTTCGCGGAACTGCTGTTGCATGCCGGCGCTGGTCTGGCTGGCTATCGACGCCGACTGGTCGGCGGTCGCCCGAGCGTCTACGACGCTGCGCTTCACCTCGGCGATGATCGGTTGCAACTTATCGAGGAAACGGTTGAACCAGCTCGCAAGCTCGCCGAGTTCATCCTGTTTGGTGTAGTTCAGGCGTTTGGTCAGATCACCTTCACCGCTGGCAATGTCCTTGAGCATGGTCGAGACACCAATGATCGGACGCGTCACGCCACGAGCGGTCAGCCACATCAGGAGCAGGCCGAGCACTGCCGCAACCAAACCAATGAGCAGGGCTACCGTGCTGTCTTGTGTGCTGCGCTCATCAAGCTGAGCTTGGAGCTTCAGGGCAGGGGCCAGCAAAACCTGTTCCGGTACCTGAATCATCACGCTCCAGGGTTTGGCTTCAGGAATCGGCTTGAATGGCTCGACCACACGCAGCATCTCGGCTTGGTGCAACGCGGCTGATTTCCCGGCGCTAATCAGTGCCTGGATTTCGTTGCTTTGCTCTGGAAAGGCTTTGTCCAGCGACTTGCTGAGCATGCTGGCGTCTAGACTGTGGCCAGCAATCAAACCTGCTGGGCTAAATATGCTGACGTGCGCCTGGCCGTCGTAAAGCTCGCTGCTGGCCTGCGTGCTCAGTTGTTGAAGGCTATCGAGGCTGATATCAAGGCCGACCACACCTATTACCTTGCCCTCGACTTGAAGCGGGAATGCAATGCTGGTCATCAGTACTTGCTTGCCCGCTACATCATCGAAATAGGGCTCCAGCACGCACGCTTGGGCGGTGTCGCGCGGGCAGGTGTACCAAGCGTTGTACGGGTCGCCGCTAGGGCCTGTCTCGGTTTTATTGAGGTCTTCTTCAGGCAGGGTTTCCGACTCAAGCTGGCCGGGTGTGGACTGTGACCAGTACAAGGAAAACCGGCCTTTTTCATTGCTACCCAACTCGGCTTGATCGGAGAACAACTCGTCTTTGCCATCCAGGGCGTTGGGTTCGAATATCAGGTACAAGCCAAGAATCGCCGGGTTTGCTTCAAGGCTGGTGCGTACCTGGCGGGTAAGGTCTTCACGCAGGTCAAAGGCATCGAGGAAGCGTTTCTCGGCTTGTTCGCGAAGGAATAGAATCTGCCGAGAAAACCCCTTGCCGTATTGGTAGGAGTCCATGAAGTAGCGCTGGATGCGAATCGCTTGCAGTTCCCCGCGCGATTCAAGGCGCAATTCGGCACTGTCTTTAAGCATCTCGCTGCTTGATGCGCTGACCAGGTCGGCACTCTGCTTAGCTTGATAAAGTGATGCGCCTACCAGCAAAGTCACAATTGCCACCAGGCATAGCCCTGCAAGTAGAGTGATTTTGAGCTGGATCGAGAGCCGGTTGAACATCATGCAGTGTTCCTTTGTGAAAACCTTGGATACCGAACTATCGGCTAGATACTGGGTTTCTTGATAAGAAATTCATCTGCATGACTGTTTTATTGAATTCGAACCAAATGCAACGGGAAACGCACGATCAAGACATTCAAATTCACGCTTTTTTGCAGTTTCACTCGGGCTGTAAACACTAAAAAGCCCGGCATCAACCGGGCTCTTGGCAATGGGTTGTGACAGCCTGCCTACATGCCGTTGCTGAACGCTGCTTGCGACATGTCGATGGATTCGCGTACAGGCTTGAGTGCCTGGGCGTATTTACCAAGGATGTCGAGGCTGTAGTCAATCCGCGCACGAATGCGCTGATCATCCTCGGACTGTGGTTCAGGCATGTTCAGCACTTGCTCGGCATGACGCACAATCAAGTGTTCAGGCAGATAGCACAGCCGGCAGTTTTTGTAGCTCGACGCGCGCAGTTCACTGATCGGGGAACTGCCGCCAATCCCTGACGAAACACCAACTAGCAACCCAGGCTTGTGTGCGAGCTCAGCTTTGCTGGCGTAGATAAAGAAGTTCTTGATCGCTGGACAAGCCATGCCGTTCCATTCAGGCGCAACGATGATAACGGCATCAGCGCTTTTCAGTTGCTGGCTGAATAATCCCCATGGACCATCATCTTCAGCAGGCCAAAGTGGCAAAGGTGCAAGTCCAAGGTCGATGACCTGGCTTTGCGTCTCGCTGGTCAGGCCAAGATGCATCAGGCGCTTGCGAAGAAATCGCGCCACCTTTCCTGATTGACTGTTATTGCGACTGGAACCGGCGACTACGGCGATATTAAGCATGCAGCACTCCCTGTATAGAAAGATGCAGGCTAGCGAGTAAATGGGTGGAGCGGCAAGTGTGCAAACGCCAATTGAACTGGCTTATTAGGCCAGGCCGTTGCTGTGGTTGGTTTTCGAGGGCTGCAAATAGCCATAACCACCAGCGGGCGAGAAGTTTTGACAGCCTAGGGTTGATGCGGCAGAGTAGCCGCCTTTTTTTGCGGATCGCCGAATCAAAGGCGTATTCCGGTGAATTCTAGTCGAGCTCTAGGGAGCAATTGATGAACGCAGTCATAGCAGCGGTCGGCATCATGCTGATCCTCAGTTTGTGCAGGGTGCACGTGGTGGTGGCGTTGATCGTCGGCGCGTTGGCCGGTGGCATGATTGGCGGTCTCGGCCTCAATGGTTCACTTGAGGCATTCAACAACGGGCTTGGCGGCGGTGCAACGGTCGCCTTGTCATACGCATTGCTGGGTGCCTTTGCGGTGGCGATTGCCAAGTCAGGCATGGCCCATGCGTTGGCCGACAAGGCTGTGGCATTGGTCGGCGGAAAAGATCAAGGTGGTGCAACCGGAACCTTGAAGTGGATGTTGATTGCATTGCTGCTGTGCGTGGCGATTGCGTCGCAGAACGTGTTGCCGATTCATATTGCGTTTATTCCGCTGCTGGTACCGCCGCTGCTTTATATCTTGAGCAAAATGCAGCTCGATCGGCGTTTGATTGCCTGCGTCCTGACCTTTGGCTTGGTCACGCCCTATATGTTCTTGCCGGTTGGTTTTGGCGGGATTTTTCTCAATGAAATCCTGCTGGCCAACGTGGCTAAAGCCGGGGTCGATATCAAGGGCATCAGCGTGACCCATGCCATGGCGCTGCCTGCGCTGGGGATGTTCTGCGGGTTGCTGGTTGCTGTACTGTTTAGCTACAGCAAAAAACGCGTCTATGACCTTGAGAAGATCGAACAGGTCGAGCGTGTCGAGGTTAAGTACAATCCGCGCAGCTTGTTAGTGGCAGCGGTAGCTGTCGCTGTGGCGTTTGTCGTGCAGCTCTGGCTGGACTCGATGATCATCGGAGCACTGGCCGGTTTTGTGGTGTTTTCAGTGTCTGGCGTAGTGCGTTGGAAAGAGGCCGACGGCCTGTTCACTGAAGGCATGAAGATGATGGCCATGATTGGTTTCATCATGATTGCCGCCGCCGGTTTTGCCGAGGTGATGAAGGCCACAGGCGACGTCAAGCACCTGGTTGACGATGCCGCCGCGCTAATCGGAAATAACAAGGGCGTAGGTGCCTTGCTGATGCTATTGGTCGGCTTGCTGGTGACCTTGGGGATTGGCTCGTCGTTTTCGACCGTGCCAATTATCGCTGCGATCTTTGTTCCGCTGGGACTGCAACTGGGTTTTAGCCCGCTGGCGATTGTCAGCATTGTTGGTACTGCCGGTGCTTTGGGTGATGCGGGTTCACCCGCATCCGACTCAACCCTGGGGCCGACCTCGGGCTTGAACATCGACGGCCAGCACAACCATATCTGGGACAGCGTGGTGCCTACATTCCTGCACTACAACATACCGCTGCTGGTATTCGGCTGGATTGCAGCAATGGTGCTTTGACGCATTAAATGCGTTGACCTGTAATCGGTAATTAACGCGGTGGCCAAGTAATTGGCCGCCGCGTTTTTGCATTGGCTTGCGAAGCTGTGGCCGAAGGCTACACCCAGCTCGCAGGTATCCGGTCAGGCTTTGGGTCTGGCCATTTTCTGCTCAAGAAGCTATACTTTTCGCCCTTGTTGGGGAGTAGCCTGCTCTTGACCTGCGGTCATAGAGCGTTCGTATCAACATTCTCGGCAGCATGCCGTGGTACGAACACCTTCTGGTTGGCGAGACCAGCGATGCATCCATGCCTAAAGTCGGGCGTGTGGTTGCGTCGTTGTCTCATAGCCCGACTGGATATTAATCGTGAATCCCATTTCCTTATTTTTTCTTGCCATGGCCATGTCAACGGACGCTTTTGCAGCGGCTCTTGGTAAAGGCGCCAGTCTGCATAACCCGCGTTTAAGCGAAGCCCTGCGAACAGGCCTGATCTTTGGTGTGATTGAAGCGATTACACCGGTCATCGGCTGGAGCATTGGCCAGGTTGCCAGCCAATACGTTGAGCGCTGGGATCACTGGATTGCATTCACCTTGCTCATGGTGTTGGGTCTGCACATGATCTACAACGGTCTTCAGCACGATGATGAGTCTGTTGAAAAGCCTAATCAACACTCCTTCCTGATCTTGGCAGTGACCGCCTTTGCCACCAGCATTGACGCTCTGGCAGTCGGCGTAGGCCTGGCTTTTATAGATGTAAATATCTGGATAGCGGCTGCGTCTATCGGCCTTGCCACGACCGTAATGGTCACTATTGGCGTGATGCTCGGTCGCATGCTCGGCAATGCAGTTGGCAAGCGTGCGGAAATGATTGGCGGTGTTGTTCTTATGCTGGTTGGCGCGGCGATTCTTTACGAGCATCTGGCTGTGTAATCAGGGCGTAAACAAAAATGGAGACCAATGGGTCTCCATTTTTATGCAACAGCTCGGCCTAGCCGATGCTGAACTGCGCGAGCAGGGTCAGTAATGGCTGCGGGTAAACGCCGAGGAAGAATGCCAAGAAGGCAACCACCATCAGCATCACGCCGCCTGCGCGTTGACCCCAGTCGAACGGTGCGTCATGGCGATGCAGGTTAGGCTCTACCAGGAACAAGGTCACCATGACCCGCAGGTAATAGAACACACCAATCGCACTGCCGAGCACCAGCGCTCCGAGCAGCCACCATTGTTGCGACTCAACACCGACGCCGATGATGTAGAACTTGCCGATAAAGCCTGCGGTGAGCGGAATACCCGCCAGCGAGAGCATCATTACCGTCAGCACCGCAGTCAGGTACGGGCGTCGCCAGAACAGGCCACGGTACTCGTATAACGCGTCCGCATCGCGGCCTTTAAAGGGGGTCGACATCAAGGTGATAACACCGAAGGCGCCAAGTGTCGTCAGCACATACATGGCCAGGTAAACCGCCACCGCTTCAATCGCCAGGCCGTTGCTGGCGATCAGGGCGATGAGCAAATAGCCGAAGTGTGCGATGGATGAATAACCAAGCAGACGTTTGATGTTGTTTTGCAACAGCGCCAGCAGATTGCCGAACAGAATCGAGGCGATGGCGAGCACCGTCAGCAAGTCTGTTAGCCAGCCGCCATTTGCCGCCGGTGAGACTTCGTAGAGGCGCAATAGCACGGCGAACACGGCCACCTTGCTAGCGGTCGCCAAGAAAGCGGCCACTGGGGCAGGGGCGCCCTCATAGACATCTGCTGTCCACAGGTGGAAAGGCACCAGCGACAACTTGAAGGCCAAGCCGACCAGCATCATGCCAAAGCCAATCTCAACCAACAGGTTCGGGGCGCCACCGGCCACCACTTGACCAATACCGGCGAAGCTCATGCTGCCAGAGTCGGCATAGAGCAGTGCCATGCCGAACAACAGGAAGGCCGAGCCCGCCGCCGAGAGCACCATGTATTTGATACCGGCTTCCAGCGAGCGCTTGTTGAAGAAAGCGTAGGCGATCATCCCGTAACTTGGCACCGACAACAGCTCAAGACCAATAAACAGGCCCGCCAGATGCTGGGCGCTGACCAGGACCAAGCCGCCTGCAGCGCTGAGCAGGATCAGCAGGTACAGCTCTTCGCGGTTGCCGGGGTAGCCTTTGCCAGATTCCCCGCCCAGATAGGCATGAATCAAGGTCACGCAGGCAAGGGTCGATGCCAGCACCAATACCATGTAGAAACAGGCGAATTTATCGACCATCAACAGCGGCGTGACCTGTAACGGGGCAACGCTGATGGCGGCAAACACTGAAAGCAGTGCCAGATTCAGGCCAATGACCGAGATGCCAAAGGTCATGGCGTGATTGCGCTTCCAGGCGATTCCCAGCATGACCGCGACAATAGTCAGGCTGGTGATCAGCAACGGCAGCAGGGCGAGTAGATGTTGAGTCGTGAAGTCCATAAAACTGCTTACCGGGCCTGATCAAGTTGATTGAACGCGCTGCTCATCCACTGCACCACACCATGGGTGCTGGCGGCGGAGGTGTCGAGCACCGGCTGCGGATAAACGCCGAGCAATACCAGCAAGCCGGCAAGGCCTAGAACCATGGTCAGCTCGCGGGCCTTCAAGCCGAGCAAGGGTTCATCTGATTTGCTCGGGCCGAAGTAGGCGCGGTGAATCATGATCAGCGAGTAGACCGAGCCAAATACCAAGCCGGTCGCTGCGATGGAGGTGATCCAGGGGGCGCCAGGGAAGCTGCCGATGAGAATCAGGAACTCGCCAACGAAGTTCCCCGTGCCCGGCATACCCAGTGCGGCAGCTGCAAAGAACAGGCTGATTGCCGGAAGCCATGGCATGCGTCCCCAGATACCACCCATTTGGCGCATATCGCGAGTGCCCAGGCGTTCGTACAGCTGACCGCAGAGAATAAACAGTGCAGCCGCTGAAAGACCGTGAGCCATCATCTGCACTACGGCGCCTTGCATGGCGATCTCGTTGCCTGAATAGATAGCAATCAGGACAAAACCCATGTGCGAAACGCTGGAGTAGGCGATCAAACGCTTGATATCGGTCTGGGCAAAGGACAACAGCGCACCGTAGATAATCGCAAACACACCCAGGTACATGGCGATAGGCGCGAACTCCGCCGATGCATTGGGAAACAGCGGCAGGGCAAAGCGGATCAAGCCATAGGCTGCGGTTTTCAGCAGAATACCGGCAAGATCGACCGAACCCGCAGTTGGCGCTTGCGCGTGGGCATCGGGCAACCAGGAGTGGAACGGCACTACCGGGAACTTGACCGCAAAGGCGATAAAGAAGCCGAGCATCAGCAGGTATTCAGTGTGCGGGGCGAACTGGGTGCGCAGCAGATCAGCGTAGTTGAATGTCCAGTCGCCTGTTTGTTGGAAGTGGATGAACACCAGGCTCAGGATCGCGATCAGCATCACCAAGCCGCTGGCCTGGGTGTAGATGAAAAACTTGGTCGCTGCGTTGATCCGCGTCTTGCCTTCGCTGCCGCTGTGTCCCCACAAGGCAATCAGGAAGTACATGGGGACCAGCATCATTTCCCAGAAGAAGAAAAACAGAAACAGATCGACGGCGAGGAACACGCCGACCACGCCGCCGAGAATCCACATCAGGTTGAGGTGGAAGAAGCCAACGCGGTTTTGGATTTCATTCCAGGAGCAGAGTACTGACAGCACACCGAGCAGACCGGTGAGTACCACCATAAGCACTGACAAGCCATCCATCGCCAAATGGATGGTGATGCCCATGCGTGGAATCCACTGCATCTTGAACTCGTGCGCCCATACAGGATCGCCGCCCGGTGCCGGGGCGAGGGTGAAGTCACCGGTGATCCACAGCCAGAGCGCCAATACAAAGAGCGAAAGCATGGTAAACAGGGCAATCCAGCGCGGCAGCGTGTTGCTGTAGCGCTCGAATTGCCAGCACAAAAGGCCGCCAATAAAGGGGATAAGGATTAGCCAGGGCAGAATCATGACTGTCGGTTTTCCTTAATTCAGAAGCAGCAGGGCGAGCACGAGAACGGCGCCCCCGGCAATGGACATGGCATACCAGCGCAGGCCACCGGTTACGGTGCGGCTAAGCGCCAGGTGAGCGATTCGTGTGCTGCGCGGAATGATGCTGATCGTGCGATCAAAGGGGTCGCGAGCCAGCAGGCGCGTAATCAGCAAATAGGGCTTGACGAACAGCCAGTCATACAGCCAGTCGAACCCCCATGCGGCAAACCACCAGGCAGACAAGAAACGCCCAGGAGCACTGCTGGCAATAGCACTGGCCACGCGGCGCTGGCCAAGGAACAACAGCGCTGCCAGCAATATCCCGGCAATGGCGATCAAGCCCGAAGCCAGCTCCAACTGATGCTGAGCATCGCCGCCTGCGTGACCAACACTTTCAGGCAGGACGCCGGCCAGCGGTGGCGTGATCAGCGCGCCAATGAAGGTCGAAAGAATGATCAGCACCGTCAGCGGCAGCCAATGGGCAACGCCTTTGCCTGCATGGGCTTCAATCTTGGCTTCACCGTGGAAGGTGATAAAGATCAGGCGGAAGGTGTAGATCGAGGTCAGGAATGCACCGAGCAAGCCCGCATACAGCAAGTAGCTATGGCCGCTGGCAAAGGCTTCCCAAAGGATTTCATCCTTGGAGTAGAAACCAGCGGTAATCAGCGGCAATGCAGCGAGTGCCGAACCACCGACGATAAAGCTGGCGTAGGCCAGCGGCAGCTTCTTCCACAAACCACCCATTTTGAAGATGTTTTGCTCGTGATGGCAGGCATTGATCACCGCGCCAGAAGCCAGGAACAGCAAGGCTTTGAAGAA
This sequence comes from Pseudomonas sp. RL_15y_Pfl2_60, assembly GCF_963970595.1. Taxonomy (NCBI): domain Bacteria; kingdom Pseudomonadati; phylum Pseudomonadota; class Gammaproteobacteria; order Pseudomonadales; family Pseudomonadaceae; genus Pseudomonas; species Pseudomonas sp. RL_15y_Pfl2_60. Next base: position 206,409 of record NZ_CAXAOE010000002.1, on the reverse strand, counting down.
AGCGTGAGTCATCAGGTGGAAGATGGCCGCATCCCAGGCGCCAACACCCAGGGCCAGGAACATGTAGCCAATCTGGCTCATGGTCGAATAGGCGAGGATGCGCTTGATATCGGTTTGTACCAGTGCGGCAAATCCGGCCAGAACCAAGGTCACACCGCCGACAATCCCGACTAGCTCAAGGATCTCGGGGGTTAGCAGGAACAGACCGTGAGTCCGCGCGATCAGGTAAACACCGGCGGTCACCATGGTTGCAGCGTGAATCAGTGCCGAGACTGGCGTCGGGCCAGCCATGGCATCTGCCAACCAAGTTTGCAGCGGCAGTTGCGCCGATTTACCGACGGCGCCGCCGAGCAACATCAGGGTCGCAATCCACAGCCAGCTGTCACCGGCGGCATATTTCTGCGGCGCCAGGATCATCAGTTCCTGAATGTTCAGTGTGCCCAGATGCTGGAACAGGATAAACAGGCCAATCGCCATGAACACATCACCAATACGGGTGACGATAAAGGCCTTCAGCGCTGCATTACCGTTAGCGCGGTGCTTGAAGTAGAAACCAATCAGCAGGTATGAGCACAAGCCTACACCTTCCCAACCGAAGTACAGGAACATCAGGTTATCGCCCAGCACCAGAAACAGCATGCTGGTGATAAACAGGTTGGTGTAGGAGAAGAAGCGCGAATAGCCTTCCTCACCGCGCATGTACCAACTGGCAAAGAGGTGGATCAGAAAGCCTACGCCGGTCACTACACCGAGCATTGTGACCGACAGGCCATCCAGATACAGGGTGAAGCTTGGGGTAAAGCTTTCCACGCTCATCCACTGCCACAGCACTTGGGTGTAGACGCCGTCAGCCGGTGGGTTGATGTTGAACTGCAGGATGACCCAGGCTGCAGTTAGGGCGCTGAGGCCGACCGAGCCTACGCCAATCAATGCGGCGAGGTTCTCCGAGATCCGTCCGCGTGAGAACGACAGGGCAAGCCAGCCAAGCAGAGGAAACAGGCAGGTTAAAAATAATAGATTCATCCGCGCATCTCACTGGCTGCGTCGATATCGAGCGTGTTGAAGCGGCGATACAGCTGCAGCAAGATGGCCAGGCCAATGCTGGCTTCGGCTGCTGCAAGGGTAATCACCAAAATAAACATCACCTGGCCATCGGGTTGAACCCAACGGCTGCCCGCGACCACGAAGGCGAGGGCGGTGGCGTTCATCATGACTTCAAGGCTCATCAGCACGAACAGAATGTTGCGCCGAACCATCAGGCCAATCAGGCCGAGACTGAATAGCAGGCCCGCCAGCGCAAGGCCATGCTCCATTGGAATCGCACTCATGGCGTCACATCCTTAGCTTCATGGCGGCCCAGGTGATAGGCCGCAACCAGCGCGGCCAGCAGCAGCATGGAAGCCAGTTCGACCACCAACAAATACGGACCAAACAAACTGATGCCGACCGCTTTCGCATCGACCATCTGGGTGCCAATCACTGCGCCACTTGGCGTGCTGAACAGGGCATAGAGTACTTGGGCCAGCAGCAGCAAGGACAAAATCGACGGCCCGACCCAAATCCCCGGGCTCAGCCACTTGCGCTCTTGCTCAGCGGCGACAGGGCCAAGGTTAAGCATCATCACCACAAACACGAACAACACCATGATTGCGCCCGCGTAGACGATGATCTCCAGCGCACCGGCGAACGGCGCGCCAAGGGCAAAAAAGGTCATGGCGACCGCCAGCAACGAGACGATGAGGTACAACAGGGCATGCACCGGATTGGTACCGGTGATAACCCTGAATGTGGCTGCCACGGCAATGCCAGCAGCGAAATAGAAGGCGAATTCCATATGCGTCCTTAGGGGAGCAGGCTTTTCACGTTGATCGGCTCGGCTTCATTCTGCGCGGCGCCTTTCGGCTTACCGGCGATGGCCATACCGGCTACGCGATAGAAGTTGTAGTCAGGGTTCTTGCCAGGACCGGAAATCAGGAGGTCTTCTTTTTCGTAGACCAGGTCCTGGCGCTTGAACTCACCCATCTCGAAATCTGGTGTCAGCTGGATGGCCGTGGTTGGGCAGGCTTCCTCGCATAAACCGCAGAAAATGCAGCGCGAGAAGTTGATCCGGAAAAAGTCCGGGTACCAGCGTCCATCTTCGGTTTCTGCCTTTTGCAGCGAGATGCAGCCAACCGGACAGGCGACCGCACAGAGGTTGCAGGCCACGCAGCGCTCTTCGCCATCAGGGTCGCGGGTCAGCACGATCCGGCCACGGTAGCGCGGCGGTAGATAAACCGCCTCTTCAGGGTATTGCAGGGTGTCGCGTTTGCGGAAACCGTGGCTGAACACCATCACCATGCTACGAAGCTGGGTGTAGGTGCCGTAAACGACGTCCTTAATATAAGTGAACATGCAAAACTCCTTACTGGGCCGAGGCCAGCACTAATGCGCCGGTCACCAGCAGGTTGATCAGGGTCAGCGGCAAGCAGAACTTCCAGCTGAACGCCATGACTTGGTCATATCGCGGGCGTGGAATAGAGGCGCGCAACAAGATAAAAATCATGATGAAGAAGCAGGTCTTGAGCGCAAACCAGATAAATGGAATCTGTGGCAGCAGCCCAAACGGCCCATGCCAGCCGCCGAAGAACAGGGTGACCAGCAGCGCCGAGACGGTGACGATCGCAATGTATTCGCCAACGAAGAACATGCCCCATTTCATACCGGCGTATTCAATATGGTAGCCGTCGGCCAGCTCTTGTTCCGCCTCTGGCTGGTCGAACGGGTGACGGTGGGTCACCGCGATCGCAGCGATAAAGAAGGTACAAAAACCGAAGAACTGCGGAATGATGAACCACAGATGCTGGGCCTGGTATTCAACGATATCGCGCATGTTGAACGAGCCGACCTGCGCCACGACGCCCATCAGGGCCAAGGCTAGGAACACCTCGTACGAGACGGTTTGCGCCGATGCGCGCAGTGCACCGAGCAGGGCGAACTTGTTGTTACTCGACCAGCCCGCAAAAAGCACGGCATAGACCGATAAACCGGCCATGGCAAAGAAAAACAAGATGCCGATATTGAGGTCAGCAACCCCCCAATTCGGGCTGATCGGGATAATCGCAAAGGCCAGCAACATCGCGGCAAAGGCGATCATAGGCGCCAAGGTGAAAATGAATTTGTCGGCGAAGGGCGGCGTCCAGTCTTCTTTGAAGAACATTTTCAACATGTCCGCAACAATCTGGAACATGCCAAATGGGCCGACCCGATTCGGACCATAACGGTCTTGCCACCAGCCAAGCAGACGCCGCTCGATAAAGCTCAGCAAGGCACCGGCAATGACTACAACCAAGAGAATGACCACGGCCTTGAGCACCGCAATCAGCACGTCCATCAGTTCAGGCGTGAGCCAACTCATTGCGCGGCCTCCTGCAGGTTACTGATGCTGGTGCCGGCAATAATGGCTGGAATACCGCTCAGGCCAACTGGTAGGCCCGCAAGACCAATCGCCAACTCTTCAGTTATCCGCACCGGCAAACGCAGGGTTTGGCCATTGATGCTGAAGCTGACCAAGGCACCCTCATTGATTGCAAGCTGATCGGCATGTTCCTTGGCCAACGCGATGTAGGCCGCAGGAATACGCTTCTGGATGGGCTCGGCCAAAGCCGAGGTTTCATCACTGCCGAACAGGTGATGCAGTGGCACCGCTTGCAAGGTGCCTTGCGCTGGGTTGAATGCAGCAGTTGGCGCAAACCAGGGCAGCGCCTGGCCCTTGGCCTCGATCAAGCGAACGCCAGGGTCGCCAGCACGAATATGGCCGCCGACTTCATCCTGGAACTTGTTCCAGGCCTGCGGCGAGTTCCAGCCCGGCGACCAGGCAAAGGGAACTTGCTGACGGTCTTCTTTGCTGCCCGAATAACCTTCCATCGAGTAAGCAAAGGCGCTGTCGTTATCCTGCGGCTGGCGCGGCTCGTGCACGCTGATATTGGCGCGCATGGCCGTGCGGCCGCTGTAGCGCAGCGGTTCACGGGCCAGTTTCAGGCCTTTGATGCGGAACGAAGCGTTTGGCGCTGCCTCGGTGATGGCAGACAATTGCGGGCTGCTTGCCGCGCAGGCTGCCGTTACTTGGTCAAGCTGGGTCCAATCGACTGGCTGGTCTTGACGCGTGGCGAGCAAGGCATGGAGCCAGCGCCAGCTTTCACGGACCAGAATCTTGTCGTCGTAATAGCTTGGTTCAAAGACTTGGAAGAAGCGCTGTGCACGTCCTTCGCTGCTCACCAGCGTACCATCGGCTTCAGCGAAGCTGGCCGCAGACAGCACCAGATGCGCCTTGGCAACCGTTGGTGTGTGCTGATGGTCGGCAACGATGATGGTTTTAGCGGCTGCAAGGGCAGCATCGACGGCAGCGGCATCAGCGCGGCGATAGAGATCATTCTCCAGTACGACCAGAGCGTCAGCTTCACCTGAAGTCAGGGCGTTGAGCGCGGCATCGACCGACTTGGTTGCAAAGTCATCACCCATCAGCAGCGCCAGGCCGAGGCTGTTGGCTTCCGCGACGACCATGCTGATCGAGGCGTTTTTCTTGCGGTTTTTCAGGGCGCTGGCAATATTCGCCGCAGCTTCGAGCAAAGCCTTATTGCCCAAGGATGTGCCCGCAACCAACAGCGGACGCTTGGCATTGAGCAAGGCATCGGCAATTTGTTGCACCAACTCGGCGGCTTCAGCCTCAAGACCCGTCACGGCGGGCGCGCTTGGGTCGATGGCATGGGCGACGGCAAAGCCAATCCGGGCCAGGTCATCGGGGGCGGCGTGCACGCATTGTTCGGCGATATCGTCGAGGCGGGTGGCGGTCACGCTGGCAATAAACAGTGGGTTGATAGCGTCTTGCGCGACGTTTTGCACTGCTGCCATGTGCCAGTTCTGGATTTTCATCGAGGCGGCGATTTCAGTAGCTTTACCCTTGACCGACTGGCGCAGGGCAAGGGCCAGGCGTGCTGCGGTTTGGGTGAGGTCTTCGCCCAATACGAACACCGCATCGTGGCTTTCTACATCGCGCAGGTTGGCCACCGGCAGCGGCCCGTTTTGCATGATGTCGAGCACCATGGCGATGTTGGCCTGTTCGGCGGCGGCAATGCCGGAGTAGAAATTCTCACGGCCGACCAACTCACGTAGCGCGTAGTTGCTTTCCAGGCTGGCGCGGGGCGAGCCGATACCGACAACCCGTTTGCCTTTGAGTAAGGCAGCGCCCTGATCCAGGGCCGAGTCGATGCCCATCTTCATTTTGCTGAGCATCATCATCGGCTGGCGCGGGCGGTCTTTGCGGTTGACGTAGCCATAGCCAAAGCGACCGCGGTCGCAGAGGAAATACTGGTTTACCGAGCCGTTGAAGCGGTTTTCGATGCGGCGGATTTCACCATAACGCTCACCCGGGCTGGTGTTGCAGCCGCTGGCACAGCCGTGGCAAATGCTCGGCGAGAATTGCATGTCCCACTTGCGGCTGTAACGCTCGGAGTGGGTTTTATCGGTGAATACGCCGGTCGGGCAGACTTCGGTGAGGTTGCCGGAGAACTCGCTTTCAAGGGTGCCGTCTTCAACGCGACCGAAGTAGACGTTGTCATGGGCGCCGTACACGCCGAGGTCGGTGCCGCCAGCGTAGTCCTTGTAATAGCGAACGCAGCGATAGCAGGCGATACAGCGGTTCATCTCGTGGGCGATGAAGGGACCGAGTTCCTGATTCTGGTGTGTGCGTTTGCTGAAACGATAACGCCTGGCGTTGTGACCGGTCATGACGGTCATGTCTTGGAGATGGCAATGACCGCCTTCCTCGCACACCGGACAGTCGTGCGGGTGGTTGGTCATCAGCCATTCAACAACGCTGGCGCGAAATTGCTTGGCTTCTTCATCGTCGATGGAGATCCAGCTGTTGTCGGTCGCTGGCGTCATGCAGGACATGACCAGACGGCCGCGCTTGTCGTTCTCATCGCTGTATTGCTTAACCGCACACTGGCGGCACGCACCGACGCTACCAAGAGCGGGGTGCCAGCAAAAATAGGGAATGTCGAGCCCCAGAGACAGACAAGCCTGTAGCAGGTTGTCCGCTCCATCGACTTCAAAATCGTTGCCGTCTACGTGGATAGTGGCCATGGTTGAGTTTCTTCTTCCCCGCCGGAGCGGGCTTGGCTAATGGAAAACGGTTTGCTCCGTGGCCAGTTTGACCTGGCCGCCAGAGCCTGAAATCGTTACGCGGGGACGAATTGCCCCGTCGCTGCCGGAATGGCTGAGCTGGTAACACCTGCTTCAAACTCTTCCCGGAAATACTTGATTGCGCTGCCTAACGGCTCAACCGCGCCCGGTGCGTGAGCACAGAAGGTCTTGCCTGGGCCGAGGAAGTTGACCAGGCCCAGCAATGTTTCAATGTCTTCGCGGGTGCCTTGGCCGCGCTCCAGTGCGCGCAGAATCTTCACGCTCCAGGGCAGGCCGTCGCGGCATGGCGTGCACCAGCCGCATGATTCGCGGGCGAAAAATTCTTCCATGTTGCGCAGCAAGGAGACCATGTTGACTGAGTCGTCCACCGCCAGCGCCAGGCCTGTACCCATCCGCGTGCCGACCTTGGCGATACCCGCTGCATACATCGGTGCATCGAGATGTTCGGGGAGCAAAAAGCCGGTGCCAGCGCCGCCAGGTTGCCAGGCTTTCAGGGTGAAGCCATCACGCATGCCGCCAGCGTAGTCTTCAAACAGTTCACGGGCGGGTACGCCGAATGGCAGCTCCCAAAGGCCCGGATTCTTGACCTTGCCGGAAAAACCCATGAGTTTGGTACCCATGTCTTCCGAGCCTGGGCGGGCGAGGGTTTTGTACCAGTCAACGCCGTGGTCGATAATCGACGGCACGTTGCACAGGGTTTCAACGTTGTTGACGCAGGTTGGCTTGCCCCAAACCCCGACAGCCGCAGGGAAGGGTGGCTTGGCCCGTGGATTGGCTCGACGGCCTTCCAGCGAGTTGATCAGCGCTGTTTCTTCGCCGCAGATATAACGACCGGCGCCGGTGTGCACGATCAACTCGAAATCGAAGCCGCTGCCGAGGATATTCTTGCCCAGCAGGCCAGCGGCCTTGGCTTCGGCAATTGCACGATTAAGGTTCGTCGCGGCGTCTACGTATTCGCCACGCAAGAAGATGTAGCCACGATAGGCCTTGAGCGCACGGGCGCTGATGAGCATGCCTTCAACTAACAGGTGAGGCAGTTGCTCCATCAACATCCGGTCTTTCCAGGTGTTGGGCTCCATCTCATCGGCGTTGCACAACAGGTAGCGAATGTTCAGCGATTCATCCGCTGGCATCAGCCCCCATTTCACACCAGTTGGGAAGCCTGCACCGCCGCGTCCTTTGAGACCGGCATCCTTGACCTGTTGCACTATATCGGCCTGGGCCATCTCGCTCAGCGCCTTGCGGGCGGCGCTGTAGCCATTCTTGCCTTGGTATTCTTCAAGCCAGACCGGCTGGCCGTCATCGCGCAGGCGCCAGGTCAGCGGATGGGTTTCTTCGCTGCGCTTGATCAGGTTGGCCGGGCCAATTGATGTCAGCACCTCGGTGCTGCGGCTCAGTAGCGTGCTCATGAGTAGGCCTCCAGCATGCTTGCAACGCAGTCGGGCTGAACATGACCAAAGGTGTCGTCATCAACCATCACTGCAGGGGCTTTGTCACAGTTGCCCAGGCAGCATACCGGGAGCAGGGTGAAGCGGCCATCAGCCGTGGTTTGTCCAGGCACGATGCCAAGCTGATCCTTGATGCTGGCCAGGACATTTTCATGGCCGCCGACAAAGCAGGTCATGCTGTCGCACACGCGAATGATGTGACGGCCCACAGGTTGGCGGAAGATCTGGCTATAGAAGGTCGCCACGCCTTCTACATCGCTGGCGGGAATGCCCAGCACTTGGCCAATGGCTTCGCTGGCGCCATCAGGCACCCAGCCACGGTGCTTCTGGACGATCTTCAGCGCTTCGATGGAGGCCGCGCGTGAGTCTTCATAGTGGTGCATTTCATGTTCGATAGCTGAGCGTTCGGCATCGCTAAGGGCAAAACGGTCAGTTTGAATAAGGGTATTCATAATCAACGGTCCACGTCAGCCATAACGAAATCGATACTGCCCAGATAGGCAATCAAGTCTGCAACCATGCTGCCGCGAATCACCGGCGGGATCTGCTGCAGGTGCGGGAAACTCGGCGTACGGATACGCGTGCGATAACTCATGGTGCCGCCATCACTGGTCAGGTAATAGCTGTTGATGCCCTTGGTCGCCTCAATCATCTGGAACGACTCATTGGCCGGCATGACCGGCCCCCACGAGACTTGCAGGAAGTGGGTGATCAAGGTTTCGATATCACGCAGCGTGCGCTCTTTCGGTGGCGGTGTCGTTAAGGGGTGATCGGCCTTGTATGGCCCTTCCGGCATATTGCGCAGGCACTGGTCGATAATCCGAATGCTCTGGCGCATCTCTTCTACGCGAACCATGCAGCGGTCGTAAGCATCACCGTTGTTGGCCAGCGGCACTTCAAACTCGAAGTGTTCATAGCCAGAGTAGGGGCGCGCTTTGCGCAGGTCGAAATCCAGACCGGTCGAACGCAGGCCGGCGCCTGTCACACCCCATTCCAGCGCTTCCTTGGTGTTGTACTGGGCGACCCCAATGGTACGGCCGCGCAGGATGCTGTTCTGTAATGCGGCTTTTTCGTATTCGTCGAGGCGCTTTGGCAGCCAGTCGACAAATTCCTTGACCAGCTTGTCCCAGCCGCGCGGTAAGTCGTGGGCAACACCGCCGATGCGATACCAGGCCGGATGCAGGCGGAAACCGGTGATGGCTTCAATAACCTTGTAGGCCCGCTGCCGGTCGGTGAAGGTGAAGAACACCGGGGTCATTGCCCCCACGTCCTGAATATAGGTGCCGAGGAACAGCAGGTGGCTGGTGATACGGAAGAACTCGGCCATCATCACCCGGATAAAATCAACCCGATCCGGGACTTTGATCCCTGCCAGTTTTTCCACCGAAAGGACGTAAGGCAGGTTGTTCATCACGCCGCCGAGGTAATCGATACGGTCGGTGTACGGGATGAAGCTGTGCCAGCTCTGGCGTTCGGCCATCTTCTCGGCGCCACGGTGGTGGTAGCCAATCTCGGGTACGCAGTCGACGATTTCTTCACCGTCGAGCTGCAAAATAATACGGAACGCACCGTGGGCGGACGGGTGGTTAGGCCCCAGGTTGAGGAACATAAAGTCCTCATGCGAGCCGCCGCGCTGCATACCCCAGTCTTCCGGGCGAAAGCGAGCAGCTTCTTCTTCGTGCTGCTGTTTGGCCAATGTCAGGCTGAATGGATCGAACTCAGTGGCCCGCGCCGGATAGTCTTTGCGCAGCGGATGGCCTTCCCAAGTGGGCGGCATCATGATGCGCGTCAGGTGAGGGTGACCGGTAAAGTGGATGCCGTACAGGTCCCACACTTCGCGTTCATACCAGTTGGCGTTGGGCCAGATGCTGGTGATGCTTGGCAGATTAAGATCGCCTTCGGACAGCGCTACCTTGATCATCACGTCGTTGTTACGTTCTATCGACATCAGGTGATAGAACACAGTGAAATCGGCGTCCGGCAGGCCGCGACGCTGGGTGCGCAGACGCTCATCAACGCCGTGCAGGTCATATAGCATGACGTATGGACGCGGTACGTTACGCAAGAACGTAAGGATATTGGTCAGCTGTTCACGGGCAACCCACAGCACTGGCATGCCGGTGCGGGTGGTTTGTACGGTGAAGGCCTCAGCGCCAAATTTTGCGCTTAGCTCGCTAATGACACTGTGGTCATCTGGCGTATAGGGCGCGATGGACAGAACGCTATTAGCTGTCATGGTCTCAGTCACTAATCAGGGTACGGCATCGGTAAGCAGGCTTCTTGGTGAGCCTGGCTTATACGTCGTCGGGGCTGCGCAGGTTGGTCACAGCAATTCGCTCGGCGCGGCGCTGTTCTTTTTGCGAAGGCATATCAGCGCGATAAACGCCCTGATCACCGACGACCCAAGACAGCGGGCGACGTTCCTGGCCAATTGACTCCTGAAGGAGCATCAGACCTTGAAGGAATGCTTCTGGACGAGGAGGGCAACCTGGGATGTACACATCCACAGGCAGGAACTTGTCGACGCCCTGAACCACCGAATAGATATCGTACATGCCGCCTGAGTTAGCGCATGACCCCATGGAAATAACCCATTTAGGCTCAAGCATCTGTTCGTACAGGCGTTGAATGACCGGTGCCATCTTGATGAAGCAGGTGCCGGCGATGACCATGAAGTCAGCCTGGCGAGGGGATGCACGGATTACTTCCGCACCAAAGCGCGCAACATCGTGCGGCGCCGTGAAGGCCGTGGTCATCTCTACATAGCAGCAGGACAACCCGAAGTTATAAGGCCAAAGGGAGTTCTTGCGACCCCAATTGACGGCGCCACTGAGGACGTCTTCGAGTTTGCCCATGTAGATGTTTTTGTGGACCTGATCGTCCAGCAGTGGATCGCTTACGGTCTCCCGCTCGCCGACCGGATACTGCTCGTTAGGCGCATCCGGATCGATCCGTGTAAGGTTGTATTGCATCGCCAAAGCCTCATTGTTTTAGCTTCGCCTGTCGATCGCGACGGCTCTGCGGTGCCCAATCGAGCGCACCGATTCGCCATAGGTAGACAAGACCTGCCAACAGAATTGCTATAAATACTGTCGCTTCGATAAGTCCCGCCCAGCCGCTTTCGCGTACGGAGACTGACCAAGCAAAAAGATAGAGGGCTTCAACGTCGAAGATCACGAAGAGCATCGCGACCAAATAAAACTTTGCCGATAGGCGCAGGCGTGCAGTGCCGGTTGGCAACATGCCTGATTCGAAGGGTTCGTTTTTACTGCGTCCCCAGGCTTTGCTGCCGAGCAAGCTGGAAAGACCGAGCATAAATGCGATGAGGGCAAAAACACCGAGGATGAATACTGCAAACGCCCAGTTTTGGGAAAAATTGGAGACTGGGTCTGACATGCTATTCGTACCTCGTAAACGAAGACTTTAGTTACACTTTTCTTCGGAGTAGATCTTGCCACATCGGCCAATTCAATACTAGGCAAGTATGACTATTTGCGCCAAATTGTATCCAAAACAAACAGTGCGGGTTTATTTATACGCGCCATATTAAGTCGAACTCTGTACAGATTCAAATAACCTGACCATTTGATCAGCTTTTATTGATGTACAGATCGCCCTGTAAATAGAAAAGCCCGGCATTTCTGCCGGGCTTAATGCCTCGCGTATTGATTGCGCAGGGCTGAACTGCTGGGCTTAGCCGAACTGGTTCATGGTGTTGTCTTTGCCGCCTGCTTTCAGAGCCGCTTCGCCAGCGAAGTACTCTTTATGGTTGTCACCGATATCGGAGCCAGCCATGTTCTGGTGCTTGACGCAGGCGATGCCTTGGCGCAGCTCTTCACGCTGAACGCCTTTTACGTAGGCCAACATGCCTTGGTCTGCGAAGTAACCTTTTGCCAGGTTGTCGGTAGACAGCGCGGCAGTGTGGTACGTCGGCAGGGTGATCAGGTGGTGGAAGATACCGGCCTGAGCTGAACCATCACGCTGGAAGGTGCGGATCTTCTCGTCAGCAACCTGAGCCAGCTCAGTGTTGTCGTACTCGATGCTCATCAGCTTGGCGCGGTCGTATGCAGATACGTCCTTGCCTTGTTCTACGAATGCATCGAACACTTGCTGACGGAAGTTCAGTGTCCAGTTGAACGATGGGCTGTTGTTGTAAACCAGCTTGGCGTTCGGGATCACGTCGCGGATGCGGTTGACCATGGCTGCGATCTGGCCAACGTGTGGCTTCTCGGTTTCGATCCAGAGCATGTCGGCGCCGTTCTGCAAGGACGTGATGCAGTCAAGTACGCAGCGGTCTTCGCCTGTGCCTTTACGGAACTGGAACAGGTTGCTCGGCAGGCGCTTAGGACGCAGCAGCTTGCCACCACGGTTGATTACAACGTCGCCGTTGCCCAGATCTGCCGCGGAAACTTCTTCGCAATCCAAGAACGAGTTGTACTGGTCGCCCAGGTCGCCCGGAGTCTTGGTCACGGCGATTTGCTTGGTCAGGCCAGCACCGAGGGAGTCGGTACGGGCAACGATTACACCGTCGTCAATGCCCAGCTCGAGGAAGGCGTAACGAACAGCGTTGATCTTGGCCAGGAAGTCTTCGTGGGGAACAGTTACCTTGCCGTCTTGGTGGCCGCACTGCTTCTCATCGGAAACCTGGTTTTCGATCTGGATGCAGCAAGCGCCTGCTTCGATCATGCGCTTGGCCAGCAGGTAAGTGGCTTCTGGGTTGCCGAAGCCTGCGTCGATGTCGGCAATGATTGGCACTACGTGGGTTTCGTAGTTGTCGATCTTGTCCTGGATTTCAGCGGCCTTGGCTTTGTCGCCAGCTTCGCGAGCCTTGTCCAGATCAACAAACAACAGATCCAGTTCGCGGGCGTCAGCTTGGCGCAGGAAGGTGTACAGCTCTTCGATCAGGCCTGAAACTGCAGTTTTTTCGTGCATCGACTGATCAGGCAGCGGGCCGAAGTCGGAGCGCAGTGCAGCAACCATCCAGCCAGACAGGTAGAGGTAGCGCTTGTTGGTGGTTTTCAGGTGCTTTTTGATCGAAATCAGCTTCTGCTGACCGATAAAACCATGCCAGCAACCCAGCGACTGGGTGTAGACAGAGCTGTCAGCATCGTACTCGGCCATGTCTTTGCGCATGATGGCGGCAGTGTACTTGGCGATATCAAGACCGGTTTTGAAGCGGTTCTGAGCGCGCATGCGAGCAACGGACTCAGGGTTGATAGCGCTCCAGCTGTTGCCGGCGGCTTCTTTAAGGGCCGCAACGGCTTTGATGTCGTTTTGATAAGCTGACATGGTCAATCCTTCAAAGTATGTGTTTGGTTGAGCACCGCTTTCCCGCTCAGCAACTGTAGTAGACAGATACTGGTGGCGGGGCTCACAACAGATAAAGAGAAAGTGACTAATACGGAGTTGGATCAGGTGGGGGGATGTCGACCAGTTTTATGACACCAGTATCTGCACATGAGCGGGTCATTTTTCGCCATTCGACTCGTGGATGCCTCAGGCGATGCAGTGTCTGTTACGGTCATGCTGGTTGAAAGCGCTTCCCCGTCCCTCAGGACAACTTCGTTCCAGTCGCAATCTCGTCGATCTGCCTTGTGGGCTTGTACAACACAGGTCGCTCGGGCGGTAAGCCTGAAGTCAACCCGGAAGCTCTTTCCAGAGCCCCTGATTAGCGGGAGCGAGGCCATAATGCATCGCTGCCAAGCGTTCGTCAAACGTTTTGTAGTGGTTTTTTAGCGCTACTACATAATTATCTGGATGACCGGCAAGTCAGTACCGGTCAGGCATTAATCGACTACATCGACCTTAACGCGCAAGGTCATATCTTCCCTGCCCTGGGTCGAGCGACGCTGCAGGAAATCGCTGTTTTGGCTCTGGTTTTGTTCGTTGACGCCGCCAACGGTAATCCACTGGCCAATAGGGCCACTGACGCGGGTGTCAGTGCTTTGTACGTCGATCACATCAGGACGATTCTGGCTGACTCGATCGCGGTTGCTGCTCAGGGAAATATGTACCTGGTCGCCAGTCAGGCTGGCTGTCACGTAGAAGCCGCGGGTGACATTGCGGTATTCGGTGTTGTTGTACACCTGGCCGTAGGGGCCGGTGCCAGTTGAGGTCAGTGGTACGCTCTGGCCGACCTGGATAAGCGCGGGATAGCCTTCATTGGTTTGCACCTGCTGCACGCCGCCGCCACGACTGTTGGTGCTGCGGTTGATGATCCGCACCTGGTCACGGCCATTGATCTCGCCACGGCCGACTACCACCTCGCCATTACCCGCACTGATAGTGCCATTGGTGCTGTAGCCACGATCAGTTTGTACATTTGAGTCACTGGTATCGACGCTGATCAGCAGGCGACGCGGCTTGGTGTCGAGTTGCTCAAGCAGGCTGCGCACTTCGCTGATTTTCTCACTTGAGCTGTTGATAATCAGTTTGTTGCCGTAGGGCGTGACTTTGCCTTCACTGCCCAGGGTTGATTGAATCGCGGGCAATATTTCATCGGCCGTACGGAAGTTCAGGTCAATCACCTGGGTCTCTGCCATTAGCGCTTGGCTAATGCAGAGCAGGGCGGCCAACAGCAGGGGGCGCGCAGTCATAACAAAAAGCTCCGCAAGTCAGGGTCGGTGATGCTGGTTTCCCAGGCTTGATTGAAGTGTGCTTGGCGCAGTCGAACCCGGCCAGCATCTTGATAACTGGCGTAGCCAGCAAACTGATCAGCTTCGGGGCGCACCAGCAGGCCATGGTCGTCAGCCAGGAGGTAGCCAGTATCTTCAATCGGGTAATCTGGGTTTAGTTTACGAATCAGCAAGTTGCTTGATAAACGTCGAGAAAGGCTAATCAGCCGGTTACCGTCTTTGATGGCGAAGCTCAGGTCTTTGACCAGAATCCGCAGGCGATTCCTGGGGTTGGCCAACAGGAACGCGGTACAGGCTTGTTGCACGCTGCTGTGGTGATAAAGCCATGGCTCAAGATCCTGGCTATAGATACACAGGCTGCGTTTGGCCTGCTGCAGCAGGGCAAGTGCGTGCGCGCGGGCCTGCTCTTGATTATTGAAGCGTTCAAGCGAGGTATGTTCGCCGAGTCTGAAGGGCGCATGTTCAGAGCTTTGGCTAGTGCTGGTCACCATCTCTGGGTTGTGCACAGAAAAAAGCCCCGGCGACTCAAACTCGATGTCGGGCAGCTCAAGGGCTTGCTCTTGATCGAAGGGGTCGTGCGGGGCTGATTCATTGACCATCTTGACCTCGAAAACCAAGTTAGAGCGCAGCCGATAAACCTGGCCGCTGCTTGTAACGCAGGTTTTGGCCAGTTCGGAACCTCTGAAAAAGGTAGCGAGCGACGATAGGACAAGGCAAAAAACTGCGAAAAAGCGGAGTTTACGAGTTGTAAATGAGCATTTTGAGCAGTTTTTTAACGCGGTAATATCGAGCGTAGTAGTTTTCCAGAGGGTCCTTAGTCGCTGTTGCGCACCATATCAACATGAGGAATACCGGCTTCAAGGTATTCTTCACTAATAATATTAAAGCCTAGCCTTTCATAAAACGCGCTGGCATGCACCTGGGCGCTGAGCATTTGGCGGCGCAGTCCACGTTTTTCGGCCTCGGCAATTGCCGCTTCCATCAGGGCGTCACCGACTTTCAGGCCACGCCAGTCCTTGAGTACCGAGACGCGGCCAATATGGCCATCGTCCAGCAGGCGTGCGGTGCCAACTGGGTAATCACCTTCGCAGGCCAGGAAGTGTGCGGCCTGGGCATCTTCGGAGTCCCATTCGAGCTCCGGAGCCACCGATTGCTCGGCGATAAACACTGCCTCGCGGATACGCCGGATGTCGGCGTTGTCCTTGTTCCAGTCGGCTAGCCGGACGCTGATTTTATTCATCTGCGAACTCCAGGCTGCCTTGCTTGATCAGCTCCAGAACCAAGAGACGGCCTTCGTCGTCCGCCAGCCACTGGCCGAGGTTTTCGATGTGCAGGGCATCGGCAGAACAGATCAACTTGAGCATTTCACGCAGGTTGGCAGGCAACATGCGGCTGTGGCCGCTGGCAAACAGCACCAGGCCGTCGCCAACTTCAGACCAGGCCATGCGCGCGCTTGGGTTGCGCACAATGATGGCGCCAGCTTCTATCTGATCGAGAAACTGTTCTTCGTCGATTTCGATGCCGCTGACCAGTTCCGGGTAGCGTGGCTCAGTCATGAACTGACCAAACCAGGTCATCAGCAGACGCTCGTCGCCCATGTGCTGGTTGAGAAGCGCCTTGAGGCGGTCGAGTGAGTCGTGCTGAATTTGATGTGGGTCGCTGGTGGGTTGCGCATCAGCATCGCTGTAGCGCTCTTCATCCGGCAGGAACTGGCTTAAAAAGTCAGTAAAGTGAGTGAGTACTTCAGCTGCGCTAGGCGCGCGGAAGCCTACAGAATACGTCATACAATCATCCTCAGCGGTACCACAGTGGGCCAGAAGTGGCGGCAGATACAGCATGTCGCCAGGCTCGAGAACCCATTCTTCAGTGTGTGCAAATTCAGCAAGGATCTTGAGATCCGAGTGTTCGAGTAGCGGGCTATTTGAGTCGCACATCTGGCCAACTTGCCAGCGGCGCTTGCCATAACCCTGGAGCAAAAATACGTCGTAGTTATCAAAGTGCGGGCCAACGCCGCCGCCTGGTGCGGCAAAGCTGACCATCACGTCATCAATTCGCCATTTGGGCAGAAACTTAAATGCCTCCATGAGCTCAGCGACATCGGGGACGAATTGGTCGACAGCTTGAACCAGCAGGGTCCAGTCCTTTTCCGGCAATTGGCTGAAGGCATCTTCTGCAAACGGTCCGCGGCGCAGCTCCCACGGGCGTTCGCCGTTCTCGATCACCAGGCGTGACTCGACTTCTTCTTCGAGTGACAGGCCCGCCAGCTCGTCTGGCGAGATCGGGCTTTCAAAGTCCGGAATTGCCTGGCGCACAAGCAAGGGTTTCTTCTGCCAGTAGTCGCGCAGAAACTCCCGTGGAGTTAAGCCGCCCAGCAATTGCAGTGGATTATCAGGATTCATCGCTAAGCCTTTGAAATTAATGTTTAGCCTTAAATAAAAACGCCCGGCACTGCCGGGCGTTTAAACGGCTGGGTTGCTTAGATGCGCTTGGCCTGGGCGACTGCATTGCCAATGTAGTTGGCCGGGGTGAGCAGCTTGAGCTCGGCCTTGGCTTCAATTGGCATGTCGAGGCCGTCGATGAAGTCCATCAGGGCTTCAGGGGTGATGCCCTTGCCACGCGTCAGCTCTTTGAGCTTTTCGTATGGGTTTTCGATGGCATAGCGGCGCATCACGGTCTGGATCGGCTCAGCCAATACTTCCCAGCAGGCGTCCAGATCCGCAGCGATCCGTTGAGAATTCAGCTCTAACTTGCTGATTCCTTTGAGGCTTGCTTCATAGGCAATAACGCTATGAGCAAAGCCAACACCGAGGTTACGCAGTACGGTGGAGTCGGTCAGGTCACGCTGCCAGCGCGAAATTGGCAGTTTGCTCGCCAAGTGCTGAAGCAGGGCGTTGGCGATACCGAGGTTGCCTTCGGAGTTTTCAAAGTCGATCGGGTTGACCTTGTGCGGCATGGTCGAGGAGCCGATTTCGCCAGCGATGGTCTTCTGCTTGAAGTAGCCAAGCGAGATGTAGCCCCAAATGTCGCGGTCGAAGTCGATCAGAATAGTGTTGAAGCGAGCGGTCGCGTCAAACAGTTCTGCAATGTAGTCATGCGGCTCGATCTGCGTGGTATAGGGGTTCCACTGCAGGCCCAGGTCGCCTTCGATAAACTCGCGGGCGTTGGCTTCCCAATCGATATCGGCGTAGGCCGACAAGTGGGCGTTGTAGTTGCCCACGGCGCCGTTGATCTTGCCCAGCAGCGGTACTGCTGCAATCTGGCTGATCTGGCGTTCAAGACGGTAAACCACGTTGGCCAGTTCTTTGCCCAAGGTTGTTGGCGAGGCAGGTTGACCGTGGGTGCGCGACAGCATCGGCACGTCGGCAAAGCGGACCGCCAACTCGCGGATGGCACCGGCAATCTGGCGCATCAGCGGCAGCAATACAGTGTCGCGGCCTTCACGCAGCATCAGCGCGTGGGAAAGATTGTTGATGTCTTCAGAGGTGCAGGCGAAGTGGATGAACTCACTGACCTTGTCCAGCTCAGGCAGCTTTGCAGCTTGCTCTTTGAGCAGGTACTCGACGGCTTTGACGTCGTGGTTGGTGGTGCGTTCGATCTCTTTAACCCGTTGCGCGTGCTCTTCGGCAAAGTTCTCTGCCAATTCGTTAAGCACTGCCTGAGCCTGGGCTGAAAATGGCGCGACTTCAGGCACGCCTGGGTGCGCAGCGAGGCGCTGGAGCCAGCGTACTTCAACCATTACACGGAAGCGGATCAGGCCATATTCGCTGAAAATAGGGCGCAAAGCGCTGGTTTTGCCGGCATAGCGGCCATCAACGGGGGAAACCGCGGTGAGCGAGGAAAGCTGCATAAGAAGGCGTTCTCGGACAGTCGGGCATTGAAAAGGGCGCATATCATACATGAAAACCAGCGAGTTTCCGCATTCGGTGATGGCCGTTCAGCGGTAGCTGTCTTCGTAATCCATGCACATGATTGCAGGCAATTGCTGCGAAATTACTGAATCGTTTTTAAATCAACAGGCTGCGGCGGATTTCTCATCCGCGCAACATGGCATATAACTCGGTGAGCAATTTTTTCCGGCCAAATACCAATTGCCAGCGGTGACCGCCCAGTTGGCGCCAAAGCCGTGCTGCACGAATGCCAGTCAGCAGTAGGGCGCGGATCTTTGCCGCGTTGTCACTTTGCTGCAAATGGCGCATATCGCCTTGCACCTGGATGCGTTGGCGGAAGGTGCTGATGGTGTCTTGATAGAGCGACCCGCAGTTGGCTATGACGTTCTGATGGGTGATGCCGAAGTGCTCGACTTGTTGTTGGATCTGGTCGAGGCGGCTGCCCATGATCTGCAGCAGGTCGTCACGTTTGGAGAACTGGCGTTCAAGATTAAGCAAGGCCAGGGCGTAGCGCAGGGGTTCACGCTGCAGGCTCGCGGGGTCGCGCTCCAAAGAGCTGATCAACGCACGATAGCCGTCACGCAGGTTGAGGTCATCACCGCCGTAGACGTCTAGGGTCGAGTCCGGATTTCGTACCAGCAGGCTGCCGATCAGGCAGGCCGTGACGGCTTCGCTGCACTGGCCGGTCCGGGCGAGTTTGTCGACTTGCACGGCTGCTTCAAACACAGCGCCAAGGGCGACAAGTTGCTCTTGAGTCTGGTTCATCGACGCATATCCTTACTGCTCCATGGCTCTGCGACTTCAATGACGCCACCACCAAGGCAGATTTCACCGTCATAAAACACAACGGATTGACCTGGTGTGACAGCGCGTTGCGGCATGGCGAAGGTCGCCCGATAGCCACTGCTGGTCTTTTCAAGCGTGCAGTGCTGGTCGCCCTGGCGGTAGCGAACCTTGGCGGTTAGCTCACGAGGCTGGCTCAGATCGATCGGGTTGACCCAATAAATGTCCGAGGCGAGCAGGGCGCTGGAAAATAACCATGGGTGATCATTACCCTGGCCAACCATCAGCACATTACGCTCCAGGTCTTTTTGCAGCACATACCAAGGCTCATCGCTGGCGTCCTTCAGGCCGCCAATGCCCAAGCCCTGGCGTTGGCCAATGGTGTGGTACATAAGGCCGTGATGGCGGCCGATGACTTCACCTTCGGTGGTTTCAATATCGCCGGGCTGGGCTGGCAGGTACTGCTTGAGGAAGTCGCTGAAGCGCCGCTCGCCAATAAAGCAGATGCCGGTTGAATCTTTCTTTTTAGCCGTCGCTAGCTGGTATTTCTCAGCTATTTCACGGACTTGCGGTTTTTCAAGCTCGCCAACTGGGAATAGGGTCTTGGCGATTTGCTCACCACCGACAGCGTGCAAGAAGTAGCTCTGATCCTTGTTCGGGTCGAGGCCCTTGAGCAGTTCGGTGCGGCCATCAATGTCGCGACGGCGCACATAGTGGCCTGTGGCGATAAGGTCGGCGCCGAGCATCAGGGCGTAATCGAGAAAGGCTTTGAACTTGATCTCGCGATTACACAGGATGTCTGGGTTGGGGGTACGACCGGCTTTGTATTCAGCCAAAAAGTGTTCGAATACATTGTCCCAGTATTCAGCGGCAAAGTTGGCGGTGTGCAGCTTGATGCCTATTTTGTCGCACACAGCTTGTGCATCGGCCAGGTCGTCCATGGCCGTGCAGTATTCAGTGCCGTCGTCTTCGTCCCAGTTCTTCATGAACAGCCCCTCGACCTGGTAGCCCTGTTCAAGCAGAAGCAGGGCGGACACAGACGAGTCGACGCCGCCGGACATACCGACGATTACGCGGGTTGTGGCAGGGTCGTAGACTTGGGTCGTTTGCATGGCGATATCTGGCATGGGGAAGTGCGCTGAAGCTCAAAAGGACGCGATTCTAGCAGGATGCGACGCTGGCGGCGACGGTTGAGGGTTCGGTTAGTCGCGCAGCAGGGCCAGGGGAAAACGATCACCGGCGATGTAGTCGTCAATGCAGCGCAGAACCAACTCGCTCCGCCAGCGTTCAGGCTGCGCGGACAGTTCGTCGCGAGTCAGCCATTGCGGGCCAATGATTCCGTCATCCAAGGCTAGCTCGGGGTGATGGGCGATGGGTTTGGCAGCAAAGCATACCCGTTGATAGGTCACGCCATTGCTCGGCGCTGTATAGAGGTAAATGCCAGTTACGGCTGTTAGTTCGACTTCCCAGCCAGTTTCCTCGAGTGTCTCGCGCAGTGCCGCCTGGCCGAGGGTTTCATTGGCTTCAAGATGACCAGCAGGTTGATTGAATACCTGGCGGCCTTCGGCGTGTTCTTCAACCAACAGGAAACGGCCGTTGTCTTCTACAACAGTCGCGACGGTGATATGCGGTTGCCAGCTCATGTTCTGATCCTTGTGTGTCGTAAAACACAACCCCCGGCACGTGGCCGGGGGTTGTGGAGTTGCTTGTAACCCGCAGCAGGCTTAGATCAGGGGATCGATCGCCGCGTTGAGGGTTGCACTCGGACGCATGACCTTGGCAGTCAGTTCCGGGTTGGAGCGGTAGTAACCAGCAATATCAACCGGCTTGCCTTGCACTTCATTGAGCTCGGCAACGATGGCTTCTTCCTGCTCGGTCAGGGTTTTGGCCAGTGGAGCGAAATGAGCGGCCAACTCGGCGTCTTCAGTCTGTGCTGCCAGAGCCTGCGCCCAGTACAGCGCCAGGTAGAAATGGCTGCCACGGTTGTCCAGTTCGCCAGTACGGCGCGAAGGGGATTTGCCGTTGTCGAGCAGTTTGCCGGTGGCGATATCCAGCGTGGTGCCAAGAATCTTGGCTTTCTGGTTATTGCTCTTGATCCCGGTTTCTTCCAGGGAAACGGCCAGAGCGAGGAACTCGCCCAGGGAATCCCAGCGCAGGTGGTTTTCTTCAACCAATTGCTGTACGTGCTTGGGTGCAGAGCCGCCAGCACCGGTTTCGTACATGCCGCCGCCCGCCATCAGAGGAACGATGGAAAGCATTTTCGCCGAAGTGCCCAGTTCCATAATCGGGAACAGGTCGGTCAGGTAGTCACGCAGTACGTTGCCGGTTACCGAGATGGTGTCGAGGCCACGGATCATGCGCTCCATGCTGACGCGGATCGCCTGGTTGTAATCAAGAATCAGCAATTCCAGGCCGTTGGTATCGTGATCTTTGAGGTAGGCATTTACTTTCAGCTTGAGCTGTTCGTCGTGCGCACGCTCTGGGTCCAGCCAGAAGATAGCTGGGGTGTTCGAGGCGCGTGCACGGGTAACCGCCAGTTTGACCCAGTCACGGATCGGGGCATCTTTGGTCTGGCAGGCACGCCAGATGTCACCGGCTTCGACTTCGTGCTGAATTTTGACAGTGCCATCGGCCAGTACGACGCGCATGGTGCCGTCGGCTTCCATTTCGAAGGTCTTGTCGTGGGATCCGTACTCTTCAGCTTTCTGCGCCATCAGGCCAACGTTTGGCACCGAACCCATAGTGGTTGGGTCGAACGCGCCGTTGGTTTTGCAGAAATTGATCATTTCCTGATAGATGCGCGCGTAGGTGCTTTCAGGCATAACGGCTTTGGTGTCTTTGAGCTTGCCGTCCTTGCCCCACATCTGACCCGAGCTGCGGATCATCGCTGGCATCGAGGCGTCGACGATGACGTCGCTTGGGATGTGCAGGTTGGTGATGCCTTTGACCGAGTCAACCATGGCCATTTCTGGGCGGTCGCTGTAGCACTCGTGCAGGTCATGGAGAATTTCTTCCTGCAGCGAAGCTGGCAGTGACTTGATTTTCTCGTAGACGCTGTTCAGGCCGTTGTTTGGGTTAACGCCCAGTTCGTCAAACAGCTTGGCGTGCTTCTCGAAGGCTTTTTTGTAGTAAACGCTAACGGCGTGACCAAAGACGATCGGGTGGGAGATCTTCATCATGGTCGCCTTGACGTGCAGGGACCACATAACGCCGGTTTCTTTACAGTCTTGCAGGGTTTGCTCGAAGAAGTCGCGCAGCTTGCGAGCGCTCATGCGCATGCCGTCGAAGATTTCACCTTCTTGCAGGCTGACAACTTTTTTCAGCTCAACTTTGCCGTCTTTACCGACGAACTCGATGCGTACGTCGCCAGCTTTATCCAGGGTGAAGGATTGTTCGCTGGAGAAGAAATCGCCGTCGCGCATGTAGTCGGCATGCGACTGCGAAGCCATGCTCCACTTGCCCATGGAATGCGGGTGCTTGCGTGCGTAGGCTTTGACGGCGGCAGGTGCGCGGCGGTCGGAGTTACCTTCACGCAGAACCGGGTTGACCGCGCTGCCCAGCACCTTGCTGTAACGGGCCAGGGTGTCTTTGTCTTGCTCGGTTTGAGCGTCTTCAGGGTAGTTTGGGAGCTTGAAGCCCTGAGCCTGCAGTTCGGCAATGGCGCCCCTGAGTTGAGGCACCGAAGCGCTGATGTTTGGCAGCTTGATGATGTTGGCTTCGGGCGCAGTAGCCAGCACAGCGAGTTTGGCTAAGTCGTCTTCAATTTGTTGATCGGCACCGAGCTGATCAGCAAAGGCAGCAAGGATACGGCCAGCAAGAGAGATATCACGGGTTTCGACATCAATGTCAGCAGAGGCGGCGAAAGCTTTGACGATAGGAAGTAGGGAATAGGTAGCGAGAGCTGGAGCTTCGTCGGTGAAGGTATAGATGATCTTCGAGCGGTTTGACATCAAGAAAACTCTCTTCTTTGCTAGGCGCGGACATGATCTCGAGGTGCGCCCTGTAGGCACTTCCACTCAACGGCTTGGCTTGAGTCGGAATTCGAGTAGTTACCACGCAAGGTTGGTTGTACCAGTAGAGTGTTATTCGCCAGCGCTAGGATGATAGTGACTGACGTTTCGAGAAGCGGGCGTCCTGTTACGAACGAGCCGTTCTCTATGACTGTAAGGTCACGGCTGAGCATTATAGCACCGTGCAACCCAAACTAAGAACTTCAAACTGTAGACCAAGGTCTAGAGCCGGGCGGTAGGCGCACAGCCCAGGCTGACTTCGTGCTTAGCGCAGCTCAAGGGGATGCCCCTGGTTGCTTTGGCCGCTGGAGCGGGCAACTGAGCCTGTGGATAGCAGCCCATTGTCTCGTTCTTTATGGCATCAGGGCGAGAGTGTGGCGCAGTAGCCGCAGGATACGTCACGAGGTGTCCTGCAGGACCTGGTTGCTTACGAGCCTTTAAAGCAAAGTTGTCAGGTGCGTAAGAAGGCCTTACGGGGATCGGTATTTTCTGATGCTGCGCGTTGGCCTTGGTCTGGCGAACGAGTTGCTTGGCATCAAAGACCAGTTTTTAGTTCTGTATGAAATTTTCGAAAATATGTTGCCTGTCAACTTTGATGTTATTTGTCAACTGTGCGTGCCTATCCAAGGGTTTGAACAAGGCTACATATAGCTGTATGGGTGCGTAATGGGAGTATTCTTCGCCAGCCTAGGATATTTCCTACATGTTGTTTTGCGAATCTATGTTTATCCTAACGTTAACTTATTAGTTAGTAATTTAATTTTCTGTCGTGGAGATTTTGTTTCGATAAATAGATTGGCTTTTCTGCTCGTGCTCGGATAAGTAGAGCTTATTTGTATCTGGTTTGTGTTTTTTGGATGCGCTATCCAGTAAAGCCTCAAGCAGGTATGAGTGATTTTAATTTTCAGCTTGCTTACAGGGAGTAAAGAGTTGATGAAAATTAATTTGTTTTTAAACCGTTTGGTTGGTGTTTTTTTAGTCAGTGGGTGTGGGTTGTTTTCGTTGTCGATTACTGCGGTTGAGTTGGATTCATACCGCGCACCTGAATTCACCAGTGATCAAGAAATGACATTGCGTGAAAGTGTCATTTATGCCTTTGCGCATGACCCGACTATTGCCCAGATGACTGCGCAGGTGAGTATTGGGCAGGGGTTGATCGATGAGGCCGAAAGTGCTTGGCAACCACAAATAGGATTGCAGTCAGGGCTCGGCGGTGCGAATGGCAACCTCGCAAATGACGACAACAATTACACGGATAAAACCTACGGCGTTACTTTGACGCAGTTGGTCTATGACTTCGGCAAAACGAATAACAATATCCTGCAACAGAAACACATTAAAAAAAGCTATGTGTTCGCGCTCCAGCAAACCATGAGTGATGTGGCAAAAAAAACGGCCAAGACTTATTTGCTGGTCAAGCGTTATGGCGTATTAAAGAAAGCAGCTGAACAGGGCGTCCAGTCGCTTAGGACTGTTGAGCGCATTGCCAAGGTCCGTGCAAACAGTGGGCTTAGTTCAAGCGCTGACTATCTTCAAGCCCAGTCGCGTATTGCCATTATGCAGTCGCAGGTAGAGCAGTTTTTTACCCGCCAAGAAACAGCCATTGCCCAGCTCGTAGTCCTCACCGGGGTTAGAGCCAACACCTATTCGACCCCGCCTTTGGGGTTGTCTGAACAAACCATGGAAGTGTCAGCCATCGACTACTCAGCTATTGCGGCTGTTAAAAGAGCGATGGCTGAATCCGAAGCAGCCTCCAGCGTTATTGAAAAAAATAAAGCTGGGTATTTGCCAACCATAAAGTTAGAAGCGGGTCGCACGCGCTACCAAAATAAAAATGATCCGTATTGGGATAATCAAATTTATTTGAATTTGGATGTTCCACTTTATACCGGCGGTGCTGTGTCCGCGCGCGTGGCTCAAGCCATGGGTGCCAAAGAAACGGCAGAGCAAGGCATCAACAAAGTTAAGTTTGATGTAATGACTAATGCTTCAACGGCATATTCTAACTATGAAGGCTCACGGAGCAATTATAGGGTGAGTGTTCGCCAGGTTGAAATTGCTGAGCGCGCACGTGCTGTTTATTTGGATGAATACAAATTAAGCCGTCGCAGCGTGAATGACCTAATAACGGTTGAGCAAGATTTGTATCAGTCTCATCTGGCGTTGATCAACGCTGAATTTGATGGCTGGGATGCCGCTGTTGACTATGCGTCTGCCGTTGACAACCTTGTTGATGTGCTAGACATACACACAATTGAAGATACGGAAAGTCTTCCAAATATTTGACTCTGCATTTCATGAGTTAATCACAGAGGTGAATAATTGATATGAAAACGTCTATTAAAATAATTGATCGTGATGCCAATAATGAAGTCAATCTGATCGCCAATGGTAACCTGACCCTAACCCTGAATGAACCCAGTGTTGTACTCGTTCAGGCATCCGTTTCCGATGTCAGTCGTTATGAACGAATCGGTAATGACCTGTTAATTCATATGCAGGATGGCAGTGTCATTCGTTGCGATGGGTACTTTCAGGTTGATGAAACCGAGCACCATAGCGCGCTAGTTTTTCAAGATGATAATGCTGCATTGACCCACATCAGTTTCGCAGATGTGCCTGAACTTGCCTCTGGCCAAATTGTACCTTTGCAAGCCAGTGCCGAAGTGCTCGATAGCATTGATCCGTTGCTCTATGGCAATTATGTTTTCTCCGAATATGGACTACTTGGTCTAATCGGGGCAGGGCTTGGCGGTGCCTTGGTGGGGGCGGGATTGAATGACGACAATGGTGGCGGTCATACCCGGGTCGAATATGTTGATAACACCTTGCCGGCTGAGATTGTCCACCCTTCATTTATTGCAACCGATAATCAAGGCCAGGTACAGGCGCTCTTGGTCTCGGGTAGTAAGACAGACGACCTAAGTCCCACCTTCACAGGTACTGGCCAAGCCGGCGCAAGTATCCAGATAATCAACGCAGAAGGTGTTGTTATTGCGAGCACCCAAGTCGGTGCGGACGGGACTTGGGCTCTTACTCTTGCCGATCAAACTTTGGGTCAGCATAGCTATGAAGTTGTTCAGCTCAGTGGTGACAGCAATCTCAGTGCGGGCACGATCAGTCTTGATATTGTAGGCGATAACGTCGAACTGACGATTGACCCAATAGGCGGCGATAACCAGATCGGTGAAAGCGAAGCAGGAGCAGCTGTGCTCCTGAGTGGTACTGCATCAGGCCTTGAAGCCGGTACGCAAATCATTGTCTCAATCGCAGGCGAGAACTATACAACTCAGGTTATCGAAGGTGGAGGCTGGAGTCTCGAACTGCCAGCCGAGGTAGTGGCTGGCCTGCATGACGGCTTTTACACCGTCGAGGTAAGTGCCACCGACTCTGCGGGTAATGTACACACGGCCTCCCAGGGGTTGGCCGTCGATACTTCAGCTCCGGTAGTGAGTATTAATGCCGTGGCTCTGGATGATGTGCTTAATGCTTCCGAAGTGTCGACTGCGCAGACCATCAGTGGCTCAGTAATGGGGGCCGCAGCCGGTGAGACTGTCACGGTTAACGTTGGGGGTGCCTTGTATGAGGTTTTGCTGGGCAATGATCATACATGGACTTTGGATATCCCAAGCTCTACCTGGACTGCACTGGGTGATGGTGGGCTGATAATCACAGCCAGCGTTACCGATGCTACTGGCAATACAAGCGAGGCCAGTCGCGGCATTTCGATTGCTGCGGGTTTACCTGGATTGCGTGTCGCGACTGTGTCCGGCGACGATATTATCAACGCAATCGAGCACGCTCAGGACCTGACTGTTTTTGGTACGAGTACAGGGCTAACGTCCGGTCAGGCTGTAACTGTCACTATCAATGGCAATAGCTATATGACTGCGGTCAACGCTGACGGCAGTTGGCAGCTTGGTTTGAAGGCCAGTGACGTTTCCAGTTTTTCCCAAGGCGCGCTGGACATTCATGTCAGCAGTGCCGATGTTTCGGGTAATCCTGTGACGATCAACCATCAGGTCATGGTCGATTTGGCGGACACTGCGGTCAGTATCAATGCCGTGGCGCAAGACAATATCATCAACAGCGTCGAGCAGGGTTCTGAATTGCTGCTTTCGGGTGCCACGGCCAATGTTGAAGCTGGGCAGGTTGTTGTTATCAATTTCGCCGGCCATCAATATCAAGCCACCGTTGCGGGTGACGGGAGCTGGGAGGTTGCTGTACCTGCAGCTGACCTTGCGGGACTCTCCGATGGTTATCGCAACCTGGAAGTTAAAGTCACCAACACTCAAGGTAGTGTCGCGCAAAGTGGGCAGATCGTTGCGGTTGACCTGACAACGCCGATATTGGTTATCGAACCTACGACTAGCAGCAGCGGGCTGGATTCTGCGCGCGACGATCTTCTGAACAGCATGGAAGTCAATCAGGATCTCATGGTCAGTGGTGTGACTTCCGCACAGGTAGGGCAAGCCCTGACAGTTAGCCTCAATGGTCAGGATTATCAAACTGTGGTTGGCGAGGGTGGCGTTTGGAGCGTTAGCATTGCGGCCGCAAACTTCTCTACCGCAGCTGACGGTACTTTAATCATTACAGCAACGACTACCGATAAAGCGGGCAACATCGTAGAGCAATCGCGCGAGTTGACTGTCGATACAACTGCACCGGTTATCACCATTGATACCGTAGCTGGCGACGACATCATCAATGCAAATGAGAAAACTGATGCAGTACTGGTTACAGGGCATGCAAGTGGCCTCGAAGGCGGCGAAGTCCTGACCATCAGCGTCAATGGCAAGGACTACACCACGGCCGTCGGGGCTGATGGTGCCTGGAGCCTGTCCGTTGCAGCTGCTGACATTGCAACACTTACCGACGGTCATTACAGCATTGGCGCCCAGGTGGCGGATGCGGCTGGCAATAGCGCTTCGACGAACCACGGCGTTGATGTAGTGACCCTGTTGCCAACCCTCACGATTGACACCATTGCCGATGACAACGTTATCAATAGCGCCGAAAAAAGCGCTCCTGTTGAAATTAGTGGTTCTTCTACGGGATTGGACTCAGGTGCAGTTGTCACTCTTACGCTCAATGGCAAGGATTATCAGGCGACTGTAGCGGCTGACGGCAAGTGGAGTGTCGAAGTCCAGCCGAGTGATTTTGACGGTGTGCGCGATGGCCAACATAAGGTATCGGTATCAGCCGAAGATGATATTGGCAACCAGGCAAACACCGACACCACCGTGGTAATTGGTACGCTCAACGCGCTAATTAGCATCAATACCGTCGCAGGTGATGATCGTCTAAATACGGTTGAGGCAGGGGCCAATGTCATCGTCAGCGGTAGTGTACTCAATGTCGAGGCTGGCCAAGTTGTAACGCTGTCCATGAACGGTACGGACTACACCGCAACGGTAAATGAGGATTTGTCCTGGTCGGTCAGCTTGCCCAGTTCCGTATGGGCTGGTGTTGCTGATGGCAATCTACGTTTCGATGCCAGTGTCTCCAGTGTTGAGGGCAACAATGCATATGCCAGTCATGATGTGATCGTGGATTTCACGGCGCCGATTGTGACTATCAATAGCGTTGCAGGTGATGACATCATCAATGCCAGCGAGCACGGCCAGGCGCTTGAAGTTACAGGCACCTCCAACGGTTTAGCCGGTGGCGAAATTATTACAGTTGGCCTTAATGGCAAGAGCTATACCACCACCGTGAATGCGGACGGTACCTGGGGGCTTTCTGTTGCAAAAGCCGACGTGGCTGCTTTGCAGGCAGGTACTGCCAACATTACTGTCAGCGTCAACGATGCGGCAGGTAATACCGGTACCGCCAGTCATAACGTCAACGTGGTCTTGACGCCTCCGGCTGTGACTATTGATGCTGTATCAACTGATGATGTGATCAGCGCTGCTGAGAAAACCCAATCGCTTGATATCAGCGGTACGTCCAGTGGCTTGGCTGAGGGCACCGATTTACAGGTGACAGTGAATGGTCATGACTACACCACGAGCGTAGACAGCACGGGTGCATGGACCGTTACCATCCCTGATACTGACGTTGCGTCTTTTGGCAAGGGCGACTTGGTTGTTACAGCGCAGGCTACTGATGCCATCGGTAACACTGGCGATGCGACACGTACAATTGCAGTCGATGGTGAGATTCCGACCATCAGGATTAACCCGCTGACTGCCGATAACGCCATCAATAGTGTGGAAGCTGCTGCGACACAAACCCTGACGGGGAGTGTGACAGCCGCGGCTGCTGGCCAGACAGTAAGCATTGAAATCAACGGACAAAGCTACAGCGCTACCGTTGATGCCAGCTTGAATTGGTCGTTGGACCTGCCGAGCAACGTCTGGGATGGCATTGCCAACGGTACGGTACCGGTATCTGCAACACTCAACGGGGTAACGGCCACCAGCAATGTGACGCTGGATACCAGTGTACCCGCGGTGAGCATTGATACGGTTGCCGGTGACAATGTTATTGATGGCACCGAGCAGAAAGCCGGGCAGGTTATCAGCGGTACTGCTGATGCTGAACCAGGTCAGGCTGTAGAGGTCACCTTTAATGGTCGTACATATCACTCTGTAGTGGCCGACAATGGCACTTGGAGCGTAGATGTTGATTCGCGTGATTTTCTCAATACCCCCGATGGTGATTACGACATCACCGCTTCAGTGGTCGACCAGGCTGGCAATGCAGGTTCAACAAGCAGCAGTGTCTCTCTGCAAGGGGATGTGCCGACTGTAACCATCAACAGCCTCACTGCGGACGATATCCTCAGCAAGCTTGAACAAGGTAGCGCTCAAACTATCTCGGGCACTGCATCGGTTGATGCTGGGCGTGTTGTAACCCTGACTCTCAATGGCAAGGAGTACAGCGCTACAGTACAAGGGGATCACACCTGGAGCGTGGTAGTAGGCACAGCTGATTTGGCTGCTCTTGCAGACGCGGGTGTTTACAGTATTACTGCTACAGCCACAGACAGCGTGGGGAACACCGGTTCCAACGATCGTTCCTTTACGGTTGATACTAGCGGCCCATCGATGACGCTGACCATTGACAGCATCAGCGTAGACAGCGGCTCATCCAGCAGCGATTTCATTACCAATGATACTGCTTTGGCCGTCAAAGGTACGCTGGGTGCTGAGTTGGGGGCAGGCGAGTTGATGCAAATCAGCCTCGACAGCGGAGCAACCTGGATAGACCTTAATGTTTCGGGTACGGCATGGACGTACCTAGACAGCCGAACGTTGGTTGATGGCAAACATGACTATTCGATTCGCCTGATCGACGCCTTAGGGAATGTGGGTTCAACCGCCAGTCAACTGGTGACTATTGATACCGCGGCGCCTACGTCAAACATCGCCATCACAAGCATCAGCGATGACAGCGGTTTGTTCGCCGACTACAACACCAATGACACAAGCTTGACAGTCAATGGCAGCTTATCCAGCCCTTTAACGGTCGATGAGCAGGCGCAAATTACCTTGGACAACGGCGTGACCTGGACTGCATTGAACGTTGCGGGCACGAGCTGGAGTTATGTCGATACTCGCGCTTTAGTTGAGGGTTCATACCAATACACAGTGCGCGTCATAGATGTGGCTGGCAACATTGGCTCGACCTACACGCAAACAGTCGAGGTCGACACTACAGCGCCGGTTACCGCTATTCATATCGACAGCATTACGGATGATACCGGCGTGTCTGCGACGGACTACATCACTAACGATAATCAGCTAGTGGTCAATGGCACCTTGAGCGCAGTGCTCAATGCTGACGAGTATGCTCAGATCAGCCTGGACGACGGCGCAACATGGACCGCCGTAGAGACTGACGGCTTGACTTGGAGCTACGTCGACGCACGTTCACTATCTGATGGCGTTCATACCTATCAAGTGCGTGTCATTGACCTTGCCGGTAACTCGGGCCCCGTCGAGCAGCAGGCTGTAACGGTAGATCGCGTTGCACCGACCACGTCGATCAGTATCGACAGCATCAGCGACGACACAGGGTTGTCCTTGACGGACTTTACTACCAGTGACACTAGCCTCTTGCTGTCTGGCACCTTGGGCAAAGCGTTGGAAAGCGACGAATACGCACAAATTAGCATAGATGGTGGTGCGAACTGGATCACGCTGACGGATGTCAGCGGCACAGACTGGAGCTACAACGACTCGCGCATCTTGAGCGATGGCAGCCACGACTATCAGCTCCGGGTTATCGATCAGGCAGGCAATATTGGGCAGACAGATAGCCAAACGGTGGTGGTCGACACAATTGCTCCACTGGAGCAGGCCACTATTACCGGCTATACCGATGACCAAGGGACACGTCAAGGCGTTCAGACAACTATGAACGTTACTGACGACACTGCGCCGGTGTTGCAAGGCACCCTTAGTGCTGCGTTGCAAACGGGTGAAGTGCTTAAAATTTTCCAAAACGGTATTTATCTGGGCAACGCAACGGTTGGTGGAACCACTTGGACCTATGCACTCAGCGGCTTGGAAAACGCCAATAAATACGACTATTCGGCGGTGGTCACTGACCTAGCGGGTAACACGACAGCTTCTGATCTCTATACCTTGAACGTGGACACCAGTGTTCCGAGCACTATCACGCTCGAGTCGCAGGTAACCTCTGACAAGACGCCGATATTGCGCGGCACGGTTGGGGCTGACTTTAGCGGTAGTGAGGTCCTGTATGTCACGGTTAATGGCATCACTTATTCATCCAGCGCGAGCTATGGTGACGGTCGAGTTGTTGTCGATGCCACAAACCATACTTGGTATGTGCAAATTCCGAACAATAATGCGTTGGGGCTAAGTACCTATGATGTAACTACCAGGGTGGTTGACGAAGGTGGTAACGGTAATCTGCTTAATCAGAGCTTTATCGGGACGCAAACTGTAGTTGCCGAACCGGTTATCAATACACAATGGGCAGGCGATGCACCGGGCTCAAGGACAGACAGCCAACAAGGCCTAAGTTACAGCATTGGCGAAAACGGTCTGTGGAATATTGTTTCGAATACAGCTGTTTATCGCAGCAGTGATTTGAACAGCTACAGCACTGGTGTCCTGACGAAAGCAAGTGACACGGGTAGAACCGTGAACTACACCTATTTCGATCTGGATCGTGATGGCGATATGGATATCTTCGCATCGCAAAGCAATTATGCTCGTCCATTTCAGTACTGGCAGAACGATAACGGCAGCTATACCAGCAAAACCATCGCATATGGAGCCTTGGATACCTACTATGGTGGCACTGTCGCATACGATCGCACGGGTAACGGTTACCTCGATCTTGTGCTGGGCGATAGCAATCTAGATAGCAATTCGGCAGGTTGGTTTAACAATAATCAAGACGGAACCTTTACCCAAGATTTGGTAACGCGCGGCTTGAACCCATCCTATACATTTGGCTCCAGCATCTCCGGCGTAGATTTAAATAACGATGGTGCGATTGATATCGTTGGTCAGATAAGTGGCGGCGGTGGCAGTAACAATCGTGCGCTTGGCGTCATCACCAATTCAGGTGATGGCACCATGGCTATAGGCCAGGTTGTGAATAATGTATTCAATGATGGTGGTGGTACCGACGGATCAGGCAGCAGCATGACCTGGGCCGACTTCAATGGTGACGGCTCCCTTGATTTGTACCTCAACCAACACCAAGGAGGTTCGAACAAATCAGCTGTTCTAATTAACAACAACGGCACCCTGAATAACTACGTTGAGATCAACGCCGGCCCGGACATTCGTTCACGTATTGCCCTGGCTGTCGACTGGGACCATAACGGCACCACTGATATCGCCAAGATGGGGGGCTACAATGGCAGCGACACGATTCAGTTGATTCTCAATAACGGCAATGGTCTGAGTTGGACCAATGCCAACCTGAACTACAGCTACGGTTCACGGCTGACTGGCGCCGCTGCAATGGACTATGACTGGGATGGGGCCGTCGACCTGGTTGGCTTTACCAGCAACGGTCATTCCTTTGTGGTGAAGAACACCAATGCTGTCGCTGAAGGGACTGCATTGCACCTGCGAATACTCGATCAAAATGGCATCAATGCATTGTATGGCAACACTGTGCATCTGTTTGATAGCAGCGGCGCCTTGGTCGCGACCCAGGTACTCAATCAACAATCAGGGATCGGTGTGAATGACAGCTCGGCTTTACTGAATTTTTATGGCCTGGACGCCAACGAAACCTATTCTGTCGAGTTGATTCGTATTGTTGATGGTGTCCGTGCTGATGTGAACGAGAGCGTGAACGCTGGCTGGGGTGGGTTGAGCACAGGCGATGCCACGCACAATTACGTGCTGTCTGCAGAGGCTGGCACCGCCAGCAATAATGGGGAGTTTGTCGGTACAGGGTACAACGACACATTTGTTGCGACGGCTGGCTCGGACACTTATAGCGGCGCTGGCGGTTGGAGCTACAGCTCAGAGCATGGCACATGGGTCGCTGCTAATGGCGGTATGGATGTTGTCGACTACGGCCAGGCAAGCAGTGGCGTTACGCTTAACCTTGGCTCCAGCGCTCTACAGGATACGGGATTCAATCTAACCCAGTTGGCGGATATTGAAGGTGTTTCTGGCGGTAGTTTTGACGATACCTTTACTGGCAGCGCGGGTGATAACCAGTTCAACGGGCGTGGTGGCAACGACATCCTCAATATCGGCAACGGTGGGCACGACACCTTGATCTATAAGTTGCTTAACGCAACCGATGCAACCTTGGGTAACGGTAGCGATACCGTCAATGGTTTTACCGTCGGTACATGGGAGGGGACCGACGACACTGATCGCATCGATATCAGCGAGTTGTTGCACAGTGCTGGGTACACAGGGACTGGCAGTGCAAGTTACATCGATGGTGTGGCAACCCTGGATGCTTCGGCAGGCAACATTGAGGACTACCTCAATGTGCTGCAAAGCGGCTCCAGCACTGAAATTCAGTTCGATCATGACGGTCTCGGTGGAGCATCTATCCCGACCACACTGGTTTCACTAAGCGGTGTGCAGGTCGATTTAGCAACGCTGCTAGCCAACCATCAACTACTGGTCTCATAGCAACCAGGCCAACAGGGGGCCATGTGCCCCCTGTTGGCAACCTAATACTTGGGTCGTCCTGACCCTCCTTTACACGCTTCCAATCGCACATCTACCACGCTGCTGATAAGCGGGGGGTAGAACCGTTGTGATTGCTAGACAGGTTATCTTGAATGAGTCGCTTAACATCAAGTCATGAGTCATGGCTGTCAGCGATGCTGATGGTTGCGAAACATTATCGCTTGGATTTTTCAGAGGAGAATGTGCGGGTCGCACTGAGTTGGGAGCAAGATACGCCCCTGGATCTGTTGCTGGAAGACATGGGGCGTCAACTTGGGCTTGAGCTCTACATCACCGAGTTTTCAGAGCAGTTTCTTGATCCCCGGCACTTGCCATTTATCGTGCAGCTGGCCAATGGGGATATAGCTGTGCTCGAACGCATGGACAGTGCCGGGCAAGTGTCCATGCAGTTCAGTAATGAAGGTGGTCTAGCGCAGACCATGGGTGTCAGTGAGCTATCAGAGCAGGTTGAGCGCCTGCTTGTATTGCGGCCCTTGACGACTATCGCGGATATCCGGGTTGATGAATACATCAAGCCGTTCAAGAAAAACTGGTTCTGGGACATTGCACTACGCGACTGGCGTCGGTACGGCGAGATTATTGCCGCCTCCCTGGCGATTAACGTCTTGGCGCTTGCCAGCATCGTATTTTCTTTGCAGGTCTATGATCGCGTCATCCCGGCGCAGTCATATCCTACTCTGTGGGTTTTGTTTGGCGGGCTGATGCTGGCTATTACCTTCGAGTTTACCCTGCGCATGGTGCGCACTTATGTCTCGGATTCGATTGGTAAGCGTGCCGATCTCAATATCTCAGACCGTGTACTCGGCCATGCGTTGCGTGTTCAAAATAGCGCCAGATCCAAGTCAACAGGTTCGTTTATTTCTCAGATACGTGAGCTGGAGCAGGTGCGGGAGTTGATCACGTCGACAACGATCAGCGCCGTTGCAGACCTGCCGTTTTTCTTCTTGTTTGTATTTATTCTCTGGATGATTGGTGGCCCGCTGGTGTACGTGGTTTTGGCTGCAGTCCCGATGCTGTTGATTCCAGGCTTGCTAGTGCAGAGACCTCTTGCGAAGTTGTCCAACGATGGAATGCGCGAGTCAGCTATACGCAACGCCACCCTAGTTGAGACGGTGGAAAGCATCGAGGATATCAAGCTACTTCGTGCAGAGCAGCGTTTTCAAAATCAATGGAACTATAACAACGAGGTTGCGGCGAAAATCAACATGCGCCAACGGTTTTGGACGTCCTTGTTGATGACCTGGACCCAGCAAGTATCCAGCTTGGTCTATGCGTCAGTATTGTTGATTGGCTGCTATATGGTCATCCAAGGTGATTTGACCACGGGGTCACTGGTTGCCATGACCTTGTTGTCGTCGCGTACCATTGCGCCGCTGTCGCAGATTACCGGTGTACTGTCGCGTTGGCAGCAAGCCAAGGTGGCGCGCAAAGGCCTGGATGAACTGATGAGTCGGCCGATTGATCAGCCGGAGCGGGGCAAGGCGGTACACAAGGCTTCCCTGCGTGGCGCCTATCAGCTCAAGGATGTGGAGTTTCGCTACGATCCCGATGGTAAAACCTCGGATATCGGTATTTCAGCATTGACGATCAAGGCTGGGGAGAAAATAGCCATCCTGGGCCGCAATGGCGCAGGTAAATCCACGGTTTTGCAATTGCTTTCCGGCATGCGTTTCCCCACCCAAGGCCAGCTTCTGCTGGATGATATTGCCATCACCTCGCTGGATACGGCTGACTTACGCCGGGACATGGGTTTTTTGCATCAGAACTCACGACTATTTTTCGGCTCGATTCGCGAGAATCTGACCATGGGCAGGCCGCTGGCCACTGATGATGAAATCTATCGCGCCTTGCTGATGAGTGGTGCGCTCTCGTTCGTGCAGAAGCAGACGAAGGCGCTCGACTATATGATTCTCGAAGGCGGCTACGGCCTTTCGGGCGGGCAACGCCAGGCATTGATGTTGGCGCGCATGCTGCTCACCCAGCCCAATATCCTGCTACTTGATGAACCTACCGCGGCAATGGATGACGTGACCGAACGCGAAGTCATTGCTCAGCTCAAGGCATGGCTTGGGCCGCGCACCTTGATCCTTGCAACGCACAGACCAGCGCTTCTGGAATTGGTCGAGCGGGTCATCATCGTGGATAACGGAAAGATCGTGATGGATGGCGAGAAAAGCGAAATCTTGAAAAAGGTCTCAGGACATTGAGCATTCATCAAAGGTGCGCTGTGAATATGGAATCGAAATTACCTGCAAAACATTCGGCAACGAGGCACCACCGGGAGCAACCGTTAAGAGGGTCGAGTCTTACAATTCTTGTTATCTTGCTGTTGCTAGGCTGCTTTCTTGCCTGGGCCTCATACTTTGAACTGGATGAAGTGACTACAGGCATCGGCAAGATTGTCCCTTCGGCGCACGAACAGACCATTCAATCGCTTGAAGGCGGCATTCTCAAACAACTTTATGTAAGAACGGGGGATATCGTGGAGCAGGGCCAGACCTTGGCCCAACTGGACATCATCAAATCTGAATCTGCTGTTCAGGAGACTCGTTCACAATATGCCGCAGCCTTGGCCACGGCCTCGCGGTTGCGTGCGGAAGTCGACGGTACGCCGCTTGCTTTTCCGGCAGAGCTTGATGGCCAGTTGCAGTTGATCAAGTCGGAAACCCAGCTCTACAAATCACGGCGTAAGAACCTGGAGACGACTCTTGCCGGGCTCAATCGTGAGCTTGAGTTGGTCAGAGGTGAGTTGCGTATGACAGAGCCATATGTTTCCAGAGGGGCCGCCAGTGCCGTGGATGTGTTGCGTTTGCGCAGGCAAATCAGCGAATTGCAGAACAAGTTGGCGGACACCAGCGGTCAATATCTGGTCAAGGCGCGAGAGGAGCTGGCAAAAGCAAGCCGTGATGTCGCGTCCTTGCGTTCGGTCATTCGTGGGCGCCAGGATTCCCTTAGTCGCTCGACCCTGACGGCCCCGGTCCGAGGCATCATCAAGGATGTAGAAGTGACCACCACGGGAGGCGTGATTCCGCCCAATGGCAAGTTGATGACCATTGTGCCCTTGGATGACAGTATTCTGGTCGAGGCCCGTATATCGCCGCGTGACATTGCCTTTATCCATCCTAAGCAAAAGGCATTGGTCAAGATTACGGCCTACGACTATTCAATTTACGGCGCACTGACCGGGGAGGTGACGATCATTTCCCCCGATACTATCCAGGACGAAGTCAAGCGCGATGAGTTTTATTACCGCGTCTACATTCAGACCGATTCTGCTGAACTGGAAAACAAGGCGCATCAGAAATTCCCGATCTTTCCTGGGATGATTGCAAGCGTAGACATCGGCACTGGCAAAAAAACAGTTCTCACTTACTTGATCAAGCCCTTCAACAAAGCCAAGGAAGCACTACGCGAGCGCTAAGTCCTTTGCTATTGGGCGCTGTCTTTAAGTTCTTGCAGGCTTCAGTAACAAGATCAGCGCCCTGATGAGCCGCCAAAAAGGCACCAAAACCTGTAGTCTGGGTCTGAGTGTTGGTGGTTGCCCTTATTTACTGCGCTAAGCTCAAAGGCAATCAAAGGGTTCATTCAAGCAAAGGAGTTCAGCATGGGATATCAAAAGATCCAGATACCGGCAGTCGGTGACAAAATTACCGTTAATGCAGATATGTCGCTCAACGTCCCGAATAATCCGGTTATTCCCTACATCGAAGGGGATGGCATCGGCGCTGATATCAGCCCCGTCATGATCAAGGTTGTTGATGCAGCAGTCGCCAAGGCATACGACGGCAAAC
This sequence comes from Pseudomonas sp. RL_15y_Pfl2_60, assembly GCF_963970595.1. NCBI lineage: Bacteria > Pseudomonadati > Pseudomonadota > Gammaproteobacteria > Pseudomonadales > Pseudomonadaceae > Pseudomonas > Pseudomonas sp. RL_15y_Pfl2_60. The sequence goes on along the minus strand of NZ_CAXAOE010000002.1, from coordinate 168,519 downwards.
GCAAGATTTCCTGGATGGAAGTCTATGCAGGAGAGAAGGCCACTCAAGTCTACGATCAGGACACATGGCTGCCCAAAGAAACCCTGGAAGCGGTACGTGACTATGTTGTCTCGATCAAGGGCCCGCTGACCACCCCTGTAGGTGGCGGTATTCGCTCGCTGAACGTTGCGCTGCGCCAGGAGCTGGATCTGTATGTCTGCCAGCGCCCGGTGCGCTGGTTTACCGGGGTGCCTAGCCCGGTTAAGAAGCCAGGCGATGTCGATATGGTGATTTTCCGCGAGAACTCCGAAGATATTTACGCCGGGGTTGAGTGGAAAGCCGGTTCACCTGAAGCCGAAAAGGTCATCAAGTTTCTCACCGAGGAAATGGGTGTCAAAAAGATTCGCTTCACTGAAAACTGCGGCATCGGCATCAAGCCTGTTTCACTTGAAGGCACCAAGCGCTTGGTTCGCAAGGCCCTGCAGTATGCGGTCGATAACGACCGTAGCTCGGTAACCCTGGTACACAAGGGCAATATCATGAAATTTACCGAGGGCGCCTTCAAGGAGTGGGGCTACGAAGTTGCGCGAGATGAGTTCGGCGCTCAATTGCTCGATGGCGGCCCATGGATGCAATTCAAAAATGCGAAAACCGGCAAAAACATCGTGGTCAAGGACGTAATTGCTGATGCGATGCTGCAGCAGATTCTATTGCGGCCCGCCGAGTACGATGTGATCGCCACGCTCAACCTCAATGGTGACTACCTGTCTGATGCCCTGGCGGCCGAGGTGGGCGGGATTGGCATTGCGCCAGGCGCCAACCTGTCCGACACCATCGCCATGTTCGAGGCGACGCACGGCACTGCACCCAAGTATGCCGGCCAGGACAAGGTCAACCCAGGCTCGCTGATTCTATCTGCCGAAATGATGCTGCGGCACATGGGCTGGCTTGAGGCGGCCGATTTATTGATCAAGGGCACCGAGGGCGCGATTGAGGCCAAGACAGTGACCTATGATTTCGAGCGGTTGATGGAGGGCTCGAAGCTGATGTCTTGCTCGGAGTTTGGTGACCAGATGATTTCGCACATGTAGTCAGCAGGCAAGAAAAAGCCGGTTATCTAACCGGCTTTTTCATCCATCGTTAGACTTCTACTGTCGTGTCGTGGGTTTGAGTGACGGTAGCTGGCGCCTCGGTGCTGGCCATGACGTTGGTGATGTTGACTGCATGAAGTCCTTTGGGGCCCTGAATAATGTCGAAGCTCACAGGTTGTCCGGCTTTCAGCGTTTTATAGCCGTCCATCTGGATCGCCGAATAATGGGCGAATAGGTCCTCATCGCCGCCATCAGCCACGATAAAACCATAACCTTTAGCGTTGTTGAACCACTTGACCTTACCGCTTAGCATGCTGATATCCCTCTGCAAAGGACCCCGTCTCTGGGGTATCATCCACTTTGATTTCGCGCCATCCCTTGTCCATTTGCGGGGTAAAGCGCGGAACCCCTTACACCCAATCCGGGTATTTATTGTTTGTAACACCGATTTGCCGATAGTCAAGGTGATTCAGTGCATAAATACTGAGCTGCACCATACTTTGGATTGGGTCATTCATTCGCCCTACAACGAACTTTTACAACCATGCATGCAAGTAGCCAGATTCGACTAACATTCAATCAGGATCAACCTGCACATCATGAGGACGACTCCACAGGCACTGTTGTGCAGGAGTCAAAGCCCGCACTGCAGGCGCCGCCAATGTACAAAGTTGTCTTATTTAATGATGACTACACGCCAATGGATTTTGTGGTGGAGGTGCTGGAGACGTTTTTCAGCCTAAATCGCGAGCTGGCAACCAAAATTATGCTGACCGTCCATACAGAAGGGCGGGCCGTATGCGGTGTGTTTACCCGCGATGTTGCCGAAACCAAGGCAATGCTGGTAAACCAGTACGCAAAAGAAAGCCAGCATCCACTACTCTGTGAGATCGAGAAGGACGGTTAGTACCGTTCGCTTGGGCATGAGGTGAAGCTATGTTAAATCGAGAGCTCGAAGTTACCCTCAACTTGGCATTCAAGGAGGCTCGTACAAAGCGTCACGAGTTCATGACAGTAGAGCATTTGCTACTGGCCCTATTGGACAATGAGGCTGCAGCCAGTGTGCTGCGAGCCTGTGGTGCAAACCTCGATAAGCTGCGGCACGATTTGCTGGAGTTCATCGATTCAACCACGCCACTGATCCCGCTGCACGACGAAGAGCGCGAAACCCAGCCAACTCTGGGCTTCCAGCGTGTCTTGCAGCGCGCGGTTTTTCATGTGCAGAGCTCCGGCAAGCGCGAAGTCACTGGTGCCAATGTGCTTGTTGCCATTTTCAGCGAGCAAGAAAGCCAAGCGGTATTTTTGCTCAAGCAGCAAAGTGTTGCGCGCATTGATGTGGTCAATTTCATTGCTCATGGCATTTCCAAGGTGCCGGGGCACGGTGGTCAGCCTGACGGTGAGCAGGACATGGGCGATGAAGAAGGCGGTGAATCTTCGATTTCCGGTAATCCGCTGGACTCCTTTGCCAGCAATCTCAATGAGCTAGCCCGCCAGGGTCGGATTGATCCGCTGGTCGGTCGCGAAACTGAAGTTGAGCGTGTTGCGCAGATCCTTGCGCGGCGGCGTAAGAACAACCCGCTGTTGGTGGGTGAGGCCGGTGTCGGTAAAACCGCAATCGCCGAAGGCCTGGCCAAGCGCATCGTCGATAACCAGGTTCCGGATCTACTGGCTGACAGCATCGTCTACTCGCTGGATCTCGGCGCGTTGTTGGCCGGCACCAAATACCGGGGCGACTTCGAGAAGCGTCTCAAGGCGCTGCTCAACGAGCTGCGCAAGCGTCCTCACGCGATTCTGTTCATCGATGAGATCCACACCATCATCGGTGCAGGTGCAGCCTCTGGCGGCGTCATGGACGCATCCAACCTGCTCAAGCCAATGCTTTCCTCGGGTGAAATCCGTTGTATTGGTTCGACCACCTTCCAGGAATTCCGCGGCATCTTCGAGAAAGACCGCGCGCTGGCAAGGCGTTTCCAGAAGGTTGATGTGGTCGAACCGTCGGTAGACGACACCATCAGTATTCTTCGCGGTCTGCGTGCGCGTTTCGAGCAGCACCACAATATCGAATACAGTGATGAGGCGTTGCGCGCCGCCGCTGAACTGGCTTCGCGCTACATCAACGACCGGCATATGCCGGATAAAGCCATTGATGTGATTGATGAGGCGGGAGCCTATCAGCGCCTACAGCCAATCGAAACGCGTGCTAAGCGCATTGATGTGGCCGAGGTTGAGGATATCGTCGCTAAAATCGCGCGAATTCCGCCTAAGCACGTCAGCAGCTCTGATAAAGAATTGCTACGCAACCTTGAGCGCGATTTGAAGTTGACCGTGTTTGGTCAGGAAGCCGCTATCGACTCGTTGTCGACGGCGATCAAGCTTTCGCGGGCGGGTCTGAAAGCGCCAGACAAGCCAGTTGGCTCGTTCTTGTTCGCGGGCCCGACAGGTGTCGGCAAGACCGAGGCGGCGCGTCAATTGTCGAAGTCGCTTGGTATTGAGCTGATTCGTTTCGATATGTCCGAATACATGGAGCGCCATACCGTTTCGCGCTTGATCGGTGCGCCTCCAGGTTACGTTGGTTTTGATCAGGGCGGCTTGCTGACAGAAGCCATCACTAAAACACCGCATTGTGTGCTGTTGCTCGATGAGATCGAGAAGGCGCATCCAGAGGTGTTCAACTTGCTGTTGCAAGTGATGGATCACGGCACATTGACGGATAACAACGGTCGCAAGGCTGATTTCCGTAACGTCATTCTGATCATGACAACTAACGCTGGCGCAGAAACGGCAGCCCGTGCATCGATTGGTTTCACCCATCAGGATCACTCAAGTGATGCGATGGAGGTCATCAAGAAGAGCTTTACCCCAGAGTTCCGCAATCGCCTGGATACAATCATTCAGTTCGGTCGCTTGAACACTGAGGTGATCAAGAGCATTGTCGACAAGTTCCTCACCGAGTTGCAGGCGCAACTTGAGGACAAGCGCGTCATGCTTGAAGTCAGCGAAGCTGCACGTACATGGCTTGCGGAGTCGGGGTACGACGCCACCATGGGCGCACGTCCGATGGCGCGTTTGATTCAGGACAAGATCAAGCGTCCACTGGCAGAAGAAATTCTGTTTGGCGAGCTGTCAGATCATGGCGGGGTGGTGCATGTCGACCTTGAAGGCGGTGAGCTAACCTTCGAGTTTGAGACAACGGCCGAGATGGCTTGATCGGTAGTGCCCGGCCAGGCTTGCCTGGCCGGTGCAGCAACAAAAATGCCCGGCTGATAACCGGGCATTTTTTGTATCTGCTGTTTATGCAAATACACTTAAACGCATTGCGCTGCAGGTTCTAGGCTAAAGCTAAAGACGAAGCAAAAAAACAACGTCCAGGTAGATTCAACCCTGTTAGCGCAAAGCGGTTTGCAGGTATTAACGAGCGCGGTAGGTGATGCGACCTTTGCTAAGGTCGTAAGGCGTTAGCTCAACGCGCACCTTATCGCCGGTCAAGATACGGATGTAGTTTTTGCGCATCTTTCCGGAGATGTGCGCAGTTACGACGTGCCCATTTTCCAACTCCACGCGAAACATGGTGTTGGGCAGGGTGTCGACGACAGTGCCTTCCATTTCGAAGCTGTCTTCTTTCGACATGCAGTAAAGCCCTCGGTATCCAATGAATGGCCCGGTGCAACTGGCGCCAGGCAAAAGCGGCGTGCATTGTGCCCGAAAACAGGTGCTTACGCCAAGTGATCCTCAGAAAAAGGTAGCAAGCTGTACCTAATCAAGGCCCAGAATGGGCAAAACGCCGGTTAAACGGCAGTCATTCGCCATGATCTGCTTGAGTCACGCTTGTTTGGAAAATACCCAAGCAAGCTGTTTTAGTCAGCCGTCTACACGAGGCTAAGCCAGCGCTGGTTGATGAAGAGCTCAATGGGGCGGTATTGAGTCTTGTAGTTCATCTTCCTGCAATTTTTTATCCAGTAACCCAAGTACACGGCATGAAGCCCAAGCCGGACGGTCTCGGTTATCTGCCAAAGAATGGCGAAGCGACCGAGGCTGCGGCGCTCCTGGCTTGGCTCGTAGAAGGTGTAGACCGCAGATAAACCATTGGGCAACACGTCGGTTACCGCGAGTGCAACCAGTTGGCCGTCAAGGCGGAATTCGAAGAAACGACAAAAAGGCAGGTCGCGTACCAGAAAGGTCGAAAACTGCTCGCGACTTGGCGGGAACATGTCGCCGTCCGCATGGCGCTGCTCAATGTAGCGTGAATACAGCGCGTAATACTCTTCGGTAAAGCTCGGGCGAACGCTGGTGACTTGAATATCAGTGTTGCGTTTGATGATCCGCCGTTGCTGTCGGTTAGGGCTGAAATCAGCTGCCGGAATGCGCGCAGGCACACACGCCGTACAGCCTTGGCAGTGTGGACGGTAAAGATGGTCGCCGCTGCGCCGAAAACCCATTTCCGATAGCTCTGCATACACCTGGCCATCCATTGGTTGGCTAGGGTCGAGGAACAGCGTTGTGGCCTGTTCATCGGGCAGATAGCTGCAAGGGTGAGGCTGGGTCGCATAAAACTTCAGACGGGCCAGCTCGGTCATATTTGACTCTCGTGGAATGCCTTTAATCAGTGTAAGCCAGACAAGCTGACTCGACTAGCCGATAGAGGATTGCCAATCAATTGCGCAGGGTTGATCAAGGTGTTGGCGCAAGGTGCTGGCAAACAGTTGGCGGCTGATGGCCCTGGCGCCAAAACTGTGCAGGTGCTGAGTCGGCATTTGGCAATCGATCATCACGAAGCCTGCGGTTTTGAGATGTTCAACCAAGGTAACAAAGCCAACTTTCGATGCATTGTCGGCGCGACTGAACATCGATTCACCAAAAAATAGCCGTCCCATTGCAAGACCATACAGGCCGCCAACCAATTGCTGGTCTTGCCACACCTCAACCGAATGCGCCAGCCCTCGCTTGTGCAGCTCTAAGTAGGCGTCGCGCATGCTGCTGGTAATCCAGGTTTCATTAGCGTAGGCGCGCGGCTCGGAGCAAGCGGTAATGACTGCGGCGAAGTTCTGGTCGAAGGTGACCCGATAGCGTCCTTGGCGCAGTACTTTGCCCAGGCTGCGTGAAACATGCAGTTCGTCAGGAAATAGCACCGTGCGTGGGTCTGGTGACCACCAGAGAATCGGCTGGCCATCACTAAACCAGGGGAAGCAGCCATGGCGGTAAGCCATGATCAGGCGCTCGGCACTCAAGTCGCCACCCGCTGCGAGCAGTCCGTTGGGTTCTTGCAGGGCTTTGTCGAGGGCGGGAAAGTGCAGTGAGTCGCGTTGTAACCAGGTCAGCATTGAATTGGCCCGAAAGGGTAGGGCGGTGCATTGGCAGCCGCCCGGTTCATCTGTTAGCCGAGAGTGATAAGCCCGCTGAGCTGGTATCAGTTGTCGTCGAGGAACTTCTCAACATCCAGTGCGGCCATGCAGCCAGCGCCCGCAGAGGTAATGGCTTGGCGATAAACGTGATCCGCCACATCACCAGCGGCAAACACGCCTTCAATACTGGTAGCCGTTGCATTGCCTTCGCTGCCACCTTTGATTTTCAGGTAGCCGTCGTGCATGTCGAGCTGGCCTTGGAACAGGTCGGTGTTTGGCTTGTGGCCAATGGCGATAAACACGCCGGCGAGCGGCAGGTCCTGGGTTTCACCAGTTTCGGTGCTTTTCAGGCGTGCGCCGGTGACGCCGCTGGCATCGCCTAGGACCTCTTCGAGCGTGGTGTTCCAGTGCATGCGCATATTGCCATTGGCAACTTTGTCGAACAGCTTGTCTTGCAGGATTTTCTCGGAGCGCAGCTTGTCGCGACGGTGTACCAGATGGACTTCCTTGGCGATGTTGGACAGGTACAGCGCTTCCTCGACTGCAGTATTGCCGCCGCCGATGACTGCAACGACCTGGTTGCGGTAAAAGAAGCCATCGCAGGTCGCGCAGGCGGAAACACCGCGGCCAGAGAATGCTTCTTCCGATGGCAGGCCAAGGTATTGCGCGCTGGCGCCGGTGGCGATAATCAGGGCATCACATGTATAGGTGCCATTATCGCCTTTGAGGGTGAACGGGCGCTGCTGCAACTCGGCGGTGTGGATGTGGTCGTAGACTAGCTCGGTGTCAAAGCGCTCGGCGTGTTTTTGCATGCGCTCCATCAATGCTGGACCGGTCAAACCTTCAACATCACCCGGCCAGTTGTCGACCTCGGTGGTGGTGGTTAGCTGGCCGCCGGGCTGGATGCCGGTGATGATCACAGGCTTGAGATTGGCCCGTGCTGCATAGACTGCTGCGCTGTAGCCGGCAGGGCCGGAACCTAGAATGATCAGACGTGAATGCTTGACTTCGCTCATAGAAACACCTCATAAGCCTTTGTCACCAAAGAGAATGCATGCTCAAATTGAACTGCGCGGAAATAGCTTGGCGGCTATGCTACACCGAAGCAGGCTTGAGCGGGAATCAAGGACTATTGTCTGCGGCAAAACTACGCGCAAGCCTGCACGGAGCATGGCGTCGCGCCGCTAAACCCGTACAATAGGTGGATAAGTCATAACTCGCCATTGGCTTTGTTGCAGGCCATGGCACAGGAACAGATGCGTTTTGAAGAAAACTAGCCCTACAGCTCAATTGCCCATGTGGCGTCAGCAATTACCGTATCGACTCAAGGAAGGGGCGCTTATTGCTCTCGGAGCACTGTGCCTGTACGTCTGGATGGCCTTGCTGACCTACGATCCAAATGACCCGGGCTGGACCCATACCAGTAATGTCGCCCAGGTGCAGAATGCGGCGGGGCGCGCTGGTGCCTGGTCCGCTGACATCCTGTTTATGGCGCTGGGCTATTTCGCTTATCTGTTTCCCCTGTTGCTTGGGGTCAAGACCTTGCAGGTATTCCGCGCCCGGCATGAGCCTTGGCAGTGGAGCGGCTGGCTGTTTTCCTGGCGTTTGATTGGCCTGGTATTCCTGGTGCTCTCGGGTGCTGCACTGGCCTACATCCACTTCCCGGCGGGTAACAGCATGCCGGCCTCATCCGGCGGCGCGCTGGGTGAAAGTATCGGTCAATTGGCTGAAAATGCCTTGAATGTGCAGGGCAGCACGCTGTTGCTGATCGCTTTGTTCCTGTTTGGTTTGACCATTTTTACCGATTTATCCTGGTTCAAGGTCATGGACCTGACCGGCAAGATCACCCTGGATTTGATTGAACTCATCCAAAGCCTGGCCAATCGCTGGTGGAGCGCTCGCACTGAGCGTAAGCAGTTGCGTATCCAGTTGCGCGAGGTTGATGAGCGTGTAGCGGAAGTGGCGGCCCCCGTGGCTCGCGATCGCCGCGACCAAGTCAAGGCCAAGGAACGCATGATTGAGCGTGAAGATTCGCTGAACAAGCACATGAGCGCCCGCGAAGGTCGTCCGGCGCCAATTATTACACCGCCTTCGGCACCTGCTGTGCCTGAGCAGAGCAAGCGCGTGCAGAAAGAGAAGCAGGTACCGCTCTTTGTCGACAGCGCGATTGAAGGCACATTGCCGCCAATTTCATTGCTTGACGCTGCGGAAAAAGTGCAAAAGCAATTCTCGCCTGAGTCGCTTGAGGCCATGTCGCGGCTGGTTGAAATCAAGCTCAAGGAGTTTGGTGTCGAGGTCATTGTCGAGTCGGTCCATCCAGGCCCGGTGATTACCCGTTTTGAGATCCAGCCCGCTGCGGGGGTCAAGGTCAGCCGTATTTCCAACCTGGCCAAAGACCTTGCGCGTTCGATGGCGGTAATCAGTGTGCGCGTGGTCGAGGTCATTCCCGGCAAGACCACCGTCGGTATCGAGATTCCCAACGAAGATCGACAGATGGTGCGTTTTTCCGAAGTCTTGTCGTCCCCCGAGTACGATGATGCCAAGTCGCCTGTCACCCTGGCTTTGGGGCATGACATCGGCGGTAAGCCGGTCATCACCGATTTGGCGAAGATGCCGCACCTGCTGGTAGCCGGTACCACGGGCTCCGGTAAGTCGGTTGGTGTAAACGCCATGATCCTGTCGATTCTGTTCAAGTCCACGCCTGAGGAGGCGCGCTTGATCATGATCGACCCGAAAATGCTTGAATTGTCGATCTACGAAGGCATCCCGCACCTGCTTTGCCCGGTGGTAACCGACATGAAGGAGGCCGCCAACTCGCTGCGCTGGAGCGTTGCCGAGATGGAACGTCGTTATAAGCTGATGTCGAAGATGGGCGTGCGCAACCTGGCCGGTTTCAACCGCAAGGTCAAAGATGCAATCGAGGCGGGCACGCCGATTCCGGATCCACTGTATCGCCGTGAAAGCATGGAAGACGAAGCACCACTGCTCAAGCCGCTGCCGACTATCGTGGTGATAGTCGACGAATTTGCCGACATGATGATGATCGTCGGCAAGAAGGTTGAAGAACTGATCGCGCGTATCGCCCAGAAAGCCCGTGCTGCAGGTATTCATTTGATCCTGGCCACGCAGCGCCCGTCGGTTGACGTGATCACCGGCTTGATCAAGGCCAACATTCCAACGCGGATGGCGTTCCAGGTGTCGAGCAAGATCGACTCGCGGACCATTCTCGACCAGGGTGGTGCCGAGCAATTGCTGGGCCATGGTGACATGCTCTACTTGCCGCCAGGCACCGGCTTGCCGATACGTGTACATGGCGCATTTGTTTCGGATGACGAGGTTCACCGTGTGGTCGAGGCCTGGAAACTGCGCGGCACGCCGGACTATATCGAAGAAATCCTGGCCGGCGTCGAAGAGTCGGGCAGTGGCTTTGAAGGCAGTAGCGAAGGCGGTGATGACAGCGAAGATGACCCGCTTTACGACGAGGCTGTACGCTTTGTGACTGAAAGCCGCCGTGCATCGATTTCAGCCGTGCAACGCAAGCTCAAGATTGGTTACAACCGTGCCGCACGCATGATCGAATCAATGGAAAACGCCGGTGTCGTAACCTCAATGAGCACCAACGGCTCACGTGAAGTTATAGCCCCAAGCCCTGTTCGCGATTAATTGTTTTCAACCGAATCTTAAGGAGTCCCATGCGCCTTTTCCGCATGTTGTTACTGAGTGTGCTGAGCCTGACTTGCCTTAATGCCGTGGCGGATGACAGTGCCGCGGTCAAGCGCTTGACCGAACTGCTCAGTCAGGCGCAAACCATTACTGCGCGATTCTCGCAGTTGACCCTTGATGGCAGTGGTAGCCAGTTGCAGGAAACTGCTGGTGAGCTGTCACTGAAGCGCCCAGGCTTGTTCCGCTGGCACACCGACGCTCCGCAAGAGCAGTTGCTGGTGTCCAATGGTAAACAGGTCTGGCTGTACGACCCGGATCTTGAGCAGGTGACCATCCAGAAAATGGATCAGCGCCTGACTCACACCCCAGCGCTTTTGTTGTCTGGTGATCTGTCCAAAATCAGCGAAAGCTTTGATATCAGCTACAAGGAAGCGGGTAACGTGGTCGATTTCACCTTGAAGCCCAAATCCAAGGACACGTTGTTCGATAACCTGCGCCTGTCGTTTCGTAGCGGCGTGGTCAATGACATGCAGCTGATTGACAGTATTGGCCAGCGTACCAATATCCTGTTTCTCAATGTGAAGATGAATCAGCCGATCAAGGACACTGAATTCACCTTCGAAGTGCCCAAGGGCGCGGATGTCATTCAAGAGTAAGAGGTCGTAGCTCGCCTTTATGGATTTGTTTCGCAAGGCTCCTGTTGCTCAACCCCTGGCTGCGCGTCTGCGAGCCACTACGCTGGATGAGTATGTCGGTCAGGAGCACTTGCTCGCCCGTGGCAAGCCGCTGCGCGAGGCACTTGAGCAGGGCACGCTGCACTCGATGATCTTCTGGGGGCCGCCTGGTGTAGGTAAAACTACCCTGGCGCGACTGCTGGCCCAGGTTTCCGATGCGCACTTTGAAACCATCTCGGCGGTGCTTTCCGGCGTCAAGGAAATTCGCCAGGCTGTCGAGGTGGCTCAACAGCATGCGGCGCAATATGGCCGGCAGACCATCCTATTTGTCGACGAGGTTCATCGCTTCAACAAGTCGCAGCAAGATGCCTTCTTGCCCTATGTTGAAGACGGCACTCTGATTTTCATCGGGGCGACCACCGAAAACCCATCCTTTGAACTGAACAACGCATTGCTTTCCCGTGCACGGGTCTATGTGCTTAAGAGCCTGGATGAGCCCGCACTGCGTAAGCTGGTAGACCGCGCCTTGCGCGATCCCAAGGGTTTGGCTGATCGGCAGCTGAGCCTGCCAGACGAGAGTTTCGCTATCCTAATGGCGGCAGCCGACGGTGATGGCCGGCGCCTGCTTAACTTCCTGGAGAATGCGGCAGACCTGGTCGATGACGGCGGGGTGATCACTGCGGAGTTGCTGCAGGACTTGCTGGGCGACAGTCGTCGACGTTTCGATAAAGGCGGCGAGGCGTTTTATGACCAGATTTCCGCGCTACACAAGTCCGTGCGAGGCTCTAGTCCGGATGGTGCACTGTATTGGTATGCACGGATGATCGATGGCGGCTGCGATCCGCTGTATATCGCCCGGCGTGTGGTGCGCATGGCCAGCGAAGATATTGGCAATGCTGATCCGCGCGCGCTGAGCCTGTGTTTGTCCGCCTGGGATGTTCAGGAGCGTTTGGGCAGCCCTGAAGGCGAGTTGGCGGTCGCCCAGGCGATTGTTTATCTGGCCTGCGCACCCAAAAGTAATGCGGTATACAGCGCGTTCAAAGCCGCCATGCGTGACGTGGCCGAAAACGGTTCGATGGAAGTGCCGCTGCATTTGCGTAACGCACCAACAAAATTGATGAAGCAGCTGGGTTATGGTGATGAATATCGCTATGCCCATGATGAGCCTGATGCCTATGCGGCAGGAGAAGACTACTTCCCGGAGCAGCTAGAACCGCGCCAGTATTATCAACCGGTGCCCCGCGGCCTTGAGCTGAAAATTGGCGACAAGCTCAAGCATTTATCCGCGCAGGATGCTGCCAGTCCACGCAAACGGAGAGAATCATGATCAAGGTGGTCGCGGCGGTTGCTGCGGGTGGGGCGCTGGGCAGTACCTTGCGTTTTTTGACCAGCTATTGGGTGCAGCGCCATTGGCCGCAGCACTTTTACATGGCCACCTTTAGCGTCAACATTGTGGGCTGTTTTTTGATCGGCCTGCTGAGCGGGCTATTTTTGCTGCGCACCGATATTCCGCTAGAGCTGCGCACCGGTATTACTGTGGGTGTGCTTGGTGGCTTGACGACTTTTTCATCATTCAGCCTGGAAACCATACGGTTGATTGAGGGCGGTCAGGCGGCGGTTGCCATGGGCTATCTGGCAGCGAGCCTGATTGGTGGCTTGCTGGCTGCTTGGGGCGGATTGTCATTGGCGCGGATGTAAACGGGCTTATTTAAGGGATTCCCAGGCTTTTTTGTTAGAGCGGTCATGCAGATGACCACTTTTTGCAGCAGATACTTAGCACTCGGCGCCCTGAACCCTTAAACTTCACTCATTCTGTCTCATGGCTTAGGCCATGCAATTCACACTTTTGTATTGAGATATCAGCATGCTCGACGCCAAATTGGTGCGCACCGAACTTCAAGAAGTCGCTCAGCGCCTTGCCACTCGTGGTTTTCAGCTAGATGTAGCGCGTTTCGAAGAACTTGAAGCGCAGCGCAAGACCCTGCAAACCCGTACTGAACAACTGCAAGCTGAGCGCAACGCTCGCTCCAAGTCGATCGGTCAGGCCAAGCAGCGCGGCGAAGACATTGCGCCTCTGTTGGCAGAAGTTGATCGCATGGGCAGCGAGTTGGACCAGGGCAAGCGCGACCTGGATGCCATCCAGGTCGCGCTCGATAGTATTTTGCTAAACCTGCCAAACCTGCCCCATGAATCGGTGCCAGTGGGCGCCGACGAAGATGACAACGTCGAAGTGCGTCGCTGGGGCACGCCAAAAGCCTTTGATTTCACGGTCCAGGACCACGTTGCCTTGGGTGAACAGCACGGTTGGCTGGATTTCGAAACGGCAGCAAAACTATCCGGCGCCCGTTTTGCCTTGCTGCGTGGCCCTATTGCTCGCCTGCACCGTGCGCTCGCGCAGTTCATGATCAACCTGCACACTGCCGAGCACGGCTATGAAGAGGCCTATACGCCTTATCTGGTCCAGGCCCCGGCGCTACAGGGCACAGGCCAGTTGCCTAAGTTCGAAGAAGACCTGTTCAAGATCAGCCGTGAAGGCGAAGCCGATTTCTATCTGATTCCAACGGCTGAAGTATCGCTGACCAACATCGTCGCCGGTGAAATCCTCGATGCCAAGCAGTTGCCGATCAAGTTCGTGGCGCACACGCCGTGCTTCCGTAGCGAAGCTGGGGCTTCGGGTCGCGATACCCGTGGCATGATTCGCCAGCATCAGTTCGATAAGGTTGAAATGGTCCAGGTGGTTGAGCCGGGCACCTCTGAACAAGCGCTCGAAGACCTCACTGCCAACGCCGAAAAAGTTTTGCAGTTGCTTGAACTTCCATACCGCGTACTGTCGCTGTGCACTGGTGACATGGGCTTCAGCGCCATTAAAACCTACGATCTCGAAGTCTGGGTGCCGAGCCAGGATAAATACCGCGAGATCTCTTCGTGCTCCAACTGTGGCGACTTCCAGGCGCGGCGCATGCAAGCCCGCTACCGCAACCCGGAAACCGGCAAGCCTGAGTTGGTTCACACGCTCAATGGCTCAGGCCTGGCGGTTGGCCGTACTTTGGTTGCAGTGCTTGAGAACTACCAACAAGCCGATGGCAGCATCAAGGTGCCTGAAGTGCTCAAGCCCTACATGGGCGGTATCGAAATCATCGGCTGACTTGCGCGAGCTAGCGGTAAACCGCTAGCCGACTAACACCGATTGCGGTTGCTGCTCTGGCGCCCGCTTTAGATTTGTTGTCTGTTGAGGCCGCCATGGATTTTCTGCCCTTGTTCCACAAACTCAAGGACCGCTTGGTGTTGGTCGTTGGGGGTGGTGAAGTCGCCGTGCGTAAGGCGCGATTGCTAGCTGATGCCGGTGCGCGCTTGCGGGTAGTCGCTCCCGATATCCGCGCGGAACTCAGCGATATGGTCGAGGCGGGTGGCGGCGAGTTGCTGCTGCGCGGCTATCAGGCAGACGATCTCGCAGGCGTGGCCCTGATCATTGCGGCTACGGATGATGAGCCGCTTAATGCCCAAATATCGGCCCAGGCTCAAGCGCTGGGTATTCCGGTAAACGTGGTAGATGCGCCCGCATTGTGCAGCGTGATATTTCCGGCGATCGTCGATCGCTCGCCATTGATCGTGGCCATCACCAGCGGCGGCGATGCTCCAGTGCTGGCGCGCTTGATCCGCGCCAAGATCGAAACCTGGATACCATCAACATACGGTCAACTGGCCGCTCTGGCTAAAAAATTTCGCGCTCAGGTTAAAACGCTATTTCCAAATGTTCAGCAGCGCCGGGTGTTCTGGGAAGATGTGTTTCAGGGACAGATCGCCGAAAGCGTATTCGCTGGCAAATTGCAGGAAGGTGAGCGTTTGCTGGCTGAGAAGGTCAATGGTGCTGCACCGCAAATGCTCGGGGAGGTGTATCTGGTAGGCGCCGGACCAGGTGATCCAGACCTGCTCACCTTCCGCGCGTTGCGCTTGATGCAGCAAGCGGATGTGGTGCTTTATGATCGCTTGGTTGCGCCAGCCATTATTGAGCTGTGCCGGCGTGATGCTGAGCGGATTTATGTGGGCAAGCAGCGTTCCGATCATACGTTGCCGCAGGAGCAAATCAATCAGCGCCTGGTCGATCTGGCGCAGCAAGGCAAGCGCGTGCTACGCCTCAAAGGCGGCGATCCGTTTATCTTCGGGCGCGGAGGCGAGGAGATCGAACAACTGGCCGCCCACGGCATTCCATTCCAGGTCGTGCCAGGTATCACTGCTGCCAGTGGTTGCGCAGCCTATGCAGGGATTCCATTGACCCATCGGGACCATGCTCAATCCGTGCGCTTTGTTACCGGGCACCTTAAAGACGGTAGCAGCGATCTGCCCTGGAACGAGCTAACCGCTTCGAGCCAGACACTGGTGTTCTACATGGGGCTGGTCGGTCTGCCAGTGATCTGTCAGCAGTTGATTGCCCATGGCCGCGCCGCAAACACGCCAGCCGCGCTGATTGAACAAGGCACTACGCAGAATCAGCGTGTCTACACCGGGACCTTGGCGGATTTACCAACATTGGTTGCAGAGCATGCGGTTCGCGCACCGACCTTGGTGATCGTCGGGGAAGTGGTGCAACTGCGCAAGCAATTGGCATGGTTTGAAGGCGCTCAGGCCAAGGTCTGAGCGCTTCTTCATCAGGTGGATATCAGTCAGCGCTGAAGATGCCTTTGCCTAGCAAGCGCAAGCGATCATGTGCGCGTAAAAGATCCAGTGCCGGCCCCTTGGGCACTATACCGGTCGGGTTGATGGTGGCATGGCTGGCGTAGTAGTGATGCTTGATGTGCTCGAAGTTGACCGTCGGTGCAATGTTTTGCCATTGGTAAAGTTCGCGCAGCCAATTCGACAGGTTCGGGTAGTCCTCGATGCGCTTGAGATTGCACTTGAAGTGCCCGTGATACACGGCGTCAAAGCGAACTATCGTGGTGAACAGGCGCCAGTCAGCTTCAGTCAGGTACTCACCCGCCAGATAGCGTGTGTGCTCAAGTAGCGCTTCGATCGCATCCAGCTCGGCGAACAGCTGATCGAAGGCTTCTTCATAGGCTTCTTGGCTGGTGGCAAAGCCTGCGCGATACACACCGTTGTTTACCGCCGGATAAATCCGCTCGTTGAGCTCATCAATGGCGCCGCGCAGTGCTTGCGGATAAAGGTCGAGGTGGTTGTCAGTCAGGTGATTGAAGGCTGTATTGAACATGCGGATGATTTCCGCGGATTCATTGCTGACAATCCGTTGCTGTTGCTTGTCCCAAAGCACAGGCACGGTCACCCGGCCGGTGTATTGCGGGTCATCACGGGTATAACGTTGATGCAGCAGCTGGAGGTCGTCGAGCGCATCACCGCTGGAGCCGGTCGTCTTATCGAAGGTCCAGCCATTTTCGCGCATCAGCCAGCTGACGACAGACACGCCAATCAACGACTCAAGGCCTTTGAGCTGGCGGAAAATCAGGGTTCTATGGGCCCAAGGGCAGGCCAGTGACACATAAAGATGATAGCGTCCGGCCTCGGCCTTGAATCCACTCACGCCGCTAGGCCCAGCACTGCCATCGGCGGTTACCCAGTTACGCCGCTGTGCGCTTTCGCGCTTGAAGCGGCCATCGGACTTGGTGTCGTACCACTGGTCTTGCCATTTGCCATCAACTAATAAACCCATGATCTGTGTCCTTTAGGTAGGCCTGGCTGCATAAGTGCCGGGCTTGCTAATGATTGATTGGCACAGTCTATCGCGAGTAAATTGATTTAAAGTCTCAAATTACCCAATGGTTTTATCAGTCATTTCGATGTTAATCGCGCCGACCAGTAGGCTTCGGCGCGCTCTAAGGCCAGTTCGCGGCTTGCTCCAAGGCCACGCAAGGCCAGTGCCATGGTGCTGATTACCGCCATTTTCGCGTAGCTGTCATCGGCCTCACCGTGCCAAAAACGTAGCAGATGATCAGGCTCAAGGCTTTCTGGTTTTACATGGCGCTGCGCAGACAGGGCAGGCCAGTCTTCATCCCAGTTCTGGCCCTGGGCGGTGCCGTAGAGATGGCTGGTCGCGTCGGGGTTGATTTCAATTTCACCACCTTCGCCTTTGATCACGATGGCGCAATCGCCAAGTAACTGGCTCGCCTCGCGGTGCACGGCCTGATAGCCGGGATGAAAGATACTCTGCAGGCAGCAGCGTGCACTCAAGGGGTTAATAATCCGCGTGAGCGAGTGGATAGGCGAGCGCAAACCAAGGGTGTTGCGCAGGTCGATCATCTTTTGCAGTTGTGGCGACCAATCGCCCAGCGGAATAAAGCCCAATGAATGTTGCTTAAGCGCCTGCTCGACCTCAATCCATGAACGGCATAGCGGAATATCGAGCTGCGTCAGGAGTTGTTCGCTGTACAGGCGACCTGCTGTATGGGCGCCACCACCGTGCATGAGGATTCGCACGCCGCTGGCTGCAAGGGCTTTGGCTGCAAGCAAGAACCAAGGCAGGTGTCGCTTTTTGCCAGCATAGCTTGGCCAGTCGATGTCGACTTCGATTGCTGGGGCATTCAAGCGTTCGCGCACAGCCTGGGCAAAGCCGGCCATTTCTTCAGCGCTTTCTTCCTTGTGCCTGAGCAGCATCAAGAAGGCGCCAAGTTGAGTGTCTTCCACCTTGTCATCGAGCAGCATGCTCATCGCCGAGTAGGCTTCGGCGCGGGTGAGGTTTCGCGCGCCGCGCTTGCCTTTGCCCAAAATACGCACGAATTGGGCGAAAGGATGTTCTGCAGGTGTCTGAAGGTTCATAGACAATTGGTCGGTTTGGGCAGGCCCGCCAGCTTGGCGGCAAGTTTGGCGGGGGTGCCGTTGAATAATCGGTTGAGGTGCAAGCTGTTGCCCCGTTCAGGGCCGAGCTTGAGGGCTACATACTTGATCAGTGGGCGATTGGCGGGCGAGAGCTGAAACTCGGCATAGAACTCACGCAGTAGCTTGAGTATTTGCCAGTGCTCTTCGGTTAAGGTCAGCGCCTCGCGTTGTGCCAGTTCGCTGGCAACGGCTTCAGACCAGTCGCCGAGCTCGCATAGATAGCCGTCCTTATCCAGGGCAATGGTCCGGCCTGCAACTGTCAACTCGCTCATAACCAGCTGTTGACCTTGGCGAACTTCAGGCTCAGACGCACAAATTCCGGGTAATCGATGACTTGCGCGCAAGCAGGGGTGTCAATCGAGCGCGCCTGAACATCTTCTTCAAGTGCATAGAGCTGAATGCTGTCAGGGATCAGCTCTAGGGCTTGTAGTTGCGGGGTGTCGGCGAGCAATGCGTAAACCGCATCACCGCAGAGCAGTAAACCGTCGTCTTCGCCCAGCAGGCGCAAGCAACTGCTGAGGCTGGCGTCAGTGAACGGGGAGTCGGAGAGTACGTGCAAGGTAGGCATTAGATTGTCACCACTTGATCGTAACGCTCTATAAGTGTGCGTAGCGCCGTATCATCCAAGACTTCGGCAGGCAGCGTGAGTGTAGTTGGCAGCATCCCGCGTTCTGTCAGGCTGCGCGCAGAGACGTAGAGTGAGTCGACACCGAACATGGGGAGCGCCTGCAGATTGGCGCCCAGGTCTTTCTGTTGCAATTTTTGCGGATCTTGCTGAGGCATCAGTTGCAGTGCGCCGTCATCAAGAAACAGCATAGCAATGGGTAAGTCGAATGCACCTCCGGCCAAGGCAATATCCAATGCTTCGCGTGCGCCAGGGCCAGACCAAGGTGCTTGACGATTGATGATCAACAAGGACTTCACCTCAAGCGCCTCCAAAACAGATTAGACGGTCTGCAATTTGATTGGCTTCATGCAGTTGGCCTAGCCCAGAAAGCTGCCAGGGCGCTTGAATACTTGCCGCCGAACGCGAATAGCGTTCGGCTTCTTCGTCATTCAGTGCGCCGCGGCGTAATGCGGCGGCGATGCACACCACGCCATCGAGTTGATGCTCATCAACGAACTCGCGCCATTGGCGGGGTAAATCAATTTCATCCTGGCCGCTGACCACTGCGCTAGATGCGTTGTATACACCGTCTTGGTAAAAAAACAGCCGAACTATCTCATGGCCTTGTGCAATTACCGCTTGGGCAAAGCGCAGGGCTCGACGAGAGGAGGGCTGATGGGGTGCTGCAAACAATGCAATGGCGAATTTCATGGCTGACCAGTCAGTTATCACTGTGCGAATAATAAAGCCTGACGCGCCAAGATGCTCGCCATCGCAACGAAAAAGCCCGCACGAGGCGGGCTTTTTTGCAAACGCAGCGGCTTTTAGTCGTCGCCACCCATGATGCCGAAGATCTGCAGCAAGCTGATGAACAGGTTGTAGATCGAAACATACAGGCTGATGGTCGCCATGATGTAGTTGCGCTCACCGCCATGAATAATGGCGCTGGTCTGGAACAGGATGCAGACCGACGAGAACAGTACAAAACCTGCGCTGATTGCCAGTTGCAAGCCACTAATCTGGAAGAAGAAGCTAGCAACCATTGCACCGAGCAGGACAAAGAAACCGGCAGTGATGAAGCCACTGAGGAAGCTCATGTCCTTGCGCGTGGTCAGTACGTAGGCTGACAAGCCAAAAAACACCAGCGCGGTCATGGCAAATGCCGAGCTGACGACTTCCGCGCCGTTAGCCATGCCCATGTAGCGGTTGAGGATCGGGCCCAGGGTGTAACCCATGAAACCGGTCAAGGCCAAGGTCGAAACCAAGCCCCAAGGCGAGTTGCGCAGTTTTGCAGTAAGGAAAAACAAGCCGTAGAAACCTATCAGCACGACAAAGATGTTGGGATAGGCGACGTTTGCGCGCTGAGCCAAGAAAGCAACCAGTCCACTGAAAGCCAGGGTGATCGCCAGCAAGCCGTAGGTATTGCGTAATACGCGGCTTACTTCCTGCTGCTCGACCTGCGTGCCGTCAATTGCGTAATTTTGTTGTTGCATGGCCTCACTCCTAATAAAAAACCATTGGTTCCATAAGCGATACTGACACCGATATTAGCACTGTGTTGAAAAAAAACGCTTCAGAGAGTTTGACAGCGTGTTTCGTTCGGGTAAGATTGCCGCCCGCAGTCAGGGAGAACTACATTAACCCGAGTTAATGTCTTGATCTTAAACAGAACTGCGTATGCAATATTGGAAGCGTGGCCGAGTGGTTTAAGGCAACGGTCTTGAAAACCGTCGATGGGAAACTGTCCTAGAGTTCGAATCTCTACGCTTCCGCCATCTTTTGGCTCAAAGAGCAAGTGCAGAACAAGCGCTTGCTCTTTGAGCTGCGATTCACCACGCTAGAGATAGCGCACGCGCTTTTAGGCAGGGCTGCCGTTATAGATGAAATGGACCGCTGTATAATGCGGCAGGTATAGCGAGGTGTCCCATTGATTCGAGTGCTAGTGGTTGATGATCATGACTTGGTTCGTACCGGAATCACCAGGATGCTGGCTGATATCGAAGGACTTGCCGTCGTAGGTCAAGCTGAAAGTGGTGAAGAAGCAATACTCAAAACCCGCGAGCTTAAGCCTGATGTCATTCTCATGGACGTCAAGATGCCGGGCATTGGTGGCCTGGAAGCCACGCGCAAACTGATTCGCAGCAATCCAGACGTTAAAGTTGTCGCCGTGACGGCTTGCGAGGAAGACCCATTTCCCACACGTTTACTGCAAGCGGGTGCTTCAGGCTACCTGACCAAGGGCGCGGCGCTGGATGAGATGGTGCAGGCGATTCGCATGGTGTTTGCAGGGCAGCGCTATATCAGCCCGCAAATTGCCCAGCAGCTCGCGTTAAAGTCATTTCAGCCACAAAGCAGCAACTCGCCGTTTGATTTGCTTTCAGAGCGTGAAATCCAGATCGCCTTGATGATTGCCGGCTGCCAGAAAGTGCAGAGCATTTCCGATAAGCTTTGCTTGTCGCCGAAAACGGTCAACACCTATCGATATCGCATTTTCGAAAAGCTAGCGATTACCAGTGACGTCGAACTGGCTTTGCTGGCGGTTCGCCACGGCATGGTCGATGCATCCCAGTAATGAGTCTGGCGCCTTTGATTCCAGCGCTTTCCTAGCCACCTGCAGCGGGCGTCCCGGGGTTTACCGGATGTCCGATGCCGAGGGCAAGCTGCTTTACGTCGGCAAAGCCAAGAACCTTAAAAGCCGGCTATCCAGCTACTTTCGCAAGACCGGTCTGGCGCCAAAAACAGCGGCGCTGGTAGCCAAGATTGCGCAAGTTGAAACCACCATTACCGCCAATGAAACTGAGGCGCTGCTGCTTGAGCAGACGCTTATCAAGGAATGGCGACCGCCGTACAACATTCTCCTGCGTGACGATAAGTCCTATCCC
This sequence comes from Pseudomonas sp. RL_15y_Pfl2_60, assembly GCF_963970595.1. Lineage (NCBI taxonomy): Bacteria > Pseudomonadati > Pseudomonadota > Gammaproteobacteria > Pseudomonadales > Pseudomonadaceae > Pseudomonas > Pseudomonas sp. RL_15y_Pfl2_60. The sequence goes on along the minus strand of NZ_CAXAOE010000002.1, from coordinate 147,462 downwards.
TATGTGTTTCTCTCGGATAGCCAGTTTCCGCGGCTCAGTATTCATCGCGGGGCGAAAAGGTTCAAAGGTCGCTACTTCGGCCCTTATCCGAGCGCTGGGGCCATTCGTGAAAGCCTTGGCTTGCTGCAGAAGACATTCCTGGTTCGCCAGTGTGAGGACAGCTATTTCAAGAATCGCACCCGGCCATGCCTGCAATACCAAATCAAACGCTGCAAGGGGCCCTGTGTTGGCCTGGTTGAGCCTGAAGAGTACGCCGAGGACGTTCGTCACTCGGTGATGTTTCTCGAAGGGCGCAGCAATGCGCTAACCGACGAGTTGTCTACGGCCATGCAAAAGGCTTCCAGCGAGCTTAATTTCGAACGTGCAGCCGAGCTTCGCGACCAGATATCGCTGCTGCGTCGTGTGCAGGATCAACAAAGCATGGAAGGCGGCACCGGTGATGTCGACGTGGTTGCCAGCATCGTGACCCCGGGTGGTGCATGCGTGCATTTGATTACGGTTCGAGGCGGGCGGGTGCTTGGCAGCAAGAACTTCTTCCCGCAGGTCGCCATTGAAGAAGACAGCAGTGCCGTGATGCTGGCGTTTCTCTCACAGTATTACCTGAGCAGTCACGAGCGCGACTTGCCAACCGAGCTAATCGTCAATGTTCAGAATGAAGATTATCCGACGCTGATAGCTGCCATCGAGGCGTCGCGCGGCCGTGAGCTTGCCATTAGCTATCGGGTGAGAGCAACGCGCGCGCGCTGGCAACAGCTGGCGGTAACCAACGCTGAGCAGGCGCTGAGTGCGCGACTGGCTAACCGCCAGCATGTAGCTGCACGCTTTGAGGCATTGGCCGAAGCGCTCAAGCTTGATGAAGTACCACAGCGCCTTGAGTGTTTTGACATCAGCCACTCCAGCGGCGAGGCGACAGTTGCTTCATGTGTGGTATTTGGCCCTGAAGGCCCGCTTAAATCTGATTATCGGCGCTACAACATTGAAGGCATTACCGGCGGCGATGATTACGCTGCCATGCATCAAGCGCTCACACGCCGTTTTAGCAAGATCAAGGACGGCGAGGGTAAGCTGCCGGACATATTGCTGGTCGATGGCGGCAAGGGTCAGTTGGCCATGGCCCGTGAGGTGCTTGAGGAACTGGCGGTGCCGGAGTTGATTCTCCTTGGCGTGGCCAAAGGTACGACCCGTAAACCTGGCCTGGAAACCCTCTATCTCAATGATGCTGCCCATGAATTTACCTTGCCAGGCAATTCGCCCGCGCTGCATCTGATTCAACAAATTCGTGACGAGTCTCACCGTTTCGCTATTACTGGCCACCGTGCCCGTCGCGGTAAAACTCGACGCACCTCAACGTTGGAGGGGGTTGCTGGCGTTGGGCCAAAGCGTCGGCGCGAATTGCTCAATCATTTTGGTGGCCTGCAAGAGTTGTCGCGTGCGAGTATCGAAGAAATTGCTAAATCACCCGGCATTAGCAAAAAGCTTGCAGAGCTCATTTATGCGGCATTGCACAGCGAGTAGAATGCCGGCTCACCCTGAACAGTTGTGCTGATGAATATCCCCAATCTGCTTACAGTGCTTCGCGTACTGTTGATCCCCGTTTTTGTGCTGCTGTTCTATCTCCCGTTTTCATGGAGCTATTGGGCTGCAAGCATTGTCTTTTCCATCGCCGCCATTACTGACTGGCTGGACGGTTACCTCGCACGCCTGTGGCAGCAAAGTACGCCTTTCGGGGCTTTTTTGGACCCTGTGGCAGATAAGCTGATTGTTGCCGTGGCGCTGGTTTTGCTAGTTGCCGAGCACAGCAATCTTTGGCTTACCTTACCGGCGGCAGTGATTATCTGTCGTGAAATCGTTGTTTCAGCACTGCGCGAGTGGATGGCCGAGATGGGGGCCAGGGCTCATGTCGCGGTGTCGAATTTAGGCAAGTGGAAAACGGCTGCGCAAATGGTTGCATTGGTCATCCTGCTAGCCAATCCACCACTGATTACCCCCTGGGTTGCTTTTGGCTACGGGCTGTTGATCGTTGCGGCAATCCTAACGTTGTGGTCGATGGTGCACTACTTATTGGCTGCCTGGCCGCATCTGAGCCCATCAGCGGAAAAGAAATAAACTTTTTTGAATCAAGGGGTTGACGTTGGGCGCGGAACATATAGAATGGCGCCCGTCTACAAGACAAGCGGGAATAGCTCAGTTGGTAGAGCACGACCTTGCCAAGGTCGGGGTCGCGAGTTCGAGTCTCGTTTCCCGCTCCAGTTTTTCAACGGGCCGTTTTATAGCGGCCCGTTTAGTTTCAAGGCTGAGTAGCAGAGTGGTTATGCACCGGATTGCAAATCCGTGAACGCCGGTTCGATTCCGACCTCAGCCTCCAAATAGAAAGCCCCGCAGCGTCTAGCTTGCGGGGCTTTTTTATGTCTTCGTGAATGGCTGTAGTTTCCGCAACTTTTGGGGGCCGTTTCCGCAACCCTCCGTTATTTTGTGGGGTTTACGATCTCGCCAAGGCGCCGGTAAACCCTATTTGTGATCTCCTCTTTGGTGTGGCCAAGTAGCTTGCTTGCCTCTGTGAGGCTTTCAATTTCTGTTGCTGCTTTGGGTCTGATGTCCCGAAACTGAAACTGGCGTATTCGCTCAGCAAGGGCCAGGTCACCAGCGGCCTCAGCAACACTTGCGGCGCGTGCTCTGGCTTCATCCCAGCGGTTACGCAGCATTGGCTTGCTCAGCCGCAAACCTTTCTGGTTGGTAATTAGCGTGCTGGTTTTGATGCCTGCGAGCATTCGCCGCTCAATAAGCCCGGCAATGAACAGGCCCAAGCCCGTAAGCTGAGTGCCGTTGTGCAAGCGGATGCGCAGGCGCTTACCCGTTTTGCCCTGGTCAACTTGCAAGTAATCCTCGCAGAGGTCTGTGACAACTGGTTTTAGCGCGTCAGCTGGACGTTGGCCGGTGAGATAGGCCAGATCCATTGCATCCCGTAGCTCTTGCGCTGCCTCGGTGTAAACCGCATCCCACACGTCATCGGCGGCGTAGTAGTCGCGCACTCGCTCTTTGTTGCGGCGCACCCTTGCACAAGGGTTCTCTTTATCGGTAAGGCCCCACTCTCTGGCGATGTTGAATACATGGGAGAGCAGGGCGATCTCACGATTACCGCGCGTCTTTGCGGTTCTGGCGTCACGATATTGAGCGACTACTTGAGGTGTAATCGCATCAATTGGGGCGTCGTCAAAAGCTTTTCTGAGGTTTTTCAACTCGGCCATATTGTCGAGTTGGGTGCGCGGGCTTTTGCCTGGGATAATCTCACGCTCATACTGATCGAATATTGCAGCCATCACCCGCTGGGCGACTGGCGCGGCTTTGCGTTCGAGCCGCGCCCACTCTGCATTGGCTTCATTACGATCAGTACCTAGCGGTATTTCTATGCGCTTCCCATTCACGTCCCGCCCGTTGTAGTAATACCCAACCCATACCTTTCCAGACTTCATGATCCGTTGACGCTTGATCATCCGTGGCGGCAAATCTCGGTTTGTTGGTTCCTTGGGCCGCATCTCAGCTCACTTTAGAAAGATCGATCTGCCATGGCTCAGCCACGGCGGTTGATTCGGATGGTTTAAGGCCTGCGAGCTTGAGTCGTGCATAGATACGCCCAACAACCGGCCTTCCTGCCGCATTCTTCTCGTATTTCCAGCCATGTTGATCCAGCCATTCCATTTGTTTACGCGCTGACTTCGCGCAGATCATGGCTGCAATTTCTTCCCCGGTCAGAAATTCACTGGTATCAGACACGGCAAAACCCTCCGTCTGCAGGTGTGAACAGACAGGCCCAGGGCGGGCAGATACTCAGCGCTTTCATGGCTTCACCTTTGGGCACTCATACCCAAGCTGGACACGCCAGTTGCTGTCTTTGCCTGCGTGAAGGCGTTCGCAGTAGTTGGCCAGCATGGCTTGGTGCTGGCGATACTCCATTACCACCATGAAGCCGATTAAAACGGCCAGAAGTGAAAGCGAGAAGTACTTGAGGGCACGCTCACTAGTGAGTTTTGCCAGTAATTTAGCGAGCATAACGCTTCCCCTTGGCCAGTTTTGCGGCTGCATGTTCAGCCATTCGCGCAGCCCATTCAGCTGATTTGCGTTGTTGGCGTATGCGACTGCAGGTGCTGTGCTTGCGTGTTGAGCGGGCATGGCCGCAAATGTCGCAAATGCTTGGTAGGCAGAGCCTGTGGCTTGCCATCGGCGGGCGGGTGCGCTCTGTGGTAGCCTTATCGGTGCCGCCTTTGGGTTGATGTGCTTGCATGGTGCTTCTCCTTTTGGGTCGGTTGGCGTCTGGGGGTTGCCGCCTCCAGGCGCCGCTTCTTTCCGGCTTTGCCGTTGTCAGTTGTATTGGGTGTGCCAGGCACGCCAAACCGTTTTGAATCCCTCCCAGATCACATCGCCGTTCTCAATGTATTGATGCACCTCTTGTTCAGGCCTGCGGTCCAGGCGCAGCACTGCCAGGCAGTCATCCCATAAGGTGCTGTCTATCCCGCGCAAATCAGTTAGTGAGAATGGATAGGCTCTGCCGTTGTAAAGGCTGAGCAGAAAGCGGGCGATCACACCGCTTTGGCCTGAGTCGCGTTGTGCAACAGGCACTAAGCGTTGAAGTGCCTTTACCCCTGCGGTGCGGATGTAGGGCCGCTCAGCTTCTTCAACGGCGAGCCGGTTGAGCTCGTCCGTTATGCACTTGTTTGCTGCTTGCATGGTGCTTCTCCTTTGGTTGTTTTGCCCTGATGTTGCCGCACCAGGGCAGATGCGTTACTTGGCCAGGGCAATCAGCAACTCTGGCGCTTGATTGCCGATGGCAATGAGGGCTAACAGGGCGAGGGCGCTGCAGGTCAGGGTTGCCAGCTTTTCGCCCTTGCTGGGTTGGTGCTCTGGGTATTGGTCTTGCTGCATGGTGCTTCTCCTTTTGGGTCGTTTGCTCGAGCGTTGCCGCGCTCAAGCGGGGTTATTGCGCTTTAAAAAGCCAGCATTTAACGGTGGGGGATTTGGTGATGGTGCTGTTGTGCCTGGCGGCCTGGTAGCCGCGCACAGCGCTATCAACTGCTCGGTTGGAATCTACAAATCTGCGGCTGCGGCTCTCTTTGAGCAGGTCGCGCAGTACGCCAACGTCTGCCAGCTTCTGGCGGTGTTCTGCGGCGCGTTCACAGAACTCGTTGAGGTTGATGGCAATGAGGTCTTCTTTTTTGCTGTGATTGACCACCGGGCCTTCGGCATCGAGGCTTTCCAGGTAGTCGTAGACTTCCCAGAACTCAGCCACTTGCGGATGATCTGCGCTGATCGAGACTTGGCGCTCGATGGCCATGCTGATGATTTTGCGTTGCGTGCTGCTGACCTGAGCGTCAGTAAGGCCAACGATCAACCGTAAGCCATCGAGCAAAGCCAGCAGTTGCGCATGGTTTTTGATGATTCGTTCAACACGGATATAGCCGCGCAGCGTGTTACCGCACTTGTGGCAGGCCGCTTGCTCACGTTCAGCCTGGTAATCAGTGCCGCAGTTGATGCAGTGGCTGTTGAGGGTTCGCAAACGCTGCTCATGCTCAGGAAAGCGTTGCTCAAATATCTCCAGCACCTTGGCCTCATGCTTAACGGCTAGCAGCAAGAAGTGGCTCAGCGTGTCGCCATCGAGCATATTCAGGCGCGCAGCTGCAGCGCGGCTTGCGGGTGTTACTTCCGGGCGCTTGAAATGCAGCTTGCAGATGCGCGTCATGATTGCTTCGTGTGCAACTACTGGCGCGTTCTGGCTGATGGCGATGGTGCCGCGAAACGGCGGCTCATAAGTCTCGTTGCCCGCTGTTTTAACGCCCTTGGTTGCCAGCGTGCCGCCGTTGTAAAAGTCTTTCAGTTCATCCCATTCAAAGGTTTTGGCGTGGCTTTTGTCATCGCCGTGGCGATCAGCCTCAAGAAATACCACCGGCATGGCTGAAACCTGGCCCATAAGGCGTGAACGGCCTGCTTTGGTCGACTTCATGGGGTCGAAGCCTTCATAACCGTCGCGGCCCAGCAGTTTCCACAGCAAATTAAGCAGGGTGGTCTTACCGGCCCCGGCTTCGCCTGTGGCTTCCAAAAACGGGAAGGATTGATATTTAACCCGAACTTGCTCAGCAAACAGCGAACCAAACCAAAAGGTGAGGGCGACCAGGCCTTGCTCTGCAAAGCACGTCCAGAGCAGGTCTAGCCATTCTTCGTTGTAGTCTTTATCGTTACGTTGCAGGTGAACACGTACACCTTTCTGCAGGGTTTTTAAACGCAGCTTGCCGAACTCGAAATAATCCTCATCGTTGACCTCAAGCACTTGGCCGTCACGCACGGCAACATCGCCAAACACATAGCTTTTGTACTCTTTGCTGTAGCCCACATAGTCGATAGTTGTCACTGTTTTGATCCCGTAGAGTTGGTCTTTCATGATTTTGTCGAGCTGTAGCCCGGTGCCGGTAAACATCGCGCCCGCAGCCATGCCCAGCAGGCGCTTTTTAAATTCGCTTGCAGCGGCAAGTTGGGTGCTGGTGAAGGTGTTCTTTACGCTGGGTTCGTCATGTGGGAAATCAACACGCAGGTAGTACCAGGACTCATCGGTTACCTCATTGCGTTGGTAGTAGAGTGCCTCGGGGTAGCAGTTGGCGATTTCTGCGGTGCAGCCCGATTCCTGCAGCGCCTTCTCACGCATTTGCCGGTCGTTGAGCTGCTGATCGTCATGATCTTCGCTGTCTTCCAGCGCGGTCATGGCCTTGTTGAATTTCTCCAGGTCGAGCTTGAACCAGTACAAGCGGCTGTTAAAACCGAAGTGAAACTCAGCGCGTTTCTGCCATTCGTACATGATCAAAGCCTTCTCGCCGGGGCTTTCAGCAATGAGCAAAGCACCGTGGTGGCGGGCTTCTTTGAGGTCGGCGGTTACTCGGTCAGCTCGTTTGGCGTCGTCTTCGATAAACACCCAGCGTTGGTGAAGGTCATTCCAGTCAACTTTGCGCCCATCACGCTGGGGGATTTGCGCCGCCTCACAGGTAAAGCCCAGCTCGCGTGCAGCCTTTACGAATTTACGGGTGAAACGGTGGCCGCTCGGCTCGTTGTCTAACGCCCATACCAACTTTGGCAAGCGTGTGCCGGCACTGCTGCGGTCTTTGATTAACTGCTTGAGTGATTCATCAGGAAAGTTGCCAGAGCTCATTGCAGCAACGGCAGTGAAGTGGTGGTGCTGCAGGGCCACGGCATCAAAGATGCCTTCAACAATCCACACCTCACTAACCGCGGCTAAATCGACCTGTGGTGAGCACCACCACTGGCCTTTGTAACTGGTGCCCGGTTTGAAGCGTGCTTTCTGTTTGCCAAAGCGCTCGGGGCGGTCAATAAGGCGCTCCCAATAACCGCCTTTAGGCAAAGCAAAGCGCACCGTGGCGCTGCCTTCGTTAATGTCGCGGCACCAGAATTGCTCTTGGGTAAACAGCCCCTCTAGCAGCTCCAGGCGAAAGCCGCGTGCAAATTCAAGGTAGGCGCGGGCTGTTGCTGTTGGGTTGTCGCTGGTGACTGGTGCGCGTTCGCTCCAGTCGTTGAAGAGGTCGGCGTATACGTCTTTAGCGTGGATCTGCGAGCCGCACTTACTCAGGCGCCCGCAGTGCAACATCCAGGGTTTATCAAAGAAGCTGTACAGCTCCTTTTTGTTGCATACCGGGCATGTGCCTTTGCGCAGGTAGTTGGTACCTGCGATATGCGTGAGGCCATAGTCGCGTTGCAGGCGGGTGAGAACTTCGGCCCTTAGTTGGTCGTGCATGATTGGCCTTGATTGGTCGATTTGAGGGCGGCTTTTAGGGCGCCGATGGTGCGTTTGTGGCCCGCAAGCGCCGGGTAGTCATCAAGAATGCGGTTGGTGCGCTGGAAGTCCGGCACAGCTCGATAGCGGTCGTCATACCAGTGCTCCGCCATTGCGCGGCGTAGCTCGCTACGAAGGTCAACAAGCCATGCCTCAGCCACCGATTGAGGTAGGTCTAGATGAATCGCTACGGCTTTTTGCATGGCTACCTCCTCGAAATGCGGGCAAAACATCCCCAAACCCACAGCATGGGTGGGTTAAAAAATACTTAGTGGGTCGGTGTTGCGTGGCTGAAAGCTACAGCCAGAAAACGCTCAGGCAGGATGCGGCGCGGAATCAAAACAGCATCTCCGGTGAGTCGGTCAGTGATCATCACGGATGCACGATTTACATGCGCCGTGATGGATACCCGCTGAGGTGAGTTGATAGGTAGTTGCTTGAGTGCCGCCTGGACAAACTCAGTCGCCATAAACACCGGTACATCGAGCACGTGCATCAAATGCTGTACTGCCCGGTCTGTTAGTTGTGTGTCACCACTAAGGTGTTCGGCGTCATGGTTCTGCAGAAAGCACAGTGCGGCGTGCTGCATGGTTGAGCGGTAATCGGCAAGGTCTAGCGCTTGTTCGTTCACGTTTAAGCCTCCAACAGATCGAGCTGGGTTTCGTCGTTATTGCGCATCGACTCGCGCCGTATTGACGTAGGCGCAGCGGGAAGCTGCACCTGTGGGTTGGGCATGCCTGATGGACTCATCTGGTGAGTGATTTCAAACTGTGCCCGGAATGTCGCCCCGCAGGCTTCGTTGGTGCACTGCAAGTAAGCGGTGCGTAAACAAATGTGCTGGCCTTCACTTGTACGAATACGGATAGAGCCACGGCAGTGCGGGCAAACTAGCTTGTACGTGCTCACTGTTGCGGCCTCCGGTGCAGGGTGATGACTGCATCAACCTCTGAGTGGCGCGCGGCGATGTGCTGACGGTGGGCGTGGACTATCTCAGCCAGCTCGGCTTCATTGATCACACCGTCTTCCAAGGCTTTAGCGATCAATGCATCAACCGCACCGCGTTTGATGGCGGTGGCCATGCCGCGTGTGTAGAGGTCGAGGTTGTCTAATTGCTCTGCATCCGCCTGCTTAACGAACACACCGCCATACACGGCGCTAAGGTAGTCGGGCAGGTAGCTGGTTTGGGTTACTTGCTCAAGGGCGTGCAGTTGGTCATCTGAAAGCGGGCGATGCCCAGTGCTTTCATAGGCTTGGTTGTCGAACTTCTTGAGCTCTATACCGAGTAGGGCGGCGGCACCTTCACGTCCACCGGGGTAAGCATGAATGATCGCGCTAATGACTTTCCGGCGGCTGTTGGGTATTTGGCGTGGCATGTTCTCGTTTCTCCCTGCGCTCAGCCGCACTACTGTGCAACTACGCCTTCTTTGATGCCGAGTAGAACGGCGGCCCGGTGAGCTTCTCCTCGCGTGCCTTTCTTGCGGCCGTTAAGCAGGTCGCTCACAAGGTTTTTGTTGAGTCTGTGCAATCGGCTGAACTCGGCAATGGAAAGTCCTTGCCTATCGAAAGCTGTGCGTACTTGCTCGGGTGTGAGGAGTGCGTGCATAGTGTTCATATGTGTTCAAACGTGTTCATGAAGTACTGATTATGCACGCATTGATGTGCGTGTCAAAGGATTTTGCGTGCAAACGTGTGCATTTAGTGATCGCCTGCGCGAAGAGCGGGAGCGTTTGGGGTTGAAACAAGAAGAGCTTGGCCAAATAGGCGGAGTGAATCGCAACACCCAAGGCAAATACGAAAAAGGGGAAAGAAACCCCGATCTTGCATACCTGTCAGCAGTTGCGGGCATAGGTGTTGACGTGCTTTACGTCATAACTGGTGCTCGCACACCTAAAGCAGCGGAAAGCTTCTCAGCCGAAGAAGCAAAACTCATCGAGCATTACCGTGAATTACCAGAAGCCGACCGCGCTTCAATGCGGCGGATGGCTGCAGCTATGGCTGCGATGGGTAGAGAAGGGAAGTAGGGAAGCTTAGTTTGGGGAGTTCAGCATGGATGTGTTTTTGATATTTGTTGTCTCGATTGCTGCTGTTGCGGCGTTTGTGATGAATGTTCGGCGTACAAATGCCAAAGGACGGGAGTTGGGCCACCGCCCTAAACCTCTTACTGAAGCGCAGCGTAGGGCTCTCAAGCTTAAAGAGCGAAAAACTAATACGGGCGACCTGCCCCGAAGCATAAGCGTTCCTAAATCTTCACCGAGACAGTCAAGAGCCAACACCCGTGCTATTAGCGCAGGTTGGAGCATTGGCGAGGTGGCTTTTACTTACGAAGACTCGTCGGGTGACATCAGCTATCGGACGGTTACAGTTCACTCAGTTTCCACTACGCACCTCAAAGGTGAGTGTCATGAAAAGCAGGCCGAGAGAACCTTTCGACTGGAACGAGTTATTGGTGATCTGACTGAATGCAAAACAGGCGAGATACTCAGCCCCAAAAAATGGGCACGACGATACGTATAGCCGGTAGTGCTGCCGGTGCATTTGTTTTAAGCGAAATTGAGTTTCTGCATTTGCTTGATACGGGTTAAATACTGTGTTGACCTTTTTTATTTCCACTGAATTATGAATGGTTATGGAGTGTGTATGACAGCTGAGATTGGAGAACCATGGTCTAAAGATAAAATGGAGAGGAAAGGGGTTGCAAAATTCTTAACTCATTACCTCGACAACAATATTGATATAAATGTGTTGAATGTGAATGCTCCATGGGGAGCCGGTAAAACTTTTTTTCTCGAAAACTGGTGTGCTGGATTACAGTCAGAAAGAGCAGTAATTTATTTTAATGCTTGGAAGCATGATTATGCTGGTGATGCTTTCATTGCATTAACAGCCTCAATAAATGATGCGTTGGTGAAGTATATTCCCTTAGCGAAAGCGGAGGAAGAGCTTAAAGAGTTCAGAGGTAAGGCTGTTGGTGTAATTAAGGCAGCAACCCCAGCGTTAGCCAAAGGAGTTATTAAAAAATTTACCGGTGTTGATGTTTCGGTTTTATCAGAAATTTTAGAGTCTGATGCGTTGGGTGATGCAACCGAGAAAGCTCTAGAAGAGCTGTTGAAAAGTAACCGCAAGACAATGCAAGTGGTAGACGACTTCAAAGAAAAATTTTCTAGTTTAGCTAGTCAAGCTTCAGAGTTTCAGGCTAAAAAGGCAAATGTTGATGTAAGACCTCTCTATATTTTTATTGATGAGCTTGATAGGTGTAGACCAACATTTTCTATTGAGTTACTTGAGCGAGTAAAGCATTTTTTTGACGTTAAAGGGTGCAAGTTTATTATTGCATGTGACTTAGAACAGCTTCAGCATTCTATTGGTGCAGTTTATGGTAGTGGGTTTGAAGGAGGTAAGTATCTTAAACGGTTTTTTGATGCCGAATATTCACTCAGTTATTCTAACCTTGACGCTCTGATTAAGTCGTTAGAGATTGATGAAAGTAGTTTGGCGGATATTCCTGTGTTGGTAAGCCAGGAAGATCAAAATGGTTTTTATCGGCCTAGGGATAGATCATCGATTGCACCGTCTGCAAAATCAGTTCTCGCCGGTGCGCTAGATCTGAATAAATATCAAGTTGTGCTTCTGGCAGTGGCTAAAACATTCAATATTAAGCCTCGTGAGTTTGAGAAGTGTTTCAAACAGTTAACAGCAATTCGCACAGTTGCTGAGCTTGATTTTGATCTGTTTTTTGCTTTTTATCTTATTGTATTCAGAGATGAGGCTCCTACTCAATACAGACAAATTTTGGAGCATAATGCTACTGAAGACTGGAATATAATTGAAAGTAAATATCCATCGAGGGAGCTTTACTCTGGAGGAGCTAATGATCCTATTCATAGTCTTGCGAAAAGATACTTTCACTTGATGCATAAAAGCACCTCTGAAATACAAAAGCTAATTCAACAAGACGAAAGTCATGGAACAATGAAGTCATTTGTTCTATGGCGATTCAATGGAAAGGGATACGGAACTATGAAAAAATATCCGAATTATGTTGATCTTGCACATAGCATCGCCTAGAAGAACTATTAGTGAAGTGCGGTTTTAAGTTGTTTGAAAAGAAAAATTATTTTGATAGGTGCTGATATTACTGCAAAGTCACACAGATAATAGATTGCTCCCAGGGCAAGTCTCACGGTACTGCAATTGTATCGATCGCCTGTATAATCTGTATGGAGTAATGCTATGGAAAATAATAATTTGCCAGCCTCAAAGGAAGGCACCAGCCAGATCGAAATTCTTGACGAGCACGAGCTGCTATTGGTTTCTAGGTTTAGATGTATGACTAGCCAACAGCAACAGGATTTGATGCGGTTATGTGAGGTTTTTTGGTTACAAAGTGAACGCTGGCGGCTGATGTGTTAGCCCAAGGTTATCCATGATGCAATGTGGTGGAAGCTCTAAATGGAGCTTCCATCCAAGTAACTAATTTTTTTCTACCCTTTTGTACTCTTCTGAAACACTCTGGACTGTCCTCCATTTTATATCACATTCAATGGGAGTGAACGTATAACCTAGCTTCTCATCTGGAACTGCGATTATTGCCTTCCCCGTTTCTACGTAGGCAATTTTTGCACCATCAATATTTTCGACTCCGCATTTCTCAGCCCTGGAATGGAAGCTAGCTTGCACCAGTTCTTTTCGAATTTGTTTTTCTGCCCACGGTGTTTTTAATACGTATTCCATTAAGTTTAGTGGGGCCAGGGCAAGCATTGCAAAGCCGCAGGCAAGTATGTAGCCATTTGACGAGCTGTTAGTTTTATTATTTGGCAAGGGTGTTAATGAGTAAGTTTTTTTATTGGAGCTAGGGCTCGGGTTTTTAATGGTAGTTCCTAAAAGGGCTACTGCATATACTGCTATTGAAAATATAGCAGTGGTAATAATCCAAGCGACAGGCAGCATAACTATCGTAAGCCATGCCAAGCCCGTTGGTATTTCGCTTGCTCTTATATTGGTTAAGTTGACGACAATGTTTTCTGCATAACTCGTTGCACGTGATATGTTAATTGTCACTACTAATGCTAGAGCAGAGTTGAACAGGTAAGTGTATTTCTTGTAAGTGCCCTTAACTGTTGCTGAGTTTGCAATTATTAGTATGGATAGTATTAGTATTACGGTGAGGGATGTTATTCCGGTGTAAGTCGCAATTGCGCTATGAGAGTTCACTACAGCTTTGTAAATGAACGCGGGCATTAGCACTGCAAAAACGACAGCCACTAAAATGAGGTGGCGTGATTGATTGTCGCTGTAGCGTATTTTTCTTGCGATAAAGCCAATTGCTGACTTGTTAGGGAAGCCCTGCTTGATTGCAAGGTGAGCACTCAATCCGAATAGAAATGGTATGTACAAAAAAAATAGCGCAATAAAAAAGAAGCCTTCCATGTCTGTGTTCTCCTCGCATTGATTTTTAACTCGTGAGGAGGGTGAAGAATTTCACTTTCTTAGTAAAGCGCCACTACAAAATTTTTAACGCCTCCCGGTCAACCGCCTTTTGAGCACCGCCCTTGCTTGCATACAAGGTCGTAAGCCGCTTTGGCGCGGTTTGATCACCCGCTGTGATTTTCTTCTGAACTCCTGTTTTTATCTCTCGATACCACGCCAGCACGCCTGTGTACTTCTGCTCTGCATCACTGACCAGAGCATCGTCATCGGGCAACTGCGACTCAAGCTCAAGGTTTGTGGTGTAGGCCTCGGGCGTAAATGAATGGGTGACGTTGCTGCCCAGCCAAATAATGGCTCCAATATCGGCTTTGATGCCGCTGAGGCTGTAGGTGAGTTCTGGGATTAGATCAGCTCGGCCTCGGGCCAATGTGTAACTGAGCGTCGCGCTGCCGCGCTGTAAGCGTTGCCACTCAGCCTTGGCTGCGCGTAATGCGCTGTCGCGGTCGGTAAAGGTGTGGCGCAACGTTTTGGCGTTGTCATCGGTACCGGCAATGGCTTCCAGGCGCTGGGCGCTGTTGGTTTGGTAGTAATAGGCTTTGGCACCGCTGTAGCTGTTGCGGTCTGCCGCCAGGTAGCGGTGTTGGTCGCCGTCTTTACGGGTGAGGCTGATGTGCGGCAAGGCCAGGCCACTGGCCGATGTGCTGGCTCCAGTGGGCAAAAACAACAAACGGCCAGCTTTGATGCTGGCGATGGCGTCGTTTTCATGTGCCAGGCGGGTGAGCAGGTTGAGGTCACTCTCTACGGTTTGGTCGAGGTGCGGCAAACTTACAGCCGCCAGCGCCACTTCGATTAACGGTTGCAGGGCGTATTCCACGGCAATAGCGTTGATGATTTGGCCAAGGGTTTGTTCGTGCCAGCTGCGTTCGCGCTTGCGTGCCAGGCCTTCGCGCATGTCTGCACTTCGGGCGCGGATGTTGAGCACGTCGGGCGCGCCGCTGTGCTCGACTTCATCCACGGTGTAAGTGCCTTTGTCGATCAGCCCGGTGTCACTCCAGCCAAGCCATAAGCGCACCACCGCACCGCGTGGCGGGATTGCGAGCAGACCATCGTGGTCGCTGAGGCTTATGTCGAGCGTGTCGGTCTCAAGGCCTCGGTTGTCGGTGAGGCTGATGCTGCTCAAGCGGGCGTTGACCATGGTGGTGATGTCCCGGCCATCGACTATCAGGCGACAAACCGGGGTTGGATAGCTGAGATCTTGGCGCAGCTGGTCGGCTTGGCTGCGTAGCTCACCGAGGGCTTGATCGATCATCGCAGCAGGTCGCCAATGTTGCCCAGCACGCTACCAAGTAAATCAATACGGCCTTCATCTACGCGGGTGAGTTTGAGTGAGAACTCAATGCGCCGTGCGGCACCATCCCTGAAAAACAGAGTTTTGGTTTCGCTCATGGATTCGATCACGTAAATGCCGTAGATGCGCCCAGTGCCTTCGATCAGCGGCCAGGCTTTGCCTGTGTCGGCCATGATGCGCAAGGCGTCGAGGCTCAGGGTTTTGCCCGCCAGTTCGGGCAGCAACACACCGGGCAGGGTGATGAGATCATCGCCTGGGCCAATGTATTGCCGAGCAGGGCGGGCGCCAATGCGTGATGTGCTGCTGTGGCGCCAGTCTGTTTCGCGCTGAAACTCTTGGTAGGCCAGTGTTTGCATGCCGAATACGAACATGCCGAGGGTCATCATCATGCGGGAGTACTCCGGTTATTCGGTATCAAACAGGGCGCTACGCACACGCGCGGCCTTGCTGCGCTCACGCTCGTTGAGCAGCTTGTTGATGATTTGCTCCAGCCCTGCGGTGTCGGTACCGGGCGTGGCTTGAATAGTGATTTGTATGCTGTCGCCCGCAATGCTGATGGCCGGTTTGCTGTTGCCTGCTGCAAGCGGTGGGCGTTGGTCTAGCGCGACGGCGCTACCGGCGCTCATACCCAGGGTAAGTGCGCCTGCTTGCGCGAGTTGCTTGCCAATGCTGGTGATGCTGGCCAGTGGGCCGTTCTGATTGCGCTCGATGCCTTGGCTGAGCCCTGCCATAGTGAAGCCGCCCAGCTCTGCGAATACACGCGATGGGCTGTGAATACCCAGCTTTTCTTTAAACCAGCCGATGGTGGATTCACCGGCGCCGGTGATGGCGCTTTTAACGCTGCCCATCGCGCCGGTGATGCCGCTCACCAAACCGGCAATCAGCATGGCGCCAAAGTCGCTGAACTTTGCCGGTAGCTCAGCGCCGAAATAGTTCATAACGCCCGAGAAGGCACGGTAAAACAAACCTACGGGGCTGAAATTAAGAATGGTTGTGGCCATGTCTCCCAACCCACCGCTAAAGCCCTGTTTAAGCTCCGCCCAGAGGCCTTTGAAATAGGGGCCTACGGTGTCCCAGTTGCGGTAAATCAGGTAGGCGCCACCAGCAATAGCGGTGATGGCCAGCCCGATTGGATTGAGTAGCAGCGCACGGCCAATAAGCATGATGCCCTTGGCGACTAAGGGCAAAGCTTTGCGGCCAAGGGCTAGCAGCGGCGACAACAGGCCAGCACTGCGGATGCCGAACAGCATGAGGCCATAACGCACCATAGCGAACGGGCCGAGTATGCTGGCCATGGCTAATGTAAGGCCACCCATAACGGCCATTACTAAACCAAGGCCAGCTGCTGTTTTGACGATTCCGCTGGCCAACTTTGGGTTTTCTGCTACCCAATTTTTAATGCCACCCAGTACGCTGGTGACTGATTGAGCTAACTGTCGGAACGGGCCATCCTGCTGCTCTTGGATCTGAATGCCGAGGTCATCCCAAGCGCTGCCTAGTGCGGTGACGTCGCCTTTTAGGTTGTCGCCAATCACCTTAGAAGTTTGATGTGCTTCTCCACGGGTATCGCGCAATGTGCTGATGAACTTTTGCAGTTCACCGGTACCGGCTTGTTTGACCAGCACCTGCAGCCCGCTGACGGCTTCTTCGCCGGCAATGCCTTTGAGCAAACCTGCGCGGTCGGCGTCACCCATGGTTTTAGTTTTTTCGTAAATCTCCTGCAGTACAGTTGGCATATCGCGCAGGTTGCCCTGGGCATCTTTGGCGCTGATGCCGAGTTTGTCGAGGGCTTTAGCTGCCATTTTGGGCGGCGCCGATAGGCGGCTGATGATGGCCCGCAATGCGGTACCGCCCATGCTGCCTTGTATCCCCGCATCACCGAGTTTACCGGCCATGGCCGCTACGGTTTCAATGTCTTGACCAACGCTTGAGGCTACGGGCGCCACATATTTCATGGTTTCGCCGAGCATTTGCAGGTTGGTATTGGACCGGGTGAAGCTGCCGACCAACACATCACCAAGACGCCCCGTTTCTTTGGCCTGCAGGTTAAAGCCGGTGAGAATGTTTGAGGCGATGTCTGCGGTTTCTGCTAGGTCACTGTCACCTGCTTTGGCCAGGTCGAGCATGCCGGGCATGGCGTCCTGAATGGCTTGCGGTTTAAAGCCCGCCATACCGAGAAAGCCTTGGGCGTTGGCAGCTTCTACAGCCGTGAACTGGGTGCTACTACCGAGCTGGCGGGCTTGTGCGCGCAGGGCTTTGAGCTCGGGTGACTCTTTATCAAGCCGGGTGAGGGCTTGCACCTTGCTCATGCTGGCGTCGAACTCAAGACCAGGTGCCAGCATGCGGGCGCCGCTATAGAGAATGGCGCTGCCGGTGGCCAGCCCAGCTGCGCCACTGCCTGCCATGCTACCGGCCATTTGCTGGGTTCGACTGTATTGCTGGCGAGCGCGGGTTAGGCGTTCTTGCTGGCGGGTGAGCTGCTGCATACGCCTGCGTTGCTGCTCAAGCTGGTTGTTGCTGCTGCGGATTTCCTCGCGCAAACGGCGCTCAGAGTCGCCCAGCTGCCGGGTATTAACGCCCGTTTCGCGCAGGGTTGCGCGCAGCTGTTGGAGTTTTCTGTTTTGTTCGGTTTCTTGTTGGCCAAGCTGTTTGAGGGCTTGGCGGGACTGCTCGAATTCTCGACGTAGTGCGCGTGACGGGTTGCTGGTTTGCGCCAGCTGACGGCCCAGCAGTTGGGTGCGCTTGCGCGCTGCATCGAGCTGGGTGCGGGTAGAGGTGAGCCCGGCGCGTAGTTCGCGGAACTCACCTATTTGCTTTTGAGTGGCGTTGAGTGCCTTTAACCGTGTATTGGTGTCGCGCATGGCTTGGCCAGTGCGCTGGGCTTGTTGACTGATGCTGCGGAACGGCCCGGATACACGATTTAAGGCCTGCAGGGTGACTTTAAGGGTTAGATCGCGCGCCATGCATTAGCTCCCAGCGTTCTCGGGCGCGCTCGCGCCATCCAATCAGTTCGGTTAATGACATGCTGTTCATGTGCTCTGGCGCCCAGTGGAACACCAGAGCAATGTCTGCCATTGCGTCGTCTACGCCTCGGGGGAGTCCGCCTGCGCAGGCGTGCCCTTCACTTGCAAAAAAACGGCAATGGCATCCGCGCATTCGGTGAGGTTGTAAACATCCATGGCGGCAACGTCTTGCTCAGTGATGCTCGGCTCGCTGATGCGCGGTACCACGCGGATTACTGCGTTGACATCGCCTTGCAGCAGGTCACTCAGGCGCAGGCCACGCAGCTCACCGGCGCCGGGTTTGCGCAGGGTAATAGAGGTGGTTTTTTTGCTGCCGCGTGCAATGGCGTTGACCAGTTCAATGGGGGCGCTGTATTCGGGCTTGCTCATGGGGTTGCTCCTTTGGGTATTGCCGGAAATGGCGCCACGGTGGTGGCGCGCATGGGGTTAGCGGTGGGTTAGAGGCCGATGGCCTTGCGCTGCTCGGCGAGAAGATCTTCACCGTTGACCAGGAACACGAAGTTGAGCAGGTCGATTTCTACTTCGGTGTTGCCGTCTACGGTGAGTTTGTAATAGGCGCAGGTGGTGGTGATTTTGTGCTCGGTGTCTTCACCGGGCTCGGCGTCGCCAAAGTCGATTTCTTCGTGTCGGCCACGCACTACAACCTCAACAGCGGAAACCTCGCCGGTGTCGTCACGCTGTACGGCACCTGCCCAGCGCAGTTGCACGCCGGTGGCGGAAATGGCGCCGTATTGGCGCATGGCGGTTAGATCCCATCCGCCGAGGGACCATTCAAGCTGGATGCCGTCATCGCTGTGGCCCATATCGGCTTTCACTGGACCATCCATACCGGCACCGCGCCAGGCTTCCATCTTGCGGCCGAGTTTTGGCAGGGTGACGGTTTTAGCAACGCCCATGTAGCTGTTGGCGTCGTTGAACAGGTTCATGTTCTTTAATTTTTTGGGCAGGGCCATGGTGGCGCTCTCCTAAATAGTTGCCGGGTGCGGCCTATGGTTAACCGCCGATGCGGCTGGCGAAGTCGACCAGGTAACGGTCGGTGATGCGCTGGCGTAGCAGCAGGTTTTCCAGCGGCGGCACGGGGGTGTAGTCGTAATCGAGGTAGAGCTTGCCGGCTTTGAGCGTGGTGGCGTCGTTGGCTGATTCGTCATACCAGCACTCGCCATCAATGATGTAGCCCTGAGACTTGAGCTCACGGAACTTGGCGTTGATGCCTTCCATGATGTCGCGCACCAGGCTTGGGTGCATGGGCTTGTCTACTGCCCACAAGTGCGCCTCGGCCATGGTGTCTGCCAGTACCTGTGCAGTGCGGGTGTAGTTCTCAAAGGCAAACAGCGGATCATCGCTGCAGGTGCGCGAGCCCCAGAAACGGAAGCCGCCTTCACGGATGAGGGTGGTTACATCGTTTTCATTGAGCAGGCCTGCGTCGGTGGCTGGGTTTTGCATATCCCAGAACACGTCTTTGTTGATGCCGGTGACACCGTTTACCGGGATGTTGGAAATGGTTTTGTGCCAGCCCACTTGCTCATCGAGCTTGGCGCGCAGGCCAAGTGCGCGGGCAACAGCTGGGGCGGTGGCCGTGGCTTCGGCTACGGTGTCGAATGACAAGAAGTCGGGCCAGATGAGCATCAGCTCACGGGCGCCAAAGTTGTCGCGGTAGGCCACGGCATCCTCTTTGGTGGCGCACTCCCAGCAACTGGCATAGGCGAAGGCGCGCAGCTGTTGAGCAACGGCAACCAGTTCGGTGGTGACTTCCTGCGAATCAAGCCCAGGCACACCGAGAATGCGCGGTGTAACGCCCAGTTTGGTTTTAGCTGCGAGAAGCGCTTTAAGGCCGGTGAATTGGCCCTCAGCAGTCACTGTGCCGATGATGTTGGCGGTTGTGCCGGCGGCGTCTTCGCCTTCTTCCACACGCACAACGATGGTGAACGGGCTGGCGTTGTCGGCAATGGCGTCGAGGCTAGCGGCCAGTGTGCCTTGGGTTCCGGCGTTGCCAATGGCGCTGAGTACATCAGTAAGCAGTACCGGGGTGTTAAGCGGGAAGGTCACCGCGTCGGCGTCGGCAGCGGTGCAGACCATACCAATCACAGCGGTTGAGATTGTACGAATAGGGCGCGTGCCCACGTTGATTTCGATGACGCGAACGCCGTGGTGGTAATCGGTTGCCATGGGCGGCTGCTCCTGCGCGGCTTGTTGAGCGAATCTGTGGCTGAGTCGCGGCCCAGAGTGCTGAGCCATTGAGCCTGCAGGGTGACGCGCGCGCGGGAGCAGGGCGAGTGGTTGGCGTTGTCAGGGAAAGGTTTACACCCTCTCGCTTAGGTTAAGACTCATGAGGAGATGGGATTTATCCCTCTGGCAATTCATCTATGTTTGTCGAGAACTTAGCAATTAGCTTCTTAGCTAATGAAAGCTTAACAAGGGATAGTAATGAGTAAACTGCGAAGCTACCACCAACTGTTAATGTGAAAATTAAAGGTAATGTGATTTTTTCGAAATCCATTTTTGATATAGGGATAAGTAATAGTGGGGAGAGGGCAAAGTAACTAAATACAATATAGGTTATCCAGTGGAGAACTTTAAGCCCCATGCGTTTATATTTGTTTTGATAACACGGCCGGTAATCAATTTTGCTCGACTGTTCATTCTCATAAAACTTTAAATATTCATGAGAAAAAATATAGTTCTGTAAGGCTCTTTCGGGCGAATCTTTTTGATTGATTATATATGCCGCTTCATTTGCGGACAGTTTAGTACTCCCTGCAATAGCTCTAAATCCTCTGTCTATCACAAGTGGGTGCTGATTCGGCGTTCTGGTTATATCTTCTATGAAGTCTTTAGCGAATCGATATTCGTCTTTTTGCTTTGAGCTGCTTGTAAAAGACAAATTCTTAAACGCTACCCATGCAGTTGCTAGTGGAATGATAATGGTTGATAGCTTGTAAAAAAGATCTAGCGTCATATAAGGATCCAATTAGATTTGTTTAGGATTATGTTTCTTGCCTAGCAAAATCTTAGTTGTTTAGGGGTGACAATAATCGCCCTGTAATGTCAATTACTCTTTCATCGTCAAGTACTGGGCCTCGTAAATTAAGGATGTTGGCGTTTGTATGCTTCCTGAATGGGGCGTAATCGTTAATAACACCGTGAGGGATAGATACAGCTTCAATGATTTTGAAGTTCTCATCAAATATTACGGCAATAAGTACATCAAAGTCTTTCATCGCAAGGTTACGGATAGCGCCTAGCTGACGTGATTTGTTGCGCTGAGTTACGCGCCGCCCTTTGATCTGGATGCGTGTTCCTGTCGGGGATAGCGCGTCGTAACCGGCAGATGAATTGTTCGCCAGTTCCAACCCTAAAGCCTTTGCGACTAGCCACTCAGTGTAATCCCCAATCGGATTGTTTGACGTTCGTACAACCCCACGGCTTCTGAGTTCCTCAACAGCGGACACCTGGAGGTTGAGGAGCTCGGTAATGGACAGTTCAGTTAGGTTCATACAACCTCACGCTCGATGCTAGAAGGCACAGATAGGTTGTCGAACTTATCATCAATTGCTGCAGCTATATGGAATTATCACCTGTATTTTTGATGATGGATTCAAGCGCTGTAACTGTTGAAGCCGCTATGTCGTTCGCTAACTCATAATCGCCAGCGGCCATAGCCGCACGTACTTGCTCTTTGCCGCTCAATCGGGTTTCTCGCAGACTGTAAAGCGCCTCATCAAACGCTGCCGACTTAGCAAGAATGCTATCTGCCGCTTGCTGCGCTGTACGGCCATTGATCGCCCAGGCGGAAACGGTGCGCGGGACTGATTCATCAGGGTAGCCAGCGTCTTTGAAGTCTTGAGCCTCGATTGCGGCACGCTCGTATTCAGTTGCCCGCAATGGGTCACCGATTATGGCAAGGCGGGTAGCGTCGGCGGCGGCATCAATGTTCTTACAGAGTTCTGGGGTAGTTAAGACAATAGGTACTGGGGCAGTCAGGATTGGGTTGCCAGAGTCATCCCCCGTGATTACTTGACCAGCAGATTGCCCAGCCATTAATGCTTCGTGAGACTTTCGAGAGACTTCAACCACGTCAGACGGCATGCTCGCGTGGACTGCACCGTCATAAAATCCACCAGTAGCTTTCGAAAAATAGAGCATAAATCCCCCGGGGGCTAATAACCGATGGCAAGCACAGCCGGGCTCATGCTTCCGGCTGATGTGTTGTTGTTATAAATAGTGGCTTGAGTTAGACCCACATCACCGAATGACGGCATAGAAAGCCCGGCAACTACTCCTCCGCGATACCCCGCAAATAACTGTCTGCAACTACTTGGGAAAGCGATTGGAAAAGTCACAACTGAAGACGAGCCAGACGCAGTGGGAGGAGCTGTCATCCATTGAAGAATGAGTCCGCCCATCCATGTTGGAAATGCGATATACCCGCTGCTACTCAGTACTGTGGAAAAGCCCATACGAAGCTTTTTAGGCGTGACGAGAATGTCATCCATAATCCCAGCTTCGACCTCTGCCTGTGTGGCAATTCGCAGTACCCCACGTAGTACTTCTGTTGCATTTGCTGTAGCAGAGCGCAGCGCCTGGAATACACGCAGCGGTGTCATTTTCTTACTGTTGTCTTCGCCTGCCTCTGCTTGCGGCTTGGTGGCGATGGCGTCACCTAAATCAACATAGGCGCGTGTTGCCAGCACCACGCTGGGGTCAATTTTCAGTTGCACGCTGGCCGAGCTGGTGACGATGAGGTTCATGCGCACCACTTGCGTGCGGCCTGAGCCTTGGCTCAGCAGCGGTTTGAAGCTGGGCGCGCAGTTGGCGATTGCGACCAGGTCATTATCGGCGTCGTATAGCCCAATCTCACGAATCCACCAGCCGCCAACTTCTGCAGGGATCACTTGCTCTGCGATGATTATCGCGGCGTTTTGTGGATCAATACTGAGTTGATTGAGCGGGGCGCGGCGGCGCTCGTTGATGAGTGCGGTTTGCTCGCGGTCTGGGATTGGTTCGGTGCCATTGGCATCGCCAACGCCGAGCTGGGTAATTTGCCAAGCAATGCCCAGGGCATCGGCATTGGCTTGTTTGGCCTCACCAACAGCGGTGAGGATGGCGAAAAACTGGCTGTTCTGGTCTGTCATGGCTTTATGTCCACGGGGCTATGTCCATTGTGTCGATGCTGTGTTCGCGGCCTGCATGGCCAAAGGAGCCGGTGACTTCGATGTCACGCGATTGCGGCGGGTACACGGTGAGTTCATCGCCTTCGGTGATGCAGCTGCCAACATGCAGGTAGCCGCTGGTTTCCAGGCTAATGGCGAGGCCGGTGAGGTGGCGGGTGAGGGGTTTGGCGTCGTCTATAAGGCGCACAAGCTCGGTGTACATCTCTTCGGTGATGCCGGTTTCCAGCACACCCACCAACAACTGGAAGGTGCCGGGCTCGCCCTGGGGGACGGTTTCCCACCATTCGAGTACTTCAATCAGATAACCCAGCGGCTCAACCACGCGGCGCAGCGCACCGATGGTGCCTTTGTGGGCGTGAATGAAAAACGCGCCGTCGATGGCTTTACGCTTTGTTGTCTCTGGCCAGTTGCTGTCCCAGCGATCCACCGAAAACGCCCAGGCTAGATACGGCAATAAATCGACCGGGCAGGTGGCGGGGTTCCACAATTGGCGCAGTGGAACCGGTACCCGCTCGATGTTGGCCAACGCCTGTGCTGCAGCACGCTCAAGTGCGGTGCTGTTGGCGGGCATTAGCGAATGGTAGGTGCTCACGCTTGCAGCTCTGCGAGGGTGACGGTGGTGGCGGTGCAGTAAGCGGCGCTGGTCTCATTCGGCGGGATGTCTACCCAACCAGTCAGCTCGACATAGCGCACGCCCTCAACATGCAAGGCCGCATCTAATGCTGAGCGGTAAACACCTTGGCCAAGGCGACGTCGCTGATTTACATAGGCGGCGAGGGCGTCTTGAGCAGCTTGCAGCACAAGCTCTGACTCGGGCGTTAGATTGTCTACAAACAGTTGAGCGTTGACGGTGTAGGGCACTACGGTGGCGCTCTGCACGGTTACGCGGTCGCACACGGGGCGCACGTCTTCATCATTAAGCGCAGCGGTCACTGCATCGAGCACGCTTTGGTCGGCGCTTCCATCACCGATGGCTGATTGCACCGTGATGGTGGCGTAACACGGCGCTGGGCTGATGACGGATGCATCCGCGACACGGCCATCAGCGCTGCGGGCGTGGAATATGTAGGCGTTGCGTGGGCCTGCCGTGCTCAGGCCTTCGAGTGCCATTTGGGTGCGTTCGCGCAGGCTGTCGTCGCCTTCCAGCACAGATGCAACCGGTGGCGTAGCGTTTGGGTTCGCTGGGGTGATGATTAAACGGCTGACGTTATAGCGGGCGGCGATCTGTTCCAGGTCATTCCCAGTGGCAAAGGCCAGCATCACGGCGAGGGCCGATTCATTGACGCGCTGGCGCCAGTTCAGTTCGCGGTAGCTGTTCTCTTGCAGCAGCTTGACCAGGGGTTCTGACTCAAGCTCCAGGCGGGCGGCGATGGTGGCCTGCTGATCTGCTGGGAACAAGTTAATCAGTGCAGTTTTTCGTTCGGCAAAGATCACTTCATAGTCGAGCGGCTCAACTACCTCGGGTGCGGGCAACAGTGACAGGTCTATCGGGCTGAAACTGCTCATGCAATTGCTCCCATTACCAACGGTACTTGCAGGCTGATGGCTTCGTTGGTGTCGATGCGGGTGCCCTCTAGATCAATAATCGCTTGGCTGGCCTCGTTGCCCTGGCTGATTTGCACGCGGCTGATGCTGAGCCGTGGCTCCCAACGCATGACGCCCATGGCAATGGCGGCATAGGCGCGCAGCTTGGTAGTGCCGTTGAATGGCTGGTCGATCAATTCCATCAACTGACTGCCGTAATCGCGGCGCATCACTCGGCTGCCAATGGGCGTAGTGAGAATGTCGCTCACGCTCTGGCGCAGGTGGTCGAGGTCGCCAATGGCGCTGCCGTTGTTGCGGTTCATACCGGGTTACCTGTTTGCGCATTGCCTGCGGTTACGCCGGTGTGTTTATGGTTAACCAGGCTAACGCCAGCGGCGATGACATCAACGCTCACGGTTACTTTGCCGGTGACGTTTTGGTTTCCGGTTTGGGTGTAGTCGCCCTCATGGGTGATTGGCCCTTTGATGGAGATACCGCCGAGGCTTTCCAGCTCAGTTGTGCCCTTAGGCGGAAGAATGGCCCGCAGGTGATGGGCGACGTGGTCGTATTCAATTAGCGCGCCGTCTGGGTATGTGGTGAGGTCTTTTGCTGGGCTGTTGCTTGGCGCTGGGTTTTCAGTCGAGTTGAGGCCGAGCAACACAATGCCTTGCGCTGGGTCACCGCTGGGGCTGAACACCATGCATTGCTCGTTAAGCGTTGGCGGGTTCCAGATGCGAGTAGTACCGGCGCGCAGGTTGAACCACGGCAACCAACCAGTGGTGATTGCGCCAGTAGTTACCCTGCAGAGCGGCATTTTTTGCTGTGCTGGGTCGCCATGGTCGACCTCGGCAATGGTGCCAAGGCGGATCATGTTGTCGAGGCGGCGGGTTATTTCGGTGAGCAAGTTCATGTCGCCATGATTGCTTGCTCGCGTGTGCGGTGCACTGCGTGGGAATTGTAGCGGGGCGGGTTACAATGAGAGCTAGTTGTTGGAGACAGTGCAGTACTAGGAAAAATAATACGCAGATTTTACGAGAAGACTGAACATCGTTAGTAATATTAGTCATGTATTACTATGTGGATGAATCAAAACTCTGGAAGTCAGGCAGAAGGCTGTTTTGCTCAAGGCAGTCATAAATAGGCTCTACTGTGAGAACAGCAAAATAACCTGTTTCTGAAGAATTCCCATCTTTGACTAGGGATTGCGTAACCATGCCAAGTAGTGCGGTTCCACTCTTTTCATTGTCTTCGTTATAGGCAACCATTACAGGGCCGCCACTGTACCCGCCTCTGGCCATGCTCGATATTATGAAGTGAGGATGCTTGGTGCCTGCGTAAAGATCAACAAGCGCATTAACTTCCCCACTTGACGCGAAAAGAATGGGCCGATCTGAAAAAGGGATTGGAGGATAACCCAGAGCTAACGTTCTATACAGAACTAATTCATATTGGGTAAGGAAGTCATCTAAGTGGCTACCCAACGGAATAAATGAATTGGGCGTAACGTTTAGGGTGAAGCATGCAATGTCAATTTCAGGATTGTTATGGAAAAATGGTCCGCTAGTAATACATGTTTTTGGAATGCAGAAGGTCTCTGACCGTAAAGCATTATTAATTAGCAGTTGAGAGATTGAATTATCGTCAAACCCTATTTCATTTAGCTCCCGCCCTTCTAATACGTGCCGTGCGGTAATAAACACGCCATTCCCTACATGGAAAGCACTTCCGATTCCTTCGTCACCGTTACTATCAGTTGTAACGATGTACGCTACTGATCCTTTGTAAGCCGCGAAAGCTCGGCGTGTCCATAGTTTAAAACTCTCTTGTGACATGGGAGCTCCATAATGTAAAAACGGATGTTAGTGGGTAAGTTTTAGGCCGTTTAAGTGAGCACGTCAAAAGATTTGAATCGCTATGTCAAGGGAGTTTAACTATTTCTCTGGAGAGCTCAAGTATTGTATTTGAAGCGCTTTGAAAGCAAGAAAGTCTAGGCAGTTGAACTTCATAAAAATAACTACCCCTCGCACTTTCCTGTTTGTATATTTTTTTAGCCCCTAGCGTAGTGGCTAAATTAACTATTATTTCTTCAAGCGTTTCTCTTTGTGAAAGCTCAGTGTTTTTTATAGAGGTACCAAAGGCGCTGCGATTGTTTTGGGGGGCAGGTATAATCTTGGCTCGGCTCATGATTGCTTCCTTAATGAGGTAGTTGAGCGATGTGTTTGGTTATCCAGCTAAAGACTCGTTACCCACAAGGGCTTTGGTAGCTGTAGGGTAATTGTTTTTCTAGGCGATCATGCAGTTCATATTAGTGGTCGACTATAGGAAAATAGTTAGGTACCAATGGAACAAAATATATCACTGAGGTAGATGCTTCCAATAACTAGGCTGCTTAGTAATATGCCAATGGTGAATGAGATTAAAAGAACCCAGAATGATACCCATGTAGCTTTGCCTAAAGTTGTGGCGTTCGCTCCAAAAAGCGTTAGCGGTTCATAACTGGTGTTGATTGTTTTTTTAGCTGTTAGACGGAAGTCAAGCAGGCGAGTTACTACCGCTGTAGAGCCTGCAATCGTTCCTATAAAGAGCGATAGAATTGCTAACAGATATAAAGCGGCGACCACTCCTGTCGGTTTGAATGATGTTTCATGCACAAGCGAAAATAGAAAGCCTAGCCCAGCGACAGAAAGCCCTGAAAATAGTGCTAAGGCAGTAGACAACTGACTAATAGTTTGCCCTTGCCATCTTACAAAACGCTCATTCGTCACATGGGTTTCCTTGTTGGTTAGTAGTTAGTTATATTATTTTGCTTCTAGAAGCACAGTATGCTGTTGCATCTATCAAAGTATTATTTCTTTCTCATGCAGCTTGTTAGCGTTAATTCGTCCTTGTAGTGTGTCAAGAAGGTGATCATATGTGCGTATTTCAATATTTAAGTTGTGAGCCATTTGTTTGCGACGTGCATTGTTATTTGTCAAGGTTTTATCTCGCCGCCCAATAATGATTAGGCCAGGTACTGAGCTTGATATTTCGGTCAAACCAAGTCCGCTCTCAGATTTTGGTCTGGAAGCATAGTTTTGGTTTGAATTTAACCAAATGCGCCAATCCTGTATTTGTCGTATTGCATGGTTTAGATACTGGGATGGGTCGCCGCTTTTGTTGAATAGTGGCCTGAGCGGGCTTTCAAGTTCAACTACTTGCCATTCAAACCCGATAGAACTTTTTTGTCCTATTATAAAATCTGTTACATGCTCGCTACCTAGTTTTTTCTTCGGGATGACCCATCGACCATGGCCACCACCGAAATGCTGTATCAGTATTTGAGGATGATTTTGTAGAAACTGTTGTATGTCTTCTTCGCAAGTGGCGTTATCAAGAGCACTCGTGAACGCCTCAACATCGCTCTGCTTCACCTGATCCCACCATGTAAAATAGTCACCTAGAGGATCTTCGCTTAATAAACGCTCGCAGGCTTCACTTGCTGAGACTACTTTCATTGGTTACTCCAGGTGAGGTGTGGCACTGGTGTACAAATGTGCCATGCCGCGCTGGTAAAGGACAGTATTGCTGAACTGTTCCCACGATTGCTGCCTAAAACTTAATTTGCCGAGAGATGATCAACCAATCTATCGCGAATCATCTCCAGATCATCGCTGCTAAAGCCTAGCAGCTCACGTCGGTCATAGCGGGTGTCGGGTGAGGCTTTTCCTGGGCGATCACGCAAGCCGTATTGGTGGATACGGGCAATGCGTGCGGTGCGCCCGAGAAAGCCAATACCGATGGTGTTTGCGGTGCTTTGTACCTTTAGATAGCGGGCTTGGCGTAGCTTGGTGAACATTTTGCGTTTGATGCGGCCTTGCTTTTGGCGCAGTTGGGCGCGGGCTTTGCGTGGCGCATAGGCTGTGCCGTCTGGGTTGCGCTGGGCGACCATGCGTTGCTGTTGGCTGCGGCGCAGTTCGCGGGCGATTCGGGTGTTGAGCTGGCGGCGTTCTTTGGGCTGCAGCTTATTGAGCAGGGCACCGGCCCAGTCTTCGAGTGCGCTTAGGTCATCAGCCACGGCTTGGCCCCGGTTGCGGTGTTTCGATGTCTACGCCGGTGGGCTCGGCGCAGGTCCAGCTGCTGAGTACTTCGCCGTCTGCGATCAGTTGCATGGATGTAGCAGGCAGTTGTTCGGTGTACTGCGGCTCTGGTGGGTGTGTGATTTGCAGGGTGCCGTCATCCAGCCGCTCAACTATCACGCGCTCGGTTAAGGGCAGAGTGAGCGACATATCGACCTGATTTTCATCAATTACATCCACTTCAAACTGTATGGCCTCTTTGTTTTTTTCGTGGTTGGTCATGAGTTCGGATTGGTTGACCAGGATCCATGCCAGCAACGGCACTGCCACGGCATCGGGTGAGCCGGTGTAATCGGTGAGGATGATGTTGAGGGTGTAGCTGTATTCAAATGACAGACCCGGCGCTGCTGTTGCGCGAATGCGGCCCTGGTCTACGAATATCAGCAGGCGCTCGGGGTTGTGCTTGAGCTCCGGCAAGTTAGCCAGCAAGTGGGTGCGCAGGCTGTTGAGTTTATTCATTGGGCTGCCTCTGCCGGGATAGCCAGGCGCTGTTGGCAGGCGTAAACGGCGTCTACTTGTGCTGCGCAGGTGGCCCAGTCTGTTTCGATTCGCTCGATATCGGTTAGCAGAGCGCCGTTGCTGTTAGGGCTGGTCGGTGACAGAGTGCAGGGCGTTACCGCTGAACAACCATTGATGATAAGCGTCGGCGCCGGTGATGGCGGGGCGCTCGCGCAAGCTGCCAACAGGCTCAGGCAAAGGCTGAGTAGCCCAGTTTTTAAAGGCTTGGTTTTCACGTTTGAGCCTCTCAATTTGTTGCGAACGCTCGCTAAGGCTTTGGCGCAGCAGGTCTTGGGTTTGGCGCAGGCTGACTTGGGCGTTGCGCTCGGTTTGCAGCAGCTGGGCCAGTTGATTGGCTTTGCCGGTTTCGCGGTTTGCTTCTTGCTGCCAGTGGCTGGCCAACTGTGCGCTGGCATCTGCTTTGGAGTCAGCAGACACGATGCGCTGTTGCTGGCCCCATACAAGCAAGCCAAGGGCTGCAAGCAACGCAATGCCCAGCAGGGCTTGGCGCAGGGTGCTCATGCGGCGACAGGCTCAGGTTGGCATTGAGCGTGCTGCGAGTAGGCGTGCTCAAGTTTGGTGTCGTACTGGTTGCGGGCGTAGTTGGGGCCGTTGTAGCGCTTGGCAAACTCGGCCCATTTTTTTGCCTTGAGTGCTTTGTGCAGGGCTGGGTCTGCCTCAATGAAACGCACAAACGCCTCAAGCTGCTCGGCCTCGCTTTTGGCCATGCGCTCCGCAAACTCTTGCACGCTGCTGTAGCCGAGCAACTGCCAGTGAAACCCCATGATCTGAAACGCGCCCCAGCTGGCCGATGCCAGAGCGCTTGTGTCGTCGAGCATGCGGGCACGCGCCAGGCGTTGGTGCTCAGCTGTGCCGCCCGCGTAACCGCCTGGCTTGGGGTTGACCAGGTTGGGGTAAGTGATAGCCAGTTCATCTGCATGCATTTTGAGCTGTACTGCGTTGTCGCCTTCATGCACTGGGGTGCATAGCTGGCGGTACATGATGTGACGCTCAAACAAAACCGTAGGCTTGCCGTTGCTGGCAAAGCCGTTGCCGAGGCTTTCCACTTGGTTGATGGCGTAAATGCTGGCGAGGTCTACGCCCAGGCGTTTAGCCGCGGCTGCAAGATCGGCATGGCTAAGCAGGTGTGAGCAGTCTGCACCAGCCAACGCGCCTTGAGTTTTGGAGCCTGCTACGCCGTCATCAATTAACCCGACTTTGCGTTGATAGGCGCGCACGGCCTTTTCGGTTTCGTCGCCGTAGTTGCCGTTTACCTCCAGCTTGGCGCCGTTGGCATTGAGTTTTTTCTGCAGCTGGGCCACTGCTTGCGAGCGGTCGCCGGGGCGTAAAGTTGTAGTCATTGATTGAGCCTCAAAATTGCGGCGAGGTTGCCGCGTGAGCGATATACGAGGATGCACAACAACACGGCTATCGCGGTTTGCCATGGGCTGACGGTGGGTTGGTACAGCAGAATTTCGAGCCCGGAACACAGCAGGGAGGCGATGAGCATGCAGGCAATGAGTGAGATACCGCGCCGTTTGCGGCCTCCGTTGCGCTTGAAGCACACAAGGCGGATTGCCGAGGCAATGTAGGCAACAGCGGCTAGCAGTGGGAGCAGGGTGGTGATCATGGTTAATCTCCTCCGCCTCGTTTGAACCAAGCCGGAAGCATGCTCGAAAAGTCGGTTTTCTCGATCAGCTCAAGGGCTTTGAGTGCAAGGGGCACAACAATGATTGCCCCAACGAAGCCACCAGGGCCGGTTTGGGTGATTGGGGTTTGCGTGACTATCTCTGTGGCGCTGACGTACCCAACACAAGCGGAGATAATCAGCCCAAGCAGGCGTTGCCAAGGCTTGATTTCACGTTGATGCAGGGCGATGAGCGCAGCACCAATAATCGAGCCGAACAGTGCATTGCCGTCGAGCGTGGGCAAGAGTGTTGCGAGGCCAACACCTGCCGTTGCGGTGGCGACTACTGCAGCGCCGGTGGTTGGCTCAGGCATGGTGGTTCCTTAGTGTTGGATGTTGATTAATGCGCGTGTTCAGTCCCATAAATTCACCATTTGGCGTTGCTCAGCAGCGGCTTGGGCTGGAGGGAGTTGCACGCGGGTGCCATGGGGCAAGGTGGTGCCGAGTTCGGCTAAGCCGGGGTTGGCCAATAGCACTTGCTCAACCACGCCAGCGGTGCGGCCGTAATGCCGCCAGCACAGTTGGTCGAGGGTGTCGCCTTGCAGGGCGTGGGTGGTTTCCATCAGATGAGCTCAACCGTTGTGCGGCGCAGGCCGAGCAGATCACTAACCGCCCAGTGGGCATCGCGGCGCAGCTCATCAATCGAGGTGGTGAGTTCTTCGGCGTTTTTCTCGCCGGTGTTGGTGGTGTCGTAGCTGCGGTAACGCTCAGCCACTTCGACTGAGGTGCTGCAGTAAATGGCGCGCTGGTACTGGGCCTGCAGGATGCTTGTACCGTTGAGCTGCTCGTCGGGTACATCTGCGAGGGTGGCGTAGCCTTCGGCCTGCCAGCTGGCCTTGAGCGGCTTGAGCAGGCGGTTGACGTTGATCAGCGCGCCTACGATGGCCACTTCTAAGCGCTTGTTGGTGACGCTGGTATTTATGCGTTGGGCTTCACGCACGGCATTTGCATCTATATCAGGCCAAAAGCCGTCATTGCTCAGGGTGAATGCGGCGGCTGTGCCACCGGCAATGAATCCGCTCATTGTTTGGCCTGCAGTGTTGAATTAGTCGGCGGTGGTCGGGGCGTCACTTTGGGAAGGAGATAACCCTTGGATCGGCCCCGAGCCGCCGGGGTGCGTGGGGACGCTCAGTCAGCTGCCTGTTGTTGCGCAGCATGTTTTTTTAGGAAGCGCTCAACGCGATCCAAATCTTTTTTACCACCGCAGTTGGTGTGCAGCTCGATGGCGCGCATTAAGTGCAGCTTGGCGGTTTCCAGGTTGTCGTGGTCGGTTTCGGCCGGTTTGTCGTCGCTCACCAGGCCGCTGTAAATCTTGCCCATGGCCAGGTGCAATTTGGCTCTGGCTTGGTCGGGCATGTCTTCGTTGGCGGTCAGTTCGGCAACGGTGAGCAGGGTTTGCAGCGGGAAAATACGGGACTGTTTGAGGGCGTTGATTGCAGCGGTTGCTACTTCTTCGGCAATGACACAGCCCAGAGTTCGCTCAAAACGGTCTGGCATGGCCAGTTTGTGTTTGAGCGCGTAGGGGACGATTTCGAGGGCGCCGTCGAAGTCTGCGCAGTCAATGCGCCAGATCATAACTGTGACCAGCACTTCGTCTTGAGCACCATTGCCCGCTGAGAGCACGCCCTCAACATAGGGGCCGTACTCTGGCAGCAAGGTTTTTTTCAGCGCAATTTTTGCCTCTGTACCTTGGATATTCTTGAGGCGCAGGCGATCTTGGGCCATTTGGGCAAGCTGCAGCTCGTAAGCTGTTGCGCCCTCCATCGATTGTGATGGGCCAGCAAGTGCCGCCGCTGCGGTGGCGGCGGTTACTCGCTGAAAGTGGCGACGGCAAGGATTGCTCATAGTCGTTGTTCTCAGCTCAGGGTGATATTTTCGGCTTGTGCTGCGCAGCCCAGGTCTTCGATCACGTATGCCTCATTGACTGACTCGTAGTTTTCGATGCGATCACGCTTGGCGTTATCAACTACGGTGCGGCGGCGGGTGCCTTCTTGCCAGTACAGCGAGAGGTTATCGAGGCGCGTCACCAACAGGCCGTTTGCGGGGAAGTGCGGAACGCGAACAGCGGGCAAATTGCCGATGCGCTTTTGACTGGTCACAATGTCCGCTGCGAGCATTTCGGTCGGTGCTTGGGTCTTGTTGATGATTGGGAAGTACTTGTCTGCAAGCAGGTGGCGACCGCAGATAACTACAAGCTCCGAGTCTTCCTGATACCAAGGGTCGATAAGCTCATTGACCATGCTGAATACCAGGGCATCGATGTTGGCGAAGTCTTTGCCGTCGCCAATTTCAATTTTGCCGCTGCCATCCACGATCTCGGTCAATACGCGGGCGGCATTTTCGGTACGCATTTTCTGCAGCCAGCCGATGTTTACGTCTTGCAGCAATGGGTTGGTCTGTGGGTTTGAGGTGGCTGCACGGCTTGAACCGTTCCAGCCAATCATGATGCGGTTGAGCGCTTGGGCCTTGATAATGGCGTCACGAATCTTCGCCTGGAAATCGGGGAACTTGGCCCATTGATCCAGCTTTTGATAACGCAGGGCGGTATCAAAGTTGGTTTGGGTGCAGTGGTAGCCACGGTCATCGAGTGCAGTTGGGTCGCGCGGCACGCGGTCTTGGGCGGTGGTATCGGTAGTGCTGGCAATTGTGCCCTCAATGCCCATGCCGATTTTTTCGCCAGCTTGCTCGCTTACGCCATACATGTTGATCGAGCTCAGGAACGCGCTGGATTCCTGAATGCGTTTTTCAAGGGTTTGCGTGACGCTTGGCTCGGCGGTGAATTTGGTTGTGGCATCTGGAATGCCGTGCAGCTGTTGTAGCTGCTGCAGGTAGGCATTGAATAAAACTCTGGTGTTATTGCGCATGGTCGTTTCCTTCGGTTTACAGGCGTTGGTGGTTGCTGCCAGTGGCTTATCAGCAGTCGGTCACAATGCTGTCGCTGCCACCGGTAACCGGAGGTCGCGCTGGTTGGCTTGAGAGTTGAGTGGTGCTTAGCTGCTGCTTGAGCTCGTTGAATGCAGTACTCAGTTGGGTAAATTTTTCACTCAGGGCTGCGTGCTTGCTTTGCTCAGTGGCCAGATGTTCGCTGAGTTCTTTGCTGTGCTGGGCGATCGCCTCAACAGCCTCACCAACTGCTGAAAACTCGTTGTCATCCTTGGCCTGCTTGCCGCTGAGCAGGGTTTGAACCTTGCTGAACAGCGCTGCACCAATACTTGGTTTTTCTTCAATCTCTTCAAAGACCAGTTCGGCCTCCAGCGACTCGGTGAACATTGAGGTGTTGGAGAAGTGGCGGTCTTTGAATGGGCTTGAGTCTGGTTTTTGCGCCGAAAACTCCAGCACATCGGTGCCCAGGCTGGCCGGTGAGTCGGTAACGGCAAGGCCGACCATGTAAGCCTCGCCGGTGTCAGCAAAGCTGTCGTCGATTTCAATGGATGTGTAGATTTTTTGTTTGGCTTTGTTGAGCGCGATCAGGTCGGCGGTCGGTTCAATCTGGGCGAACAGAGCCAATTTTTTCTGGCCGTTGATATCAACTTCTTCGGCTTTTACCGCGAGTACATCGCCATAGGCTTTGAATGCCCCGTCTGGCATCAGGCTGCGAAAGTGCTCAAGCCATACGCGGGCGCCGTAGGTCGAGCGGTTGAAGTTTTTAGCGGCTTGCTCAAGCCAGCTGCGTTGAATTTTGCGTTTGTCTGATGTGGCACCTTCAACAGCGACGCGGAACCAGTTGGAGCGGAATTTTTTAGCAGCTGGGTTGGTTGAACTGGCCATTCGGGCTTTCCTCAATGCGGTGTCGGCGTTCTGCCGTTGCGTTGAGGGCATGGTCGGCAGCTAGGCGCTGTCGAGCAATGCGGGGCGCTTGTACGGGGCGGGCGCTACAGATGGCGCCGCTACTTAGGCTCGCGCGAGAGCGTCAGCATCTGCGCCATGAATGCTGCCGTTGAAATTCCTATCCGCGATAACCGCCGCCAGTCAAAGTTTCTGTACTGGACGGGGTGGCGTGTCACTGAAATTGCCGAGTTCTTGGGCGAGAAAGAAAAGACTCTGCACTCATGGAAAGCCCGCGACGAATGGGACAAGGCAGACAATGTTGAGCGCATTGGCGGGGCGTTAGAAGCGCGGCTTGTGCAGTTGATTTTGAAGGAAGGTAAAACCAGCGGCGATTTCAAAGAGATTGATTTGCTGCATCGCCAGCTGGAGCGCCAGGCACGAATTGCAAGGTATCAGGGTGGCGGTACCGAAACCGATTTGAACCCAGAGTTAGCAAAACGCAACGAGGGGGCAAAGAAGAAGCCCAAGCGTAACGAATTTGATGAGCAGATGATTGAGCTGCTCACCGAGGCGTTTGTTGAGGGCTGTTTTGATTACCAGTTGGATTGGTACCGTGCAGGCAATCAGCGCACTCGGGCACTTCTAAAAAGTCGTCAGATCGGTGCTACGTACTACTTTGCGCGTGAGGCGTTACTTGATGCCCTGGTGACCGGGCGCAATCAGATATTTTTGTCGGCCTCAAAGAATCAGGCGCACATTTTCAAGGCATACATTCAGGCCTTTGCGCGTGAGGTTACTGGTGTTGAGTTAACTGGTGACCCAATCATTCTGGCCAACGGTGCCGAGTTGCATTTTCTAGGTACCAATGCCCGCACCGCTCAGGGCTACCACGGTAACTTTTACTTCGATGAGTTCTTCTGGACGTTCAAGTTTAACGAGCTGAACAAGGTCGCCAGCGGCATGGCGATGCAGAAACAGTATCGACGCACCTACTTCTCAACGCCTTCAAGCATGGGGCATGAGGCCTACACCTTTTGGACAGGTGAGCGACACAACAAAGGCAAGCCAACGGCACAGCACCTGAACATCAATGTTAAGCATGAGTCGTTGCAGCCGGGGCGTTTGTGCGAGGACAAAATCTGGCGGCAAATCGTCACCATTCTCGATGCAGAGCAGGGCGGATGCGATCTTTTTGACATTGATGAGCTGCGCCTTGAGTACAGCGGGGAGGCATTCTCTAACCTGCTCATGTGTCAGTTTGTTGATGACGGGGCTTCAATCTTCCCGCTTAACGTGCTGCAAAAATGCATGGTCGATACCTTTTACGAATGGGGCGAGGACTACAAACCATTCGCGGCGCGGCCCTTTGGTGATCGAGCGGTTTGGGTTGGCTATGACCCCGCAGAAACAGGTGATTGTTCTGGTTTGGTGGTTGTGGCGCCGCCACTGGTACCAGGGGGCAAGTTTCGGGTGCTTGAGCGCCACCAGATCAGGGGCATGGACTTTGCCGCGCAGGCCGAAACTATCCGGCTGATTACTCAGCGCTACTGGGTGACGTATATCGGTATTGATACCACCGGCATGGGCTCTGGCGTGGCCCAGCTAGTAAAGCAGTTCTTTCCGAATGTGAAAACGTTTAGCTATTCGCCAGAGGTTAAAACCCAGCTGGTTCTCAAAGCCTATGACGTGATCCACAAAGGGCGCCTTGAGTTTGACGCCGGTTGGACGGATATGGCCCAGGCTTTGATGGCCATCCGCAAAACCATGACGGCCAGCGGTCGACAATCGACCTATACAGCTGGCCGCACAGACGCAACAGGCCATGCCGATCTGGCTTGGGCCTTATTTCACGCATTGCATAACGAACCGCTTGAGGGGCAGACAGCTGCCAACACTGGGCGGATGGAGATTTTTTGATGACTACAACAGGTACTGAGGTGGCGATCACTGCTGCCCAAGCAGAAAAGCCAAAGGGCAGCGTGGTGTTCAGCTTTGGTGAGCCCACTTCGGTGCTGTCATCGCGTGAGATTTTTGATTATCTGGAGTGTTGGTACAACGGGCGCTGGTATGAGCCGCCGCTTTCCCAGGACGGTTTGGCCCGCTCGGTAAAGGCCAGCGTTCATCTGGACTCTGGCCTGCGTTTTAAGCGCAATCAGCTGAGCCGGTCATTCATCCCGCACAAGCTAATGTCGCGCCAGGTCTTTAACCAGTGGGCGCTGGATTATTTAGCGCTGGGCAATGGGTATGTTGAAAAGCGGGTGTCTGTACTGGGCAACGCCATCACCCTGCAGGCGCCACTGGCTAAATACATGCGGGTTGGCAAAGACGATCGGTTCTTCCAGGTGCAGGGTTACCAGAATGAACACGAATTTGAAGCGGGCAGCATATTCCACCTCAGGGAGATGGATTTGCACCAGGAGATTTACGGCTTGCCGGAATGGGTGAGTGCGCTGCAGTCGGCGCTGCTTAATCAGTCCGCCACGTTGTTTCGGCGTAAGTACTACGAAAACGGAAGTCACGCAGGCTTTATTTTGTACATGACCGACCCGGCACAGGATCAAAACGATATCGATGATTTGCGCACTGCGCTGAAAAACTCCAAAGGGCCGGGCAATTTCCGCAACCTGTTTGTCTACGCGCCTGGTGGCAAAAAGGAAGGCTTGCAGATTATTCCGGTCAGTGAAGTGGCGGCGAAAGATGAGTTCAACTCGATCAAAGAACAAACCCGTGACGATGTACTCGCCGCGCTGCGCATGTACCCGCAGTTGATGGGCATCGTGCCAAAGAACGCTGGCGGCTTTGGCTCCATGAAAGAAGCCGGGGAAATGTACGCCCGCCTTGAGCTGGAACCACTGCAAGAGCAGTTCAGACAGCTCAACGACTGGGTGGGGGAGGAGGTTGTGCGGTTTAGGGCGTTTGAGATACCTGCGCAAGGGTAACCCCTTGCGCAGTATATGACTCAACTGTTCCATGGTGACACACTAATTCAAGATGCTTCGTCGATCAATCGTCAATGGCTTTCAAACATAGTTGGTGCTCCCCAGTCGCCAAGCTCTGGAGAGCGCGCTAAAGGATTTCCCTTAGTTGCATAAATATCATCTTGTTCGAAGTTAAATATTCTAGACTCAATATATCTGTGGGCTTTTGGGGGTAACGACTCATACCATTTTGGAGATAGTGCAACGTTTTCACTAATATCCAGGGCCGCATGTATTATGGCCTTGGCAGGGGAGCCGGAGTGAGCTAGTGACTCAAAAAACCTCACTGGAGCGTCGTTAGCATCATCGAGCCATGAAAATATAGCTGCGCACCCACTCTTTAGTGGAATGATCGACCCCATTAAAAATGATACTTTGACATTCCTGTTAGAAAGGTCTTGAAGCCGATTGCCGTTAAAGTCGGTGGTAGGTTCCGTCGCGAAGGACGCTACCAGAGTAGGCGGTTCTGGGAAGATCAAAGCCCGAGATATAAGCCTCCCCCAGTTTTTTTCTAGTAGCATTTCATCAAGTTTGCTCTTCAGAGACTCAATGTCTGATGCGCTTTCTAGAACCTCAGAAAGATACTTTTCCGCTTCCTCGCTGATATTTAACTCTTCTTTAATACCGTGCATCGCAGCGAACTGTTCTGCAGAAGGGAATGACTCAAATTGCTTCCGTTTGTAATAGCTTTCCCTTGCTACGGCACGATATGCGAGCATGAATAACTGCTCAGGGCTAAATTCAAACGGACGAGTTTCGATGCTCGCAAATAAATCTCTATCATGTGTACGGCAGAAACCGTTGAAAACAGAAACGTCTCTTAACCCTTGCAGTTCAAGGTTCATCGGAAATTTGTTGCGATCACTGCTCATATTTCCACGTATAGCGTAAACACGACCGTCTCGGGATATCGGTCTTAAAAAGGCCTCTCGGGATAGAGTGTGTGCCGATACAATCGGTCCTTCATGATCTGTATGCGGAGCTAAACAAACTTTTGTCGCATATAGTTTTTTAAATCGGTCGATGGTTTGGCCTACGGCCCGTCGACGCTCTGCTACCGCAAGTTCTTCTTCTTTCTTTCTATCTAGCGCCTGCTGTACTCGTTCCTCTTTATTACCGCGCGCCTTCGCCTGCCCCATTGCTTTCCCCAACCCTTCCAAAGTTATCCAATCATACAACAGCGCTCGTAAGTCAAGCTAAGCAACACCTGGCGCGCGCCGTCATCCCCCCACCTCGCCTTCGGTCTAGATAGGTCGTTTTTTCTTCACCCCTGCAAAGGGCTGCGTGCAGCCCTGTGTCTGCGCTAGACGGACTTTAGTTAGCTCTGAAATACCTGCGTAACCCTGCAACTAACGCCTTTCTTGCAGCCTTATGCGCAGCCTCACGATTGAGTGATTTTCGGGAGAGGGCTGGGAAAAAGGTAATTTTGGTTAGGTTTGGTTTTGGCATAGCTCAAACCCACGTGGCACTAGGGTTTGACGAATTACCTTTAGGGGTAATTTAAGGTAATTGATAAGGTAATTTTTTCGTAAGCCACTGTTTTATAAGGAATTTATAAAAGTGAATTATGACCTGCTCAAAAGGTAATTGACTAACCTATAAATTACTATTTTATTACCTTTAATAGATACATATAAGCTATTGATTTAAAAGGGATTAAATGGAGCATGCAAAATAAATTACCAAAATTACCTTTTTCCCAGCCCTCAACATAAAACGCTAACTCTCATGCTTAGGCGGGCTCTCGATGATCATTTGCTTATTCGCTAATAGATGCATGCATACGCTTAGCCTGGTGCACGCTCACCGTCACTACAGGCTATTGAGTGTCGTTTGACGCAGATACATACCTAGAAAAATTGGAGCTAGCGGCGGAAAAAACACCAGCGCCATCGGCTTGAGGGACAGGACGGATTGAGAGCTAGCGGAGGGCTAAAATCGTTTCCGCATTGTCGATCATGGCCCCCGTGGATAGGGGCTTAGGGGTAGGGCAGAATTTTCTTTATGCGGAAACGATTTTTAGATATGATTATGAAATACATGGTTTTTTGGCCGGATTGCAAATCCGTGAACGCCGGTTCGATTCCGACCTCAGCCTCCAAATAGAAAGCCTCGTAGATCAATGATTTACGAGGCTTTTTTATTGTGAAATAGGGGCTTGCGAGGCCTGCCTCGGCTGTATATAGTCCTCAACCACGCAAGCTACCAACACCGCCCCGATGGTGAAATTGGTAAACACAGCAGACTTAAAATCTGCCGACCGAAAGGTCTTGCCGGTTCGATTCCGGCTCGGGGCACCATATTCGATACCAAAAAGCCCCGCCGGGCAGTTCGACCGGCGGGGCTTTTTGTTGTGCTGTTGCAGTGTTTAAAACGAGGCAATTATCCGGCCGAGCGTGGCCATGGCTTCTTCACTTCGTGATGTCCAGGGATGCCCGCAGTTCAAGCGTGCGCAATTGCCGAACTGGCGAGTGGCGGAAAAGATTGGCCCGGGCGCCAAGCTGATGCCTTGGGCCAAAGCCAGCTTAAACAGCCGCAACGAATCAACCTGGCTGGGAAATTCAAACCAGAGAAAATAACCGCCAGCCGGGCGACTGACGCGGGTTGCAGCCGGGAAATGCCGGGCAGCTGCGGCGAGCATCGCATCCTGCTGGGTTTCCAGACTATGCCTGAGTTTACGCAAATGCCGGTCATAGCCACCGTGTTGCAAATAATCGGCCAGTGCTGCCTGGGCTGGCACTGAGGGCGAGATTGTGGTCATTAGACGTTGTCGGCTGACTTGCAAGGCATAGCGCCCAGCCGCTACCCAGCCAATGCGATAGCCGGGTGCCAGGCACTTGGAAAATGATCCGCAGTGCATGACAAGTCCTTCGTCATCATAGCTTTTCACCGGGCGAGGCGGTCGTGCGGTGAAACTTAATTCAGCGTAGACATCATCTTCAATCATGGGCAGTTGGTGCTGTTTTAGCAGCGAATAGAGTGCTTGTTTTTTAGCGTCGCTCATCGTTGCACCAACCGGGTTTTGCAGGCTGCTCATAAACCAGCAAGCTTTAATCGGCAGGTTTGCCAGGCTTTCTGCCAAGCAGTCGAGATCGATGCCTTCACGGGGATGCACCGGGATTTCAACCGCTTTCAGCTTCAGGCGCTCCAGTACCTGCAGCGTGGCATAGAATGTCGGCGCCTCAATGGCAACCAGGTCACCGGGCTGGGTGACGCATTGCAGGCATAGGTTCAGTGCCTCCATCGCGCCATTGGTGATGACCAACTCCTCGACCGGCAGCATCACGCCACTGAGCATGTAGCGCAATGCGATTTGCCTGCGCAGGTTGGGGTTGCCCTCGGTCATGTCGGCAATTATTGCGTTGGCTGGCATCGCGCGCAGGGTTTGCGCCATGGAGCGCGCCAGACGCTCCAGTGGGAAAAGGTCTGGCGAAGGAAATGCCGAGCCAAAGGGAACAGTGTCTGGGTCTTTGAGTGAGCCAAGCACCGAAAAAACCAGGTCACTAACCTCAACATTGGTGGTGTTTGCCTTTTGCTGACTGGCTTCGGGTTCGGCGAGTGGCTGTTGGGCCTGTTCCCGGACAAAGTAGCCAGAGCGGGCGCGGGCTTGAATCAGACCACGGTCTTCAAGCAGGTAATAGGCTTGAAATACCGTGGAAGGGCTGACGCCGAATGTCCTGCTGGCGTGGCGCACCGAAGGCACGCGTTCACCGGGTATCAACACCGCGCTGCGAATCAGCTCTGCAATTTCGTCCGCGACTTTTTCATAGCGTTTCATAGTGTTCTGATTGCCAGGGGTTAATGCTTCATACTTTACTGGCAGCGCACCGTGCATGCGATTGCTCAGCGAGTTGCGGGCGAAATAAAGGTGCTTTCAGTGCTGACCTGCTGCTCTGGCGATTCAATATTGGTCACCACAAAATTCAGGTGTTCAGCGCTTTTCACGGCTTCGGGTTTGAGCAAGGCAACACTGACCGGCATATCAATAATCTCCCCAGGAGCGAGCTTGATCTGTTGCGTGCCTTGCAGGGCAAATGCAGGGTTGCTGGTGAGCGCGAGAGCGTAACGCTGAGGTTGCTGGGTTTTATTGATGATTTTCAAACTGTAGATATTTTCGATCTGGCCTTGGCTGTTTTCACGGAACATTGCGCGGTCCTTGCTGACATCCAGCGAGATCAACGGTCGCGTCTGCAGCGCCCAGGTGAAGCCGACAAACATGAGCAGCAACACAGCTGCGTAGGCAACAAGGCGAGGGCGAAGCAGTTGGGTCACTGCACCCTTCAATGCGCGCTCAGAGCTGTAGCGCACCAGGCCGCGAGCATAGCCCATCTTGTCCATGACAGTGTCACAGGCGTCGATACAGGCGCCGCAACTCAGGCAGTTGAGTTGCAGGCCATCACGAATATCGATGCCGGTGGGGCAAACCTGAACGCATATCGTGCAGTCAATGCAATCACCCAGTCCTTGTGGTTTGGCATCAATGCCTTTGCGTCTTGGTCCTCGTGTCTCGCCCCGTGCGCTGTCATATGAGACCACCAGCGTATTGTCATCGAACATGACGCTTTGAAAGCGCGCGTACGGACACATGTCCAGGCAGACTTTTTCACGCAGCCAGCCCGCATTTAAATAGGTGGCGGCGGTAAAGAAAAACAACCAGAAAGCGGTCGAGCCATCGATATTCAACTGCAGGCTGTCGCTGACCAATTGCCGGATCGGGGTGAAGTAACCAACGAAGGTCAAGGCAGTTGCCAGGCCAACCACCAGCCACAGGCTGTGTTTAGCCGTGCGCCGCAGTAATTTGTTTACAGATAAAGGTGCGGCATCCAGCTTCATGCGTTGATGACGCTCGCCCTCGGTAAGTTGCTCAATGCGCATGAATATCCAGGTAAATACACTCTGCGGGCAGCTGTAGCCACACCAGACGCGTCCGGCAAAAACTGTAATAAAGAACAGCCCGAAAGCGGCGATGATCAAGATGGCGCAGAGCAAAATAAAATCCTGGGGCCAGAACGTAGCGCCGAAAATATAGAATTTTCGACCGGCAAGATCCCACAACACCGCTTGACGATCCCCCCACTTCAACCAGGCCGTACCGAAGTAGAGCAGGCACAAAAAACCGGCACCGTAGAGACGCAAATTACGGTAAAGCCCGGTAAAGCTGCGGGTATGGATGACGCCACCGGCTTGCGCAGGAGTAATGCGTAGCGGTGCAGATGGGTCGATGCTGTCGATTATTGTGGCGGGGATGCGGTCAGTCATGGCTAGCGCCTCACAGGCTGTATTTCAGGCGAGGGCTATGATCCTGAGACTTCTGTACTGATAACAGACTCAGTTTTTTAAATAAAATACATATCAGATGGCTTGGCTGTGGCGACAAACCTGTCCTGACAAGCGTTGGGTTGCGCTTCTTTGAGCTGAGGTAATAACTGGTACAGATCGACATCAGCCTTAAAAACTGATCTGCTGGTTTTTATTGGTTCTGAGTCTGGTTAGCCGGCCAGGGCTGGGTCATAGTGGGTGTTTTGCTGCTTCATGAAGGCGTGAAAAGCACATAAATAATAAGGAGAGCATTGTGTTATTGAGAGGTCTGACCTGGTTGGTGGTGTTTCAGATCCTGGGTGTTGCCATCAACCACGCATTATTGCCAGCGCTGCCGGGGGCGATTATCGGCTTGCTGCTACTGCTGGCGTTTCTCCTGATTCGCGGCAAAGTCGATGAGTCACTCAATACAGCTGCCAATACGCTTCTGCAATATTTGCCGTTGTTGTTAGTCGTGCCCGCCACCGGAATCATCACCAGCAGCCAGGTGCTGCTCGATAACCTACTGCCTATTGCTGGAGCGCTGGTTCTGTCCCTGCTTATAACCGTCCCAATGTGCGGCTGGTTGATGCAAGCCCTGGCGCGCAAAGTTGAGCGCCGCATGGATGATCGCTCATGAGCAGTACATCCTTTGATAGCACTTGGCTGGTGGTTCAGCAGCATCCGCTGTTTTCGATCGGCCTGACATTGATCGCTTTTCAACTGGCGTTAGCGCTATACCGGCGCACTGGTTGGCTGGTATTACAACCGGTACTGGTATCCATGTTTATTGTGGTGACAACCCTGTTATTGCTGGGTATCGACTACAACACCTACCGCGAGGGTGCAGCGCCGATCGCGTTGTTGCTTGGCCCAGCTACTGTTGCACTTGCAGTGCCTTTGTATCGCAACCTGAGGCGGATTCGACTGCTGTTCTGGCCAATAATCCTGACCATTGTTATCGGTGGTGTATTCACCTTGCTGCTGACGCTCACTATTGCCCATTTGCTCGGGGCCGACCTGCAAATATTGCTGACCTTGGCGACCAAGTCGGTCACCATGCCGATTGCCATGTTAGCTGCAGAGCAGATTGGCGGAATTGCTGCGTTATCGGCTGTCTTTGTCATGATCACAGGGGTCGTTGGTACAGCGATTGGCCCGACTATGCTGCGCTGGGTCGGGGTCGATCATCCTGCGGCACGGGGCATGACATACGGTATGAATGCACACGCGATTGGAACCGCCAGGGCACTTGAAGAGGGCGAGGAGTGCGGGGCGTTTGCAGCCTTGTCCATGAGTTTGCTCGGCGCATTGACGGCGGTGTTCTTGCCGTTGTCTGCGACTTTGCTGGTTTGGTTGTATAGCAGCCAATAGAGCAAAAAACGTCAGCGGCCTATGGCAAGACGGGAATAATAGTTAGCAAAAAGCCCGCCGAAGCGGGCTTTTTGCTGATGGGGCTGATCCTTCAGCTGCTCCGATCATACGACTTCTTTATGAAAATTTCGTGAAAAACTTGGCAAAAAAATGAATTCAAAAGGAACTTTTTGCCACTAATGCGCCATCAGGGTTCAGCTTGATCAATTTATAGACATTTTTTAACCGGATTGCCTGCCGGGTCAACCAGCAACAACCCTTTACGCATGCTGTCATTGCAACGACATATGCCGGTCACAGAGTTGCCATTGAAGTTCGCTCAAATCGTCGTGACTGCTAAGGAGAGATGACGATGCGAATATGCGTGATCGGAGCTGGTTATGTGGGCCTGGTTTCAGCGGCATGCTTTGCTGAAATGGGTAATCAAGTCACTTGCATAGAGCGAGACAGCGAACGTTTCCATCTACTTAGCCAAGGCCGGGTACCAATATATG
The DNA here is from genome assembly GCF_963970595.1 of Pseudomonas sp. RL_15y_Pfl2_60. Lineage (NCBI taxonomy): Bacteria > Pseudomonadati > Pseudomonadota > Gammaproteobacteria > Pseudomonadales > Pseudomonadaceae > Pseudomonas > Pseudomonas sp. RL_15y_Pfl2_60. The sequence goes on along the minus strand of NZ_CAXAOE010000002.1, from coordinate 102,932 downwards.
AACCCGGCCTTGAATCATTGATTGCAGCGCATTTGGCCAATGGCCAGTTGCGTTTTACCCAGGATTTTGCAGAAGGCATCAGCCAAGCCCAAGTGATCTTTATTGCGGTGGGTACACCGAGCGGGGAAGATGGGTCAGCTGACCTGTGCCATGTGCTCAACGTCGCCGAAGAACTGGGCCGTCATATCCAAAGCCGCTGCTTGATAGTCGATAAATCCACGGTGCCGGTAGGGACTGGCGAGCGGGTTGCGCAGCGCATCAATCGCCAGCTTGCTGCCCGCGATAAAAAATTCCAGGTCAATGTGGCTAGCAATCCAGAGTTTCTTAAAGAAGGCTCGGCGCTGGACGACTTTATGCGACCAGATCGGGTCATTATCGGTTGTGATGATGCCAAGGACACCGAAACCTTGCGCCGCTTGTATGCGCCGTTTATCCGTAACCACGAACGCTTGCTGTGCATGAGCGTGCGTGCCGCTGAGTTCACTAAATACGCCGCCAATGCATTTTTGGCCACCAAGATATCCTTTATCAACGAGATGGCCGGGCTCTGCTCGCGTCTTGGGGTGGATATCGAAGAAGTGCGTCGCGGCATTGGCAGCGACAAGCGTATTGGCACGCACTTCATTTACGCAGGCTGCGGATACGGCGGCTCTTGCTTCCCAAAGGATGTTCGCGCCTTGATTCGCACTGCTGAGCAAGAGGGCATAGAGCCGGGCATCTTGCGCGCAGTTGAGGCTCGGAATGCTTTACAGAAGACCCTGCTTTTTCAGGCCTTGCGTGAGCATTTTTCTGGGTTGATGCAGGGCCGTGTCATTGCTATCTGGGGCTTATCCTTCAAGCCCGGCACCGACGATCTGCGCGAGGCACCGAGCCTGGTACTCATTGATGCACTATTGGCCGCAGGGGCAACGGTGAAAGCCTGCGACCCGGTCGCAACCTCAGCAGTAGCCAAGCGTTATCCGATGGAACTGCAGGGCGGGCAACTGAGTCTAACTGACTCACCTTACACCGCAGCTCAAGGTGCTGATGCACTCGTACTGGTGACTGAATGGAAGCAATTTCGCCAGCCGGATTTTGCACGCATTCGCAGCAACATGCGTATGCCCGTGCTGTTCGACGGACGAAATATCTACGATGCCAAGCAACTTGCAGAGCTGGGTTTTTTATATCGAGGCATCGGCAGGCCACAGCTAGGCAGTTGTATGGTTAGCGCGGCCTGATAGACTAAGAGAGCCTCTGAAAAACTACTGCGCTAGATATTACTGCGTTAAAAAAGTGCTAAAAATGCTCATTTAGGCCACTAAAGTCGAGCGCGACCCCGGTCGTTTTTGCACTTTCTTGCCTTGTCCTATCGTCGCTTGTTACCTTTTTTAGAGGTTCCCAAGGTGCTTTTAATAACTCTAAATGGAGTCCCATGATTAAGAAATGCTTGTTCCCTGCAGCCGGTTACGGCACACGTTTTCTCCCGGCCACCAAAGCCATGCCCAAGGAAATGTTGCCGATCGTGAACAAGCCGCTGATCCAGTATGGCGTCGAAGAGGCGCTAGACGCTGGCTTGTCAGAAATTGCAATGGTCACAGGACGCGGCAAGCGTTCACTCGAAGACCACTTTGATATCAGTTATGAACTTGAGCACCAGATCCGCGATACCGACAAAGAGAAATACCTGGTTGGTATTCGTCGTCTGATCGATGAGTGCACGTTTTCCTACACTCGCCAAGTCGAGATGAAAGGCCTTGGCCACGCGATCCTCAGCGGCCGGCCACTGATTGGCGATGAACCATTCGCCGTGGTCCTGGCTGATGACTTGTGCCTCAACCTTGAAGGTGATGGCGTTCTTGCGCAGATGGTCAAGCTCTACAACCAGTTCCGCTGCTCGATCGTTGCGATTCAGGAAGTGCCAGAAGACGAAGTGCACAAGTACGGCGTAATCGCCGGCGAAATGATCCGCGATGACATCTACCGTGTAAACAGCATGGTGGAAAAGCCGAAGAAAGAAGACGCGCCCACCAATATGGCGATTATTGGTCGCTATATTCTGACTCCCGATATTTTCGATCTGATCGAACAAACGGAGCCGGGTAAAGGGGGTGAAATCCAGATCACCGACGCCTTGATGAAGCAGGCCCAGAATGGCTGTGTGCTGGCCTACAAATTCAAAGGCCAGCGCTTTGATTGCGGCGGTGCTGAAGGCTATATCGAAGCCACCAACTTCTGCTTTGAGCACCTGTATAAAACGGGCAAGTCTAAATAATATACAGCGCCAGACTGAAGTTTAAGCCTGGATAAAAGCCTCTGTAGCTCAAACTGCAGAGGTTTTTTTATGCTCAAGGTATGGGCATTTGCTCTGAGCCTGGTCCAAGCGGCTGGCCATAACTGAACTCAATGTAGTTGCCACCCGGATCAACAACGCCGCAGTAATAACCAACAGGATAGGGTTCGTCACGCGGTTCCCATATCAGGCAACCAGCAGCGCGCGCCCTGTCAGCAAGTGCGTCGACCTGCTCACGACTTTCTACGGCGAAGCCAAAATGCGAGTAGTCAGTCGCGGCTAACTGGCGCTTTGGGCCACCGGGCATCATCACCAAAATAAACTGATGCTCTTTTCCGGGCTCGGCCATCCAAACAATACGCGAACCTTTGCCGGCCCTTTGGTGAATGACACGCATGGCACAAAACTCGCGATAGAACTCAATGCAGGCATCCAGATCGGGAACATGCAGGGCGATATGGGTAAAGGTTGGGCGCATAAATCCTCCTCAATGCATTGTTTAAGACTAGGTGTTTACAGCAACTTTGCAGTCGCCAGCTGGAGTGCTGGTCAACAGCTCTTGCCCAGCTAATGCGAGAGGTGAATCACGCCTTCTAGCCTCACTAATGCCGATTTTCTCAGCATGTTGGCGTCATTCCAGCGTTTGGCTGAGGTATCATTGGGCCTTTCTAAGGAGGGTGATCATGACTTACGACTTCGATCTTTTTGTAATCGGTGCCGGTTCGGGCGGTGTCCGTGCAGCTCGATTTTCTGCGGGTTACGGCGCCAAGGTAGCGGTTGCTGAAAGTCGTTATTTGGGTGGCACCTGCGTTAACGTCGGTTGCGTGCCCAAGAAGTTGTTGGTCTATGGTGCCCACCTTGCTGATGAGTTCGAGCAGGCCAAAGGCTTTGGTTGGGACGTTGGCAAGCCATCGTTTGACTGGCCAACTTTGATCAGCAACAAGAATCGCGAGATTGATCGTCTCAACGGGGTTTACCGCAACCTGCTGCAAAACAGCGGCGTTACCCTGCTTGAAGGGCATGCGCGCATGCTCGATGATCACCATGTGGAGCTGGACGGTAAGCGCTACAGCGCCAAAAATATTCTGATCGCTACCGGTGGCTGGCCGAGCATTCCAGAAATTCCTGGACATGAGCACGCTATCGGCTCCAATGAAGTGTTTTTCCTCGAGCAACTGCCCAAGCGCGTCATTGTGGTTGGTGGTGGCTATATTGCGGTTGAGTTTGCCTCTATCTTCAATGGCATGGGCGCGCAAACGACCCAGCTCTATCGCGGCGAGTTATTCCTGCGTGGTTTTGATGGTGCAGTGCGCAAGCATTTGCAAGAAGAACTGACCAAGAGCGGCATCGACCTGCAGTTCAATGCAGACATAAAGCAGATCGAAAAGCAGTCAGATGGCAGCCTGTCGGTCACCTTGAACGACGGTCGCACCCTTGAAGCCGACTGTGTGTTCTATGCCACGGGCCGACGCCCAATGCTGGACAACCTGGGCCTTGAAAACACCTCGGTCAAGCTCGACAAGCGCGGCTATATCGAGGTTGATGAGCATTACAAAACCACGGCTCAGTCAGTGTTTGCAATTGGCGATGTAATTGGTCGCGTGCAACTCACACCGGTGGCGTTGTCTGAAGGCATGGCCGTTGCACGACAGCTGTTCAAGGCGGAGGAATACCGCAGCGTTGACTATCAGATGATTCCAACGGCGGTGTTTAGCCTACCGAACATTGGCACCGTCGGCATGACGGAAGAGCAGGCCCGCGAAGCAGGGCACAGTCTTAAGGTCTACGAAAGCCGCTTTAAGCCAATGAAACTGTCACTGGGCGACTCGACCGAGCGCACCCTGATGAAGCTGGTGGTTGATGCTGATTCCGATCGGGTTCTGGGCTGCCACATGGTTGGCCCGGACGCCGGTGAGATTATCCAGGGCTTGGCAGTCGCGCTCAAGGCAGGCGCCACAAAAGCCACCTTCGATGACACCATTGGCGTCCATCCAACGGCTGCTGAAGAGTTTGTCACCATGCGCACCCCAGTCTCCGGGTAATTGCCACAATGAGCATGGCGCAGTTGTTTTACGCGGCCGATCTGTTCGGCGTTGCTGTGTTTGCTATTACTGGCGCCCTTATGGCTGGGCGAAAATCAATGGACCTGTTCGGTGTATTGGTGATCGCAATCATCACCGCTTTGGGTGGCGGCACATTGCGTGACGTCATCCTCGGCAACCATCCTGTGAGCTGGATTCGCGATGACACCTATATTTTGGTGGCATCAATTGCGGCTGTTGGCACTGTAGTTTGGGTCAGGCTCACGCAACCGATTCACGAAAAGGGCCTGCTGATTGCCGATGCATTCGGGTTGGCGGTATTCACCGTGTATGGCACCGAAGTGGCGCTCCAGCATGATCTTCAGCTCAGTACGGCCGTGATCATGGGGGTTATTACCGGGGTTGCAGGCGGTGTTATGCGCGACATCATCTGCAATGAGATACCGCTGATTTTCAAGAAAGAAATCTATGCCACGGCGTGCATTGCTGGTGCCTTGATGTTCATCGCGCTCAGGGCGCTAGCCACGCCGCCCTGGCTCGATACTGGGGTGGCCATGCTGACGGTTCTGGCCACGCGACTGGCCGCTATTCGCTGGCATTTCTCACTGCCTAGGTTCCACCTGCTCGATAGGGATTAACCGTGATTGAACGTCTGGATCATTTGGTCTTCACCGTTGCCAGCATCAATAAAACCGTAGATTTCTACACCCGAGTGCTGGGCATGCGCCATGAAACCTTCGGGGAAGGGCGCAGTGCGTTGGTCTTCGGCCAACAGAAATTTAATCTGCATGAACAGGGTAAGGAGTTTGAACCCAAGGCCAAGCGGCCAACACCGGGGGCGATCGACCTGTGCTTGATTACTCAATGGCCAACCGACCAGGTGCTGGCACATTTGACGGAGCAGGGCGTCACTGTTACTGAAGGCCCGGTTAAACGCACGGGCGCGACAGGGCCGATTGAGTCGCTGTACTTTCGTGACCCTGACGACAACCTGATTGAAGTCAGTCATTACCTCTAAAGGCTGATCTTGGCACCTGTATCAGGCGCCAGAATCACTGCTGACTATTCGTGATGGGGCGCGCCGACAAAGGTCAGTGAGGTGAATAATCCCTGTTCGGTGATATCAGGGTTATTGGCCACAGGCACAGTAGTCTCTGCGGAGATTACGTTTAACCCTGCATTCCTGACGATAACCTGGGCACGGCCTTGAGCGTCAGTTTCAGCGCTGACCTCATCGGGTGCGCTGCGGTAATCACCAATCAGCTTGACCCCGGCTAACGGCTTGCCGTTGAGTTTGACGATCACCGGCAGCGGCTTGCCCGGGCCAACGGTCAACGGATCTTTTTGCGGCACAATCACCAGTTTCAAACTATCCAGTTCTGGCAGCTTTGCGCCTTCTTGGTAGATCGCCAGGCTGTATTTGAATGTCTGCAGTGAGGCAATCGCCCCCGGTACTTTCGAGCGGCCCTGATTGATCCATTGTTTGTCGGCAGTTTGTGACCACATGCCGTTATCCAGTGCCACAGCCATTACTGCTGGGGGACTCAAGGGCTTCAGCCGGGCGTGATCACTGAGCCGCTCTACGGTAACAGGAATCATCTTGCCCTTTGTGTTGTAGGCCCAGGCACCGCTGATCTTGCTTGCTTTAAAGGCGTTATCTTCGGCGCCATGCCCATAAATAACCTCGATATTGCCGCGACGTTGTTCGGTCCACAGGCCATGGGCGATGGCCTCGTTGGCGAAGATCAGCCCGAACAGCGAAAGTGATACGGCGGTCAGTGTGCGATGCATGTGAAATCCTTGAAAGGTTAGAGGTTAAGCGAAAGGCTCAGGCTGAAATTACGTGGCGCGCCGGGAGCAACCCAGTAGCTGCTGTACGAGCGTTCGTAATAGTTTTCATCAAAGATATTGTTGAGGTTTAGGCCGACGGTGAGGTTTTCACTGGCTTTGTAGTGCGCGAGCAAGTCGACGGTTTGATAAGCGTCAAGCTCAAAATCAGTACCGGCTTCGCCAGACCGATCACCGACATAGCTGTAGGCCGCGCCAATATCCGAGCCGCGCAGCGGGCCGTCTTGAAACTCATACACCGCCAGAACACTGCCGCTGTGTTTCGCCACGCCAAGCAGCGAGCTGCCGGTTGGAATATTGGCATCGCCCTTGGTGACTTCGGGATCGATATAGGCAAAGGCACCAATCACCCGCATGGCGTCGCTCAACTGGCCGGCGAACTGGATATCCATGCCTTGGCTACGCGCTTTACCAATCGCCCGACTTGAGTCGGTGCTGGGGTCGAGCGCAAGCACATTTTCCTTTTCTATGTGAAATGCTGCGACGGTTGCGCTCAGCCGGTCATCGAATAGCTCGGTCTTGAAACCCACTTCATAGCCAACGCCTTCTTCCGGGTCGAACGCTTTACCTCTGGCATCCAAACCATTGTTGGGCTTGAACGAGGTGGATGCATTGGCAAATACGCCTACTTCAGGGGTTAGTTGGTAAAGCAGGCCTGTTCTGTAGGTGACTTCATCGTGGCGCTGCTCATTGCTGGTGTTGGTTGTGTAGTCGTCGATCTGTTGCTCTACGTGCTCAAAGCGCGCGCCGACTAAGCCACGGAGCTTTTCACTGAAGACGATTTGATCTTGCAGGTTCAACGCCTGGCTTTTCACCAGCTGATAAAAGTCAGACCCGCTGCTAGCGCCGTCGGGTTTGGGCTGGCCGTACACCGGGTTGTAAATATCAATTGCATAAGGACCACCAGCGATGGTGGTTACGCGCTCATTCTTACGGTAGTTTTCGTACTCAGTCCCGATCAACAATTCATGCTGCCAGTCGCCGATATCAAATAAACCACGCAGTTCAAGCTGCGTGATGCTGTCATGCCAGTTGTTGTCGCGCTCACGGTAGCGGCGGTTGACCGTGTGGCCGTCGGCATTTAATGGGCGGGACTCACTGGCAAACCCGGACAGTTCACCCTGCTTGTAATGACTGGCTAAGCGCAGCGACCAGGTCTGATCAAGGTGATGCTCAAGCGCTGCCTGAATCATGTTGTTGTCATTGTCGATGTCGCCGTCACTCGGTTCACCGAGAAAGGTTCTGCGCGACAGACCGCTTTTGTTAGTTTTAGGCACAACAATGCCGCGATCAAAGGTTGAACTGTGCCGAACGAACTCAGTTTCGACTAAAAGCTGCGTATCTGGATCGATCTGCCAGCTCAATGAAGGCGCAATAAATACCCGCTCGCTGCCGACATGATCACGGAAGCTGTTGTTGTCTTCGACAGCTACATTGACCCGCGATAGCAGGTCGCCTTGAGGGTCAAGCGGTGTATTGACGTCCAGTGTCGTGCGGTAGTGATCCCAACTGCCGGCACTGGTTTGTAGCTTGGTAAAGGCTTCAGCTTGCGGCTTTTTGGTGACGATATTGACCGTACCGCCCGGGTCCCCACGGCCATACAAACTGGCCGCAGGGCCTTTAAGCACCTCAATGCGCTCGATATTGGCGGCGTCTGGTGTAGCGGGGTAGCCGCGGTTGGCACTGAAGCCATCCTTGTAGAACTCGGAGGTGGCAAAGCCGCGAATGCTGTACTCGTATAAGGTCAGGCCGCCAAAGTCATTTTGCTTGGAAACACCGCCAGCGAAATCCAGCGCACGCTCGACATCAGAAGTGTTGAGATCTTCAAGCACCGTATTGGGGATCACGCTAATGGACTGTGGAATATCCCTGATTGCGGTATCGGTCTTGGTGGCGCTTGCAGAGCGGGTTGCTTGGTAGCCGTCTACTGGACCTGTGGCTGATTCATAGTCGAATTCAGAGGTGATGGTCATCGCCTCAAGTTGCAGTTGGTCTTTATCTTCATCAGCGAAGCTGGCATCGCCGAACAATCCAATGGTTAACCTAGCCATGCAGGCAATTTTGCGCGACATTACATCTCATCCTTATTCAAGACGTAACAGTATAACGTTTCATTAGCTTCAAAACGCTATCAGTCGCAGGTAACTGAATATTTCAGAGATGCATGAATATGGCTAGCGCCTAGGCGGGCAAAAGATGATCCGGGTGCGGGTAGAGAGCAGTTAAGTAGACTGTTGCATATGGGGTAATAGTAATTTGCTGGATTGCTGGTTTTTCGCTTTAGCACCGCTCAATACACTGGCTGCCGGTTCAGACGCATTATCGTTCGAGGGTCCAAAAATGAAGCCATATCTGATTTTTGCCAGCACGTTATTCACCTTTTCCATGCTTTTCTCGCAATTTAGTCAAGCTGAAGAGTCTGCCAGCTTTGTTGCGCGTAATGAACGAGTGCAGGAGCAAGCCAATAGCAATGCTCAGCGCGAGACGCTAGCCAAGCAATCTCAAACCGCCAGCAAGCAGGAGTCTGAAGCCACTAAAGACAGCTGAAATCCAGTGACTTCGAGACGTTGATTGTTTTTGCTCCCGCCCCTTTGTCGACGTCTTTCTTGGCCGCTCATTCAGAGCGGCTTTTTTTTGCCTGGAAAACCTTGATGCCGGCAAATGCCAGTCAGTTAATGGCTAAAGTGGCGGGTTGCTGCGAAGCAATTGAGCAAGCGATGCAGGACAAAAACGCTGAACAACGTCAGCAATACAGCAATGCAAACTGAACTCAAGCGATAGAGGGTTGCATACATGATGTCGTGATCGGGCGTGAGCGATTGGCCAAACAAAATGGCCAATGTGGTGAGTGCGCCAAAGCCAACCCCCGGCACCCCATTTTCAAGCATATGCCAGCGCGCGCAGAACATTGCTGCAATCCATACCAGCAACACAACCAGCGGCAATACATCATGATGGTTGTAGAGCAAGAGCATCATCAGCAATGCAATTGCACAGCCCAGCAATGTGCCGACAGCTCGGACCCGCCCGGCAAAATGCACACCTTTCCAATGCATCGGAAATAGAACCAGGATGCTGGCAACCTGGGCGGATAGCGAATCATGCAGATTAAGACTCTGGAACACCATGAACGACAGCGTAGCTACCGTTGCCCCGAGCAGTGCTTCATGACGGCGACTGGGCAGGTCTTTGCTAACCGGCTGGCGTGGCGCTCGTGGCTCAGTGTCGGGAAATAGATAGAACATCAGCCCCGCAATTGCACCGGCCAATAAAATTGCACAGCTGTTATACCAAAGCATGTCGATGACATTGGTTTGTGGGTAGCTGGCAAAATTCAGTTGTATGGATAGAAATACCGAGCCGAGTGCACCGAACAAAAACAAAGGACCTTTGGCCATCAACGCAAAGCGATAGAAAAACAGACAGAAAACCAAGGGCACCATGACCATGGGCCGTCCGCCGAACAGCCCGTAAAGCAGGGCGACCTCGAGGCTGACGACCACTCCCTGGGCAAAGAACTGGCGGATCAGATGCGCGTTTAGCCTGGGAACCAAGCCAAGTAGCAGCATCGGGTAAACACAAAAGAACGAGCCATATTGCAGGTTCAGTAATTTACAGATCAACAAGGCCAGGGCGCCGCCTGTGGCTATGCGCAGGCACTGGCGAAGATCATTGTCGCTCAGCGGTCGGTGGCCCGAAATCGCTGCATCAGTAGACATAATGCAGCCAGCTGATCATGCGGATTTGCAACGAGGCAATTGCTGCGACGAAGGCATTATCCAGCGGGATTAGCTGAACAGTAGCCTTGGCGCCAGTGGGTAAGGTAAAAGGCAACGCTTTATCGAGCTGCAGGTGCAAACGTTGGCGCTGGGCATCACGCACCCAGCGCTCCGATTGCACCGGAGCAGCTAACTGGCCATCGGCTTCGATCTGGCCTTCACGCACCCCGGCATCGATATGGCTGACTCTTGCATTGAAACGCTCGCCAGGTCGGGCATCGAACACCACAACCGCCGGCGTTCGTGGCTCGACATAGCGCAGCGCTTTTTCACGGAAATCAGCAATGATGTCGATACTGTCTTCAACCATCGCCGCAACAGGCGTACCTGCAGCAACATAGGTTCCGGGGGTGAGTTGCAGGTTGCTGATCACGCCACTGCGCTGTGCGCGGACCGCAGTGTATTCCAGGTTCAAGCGAGCCCGGCGTAAGGCATTGCGTGCTTGGCGAACACGCAGGTTGTCATTGCCGTTGGTTCCGCGTCGAGCTTGCAACTCCACGATCTTGGCTTGAGCTGCGCTGAGTTGTGCCAGCGCTGAAAGTCGCTGTGCCTCAAGGGTGTCATAGGTCTGGCGCGAGACCAGCTGGCGACCGATCAAACTGTGCATGCGCTTGCTTTGCGCTGCCAAGTCATTGGCTTTAGCCTTGGCGGCGCTGGCTTCAGCTTTAGCTGCCTTGAGTTGGGCATCTAGCTCGATATTGTCCTGCTGCGCCTGTTCGACAGCCAATTCGGCTTGGCGGACTTCCACTTCAAAGGGCTGGGCGTCAAGTCGAAATAACAGCTGGCCTGGTTGTACATGCTGATTATTGACCACGGCCAGCTCACTGACCTGTCCCGACACCCGCGGGGCGACCTTCAGCACCGAACGGGTTAGCTGTGCTTGCGGCGTCAAAGGCATACTCAGATCAGCGGTCAGAAAATAAACGAAGCAACAGGTCAAGGCCGCAATTGCGATTTGTACCCAGCGGGCAAATCGTTGATCTGGAGTCATTCACTACCTCAAGAAAATATATTTGATGGGCGGACATACAGCGCAAGGCTGAAATCCAGTCGAACAAATGGTCTAGTATATTTTCTGCGGATTGATGTAAAAATAAGCGAAATGCGCAAAGCACAATTACGCAAAAGGTAACAGTAGATGGATGTTTTTCAGGCAATGCGCGTATTTGCCCGGGTGGTGGATTCGGGCAGCTTCACTGCGGCAGCGCAGGCACTTGACCTCTCAACCGCTCAGGTATCGCGCCTGGTTTCTGAGCTTGAGAGCCATCTGCAGGCCAGGTTGCTCCAGCGCACCACACGGCGTTTGCGCCTGACTGAAGTGGGCAGCCGTTACCTTGAGCGCTGTCGACAAATACTCAACGAGATAGAAGACGCCAATGCCGAGGCCAGTGGCGCGCACCTGATGCCACGCGGGCGACTGAAAGTGCATTCAATTACCGGGCTTGGTACTCAGCTGTTGGCGCCATTGGCCGCGCGCTATTGCGAGCAATTCCCCGAAGTGCACATCGATATGACCCTGTCGCAGCATCATCCGGATCTTATTGATGACGGTCAGGACGTGGTGTTCACCATGGCCCGCGAGCTGCCCGACTCCGAACTGGTGGCGCAGTTATTGGGCAGTAACTACAGCGTGCTTTGCGCGGCGCCATCCTACCTTGAACAGCGTGGTACTCCGAAAACGCTGGACGACCTGGCCGAGCATCGTTGCCTGCGTTTGATTGATCCGGTTTTTGGCGATAGCTGGACCTTCAATGACCATGGCGTTGAGCGCGCAATCCGCCTCGGCGAAACCTTTCAAGTCAATGTTGCCGAGGCGATGGCCCAGGCTGCAGCGGCAGGCATGGGTATTTGCCTGTTACCTGACCTGGTTGCGGCCAAAGCCTTTCAACAGGGCAAATTGGTGCGGGTTCTGGTCAAGCACCGGCTGCATGAACGCGGGGTTTATGCACTTTATCCTTCACGCCGGTTTCTCGATGCCAAGGTCAGGACTTGGGTCGAGTTTCTCAAGGAGCAGATCCCCCAAGCCTTCGCCAATAATCGAGCCGTGGTAGAAAACCCAGCGTATTGGGCATAGCGCTGGGTTTGACTTAGCGGTTGCTAGAAGCGCGCATCATCAACAAAGCCATAATCACGCCACAGGCCGCTATAAGCGTGGCGATGATCCCCAAGGCGTGCAAACCAAACTGGCTGATCCCGAGCCCGCCGAGAATAGCCCCGAAGCCAATGCCTGCATTCGCCGCAGAGATATTCATGGTCGCAGCCAAGGCTTGGGCCTTTGCCCCTGCTTGCATGACCCGGACCTGACACACAGGGAAGAGCGCCGTGTAAGCAATACCCCAGGCCGCCAGAGCCAGGATCAATACCCAATGCGTTGCGGCAAAGGGGATGGCGACCAGCATGCCAGCGCCCAGCACGATCAAAAACAGCACCATTGCGCCTAGAGGCGTGCGGTCGACCATGCTGCCGCCCAGATAATTACCGACCATGCCCACAGCGCCGAAGCCCATTAACCACCAACCGACCTGGCTTTCCGGTATGCCGGCCAGACGCTGCAGAACATCGGCGAGATAAGTGTATGCGCTAAACATTGCGGTAAAGGCCAGGACCGATAGCAGCACGTGGGCAATAAAACGAGGATTGCGCAGAATCTGGGTCTGCTTTTCACTTGGGTGCTTTTCTGGCGAGCTGGGCAGTCTTGGCATTAACAGGTGCATAAGCAGGGCGATCAGCAGGGAAAACCCGGCCAATATCCAGAAACTACCGCGCCAGCCAACGGTATCTGCTGCGACAGTCCCCAGCGGCACGCCGAATACCAAGGCAGCGCTTATCCCCAGATAAACCTTGGCAACCGCTTTGCCGGCCATGCCCGGGCCGGCCAGTTGCCCTGCTGTTTCACTTGCAGTACCCCAGAAAACCGGCAGGGCCAGCGCGGGGATAAAGCGGGCCAGAGCCAGCACCCAGATATTGGTTGCTACAGCTGCAAGCACGTTGGATGCGGCAAACACCAAGAGAATAATGCTGAAGAGCTTCTTGCGTTCAACATGAGCCAGCTTGGCGGTCAGCACGGGGCCGAAAAGCATTACGGTGAAGGCGAACAGTGTCACCACCTGGCCGGCCAGGGTGATGGATATATTCAGATCACGCGCCAATGATGGGAGCAAGCCGACTATCAGAAACTCGGTGGTAACAATGATAAATGCAGCAATCGCCATAATCAGGATCTGTACGCCTGTATGCGACTGACTGGCATTGGCTTGCGCGGCACTTGCTACTGCGGAAGGTTGCATTAACTAACTCCAATGGGACATGCATCCTGCAACACCCCAGGTTTTGCGGTGATTGCTGGACAAACAGCGACGTTGATTGGCCGCCTTGGTCGAAGGTGATCTAGCTTATTAGAGAACTAAGCGTATATTTGCGGCATTAATTACCAAGTGATTTGAATTTAATTCACTAATTGAGGCGGCAATGTTTTCTTCTGAACGGCTTAAAGGGATTGATGTTTTCGTGAGCGTGGCCGACTTGGGCAGCTTCACTGCAGCGTCTGAGCGCCTTAACCTGACCAGTTCTGCGGTGAGCAAAAGTGTTGCGCGGCTTGAGGGGCGTCTCGGCGTGCGCCTGTTTCAACGCACGACCCGGCGCTTGTCACTCACTGAAGCAGGGGAAACCTTCTATCGCACCTGTACCGCCGTATTGACCGACCTGGAAGAAGTCGAGCTGGTGCTGACTTCCGAGCAACTTGAACCTCAGGGTAGGGTGCGTATCGACTTGCCTGCCTCTTACGGCCGCTTGCATGTATTGCCCTTGATCCTTGACTTCGTCAAACAGCATCCCGGGTTGCATCCTCAGGTGTCCTTCTCGGATCGCTTTGTCGATCCAGCGCAGGAGGGCATCGACATCGTGGTGCGTATCGGTGGTTCGGATGCCTGGGCCGCAAATCTGGGGCATCGCTACTTCGGCCGCCAGCGTCTTATTTTCTGCGCATCACCTGAGTATTTACAGGCACAAGGCACACCGCTGACTGCGCTGGACCTGGAACAACATCGGTGTATTGGCTACGGCCAGAGTGACGGCCTGGTTGGCCCCTGGTTTTTCAAGGGCCGCCAGGCGGGTGACATAGAGCGCAGAGTCATGCCTGCACATATTGCCGTGGGCGACGGCGAAGGCGAGGTGATGGCAGCGCTTGCCGGGCTTGGCATTGCCCAACTGCCGACCTGGTTAACCCAGCGTCATCTGGATGCAGGAACCCTGGTCGAGGTATTACCGGAACTGGCCACGGATAGCTTACCGATGAATCTGGTGTGGCTGAAAAGCCGTGAAAACCTGCCCAAGGTGCAGGCACTTGTTGAGTACCTAAGCGCCAGGCTCGAACCCACGGGCTGCACGCTTCAACCTTAGTCGCTCTACACTGGATTGAGGGGTAAGCGACAACGATCGACCTTCCACCAGGTCGGTAGAAGCTTGCGAATGGCGGGTTGATTAAAACGGTCATCGATCAAATAGACCACGCCTTGATCCTGCACCGTCCGAATAACCCGGCCTGCCGCCTGAACGACTTTTTGCAGACCCGGATACAAATAGGTGTAGCCATAACCCTTGGTGCTGCCGAACATGGCTTCCATGCGCAGCTTGACCTGTTCATTGACCGGGTTGATTTGCGGCAGGCCAAGGGTGGCAATGAATGCGCCAATCAGGCGGTCGCCGGGTAAGTCGATACCTTCACCAAATGCACCGCCCAGGACCGCAAAACCGATGCCTCGACTGCTGGTGGTAAAACGATCAAGAAATGCCTGGCGCTCAGCTTCATCCATCTGCCTGGACTGCTGCCAAACCGGGATATCGGGATGTGCCAGGCGCAGTTCGTCTATGGCCGCTTGCAGGTAACTGTAGCTACTGAAAAAAGCCAGATAGTTGCCGGGGTTCTCCCCATATTGGCGGGCGATTAATGCCGCAATCGGCTGCAAGGAGTAGTCGCGATGGGCGTAACGGGTGGATAGATTGCTGATCGCCTGGACCTGCAGTTGTTCGGCACTGAAGGGGGATTCCACATCGATCCAGGGGGTGTCTTCTGGCAGGCCGAGCAAGTCGGCGTAATAGTTGGCCGGGCTCAGGGTTGCAGAAAATAACGTGCAGCTGTGTGCATCCTCGAAGCGTGGTGCCAGGAACGGCGCAGGCACGATATTGCGAATACAGAGGGTCGAAACCACTTTGCCTGAGTGCTCATCGCGGCTTATATCAAACAAGGAGTGGGGGCCAAAGGCTTCGGCCAATCGGCAAAACAGCATGGCATCCAAATAGAAATGCAGCAGCTCTGTGGCGTTGCCTGCGGGTTGTTCGCTGAGATGGTCGGTAAGGGTGCTGACGGCTTTTTGCAGCGCCATGACAAACAACTCCGGCGCCATCGGATAGACCTGATACGCCACTTGTTGCTCAAGCTCCAGCTGACGCCAGTGCCGGCTAATGCGTTCGAGCGGGGCTTTCATCACCTTGGGCGCAATAGACCGCACGGCTTCAAACCGCTGCTGGTTGAGCTCTGCGGTATACATGCCGCGCGCCCGCTCAATCAGGTTGTGCGCTTCATCAACCAGCAAGGTCACCCGCCATTCATTGAGCAGTGTCAGGCCATACAACAGGCCGCCCATGTCGAAGTAATAGTTGTAATCACAAACCACAACATCAGCCCAGCGACATAACTCCTGGCTCAGGTAGTACGGACAAATATGATGCGCTAGCGCAACGCTGCGCACATTCTTATGGTCGAGCCATTGCCCTTCGAGCGCCGCTTGGCGCGCAGCAGGCAGGCGGTCATAAAAGCCCTTGGCCAACGGGCAAGATTCGCCGTGGCAGGCTTTATCAGGATGCTCACAGGCTTTATCCCGGGCAACATGCTCAAGCACACGCAGCGGCATGGCGGTCTCCTGGCTGCGCAAGGTGTGTAGCGCATCCAGGGCTAAACGCCGGCCCGGTGTTTTAGCGGTGAGAAAGAACAAACGATCAAGCTTTTGCTCAGCAAACGCCTTTAATTGAGGAAACAGGGTGCCCAGGGTCTTGCCAATTCCAGTGGTTGCTTGCGCCATCAAACAATGGCCGTCGCGCGCTGCCCGGTAAACGGTATTAGCCAACTGGCGTTGGCCGCTGCGAAACTGCGCGTGCGGAAACTTGAGGTTGTGCAAGGACTGATCGCGACGCTGGCGATGCGCCTGTTCGTATTGCGCCCAATGAATGTATCGGCTGCATTGCAGGGCAAAGAAGGCCTGCAGTTCATCGGCGCTGAGGGTTTGGTGAAACGCCGTCTCATGTTGAGTCAGCACATTGAAATACACCACAGCCAGGTTTATTTCCGGCAACCCTTGCTCGGCACAGAGCAACCATCCATACACTTTCGCTTGAGCCCAGTGCAGTAACCGGTGGTTTTCAGGTATGCGGCTGATATCGCCACGATGGGTTTTGATTTCCTCAAGCAGGTTCTGCTCCGGATCGTAACCATCAGCGCGGCCACGCACCTGTAGCCCTTGATATTCGCCGCTCAAGGGTAATTCGGGGAAATAGCCAGGACCGCGCCTAGCGACCACAATGGCATGGCCAGTCATGCCTTCTTGCGCCGTGGGCGAGGGCGTGAAGCGCAAATCGAGATCACCAACCTTGGCGGTGAATTCACAGAGGGCGCGTACTGCGACCTGATAATTCAAGCGTCAGCCCACTGCACATAGCAAACATCTACCGGCATCTGGTGTTCAGCACAAAACGCCAGCCAGCGGCGTTGGTTGTCTTGTAAGCGGTCACCTGGCCCCTTGACCTCAATCATGCGGTAGCGCTTTTGTGTCGGCCAAAATTGGATCAGGTCAGGCATGCCCGCACGATTGGCTTTGATATCGACCAATAAGCGCTTGAACCACGCCAGCAAGTGCTCGGCAGGCAGGCATTCAAGGGCTTGCTCCAACAAGGTTTGATCCAATGCGCCCCAAAACACAAAGGGCGACTGAATTGCGAATTTGTCTGCGTAGTTTTGCCGAATCAGGTCCTTGTAAGCTTCTGATTTCAGCTGTTCGAGGCTGCGACTAAACAAGGCCTCGCGCTGGGGGTAAAAGTCGCTGCTGAGCAGATCAACCGGACCGGTTTGAAACGGATGGAAAAAAGCACCCGGCACCGGTGCGAAGATGGCCTGCCAGCAGAGCAGTCCAAACAGGCTGCAGACCAGGCTATTTTCAACGTAATGTACGGGTGCGTCAGGCTGGTCAAGGTGCTGCGCCACTGCAAACTCAACACTTTCGTGCTCTGGCTTGGGTAAGACCAAATCAATCCGTGCCTGGCCTATTGATTTGGTTTTAGCTGGCACGGGCTGTCCCAGTTGGCGGGACAGGCGCGTCAGGGCGCGGGCCACAGCTTGTGCTTCTGCGTCATTTTCCGGCGCTTGCAGCGCTTGGTTAGCCAATTCATAGGCCTGCTGCTGACGTCCAAGACGTTCCAATACACGGACTTGCCGCACTCGTGCCCCGACGTAGCGACAATCTGCATAAAAGGCCAATGCGCTTTCGAACTGCGCCTCACGCTCAAGGTGCTGGCCCATGCCGAACAACAGCTTGTTGCGCCGCGATGCGAGAAAGGTGGTGTCACAGGCTAAAGTTCTGATTCGTTGCAGAATAGGTTCAATTGCTTCACCTGCCTCGAATAGCTCGCGGCATTCATGTAGTTGCAGATAGCAGTCAACATCTGCCCGGCTGCGAAAGGCGCGGGAGTCTGCACTGAGTTCAACACGCTCATAACGGAAGATTCCCAGCTCAGCGAGGACAAATTCCGACCAGTCCTGGCGTAGGTTACCGAAGAACATCAGCCGTAGACGTTGACACAAAGGATCGATGGTCAGCGACAGTATTTGTTGATCACTGGTTGGGCACCAGCTTGCAAAGGCACGAGGTTCGGGCTGTTCATCTGCAAGCCGCTCGAACATCTGGGCTTTGTTCATGGAGGCTTTCAGGAGGAATTGCTTGCCTAGATGCACAACAATTTCATCTTTGCGCAGCAACTTGAACAAGTCTTCCAGGTTCAGTGTTGCGTCATGTTCTATCCAACCTGCATCGAGCAAGGGCTGGGCTGCTGAACGGCTGCAGGAGATTTCGTCATAGCTCAGCTTATCGAGGCGAAAATGCCTGCCTTTGCGCATGATCATGCGTACCAGCAACGCTTGTGACTGAGTATCGATTCGCAAAAACTGCTCGATAAACCGGGACTCTGGCTCATCGAGCAAATCGGCATAGCGCTGTTGCAGCCACGTCAGCGCCTGCTTGAAATTTGCTAGGTAATAAAATCTGGGGTCGTGTAGCGACTGCATAGCCGTGCCGGTTGCTGATTGCATGGACAAGGGTCATGCACAGTGGATAGGGAACGCTGCGAATTATCCCCACAGTTTAACCCTGGCTGTTTTTTTATACAGTACTAATTTGCTGCATTTGCCCAACGGTAGCTTCGGGCCTTTAGCGGTTTGAGCTGCGGTGCGGCTTATTGATGTGCTATTTCAATGCACGCCAGCTTTGCCTGAAGCCATGAGTCGATTTATTGATAGTCAAAACCTGCATCGGCAGCCTATGGATTACCGATGCAGGTTTACTTGCTTGCAGGACGGCAATCAGGGCTTTGATTCCCCTGATTCGGACAGCGCAGCCTTGACCAGTGGGTGCAAGTTATTCTGCGCTTGTAAAGCACTCAACTCATTTCGCATGGCTGGTGTCCAGAAACTTTGTAGGTGTTGGCGGACGCTGCTTGCCGCCTGATCGGTACCTGCTTCATGAGAAAAGAATTGCGCAATCTGATTGGCCATTTTAATCAGGTTTTCACTGCTCATTTACCCACTCCAGCTTTCTCGGAAAGGCGACGCTGTTTGAGTAACCGGTGTTGTTCATCACTGAACGCCTGATAGCGCTTTTGCCATTCAGAGGGGTGATAAACGCGTGACACTTCGACCGCAGTGACCTTGTACTCCGGGCAGTTTGTGGCCCAGTCAGAGTTATCAGTGGTGATCACATTGGCGCCTGATTCCGGGAAGTGGAATGTGGTGTAAACCACACCTGGCGCCACACGCTCGCTGACCTTGGCGCGCAACACGGTTTGCCCAGCACGGCTGCCAATCCCAACCCAGTCATCGTCATTGATGCCACGGCTTTCGGCATCGCTTGGATGAATCTCCAGGCGATCTTCTTCATGCCAGGCAATGTTGTCAGTTCGCCGGGTCTGAGCGCCGACGTTATATTGGCTCAGAATCCGGCCGGTGGTGAGCAGAAGCGGGAAGCGGCTGTTAACCTTCTCGTCGGTAGGCACGTAGCCGGTGAGCATAAAGCGGCCCTTGCCGCGCACAAACTGGTCAATGTGCATGGTCGGTGTGCCTGCGGGGGCTTGGTCATTGCACGGCCACTGCAGACTTCCTTGACGATCAAGCTCGGCATAGCTGACGCGCGAGAATGTCGGCGTCAGCCGGGCAATCTCGTCCATGATTTTTGCCGGGTGTGAATACTCCATCGGGTAACCCAAGGCATTGGCCAAGGCCATTGTCGCTTCCCAGTCTGCTTTGCCAGCCAGCGGCTCCATGACCTTGCGCACCCGGTTTATCCGGCGCTCGGCGTTGGTGAAGGTACCGTCTTTCTCAAGAAATGAGCTGCCCGGCAGGAAAACATGGGCGAATTTGGCCGTCTCGTTGAGGAAAATGTCCTGCACGATAATGCACTCCATCGACGACAAAGCCGCGGTTACGTGCTGGGTGTTCGGATCACTTTGCGCGATGTCTTCGCCTTGGCAGTAGAGTGCCTTGAAACTGCCATCCAAGGCGGCTTCGAACATATTCGGGATGCGCAAACCCGGGTCTGGTTGCAGGCTTACATTCCAGGCTGCTTCAAACTCATGACGCACTGTTTCGTTGGAGACATGCCGGTATCCGGGTAGCTCATGGGGGAAGGAGCCCATGTCACAGGAGCCCTGTACATTGTTCTGGCCACGCAGCGGGTTAACCCCAACACCTTCACGACCGATGTTGCCAGTGACCATCGCCAGGTTGGCAATGCCCATCACCGCCGTACTGCCTTGACTGTGCTCGGTAACGCCCAGGCCATAATAGATCGCTGCATTGCCACCGGTGGCGTAGAGGCGGGCAGCTGCGCGTATTTGCTCGGCAGGCACACCACAAACTGGCCCCAAAACTTCGGGGGCATGCTCCGGCAGGCTGACAAAATCGCGCCAGCGGGCAAAATCTGCATCCTCGCAGCGTTCTTCAATAAAGCGCTGGTTGATCAGCCCTTCGCTGACAATCACATTGGCCAACGCATTGAGCATGGCCACATTGGTGCCGGGCCGCAGTTGCAGGTGCAGTTCAGCCCGGGCATGGGCCGAGTCAACCAGGTCGATGCGCCGCGGATCAATCACAATCAGACGCGCGCCTTGGCGCAGGCGACGCTTGAGCTGGGATGCGAATACCGGGTGAGCGTCGGTGGGGTTGGCGCCCATCACCAGAATGACGTCAGCCTGCATCACCGAGTCGAAATTCTGGGTGCCAGCTGATTCGCCCAGGGTTTGCTTTAAGCCGTAGCCGGTGGGGGAGTGGCAAACGCGGGCGCAGGTGTCGACATTGTTATTGCCAAAGGCTGCGCGAACCAGTTTTTGCACCAGATAGGTTTCTTCATTGGTGCAGCGGCTGGAGGTGATGCCACCAATGGAGTCACGCCCGTATTGAAGTTGTATGCGGCGTAATTCGCTAGCGGCGTAATTGACCGCTTCATCCCAGCTGACTTCTTGCCAAGGGTCGTCGACATGTTTGCGGATCATCGGTTTGGTGATGCGGTCCGGGTGGGTGGCATAGCCCCAGGCGAAGCGCCCTTTGACGCAAGAATGGCCGTGGTTGGCATGACCATTCTTGTCCGGAACCATGCGTACCAGTTGATCGCCTTTCATTTCTGCGCGGAACGAACAACCCACGCCGCAATAAGCACAGGTGGTAATCACGCTGCGTTCAGGTTGACCCAGTTGCACCACGCTTTTTTCCATCAGCGTAGCGGTTGGACAAGCCTGTACGCAGGCACCGCAAGAGACACATTCCGAGTCAAGGAAGTTATCGCCACCTGCTGCAGCCACTCGCGATTCAAAGCCACGGCCGCTGATGGTCAAGGCGAAGGTGCCCTGGGTTTCTTCACAGGCGCGCACGCAACGGTTGCAGACAATGCACTTGCTCGGATCGTAGTCAAAGTAGGGGTTGGACAGGTCTTTGCTGTCATCCAGGTGATTGGCGCCGTCGTAGCCGTAACGCACTTCGCGCAGGCCAACCTGGCCTGCCACGGTTTGCAGTTCGCAGTTGCCGTTGGCCGAGCAGGTCAGGCAATCGAGCGGATGATCAGAGATGTACAGTTCCATCACATTACGACGCAGCACGGCGAGTTTGCTGGTCTGGGTGCGCACCTGCATTCCTTCGGCCACCGGCGTGGTGCATGAAGCGGGGTAGCCGCGCATGCCCTCGATTTCCACCAGGCACATGCGGCACGAACCAAAGGCTTCCAAACTGTCGGTGGCGCAGAGTTTGGGGATTTGGCTGCCAAGCAGTGCCGCAGCGCGCATCACCGAGGTGCCCGCAGGCACGCGGATCTCGCGACCGTCAATAGTCAGACTGACTTCTACAGCGCTTTGGCGCTCAGGCGTGCCAAGGTCGATATCAGTTTTCGGATCGAACAGGCTAATCATTTGACGGCCTCCGTGGTGGCCAAGCCGAAGTCGGCGGGGAAGTGCTTGAGTGCGCTGGTCACGGGGTAGGACGTCATCCCGCCGAGTGCGCAAAGCGAGCCGTATTGAAGGGTGTCGCACAGATCCCATAACAGCTGGGACTGTTCCTCTCGGGCGGCGGGTGCCGTGCTGGCTATCAGCCGGTCAACCACTTCAACACCTCGGGTCGAGCCTATCCTGCACGGGGTGCATTTACCGCAAGATTCTTCTGCGCAAAACTGCAACGCAAACCTGGCCATTTGCGCCATGTTCAGGCTTTCGTCAGCGACCACAACACCCCCATGACCAAGCATGGCACCGATGCCGGCCAAGGCTTCATAGTCCAGCGGTGTGTCAAACTGGGCGGGCGGTATCCAGGCACCCAGAGGGCCGCCAACCTGAGCGGCTTTAAGCGGCCGACCGCTGGCTGTGCCGCCGCCATAACCTTCGATAAGTTCACGCAGGCTCAGGCCAAAAGCGCGTTCCACCAAGCCGCCATAACGCACGTTGCCAGCCAGCTGAAAAGGCATTGTGCCCAGGGAGCGGCCCATACCAAAGTCGCGATAAAACTGTGCGCCACGGGCCATGATCACGGGCACAGAGGTTAGGGTCAGTACGTTATGGACCAGCGTCGGCAGACCAAACAAACCTTCCAACGCCGGCAGCGGTGGCTTGGGACGAACGGTGCCGCGCTTACCTTCAAGCGACTCAAGCAGAGCGGTTTCTTCACCGCATATATAGGCACCCGCACCGACGCGAACTTCAATGTCGAACTGCCGTGCGCTGGCAAAGATATCCGCGCCCAGGTAGCCTGCCAGTCGAGTGATTTCCAGTGCATGATTCAAGGTATTGATTGCGTCCGGATACTCCGAGCGCACATAGATGTAACCCTTGCTCGCGCCAACGGCGAGGCCAGCAATGGTCATGCCTTCAATCAATAGAAACGGATCGCCTTCCATCAGCATGCGATCGGCAAAAGTACCGGAATCACCTTCATCGGCGTTGCAGACGATGTATTTTTGCGCGGCTTGTGCATCGCGCACTGTGCGCCACTTGATCCCGGCGGGGAAGGCGGCGCCGCCGCGACCGCGCAGGCCTGAATCCAGTACGACGGCCACTACATCGGCGCCATCGAGCTTGATGGCTTGTTCTAGCCCCTTGAAGCCGTCGTGAGCCAGATAGTCATCCAGTGACAGCGGCCGCGTGATACCCGCGCGGGCAAAAAGCAGGCGTTGCTGGCTTTTCAGGTAGGGAATATCTTCAACCAGGCCCAATGCCCGTGGATGTTCGTTTGAGTCAGCACTCAACGCATCCAGCAGGCTGGGCACATCCGCACGGGTGACTGGGCCAAAGCCGAGACGACCATTGGCGCTTTCGAGTTCCAGCATGGGTTCAAGCCAGTACAGGCCTCGTGAGCTGGTGCGTTGCAACTCAAGCGCCAATCCGCGCTGCTGCGCTTCTTGAATCAAGGCGTTCGCCACCTCATCGGCGCCAACCGCACGGGCCAGTGAATCGCAGGGAATAAAGAGCTTCAGCATGCTTGACTCTCCAAACAGCGGCTAAGCAGATCATCCAAGCGCTCTGGTGTCAGGCGAGCATGCAATCGACCATCTATTTCCATGGCGGGCGAACAGGCGCAAGCGCCCAGGCAGTACACCGTCTGCAAACTGACCTGAGCGTCGGCGCTGTCGCCATTCTCATTGAGTGATAGTCGCTCCTTGAGTTGCGCGGCCAACTGTTCAGATCCCATGCTTTGACAGGATTCGGCCTGGCACAGTCTCAAGGTGTGCGGTGCTGGAGGCGTCGTGCGGAAGTCGTGATAGAAGCTGATAACGCCCTGAACCTCAGCCTTGCTCAGGTTGAGCGCTCTGGCGATATGGGCAACAGCGATGCTCGGAATGTAGCCCGCACCCTGTTGGATCGCATGGAGGATCGGTAACAAAGCGCCCGGCGTGTCTTTCTCTTGGGCCAAAACGCGGTTGATCAGGGGCAGGTGCAACGCTTCATCAGGCATACAAAGGTACCTTGGCATCACGAACAGCACTAACCTAAAGATTAGACGTTCGGAGTCATTGGCTACGGCGAACTGACCTTTTCACGGCATTCGGTCAAAAGAATCGCCATCTATGTGCTTCGGCCAAGTATCTTGAGTGCACCTGGTCCGAGGCTGGCTTTAAGCTTGCCACTGACGTGAGCCGGAAATAGCGCCTGAGCGACTTTTCACGTCCTGAAACCGACTTGGTTGCTTAGTACGGTGGTTCGTCACTGTAATGACGTCACTAGGCGCGATATTTAAGATGCATTGCCTAGCCCTGCGGGTAGCGAACCGAATCAAAGCAGGCTGGATCCTCATCCAGGTATTTTTTCATTCGTCGCCAGAGTGTTGTGGTGCTGATGCCAAGCCGCTCAGCGGCGGTTTGGCGATTTCCTGCGGATGTAGCCAACGCGGCGAATAGAATCTCTTTCTCCGTGAGAATACGCTGTGTTGGAGTGGTGGGGGCTATGGTTGATGGCGTAGGCGCGATGTCATCAAGCGCTTCCTCCAGCCAATCGGGCGTCAATGGGCTGCACTGACTCATCACTCGCAGCCTCTCAACGATATTACTGAGCTGGCGAACATTGCCGGGCCAATCGTAATTGCAGAGTCTAGGAAGCAACTCAGGCCAGGTGCCAATCAAGTCACCCGGTGCGTCTTGCAGCAGGTGCTGTACCAGGTCAGCAATATCCTCGCGGCGCTCGCTTAAGGTCGGCAGTCTGAGTTTCAGTACGCAAATACGGTAGTAGAAGTCTTCACGGAACAGGCCTTTGGCGATTAATGCCGGTAAAGGCTTGTTGCTTGCTGTAATGATGCGGATATCCACTGGCGTAACCTTGTCGTCACCCATGCGGATAACCTTGCGTTCTTGCAGCGTGCGCAAGAGTTTCAATTGGATATCTACAGAAGTTTCGCTGATCTCATCGAGAAACAGCGTACCGGTATGCGCCAGTTCGAAAACGCCAGCACGGCCGTCGTTGGAGGCACCGGTGAAGGCGCCTTTGACATAGCCGAATAACTCACTTTCCAGCACACCTGGGGCGAACGCAGCGCAGTTGATTGCAACGAAAGGGCCATTACGACGTTTTGAAGCGTTGTGAATGCCCTGAGCGAACAGCTCTTTGCCGGTGCCCGTTTCACCTTCGATCATCAAGGTGCTGTCGACACCTGCATAGGTGATCGCCAGGCGTTTGGCCTTTTGCAACGCCGGGCTGCTGCCAATAATGTCGGAAAACTTGCTGTCGGCCATGTGTTGGCCAGCCAGTGCGAGACGCATTTTCCGTTCAATCGCCTTGATATCCGTCTGGCTTTGCAATGTAGCGACGGCGCCGATTACGTGGCTGTCCAACATGATCGGCGCAATGCTCAGTGTCAGGGATAACCGACCGACTTCTATCAGCGCGCCTCGCACCGCTTTACCCTGCAGCAGTGCCTGTTCGAAGTAGCTATGAAACGGCAACTCGGTAACTGCATCGCCGCAGTTGACTGTGCTCAGGTACGTTCTGGCGACACTATTCATGCGAGTCACCACGCCCGTGCTGTCGATGCTGAATATGCCCTCGGTTACGCAATCGAGAATGGACTGGATCATCTCGTAGCGGCGTTGCAACTCCTGACGTTGGACCTGGCGTTCATCTTCTATCTGTAACAGGTGAAGTGCCTCATCTATGGCCTCGACAGCAGAGTCACTGTCGGAGTCTGACATGACGTAATGCATACCGCGCGACTTGACCGGCTGTTCGAGGGATAGCCCGCCAATTGCGACTTCGATGCCTTGCGCTAGCAACTCATCAAGCATGGATTCGGTACTTTGTGTACTACCAAGCGGGTCGATGAGGCAGATCGAAGCGCCCGGCATAAAAGGGCGTGATTTCTCCAGAATTCTGGCATAGCCCTCAGACGTGGCTAGAAATGCAATCTTTGTCGAGATTCGCGAAGCTCTTTCGTAAGTGTTGATGCAATCGAAGAAGGTGTGTTTGACCTCAACGATCGGGACGCGAAAATGCTCGCGAAGCATAAGAGCTGTCTTGCCACGACTGATTAGCACCACGGCGCCGTTATCGATCAATTGTCGCGCAGCTCGAATAGCATCATCTTGGGCTGCTTCGACTATAGGCAGCGTTAACTGACGTGCCCGCAAGCTGTCATGCATCACCTTTGTCATGGTGCTGGAAGGTGCAATCACAGCAATACGATCAGCCACAGATTTCAGAAACAACGCAGGGTTTTCAGATTTCATTTAATTCTTATTTGTTTCATTGGGGGTTAATGAAATGAAGTGATATGAAATATCCAAGCCTACGCTTTTACTCCGCTCAAACAATATGCAAACCTCAAAAGCCTCAATAGATATCTGATTTTAAAAGATTATTTATTTTTTTATGGTTCAGCGAAGCCTGTATGCATTTCGCTGGCATATGCCTTGCTCTACCTCATGGTAAATAAGATCAAATAAGAGGTAGATCATTTATGGAACTGGTATTCATCGGTTTCGGCGAAGCTGCTTACCATATTGCGATGGGCCTGAGCGCAGAAGGAAATATCCGTCTTGGGGCATTCGACGCCTACAAGGATGACCCAAAAACCGGACCTTTGATCCAACAGCGAGCTGCACAGGCACAGATCACCTTGTTCGATACCTTGGAAGAAGCCTGCTGTGATGCACGCTTCATCATCTGCCTGACCAGTGCCACCAGTGCACTTGCATTAGCCGAGCGCATCCTCCCACTGCTGAAGTCGGGGCAACATTATGTTGACATGAACTCAGCTGCACCTGCCGTCAAACAAGCCATCGAGCAATTACCGCGCGCCGCTGGTGTCGGTTTCTGCGATATCGCGGTAATGGGCACAGTGCCTGGCAATAACCATCGTGTCCCAATGCTGTTGGCGGGGAGTGCGGCGCAAGCGTTCGAGCAGGCTTTCACGCCGCGCGGAATGCGCCTTACCGTACTGGATGCTGCGCCTGGTGCAGCGTCGGCCATCAAAATGCTCAAGAGTGTAGTTATGAAAGGCCTACCGCAACTGCTTTTGGAGTCCTTTCAAGGCGCCGAGCGATTCGGTGTGCTCGATACCCTAATTGCCTCGCTGGGCGACTCACTCAACGGTAAAACCGTTGAACAACTGGCCACGACCTTCACCGCCCGCACCTTGATCCATGCCAAGCGTCGTGGTGCCGAACTCGACGATGTGGTGGCGACCCTCGAGTCCGTTGGTGTTGATGCCAGCATGTCCATTGCGACCCGTAATCAACTGGAAAAGCTCGCCACGCGTGACTGGGCCAGTCTGCTGGGGCCGGGCGGCAGTGACCTGAATTATCGCGATGCCATTGCCCATCTCACCCGTAAATCTGAGGTCTCCTAACGTGAATACAGAGCATTATTTAGCGCTGCCAGAATTAATTCCCGAAGATATCCTGAACCGCTTTCGCAAGCTCAGCCCGGCACAACTTTGTGACGGCATGCAGAGCCTTGGCATCCCGCGTAATGGCTGCATGGATAACAACCTCATGCCATTGGATGAAGGCAAGATCATGCTTGGCACGGCTTGTACGGTCGATACCGAAGAGGGTGACAATTTCCCCATTCACCTGGCCATCTACCAAGGACAGCCAGGCTATGTGCTAGTGGTGGCAGGGAAAGACTGCCGTGACCGTGCCTATATTGGTGATCTGATGGCAGGCGCGGCCCAAGCGGTCGGGTTAAACGGTCTGGTTATTGATGGTTGTGTGCGTGACAAGGTGCCATTAGCGAATCTGAATATTCCGGTGTACGCCAAGGGCTTTATGCAGCGCAGCCCGGCCAAGCAAGGTCCCGGCAAGATAAACGTCACTGTATTCTGCGCCGGTGTTGAGGTCGCGCCTGGTGATTTAGTGTTTGGCGATTACGATGGCGTGACTGTGGTGCCTCGTGCCCGTTTGCTTGAAGTGCTCGAAGCATCGGAGAAGAAGGATGCCTATGAAGCACAACGCCGAGAAGTCATCGACCAATATGCCCGCTGCCGCACCAATGGTGAGCCGCTGCCTGAATTGGCACCCGCCTGGGTGACAGCGCTTCTCAAACACAGTTAATGCCTTGCGGAAGCCGTATTGCTCGGCTTCCAGTTCAATTGCTTGCGCCCTATAAAAATAAAATTGGGAGATACATGGATGCTAACTGCTCTCGGCTATTTATTGATCGTTTCGTTTCTGATCTTGGTCATTAAGCAAAAGCTTTCACCTTTTACAGGCCTTATCGTCGTTTCATTGGTCGTTGGCGTTTTGACCTGTCTGGCCATCGGCGTTCCCATCGAAACCCTGATCACCTGGGTTAAAAACGGTCTTTTCTACTCGACCGATACAGAGGGGAAGGTGTCGCTGGGCACCATTAATCCGACGGTGATGATTCTCTTCGCCATCCTGTATTTCAGTCTGATGATGAACGTTGGACTGTTCGACCCCTTGTGTACTTTCCTGATACGCAAGGCTAACGGTGACCCACTAAAGATTATTCTGGTCACCGCGTTCACCTCATCTGTAGTGACCCTCGACGGTGATGGCACTACGACTATCTTGATCATCACCAGTGCCTTCCTGCCTCTTTACAAACAGATGGGAATGAAGCTTTCGAATCTGGCGATGCTCATTATCTTGCCTTGTGGCTTGGGTAACTGCCTGCCTTGGGGAGGGCCGCTGGCACGTGCGGCTGCGGTACTCAACCTAGAGGTGAATAGCCTGTTCGTGGCGATTCTGCCGATTCTTGGGGTGTCGTTCGTTTATGTTTTCTTCATGGCGTACCTCATGGGTCGCAAGGAGCGTGAGCGTCTCGGCTATGTGCCTGGCAAGCGGGCTATTGTGACTCCGCAACAAGTGGAGGAAATGGTTACGGTCATCGAAGAGAACGACAAGGAATTCAAGCGCCCCAAATTGTTCCTGTTCAATCTGGCCTTGACCATCGCAATGCTGGTCGTTTTGCTAGCCGGTTGGGCAAGTGGCGCAATCATCTTCATGCTTGGCACTGCAATCGCTTTGGCAGTGAACTACAGCGCTACTGAACAGCGTGACCGCATTACTGCAAATGGTGGTGACGCCATTGCCGTCGCGTCGATCATTATGGCCGCTGGTTGCTTCTTGGGAGTATTTAACGGCAGTGGCATGGCCGCTGCGGTTGCCCAAAGCATTGCCGGGATGATCCCTGAGTCAATGGGTAGCCACACAGCGCTGATGTTCGCGTTCTTGGGTGCAATTGCCTGCTACGCCTTGCCAGTGGATGCCTATTATTTTGGCATTCTTCCGGTAGTAGCCCCAATCGCGTATCAGTTCGGGATCAGTCCGACCGAGATTGGTGTCGCTTCGTTTATGGGGCAGGCACTGCGCTACGCGAGCCCGACAGTGGCGTGGCTGTTCTTGCTGATGAATCGCACAGAGATGACCTTCGGCCAATACCAGAAAGAGTTTTTTAAATGGTCGCTACCGATGTTCGGGATATTTATCGTGACAGCTATTGTTACTGGTGAGTTGCCAGTGGGATGACAAGCGAAAGCGTTTAAGAAACTAATGCCCAAGTCGCAGACGAAAAATCCGCGAACTGGGCATTAGTATATGCCGGGTACAGTCTCGTGACTTAGTTTGGAACGAGTTCACAGCCTAAAGTCTAAACAGGCTGTCCCGGGTACCACGGCTCAGAACACCATTTACAGGATGCTAAGCGGGTATTCGATGAAGGCACGAACCTCGTTCAGATCCGGCCCTACGTCGTTGCTGGCGCGATAGATAGAGTTGCGCAGACGAAAGGAGAGATCCTTGGCCGGGCCATCTTGGAGCACGTAGCTGACCTGGTTAAAGATTTCACGCTCAGTGCCATCGCTGCCAGTGCCGCTGTCGATGTTATCGCCGCGTACATAGGCAAACTTATAGCGCAGGCCCGGTACGCCGTACTCGCTGAAGTCCAACTCGTAGCTGGCCTGCCAGGAGTTTTCGTCCTTGAGGTTGAAGTCAGAGTAGTAAGAGTTGGCCAAATAGATGGTGCTACCGCCATCGCCGTAGTCATAGGCGTAACCGGCATCGCCAGAGCTGCGCTGATGGGCAAGGATAAATGCGTGGGCGCCGATGCTGTATTTTGCTGCCAGGCTCCAGATGGTATTGCGGTCGTTATCGCCATCACCGCCAAAATCGGCGGCGGCAATCGAGCCGTCATCGTATTTGGTGTGGTACAGGTTGAAATCGAAATTCAATGCCTGCTCAGCCGCGATCGGCAGGTTGTAGTTGAGGTTGACGTAGGATTTCTCGAACTCATCCTCGACATCGGAGTAATACAGCGATGTGACGATATTCTCGGTCACAGCGTAAGTGCCGCCGACAACATCAATGCTTTTCAAGTGATTCGGGTCCCGTGACGAGTCAGCCATTGGGCTGTCAGCGGTAAAGCGCCCGGCATTGAGTTCCAAGCCTTCAATTTCGTTGCTGGTCACCAATGTACCGGTGAAAGACTGTGGCAATAAGCGGCTGTCGTCATAGGCCAGAACGGGCAGGGAAGGGAACTGGTTACCATACTTGATCACGGTGTTGGAGAATCGCAGTTTGACTGCAGCGCCAGCTTGCGAGATATCGTCAACCGGGCGACCGTCGCTGTAGGTGTCGAACATTGCGCCATAGTTACGACCGCGACCGCTGTCCAGTTTGATACCGAGCAACCCGAAAGCATCGACACCAACGCCAACGGTTCCCTGGGTAAAGCCTGACTCAAAGGTGCCGATAAAGCCTTGGCCCCAGGTTTTGGCGTCATTGACCCCGTCTTTGTAATCCCGATTGAAATAGGTGTTACGCAGCAACACATTGAGGCTGCTGTCTTCGACAAATCCTTTGGATTCCGATTGCTCGCTGGCGTACGCAGCGCTGGTCCCTATCGCGCTGCATGCACAGGCGATTGCAATGAGTGTTTTATTGAACATAGCTGCTCCTAGCGATCTTCTAATAGTTGTTCACAGTGTGGCCCATAACATCACCCGTGGTCCGGTTGATATCATTAGGCATAAAAGGCAGGGGAGTTGCACATTGATCTTTATAATTACGGGTCGTTCGTTGCGACGGAAAATAAATAGCATTTATTGAAAAATCGATCTATTCGATGAACATGATATTTACTATCAGCAACTATGATGGTTGCTTGTCTCTTTGGCTCTGTATTCTGTCGCTGATGAATTTACGAACCTGCACTGCTTTGCATCAGCGGTGCAGCGTGCTCCGTTCATCAATCCTTTGTTTTTTTAACCGCCTTAACAGGCGGTTTTTTTCTTTTGGCTCAGTGGTTTGCTGCAGTAAGAATTGTTCGTCAGGATGCACTCTTATTTTATTAACATGCGCCTTATGGCCATAAAATCAAGTGTTCGATAATCGCCAGAAACTATTAAACGGTTCTTGCGTTTTTATTGCGACGCCTGCTAATGATCGCTGCCTTGGGTTTTCGCCTCAACACAGTTATATCCAGCACCGTAGTTTTCAGCGGTTGCTTAGCGGGCGCGGATGTTATTCAGTCTCGCTAACTCTTTAGGGAACCTCTTAAAAAGGTAGCGAGCGACGAGAGTACAAGGCAAAAAAATGCGAAAAAGCGGAGTTTAGTTGGCCTAAATGAGCATTTTGAGCAGTTTTTTAACGCAGTAATATCGAGCGCAGTAGTTTTTCAGAGGTTCCTTAGCCGCCTGACTTTTAAGCAAGTGTTGTATCAGTGAGCGAGCAATACCGGCCTGCCAATGCATCACGCTGCATTGACTGCAGGTTTATCTCAATGGTTTCGCAGATGGATTCCATTTGGATCTGGTGCTCGCTGTTGTGAAATGGACTTTGTAAGTCAGTACCGATTTGTTCAATTGCCAGCAACATAAATCCCACCACAGTGGAGGCCACAGGCGTGAACCAGCCTAACGACTCCACCAAGCCTATTGGCACTATCACGCAGAATAGCGAAATAAACAGCCGTGGAAAGTAAACATAAGGGTAGGGCAGCGGTGTATTGGCAATCCGCTCCATTCCGCCTTGGCTGTTGGACAGATCAACCAGAGTCGACTCCAAACGCGCCAAGCGAATGCTATCCAGGCGCCCGGCCTTATATTCCTTAGCGAGCAAGGCTGCTGAGCCATTCAGAATATCGTTGGCAAAGTTGTTGGTGGTGCCACAGCGGGCAAACTCTTCAAAAGGAATAAATGCATTGACCTCTTTGGGGCATGGCTTGCCCCGCAAGTGAGCTGCCAAACAGTTCACATAGGCCACATGGCGGCGCAGCAACGTTGATTTTATCGGGTTGACCTCATCGCCGAGGTCATCCAGCAACGCCAGAACCTGGCGAGCAAAACTGCGTGAACTGTTGACCATGGCGCCCCACAAGGTCCGCGCCTCCCACCAGCGGTTGTAGGCACTGCTGTTGCGAAAGCTGATCAGCACGACCAGTGCAGAGCCTAATAAGCTGAGAGGCATCAACGGCAACTTGATCTTGCTGTCGAGAAACAGCATGAAGTCGACAGTGACTGCGATGTCCCAAAGCAACAACCAAAATAGTGACCAACCTACATAGCCAAGGGTTTTGATAATCAGGCGATATTTTTTGGCGATGGCAGCTTTCAAACTGAAACCTCAGGTCTGTGTTGAGCATCGATGCAAGGCTCTATCTCGGACGCTTCAAGCAATCAAAAGGTTCGATCGCCAACCTGATTCGGATGATTTAACAGCGGCCAGATCAATTGAAGACTGGAACATAGGTTGCAGTTTGCAGAAGGGGCTTGGGCTGAACCCCTGCACCAGCTTGAGCGAAGCTCAAAATTGACTCGTGGGCAACCACCGAGCTGCAGTCATATTTTTTTACACTTGATCAAGCTGCAAAACCATTCTCGTATTGCATCGCTATCCGCCTATCTAACTGAGCACTTCGCTGCTAGTGCCGTTGCAGTCGGTGCAGCGCTCGTTGCGGTGATTGGCATGCCCGGCATTGCAACGGCTCCATCTCCGCTTTGGCTCGCATGTGCCGTGACGCTGGTGGGATCATGTACCGGCTTGGCTTCGCCTCCCATGGGAGCCGCAGTGGCCGCTGTCGTCGAACCAGAGCGATAGGAAGCTACCAACACTGTTATTAATTCCGGTACAGGTGCGGGAGTTGTGCTTTCGGGGCGGCCTACATCATGCTTACAGGTGTTTATCTGGTTCGGGGTGTTTCGGTTTTACCTGAGCATCCCACAACGGGACTGATGATTGGATTCCTTTGCATCGCTATCGGGCAGACCGCAGGCGCCCCGATTTTCGGACTTTTAATGGACAGGTTTAGGCTTGACTACGCCGTCTGTTTTTTGCGTGCCTTGCCTTCGCGGCAGTAATGGTGCGAAGAGGGCAGTGGAGCCTGAGTTTGCTTAAATTCAGCTGCTTCAGTGTTCAGCCAAATAATCCTCACATTCGTGAGGATTATTGTTTTTATTGGTCGCAAGTCAAATAAAACCTCATGATCGTGCGGAATTATTGAAAACTGCGGTCCGCTCGACTAAAGTCCACACAAGCGTGTGGACTTTTTGTCCTTCCGCATCCAGTAAGAAGACTGCGACCAGAGGTTCTTCAAATGAAAATCGACATCGAATCTGCTGAGCAAGTAGGGCGGCTCATACGAGCCAGCCGCAAGGCCATGCAGATCCGCCAAGACGATGCGGCAGGCATTATCGGCGTCTCGGAAAACTTCCTCGGAAAAGTTGAGCGTGGCGGTGAAACAGTCCAGTGGGGCAAGCTGTTTCAAGTGATGCAGGGGCTTGGTCTGTCGATAACGATCGAGGTCCCGGAGCAGTTCGCTGACGATATTCAAAAGGTGCTCACCGACACGCAGAAGAAAGCGGCTCAATCCGCAGCTAGTGCCCAGTTCAATAAGCCTGAGGCGGGCTGATGGAGCGTGCACTTAATGCCTGGATCAACCAGACGCTTGTCGGCACACTGCGTGAAAGCAACGGTTTATGGGCCTTTTGCTACAGCGAACAGTGGCTGGCCGATCCGTTTAGTCATCCTTTGTGTCCACTGCTTCCTCTCCAGAGCGAAGAGCATTGCGACGGTGCGACGACTCGTCCAGTGCAGTGGTATTTCGATAATCTGTTGCCAGAGGAGGGGCAACGGCAACTCATCGCCAAAGTCGCACATGTTGCAATTGAGGATGCCTTCGCCTTACTGCAGCATTTCGGCGCTGAGTCAGCCGGCTCCCTGACGCTTTTACCACATGGGCAAAAGCCCGGGCCTGGAAGCATGGCGGCGCTGCCCGACGCCGAACTGTCGAAACGCATCACGGCGATGCCTAGAATCCCCCTGGCCGAGCAGGCAGCCAAAAAGATGTCCCTGGCGGGCGCGCAACACAAGGTGGCTGTCATTTACAGAGATGGCCAGATATTTGAGCCAACCGGGAGCGAGCCATCGACCCATATACTCAAGCCCGATCACCCCGATGATTCCTGGCCACACAGCGTAATCAACGAATGGTTCGTGATGAAGCTGGCTGAGCGGGTTGGGTTACCTGTACCTAGCGTGCATCGCTTATATGTACCACAACCGGTGTACCTTATTGCGCGTTTTGACCGGCTTGAACAAGAGCACGGATGGGCGCGCCTGCACTGTATCGACGCCTGCCAATTAACCGGGCTTTCCAGAGAATTCAAATACAGCGCTGGAAGCATGGAGCGCATTGCAGATCTGGCCGACCAGTGTAGGCCTGCAGCGCTGGCCAGGCTGCGGCTGTTCCAATGGTTGATCTTTAACGTGCTGGTAGGCAATGAAGATGCACACCTGAAAAACCTTAGTTTCCTGCTCTCCGCAAAGACTGTGCATTTGTCGCCGTTCTACGACTTGCTGTGCACAGCGGTGTATGGCACACGTGCTTTTGAGAAGGATCAGTGGCCAGCTCATTCTGAGCTGGCCTGGCCAATTAATGGAGCGCAGCGTCTGCTGGATATTTCCGTGCCGTTATTAGTCAGTGCTGGCGAATCCATGGGAATCAAGCCAACAACTGCGCGTGACAACATTCAAAAGCTGGTAGAGCGCGTGGACATAGAAGCCCCGAAGTTGTTGGATGAGGTCATCCAAGAGAATGAACAACTGCTGCGTAACAGACCTGAACTTGGGCCTACCTTAGCCGGCGAGATTCGGCTGCTGCGAGGTATCAATGCAATCGTCATCAACGAGATGACAGCGCAGCTTGAAGGCTGAACGACGGAGCCTGTAAATCTTGATGACCCATACTGGGATGTATTTGATCTGAAAGCCACACTAGGCGGAGGCGTCGTTACAAGGCTGTCATGACATAGCAGCAGAATACTTGATTTAACATAATA
This sequence comes from Pseudomonas sp. RL_15y_Pfl2_60, assembly GCF_963970595.1. Taxonomy (NCBI): domain Bacteria; kingdom Pseudomonadati; phylum Pseudomonadota; class Gammaproteobacteria; order Pseudomonadales; family Pseudomonadaceae; genus Pseudomonas; species Pseudomonas sp. RL_15y_Pfl2_60. Next base: position 67,913 of record NZ_CAXAOE010000002.1, on the reverse strand, counting down.
TACATTATGCGAAGTGACAGATATTCAATGAAGGCCACTCTCGTGCCAAATTCACGTCTGCTGCTAAGCATTGTTTTGATTTTTAAAGAACAACAAACAATTGATTCAAGCTCTTGAGTCTGTCCGCTTGCGAACGATGACTCTTGGCAACCTGGTACATCAGCGAATCGTAGCTTTTGGATATGACTGGCAACAGGCAGCTCTCATGAGCTGCCTGTCATAAACACTAAACCATCTGCAGTGTTTTGCTCGTGGTTGTTTCCAGCGCCTGATCCAAAGCCTGTTGGAAGCGCTCCACCAGCAAATCTATTTCTTCAGCCTGAATCAATAACGGCGGCAGGAAACGCACCACAGCACCGTGACGTCCGCCCAGCTCAAGGATGATGCCCAGGCGCAGGCACTGTTGCTGTATGGCTGAGGCCAGTGCCGAGTTTGCCGGCGGCACACGACTGCCATCAGCGGCGGCGATTATTTCTACACCAACCATCAATCCACGGCCACGCACATCACCGATGCATGAATAGTCAGCCTGCAATTGCCGCAGCTGGTTTATCAAGCGTTCGCCCATAGCGGCTGCATGGACTGGCAGATTCTCGCTAATAATGTGGCGCAAGGTTGCTGTGCCAGCAGCCATGGCCATTTGATTACCACGGAATGTGCCTGCATGGGCGCCTGGTTTCCAGCTGTCCAGTTCCTCCCGGTAAACCAGTACGGATAACGGCAAGCCACCACCAATTGCCTTGGACAGCACCAGAATATCGGGCTCGATATTGGCTTGTTCGAAAGCAAATAGGCTGCCGGTTCGACCCAGGCCCGTTTGCACCTCGTCGATGATCAGTGTGACCCCGTACTTGCGGGTCAGGTGGCGCAAGCCTTGCAACCAGCGTAGCGGTGCGGGAATCACACCGCCCTCCCCCTGGACGACTTCGACGACCACGGCTGCCGGGGGTAATACACCGGATTCCGGGTCGCTCAGCAACTGCTCTATATAGTGCAAACCTGCGTCTATCCCAGCCTCGCCACCCAGGCCAAAGGGGCAGCGATAATCGTAGGGATAAGGCAAGAACTGCACTTCCGCCATCGCTGCGCCCAAGGCCAGCTTGGGCCCCAGATTGCCCATCAGGCTCAATGCGCCATGGGTCATGCCGTGGTAGCCGCCGGAGAAGGACAATATCGGGTTGCGCCCAGTTGCAGTACGAGCCAATTTGAGCGCCGCCTCTATGCCATCGGCCCCGGTCGGGCCACAGAACTGAATGCGGGCGTGCTGGGCAAAGCTGGCGGGCAAGGCAGCGAATAAAGTTTCGACAAAGCTATCTTTGACTGGCGTAGTCAGGTCCAGGGTATGCAGGGGCAAACCAGAATCCAAAGTCTGCCGCATGGCTGCGATAGCCTGCGGATGATTGTGCCCAAGTGCCAGGGTTCCGGCTCCGGCCAGGCAGTCCATAAACAGTTGCCCTTGAGTGTCCTGCACATAAAGGCCGTGGGCTTCCTTTAGCGCCAGCGGGATTCGTCGCGGGTAAGAGCGCGCATTGGATTCGCGGGCGGCCTGGCGCTGCAAGTAAGCGTTGTTGTTTAACTCGCGCGGGCCTTGTTGGCGGAAGTGTTCAAGGTTAAAAGTGGCGCTGGACGGAGGCAGGTTCTGGATAGATTCCACGATAAATTTCCCTTGGGAGTGGCAAGATTTCTGGGCGATAGCCCATGGCTTTACACAGCCGCATGCCAGGACCGGCGTTGTGGGCCGAGTTGGTGTTGAATCAGGTTCAGCAGTTCTGCCTCGCGTTCGAATAGATAGAAGTGTCCGCCCTCGAACAGCTGGGTCTGAGAGCCCGCCTGGGTTTCGATTGCCCAGGCATCAAGCAATGCCAGAGGCACGTTGGCATCGTCGCGACCGGCCAGTACGCTGATCGGACAAGTCAAAGCTTGTTCGGGGCGATAACTGTAGTTCTCGCAGAGGGCGAAATCGGCGCGAATGATCGGCAGGAATAACGCCAGCCATTCCGGGTTGTCGCACAGCTCTTCAGGCAGGCCATTCATGCTGCGGATATGCTCAAGAAAGGCCGCATCCGGCAGATCGGACAGGCGCTCACGCCAGCCATGAACCGAGGGTGCGGTGCGTGCGGAAACCAGCAACGTACTGGGCGACAAGCCGCGCTTTTGCAGGGTTCGTGCGGTCTCGAAGGCCAACAGAGCGCCCATGCTGTGGCCAAAGAAGGCAAAGTGTTCTGGCCCCTGCTCTGCATGCTCTATTGCCTGAGCCAGCATGCTGACCAACGCATCAAGCGATGTGGCCGGATGTTCACCGAAGCGCTCGCCGCGCCCCGGCAGCTTAATCAGGGCCAACTCGATTTCCGCTGGCAACTGAGTCCGCCAATGCTGATACACAGTGTGCCCGGCCCCTGCATAAGGGAAGCAATACAGTCGTATTCTGGCTGCAGATGCGCCGCGCAACAGCGAAAACCAAGGATTGGGGGAAGCAGGCATTTGCGTCCTTAATTTGGCAGGCAGTTGATGGTTCGCCCGAGCGTATGCCTAATCTAAACACAATCTAATGCGAATGATAATACCTATCATTCGTTTTAAATAATAATTTAACGCGAATCCCCCGCTTCTACTGCCGAATCATCTAGATCAAGGGTTCGATAGAACGCTTTCTATGCATCATCAAGTGCGCTAAAAGCCCACCACAGGCGAATGCGCAACCCTCGCCGACAGACTGGCTATGGCTGTGATCGGATCGAATGATTGGTTAACAGCCGAGGTGGCAATGGTCATAACAGCGCGCATCGTTTCTGGCACTGAGGCGGGAGTGGTTCAAGTGCACGGCAGTGCTCTATCGCACCGAGATGATGATTCTGAAAGCAAGCCTGATTGAGCTTGAAAGCTGCCGGGGAAATCCAGAGGAATTCAGACTGCGGTGAAAGCGGACGCGGAGAATTGGCTTCCCCGCGTCCAGGGTTTTACATGTCGTAACGTAGAATCACACCCAGCGTTCGCGGGGCGCCGGCATCAATGATGTCGTCATTACGATTGTTGGTGATGTATTCCTTGTCGAAGACGTTTTTCACGTAGCCCGAAACTGCGACGTTCTTGGTGACTTTGTACTCGGCATTGACGTTAGCCAGCCAATAGTTGTCGCTCTTGTATTCGTCAATGACCTTACCGGCGGCGTCGAACTCATATTCCGAAGGCGAGGTACTCTGATAGACAACGTCGGTATTCAGGGTCACGCGATCATTCCAGCGATAGGTGGCGCCCATGGTCATCTTGTACTTAGGCGAAAACAGAAAGTCTTCGCCGCTCATGTCGCGGCCGTCGCTGGTGACAAAGTCCTTGTATTCGCCATCGGTGATGGAGGCACCGGCGTTGAGGGTCAACTGTTCGCCGAAGTCTTTTTCGACAGAAACTTCCAAGCCCTTGATATCACTGCGACCGGCGTTGAATACGTCGAGATACTCGGTTTGTGGATTGAGCACGCTGACCTGCTGGTCTTTCCACTCGGTGTAGTACAGGTTGGCGCGGGTACGCAGGGTTTGATTCATGAACGAACCCCGGTAAGACAACTCGTAGTTGGTGGTGTATTCCGGATCGTAGGCTTCGTGACCGCTACCAGCGCGAACGTTTACGCCACCGCCGCGATAGCCGCGCTGCACCATGAACCCCAGGTACTGGTGGGCAGCCAGCTCATAATCGAGACCGAGTTTCGGCAGGACTGCATCAGCGGTCTGCTTGTCTTTGCCTGGCTCGGAGAAGTCATCTTGCTTGACGTTGGTATCGTTGGTTTCGTGGTCGTAGCGCAGGCCGGTGATCAAGGTCCAGCGCGGAACGAAGGTCCAGTTGACTTCACCAAACACGGCCTTGTTTTCGATGGTGGTGTCACCTTTGACGACGCCGAACAATCTATCACCAAAGAACAAACGGTCGTGGAAGTCGTTGGTGTTGTGGCCGTAATAGAGGCCAGCAAAACTTTTCACCGTGTCGCCATCGTAGTTCAGGCGCAGTTCCTGACTGAACAGGCCACCCTCCTGCTGGCGCAATACGAATTGGTCCGAGGAGGACGACTGGTCAAAGTCCAGGCGAGCGTCGTAGTCCGAATCGGTATTGGCCGTGAGGCTGGTAATGGACCAGCTATTATCCAGGCGGTAATCGACCTTGGCGCTGAAGGTGTCTTGCTTGAGCTTGTCGTAGGCCTCGGTGTTGGAGTCGATTTTGTAATAACGAACCCTGTCGCCCTGACGGATGACTGAATTGTCGCCCTTGCGGCTTTCACCGTGGGCATAGGTCAACAGCACGTCGGTATCATCGTTGGGCAAGATCAGTAACTTGCCGCGCGTGTTTGCGGTGCGAGTCTTGTTGGCATCATCGCCATTGAACAGGTTCTCGATATAACCATCGCCTTCCTGATAGTCGACGGCGATACGGCCGGCAATCTTGCCGTCAATGATCGAACCGCCCCCTGCGACCGCCCCGCCCCGCTCGTTATAGTTACCGCCATTGGCTTGTGCGGAAAAACTCGGTTCAAAGGTTGGGTTCTTGGTCTGGATAACGACCGCGCCGGCCAAGGAGTTACGGCCTTGGGTGGTGGACTGCGGGCCGAGAAACACTTCGACTTGCTCCACATCCCACAGCGGTACGGGGCTGAGAGTCAGTGTGCGGTTCGGTTGCACGGCGCCGTCGACGAACACCGAAACCGCACCGTTTAGAGCGGCTGGCCCCTGGTCATCGAAACCAGAAACAGGTACGCCACGGATACCCCAGTTTTCGTTACCGGACTGGTTGTAGACGCCCGGTGTACGAGCGAACACATCAATCAGGTCGTGATCCTGCTTCTCGCGCAGTTGTTGCTCGGTAAACACCGCCACGCTCGACTGGGTTTGCTCCAGGCTGCGGTTGATTTTTTCACCTGTAACAGTGACTGGAGCCAACTCCACCGAGTTAGTCTCCTCGGCCGCCCATACGCCGCTGTTGGCCAGGCATACGGCCGACCCCACAGCCAGTGCGATTGTATTTTTCTTGAAATTCACGCCCCGTTCTCCTTTGGCAAACATAAGTATTTTTTCTTTTGTCTTGAACGCTGATGCCCCCCAGCTGTCGCCAGTCTAATCCTAAAAAATGACACTAACAAGATTGATAATTAATCTCATTTGTAATAAATATGCCACCCTGGATCGGTGAGAATACATATCAGCCGCATTAAGCGTAGCGACCTCTGCCAAGTTTTCTAGGTTTGCCAACGCCACCGTGCCTGACTGCGATAAGACAAAAAGGATGCGCGAGGATGACTTCAATCGAACACCTGAGCAGGCGTTCCGAACCTTTATCCACAACTGCGACGGTTGCGAGCCTGCCAGTACTGATACAGGCAACTGCTGGACAGTCTATTCAGGATCTGGATGCATCGATTCGCAATACCCTAGACCACAGTTTGAGCACCGTTGGCGGTGTGCTGTTTCGTGGTTTTAACGTCCCCACTCCCATTGATTTCAAGCGTTTCGCCGCCAGCTTCGGCGCCCCGCTGGCCAGCTATGAGTTTGGCTCCACGCCGCGCAGCAAGGTCTTCGCCGGTGTGTACAGCTCCACCGAATATCCGGCTCATCAATTTATCCCCTTGCACAACGAGCAGGCCTACACCCGGCCTTGGCCTTCGCGCATCTGGTTCCATTGCATCAAGGCCAGTGAAACCGGTGGCGAAACGCCTATAGCGGACAGCCGCTTGGTCTATCAGCGCATGCCAAGCGAGATCCGCGAACTCTTTGCCAGCCGCGATCTGCTGTACGTGCGCAACTACAGCGGCGCACTGGATTTGCCCTGGCAGAAAGTATTCAACACCGAGGATCGCGCTCAGGTCGAACGTTACTGCCTTGATAACGACATCGAGTGGCAATGGAAAGACGACGGCGAACTGCGCACCCGCCAGCGTTGTTCCGCCGTGCTGCAGCATCCCGAGACGGGTGAATGGGTCTGGTTTAACCAGGCGCACCTGTTCCACGTATCGGCCATCGAGCCCAGTGTGCGCGCCAGTCTGCTCGCAGCCGTAGGTGAAGAAAACTTGCCACGTCACGTGTATTTCGGTGATGGCTCACCCATCCCTGACGAAGTGCTCGACAGCGTGCGCGAGGTGTATCGCCAGACCGCCATCAGCTTCCCCTGGCAGCCCGGCGACATCCTGATGCTCGACAATCGATTGGTCGCACACGGCCGTAATCCTTACACCGGTGACCGCAAAGTCATCGTTGCCATGGCGTGAATTGCATATGTTCTCTTTTAATCATTGGATCGAAGTGCAGGAAAACAATGCTGCAGATTTCGGCGAGCGCGCAGCCTTGCATTTCTTGCCCGACGGTATCGAGATCGGCCAGTCCCTGACCTTTGCCCAGTTGCATGAACAGAGCCAGTCTCTGGCAGCTGCGCTGCAGTCGCGCTATGCGCCGGGAGAACGCGTATTGTTGATGCTGCCCAGCAGCCTCGACTACGCCCGCGCCTTTTGCGCCTGCCTGTATGCCGGCATGATCGCTGTGCCGCTGTTTCCGCCACCTTCGCGTAAACCGCGCCACTTGGATCGCGTGCGCAATGTTGTGATCGACGCCGAACCTGGGCTGATTCTTGCTCCGCCCGATCACTGCCAGAGCCTGCGGGAGCTGGTCGAAAACCGGATTGATGTGTTGACGGTCGAGGATCTCGGCACACCGCCAGCCAGTGCTTGGAAGCGCCCCTATGTTGACGGTGCAACTGTCGCCTTCCTGCAATACACCTCCGGCTCCACCGGCACGCCCAAGGGTGTCGAAGTACGCCAGCGCAACCTGATCGCCAATGTTGAACTGATGCGCCAGGCTTACGGCTTTGATGAACATGGCGGCATGGTCAACTGGCTGCCGCTGTACCACGACATGGGTTTGATCGGTGGTTTGTTGGCGCCGCTGTATAGCGGTATGCCTTGCTATCTGCTGGCCTCACAAACCTTTGTCAACGCCCCATCCACCTGGTTGCAGGCCTTGAGCCGTTACCGCGCCACCGCCAGTTTTGCCCCCAACTTCGCCTATGCACTGTGCAATCGTGTTGTCAGCGACAACCTGATCGCTCAGCTTGACCTCAGCACTTGGAAACATGCGATCAACGGCGCCGAACCCATTCACCCCGCTACACTGGAAGCCTTCGCCCAGCGCTTCGCCCCTTGCGGCCTTAACCCCTTGGCGATCAGTCCCGGTTATGGTCAGGCTGAAGCCACTCTGTGTGTCAGCGCCACACCCGCCGATGCCGCGCCCGTGGTGCTGCGCCTGGACAAGTCCGTGCTGGAAACCGGCCGCGTCGCCTTGGCGACAAGCGAAGCTCCGGCTGTGGAATTTGTTGCCTGCGGCTATCCGCAAGCCCTGCACGATATCGCCATCGTCAACCCACAGAGCCATGAGCGCTGCGACGCTGATTGCATCGGCGAAGTCTGGCTAAGCGGGCCGAGCAATGCTGAAGCCTATTGGAAAAACCCAGAGGCCAGTCGCGAGGCATTTGAAGCGCGCATCATCGGTGAATCCGGGCATTATCTGCGCTCCGGCGACTTGGGCTTTATGCATGAAGGCCAAGTGGTGATTTGCGGCCGGCTCAAGGACCTGCTGATTCTTAATGGCCGCAACCTCTATCCTCACGATATTGAATTTGCCATTACCGATGCCGAGCCGGGCATCCGCACCGGGCGCATTGCCGCTTTCTCAGAGATGGACCCGCACCTGGGCCGCGAAAAACTGGTGATTGTCGCCGAACCGCAACGCAAATTCGTCGATCCTGCGCATCACCCGGCGCTGTTTGCTTCGATGCAAAACGCAGTCCGTGACGCCGCCGAATGTGGCATCGATCAGATCGTGTTAGTGGAAGCTGGCACCATCCCGATGACCACCAGCGGCAAGATCGCCCGGCAAGGCGCCCGCAAGCAGTTGGCCGCGGGCACCTTGTCCATTATTGCCCAGCACGGCGGCCAAACCTCGGACACTTGCGCGCGCCTCAGCCTTGCACAGCTTTTCGAGTCTGTTGCCAATGCGTCTACTCCCGCCCTGCCCGTTTGCCGCCAATGGCTGGAACAGACACTGCGCGAGGTCAATCCGTATCTGGCGGTCGACTTCAACCAGAGTTTGATCGGCTTGGGCCTGGATTCCATCAGCATTGCCGACTTCACCGCGCGCTTGCACAAGGATCTGGGCTGGAACCTGAACACGCAACAACTGTTCGGCGAGCAAACCCTGGCCGACTGGGCGCAGGAACTGCTGGACTTCCTCGCCGAACCCACGTCGCCCCCTGAAAACACCTTGCCAGAACGCCGCCACGCCAGCCAAGAGCAAGGCCGTCAATCCTTTGCCCAAAGCCGTCTGTGGTTCCTGCGCCAACTGAATCCCGGCGATACCCAACACAACCTGGTATTGCACCTGAACCTGCAAGGCGCCCTTGACACCGAAACCCTGGCATCGCGACTCAATGCGCTGGTCAATCGCCACCGCGTATTGCGCACCGTCTATAACGATGGGGTCAAGGGTCCGCAGCAACGGATTTTGCCGACTGAAGCTGTGGCGCTCAATTGGCACGACCTGCGCGATCAACCCGCAGCGCTGCAACAACAAGCGCTCACTGATTGCCTGGCCCGGGAACAGGCGACACCGATTGATCTTGAGCACGGGCCGTTGTTACGCGCGCAATTGCTCAGCCGCGACGATGAACAGCACGACCTGCTCCTAAGCCTGCATCACATCGCCTTCGACGGACGCTCGGCGCAACTGCTGCTGGCGGAACTGGCCGGTACATCCACTGCCGAGTTGCCGCCGCAGTACCTGGATTTCGCCCTTTGGGAAGCCGAACACTGGAGCGACGCACGGATCGCGGCGGAACAAGACTTCTGGCGCGAACATCTGGCGGATATACCGCAAAGCATCGAACTGGGCGGAACTGGATCGGGCCATGGCGCCCACAGCCTCAACTTCATACTCGCTCAGTCCAGTTGCGAAACCCTTTCAGCCCTCGCCCGTGAGCAAGGCATGACCTTGTTTATGTTGCTGCTGGCGAGCTATCAACTGGTGCTCAAGCAATTAGGTGGACAGCAACAGTTCCTGCTGGGTACTGATGTCAGCGGGCGTCCATTGGCCGAGCACAACGAGGTGATTGGCTTCTTCGTCAACCAGCTGACCTTGCGTTGCGACCTGCGCGGCGATCCGACTTTCGCAGCCTTGCTCAAGCAGGTCCGCGATCAGGCGGGACTGGCGTATGCCCACCAGGACCTGCCATTCGACCTGGTGGTTTCGGCGCTGGCACCGCAACGTCGTCCCGGTCATTCGCCGCTGTTTCAAGTCAAGCTTAACTACCAGCCTTCCCGAGTGACACCGACTGCTATCGCCGGTGCACAGATGACCGGGCTTGAAGTGGCGCAAGCGCCGGGAGATTTCCATCTGGTGCTTGACCTGGTCCATGGCAGCGAGGGTATCGAGGCGACACTAAAGTTCCGCGCTCAGTTCTTCGATCAGAACCGGGCCCTGCGCCTGCAACAGCTGTGGACACGCCTGTTGGATGAGAGCCACAAGCTGCTGGACCAGCCATTGTCGAAAGTGGCTGACCGACTCGCCAACTGGGATCAAGAATTCCAGCGTGAACAACAGCAATCCCGTGCGCTAGCCGGCCGCAGCTCGTTGCTGCAAGCCAAACGCCGCTCCTTGACCCTCTAACCGAGTTGGATGCCTTTATGTCTATCGTGCCCCCACCGTCTCGCGCTCTTGGCGGCGTGCGCCGTAAAGCCATGAATGTCTCGCAACAGTTGGTCAGCGAGCGGCTGCTCAGCCCGGATCATGCCTTGCCGTTGGTGATTGAGCCGAGTGTCAGCGGTGTCGATCTGGCCGCCTGGGCGGCCGGTGAACGTGAAAGTCTGGAGAGCAAGCTGCTGCAATACGGCGCCTTGCTGTTTCGCGGGTTTTCGGTGCAGTCGGTGGAACAGTTTGATCAGGTGATCGCCGCACTCTCCCCTGGGGCGCTGGAGTATATGTTTCGTGCCTCCCCGCGCACCCGGGTTGGCGGCAACATCTACACCTCGACCGATTACCCGGCCGACCAGATGATATTTCCGCACAACGAGCATTCGTACTCGCCACGTTTCCCGCTGCGGTTGTTCTTTTACTGCCAGACCCCATCCGAAACCGGCGGCGAAACCCCGATTGGTTCGACCCGCGCGGTGAAAGCAAGGATCAGCCCGGAAATCGAAGCCCGCTTTCGTGAAAAAGGCGTGCTCTACGTGCGCAACTACGGCGATGGATTCGGCCTGCCGTGGCAAAGCGTGTTCCAGTCCGAAGACCGTGACGAAGTGGAAAGCTACTGCGCCACTGTCGGCATCGAAGTGGAATGGAAAGCCAACAACCGCCTGCGAACCCGTCAGCGCGGCCCTGCAGTTGTGCGCCATCCGCGCACTGGCGAAGAAGTCTGGTTCAACCATGCCACCTTTTTCCATATCAGCACCCTGCCACCGGCTATTCGTGACTCCTTGCAAAGCAACTTCACCGATCTCGACCTGCCGACCAACACTTTCTACGGCGACGGCGAAGTGATCGAGCCAGAGGTGCTGGAGTCATTACGAGCCGCTTACCTCGACTCACTGGTGCGGTTCAGCTGGCAACAGGGCGACGTGCTCTTTATCGACAACATGCTCGCGGTACACGGTCGCGAACCCTTTACCGGCAAGCGCGCCATCCTCACTGGCATGGCTGAAGCCCTGCTGCAAGGTGACGTCGCTGTTTGATCTTTCAATGGGTGCCGCCACGACTGATTCCAGTCAGTAGGTTCGTGTCTCTGGTCACACCCAGGTTTACTCACAATTTGCAGTCGAGTTGAAAATGAACGGACTCCAAGGTTTTCGCATTTCGCCGCAACAGGCTTCGGTGTATCAGCACATCAACGGTAGCGCCCAACATCCATTTAGCTGCCATTTGCAGTGGAACTGCTGCTCTCCTGTATCGGCTGAGATCCTCACGCAACGGCTGAACGACCTGATCGCCGCCTGTGAAATCCTGCGCACCCGCCTGGTGCCCGTGCCGGGCCTGCGTCATCCGGTGCAGGTGATCGATGAATCCATTGATCTGCCCATTGCCGTGCTCGACTTGCGCGCCCTTGACCCTGCCGGGCAGGACGCAGCACTGATCCACCTTGGTCAACAATCCAATGACTGGGCGCAGCCGCTGACAGTGACGTTGGTACAGTTGTCTGATGAACAATCGCTACTCGATTTGGCAGCTGCCAGCACTCACTTCGACCTGAGCAGTCTGAAGCTGCTGGCCCGGGCATTGCTGCAAGACAGCAACACTCAGCTCGCCGACGCCTTGCAATATGCCGACTACGCCGAATGGCGCTGGAACCTGAGCGAAGATGAGCCTGACCATCCGGGCGTGACCTTCTGGAAGCCGCTGGCGGAGAGTGAACAACCCAGCTTGCAGTTGTCGCTGTTGTCCGCCTCGGGCGATGGTTTTGTCCCGCAGCAACTAGACTTCACCCTCCCCGCACAGCTTGCCCGGCACCCGGCTCTGACATCGAACCTGATGCTCACGGCCTGGGCTGCCTTGCTTGCACGCCTCGCCGGTCAACAGCAGATTGCACTGACGGTAATTGACGAAAACCGTGGCCCCGAACTGGACAGCGCACTGGGCCTGTTCGAGCAATGCCTGCCGCTGCGTTTCGACCTGGATACCCAGGCAACACTGCTGGAGCAAAGCAAAACCATTGCAACCAGCCTTGAACGCAGTGTCGGTTGGCAGGATTACTACACCCATGATCTCAATGGCGGCTACGCATTCGCCTGGCGTCAGCTTGATGCCGGGCAGCGCCATGCCCGCGCGGTGATGAACCCAGTAAAAGCCTGCCTGAACCTGTATCAGGCAGCGGATGCTATTGAGGCTCAGTTGATTTACGACAGCCATATTTTGAGTGGCAATGCCGCAGCCTGCCTCGGCGAACAATGGCTACAACTGTTGCAAGGCGCATTGAACGAACCGCAACAGGGCTGGACACAACTGCCTTTGGCTGGGCAGCTTCAATTGCAAACCATCAATGCCGAGGCGACTCTGCCCGCCATCGAACCCGTGACCTTGGTCGAGCTGATCGACCGTCAAGTACGGCAACAGCCGGATGCCATCGCCCTGAGCGACAAGGATGGCGACCTGAGCTATGCGGCGCTTGATGCCAACGCCAGCCGCCTGGCTCATCAATTGGTGGCTGGCGGGATTGGTGCTGGTGTGCCCGTGGGTATTCTGTTTGCCCGTGGTAACGCCGCCGTGGTCGCCATGCTTGCGGTATTGAAAGCCGGTGGCGCCTATGTGCCGATTGATCCGAGTTATCCAGCGGATCGTCGCGCCTACATGCTGGCCGACAGCGCCATCGCACACATTGTGGTCAGCCCCGAACTTGCCAACAGCGTACCCGCCAGCCTGCAACGCTTTGTTCTCGACGAGCTGAACGCGACCGATAGCCAAGTACTGCCGCCGCTGGCAGGCCCAGGTGCCGACGATCTGGCCTACCTGATCTACACCTCAGGCTCCACCGGCGCGCCGAAAGCCGTGGAAATCAGCCACGCAGCCCTGAGTTATTCGACCCAGGTACGCATGACCAGCTACGCCACGCCAGTGCGGGCTTATTTGCTGCTGTCGTCCTTTGCCTTCGACAGTTCGGTTGCGGGGATTTTCTGGACCCTGGCCCAAGGTGGACGCCTGGTATTACCGGCCCCTGGCGAAGAGCTGGAAATGCCAAGGCTGGCCCAACTGATTGCCCGGCACCGGGTCAGCCATGGTTTGTCGCTGCCCTCCTTGTATCAAGCGCTGATCGACCAGTTGCAACGCACAGCAGGTGCTGACTGCCTCGAATGCTGGATAGTCGCCGGTGAAGCCTGCCCGCCGTCGCTGGTGGCGCAGCACAGCAGGTCCTTGCCAAACACCACGCTAGTCAATGAATACGGTCCCACCGAGGCCACCGTCTGGGCCACTTATGAAGTGCTCGACCCAAACCGCAGCCTGAGCATTGGTCGGCCAATTGCCGGTATGGACTTGCGGGTGTTGAACGAGCACGGGCTGATCTGCGGTATCGGCGAACCGGGGGAAATCGTGCTCGCTGGCCCAACCCTGGCCCGAGGCTATCGCAACAAACCCGAAGAAACCGCCAAAGCCTTTGTCAGCCTCGCTGATGGCACCCGCGCCTACCGCACAGGCGACCTCGCCTGCTGGCTGGCGGACGGCCGTCTGGCGTTCCTTGGCCGCAAGGATCATCAGGTCAAGTTGCGGGGCTACCGCATCGAACTCGGCGAGATCGAGCGGCAACTGTGCAGCCACAGTGATGTGCGCGAAGCCGCAGTGATCGTTCAGGAACACGCCGCTGGCAAGCGCTTGTTGGCTTACGTTCTGGCGGCCCACGGTTACGCGCCCAACTCGGAAGCGATCAAGCGTTTCCTCGGCGAACGCCTGCCGTCATACATGGTGCCAGCCCAGGTGCTGACCTTGGCGAGCTTCCCCCGTACCCCCAACGGCAAGCTCGACCTGAACCAGTTGCCTGACCCGGACCAGCTCGACGCAAGCACCCATGTAGCGCCGCGCAACGCCATGGAAAGCAGCCTGCAATCGATTGTCGGCAAAGTCCTGAAACTGCCTTCTGTAAGCGTCACCGAAAGCTTCTTCGCCATTGGCGGCGACTCGATTCTCAGCCTGCAAGTGGTCGCCCAGGCACGCGAACAAGGCATCGCGCTGTCGGCCAAAGATGTATTCGAACGCCAGACCATTGCCGGCATGGCCGAGGTTGCACAGCTGCTGACCGCCGATACCGGGCAGCCGCAGGTCCAGAGCAGCGAATTCAGCGCCTCGGGCCTGACCGAAGACGAAATGCAGGCGTTGCTGGCCGAGCTCGATGAGTCCGAATTTTGACCGCTCTCCCAACTCGCCGCGCCGTCGCCCCTTATTTTGCAGGACGCTTTAAATGACTCACGAAAAAAACAGCAGCAATCCGATCGAAGACGTTTACCCGCTGTCACCGTTGCAGCAAGGGATGCTATTCCACTCCCTGCTGCATGAAAATTCCGGCGTCTACCTGATGCAGGATCGCTACCGCATCGGCGGTGCCATCGACGAAGTGGCGTTCATTGAGTCATGGCGCCAGGTGGTGGCGCTGCACCCTTCACTGCGCGCCAGTTTCCAGTGGAAAACCCAGAAACAGCCGGTGCAAGTGATCCACCGCGAAGTCAAGGTGCCGCTGGACACAATCGACCTGCGCGGACTGGCTCCAGACCAACAGGAAGCGCGAATCCGCAGCTTGCTGGACGATGAGCAGAAAGTCGGCTTCAACCTGTCCAAGCCGCCGCTGATTCGCTTCCGCCTGGTGCGGCTGGCCGATGAGTCTTACGAGTTTATCCGCAGCTTCCATCACATTCTCATGGACGCTTGGTGCATTTCGCTGGTGACCGTGGACTTCCTCAACGTCTATGAAGCGCTGTGCAACGACCGCACCCCGCACCTCAAGCGCCCACGCCCGTTCCGCGATTACATCCAGTGGCTGCAACGCCAGGATGCAAACAAGGCTGAACAGTTCTGGCGCGGTCAGTTACAGGGGCTCAATGCGCCTACGCCGTTGACAGTAGACAACGGCGTCAGCCGTGACCGTTACACCGACGCCGTGCTGGTGGACGACCAGCTGATTCACTTGAGCGAAGAGGAAACCCAGGCGCTGGCTGCGTTCTGCCGTGCCCAGCGGATTACGCCCAATACCTTCTTTCAGGGCGCATGGTCGCTGCTGCTGTCGCGTTACAGCGGCCAACAGGACGTGATATTCGGCGTTACCGTGGCTGGGCGTCCGGCGGAACTGGCCGGCGTGGCGGAGATGATCGGCCTGTTTATCAATACCCTGCCGTTGCGGGTATCGGTCGACCCCGAGGCATCGCTTGGCCAGTGGCTCAATGCCCTGCAAGGGCTGAACCTCGATATGCGTGACTATGAACACACGCCGCTGACCGACATTCAGGGCTGGAGCGATTTTCCTCGCGGCGAAACCCTGTTCGACAGCATTCTGGTATTTGAAAACGCGCCCATCGACGAACAGATTCTCGAAGGCGGTTTCCAGTTCAGCCTCGATGGCATGGACCATAGCGTTCACACCCATTACGGCCTGACGCTGGTGATTCTGCCCGGCGAACAACTGGGTATTCGCCTGTCTTACGACCGCGATCGCTTCGACACCGCAACAGTGCAGCGCCTGCTCGGTCACCTCGCCAGTCTGGTGCGTGGCATGCTCGCCGCGCCGGATGCCACGCTGGCCAGTTTCGAACTGCTGAGCGACGACGAGCGCCAACAACTGCTGGGCGAATGGGCCCTCAACCCGCAGGCATTCCCGCTGGAGCAAAGCTACGCCCAGCTATTTGCCGCACAAGTGGCTCAACGCGGCGATCAGGTGGTCGCGGTCTGCGGTGCTGAGTCGCTGACTTACGCCGAGCTTGATCGCCGCGCCACGCGTCTGGCCCATGCCCTGCGTGAAGCCGGGGCCGGTACAGATCAATTGGTCGCGCTGGTCGCCCCTCGGGGCCTGCCACTGCTGACCATGATGATCGCCGTGTTCAAGGCGGGCGCCGCCATGCTGCCGCTGGAAGTCAACCATCCACCGGAGCGGTTGCGGGAAATTCTCAAGCTGTCTGGCGCGCCGCTGTTGGTCGCCAGTGAAGGTTGCAGCAGCCTGCTTGATCAACTGTTGAGCGGCCTTGACCAGGCACCTGCTGCCCTGTTCGCCGAAGCCTGCTGGCAAGCCGGCAATGATGCACCCTTGCCGTTGCTGGGCAGCCCGGAAAGTCTGGCCTACGTGCTGTTCACCTCGGGTTCGACCGGCACGCCCAAGGGGGTGATGATCGAACAACGCGGCATGCTCAATAATATCTTCGGCAAAGTGCCAGCTCTGGGCCTGAATGCCGAAGACCGGATTGCGCAAACTGCCTCGGTGGCCTTCGATATTTCAGTCTGGCAATTCCTTGCCGCACCTGTTTTGGGTGCTACCGTGCATATCCTGCCGGACGAAGTAGCCCACGATCCGCAACGCCTGCTGCATGAGCTTGTCAGTGGACGCCTGAGCGTGCTTGAAACTGTCCCGAGCCTGATGCGCACGCTGCTCGCGCTGTGCCCTTGCGACCTGCAACTGCCTGACCTGCGTTGGGTGATGCCTACCGGTGAAGCCCTGCCCCCGACTGTGGCCCGTGACTGGTTCGCGCGCTTCCCCGACATTCCCCTGATGAACGCCTACGGCCCCGCCGAATGTGCCGACGATGTGGCGTTCCAGCCGATCTTTGCTGCACCGGATGCCGACGTCAGCCATATGCCAATCGGTCAGCCGACAGCCAACAATCGCCTTTACGTGCTGGATGAAGCCCTGCGCCCGCTGCCGGTCGGCGTGGCTGGGGAAATCTGTGTTGGCGGCGTCGGTGTTGGTCGTGGCTATTTGCACGATCCGCAGCGCACTGCCGACGCCTTTATTGTTCATCCGCAACTTGAGGGGCGCATTTACCGCACTGGCGACCTGGGCCGCTGGCGTGCCGATGGCGTGATCGAATACCTCGGTCGCCGCGACCAGCAAGTCAAGTTGCGTGGCCATCGCATTGAACTCACGGAAATCGAACACCGTCTGGCTCAACACTCGAGTGTGCGCGAGGCAGCGGTGCTGTTGCGGGAAAACCACGTCGGCGAAGCCTGGCTGGTGGCTTACTATTCTGCTCACGACGAGCGTCTGGGTCACGACGAACTGAGCAGCCACCTGCGCGGGCAATTACCGCCGTACATGGTGCCAGCGGCCTTCCTTTGCCTTGACCGTCTGCCCCTGAACGCCAACGGCAAGGTCGACCGCAAGGCTCTGGCTGCTCAGGAGCTGAACTGGCAAGCCGACACCCAGCAAAGCGTCGCACCGCGCAACGAACAGGAAGCGGCTGTAGCCGGGATCTGGACCGAAGTACTGGGCCGCGACAGCGTTGGCGTGGAAGACAACTTCTTTACTCTCGGCGGTCATTCGCTGCTGGCCACACAAATCGTGGCGCGGCTGCGGACGCACTTTAAACTCGACTTGCCGCTGCGGCTGTTGTTCGAACAACCAACCGTGGCGCTGCTTGCTCAGGCGATTGCCAAGCGCCAGGCAGAAGCTGCCTCGCCGCAATCCGCTGTGGCCCCTGCCTTGAAAACCCAGGCGCGTCCTGCACAGTTGCCGCTGTCGTTCTCGCAACAGCGCTTGTGGTTTATCGAGCAACTGACACCCGGCACCACGCTGTTCAATATCCCCTTCGCCCTGCGCTTGAAAGGCGATCTAAATGTTCCGGCGCTACACGCCAGCCTCAATGATTTGCTGGCCCGCCATGAAATCCTCCGCACCGGTATCCGAGACATTGATGGCGTTCCGTGCCAGCACATCAGCGACTCATTGAGCATTGCCTTGTCGTTCGATGATTTGTCCGGCTTGCCAACCACCGCCCGCGAAGGCGCGCAGTTCAGTGCCTTGCACGACACCTTCACGCAACCCTTCAATCTCAGCGCCCCACCTTTGTTGCGCGCGCACTTGCTGCGCCTGGGGCCGGACGAACATGTGCTGGCGATTGCCCTGCATCACCTGGTTTCTGACGCATGGTCGGCGACCATCGCCCTGCGTGAGCTGGCTCTGGGTTATGAAGCCCGCTGCAATGGTGCAGCGGCCAAACTGCCTGACCTTCCGGTGCAATACGCCGACTTCGCCCTGTGGCAGCGCGAGCATTTGCAAGGTGATGAGCTCAAGCGCCAACTCGATTACTGGAGCAAAACGCTGGATCGCAGCAACAGCGACAGCAGCCCTTTGCTCGCGCTGCCCACCGACCATGCGCGGCCTTCGGTGCAAAGCTATCGCGCCGGTATCGTACAACGTGAACTGAGCGCCGAACTCAGCAGCCGGATGCAGGCCTTTGCCAGTCGCCTGGGCACCACGCCCTTTACGGTGATATTTGCTGGTTTCGCCGTGCTGATGCATCGCTTGAGCGGCGATGCCACTGTTTTGATCGGCACCCCCGTCACTCATCGCGAACAACCGGGCACTGAAGGCTTGCTCGGCATTTTGCTCAACAATCTGGCGATCCGCACCGACTTCGAACCCCACGCCGATTTCACAGCGCTGGTGGGCCAGGTGGCCAAGCGTCTGCGTGAAGGCCTGCAACATCAGGATTTGCCCTTCGAGCAATTGGTCGACAGCCTGCAACTGCCGCGCAGCCTCAGCCATGCACCGCTGTATCAGGTGATGGTTGCCCAGCAACTGGCCATGGAGTCGCGCCTGCGCTTCTCCGATCTTGAGTTTGAAGCCCTTGATACGCCGCTCAAGCAATCCGAATGCGATCTTGACCTGCATGTGCTCTGTCCGGCCAATGCACCGATCCAGCTGGAGTTGATGTACGCCCTCGACCTCTTTGTCGCCGACAGCGCGCGGCAAACCCTGGCCCGCCTCGAACACTTGCTGGACTTCATGCTCGCCGAGCCGCAGCGTCCGGTAGCAGCCTTGCCGTTGCTTATGGACGCGGAATGGCAACGCACCGTGGTCGAGTGGAACCGTACCGAAATGGAGGTGCCACAACACCTGTGCTTCGCCCAGCTGTTTGAACAGCAGGCCGAGCGCACCCCGGACCGTGATGCCTTGTGCTTCGAAGGTCGCAGCCTGAGCTATGGCGAACTCAACAGCCGGGCCAATCAGGTTGCTCATTACCTGCGCAGTCGCGGGGTAGTGGCCAATAGTCCGGTGGCGCTCTGTGTCGAGCGTTCGCTGGAACTGCTGGTGGGTCTGCTGGGTATTCTCAAGTCTGGCGGCGCCTATGTGCCGCTGGACCCGACTTATCCGCTCGATCGCCTGGCATATATGCTCGAGGACGCGCAACCAGCGCTGTTCCTTGGCCAGCAAGGCTTGCTGGAAGCGCTTGGCGTACATTTGCCACGCCTGCGTCTGGACAGCGATGCCGCGCTGTTCGCCGATCAGCCGGATCACAATCCCGAACCGCTGGCCGGGCCGGATGATCTGGCCTACATCATGTACACCTCAGGTTCCACCGGTAAACCCAAGGGCACTTTGGTCACCAACGGATCAGTGGTCAACCTGGCCTGGGCGCGTATTCATGGCCTGTACCGGCGCTATACCGACCAGCCAATGCGTACCAGCTTCAACTACTCATTCGCCTTCGACAGTTCGGTGGCAGAACTCATCCTGCTGCTTGACGGCCACAGCCTGTACCTGACGCCGGAAGCGGTGCGTTACGACCCCGAAGCGCTGGCCCAGTTCTTCAGCGACACCCAGCTGGATGCTTTTGAATGCACCCCGGCGCAGCTCAAGGGCCTGCTCGAAAGCGACGGCGTGCGCAGTGGCCAAACCTATCTGCCGCGTTTTGTGCTGTTCGGTGGCGATGCGGTTGATGCGCAACTCTGGCAACGCCTGCCATCGATTGCTGGCAGCCGTTTCTTCAACACTTACGGGCCGACCGAATGTACGGTCGATGCCACCGGTTGCGCGGTAGACGATTTCCCGGAGCGGCCAATCATCGGCCGTCCCATCGCCAACGTGCGTACCTACGTCCTCGACCCCTTCCTCAACCCGATGCCGGTTGGTGTACCGGGGGAACTCCACATCGGTGGCGCTGGCGTGACCCAGGGTTATCTCAACCGTGACGAGCAGACCGCGAAGGTGTTTATCCAGGACCCGTTTTCGCCGCTGCCAGGTGCGCGGATGTACAAATCCGGCGATCTGGTGCGCTGGTTGCCCAACGGCCAGCTGGAATACCTCGGGCGCATGGATCACCAGGTTAAAATCCGTGGTTTCCGGGTCGAGTTGGGCGAGATCGAGGCGCTGATCGGCGCTCAGCCCGGCGTACGCCAAGCCGTGGTGCTGGCCCGCGAAGACGTTCCCGGCGACAAGCGTCTGGTGGCTTACGTCACCAGCGATGCCCAGGCTGATATTGACGCCTGGCGCAAGGCAATAGGCGCCGCCCTGCCCGACTACATGGTGCCTTCGGCGTTCGTGTTGCTCGATGAGCTGCCGCTGACCGATAACGGCAAACTCAATCGCAAGACCTTGCCTGCTCCAGACATTCAAACCGCACCTGACGCCCAGAATCCGCCGCGTACAGTCGCCGAACAGCAGCTCGCCGCGCTTTGGTCCGAGCTGCTGAAGGTGCCGCTGGGCCAAATCGGTCGCGACAGCCACTTCTTCTACCTCGGCGGTCACTCGCTGCTGGCGGCGGTGTTATTTGCCCGTCTGCGCCAACAGTTCACCACGGTGCCAGCGCTGCGCGCGGTGTTTGAACAGCCGACGCTGGAAGCTCTGGCAGCAACGCTGGGCGATCCGCTGCAGGCACCTGCGGCTGCATTTGTCCCGGCCGCTCGCCCGGCCAGGCTGCCGCTGTCGTTCGAACAGCAACGCCTGTGGTTTCTGGAACAACTGAGTGCCGGAGGTGGCGAATACAACGTCGTCAGCGCCGTGCAACTGGAAGGTGATCTCAACAGCCAAGCCTTGAAAACTGCTCTGAACAGGCTGGTTCAACGCCATGAAATCCTGCGCAGCCGTATTCTGCGCGATGCTGACGGCGAGCTGATACAACTCATCGAACCTCAGGTCGATATCGAGCTGCCAGTGACTGTATTGCAGGCGACCAGTGACGAGCACTGGCAGCAACTGACAGACAAGGCGATCCACGCGGAAACCGGACGCCGTTTCGATCTCGCCAGCCAGATCCCCCTTCGTGCCGCGCTAATACAACGCAGCGACAGCGCTCAGTCGCTGCTGCTGCTCAACCTGCATCACTGCGCCACCGACGATGCCTCCAGCCAGAATTTGCTGGATGAGCTGCGACAGCTCTATACCGCCCAGTGCCAAGGCTCCACGGCAACCCTACCCGCGCTGGCCCTGCAATACCCTGATTACGCCCTTTGGCAGCACGAACCCAAGCAACAGGCAGCGTTCAGCAGCCAGCTTGAATACTGGCGCAAACAACTGGAAGACGGCGATTACTTGCTCGATCTGCCGACCGATCAGGCTCGTCCGAACCAGCTCGATCCAACTGCTGGCGCGGTACAACTGCAACTGCCGAGCGCCTTGGTCGAGCGCCTGCGCCAGTTCGCCCAACAGCGCGGTTCCACCCTGTACATGCTGATGCTGACTGCGGCGCAACTGCTTTTGGGACGCTACGCCAACCAGCGTGACGTGCGGCTTGGCAGTCCGGTGGCCCAACGCCAATTCGCTGAGCTGCAACCGCTGATTGGCTGCTTCGTCAACACTCTGGTCATGCGGGCTGATCTCGATCCGGCCCTTGATTTCGAGGGCTTGCTGAGCCAGGTGCGCAATCGCGTGCTGGATGCCCAGCAGCATCAGGACGTGCCTTTCGATCAGGTCGTGGAGCACCTCAAGCCAGCACGCAGCCTCGGCCAGACGCCGCTGTTCCAAGTGTTGTTCGCCATGCAGAACGCCGATTCGTCGAGCCAGCATTGGCCGCAGTTGCAGGTTAGCGAGCGGGCCGTGACCGCCCAATCCACCAAGTACGACCTGAACTGGGAAGTACACGACGGCGAGGTGCTGTCGGTGTTGCTGGAATACCGCGCCGCGCTGTTCAGCGAAACCACGGCCCGGCGCTGGTTGCAGCAATGGCAGCAATTGCTTGAAACCATGCTCGACGCGCCCCAGACCCGCCTCGGCGATTGGACACCCTTGCCTGTGGCAGAGCGCGATCGCCAACTGGTTCAGTGGAACGCCACCGAACGCCAGTATCCCGGCCCGAGCAACCTGCACACGGCCTTGAGCCAGCAAGCAGCTCTGAGTCCTAACGCTCCGGCGCTTGTGTTTGAAGGCCAGCGCCTGAGTTACGCCGAGTTGGATCAGCGGGCGCAACAGCTTGCCCGTGCCTTGCGCGGCGCCGGTATCGGCCGCGAATCGATTGTCCCGCTGTGCATGGAACGCTCGGTTGAAATGGTCGTCGCCCTGCTCGGCATTGTCCATGCCGGTGCCGCCTGGTTGCCGCTGGACCCTGAGTTGCCTGCCGCGCGTCTGGCCTTCCTGATTGAAGACGCCGATGCACAAGTCATCCTGACTCAAGCGCAGTGGCTGTCAAAATTGCCAGCCGGTCACACCGCCTGGACGCTTGATTCATTACCAAAGGCGTCAGCAGTTGAACCGCTAAGTGTCGCGGCTGATGACTTGGCCTATGTGCTTTACACCTCCGGTTCCACCGGCCAACCCAAAGGCGTGATGAACGAGCACGGCGCATTGATGAACCGCCTGCACTGGATGCAAGACGCCTTCCCGATTGGCCCGAACGACCGCGTATTGCAGAAAACGCCTTTTAGCTTCGACGTTTCGGTGTGGGAATTCTTCTGGCCGCTGATCACCGGTGCAACGCTGGTGGTGGCGCGCCCCGATGGCCATCGCGACCCGGCTTACCTGAGCCAGTTGATCCAGCAGGAACAGGTCACCACCCTGCACTTTGTGCCCTCAATGCTGCGCGCCTTTGTCGAAGAACCGAGCCTTGCCGACTGCCACAGCCTGCGTCAGGTATTCGCCAGCGGCGAAGCGTTGCCGGTTGATCTGGTGCGCCGCTTTATGGGCCAACACCCGGCGACACTGGTCAACCTTTACGGCCCGACCGAAGCAGCCATCGACGTCTCAGTATGGCGCTGTTCGAAGGACGATTTGATAGTGCCCATCGGCAAACCAATCGCTAACCTGCGCCTGTATATCCTTGATGAGAGCATGCAGCCTTTGCCAATCGGCAGCATCGGCGAGCTGTATATCGGCGGTGTCGGCGTGGCCCGTGGCTACCTGAAACGCCCGGAACTGACCGAAGAACGTTTCCTTGCCAGCCCATTTGTCGAGGGTGATCGCCTGTATCGCACCGGCGACCGTTGCCGCTTCTTGGCTGACGGCAATATCGAATACCTGGGCCGTCTTGATCATCAGGTCAAACTGCGTGGCCAGCGTATCGAACTTGGGGAAATCGATGCGGCGCTACTGGCGCAGGCTGGTGTTCGCGAAGCCGCAACCTTGTTGCTCGATCAGCGTTTGCTGAGTTTCTGGTGTGGTGACGCCGATGAGGCCGTCATTCGCGCCGCGCTGAATGACAGCCTGCCTGCCCACATTCAGCCCAACCTCTTGGTGCAACTCGACAGTCTGCCGCTCAATAGCAACGGCAAGCTCGACCGCAAGGCACTGGCCGCTACGCCGCTGCCAGAAAACCAGGGCAAGCAGAGCCACATCGCGCCGCGCAATACTACTGAAACGGTGCTTTGTGAACTGTTCAGCGAACTGCTTGAGTGCTCGCCTGTGGGCATAGACGAGCACTTCTTCCAGCTTGGCGGCCACTCCTTGCTGGCGACCCGATTGGTTGCACGGGTGCGTGAGCGTCTCGGCGCAACCCTGCCTTTGTCACTGGTCTTCGCCCAACCCACGGTGAAGGCGCTGGCTGGGCATCTGCATGCGGCAATACCAACTGAATCGATCAGTCCGCAACCGCGTCCGGCGCAATTGCCGCTGGGGCTGGCTCAGCGTCGGTTCTGGATGCTCAGCCGTTTGGTGCCGGAGTCCCGCGAGTATCACATGCCGTTTGCCCTGATCTTACGAGGTGAACTGCTGGTCGAGGTCTTGCGTAAAGCGTTCGCCCAGATCAGCCAGCGGCATCTGGTGCTGCGCAGCCGTATTATCGAAGTGGATGGCGAGCCACAGTTACTGATCGACGACCATGGGCCGGAACTGATGCTCAGTTCAGTGTCAGCGCAAGACTGGAGATCAGCTTGTACTGAAGCCCAAAACCACTTGATGGCGCCGTTCGATCTGGCCGCCGCTGCGCCTTGGCGGGCGCACTTGCTGCAACGCCAGGACAGCGACGAACACCTGTTGTTGGTGTGTCTGCACCACAGCGCCACCGACGGTTGGGCCATGCAGTTGCTTATCGACGAGCTGGCCCAGGCCTACGCCGCCGGTTTGCACGGCCAACTGCCCGCCTGGGCGCCACTGCAAATTGACTACGTCGATTTCGCTTTGTGGCAACAACACCCGGACACCCAGGCGCGACGCAACCACAGCCTGGATTACTGGAAAAATCATCTGGGCCAGGATAATTACCAACTCGACCTGCCCATCGACCGTCCTCGCGGCGCCGAAGCTGATCGTAGCGCCGGACAAGTGACCTTGCAGCTTGGCACCCAGCGTGCTCAAGCCATTCGCCAGTTCGCCCGCCAGCGCGGCACCACCGTTTACGTGGTGCTGGCCACGGCGCTGAGTGCGCTGTTGGCCCGATACAGCGGTCAGCGGGAGATTCGCTTCGGCACCCCGGCGGACCAACGTGAAAATGCGCAAACCCAGACATTGTTGGCCTGCCTGGTAAACACCCTGGTGATTCGCAGTGAAGTCGATCAGCAGGCGCCTGCTGAACAGTTGCTCGCCAGCCTTGAGGCCGACCTGCGTGCGGCCCAGCTCCACGCTGATCTTCCATTCGCCACATTGGTCAGTGAAGTCGTACAGCAGCGTGACTTGAACCGCACGCCGCTGTTCCAGGTGCTGTTCTCCCTCAACTATGGCCGCATGGAGAGCAACCAATGGCCGGGGCTGAAGCTTGAAGAGCAGATGTTGCCGGTGATCGACGCCAAGTTCGAACAAAGCTGGGAAGTTCAGGACGATGGCAGCGACATGACGCTGAGTCTGGAATACCAATCGGCGTTGTTCGAGCCGCTCACGATGCAGCGCTGGAGCAGCCAATGGTGCGCCTTGCTGGATGCATTGGTGGCCACGCCACAGTGCAAACTGGTCGAGCTGTTCCCGCAACAACAGGATCAGCAACAACTGGCGCGCTGGAACGCCACGGAACGCCAGTATCCCGGCCCGAACAACCTACACACGGCCTTGAGCCAGCAAGCAGCTCTGAGTCCTAACGCTCCGGCGCTTGTGTTTGAAGGCCAGCGCCTGAGTTACGCCGAGTTGGATCAGCGGGCGCAACAGCTTGCCCGTGCCTTGCGCGGTGCCGGTGTCGGTCGTGAATCGATTGTGCCGCTGTGCATGGAGCGCTCGGTTGAAATGGTCGTCGCCCTGCTCGGCATTGTCCATGCCGGTGCCGCCTGGTTGCCGCTGGACCCTGAATTGCCTGCCGCGCGTCTGGCATTTTTGATTGAAGACGCCGACGCACAGATCTCTCTGACTCAAGCGCAGTGGCTGTCAAAATTGCCAGCCGGTCACAGCATCTGGACGCTGGATACCTTGCCAGATGCTGAAGTGGGTGAGCCGCTAAGTGTCGCGGCTGATGACTTGGCCTATGTGCTCTACACCTCTGGCTCCACCGGCCAACCCAAAGGTGTGATGAACGAGCACGGCGCCTTGATGAACCGCCTGCACTGGATGCAAGACGCCTTCCCGATTGGCCCGAACGACCGCGTATTGCAGAAAACGCCTTTTAGCTTCGACGTTTCGGTGTGGGAATTCTTCTGGCCGCTGATCACGGGCGCAACGCTGGTGGTGGCGCGTCCCGATGGTCATCGCGACCCGGCTTACCTGAGCCAGTTGATCCAGCAGGAACAGGTCACCACCCTGCACTTTGTGCCCTCGATGCTGCGCGCCTTTGTCGAGGAACCGAGTCTCACCGACTGTCACAGTCTACGTCAGGTATTCGCCAGCGGCGAAGCGTTGCCGGTTGATCTGGTGCGTCGTTTTATGGGCCAACACCCGGCGGCGCTGGTCAACCTTTACGGCCCGACTGAAGCGGCAATCGATGTTTCGGTATGGCGCTGCTCGAAAGATGATCAAATCGTGCCAATCGGTAAGCCAATCGCCAACCTGCGCCTGTATATCCTTGATCAAAGCATGCAGCCGTTGCCAATAGGCAGCATCGGCGAGCTGTATATCGGCGGTGTCGGCGTGGCCCGCGGCTACCTGAAACGCCCGGAGCTGACCCAAGAACGTTTCCTTGCCAGCCCATTTGTTGAAGGTGATCGCTTGTATCGCACCGGCGACCGTTGCCGCTTCCTGGCTGACGGCAATATCGAATACCTGGGCCGTCTTGATCATCAGGTCAAACTGCGTGGCCAGCGTATCGAACTTGGCGAAATCGATGCGGCGCTGCTCGACTTGCCGGCAATCACCGGCGCCTGCACATTGGTGATCGATAACCGATTGGTGGCGTTCTACAGCAGCAGTTCACCGCAGCCAGAGTTGGGCGCATTGCTTACCGCCCAGTTGCCCGCGTACATGGTGCCAGCGGTGTGGGTCGAAGTCCCGGCCTTGCCACTGACCACTAACGGCAAGATCGACCGCAAGGCCTTGGCCAAGCTGCCATTGCCGCAAACCCAGACGGATTACGCCGCACCGCGCAATACTTTGGAAAGCCTGCTTTGCCAGTTGTTTGGCGAGCTACTTGGCGAAACCCTGACCGGTGGCCGCGAGGTCGGTACATCGGACAGTTTCTTCGCCTTGGGCGGCGATTCAATTCTCGGCCTGAAGCTGATCTCCCGCCTGCGCGAACAAGGTTATTCGCTTACCCCAAGAGACCTGTTCCGTTCGCCGACTCCGGCGGCGCTCGCGCAGTTGGTCACTCCGTTGCTGTGTCAGGCTGAACAAGGTGAAGTTAGCGGTTCGATGCCGCTGATGCCCTTGCATCAGTGGTTCTTCGACCAACAACAACCGCAGGCCGCGCACTGGAATCAGTCGGTACTGGCCGACAGTGATCATCTGCTACAACCGGCCTTGGTTCAGGTCACGCTTGATCGGTTGATCGCCCATCACGACGCCTTGCGTCTGCGTTTTTCTGAGGTCGATGGCCAATGGCAAGCGCATATCGCTCAAGTATCGCCAGCACAACTGATCTGTTGCGACCGCCCGGAGCAGTTGTTGGACGTCGCGCAAAGCCTGGACCTGCAGCAAGGCCCGCTGTTTGCAGCCGCTCTGCTGGAGGGTCAACCGCAACGCCTGTATCTGGTTGCTCATCATCTGGTGATCGATGCGGTGTCATGGACGCCGTTGCTGGAAGATTTCCAGCAGCTTTATCAAGGCCTGGAGCGTGGTGAGAACCCGAGCCTGCCAGCCAAGACAACCTCTTACCGGCAATGGGCCGAACATATGCAAGCCCATGCCGAGAAGATCCGTGCTGAACAGCAATACTGGGCTGGCCAGTCGACGGTTAACTCTGCGCCGCTAGCCACAATCGCAGAGCGCCAAACCCTGTCGGCGCGCTGGGATAGCAGCCGCACCCATCAGTGGCTGACTGAGTCGCACGCGGCCTATCGCACCCAACCTGAAGAGCTGCTGATCGCCGCCCTCGCCGCCACCCTGGCAGAAGCTGAAAATCGCGCTGACATAGTGGTCGATCTGGAGCGTCATGGTCGCGATGCACCGTTCGATGGGTTGGACGTGAGCCGCACCGTCGGCTGGTTCACCACCCTCTATCCGCTACGGGTGAATTCCAGCGGTACGCACGCTGATTGGGTGCGCAATGCCAAGCAAGCCTTACGCGCCGTGCCGGGCCTGGGCCTTGGTCATGGGTTGCTGCGCCAACGCGGTGATTTGCCTGCGGGGCGCGGCGATGTGCTGTTCAACTATCTTGGGCATGAACAAACGCCTGAGGGCTGGTTGCGTGCAAGCAGCCTGAATCCACCGCCTGAAGTCGCACTTACCAACCGGGTGACCCATGGCCGTGAAGTGGTGGCATGGCTGGAGGATGGCGCCTTGCATCTGCAATGGCACAGCGTGACCCCAGACGCCGACAGCCATTTGCCAGCGCGTTTGCTGGAGCACTTGCAGGCACTGGTCGAGCATTGCCTCGACCCGCAGGCGGGAGCGCTGATGCCATCTGACTTCCCACTGGCCAAGGCGCTGAATCAGAAGTCCCTGGACAAACTGCTGAGCAAGCTCAAGCCCAAAGAGAATTCCCAAAGCTAGCGAGCGACGAGCACCTGCGATGCCAATGCCTGGCTGTCGCGGTGCTTTAAACCCAGCTCACTACGTTTTCCCAGCCTTTGAAACGGATCAGCACCAATGAACAATATTGAAGACATCTACTCGCTTTCACCCACCCAGCACGGCTTGCTGTTCCACAGCGTGGTCGAGCCCGATTCGCGGGTGTATTACCAACAGCTGAGCCTGGAAATGAATGGCCCGCTGCAATTGAGTGCGTTTCGTGGTGCATGGCAGGCACTGATCCAGCGTCACGCCGTGTTGCGCAGCGCCTTTCTCTGGGAAGACCTGGACGACGCCTATCAGGTGGTGCAGCAAGAGGTGGCTCTGCCCCTGACCGAACTGGACTGGCAAGACCGGACAGAACCGCAAGCCGCGCTCGAAGAGTTGGCGCTGGAACAGCGGGCGCAGCCCCTGGAGCTGAATGACTCGCCGCTGATGCGCGTTTGCCTGGTGCGCTTGGCCTCCGAACGCTGGCACCTGATCTGGACCTTCCATCACATTCTTATGGACGGGTGGAGCGTGGGCATCGCCGTCCAGGAATGGCTGGCCCTTTACTACGAACAGGCCCATGCGTGGCCTGCCAACCTGCCAGCAACTCGCCCTTACCGCGACTACATTGCCTGGCTGGCCGAACAAGACATGACTGCCACCGAAGGTTTCTGGCGCGATCAGTTGCAAGACGTCAGCGAACCAACTCCGCTGCCCAATTTCGCCGAACGCCAGGCAGCACCTGCCGGAGCACCCTTCGCTGAGCGTGAAAGCCTGCTGAGCACCCGCGAAACCGAGCAATTGTCGCAATTCGCCCGCGCCAATGACCTGACCATCAACACTCTGATCCAAGGCGCCTGGGCACTGCTGCTCGGCCAACACGCAGGGCGCCACGACGTGGTTTATGGCGTCACTGTTGCGGGTCGTCCCGAGAATCTGGTCGCGCTGGACAGCACTGTCGGGCTGTTTATCAATACCCTGCCGCTGCGCGTGCAATGGGCTGACGGCACGACCTTGGTGAACTGGCTGCAGCACTTGCAGCAAAGCAACAGCGACTTGCGTCACCACGCTTACCTGCCGCTGGGCAAACTCAAGGCGATGACCAGCATTGCCGCTGAACAGGCGCTGTTCGACTCGATTCTGGTGTTCGAAAACTTCCCGGTCACCGACGCGCTCAATCAGGACACCGGCGGCTTGAGCTTCTCTGCCCCAAGCAGTGAACAACGGGCTGATGGCATCACCCTGACCCAAGGCCGCAACCATTTCCCGCTGTCGCTGATCGTGGTGCCAGACAAACAACTGCACTATCTGATCAGCTACAACCGTTCACGCTTCAGCGATGCCGAAGTTGCTGTGCTCTCAGCCCAGTTACGCGACATCCTGCTGGCGATGACGGCGCAAGCACAGTGCCCGGTCAGCGAACTGCAGTGGCTCAGCCCTGAAGAGTCTCAGCTATTGCTCGCGCAAGGACGCGGCGTGCAACTGCCAGTGCCTGAAGTCTGTCTGCATCAGCGTTTCGAACAGCAGGCAACGGCTCACCCCGAACAGATTGCAATCCGTGACAGCAAAGTGGCGCTGACCTACGCTGAACTGGACCAGCAGGCCAACCGCCTCAGCCACTATCTGCGCGCACAGGGCATCGGCCATGACAGCGTGGTTGCCCTTGCCCTGGAACGCAGCACCGAGTTTGTGATTGCCCTGCTTGCAACCTTGAAGGCCGGTGCGGCCTATCTGCCGCTGGATATCAAACAACCCGCCGGACGTTTGGCTGATGTTCTGACTGACAGCCGCGCCGCGCTGCTGATCGGTGCGGCCCCATCGCCCTTGCTCAATGGCCTGGCCGAGCACACCGCGGTGCTATCGCTGGCGGAACAGGCGCAGAACATCGCCACGCAGCCAGCTACCCCGCCCGCAGTCACGCACAGTCCGAGCGATGCTGCTTATGTGATCTACACCTCAGGCTCAACTGGCACTCCCAAGGGCGTGGTGGTTGAACACCAGTCCATCCTTGATTACCTGACGGCCGTGCAAACCGTCCTCAATCCGCCGTCGACAGCTCGTTATGGCTTGCTGTCCAGTGTCGCCGCTGACCTAGGCCACACTCAATTGTTCGGCGCCCTGTGCAGTGGCGCCAGCCTGTTGCTGGTGGATGAGGACATCGGCTTCAATCCGCTGGCACTGGCCGACTTGTTCGATCAGCACCCTGTTGATGTGTTGAAGATCACCCCAAGTCATCTGGCCGGGTTGCTGCAGGCGCTTCCCGATGCACGCCTGCTGCCGCGCGCGTTGCTGGTCTTTGGTGGCGATGCCCTCAGCCCGGCGCTGCTGGAACAAGTCAACCAGCTGGCGCCGGAGCTCAAGGTGTTCAACCACTATGGGCCGAGCGAAGCGACAGTCGGGGCTATTGCCACCGAACTGAGCGCAGGCCAGCGCAGCATTGCCCTCGGTCGTCCGCTGCCGAATCGGCAACTGCGGGTGGTCGATGGCAACGGGCATCCGGTGCCAACCGGGGTGGCCGGCGAACTCTTGATCAAGGGGGCTCTGGCCCGCGGTTACCTGCACCGGCCTGATCTCACCGACGAACGTTTCCAACTGGATCAGGACCAGCAACGCTGGTACCGAACCGGGGACCGCGTGCGCTGGCAGGTGGACGGCCAACTGGCGTTTATCGGCCGGGTCGACAGCCAGGTCAAGATCCGTGGCAACCGCCTGGAACTGGGCGAAGTCGAAGCCCAGATCAAGCGCCTGTCGCCGCTGATCGACCAGGCGCTGGTACGCGCCGTCGAGCTGGACGGTAGCCTGCGACTGGTGGCCTACCTGGTTGCCAGCCAGTCAATCTCGGCGACCAAGTTGCGCAATGATCTCAGCGCACGCATGCCCGATTACATGGTACCTGCGCACTTCATCTCCCTTGACGAATTGCCCCTCAACCGCAACGGCAAAGTCGATGTACAGCGCCTGCCGATGCCACAGCAGCCTACGGATGACAGCGCCACCCATGTGGCGCCGCGCAATCACGTCGAGACGCTGCTGGCGGACATCTGGCAGGAAGTGCTCAAACGTGAACGAATTGGCGTGCATGACAACTTTTTCGCCCTCGGCGGCGATTCGATCCTCAATTTGCAAATCATCGCCCGTGCCAACCAGCAGGGACTCAAGCTCACCCCAAGCCAGTTATTCGAGAACCGTACCATCGCTGATATCGCCCGGGTTCTGGGTGCCGATGCCTCTCACGCAGTGACTGAAAATACTGCCGACGGCTACGACTTGCCATTGGGCGCCGGTCAACTGGCGCGTTTGCAGCAAGGTCCACTGGACGCCACCTGGCGTTGTGTCGCGCTCAGTCAAGCCATTGACAGCCAACTACTGGGTCAGGCTATTGCTGCCTTGCAACAGCACCATCAAGCATTGCGTCTGGCACTCAAGGCCTTGCCGGACGGCGAATGGCAGCAGCAAGTACTGATCTCCCCTCCGGCCCCGGTCGTCGAGCACCAGAACCTTGCAGACTGCAGCCAAGCGCGCTTGCAATCCCTGGCTCAGGCAGGTGTCGACGCCCTTGATCTGACGCGCGGGCAAACACTGCATGCATGCCTGCTAGAGAATGACGGCAAGCACTCTGTGCTGCTGGCCGCTCCCCCCCTGATTCTGGACGAGGCGTCGTGGCCGATGCTGCTCAGCGACCTCAATCTGGCGCTGGGGCAACTGCTCTATCAGCGCCCCGTGCGGCTGTCCTATGCGGGTGGCGACTTTACCCAGTGGACCCGCCATCAACACAGCTATGCCCAAGGCGATACCCTGGACGAGGTCTGGGAGCACTGGCTGCAATACGCAGGCATGGACACTGTGCAATTGCCTGACAGCCAGCAGCCGGTCAGCCAGGTTGAAGAACAGCTTTCAGCCAGCATCTCAGCCGACCTCAAGCGTTTGGGCGAAGTGCTGCATCTGGACTGGAACTGCCTGCTGGCCAGCGCTGTGGTTGAACAGTGCCAAGCGCAGTGTGACGCAGGCCTGGTGGCGCTGAATATCCAAAGCGCACTCCCGGCGACAGAACAACTGCCTGTTGACGCCCCGATTGCCCTGGCCGACCTTGATCCAGCCCGCATCCTCGGCCCGCTGGAACTGGCAGCCCCCTACTTCCTCCAGCCCCAAGGAGGCAGCTTGCTGCAACGCTTGCAGGCACTGGCCGGGCAACTACGCGGCTACCCGCAACATGGCGCTGACTATGGCGTCCTGCGTTACCTCTCGGACAACCCATACCTGCAAGAGCCGTTGGGCGCGCTGCCAAGCGCTTCAGTCAGCATTCGCTGGCTAGGTAACCGCGACAGCCATCGCGAACAACGTGGCGTCCTGGCGCAGGTCGAGGCCGCAAGCCAGCCGAGCGCCTCAAGCCGTCCGTTGACTCTCGATGCACACTGGCAGGACGGTTGCCTGCATCTGCGCGCAGAAGGCACGCTCGCCACCAACTGGATGCCCTGCCTTGTGCAACAGCTGGCCGAACTGGCCGGGCTCCTTGCTGAACCCGAGTTGCGACCCGCCAGCCATGCCTTCCCGCTTTGCCACAAGCAGGCGGCAACCTTGGCTTCTGAAGCACTGGACTGGTCGAATATTGAAGATGTCTATCCCTTGTCTTCCATGCAACAAGGGATGTTGCTGCACACCCTGTTGCAACCCCACAGCGGCATCTATCTGATGCAACAACGCTACAGTTGGGATGGTGTGCTGCAACGTCCGGCCATGGAAGCCGCCTGGCAACTGTTTCTCAAGCGCCACCCCATGATGCGCACCGCCTTCTGGTGGCAGGACGATCACGAACCGCTGCAGTGCGTCTACCGCGAGACCGCCCCGGCGTTCGACTGGCAAGACCTGCGCCACCTCGATGACGAGCAGCAGCGGCTGGCGATGGATCAGGCCCTCGAAGCGCAACGCCTGCAAGGTTTCGACATGGCTTGCGCACCCTTGACCCATCTGCGGGTGTTCCAGCTCGACGAACGCCACTTTGCCGTGGTGCGCAGCTTCCATCACATCCTGACTGACGCCTGGTGCTTCGGCCTGCTGATGGAAGATCTGTTGGCGATTTATCAGGCCATCGTGCGTCAGGAGCCCGTCGCCCGTCCGCTGCTGCGTTCGTTCCGTGGCTACATGAGCTGGCTGGAACGCCATGACATGGCGGCCGCACACGCCTTCTGGCAGGCGGAAATGGCCGGTTTCAGCGAACCGACTCCACTGCATGTGGACAGCCCGTTGAGCCGCCCGGAACAAGCTCCGGAACAGGTCGGCGATCTCGACCAGACCCTGAGCATCAGTCAGACCCAACGTTTGCAGCAGCTGTGCCAGACCTACCAATTGACGCCCAACACCTGGATTCAAGGCGCCTGGGCATTGCTGTTGTCGCGCTACAGCGGTAACCGCGATGTGCTGTTTGGCGTTACCGTAGCCGGCCGTCCCACCGATCTGGCGGGCGTGGAAGAAATGGTCGGTTTGTTCATCAACAGCCTGCCGCTGCGCATCGATGTCGACCCACAGGCAAGGGTAGCCGATTGGTTGCAGGCGTTGCTGTCGCACAATGCCCGATTACGCGAACACGAAAGCGCGTCGCTAGTGGATATCCAGCGTTGCAGTGACGTACCGCGCGGCCAGCAGTTGTTCGACAGCCTGGTGGTGTTCGAGAACGCCCCACTGGACATCAGCAGCGTGCAGCTGGATGCCTTTAGCATCGACATCTATGAAGACCGGGTACACACCAACTTCCCGATGACCGTGGTGCTTTATCCGGGTGACCGGCTGGGCATTCGCTTGTCTTACGACAGCCAGCGTTTCACCCGCGATACCGTGCAGCGGATGCTCGGCCATCTGGTGCAATTGCTGACGGGCATGCTTGATCAGCCAGATGCCCAACTGGGCTGCTTGCATATGCTCCCCGAAATGGAGCGCCAGGCGTTGCAGGTCGAATGGAATAACAGCGCCGTCGACTTTCCGCTGGAACGGGGTTATGCCGCGCTTTTCGCCGATCAGGTACGCAACCGCGCTCATCACATTGCCGCCGTGTGCCAGGGGCAATCCCTTACCTATGCCGAGCTGGATCGTCGCGCCAATAACATCGCTCACGCGCTGCAAGCAGCCGGTGCAGGCCCTGAAACATTGGTGGCGCTAGTTGCCGAACGTGGCCTGGCCTTGTTGACCATGATGATCGCCACGCTCAAGGTCGGTGCCGCCTTCCAGGCGTTGGATATCCAGCAACCGGCGACCCGTCTGGCGGAGCTGCTGGAGCTGGGTGAAGCGCCGCTGTTGCTGGTCTGCGAGCAGGCGGCCCCGGCGCTGGAGCAGGTTCTGCCACAGATGCGCAAGCAGCCCAACTGCCTGAATGTGCAAGCGCTGTGGCAAGGCGGCGAGCAAGGGCCTGTCAGCTACACCCATAATCCCGATCAACTGGCCTATGTAATCTTCACTTCAGGTTCCACCGGCACGCCCAAGGGGGTGATGGTCGAACAGCGCGGGATGCTCAACAACATGTTCGGCAAAGTGCCGAGCCTGGGCTTGAGCGAAGATGACCGTATCGCCCAAACCGCTTCGCCAGCATTCGATATCAGCGTGTGGCAGTTCCTCGCAGCGCCGCTGTTTGGCGCCACCGTGCACATACTGCCCGACGCCCAGGCCCATGATCCGCTGGCCTTGCTCGATGCAGTTGAAGAACAGCGCCTGACGCTATTGGAAACCGTCCCTGCGCTGATTCGCGGCATGCTTCAGGAAAACCGTCCGCAACATGAACTGGCCAGCCTGCGCTGGCTGTTGCCTACCGGCGAAGCGCTGCCTCCGGCACTGGCGCGGGACTGGCTTGCACGCTTCCCGTCGACCCCGCTGATGAATGCCTATGGCCCGGCCGAGTGTTCGGACGACGTTGCCTTTCACCCGATCACCCAGGCGCCCTCCGATGACTGCCTGCACATGCCTATTGGACGCCCGACCGCCAACAATCAGGTATTCGTCCTCGATTCGGCGCTACGACTCGTGCCTGTCGGGGTTCCCGGCGAATTGTGCATCGGCGGGGTCGGCGTGGGCCGTGGTTATCTGCGCGACCCAGAGCGTACCCGCGAGGCCTTTGTTCCCCACCCGTTCGAGCCGCAGGCAAGGTTGTATCGCAGCGGTGACATTGGTCGCATGGGCGCCGATGGTGTGATCGAATACCTCGGCCGCCACGACCAGCAAGTGAAGATTCGTGGCCACCGCATCGAGTTGGGTGAAATCGAAAACCGGCTGATGCAGCACCCGGCAATCGACAGCGCGGCAGTATTGGCGCTGCCGGATGCGCGTGACACCTTGCAACTGGTGGCTTGGTTTGTGCTCGACAGCACCGCCGAGCTGGGCGGTGAGTCAGCACAGCAACTACTCAGCGCTTATTTGGGCAAGCAATTGGCAAGCTACATGGTTCCAGCCCGTTGGCTGGAACTGGCCCAGTTGCCGCTGAACGCCAACGGCAAGGTTGACCGTCGCGCCCTTGCCGCTCTCGGCGTGCCTGAGACTGAGCAAGACCAGGCCCTGTGCGTGGCTCCGCGCACGGCCACTGAGCAGGTATTGGCTGAACTCTGGCAGGAAATCCTGGGTTTGGACAAAGTTGGCGTGCACGACGATTTCTTTGCCATTGGCGGCCATTCGTTGCTGGCAACCCAAGTCCTGTCACGTATCCGCCGCCGGCTGGACGTCAAGCTGCCGCTGCGTACCCTGTTTGAACGCGGCACCTTGGAGCAATTGGCCGAAGCGGTCGATCAACAACGCAACGCCCAGACTGAGGCCGATGGCGAGAGCGAAATTGTCCTCGCGCCGCGCAACCAACCACTGCCGCTGTCCTACAGCCAGCAACGGCTGTGGTTCCTCGATCGTTTTGAAGGTCCGAGTGCGGCCTACAACATGAGCTCCGTCGTCAGGTTGCGCGGCGCGCTAGACATCGGCGCATTGCAAGCAGCGTTGCAACTGGTAATGGAACGTCACGAATCGCTGCGTACTGCTTTCCAGCTCAATGGCGATCAGCCGTGTCAGGTGATCAACCCGGCGCCAGTGATCGATCTGACGCCTACCGAGCTGGTCAACCTTCAAGGCGAGGAGCAGCTACAAAGCCTTCAGCGCCTGATCGATGAAGAATCTGCGCGCCCCTTCGATTTGCAACAGGCTCCAATGCTGCGCGCCAGCCTGTTACACCTGGGCACTGATGATCATGTGTTGCAGTTGGTGCTGCATCACATCGCGACCGATGCCTGGTCCATGGGCATCCTGATGCAGGAACTGATCACCGGATATCGAGCCTTCACTCAGGGTGCAACCCCAGCTCTTGCGCCGCTACCCGTTCAGTACGCCGACTACACCTGTTGGCAACGCAGCGACGCACAGCAGCGGTTGCTGGCACGCGCTATCGACTACTGGCGGCGCCAGCTCGACGGCGCGCCGACCTTGATCCCGCTGCCGCTGGACAAACCTCGTCCGACACGCCCTGATTATCAGGGCGCCGCGCTTGAGCAACACTTTACCCCGAGCCAGGCTCAGGGCCTCAAGGCCTATGCCCAACAGCAGCGGGCGACCTTGTTTATGGTCTTGCTCAATGCCTTCAACAGCCTGTTGCAGCGCGCCACCGGCAGTAGCGATTTTATTGTCGGCACCGATCTGGCCAACCGCGAGCACCCGGC
The DNA here is from genome assembly GCF_963970595.1 of Pseudomonas sp. RL_15y_Pfl2_60. Taxonomy (NCBI): domain Bacteria; kingdom Pseudomonadati; phylum Pseudomonadota; class Gammaproteobacteria; order Pseudomonadales; family Pseudomonadaceae; genus Pseudomonas; species Pseudomonas sp. RL_15y_Pfl2_60. The sequence continues at coordinate 31,329 of NZ_CAXAOE010000002.1, read as the reverse complement.
CCTGGAAAACCTGATCGGTTTCTTCGTCAATGTGTTGCCAATTCGGGCCCGCATGAGCGAGGGCGAACACTTCACTACGCGTCTGCAACGCTTGCGTGAGGACTGTTTGTCAGCTTTCCAGCATCAGCAAGTCCCGTTCGACAAGCTGGTTGAGGAGCTGCAACCGCCGCGCACGCCAGGGGTCAATCCGCTGGTTCAGGTGCTATTTGTCATGCAGAACACGCCGGGCGCCACTGCCAGCCTGCCGGGGCTTGATGTGGAAGAACAGCTAATGCCGGGCCAGCAAAGCAGCAAGTTTGATCTGGCTGTGTTTGTCGAGCAAAACCAGGATCAAAGCCTGAATGTACGCTGGGTCTATCGCACAAGCGTCTTGACCGCGCCCACCATCGCCAGGCTTGAACAAGGTTTCGCCAGCCTGCTCGAATGCATCCTTGTGGCGCCCGAGCAAGCGCTGGATCACTGGTCGTGGCAGCTGCCCGGAACCACTGACAGCACAGCCATCGCCCAGCCTGACTCACCGGGCAACGACGTGGCGGCCCGCAGTGCGCGCAAACAGTCAAAGTTAAGCAAGCTCAAGCAAACCCGGGCCACCGCCGTGAGTCAGGTTGCACATGAACAGGTGCGCACCCGCACCTTGGGTCATGGGCAAAGCTTGCCACTGGTAATCGAGCCATTGCTTGCCGAGCTGGACCCCGTGCACTGGGCGCTGCAAGCCCGCGAGTGGATCAACCAACAACTGCTCAACCACGGCGGCTTGCTGTTCCGCGGATTCAACCTGCCGGATGCCGCTGCCTTCGAGCAGTTTGCTCAAGCTATCGAACCTGATCTCTACGGGACTTACGGCGACCTGCCGAAAAACACCTCCGGCAAGAATATCTACCATTCCACCCCGTACCCGGAACAGCACATGATTCTCTTCCACAACGAGAGCTCGCACTTGCCGCAATGGCCACGCAAGCAGTGGTTCTATTGTGAAACGCCAGCCCCGCGTGGCGGCTGCACGCCCATCGTCGATTGCCGCCAAGTGCTGGCCCGATTACCTGAGGATATTGTCGCCCGCCTCAAGGCCCAGGGCCTGCTTTACGTGCGCAACTTCACTGACAAGCTGGACGTACGCTGGCAAGACTTTTTCAAGACCGAGCAGCATGAAGAAGTCGAACGCCAATGCCAGAGTTCAGGCATGCAATGGGAGTGGCTGGGGCCCGACAACCTGCGCATTGCCCAGCATTGCCCGGCGATCATCGAACATCCGGAGACCGGTCAATTGTCATTTTTCAATCAGGTGCAACTGCACCACGTCTCGTGCCTTGAGCCTGAGGTGCGCAGCAATCTGATCAATCTGTTCGGCTTGGGCAACTTGCCACGCAACGTGTATTACGGCGACGGCAGTGTCATCGAAGACCAAGTCATGGAAGTGATAGGTGCCGCCTACGAAGACTGTGCAGTGCGTTTTGACTGGCGCAAGGGCGATATGGTCATGCTCGACAACATGTTGGTGGCCCACGCCCGGGACCCATTTGAAGGCGAACGCAAGATTTGTGTTGCCATGGGCCAGATGATGAGTCGCGAGCAACTGGCGAGCAGCCAAGCAGCAGCCCAACCATTACCAGACACTGAGGTGCAGGCATGACTGTATTTGAGCAACCTGAACAAGCCTTCGCCCTCTCGCCGCAGCAGCGCAGCCAGTGGTTGGCCGGGCTGGCTCCGGTGCGTCTGGAACTGGAAATTAGCGGTGCGTTGGAGTTGGAACGCCTGCACGAACGGCTCGCCGCCCTGAGCGCTTGCCACGAGGCCCTGCGCTTGCGGGTGCGGCCAGAACCGGGGTTGCTGATGCCCTTGCAGGTTGTTGAACCGGCCTCTGTAACTGACCTTATTGAAGTTGAGGTGCAATCGCTTGCTGCTGATCGGCACAGGGTTACGCTGCAATTGCCAGCATTGAGCGCTGATCGCGGGACTTTGCTGCGTCTAGCGCGGGCCCTTGCCGCAGCAGATGCACCGGAAGCCGACGATGAAGCCATGAGCTATACCCAGTACAGTGCCTGGCTCCATGAATTGCAGTCTGATGAAGACGCCGAGCATGGCCGCAGATTCTGGGCCAGCCAGGCTCTGGATGAACCGGCGTCCAACGAGTTGTTCTATCGCCAGGTGCACACCGACCAAACCGACAGCCCGGCAATTACCAGCCTGATCGCCAACACGCAATTGGCTACTGCACTGGATAATTATTGCCAGCTTTATGGTGTTTCAGCCGAACCTGTTTTGATGACAGCCTGGGCTGTGCTATTGCAGCGCCTGAGCACAGGCGACAGCCCGGCCCTGACATTGAACTGGGTTCATGATTGCCGTGACGACTATGAAGAGCTCGAAGATTGCTGGGGATTGTTCGCCAAGGCCCTGCCCTTGCGCTGGCAAGCTGCATCCGACAACACACTCGCCCAAGCGATTGCGAAGATGCAGACACTTTGCGAGCAAGCCTGCGAATGGCAAGAATACTGCGGCGTAAACACTGGCTTGCCGGGCAGCGCTGCGCAGTACGGATTCCAGTGGGGAGCGCAGTTGCCCGACTGGCTTGGCGTGCTCGGCAGTGCTGCATCACGGCTAAAAGTGCTGGCCGTTCAAGCCATTCCCCCAGGCATGGAGCTGCTTCTGACCGCTGAAAGCATCGGTTACGAAGGTAACGCCAACAGCTATCGCTTGAACCTGTGCCATATGCCGAGCCGCTACAGCGAGCAAGCAGCCCTGATCCTGCTGGAGCAGTTCCAGTCGTTGTTGCTTGATGCGCTGGCTAACCCAGACAAGAGGCTGGCCGAGCTGTCGTTGCAGGCACCAAGTTTCGCAGCGACATTGGAGGCACTTCAACCTGCGCCGGAAGCTGTTACGCAGCCCTTTATCAGTGTGCCCACAAGCTTCAGCCTGAGTGCCGAACAAGCTGCAGAGCGCGTGGCGCTGCGTGACCAGAACCAACAACTGAGCTACGCCGAACTGCACAACCGCAGTAACCAACTGGCGCATTACCTACGAGCCCAAGGTGTAGGGCCTGAAGACCGCGTGGCCTTGTACCTTGACCGCTCGGCGCAGATGGTGCTGGCCATGCTCGCCGTGCTCAAGAGCGGCGCAGCCTTCGTTCCGCTGGATGTCCAGCAACCTGCGCAGCGCTCCTTGGCCATACTGCAACAGGCGCAGCCGGTGTTTGTAATCAGTGGCGCGGCAGGCAGTGCACCAACGCTTCCTTCGGCGCGCAACCTTGACCTGCGGGATGCAGCCGCCTGGCAACAATATCCAATGACCAACTTGGATATCGAGATTCAGGCGCAGGAGGCCGCCTATGTGCTGTTCACCTCAGGCAGTACCGGCACACCCAAGGGCGTAATAGTCGAGCACGGCCAACTTGCCAGCTATGTCCAGAGTGTGTCCGCGCGGCTGCAACTGTTGCCGGGCGAACGCAGTGCGATAGTTACCTCGCTGGCGGCAGACCTGGGCTACACCTTGCTGTTCCCGGCGCTGCTCAGCGCAGGCGAGTTACACCTGCTGGACAAGGAAACCGCCATGGACGCCAAGGCGTGGGCGGCATGGCAGGCACAGTATCCGATTGATCACCTGAAAGTCGTGCCGTCGCTGCTTGGCGCCTGGTTAAGCCACGCTCAAAGCGCAGCGTTATTGCCACGCAAGCAGTTGATCCTCGGTGGTGAAAGCTGCTCGCAACGCCTGTTGCAAAGCATTCGCGACCTTGCACCTGAGCTGACGATCTTCAATCACTATGGGCCGACTGAAACCACGGTCGGCGTGGTGATGCACAAGGCTGATCCGGCCTGCGACTATCGCCGCTTGCCCCTGAGCGATCGTCTTGACGGTATGCGCCTGTATCTACTCGATGGGCAGCAAGTACTGGCGGCTCCCGGACAAAGCGCCGAGCTTTATATTGCTGGCCCACAACTGGCGCGTGGCTATCTGGATACAGAACAAAATGCCGAACGCTTTATCGAGCTTGCGCAATTTCCTGGCGTGCGCCTCTACCGTACTGGCGATATGGCGCGTTACCGGCATGACGCCAGCCTGGAAATCACCGGCCGCGCTGACCGTCAGGTGAAAATCCGTGGTTTCCGGGTGGAGCTTGACGAGATCCAGGCGCAGTTGGCCAGCCTCCCCGGCGTGACCCAGGCTGCGGTGGAGTGCCTGCCAAGAGGCGAACTTGGTCAACAACTATTCGCCTTCCTGACCCTGCAGCCCGGCCATTCGGTGACGGTTGCCCAACTTCATGGGCAAGCTCAGGATCGCCTGCCGGATTACATGCTGCCTAGCCTGCGTATCGTCGAAGCGCTGCCGCTGATTGCCAACGGCAAGCTCGACCGCAAAACCTTGCAGCAATGGGCTGACAAAGTGCTCGACACAGTCGGCAGCAGCTTGCCGCGCACGCCGCTTGAAGCACTGCTGGCAGATGTATGGGCGCAGGTGCTGGGACTGGAACGGGTCGGAATCGAGGATGATTTCTTCGCCTTGGGTGGCCATTCACTGGCAGCGGTGACACTGGCCAGTCGCTTGCAGTCAGCGCTGTCGGCACCCGTGACGGTCAACGCCGTGTTTACCGCGCCCAGCGTTGCAGCCTTTGCGGAGCTGGTACAGGCGCAGCTCAAGCTCTCGCCACTGGTCAGGTTATCGGCGCTCGATGCCATCGCAGCAAACAATGCCAATCTGTTCTGTTTCCACCCCTCCACTGGCCATGTGCAGCATTACCGCACGCTGTTGAAGGTGCTACCAGCCTGGAATCTGTGGGGTTTGCAGGCGGCTTATCTCGCCGAAGACAGCACCACACTCAGCGGTGATATCGAAAGCCTGTGCTCGGTATATGTCGAGCACCTGCGCCAACAGCAACCTCATGGCCCCTATCATTTGCTGGGTTTCTCGCTGGGTGGGCTACTGGCGATTCGCGCTGCTGCGCAGCTGGAAAGTGAGGGCGAACAGGTAGCGTTCCTTGGCATCATCGACTCTCAATACCAACGAGAAGCCGAGGAAGATAGCGTCGAGGCGCTGCTGGAATCGGCGACCCAATCCCTGACCCCGGACAGCCAGGCGCTGTTGCGCCAATTGCCACAGCCGGCCCTGGCGGCCTTGATGGAACAACTCAAAGCCTTATCCCCATTGGCACGTCTGCCGGAGCTGGTTAAGTGGGCTCGCCAGCAAGGCCTGCAACTGGATGGCGACAGTTGGGAACACCTGCAGACGCGACTGCGCTATCAACAGCATACGCAGCATCTGCTGGCGACTTTCCAGCCTCCGCGGTTAAGCTGCCCGGTGCATGTATGGTGGGCCAGCGACACCCTGGCCGAGACTGACTTCGCCGATCCGAACTGGCAACGCCTGAGCAGCGGGCCCGTGACCGGTGAAGTCATTCAAGCCCAGCACCTGACTATCCTTGAACAACACAGCTTGCAGCAGCAGCTGGTTGCGCGCCTTGAGGCCATCGCCACAGACGGAGCCGCTTGAAATGAATTTGTTATTACTGATGGCCAAGCGTTCATGGCGCGCGCTATTGATTGCGACCCTGACGGGATTGATCTGCGGGCTGGCGGCGGCGGGCCTGATTGCCAATATCAACCACAGCCTGGAAGTGTTTGATCAGTTACGCCCTGCCGATGGTCTCTACTTTGCGGGGCTGGTGTTGCTGGTCGCCATCTCGCGGGTCATCGCAGACGTCAGCCTGCTACGCCTTGGACAAGGCGCCGTTCATGACATGCGCCTGCACCTGAGCACCAAGCTGATCGAGACACCTTTCGCGCAATTGCAACGCCTGGGCAAGCACCGGCTTCTGGCCATGCTGACCGACGATACCCAGACCATCAGTCAGGCTGTCGAGTTGGTGCCGATCTTGCTGGTCAACGTTGGGATCATCGCCGCATGCCTGGGCTATCTGGGCTGGCTCAGCCTGCCGCTGCTCGGTTTGACGCTGCTGCTTATTGTGCTGGGCAGCCTCAGTTTCAACTGGCCACAACGCCGCGCACTGACCTCGATTGCGCGGGCCCGCGAACTCAAGGATCAGTTGTTCGACCAATACCGCCTGCTCACCGATGGCAGCAAGGAGCTGCAACTCAACCACCCGCGTCGGCAGCACTTCTTCACGCGCCTGCTCATACCGGTAAGCCAGCAATACCGCCGGGACTTTGTTCGTGGCATGAGCATCTATGCCCTGGTGCTCAATTGGGGCAATGCCGTGTTCTACCTGCTGATCGGCCTAGTGCTGTTCGCCGCGCCGCACTTCATCAACCTTGGCGTCAGCCTGGTTACCGGCTATATCCTGACCATTCTCTACATGATCACCCCGCTTTCAGAGCTGATGAACGCATTGCCAACTCTGGGTCGGGCCAGCGTCGCGCTGAACAAGATCCGCGCCCTGGAAGGTGAAATGCAAGGCGCCGACGAGGCAGTGGAATCAATTCCGGCTACCCAGGTTCGCAGCTTGGTGTGCCGGCAAGTGACCCATACCTACTACCGCGAGCGTGAGGATGGTCATTTCACCCTCGGCCCCATCGACCTCAGTCTCAATGCTGGCGAGACGGTGTTTATCACCGGCGGCAACGGCAGCGGCAAGACCACCCTCGCCTTGTTGCTGACCGGTCTTTACCGCCCGGAAAGCGGCGATATCGTGCTCGACGAACAAGTGTCCTCGACCAATCACAACCATCAATACCGGCAGCACTTTTCGGCGATTTTTACCGACTTTTGCCTGTTCGAAAACCTGCTCAATGGCGACGATCCACAACTGGTGCAGCAGGCACAGGACTACCTAGTGCACCTGCAACTGGATCATAAAGTGCGAATCGACAACGGCCAGCTGACGACCTTGGCGCTGTCCAGCGGTCAACGCAAGCGTCTGGCCCTGCTCAGCGCGTATCTGGAGGACCGCCCCTGCTACCTGTTCGATGAATGGGCCGCCGATCAGGACCCGGTGTTCAAGCACTTTTTCTACACCCGGATCCTGCCCGACCTGCGTCAGCGCGACAAACTGGTGATCGTCATTTCCCATGACGATGCCTACTTCAATCTGGCAGACCGACTGATTCGCATTGAACACGGAACACTCAGCGAAATAACAGCCCAGGCCAGCGCAAAAGCGCCACCAGTTACCGAGACCTGTTCATAAAGGCAAGGGTTTAATCGTCCTGATAGATGGATTGCAGGTAACTCACCTGCTCTTCCAGGGGCAACCGATGCAGCTTGGGGCACGACTCACAGAGCACCGGCGTCTGGCCCTCGACGGGCGCGTGCAATTGGTAATGCAGGCAGCAATGTCGGCGCAACGGCAGACTGGGACAAATCTGCGGCGCGGGAGACTCAACCATGCGTTGCAGGCCCCGTAATTTCAGGCGTCCATTGTTCACCACTGCGTGCTCCAGCCAGCGGTGAGCCTCGGCAAATCCGTCCCGGGACAAATCGGCATCCATTCGTGCGAAGGCCCCGTCCCAGATGGCAACCATATTGCCCCAGAGAATTTTCGGCGCCAGCCCCCCGGCGCCAGCAAGGGTGGTGAAAAGCGGTGCCAAGTGTTCGTGGATCAGCCGCGACCAATAGTCTGCACGTTCCTCGTTGGCTAAAGATGAGAGTTGGCTGGGCAATCCCAGCGCCAGCGGTTGCCCATCATCGTGCAGCAACACGGCCCCCTCGCCCCAGAAATCGATAGCACAGTCGCGGGTGAGGACACAGGCCAGGGTGGCGGGCAGGACAATGCTCATATAGTTCATCGACCACTGCGAAACCACGGCGGCGCGGTTGATCCCGGGATAAAGCAAGGCGAATTGAGCCAGCAAAGGCTGCAGCGTAGCGGGCTCGGCAACCCGGCTCAATGCAATGGACGACTGAACACCAGAGTCATGCAGGATTACCCGTTGTATCGGCGGCCAGGCCTGATTAAGCCATTCTGGAAATTCGATATCGGGCTCCCGTGACTTTCACTATTGAATGCAAACGATTAGCATTGGCGAATCCTATCCTTCCGCCTGTGCAAACTCAACGTCGTCAGCGACCGGATTCCCCAAGACCCCATGCATACACTCCACAACTTCTGGCGCCTAGCACGGCCTTTCTGGGTATCCGAACAAAAGTACCCGGCCCTGTTGCTGCTTTTGGCCACAGTGTTGATGAACCTGTGCCTGGTGGGGGTCAACATCCTCAACAACTTCTGGAACCTGCACTTCTATAACGCATTGCAGGCCAAGGATTATCCTGGGTTTCTCTTGGGTGGCGTGCAGTTCATCCTGCTGCAAATTGGCTTGGCAAGCTTTACCGTGGCGGCGTTTCACTTCCAGCAGAAACTGACCTTGCGCTGGCGGCGCTGGGCCACCAACCACATGCTTGAGCAATGGCTGGGCAAGCAGCGTTATCAAAAGCTGAAACTGACCGAGACCGACGTCGACAACCCCGATCAGCGTATTGCCGAAGACATTGACCTGTTCATCATCAAGTCGCTCAAGTTGAGCCTGGGGCTGATGACATCCGTGGTGTCGCTGTTTTCCTTCCTGCATATCCTCTGGCAGGCCTCTAGCCTGGTCAGCGTTCCGTTTGCTGGCGAGTCCGTGGTTATTCCTGGCTTGCTGGTATGGGTCGCTCTGGTTTACGCCTTATTGGGCACAGGCTTCGCATTCTGGCTGGGACGTGCATTGCCCCGGCTCAATTTTATTCAACAGCGCCGCGAAGCGGACTTTCGCTTCTCCTTGATGCGCCTGCGGGAGAACGCTGACTCGGTCGCCCAGTACCAAGGTGAAGTACTGGAGAACGCCCGTTTCAACCAACGCCTGGAAGCTGCGCTGCAGAACTTCTGGGAATTGGTGAAAAAGCAAAAGCTGATCATGGGTTACTCAACCTTCTACTTGCGCAGCGCCACGGTTATTCCAATGTTTATCATGGCACCACAATTCTTTGCCGGCGCATTTCCACTCGGTCGCCTGACCCAGATAAGTTCTGCCTTTGGTGAAGTGCACGCAGCCATCGCCTATCTGGTGGAAGTGTTCCCGGAGCTGACCGAGTGGAAGTCGGTGATCGACCGATTAATCGGTTTCCAGGAGCGTCTTGACAAGGTCGATGTGAACTCAGGTGTCGTCCACAAGCATCAGCTCAAAGGTCTGCAGGTCAAGGATTTAGACATCTGGTTGCCAAATGGTCGACGCTTGCTCAACGGCTTCAACCTTTCACTCGAACCCGGCGACAGCCTGTTGATCAGTGCTCCGTCAGGCTATGGCAAATCGACACTGGTTCGGGCGATTACAGGGTTGTGGCCCCATGCTTCGGGTTCGACCTGTTACGACCGGGAGCATGCGCTCACACTCTCGCAAAAGCCCTACTTGCCATTGGGCAGCTTGCGTGAGGCGCTCTGGTATCCAAACCCGCCTCAGCGCGAAGCGGATGCCGAACTGGATGTGGCAATGCAACAAATCGGCCTGCAACACCTGATCGAGCAACTGGATCAGGTTCACGACTGGGCGCAAACCCTGAGCATTGGCGAACAGCAACGTTGTGCCTTTGTGCGAGCGTTGATGGCCCGGCCATCAGTGTTATTTCTGGACGAAAGCAGCTCGGCGCTGGATGCTGCGAACGAGGAACGTTGTTATCAGCTGCTCAAGCAAACACTGCCCGAAACCATCTTGATCAGCATTGGCCACAACGCCTCGCTGGAGCGCTTCCATTGGAGTGTCTTGGCGTTGGAAAAACCTGCTCAGGATTTGAGAACGCGCGCTTTAACTCATTAGATGAGGGCAACTGGCAAGTGCACATCGTGCATCAATGATAGGTAATTGTGAATATCAGGCTTGTATTGGCTGTGCCTGTGGTGACTGTAGAGCCCGTTTGGTAATACCGAGCCGCGAGCGGGATTGAATAATCAGCGACGCGACCACTGTCGTACTGATTCAACTGAGTTTTGCTCGCCAGGGCGAAAGGATTGTTGTTTTCATCGAGCAGTTGTATGCCTAGACCTGTTGCCGTGGACGAACTGTCGAGCGCGACGACCGACTGGCCACCATCCGGAAGAATCGCCGTGAGTGGGTCAAGCCGATAGAAAATGCCTTCGGCTCCAGGCGGACAACCACTGAGTTCGATATTGAATGTCCTGGCGGGTGATGTAGAGCCTGGTCCGGCAAAGCTGCTGGCCAGTTGACTGCCGAGGTCCACCGCCACATCCGAGGTTTTACACGTCCGCACGCTGATGGTCACGCTGGATACGCGCACATTCATGATAATCAGGCCATCCAGTGAGAATGTCGCCACAGCACTGGTATTGACCCTTGTGGTTTGTAGCGGTCCAAGAGCGATAAACTCCGCGCCAACCTGCCCTCCTGCCCAATTCCAATTGCCCGTTTTCGACTCTGCTGTACCTCCACCCCAGTAACGCCGGCCATAGGCAGATGAATCATCAAAAAAGCGCACGCCTACTGAAGGGTTATCAGTCGCATAAGTGTAAGGATCGGTAGACACCAGCGTGCCCGCCACTGTGCGACTGGCAGTGCCGGGGCTGGTGCAATTGGCAAAGTTCTGACTGAATGATGCCGGCCGCTCTGTGTACTCACCAATGGGTGTGCCTGCGTCAGTATTACCCGAAGCAACAATCCCGCTGACAGGCGTCAGGTACTTGTTTTCGACGGAAAAACCGTTGATGAACTTGCACTTCGCCTGGGCCGTGGCAAATCCGAAAAGCAGGAGCAAACCACCGAGCAGGACGACGGCACGCCTTAGGCCACTGCATTTGTGTGTATTTTGGGCATTGCCAAGCCATTGATTAGCCCTGCATTGCATACCCATCGCATCACCCCTTCTGCCCGATAGTCCAACGCGTTCCTTCTGCCCTGCACAACCTCACCTCTGCGAAGTGATTTATCCGCCCCCCGAATAAAAACCGGATCCCGAGGGATTATCATCCACAGTAGCAGTTCCAAGGCTTCGAACTATCAATTCGGCATTATTGGGCATAGGCGCTGAAGGTATTTTCATTTGTGCATTTTATTGCATGAAGTTATCGATTGAGACTGCTCAGCTGTATACCAATACCCGACCATTCATTCGTTCAGCGCTACACAGCAAGTTGACAGGGCTTCGAGTTGGACAAAGAACGCTAGCTGCCAGCTTGACCGGCCACTGTGGTCAGAGTTGTAGAGATAACCTCGGCTTTGCCGTGATATCCAAGGTATACAATTGCTTATGGCAACAACCGAGGTCTGATTTTCCGTCACCAAAGCCCGGGGCATGAAAACAACTCGCCTCATCGTCAACCTTCAATCCGTAATAGACCCGAGGCAAGTGCTTTGTGGAATAGAGCGCTAAGGCACGCTGACGGTAACGATGGCTTGTGTGGTGTAACGCCCGCTTTCAACCGCTGCTTTCCCCACCTTGGTCGGATAGGGCTTTAGTAGGAACGAGGTGGTGTTGGAAATCACTGGCACGTCGATGGAATTCTCCGCACCGAGGCCAACAGGGTTGTCATCACCATCGCGCAGCCCAATACCGAGACCACGCAGGTCGGTCAACAGGAGGTTCCCCTCCGAGCCCGAGGCGCTCTGGAACATGTAGTTGACCTTCCCGGAGCTGCCGACGTTTATACAATCCAAGCTCAAGTCAATGGACTTGGGCGTATAGCCACTCTTAGGCATACCGCCCTCGGTGAGCGCTGCCTTGTCGATATCACCCAAGTCAATGCTGAAGGTGTCGCCTGCCCTGAATTGGCAAGAGGCAATTGCCCGGAGAGTAATATCAGCATTTACATGCACAGCCGGGTAGCTAAGGTCGACTGCTGCACTGCTATTTCCGATTTGCCAGTATAGGTTGGCAAGCCGGCCAGAAAACGTCGTCTCTCCTACCAGGTTTTGGGTGAGCCTGAAGACTATCTTTCCTCTTCTTCCCGTACCAAGACTAATAGTGCCGCTCGTTGGTGAGCAGGGAGAGCTGGCTATATTTGCCTTCTTATCAAAAGGTACCTGAAGGTCACCGGGCCCATAGACAAAAATATAGACTTGAGCCTCGAGTTCGTCATTGAGCCTGAGCCAGCCACCAGACTCTGGCAATGTACTCGTCGCGGTAAAGTAGGACGTGTAGCTCCCCGAGGTGGGGCAATTGCAGAAACCTGTCCCCTGTTGCCCGGTATCAAAGGTACTGTTTGTTGTCTGCCCCGCCTGAGACGCCTCGATCATGTCCATATTGATCGTGTTATTTTGCTCAATCACCGGGGTGCCCTCACACTGCCATGCTGGCAAGTCGGCAAGAGCGCCAGACGACCACACCAGCGCGAGCATGATTGCCAGGCACAGTCCAGCTTGGGCGCGGATGAAGGTTCGATAAGTACTGCTATTACCGCTCATTACTTTCTCTCTCGAATTACTGCCCATGGCGCTATTTCGCCGGGATAGAAACCTATTGATCCAAGTGTGAAGGCCGCTACGAATCAACGTTGGGAACGCAGCGCCTTGCTGACGCTAACCATGCGCACAACTTGCTTCAATCTGCTGGTATGGGTTGTCGCCCTGCTCCTGGGCCGGTATTTGATAGCTCAACTGGCAGGATTCCTGCGACGACTGGCCCCATACCACTTTCAAACCATGGTGTTCGCCGCGCAGGAAGATCAAACCGCCCTGCCCAACCATGGCCACTGGTTTATCATCGGCATCAACCACGCTGGCCCCGAAAGGCACATCAGCGTTCTCTACCCGTAACAGCAATGGCTTGCCATTTATGGTTGCGTAATCGAGCCTCACTACGGCGCCACGGCGCGGTACTGCATTCTGCGAAGTGGTTTGCAGCTCTACATCCACTGGCAATCCTCGCGGACTGATGCCAACAGGGTTGTGGCGATAAGGTGTCAAACCGGCCTTGAGCGCCTCGCCATTGCCATCAAGGCGATTGCCTTGACCGCTGGTTATTTCTGCACCTGGCGCGCCTTCGGCAACCAGCAGTGCCATGGTTTCGCCGCGTTCTGGGCTGAACACCACACCGCCCGAATGCGCGACCACAGTACCGGTGGCCGATGCTGAATACTGTTTGTAGTCATCGCCATGGCTGTAGCTGGCGCCGAGCTGAGTTGCGGAGGTGCGGTAGTTTAGGTTGCCGCCGTAGGTATTGTCCGTCTGGTCATCGGTTTCCGAACGGCTGGCGTACAAACCGTAGTTCATTTCACCGTATTCGCCTGCCGAGCCAGACAGGTTGCTTCGTACCGAACTGTTGCTGTCGTCATCCAGTGTCGCCGTGGTCGTCAACATCGGCCGCCGCGCCCCTGAGCCCAGCGGAATGCTGGCGCTCAACATATAGGTGTCGGTGCTCTCGCCGTCCTGCATCTCGCGGCTAGCGGTCAGGTTCATATAGCCCCAACTGAAACCCTTGCCGTAGCCAAGCTGGAAGGTAGTGCTATTAGCCTGTTCGCCCCAATAGTTACGGGTCAGACCGCTGAAGTTGAAGTCGCCGTATTCACCCAGCGGCTGGCTGATATTGACCTGGAAACGATTGCGCTCACGCAATGACGCTGAATCAGCGTTTTCACGCAAGCGTGCAAAATCACCGAAACTGAGGAATTCCTCGCTTGAGAAGCGATAGGCTGCCAGGGAGAAATTGGTACGGGTAACGTCCAGCAGCTTGCTGTAGCTGATCCTGTAACTTTGCCCGGTCATGTCATCATCCAAGGCATTGTCACCCGTGCCTGTGATTGGCAGGCCTTTGGCACGTGACAACGTGGTATCGAACGCCACGGCACCAATTGGTGTGGCGAACGCCGCACCAAGCAGGACGGAACTGTAGTCTTCAGCCAGAATGCCGCCGCCGTATGCGGTCAGTTTGTTGCTGATACCGCGCCGATAAGTACCTTGGGTAAACCAAGGCTCATCTTCTAGATTGTCATCACGGTAATTACCTGAGGCGATGTTAAAACGTGAGGTACCCGGACGCAGCATTTGCACCACTGCGGCGAAGGGGACGATAAAACTCTTTTCACGACCATCCGCCTCGGTGACAGTGACTTCAAGGTCACCGGCATAGCCAGTGGCGTAGAGATCATCAATCACGAATGCGCCAGGTGCCACGCTGGTTTCATAGACCACATTGCCGTTTTGGCTGATTGTGACCTTGGCGTTGGTCTCTGCGGTGCCGCGGACAATTGGAGCAAAGCCACGCTCGCTCTCTGGCAGCATGCTGTCGTCGCTGGCCAATTGAATCCCGGTGAATGGGATACTGTCGAAATCGCTGCCTGGGGTGAAGTATTCGCCGAGGGTCAGTTGCGAGTGCAGCATGTCGACGTCAGTTTGCGCATAACTGTTTTGCGAACTGTACTCGCTGGGGCTGTCGTCGCTGTCGCGATAGTTGCCATTATGACGCAGCCGCCAGCCGTTCACATTGAACCCGGCATTGATGTTGACGCTGTAGTCGGTGGTGGTATCCGCACCATCGCGTTCGTTGCGAAATACGTTGCCATGGTAGCCGAGGATGGCGGCGGTGATACCCTCATCCCACTCGGTCGGGTCAACGTAGCCGCGCTTGACGCGCCCGGCATAGGCTTGGGGGATGCTCAGGTTACCACTGAGCTCAGCCACATCCATGCTGAAGCTTGCTCCAGGAATAAGTGCCTGGACTTCCACGCAGTCGCTGGCCAGAACCTTTGCGACCTGTTCCTGGTCGGGCAACTGCTCAAGCCTGGCGCCCCAACGGCGGGCGTCTGCGGTAGAGAAACAGAAGTGTTGCGTACCCTCCACGTCAGTCACTCGTACGTCCTGACGTATGCGTTCCTTGCCGTTGAGAGTGACATCCAAGGTGTAGGTGCCAGGCACAACAATGCCCGCCTTGGCGAAGCGCGAAAGGTCGATATCCTGACCCATTCCGCGCAAAAATCCGCTGTCGAAAACCGGGCTGGTCGCAACTTCAACAGGATCGACATCAGCCAGGGCATTGGCGACTGAGGAGATGCCGATAATAGTGCATATTAACCGTGCTAAAGGAGTGAGCCGTAGCTTTCCATAAGCAACAGTCGGCCCACCCGTTGCATGACTGCAGCGGAAAACTTTCATTTCGATGACCTAGAAACTTCCAGAAGGACTTGTATGCGAGGCGAACAAACTCACCTACTGGAAACCAGGCGAGTTTTTACAATGACGCCAACGATAGCTAGGTAAAAACAGCAATCTGTGGCTAGTGTTTCAACGCATAGTCATGCTCTCGGCTAGCACCGAAATCATCGAGCCAGTTCACTTGGATTTGCCCGCTCGAAACAGGACCATTGAGGCCCTTCAGAGGAAAATCTTGCGTCGCACGCGGCGCAACCATGCCGCCGCTGTCGATGCTGTAGCTCTTGCCGCCAGCGTTCAGTTCTAGATGGGCAAAACTGATATGAAAGGCGGAGTCATTGCGTGCCTGCAATGCATAACCTTCACCGGCGCGAACCAGTGTCCAATTCAACTTTTCAACTGCATCTTGCAACTTGCCTTGCAGTCCTTCAGGGCGATAAAACAGCTTGAGTCGCGTACGAAATGCCAGCTGCATAACGTTGCGATCAGCTGTCCCTTCAGCTCTGGGTGGAACTTCCAGCACATTGAGCCAGAACACCGACTCACGATCTGCCGGCAGTTCGCCACCAACACGAACAATACGCAGCGTTTGCCCCTTGTTGGCTTCCACACGAACTAACGGCGGCAGCACGACAAAAGGTAACTTCTCGGCACCTGGTTGCACCGATGGGTCGCCTGCATCAAGCCATGCTTGCACCAATGCTGGCTTGTTGGCTGTGTTATTCAGGCGAACGTTAATCTCACGCTCAGCAGCCGGATAGATAAAACGCGTCCCTGCGATTTGGATCCCAGCCTGCACCATCAATGGGGCAATCAACAACCCCGCAAGCAAGCAGGATGAAATTTTTCTCAGAGCACTGCGCATACCAACCTCCTACTGAATACCCCGACCGCGGATCACTCCGCGGCCGAGCAACGAGTTATTGATAATCGAGGCTGTAGACCAGTTGGGTCTCTACCTGGCCCGCTGTTGCAGCATCAGTGGCGACGTACTGCACGCCGTACTCCAGGTTCGCAGTACCAACACCAGCATCATCCGTAAAATCTACGAAGTTGTTGTTGTCGTTGGTACGCAGATCGATACCGGTGCCAGAAGCATCAGTTACCTGTACTTGTACATTCTCAGCTGGAGTTGCAGCGGCGGTGTTAGTCAAATAGCCAGTGGCTTGGTCAACGTTCAGGGCTTCGAAATAGGCACGTACGCTACCAGTAGCTGGGCAGCCAGTCAGTGACATGCTTACTGAGGTCGCGCCAGCGGTATCACCCGGGTTGGCCAACGTGGTTTTTGATACAGATGGCAGAACGACAGTTGCGTCGCCAGTAGCACCGTTGACAGCAATATCACAGGAAGAATCAACCACCTGGCCAGTAATGGTGATAGTGCCATCAGCAGCATAGGCGCCGGAGGCGCTCAGCAAGCCGACACTGGCAAGACCCAGAAATGCAGCGGAAAGCGTTTTCATGCGTAACTCCAATAGAATTTGTTCAATAAACTCCGGAACCATCCTCGGTTTGGAGCGGCGCAAATACTACTTTGCCACTATTCAATAGAATGTAGTAAGCATCCTCATGCTACGTAGGAAAATTCTGGGATGCCCAAAAACACAGGGCTGCATCTCATTCTCAGTTGAAGCATTTGTGCATTTAGCCTATTACCAAAGCATTTAATAACGCTCTCAATTGGCCATTGCGCAGCCAGTATCAACATCGCTATCGGGTGCAATAGCGTTGCAACAAAAAACCGCTAGCGACTGCTCGCTAACGGTTTTTTAAGTTATCGCTAATTGCCAGCGGACGGACTCAACTGCGTCCCTCGGTCATGAGGGATTTAATAAAGCCAATCATCAATAGCAGCATGATGGCCATGAACGGTAGGCCCATCGCTACAGCCCCTGCCTGTATCCCCTTAAGTGCAGTGTCGCCACCAATCACGAATAAAGTGACAGTGACCAACGCCACCATCAACAGCCACAAGATCCGCTGACCTGCATGAGTATCAGGCTCACCACCAGCGGCCAGGTTATCAACCACCAATGCACCGGAATCCATCGAAGTGACCATAAATATGACCAACAACACAACCACGAGCATGGAGGTAATAGTCGACATGGGCAGCACTTCCAGGAACTGGAACAACGCCATATTAATATCGACCAGCCCGGCCACCAGCGCGCCCTGTCCTGCTGTTACCTGATTGATGGCACTAAGTCCAAAAGCAGCAAACCAGAAAACAGTCGCTATCGTTGGGAACACCATTGCCACGCAGACCAATTGACGCAGCGTACGACCGCGTGAAACCCGCGCAACAAAGACCCCGACAATTGGCCCCCATGTGCACCACCACGCCCAATAGAAAACAGTCCAGCCTTGGAACCAGTCCTGATCCGGACGATTGATCCAATTAGCCAAGGGGCCAAAGTATTGAGCGTAATCCACTGCGGTGGTGACCACCGATGAAAGAAAAGTCCCTACGCCAACTGCAATAGCCACCAATACAAACAGAGCCAGTGCCAGCAGCATATTGATGTTGCTCAGTAGCTTCACCCCCGCATGCATGCCTCTCCACAATGAAAGTGCTGCGAGGCCGGTTACCGTGAAAATAAACAACAACTGGAAACTGAAGGAGTTGGCGACGCCCAGCACATGGGTAATCCCGGCAGTCGCTTGCATGGCACCTAAACCAAGCGAGGTGGCCAGACCAAACACGGTCAAAACCACAGTGAAGATATCGACGATTTGGCCGGGCAAGCCTTTATAGGCATCGCCAATGAGCGGCTTCAAGCCCGAACTCAGGGAAAATGGCATGCCTTTGTTGAACGCGAAATAGCCAATAACCAAGGCGCTGGTCAGATAAATCGCCCAAGGATGCAGCCCCCAATGGAACATGGTTGCGCCCATTGCGGCATGTGCCGCCTCCGGGGTGTTCTTAACGACGTTGAGTGGTGTTTTCCACCATTCGGTGTATTGCGCAACGGGTTCGGCAACGCCCCAGTACAGCAAGCCGACACCCATGCCGGCGGCGAACATCATTGAGAACCATGACAGCATGCTGAATTCAGGCTTTGCATCCTCGCCGCCCAGGCGGATTTTACCGTAAGGCGATAGAGCAACACCGGCGCAAAACAGCACAGCCAGATTACCCATGATCATAATGAACCAATCACAATTCTTAAGAATCCAGCCTTTGATTGCTTCAAGGGCCTGGCCAAACGCAACAGGGTCATAGAGCGCGGCCAATACCAGTGCCAGCACGATAAAGAATGATGCAGGGAAGATTACGCGGTGGAAGTTCAATCCCATGATGCGCATATTAAATGCGGGGGAATGAGTGCCTTCGGCAGTTATCTCTTTCATTACACGGCCTCGCTATTATTTTTGTATTTAAAGCAATTCCGGGGTGTGTTTCGTCATTGCGAAATCACCACAAGGCAAGGTTCCAGAATTGCGCTGGGGGGCGATATTCAGTCAGGTTAAAGCGCAGGACAAACCATTTTATTTGGTGGATTCATGACTTTTTATCACTGATATTTTTCATCTACAGCCAGCGCTAATGGCCCCTTTGATCAGTTAGAAAACTGATGGATAGAGGTCTTGATCAAGCCAGCCCATGCCGTTGCTTCCAGTCGCCGGGATGCACCACATAGCCGAACAATGCATGGCCGCCATAGACCAACTCGGTACCTTCCGGAATCCACAGCATCTGTCCTGGCGTGACGCGATAAAGCTGGTGATTGGCTTGCAACTCGAAGCAGCCTTCTATGACAAAAATCACTTCGTCGTAGAGCAGTGTCCATGCCACTTGTGCACCTTCCCATCTGGCAAAACCAATGCCGATATTGGGTGACACCTCATTGCTGATAGCCCGGGCAACAAATGCCTGCCCATCGCTCTGGGCGGCGCTTCGCAAGGTAAAGTCGAGATCCTTGTGGTCAACCAACAACACCGGGCCCTTGCCTGAGATTTTCACGCTGGAAGTTGCGTCACTCATATTTCACTCCGACTGTTGAATGCAGCTAAACGAATCCGTGAGCGCACGCCCAAGCCCAGGAAAGGCTCAGGCGGATTGAGTGATGGCATGCCGGTAACGGCTTGAATATCACGTAACTGGCTAGAATCCGCGCCTATGGCTAAATCGGCCAGTAACGTGCCGGAAATCGTGCCCCATGCTGCGCCAACACCGTTGTCGCAAGCAGAGGCAAAAACACCGTCCTGCAACTCGCCAAAGAAGTTGGTGAAGTTGCGAGAAATGGCGTACACCCCGCCCCAGGTATGGGTAAACGGCACCGCTTCTAGTTGCGGGAAACGCGCTACAAAGGCCTTGCGATGATCAAGCGCAATCTGTTGGCGCATGGCATCACTGGTGCTGCGACCGTACTTGGGCACGTGTTTGTAGGTGTTGCGGATAATCAAGCGGCGGTCTTGAGTCATGCGTACGGTGGTTCCGGCATGATCAGCCGGGGTCAGCCCCCAATCCAGCTGGCCACCATACTCAGCGAACTCGGCGTCAGTGAGTGGCCGCGTCCAACTGGCAAACGTCATCACGGGTAGCAAGCGATTACGCAGGAAACCGAACTCCTGAGTAAATATGCTGGTACCCAACAACAGCTTTGGCGTGGTGATGCGGCCCTGTGAACCATGCAGAATCCAACCACCATTGGCATCAGACTCAAGCCGTTGGATCGGGGACTCTTCAAGCAGCTCAACATTGTCTGGCAGGCTGCGTGCTAGCCCATTTACCAGCGCTGCTGGCTGCATCAAGTAGCAACCTGGGGTGAAAATGGCCTGACTGTAATGTTGGCTGCCAATAACCTTGGACAAGGGACCACGATCAATCCACTCAAAAGGCTCGCCAAGGTCTTTCATCAGCGTTGCAAAGTGCTCAAGGTAAGCTTGTCCACGCGGGCCGACTGCGCCCTGGTATTTGCCAGCGTGTGACCATTGGCAATCAATGCCGTGCTGATCAACCAAGCCTTGCAGCTGGCTGATTGCTGCACGGTTAAGTGCTAGCAAGCGTTGTTTATGGCCCGGGTCCGGATGCTCAAGGGCAAACTTGTGCGGCAGGTCAATCACAAAGCCTGAGTTACGACCCGAAGCGCCGTACCCGACACGCTGAGCATCGACCAAAATGATACGGGCTTGCGGCAGTTGTTCGGCCAGTCGCCTGGCGGCTGCCAGTCCGGCAAAACCTGCACCGATGATGGCGTAATCCGCACGCTGTTGGCCCTGCAAGCGCTTGGCCACAGGTACATCGTGCAACGCGCTGTACCAGCCGCAACTTGAGTCGTCCAACGGCAAATTTGCATTCTTATTCGTCATGATGCGCCTCTCAGGCTACGGCTTGTTGCGCGGTTTCGCACGATTGCAGCCAACTATTGCGTTGCAGCTGGGCTTGGCGCCCGAGCAGGACAAAACCGTGCAGTTTGCCAGCAGCACAGTAGAACCCTGCGCTCACTCCATCTTCAGTCGTTGTGCAGCGCCACTCACCCTGGATACCGATTGCCGGTGGAAGCAGGCAAAGTGGTGCCGCTGGGGTTTTCACCATCACCGGCATCAACGGGTAGCTAGCCGCACTCAATTGCCCAAGCAAGGTCTTGCTCAGTGCCTGAATTCCCTGGTTGATCGGTGCCAGATAAGGCAATAACTGCCCGTCGATTTCAATGCAATCGCCCAAAGCGTATATGCCCGGTACCGAGGTTTGCAGGTGCGCGTCGACCTTGATTCCTCGATCCGTCGCAATCCCGGCGCTTTGCGCCAGCTTCAGGTTGGGTCGCAGCCCGACTGCGGACAGCACCAGGTCTGCATGCAGCTCTTGACCATCGCTTAGCTGCAAGCGGTAGCCTTGCTCCAGCCGTTCAACCTGTGCCAGTGAATTTTGCAGGTACCAATCGACGCCCTGCTCACTTAACGCCGCTTGTAGGCGTTGCCCGGCCTGTGCCGGTAACAGGCGCTCCATCGGCCACTGCCCTAGGCCAATGACACTGACTTGATGACCGCTGCTGACCAGGTCATTGGCAAACTCGCAACCAATCAGGCCATCACCGACAATCGCCACATGCTTGACCCCGGCCAGACGCTGGCGAAAGGCTTGGTAGTCCTGCAGGTTATTGACACTGAGCAAGGCATCGCTATCGCCAGCAATCGGCAGACGAATTGGTGCGGCGCCACTGGCCAACACCAACTGGCCGTACTCCATCTCGCCAAAACGGGTGTGCAATATACGCTTGGCGCTGTCGATGTGTTCGACCTTGCAGTGCGGATAAATACGGATATTCAGACGCTTTTCCAGAGCCAGAGGCGACTCGCTAGCAAGTCCTTCGGCGCTCTTGCCCTGGGCTAGAGCAATGGACAACGCAGGCTTGGAATACAAATGGCCGGACTCTTGGGTAAGCAAGCGAATCTCAACTTTGGCATCTGCACGGCGCAACGCCTGGGCTAAACCGTAACCGGCATAGCCGCTGCCGATAATTACGATCGGCTGGCGTGGCTGCGCACTTGCAGGCGCTTCAACAACAGGCTTGGGCGCAACAGCGGGCGCGGCTGCAGCGATGATGGGCTCTTCAATTTCAAGCATTTCGAAATCACTTTTGCCCACGCCACACTCCGGGCAAACCCAATCTTCAGGCACATCTTCCCAGGGAGTACCGGCAGCGATTCCGTCTTTAGGCCAGCCTTCAGCTTCGTCATAGATCAGGCCACAAACCACACATAACCACTTTTTCATGATCGCCTCCGCTACTCGCCAGTGACACGGATGGCTACGTTTTTAGTCCGTACGTAGCTGTAGAGTGCTTCCTGACCTTTCTCACGGCCAAAACCTGAGAGACCAACGCCGCCAAATGGCGTTTCAATACCACCGGCATACCATTCATTTACGAACACCTGGCCTGCCTTCAAGCGGCGTGTGCAGCGCATGGCACGGCTGATATCCTGGGTGAAGACACCGGCAACCAGTCCGAACTCGGTACCGTTGGCGATGCGCAGCGCATCCTCTTCTGTATCAAAGGGAATAACCGCCAGCACCGGGCCGAATACTTCGACTTGGGCAATGCTCATTTGCGGGCTGACATCCCGTATCACCGTGGGCCGCATAAAGTGCCCGGCACGATCATTAAAAGACTCGCCGCCGGTGGCAATCACAGCACCTTCGTCAGCAGCCTTGCGGCATAGTTGCTCGATACCTGCAAGCTGCCCGGCGCTGATCACCGGCGTCAGGTCGGGGTTTTGTTCGCCATTACCGACGCTCAGGCCTTCAGCCATCTTCACCACTAAATCAACGATTTCATCGTAGATTTCGCGCTGCACGAGCAGTCGTGACAGGGCTGAACACACCTGGCCAGCATTAAAGAAAATACCGCTTTTGACGCTGCTCAATACTTGTTGGCGATCTGCATCGGCAAACACCAGCGCCGCCGATTTACCGCCCAACTCCATCACGCTCGGAGTAGCGTTTTCAGCCGCGGCGCGCAGAATCGATTGCCCGGTTGGAACTGAACCAGTGAATACAATCTGGTCAACCTGCTTGCTGCTAACCAGATACGAGCCTACTTCGCGACCACGGCCGCAAATCAGGTTCACGGCGCCTTTTGGCAGCCCGACCTTGGCAATGGCACGCATCAACACACACATGCCAAGCGGCGATAATTCTGGCGACTTGATCACCACCGCATTCCCGGCAGCCAGGGCAGGTGCCAGCGAGCGAGCGCAAATGGATACCGGAAAATTCCAGGGTACGATCTGCGCGGACACACCCATCGGGTCGTACTGGGTGAAATCCATATAGCCATTGCCCAGTGGGATCGAGGTGCCCTCAATCTTGTCGGCCATGCCCGCGTAGTACTCGAAGTAACGCGCAGCTTCGGTGAACTCGTCACGGGCATCATTCAGGCTTTTGCCGTTTTCCTGACAGAGCACCCATGCACCTTCTTCTGCAACTGCACGAATCTCAGCTGCAATCTGTAGCAGCCAGGTCACTCGCTGAGCCGGGCGCACACGATTCAGTTCGTTGCTGTCTGCACAACGCCTGGCGGCGGTCAGGGCGCGCTGGGCGTCGTCAATTGAGGCCTGAGCTATGGTCGCAAGGGGGGCGCCACTGGCCGGTTGATTGACTTGGAGTCGGTTGTCGCTGTCGACCCATTCTCCGTCGATATAGTTAAGCCAGTGAGCAGCAATCTTGGTCATGTCCTTCTCCTCAGGCAGGCGTGTCGGTTTCCAAGAACTGGCGAGCAGCCCAGGTATGGAAAAAGTGAGTCGGAATATCCATTTCAGGTGAAAAGGCACCGCCTTTGTAACCAGGCGAATGACGCCCTTTCTGCATGCCTTCCACCGAGCTGATGTCTTCGGCGAACACCACTTTCCACGATTCCAGAATTGAATTGCGGCAGGCAGCGTATTCATCGTTAAGCGCTTCATCACCCACGTAGAACACGCGCAAGTGCTCAAGCGTGCGCCCTGGCGCTACTGGCTCAAGTTGCATGGCGAAAGCATGATCGGCCTGGATACCCAGCAGTACGTTCGGGAAGAAGGCCACGTACTCGGCATTGCGCAGGCGGTCCTGCGGCCAGCTCGGGAACTTCGGCATGTGCGTGCCCGCCACGTCTGACAGGTTGTAGGCGTAGCTGCCCTGCCCGGCGAAGTTGTCGCCAAACATGATGTTGTAGTGGTCTTCGAGGCGTGAATAAGTGTTCAGGCTGGGGTGAACCCAAGGCAGGTGATACGCCTCGCAATAGTTTTCGACGGCCAGCTTCCAGTTGCAGTTGATGTCCAAAGTGGTTGCGTCGAAGCCAGGACGACGGCGCAGCAGGCTCATGCCGTCGTCACCCAGGAACTGGCTCCAGCGCTCAGTCAGGGGGGCAAGCATTTCTTCCAATGATTGCGCGTCACCCGACAAGTTGACGAACACCATGTCCATCCAAACAGCGCTACGCAGCGGTTTGAGACCATGCTTTTCGCAAGCAAAGCGCTCATCCTTGTGCTTGTCGATACCGCCCACGTGAGGAGTGCCGCGCAGCGCGCCATTCAAGTCGTAAGTCCAGGAATGGTATGGGCACCGGATAACCCCCTGCACAACGCCTTCTTCTTCAACCAGCTTCATGCCGCGGTGGCTGCACACGTTGTGGAATACCTGAACCACTCCTTCGCGATTGCGCATCAGCAACAATGGCAGGCCCATGAAATCAACTGGCTTGACCGCGCCCTTCTGCGCCAGATCGCTGGCAAAACCTATGCATGCCCAGGTTTTGCCCATCACCTGATCACGCTCCAGTTCGAAATAGCGTTGTTCGGTGTAGAACTCATTGCTGAGCCCGGTGGCTTGATGAATGGGATTGAGGACGGTTTCCAGTTGCTGGACCGGAATACGTTGAGAGATAGAATTGTTCATTGTTTTTCTCCCCTGCTGGGCACGGTTAGGTCAAGTTCGGCAGGCGCATTAGCCACGCTCCCTTGACCGCGAGTTTCGAGAAAAACAGCGATTTGCGACAAACGATTTTTTACATGATCATTTATGATTTTTAATCATCAATAATTTCGAGCAGCCGCTATAACAGCTGCTATATGAGAGTTAATGATTTTATATATGATTAAATCTCATCAATTGAAGAGAAAAACTATCAACCAAGCCTGATGCTTAACAACAGGCTTGGTTAAGGTCGAGCGTTAAGCCATCAAGCGCCGGACTCAGCATCACTGGCAGCAAGCGGCAACTGGGAAATCAACCAGGAGCGAAATTGCTTAACACTCTGGCGCGTTGCAGCCCGGTTGTTGGGTTCGAGCAAGCAGAACTGGCCTTCGGTCATCAAGGTCGATTCAACCGGGCGCACCAAGGCGCCTGTCTGCAAATGATTGTCGACCAGGTTCGACCAGGCTAAAGCGATGCCCTGCCCGCCTATGGCCGACTGCAGCAACATCGAGTAGCTGTTGATATTGATTCGGTGCCGTGGCTGAACCATTTTTGTACCCAGTCGGGTAAACCATTCCGACCAGCCTATCCAGTCCCGTTGCGGGTCTTCCAACCACAGCAAGGTGCAAGATGAAAATTGCTCAACACTTTCCAGCTCGGGGTGCTTGGCCAGATAAGCCGGGCTGCACACCGGAAATACTTCCTCGGTGAACAACGGGGTGACCTGCATGTTTTTCGGTGAGGTGCGGCAATAGTAAAGCGCTAAGTCGCAATCGAGCCGTGAGTAATCCTTAACGTGATCGTAGGCGATGATGCGCAGGTCAATTTCTTCGTTGTCGCGCTGGAATTCGGCAACTTTCGGCAGTAACCACAATGAGGCCATCGCGGTGCTGGTCGCCACCGTGACTTGCTGCGAACCTTTCCAGTGACGAATTTCACCGGTGGCACTGGCCAGCTGAATCAAGGTCTCACGCACGACTTCGTAATACTGGTTACCTGTTGGCGTTAGGTTCATGGCTCGAGTCGTACGCTCAAAGAGCGCTTTGCCCAAGTAGTCCTCAAGCAACCTGACCTGGCGACTGACCGCCCCTTGAGTCACATTGAGTTCATGGGCTGCAAGGGTGAAGCTCAAATTACGAGCAGCGCTCTCAAATGCAACCAGACTATTCAAGGGTGGCAATGGATTAATTTTCATCAGGCAACCACTTATTCTTATGTTTGTAGCTCATCGCACTTCACTTTGAAGCCTGATTTGATAAAGCCTATTGATACAAATCTGGCTCAAGAATCTGCAGGCACAGACGCTTGATTTCGAGCGTTAAGCAGGCTTTATCAACATGCTGAAAATAAAATGACCCATGAGTCGTTTATCGCAAGCAAGGCTTTTTACGCCATCCCCTAGGAAGTCCGCCAGTGTTTTTTATGCAGGAGCTGCGTGCTGTCCAGTCGCTGGTAAGGTCGGTATGACAGTGGCTGGATCACGTCAGGTGCGAGTACTAGACCTGCGATAAAGCGCTTATTCTGGTCTCAACAGGGCTTCTTCAGCTGACCAGCACAATGGGTGCTGACATCCAGCCCAGCTCAACGGCAGACCCACCAGGAGCCTACATCCAGGTGAAAGTGATTGTGATGGGCGGCATTGTAATCAGGGCTTAGCACCACGTTGAACGCCTCACAAGCACCATCGCGTGCCAGGCGCAGAAAGCGTGCATCTTCACCCTGCCCCGGCCAATCCTTGAGCACGCTGATGCGGCGTCCATCAGCCAAACGAAAACCGGCAATATCCAGCGCATCGGCACTTGCATGTCGGCTAAGGGCTCCGTTTTCGCGGTTGTATATATTGCGGCAGGCGAAGCTACCAAGATGGTCGACCTGACTAACCTTCTGTCCGTATACAGCCTGCGCTGCCGGCTGCAAACCATGTCGCTCAAACAAGGCGAAAGCCACAGCAAGCGGACAACTGGCCAGGAAGCTGCTGCTTAATCCAAGGTCGCCGCCTTGAACCCGCACCACATTTTGCAGCGGGCAACGCGCATCTGCGGGACTGTCTTGCTGCTTCACAACCTGCAGGCCCGAACCGCTCAGGACTCGCTCACAAAGCTCGGGATCATCGCGCAGTCGCATCAGCTTGAAGCGGGTTAACCAATTTGGTTGGGCGCCCACATCCAGCGGCGCCCATGGATTCCAGGCATCGGACAGCGGTACCCAGCCACGCCAGATTCCGAGCAGAACGCCAGAACCCAGCACGAACAGCAACAAAAGCACCTTTACAAACCGCACGACGACTCCCGGTTATAAATTTGTGTTTTAGGCAGTTTGTGACAACCCCAATCCAAAGTTGTGCCTTGAGATTAGCGCACAACGACCACCATCTTGCCTTCCGCTTCGTTCGCTTCCATTACCCGGTGCGCTTCGTGGATCTCTTCAAACGGGAATACCCGTGATGGTTTTACATCAAGACGTCCGGCTGCTGCCTCTTCGGCAATTGCTTGCAGTGGCACGTCCGCGAGTGGGAACCCAGGAGTGCCAAAGACGAAACTTGCAAAAAATGTCAGATAAACGCCACTTGGCATCTGCAGCAGTGGATTGAAATCCGCTATTGGATCAAGCCCACCCAACCATCCTGCCAGACAAACACGCCCACCGCGCCGCACGATCGCCAAGGAATCAAGCAGCGTGCTGTTGCCGACCAGATCGAGTACGGCGTCAAAGGTTTTTACCCCGGCTATACGCGTTGATAAATCAGGCCCTTCAAGCTCAACGCCCGCAGCGCCAAGCCCTTTGAGCATTTGTGCACGCTTCTCGCTGCGCGTGGTTGCGATCACGCGAACCCCGGCGTTGACAGCCAGTTTGATCGCGGCCTGACCGAACGAAGAGGTCGCCCCCCCTGATCAGCAGCGTCTGGCCCCGCTCGATTTCGAGATTGCGGAACAGGCAGGTCCAGGCAGTGGCGTAGGTTTCAGGAATGGCTGCCAGCTGCGGCCATGGAAGATCCGCATTGATAAGCGCAACGTTTGTGACTGGAGCTTGGGTGTACTCGGCATAGCTGCCATTGATCGTCCTGCCAAGACTGCCCATCAAAGCGGCGACTTTGGCTCCCAGCGGAAACTCTCCACCAGGATCGATGCTGTACTGAATGACCGAGGCGACTGACGAGCAGCCATTAGTAACCAGTCAGTAAGCAGTATTCAGGTTATTCACCAATCAGTAACTTGTCAAAGTTGGTTTGGCTGGTTACTCTTTTAGCACACTCAGCCCTAAAGCGAGCAGCCAATGCCTTCTATTTCTGCCATGCCTGCCATCTTCGTCGCCGATGCTCCAGCCCTGGATTTCCTCAACTCCATTGCGACCCCTGTCGACGAGGAGGTTGACTGGCTCGCCGATGCGCGTGGCTTAATTGATTGGTTGGCACAGTCTGGCTGGGTTAGCCAGCAAACCTTGGCGCATATCGAGGCAGGTGCTTTACCGGGTGAGCTGGAGGTCGTTGCGGCACAAACCAGAGCGCTACGCGACTGGTTCAGGGCCTTCGTCTCCAAATATGCTGGACGCGCGCTGTCGAGTGAGGCCCTTAATGACCTTGCAACCCTCAACCGTTTACTCGACAGGGACGACAAATTCAGCCAGATAGCTGAATCTCAACACAGCCCTGCCCAACTTGAACTGCAACCACGTCGGCGCTGGAGAACCCCGGATTCACTCCTCCTCCCAATCGCAGAAGTGCTGGCCAGATTTATTTGCGAGGAAGATTTTTCAACTATCAAAAGCTGCGAAGGCGCGCGCTGCACCCTCATGTTTGTTGACCATACGCGCGGAAAGAAGCGCCGCTGGTGCAGCATGTCAGTCTGTGGCAATCGCGCAAAAGCGGCGGCGCATCGCGAACGACAAAAAACTGCCGACGAATAACCTATCGCGCCTTGCTAATTTTGGTCGATTTCCATCAGTGGCTTGCCCCTGCTTAATCTGGCCTTGGCCCATACCAGCACACAACTCAGCCTCCCTTTCTATTTTGCTTAGCGCAGAACAGGCCATAGCCTGCTCTGCGCTTGGCGTGTCCAATAATTTCCCACCTCAAATTAATAATAACCTCTCCAAATGCATTTGACAGGTTACCAACAGCATGCCAGTGTTTATTGCGTAGACCCATTGTTTATTCCCTACACCACTTGAGGAAAAAATCATGACTCGCGCAAATAACCCCGAAGCGCTGATCACCTATAACTTCGCCGAGGCCGATGGCGTACGCGTGTTCTATCGAGAGGCCGGCGACCGGAGCAAGCCGACGCTCCTGCTGCTTCACGGTTATCCCAGTTCGTCGCACCAGTTCCGCCAGCTCATTCCTTTGTTATCGGCTCACTACCACATCATCGCGCCAGACTTGCCGGGCTTTGGATTCACAGAGGTTCCAGAGTCGCGCGCCTACCTGTACAGCTTTGATGCCTTGGCTAAAACGCTGGGGGATTTTGTTGAAGTGCTGGGGCTCGAGGCCTACTCAATGTATGTCTTCGACTACGGCGCCCCAGTGGGCTTGCGATTGGCCGTGCAGCACCCCGATCGAGTGACTGGCCTGGTAAGCCAGAATGGCAATGCCTACCTCGAGGGATTGGGTGATGCGTGGGCTCCGATCAGGGCCTACTGGGCTGAGCCCACTGCCGCCAATCGCCAAGTGATAGCTGATAATGTTCTGAATCTTGAAGGTACACGCTGGCAGTACCTGCACGGCGTTGATCGCCCAGAACGGGTCGCACCTGAGTCCTACACCCTGGACACCCTGCTGATGGAGCGTCCAGGAAATAAAGACATCCAGCTGGATCTGTTTCTTGATTACGCCAATAACCTGAAGCGTTACCCCGAATTCCAGGAATTTTTCCGTAACGCCAAGATCCCGACCTTGGTTATCTGGGGCAAGCACGATCCATTTTTCATCCCACCTGGTGCCGAAGCCTTCAAGCGCGATAACCCCAAAGCGGTTGTCGAGCTATTGGATACAGGTCATTTCGCGCTTGAGACTCACGTCGAGCACATTGCACAGCGAATTATCCAAATCATTGACTGAGCATCCATGGACATTGCGGCCATGGATGGCAATGGCCCCTCCCGCGCCCTTCATTGCATGCGCCGCAGCCGTCTAACGCTTGTTGTCGGTGCTTGAGCCCTGCAGCAATGGCATGACATGCAATACCAGCAACACGATCACGGTCGATATTAATGCAGTTGCTTCACGGCCCAACCCGACCGCAACACCGATGGCCGCCGAGGCCCACAATCCGGCAGCCGTGGTTAGCCCTTTGACGTTGGCGATGCTGTCACCTTTAAGAATCGTACCCGCGCAAACAAAACCGATGCCCGTGGCTACACCCTGAATCACCCGACTCATGGCGTCATGTTCGGCACCTTCTTGCTCCAGCGCCATTACAAAGATCGTCGCACCGAGGCACACCAGCATATGTGTGCGTATGCCTGCGGCCTTGCCCATCACCTCACGCTCGTAGCCGAGCAGCCCACCCAGGAACATGGCAAGTATCAGGCGCAGGCTGGCGCGGGTCAGTTGCTCCACTTGGCCAAGATCAGAGAATTCGAGAATCAAGGTCGCGATGATGCGTTCGGTAATATCCACCCGCCTCTCCAGAATGGGGCACCTTTGTTTCTGAGGTGAAAAACCCGCAAAGGTTCATCTGCTGAGTATCCAGACCTCCATCGATCCGCCCGCTGGAACCAAAGCCCTTTGCCAGGCTCTCTTGCGTTATACCCCGTGGGCAATCCGGTACCACGGCGAATCGGGAGAACACGTCATGACAAGCGCAAGCAAAGACAAGTACACCGAGAAACAAAAACGCAAAGCCGAGCACATTGAAGACAGCTACGAGGCCAGAGGCCTACCAGAAGATGAGGCGCAAGCCCGGGCCTGGGCCACGGTGAACAAGCAGTCTGGCGGAGGCAATAAAGTCGGCGGCTCCGGCCGGGAGACAGCCAAAGCCAGCAAAGAGGCGGCACGCCGATCATCCGCACGCCGGGCCGTGGCTACGCGCAAAGGCACGCCCCGTCCCGGACAGCGACTGGACCGAATGACCAAGACCGAGCTTATGGAGTTAGCGCGCAAGCGCAATCTGTCGGGGCGCTCGACGATGCGTAAAGAAGAGCTACTAAATGCGCTGCGTAAAGCTAAATGACTAGCACCCACAATCCCATCGCTGGGGCTATATGCGCCCTTGGCTGAATGCAGCAAACTGCACAATCACCACGCCGTGACGCTGTAATTGTGCAGTTGTCCTGATCAGTTCATCCCTAGCCAGTTTGGCAATGCCATTGAAACGGCTGGGATGTAGGTGATCACCATCAGGAAGCCGAGCAGCAGCATCAGCCAAGGCCAGGCGGCGCGGATTACCTGGGTCAGCGGCATGCCGGTCACCGCCGAGGTGACGAACAGGTTCAGGCCAACCGGTGGGGTGATCAAGCCGATCTCCATGTTGACCACCATGATGATGCCCAAATGGATCGGGTCGATGCCCAGCTGCACCGCAATCGGGAACAGGATCGGCGCCAGGATCAGGATGATGGCCGAGGGCTCCATGAATGCACCAGCCACCAGCAGCACGATGTTGACCACCAACAGGAACTGCCAAGGCTGCAGGCCTGCTTCGATCACCCAGGCGGTGATGGTCTGCGGGATTTGCTCGGTGGTCAGTACATGGGCGAACAACATGGCGTTGGCAATGATGAACATCAGCATGATGGTCAGCTTGCCGGAGTCGAGCAGCACTTTCGGGCAGTCACGGAAAGTCAGGTCTTTGTAGACGAACAGCGCGACAAAACCGGCGTACACCGCAGCCACCGCAGCAGCTTCAGTCGGGGTGAACATGCCCGAGTAGATACCGCCGAGAATCACCACCATCAGCAGCAGGCCCCAAACGGCTTTGCGTG